>NZ_PNXY01000028.1 GCF_002879865.1 Paraburkholderia rhynchosiae
CCCCAGGCAGTACCGCAACAAGTCATGCCTGATGACCATAGCGAGTCGGTCCCACCCCTTCCCATCCCGAACAGGACCGTGAAACGACTCTACGCCGATGATAGTGCGGATTACCCGTGTGAAAGTACGTCATCGTCAGGCTCCCCTGCAGCACCAGAAACCCCACCCCGAAAAAGGTGGGGTTTCTGCGTTTACGGCGCGATAACACCGCGCAGACAACTAAGCCCTTTTCCGCGCCGGAAGTTGATACGGCAACCCTGCCGTAAAGCGGTCCAGTCGTTCGCTGGCTTCGGTGACAGCCCAAAGCGGAGCGCGGTGCAATTGCTGGTCGTAGTTGGTTGCAATTTGCGCGAACAGCGTGAATGCAGCACTGTCTAGCGCCCATCTTCCGGCATCCCGTCCGATGTCGAACACCTTGGCTATCTCGCGTTCCGCCGCACTGAGTTGCTCGCCGGTTGCAGCGCCGAAGCCCGATTCAGCCAAAAATCCGGTCAATAACATGACTTGTGTCAGTGTCTGAGCATCGCCCATTCCGCCGTTGCCCCGACGTAATGCATCTAGCGCCAGATGTGCGCGTAGCGCGAGGTCGTCAGCCGTCTGTCGGGCGATAGGCAGCAACATCACCTTGGCGTGCCGTGCCCGCGCAGCGCCAGTGTTACGGGAAAAGGGAATAGCTTGTGCCATGAAGGTCCAATGATTGTGCCTATGCAGATGCAATAACGGCGCGCGCGGCAAAAGGTTGAGCCGTTCCCGCCGATGCCCGCCTACGCCAGATGGCACAGCTGGCTCAATAGGCAGGGAACGTGAGCAAGATTCCGTCCGCAGGCAATAGCAGCTGCGCCCGGACCGCAGGTCAACCACAGCCAAGCATAGCCAAGCATATGCCGTCGACCGCATCATTCGCAGTCAGCCGCCACCACCCGTTGCCAACAGCATCATTCCCGTCGGCGCTCCGCCACCCCTCTTGGACGGCCTCATTTCCTCAGCGGCTTCCATCCACCCCCGATTGCATCTATTCCCCGCCAGCGGCAACCGCCGTCGCTGACCGCATCATTCCCGTCGCGGCTACCACCACGGCGACCGCAGCGTCCCGCCGTCAGCGCCCACCACTCCCCGGCCGACCGCATCCTTCGCCATCAGCGCCCACCTCCCGCTAACCGCATCATTCCCCCTCGACCACACGACCCGCATCCTCCACCGGAGCAACACTACGCGCCCGCACGCGACGCCGGATCTCCGAATCAAGAATCAATCGTCCGCGCAGCTTCCCTTTCATCCGCTTCACATACCGCGGCGCTTCAGTCATATGGACCGTCATCAGCTCGCGCACCTTTTCGACGTCGCGCTCGCGCGCCGCCTTCGTGATCGCCTTATGAATCTTGACGTTGGCCTGACCGAACCGCTCATGCTCGGCCTGCGGCGTATCGTTGCGAAACTCGATCAGTTGCCGGATCATCTCGTTGATCAACTCGCAGCTGAAACGCAGAAACGGATTGGGATTCGCGGCCGCAAGAATGTCGTGGAAGTTCACATCTTCCTGACGTTGCCGCACGATATCCTGGCCGCCGTGCGACGAAGCCGGCCGATCGCAACATGCAATGCTGGCCTCCAGCGCCTCGAAATCCTGTTCGGTCAGATGCGGCACCGCGCCGGCCGCAAGCTCCGGCTCGAGTAACTTGCGCACGGTATAAATGTCGTCGATGGACACGTCCTTGAAGAACAGATAGTTCTGCAAAAGCTGCAGCGTTCGATCCAGCGGCACCTCCACCACCATGCCGCCGCCGCTCGGGCCGGTCGTTACCTTGATAAGCCCTTGCACCTCGAGCGACTTCAGCGCCTCGCGGATCGTGCTCTTGCTCACGGAAAAGAGTTGCTGCAACTCGACCTCGCGTGGCAGGCGGTCGCCCGGCTTCAGGTCCTTCTCTGTGATCAGCCGCTTGATTTCCTCCGCGACCAGATCGCCGCGCTTTTGCTGCTTGATCTCAATCGCGGCGCCTGCCTTGGCTCGATCCGTGGCCATTTTCAATGCTCCTAATTTTGTGTGCTGCACCATCGGTGTTCGGCCGCGCAACGCCAAGCGCAAGCATATCCGCCTCGTTGCTCCAGGAATTTTGCCTTATTGACACTGGAATTTATTATACCTACGATCAAGTCAAACCTATTTATCATGATAAATAGGACAAAGCCAAGTGATCAAACTTCACGGGCGGCCAGCAAGTTTTCGCAGTCGTTCAGTGCGTGTCTCTTCCAAGGAGCGTCATTTTGAATCGCCGAGATATGTTGAAGCTGGCCGCGCTGTCGGCCGTTCCAGGTACGCTGGGCTCGCTCGTCGCGCGCAGCGCCTTCGCTCAGGCCGGGGGCGTGCAATTCGCCTGCCCCGTGCCGATGTCAGGCGCGTTCGCTGCCAACGGCAAGTACGCCGACCTCGGTATGAAGCTGGCCATCGAACAGTATGGCAAGGTGCTGGGCGAACCGCTCGCGTACTCGGTGCTCGACACCGAAGGCAAGCCTGCAACGGCGGTGCGCCGCGTGCAGGAAATCGCACAGCAAAAGAACGCGCGCTTCTTTGCGGGCGGTATTTTGTCATCCGAAGCATTGGCGATGGGCAAGGAAGTGCAGAAAGCCGGCGGCGTTTTCATCACCACGGCCGGCGCGGACGAAATCACCGGAAAGGACTGCAACGATGCAACTTTCCGCTGGTCGGTGCCTACGTATGGCGCGATCGAGCAGACGGTCCGTCCGTTGATCCAGATGATGCCGAAAGCCAGGCGCTGGTACACGATCACGCCGCAGTACGTATTCGGCGACGGCTTGCTGTCTGCTGCGAAAGCCGTCTTCAAGGACAAGGGCATCGAGCATGTGGGCAACAGTTATCACTCGCTCAATGAGAAGGAGTTCAGCGGCTATCTGACGAACGCGGTCGCTGCGAAGCCGGACGTCTTGCTGATCCTCAACTTCGGTTCACAATCTTCC
Organism: Paraburkholderia rhynchosiae; assembly: GCF_002879865.1. Lineage (GTDB taxonomy): Bacteria > Pseudomonadota > Gammaproteobacteria > Burkholderiales > Burkholderiaceae > Paraburkholderia > Paraburkholderia rhynchosiae. Next base: position 2,974 of record NZ_PNXY01000028.1, read on the forward strand.
GACACGCTTCGCCAGGCCGTGAGCTTCGGCATGAAAAACAACTGCACGATTCTGATCGCGTGGGCGTCCGGTCTCGAGCAATTCGAGTCGCTGGGTGCCGACTTGTGCGACGGCGTCTATTTCGGCGCGCAGTATTGGCACGCAATCGATTCGCCGCTCAATCGCGATCTCGTCAAACGCACGCAAGCGGCGTTCAAGACGAATCCCAACTACAGCCTGGCGGGCTCATATATCTGCACGAAGATTTTGCTGGACGGAATCGTGAAGGCCGGCAATGTCGATCCGAAGAAAGTGGTGGCCACGCTCGAGGGCATGAAATACGACGGACTGACAGGCCCCGAAGAAGTCCGCAAGGGCGATCATCAGGTGCTGAAGAACTACTACCTGTTAAAGGGTAAGGCGAAGAACAAGATGAAAAACGCCGATGATTACGCGGATATCGTCAGTTCGGGCCAATCGTTCCTGCCTCTCGACAAGACCGGTTGCAAGCTGGCCTGATGCGTGCCGTGCGTGGCAGTGCCGGGAACACCGCGGCTCGCACAAAAGCGGTGACGTTTCGCTAATCTTCACACAGACGCCATGAACGTTTATCTTCTTCAGATCGTCAACGGTATCGGAGTGGGGATGCTGTATTTCCTGCTCGCGGTCGGTTTGTCGATCGTGTTCGGCCTGCTGCGCTTCGTGAATTTCGCGCATGGCGCCTTCTATCTGCTCGGCGCTTACTTCTGCTATCAGGCGATGCAGTGGTCGATGAACTTCTGGACAGCACTGATCGTCGTGCCGATTGTTGTCGGCGCATTGGCGTGGGTCATCGAAAAGCTGATCTTGCGGCACGTCTACGCTCAGCAGCATGAGTTTCATATTCTTGTGACAGTAGGGCTCGCGCTCGTCGTGCAGGAATGCGCGATTCTCGTGTGGGGTCCGCTCGGCGACAACGTGCCTGTTCCCGACATGCTGAACGGCGTGGTGATCTGGGGCAGCTTTGTCTATCCGAAGTATCGCCTGTTCGTGATCGGCTTTACGGCCGTGCTCGCCGCGTTGCTCTGGTGGGTGCTGGAGGGTACGCGTCTTGGCAGTGCTGTGCGTGCGGGCAGTGAATCGACAGAGATGGTTTCGCTGCTAGGCATCAACGTGTTGCGCGTGTTCAGCCTCGTGTTCGCGCTCGGCGCCGCAACGGCCGCGCTCGCCGGCGTGCTCGCCGCGCCGATTCGCGGTGTCGATCCCTTCATGGGCATCGAGGCGCTCGGCGTCGCGTTCGTCGTCGTGGTGGTGGGCGGCATGGGCAACTTTCTCGGCGCGCTGGTGGGCGGCCTGTTAGTGGGTATCGTGCAAAGTGTGATGAGCACGCTGTGGCCCGAGGGCGCGCGATTGATGATCTATGTCGCGATGGCCGCTGTTCTTTTGCTGCGGCCGAATGGCTTACTCGGGAGAGCCGCGTGATCGATACTTCAAAGTCTGCCGTCACGAAAGCTGCTCCGCGCATGTCGGCACGCGCCTCGGGACGCGCATTGCATCGTTATCGTTTCCTGTTGCTGGCGCTGCTGGTCGTGTGCATTTTGCCGTTGACGCTGCGCTCGGGCTCGCTCGCCACGGAAGTACTCGTGTTCGCGCTTGCCGCATTGGGCTGCAATCTTCTGCTTGGCCACACAGGGCTGCTTTCGTTCGGGCAGGGTATCTTCTTCGGACTCGGCAGCTATAGCGCGGGCCTGGTGCTCACCAAAGCCGCTTTGCCCGTGCCCATTGCGCTCTTCGCGGCAATCGCCGTCGGTGCGATAGCCGCCGCGCTCGTCGGATGGTTTTCGATCAGACAGCGCGGCACATACTTCGTGATGCTGACGCTCGCGTTTGGACAACTGTTCTACTTCCTCGCTTACACCACGCCGGATCTGACCGGGGGCGACAATGGCCTGCTCGACATTCCGCGCCCCGCGCTCGGGTTCTTGGGCAAAACACTCGTTCCGCTCAGCTCGCCGTGGCAGTACTACGGGTTCGTCGCGGTGCTTTTCCTCGTCGTGTTCTGGTTGTTGATGCGCGTCTCGCACTCTGTGTTCGGCCGCACGCTGCTTGCGATCCGCGACAACGAAGCGCGTGCCGCCGCTGTCGGCTACGACGTCAAGCGCTTCAAGCTGATGGCGTTCGTCATCTCCGGCGGCGTAACAGGTCTTGCGGGCGCACTGCATGCGTTGATGACCGGTATTGCGCCGCTCTCCAACATCGACTACCACACGAGCGAGATGATTCTCGTGATGACGGTGATCGGCGGCACCGGCAATCTGTTTGCTTCCGTGCTGGGCGCCGCGTTCTATGTGCTGTTCGCCGACTGGCTCTCGACGTTGTGGCCGCGCTGGCTACTTCTACTTGGCATCGTGCTGATGGCGGTGAGCCTCTACATGCAACGCGGTCTATGGGGACTGGGCGAACGTATCTGGCAGGCACTACGGGGCCGTTCAGAAGCCGAAGCAGCCGATGCAGGCGACGACGCCGCAAGGGAGCGCATATGAGCGAGGCAATTCTTGAAGCAAGCGGCGTGGTGAAGCGCTATGGCAAATTCACGGCGCTCTCCGAGGTCACCTTGCGCATCATGCCGCGCACCGTGCATTCGGTAATCGGTCCGAATGGCGCGGGCAAGACTACGCTCTTTCATGTGCTGACCGGCACCGTGCCGATCACCGCGGGGACCATTGTTTTCGACGGACACAACGTCACGCATGAGCCAGATTACAAGCGTGTGCGTCGCGGCGTCGCGAGATCGTTTCAGGTGACGAGTCTGTTTGCCAATCTGAGCGTGCGCGAAAACCTGCGACTCGCCGCGCAAGGCGTCGACGCCATACGCGCGCTCAATGCATGGACGCCACCGCACGGTTCACTGGCGCATAAGGATACCGTCGACGGCGTACTCGAGCGCCTCGCGTTGCAGCGTTTCAGCAAGGTGCCGGCGGGCGCGCTCTCGCACGGCCAGCAGCGACGGCTGGAAGTCGGCATGGCGCTCGCCGCGCGGCCCAAGGCGATCTTTCTCGACGAGCCGACGTCGGGCATGGGTATCGACGATCTCGACGATATGAAGCGCCTGATTCGCGGCCTGCGCGACGACTACACCGTCGTGCTGATCGAGCACAACATGGGCATCGTGATGGACATCTCGGACACGATCACTGTGATGCAGCAAGGGCGCGTACTGGTGGAAGGGCGACCCGACGAAATTCGCGGCGACGAGCGCGTGCGCAGCGCCTATCTCGGCAACATGATCACCGGAGGCCGCGCATGATTCTCGACGTGCAGCAGATTCACGGCTTCTACGGGAAAAGTCACATCCTGCAAGGCGTTTCCTTGCAGATCGGCGAAGGCGAAACGGTCACGCTGCTGGGCCGCAACGGCACGGGAAAATCGACCACACTCAAGGCGATTGCCGGCGTCGTCGCGCCGAAGAACGGCAGCGTGATGTTCAACGGCGCAGCGATAAGCGGCTTGCCGGCGCACAAGATTGCGTCACGCGGCGTATGCTTCGTGCCCGAACATCGTGGCATTTTTCGTCTGCTCACTGTCGAAGAAAACTTGCGGCTTGGCGCGCGCAAAGACTCGCCGTGGCAACTCGACGACATCTACCGCATTTTTCCGCGGCTGAAAGAGCGGCGCACGAATGGCGGCGGACAGCTGTCCGGCGGCGAACAGCAGATGCTCGCGATCGGCCGCGCGCTGATGAATCATCCGCGCCTGCTGATGCTCGATGAACCGGTGGAGGGTCTCGCGCCGGTGATCGTCGAAGAGATCGTGGCGCAACTGAAGCTTATTCGCGAAGCGGGCGTGGCGATTCTGCTCGTCGAGCAGAACCTCGAAGTCTGTACGCAACTCGCGGACCGTCATTACATCATCGAACAGGGCGTGATCGTTTATTCGGGCGACAACTCGTCGTTCGCTGCCGACGACTCGATCAAGGACCGCTATCTGGGCGTCGGCGTCGTCTGAGCCCACGCCGACTTCACTATGAGGAAGCATTGATGCAAGTTCATGAATCACAGGGCACGCACACGCCTGATCGTTTGCGCGTCGATGGGGAACGGCTTTGGAACAGTCTCATGCAACTCGCGCAGATCGGCGCGACGGAAAAGGGCGGCGTTTGCCGGTTGGCGTTGACCGAACTGGACCGCATCGCGCGAGATCAGTTCGTTAGTTGGGCGAAGCAAATTGGCTGCACGGTGCGAGTCGATGCCATCGGCAATATCTTCGCGCGCCGCGCGGGATTGCGCGACGACCTCCCGCCTGTGATGACAGGCAGTCACATCGACACACAGCCGACCGGTGGCAAATTCGACGGCAACTATGGCGTGCTCGCCGGTCTCGAAGTGCTGCGCACGCTGGCCGATGCAAACGTCAGAACTCTTGCGCCGCTGGAAGTCGCGGTCTGGACGAACGAAGAGGGCTCGCGCTTCGTTCCGGTGATGATGGGCTCAGGCGTGTTCGCCGGCGCGTTCACGCTGGAACATGCGCTCGAGCAGCGCGATCGCGATGGCATCTCCGTGCGCGACGCGTTGGCGGCCATCGGCTATGTTGGCGAAAACACGAGACCGCATACCGTTGGTGCATATTTCGAAGCGCACATCGAACAGGGCCCGGTGCTGGAAGCGCACGACAAGACTGTCGGCATCGTGCAAGGCGCGCTAGGTCAACGCTGGTACGACGTGACAGTGCATGGCATGGAAGCGCACGCAGGCCCCACGCCGATGGAATTGCGCCGCGACGCGTTGCTCGTTGCCGCGGATCTGATCCACGCGGTCAACCGCATCGCGCTCGATCACGCGCCGCATGGCCGCGGCACGGTGGGCTGGGTCGACGTGCATCCGAACTCGCGCAACGTGATTCCAGGGCGCGTGAAGCTGACGGCCGATCTGCGCGCCGCCGACGACGCCACGCTCACCGCGATGGATAGCGCGCTGCGTGAAGCGTGCTCGGCCGCGAGCGCGAACGCGGGCATTACGGTGGACATCGAGCCGGTCGTCTACTTCGCGCCGCAACCGTTCGCCGCGGAGCTGGTGGCCGCCGTCAAGAAAGGCGCGGACATGCTGGGCTTTTCGTCGATGGACGTGATCAGCGGCGCCGGGCACGACGCGGTGTATCTCGCGCGCGTTGCTCCCGCCGCGATGATCTTCGTGCCATGCAAGGACGGCATCAGCCACAACGAGATCGAGGACGCGCGCGCAGATCACCTGGAAGCGGGCTGCAATGTGTTGTTGCACGCCATGTTGAAAGCGGCGCAAACTGTGCGGACAACGCCAGTGTCAGAGGCCTCCAGCATATGAAAATCCTCATCGCGCGGATGAATCACGAGACCAACACGTTCTCGCCGGTGGCTACGCCGTTGTCCGCCTTCGGCCAGAACGGTACGAGCAATGGCCCGAGTTTCGGCGAGGACGCGTTCAACGACAACAAGGGCATGCAGACCGCCATGGCCGCGTTCATCGACGCAGCCGAGCGCGAAGGCGCGCAGATCGTGACGCCTGTGTCGGCGGCGGCGAATCCGAGCGGCCCCGTCGAAGCCGCCGCATATGACGCGATCTGCGACGCGATTCTTGCAGCCGCTCCCGGCTGCGATGCCGTGATGCTCGATCTGCATGGCGCGATGGTCGCGGAGAATTCGAACGACGGGGAAGGCGATCTGCTCGAACGCGTGCGCGCCGCGTTGCCTCACGCACCGCTTGCCGTCGCATTGGATCTGCACGGCAACGTCACACAGAAAATGATCGACAACGCCGACGTGATCGTCAGCTTCAAGACTTACCCGCACGTCGATATGTATGAAACCGGCGCCCATGCCGCGCGTCTGATGTTCGCGCTCATGCATGGCGAAGCGAAGCCGGTGATCGCATGGCGTCAGCCGCCGCTGCTCACTCACACGCTGCGTAGTGCGACCGCCGAGGGCGCGATGAAGCGTGCCGTCGATGCCGCGCGCGCGGCCGAGGCAGACGGCATGCTCGCGGTCTCGGTGCTGTCCGGCTTTTCGCTCGCGGATATCGAGGCGCCGTGTATCAGCGTCGTAGTCGTCGGCAATGGCGAGCGCGAGCAAGCGGAAGCGGTGGCCGAGCGCATCGCGCAGCAAATCTGGAATGAACGTGAGGATTTCGTCTATCGCAGCGCGCCGCTCGCGGAGTCGGTTGCGCAAGCCGCGGCGCTCGCGAAAGACGCCGACAAGCCGGTGCTGCTGCTGGATCATGGCGACAACTGCATGTCGGGCGGCACGTGCGACACAATGGACCTGCTCGAAGAAGCGCTACGGCAGAATCTCGAAGGCATCGTCACCGGGCCGCTGTGCGATCCGCAAGCGGTGGCCGCGCTGATGGCCGCGGGCGTCGGTAGCAACGTGACCGTCACGATCGGCAACAAGGTCGCAAGCAGCGCGGTCACGCCGCGTCCGCCGGTCGCGCTGACCGGCGTCGTGCGTGCACTGACCGATGGCGAGTACGTGATCAGCGGCCCGACCTACACCGGGCAGCGCGCCCACATGGGACGCGCGGCGGTGCTCGACACCGGCACGGTCAAGCTCGTCGTGACCGAGCACACGCATGAACCGTGGGACCTTGGTGTGTTCGAAAGCGTCGGCATCGACCCGCGTCGCGCGCGCTTTCTGCTGCTTAAATCGCGCATGTACTGCCGTCCGGTTTTCGTGCCGATTTCTGCCGGCCTCGTGGAATGCGATAGCCGCGGCGTGACGAGCTCCGATTATCGACTGTTCGCTTTCAGGAACGTGAAGCGTCCGGTCTTTCCACTCGATGCACATGCCGACCGGAACGCGGCGCATTGAACGAGGCGAGCGGCGATAACATGAACGCCGTTTGGCTCTTGTGCAGTTTGGAGAGACTCTCTATAATTCGCGCCTCTACAGGCTCGTAGCTCAGTTGGTTAGAGCACCACCTTGACATGGTGGGGGTCGTTGGTTCGAATCCAATCGAGCCTACCAACGCATCAGTGATGTAGGCGAAAGCGGCTCCGCTTTCGTCTACTGTCCTGTCCAGGCAGTGACTTCACATCGTCGCTTTCCATCCGCATTCAACTCACATCGCGCGTTGCAAAACGCGCCGTTGCGGATGAATCGTGCGCGACTGGTTCGACGTCGAATCCATAGAACGACAGCGCCGTCGTACGCAGAATCGCGTCGAGTGCGGCCGCGTCAAGACCGGCGCCGAGCAGCGTCGACAACGATTCGCCATACCCCATCACCGCTTCGAATTGCGTATGCGGCCAGTCGCTGCCCCACATCAATCGTTCGGAGCCGAACTGCTCGATCAGTTGCGCCATCGCATCGAGGACGAATGTCGAGGCCGGCGTTGCGCAGCGATACGCGCCCGACACCTTCACCCACACGCGGCCCGTTTTGCCGTAACCGAGCAGCGCTTTGAAACCGCGGTCCTGGGTGCCCAATGCCGGATCGGGCCGGCCAAAATGATCGACGACGACTCGCACGCTGCGATCGAGAAGCCGGTCGATGATCGGCGCGAGATCGACTGCGTTTCTGTGTAGCTCGACATGCCAGCCCAGTCGCGCAACGTTGTCGAATAGCGACGTCCACGGCTGCGCGCCAAGCTCCGGCAGCGCCTGTTCCATCAGGTTCAGGCGAATCCCCGTCACGCCACGCCGTTGCAGGTCCGCGAGTTCATCTTCGGTAACGCTGGGCGCAACCACCGCGACGCCGCGCAGACGCTCGGCGTGGACGGACAACGCCTGCAACAGGTAGCGGTTGTCCGTGCCGAGAAAGCTCGGCTGCACGAGGACCGCATGCGTCATTCCGTGCGCGTTCAGGAGCGGTAGATAGTCGCTGAGCGTTGCGCCATAGGCGGGCGCGTAGCGCCGCTCGCCGCTCAAGGGCAAGCCGCGCTCGAAAACATGCGCGTGCGTGTCGACGCCACCTTGCGCAAACGGGAGTGATGATGCGGATGCGTTCATATTCAACTACGCGGAGGGTTCAGGGTGAGACGGGCTGCGTCGGCCGAGTCGGACGAGGCACCGGCGGACGGTTCCTGCGCCGCGCCACGCAGACGCTTGCCGCGCGTTTCGGGAAGCAGCAGCACGGCGATCATGGCGAGGCCGTATGCGACGGCCGCGTCAATGCCGATGGCCGCGCCGAGCGACATCGAATGGCTCATGTAGCCGACCAGCACCGGAAAACCCGCCGATGCAATGCGTCCGAAGTTGTAGCAGAAGCCGACGCCGGTGCCGCGCATGTCGGCGGGATACAGTTCGTTGAAGAGCGGGCCGAGGCTCGCCGGAATGCCAGCGGCAAACAGGCCCAGCGGAAAGCCGAGCACGAGCATCTGCATATTCGTCAACGGCAGCATGACGTACGCAAGCACAGTGACGATGCAGCAGAAAGCGAACAGCGCGATGTTGCGGCGCCGGCCGATGCGATCGAGCAGATAGGCGCTCAGCATGCAACCGCACCAGAACGCGACGATCACGACCGCGAGGTAGCCGCCGGTATTCAGCACCGACAGGTGCCGCTCCTTCGCGAGGAACGTGGGCAGCCACGTCATGATCGCGTAGTAGCCGCCGTGAGCGCCGGTGCCGAGCAGCGCACCGATGAGGGTCGTTCGCAGCACGCGCGGCTGGAACACCTGCAGGATCTGAGCGAGCGCGGACACTTTGGGGCCGGCGCTGACGCCGACCGGAGCGACGCGCACGGGCTCTTTCAGATTGCGCCGTACGAACAGCACGAGTCCGGCGGGCAACAGGCCGACTGCGAACATTGCGCGCCAGGCCGTGTCGGCGGGTAGCCATGAAAACGCGGCGGCGTAGACCAGAACCGCTGCGCCCCAGCCGACGGCCCACGCGCTCTGCACCGCGCCCATCGCCTTGCCGCGATGCTCGGTGCGGATCGTCTCGGCCATCAGCACTGCACCTGCGGCCCATTCGCCGCCGAATCCGAAACCCTGTAGCGCTTTGAGCAGCAACAGTTGCGGGAAATTTTGTGCGAACGCGCAGAGGAAGGTGAAACCGGCGAACCAGAGAATCGTCATCTGCAAGGTTCGCACGCGGCCGAAGCGGTCCGATAGCGCGCCGGCAATCCAGCCGCCGAGCGCCGATGAGATCAGCGTGACGCTGCTGATCGCGCCCGCCTGCGTGTGGTCGATGCCATACGCCGCGATAATCGCGGGAATGGCGAGCGTGAACATCTGGACGTCCAGCGCGTCCAGTCCCCAGCCGGCGAAACATCCCCAGAAGGTATTGCGCTCGACTGGCGTGCTCTGCTTGTACCACGTGAACATAGCCATCTCCGTCCGTTCTTCCTGCTGTCGATTCATGTATTCATATATATGACTGTATGAATTCTGCGCCCGATCCGGCGGCAAGTCATTGCGTAATAACCCTTGCTCGTCCGAAACCAGGCGGATGCGGTACAGTAGTTACTCCTCTGTATAACTGTATGAATCCATGAATACGGCGTCTTTCGCGTCAAAGCCGGACGACCGGCTGCCCCGTTACCAGCAATTGCGCGACGACCTCGTCAGCCGCATTGCCGCCGGCGAATGGGCGCCCGAAAAGGCCATCGCCACCGAGGCCGAACTGGGCCAGTTCTACAACGTATCGACCGGCACCGTGCGCAAGGCGATCGACTTGCTGGTGAGCGACGGTGTGCTCACGCGCACTCAGGGCAAGGGCACGTTCGTGCGGCGGCCGCGTTTCGACTCGTCGCTTTTCCGTTTTTTTCGCTTCGTGTCGCGCGACGGCCAGCCGGTGCGCCCCACGGCGCGCGTGCTCAAACGCGAGGTCGTCAAGCCCAGTGAAGAGATCCGCATTGCCTTGCAGATGAAGGCGTCGGAGAAGGCGATTCATCTGTCGCGCGTGCGGCTGATCGAAGGGCGCACGGTTTTGTCAGAGGAAATCTGGCTGCCGCGCGCGCGTTTCGACGTGCTCGCCACGTTGCCGCTCGATCAGTTCGAAGACCTGCTGTACCCGCTTTACGAGCGACTCTGCAAGCAGGTGGTGGCCTCGGCGACGGAAATACTCCGCGTTGAACAGGCTACCGCCGAAACGGCATCCCTGCTCGGCATCAAAACAGGCAGCCCGGTGATTGTGGTTCACCGGGTTGCGTCCGACTTCGCCGGCGCGCCGTTCGAATGGCGCAGCACGCGCGGCGCCGCCGATACATTCCAGTATCAGGTCGAAATCCGCTAGGCGATTTTGCCGGCATTTCCTCTAACGCTAAAAGCTCCGACCCGACGCGCGACGACCCGCGCTATGCGGGTATCACCCCATGGCGTCCGCGCGCAATTCATACAAACATATATATGACTGTATCAATTTAAGCCGATTCGACCGGTTCGCAAGGATACGCGGCGAGCGGAGCAACAGCGGAGAAACCATGTCCACACCCGTAGCATTCGAGCAGCAGGTCATGAAAAAGATGGCGTGGCGGTTAATGCCACTGCTCATCGCGACTTGCCGATCGAATGCTGGCTCGCGGCGACGAACGCGCGGTTGTAATACGGGAACCACTTCACATAGAAGAGTCCGACGACGGCGATCGCGAGAAACACGATCCAGCCAAGCGCGACGCGGGGCTGACGAAGGGTTGATTGCATATTGGTCTTAACGTTGGTGTTGAATCAGACGACAGCGAGCGAATGCTTATCCAGTTGTGCGAGCAGCGCTCTGGCCTGATCGACGACGTCGGCGTCGTTTGGCCGGAACTGGATTGGCAGCGCTTGTGGCAATTGCTCGAAATGCTGATGGCTGCTGCGCGCGTACGCGGGATCGTAGTGCTGCTCGATCAGCTCGTTCGCGAGTTCGGCGCGACGGTTTTCGTCGACGAGTTGTTGCCAGCCGGTAACGCGCTCGCGGCTATGCAAGCCGATCAAACGTTGCAGTTGCGCCTTCAGCGATTCGGGATCGTCGAACAGGTGCGCGTAGTCTTTAAGCAGGAACGTCGAGCGATCTTCGCGGCTCGTCGCCACTTCCACGCAGGCGCCGCGATGAAACGTTTCGAGCAGCGCGAGCGGCAACGCGACTGAGCCGATGCGGCGGCTCTCGGCTTCGACGAACACAGGGCGCGCGGGATCGAAGCCCCGCAGCGCGCTCACCAGCAAGGTGTCGAAGCCCTTCTGCGACGGCTGCGCGATGCCCGCCCACGCGCCGAGCAGCGAGCCGCGATGCGCGGCCAGCGCTTCGAGGTCCAGCGTCTGCGCGCCCGCTTCGTGGAGCGCGGCGAGCAGCCGCGTCTTGCCGCTGCCGGTCGGGCCGACCAGCGCGACATAGCGGAAATTTCTCGGCAAGGTGGTGAGCGCCTCGACAGTCGCCCGCCGATAGGTCTTGTAGCCGCCGTCGAGTTGACGCGCGGGCCAGCCGATCATGTTAAAGAGCGATGTGACCGAGCCCGAGCGTTTGCCGCCGCGCCAGCAATAGATCAGGGGGCGCCAGTTGCGCGGCCGGTCCGCAAACGTGGTTTCCAGATGAAGCGCGATGTTGCGCGCCACCAGCGCCGCGCCCACTTTGGTGGCTTCGAACGGCGACACCTGCTTGTACATGGTGCCGACCAGCACCCGTTCCTCGTTGCTCAGCACCGGCGCGTTCATCGCGCCCGGAATGTGGTCCTCGGCAAACTCGAGAGGCGTGCGTACATCGATGATTTCATCGAAATCACCTGCTTGATCGAGGCTGACGAGTAGGTTTTTCAAGGGGTTACAGACCGAAAGGCGCCGGGAAGAGCGAAATTATCGCATGTGCCGCGCGTGGCGGCAGCGCACCCCTTTCCGGCCCGTCCCGCTCGCCCGCTCGCGAAGCGCTCAGATCACTTCGACGCGCCCCGCGCCGCTGACCATTTCCCCGATCACGCGAGCGTCGCCAAAACCATCGGCGTGGAAGAGGGCGAGGACGTCGTTCACGGCGTCGGGCGAACACGAAACCAGCAGGCCGCCAGAGGTTTGCGGATCGGTCAGCAAGGTGCGCGCGGTTGCGGCAAGCGTTGCCGGCAACGTGATGTCCTTGCCGTAAGCGTCCCAGTTGCGCCCCGACGCACCCGTGAAAATGCCGGCTTGCGCCAGCTCGACGACGCCCGGCAGCCACGGCAGATCGGCGTAGCGCACGCGCGCGGTCAGGTTCGAGCCGCGCGCGAGTTCCAGCGTATGGCCGAGCAGGCCGAAGCCGGTGATGTCGGTGAGCGCATGCACGCCGTCGAGCGCGGCCAGGTCGGCGCCCGGCCGGTTGAGTTTGGTCGTCGCGCCGATCATCGCGGCATAGCCGTTGGCATCGAGCCGGTCTTTCTTGAGCGCCGCCGACAGCACGCCGACGCCGAGCGGCTTGCCGAGTATCAGCACGTCGCCGGCTTGCGCGCCCGCGTTGCGCTTCACGCGCCGCGGATTGACCACGCCGATGGCCACCAGACCGTAGATGGGTTCAACAGAGTCGATCGAATGGCCGCCCGCGAGCGGAATGCCGGCGTCGGCACAAACCGATTCGCCGCCCTTGAGCACCGCCGCGATCACGTCGTGCGGCAACACGTTGATCGGCATCCCGACGATGGCCAGCGCCATCAGCGGTTTGCCGCCCATTGCATAGACGTCGGAGAGCGCGTTGGTGGCGGCGATCCGGCCGAACTCGAACGGATCGTCGACAATCGGCATGAAGAAGTCGGTGGTCGCGACAATCGCCTGCTCGTCGTTGAGCTTGTAGACGGCGGCGTCGTCGGCGGTATCGTTGCCGACCAGCAGGTCGGGGAAGAACGGCAGCGGCGCACTGCGCTTAAGCAGGTCCGCGAGCAGGCCCGGCGCGATCTTGCAACCGCAGCCGCCGCCGTGCGACAGGCTGGTCAGGCGGGGCGATGAACTTGCGTTGGTGTGGGCGTCGATCATGATGGTGCGAATTTATGGCTTTGAATGCTCGCATTATGAGGGTTGTCGATGCGGCGCGCTGTGGCCTTGGCCTGACATGCGGTGCGTCGAGCCGTGCCGGATGGCGGATGCGATTGCGTTTCCCAATCTCGTCGCCACGCGCGCCTGGCGAAAACGCTATCCCGCCTCGCCGGTACGCCCTTTGCTGGAACACATTCGGGTCGATGCGGGCAACGCTGCACGCAACCAGGCAGACCCGCGACCGCTGGCGGCAACGGCATGGAGGCGTGGCATGGGATGTGGCGCGAAAGGTGTCATGACGCTCGGGCAGGAGAAAGATATTGCCGGCGAGGAAATGCTCAATATGCAGCATCTCGAAGCGAGTCCGGACGGCAACTTCGTTTTGCTTGTCGAAACCGAGCGCTCGGAATGGGGCGTGCAGCAGCAGACCAGTTATCGAATGCCGGCAAAGCGCCTCATCGAGTTGATCAAAAGGGAAGGCGAACGCGTTGACGGCTAACGTCTGCAACAGAGAATAGTGCATACAGTGACGCATATTCGCGTCAGTTGAGCGTATGCGCCGGCGCTCGCCGGCTATGACGCGCCAATGTGTCCCGATAGATGCCCGGCACCAGAGCCAGTTGCGCGGGCGTGCCTTCCTGCACGACACGGCCGCGATTCATCACGATGATGCGATCGAACGATTGCAACGTCGAAAGCCGATGCGCAATTGCAATCACGGTGCGATTTTTCATGAGACGTTCGAGCGCGGCCTGGATCGCAATTTCCGAGGCGGTGTCGAGCGCGGAGGTCGCTTCGTCGAGCAGCAGTATCGGCGAGTCCTTCAGGATCGCGCGGGCAATCGCTATGCGCTGACGTTGCCCGCCCGACAGCTTGGTGCCGCGGTCACCGGCAATCGCGTTCAAACCGTCCGGCAATGCCGCGATAAAGTCCATGCAGCTCGCGTCTTCGCATGCGCGCTTCACCTCGGCTTCGCTTGCCTCGGGACAGCCATAGCGGATGTTGTCGAGCAACGAGCGATGAAACAGCGCGACGTCTTGCGGCACCACCGACATCGCGGCCTGCAGGCTTTCCAACGTCACTTGCGAAATGTCCTGACCGGAAATGCGCACGCATCCGCTGCCCGCTTCGTAGAAATGCTGAAGCAGCGCAAGCACGGTCGATTTGCCGGCGCCGGACGGTCCGACCAGTCCGACGCGTTCGCCTGCCTGGATATGCAGCGTCAGGTCGTTCAGTACAGTTCTGCGTCCCGGATAAGCGAACGATACGTTGTGGAAATCGACAGTCGCTTCACGCACGATAAGCGGCATGGCCTTGGGCGCTTCCGGCATCGAATAAGACGTGAGCAAAGTTTGTGAGGCTTCCGCGAGACGCGCCACGTGCTGCGTCAAATCGACGAACGCGACAGCGACATCGCGCGAGCCATGCAGGATCGCAAAACCCAATGAACCGACGAGGACGACATCGCCGGTGGTCGCTCTGCCTTGCGTCCACAGCCAAACGGTCCACCCGAGCACGCCCGCCGACAGCAACGTCGTCACGAGCGCGTGCAGCAGGCGCAATTTTTCCAGGTAGAGCAGGCTGTTTTTGCGCGCTTCGGCCTCGGCATTCAGGTGGCCGTCGAAGCGCCGCAGCTCTGCGTTCACTGCACTGAACGCGCGCACCAGTCCCATATTGCCGATCACGTCGACGAGCTCGCCGTCCACCGAAGCCGCCTTGTTCGCGAACGCCTCATGCCGCGAAGTGCCTTTGCGCGCGAGCCAGAATAGACACGCGGTGAGCAGCGCGGAAATAGCGACGAGCGCAACGCTCATCGGAAGGCTCACGGTTGCGACCATGAAGATCGCGCCGATGACGGTCAGCGTCGGGGGCAAGGCGGTCCAGGCAACCGTGTTTTCGATCACGTACACCGCGTTGGCCGTGGCCGACACGCGGCTCGATAGCACGCCCGGTTGCTTGTCAGCGAAAAACGATGGCGCGTGTCCCAGCAAATAGTCGAACATGTCCTGGCGGATGTCGCCCGTGACTCTCACGAATGCGCGCGCCGAAACCCAGCCGGCCACGCGCCACAACAGGTTATCCGCCAGGATCAGGCCGACGAGCACGGCAAACGCATACGCGACCGTCTCCGGATGAGCGCGTCCGTGAGGCAGCGCGTCGATCAGATTGCGGATGCCATATTGCGAGGCAAGCGCAAAGCCGACTGCGCTGATCACGCTGATGAGCACAACGGCATGCGCCACCTTGTGACGCGCGACATAGCGCCAGATAAGACGAATGGGCCGGCCCGCGTAACGGGAGAGAACACGCGAACGCCGCCGCTCGCGCACGCGGCTCGCGCGGCTCCGATCGCTCTGCTCGACGAGTTCCATGGTGCCCTTCCCGAACTTGCGCGCCGGTGGGCGACAGGTTTGCCTTCCGAGAAGGGAGGTGTTCCATGTGACCGGCGAAACAACTGGATCGCAAGCACCATGCCTTGCGCCGCCGCCGCGCGCTGCCAGCAACTACGTTGGTATCCTGAGCGCATCGCGGCGACACTGCGTCGAACGGGAAACATCCTGTTCCGCGAAGTCAAACCGCAGTCGTAATGGTTACAAGAATGCGTTGAAAGAAGTGACGCGCGCCCCGCCCGCCGTGAACGGCTTTCGCTCACGACATGAATATCCACAGATAGGCGGCGCATAATGTTCAATTGTTGACCCTTGGCAGGAAGAGGGTTGTATGCGCTGCACAAACTGCGGGTTTGAGAATCTCACCGGGGCTCGATTCTGCGAAGCATGCTGGGCCACGCTGGCGCGCTCGTGTCCGCGTTGCGGACACGAGGCGGGGCCAGCCGCCCGATTCTGCAGCGAGTGCGGAGCGCCGCTGAGCGAGGCGTCGGCAACACCATCCCTGCATTCCCCGTCCGCTTCCGAGCCGCCGCCGGCGCCCATCCATTACACGCCGCATCACCTTGCCGAGCGCATCCGCGCCGAACGCGCGGCCATGGAAGCTCGGGGCGAAACTGCGGGCGAACGTAAGACCGTCACGGCGCTGTTCGCGGACATGGCCGGCTCCACGGCTTTGATCCATAACCTCGATCCGGAAGTGGCGCATCGCCTCATCAGACCCGTCGTCGCGCTGATGATGGAAGCCGTCCACTACTACGAAGGCTACGTGGCGAAGTCGCTCGGCGACGGCATCCTCGCGCTGTTCGGCGCGCCGATCGCCCATGAAGACCATCCGCAGCGCGCGCTCTTCGCGGCGTTGCGGATGCAGCAGGCGATGCGCCGGCATGGCGACCGGATTCGTCTGGAGGAAGGCATTCCTTTGCAGATCCGTGTGGGTGTTCACACCGGCGAAGTCGTCGTGCGCTCGATCCGGACCGACGATCTGCACACCGATTACGATCCGGTTGGGCACACGATCCACATCGCGTCGCGGATCGAGGGAATCGCCACGCCCACGTCGATCCTCGTCAGCGAGTCCACTCACAAGCTGGCCGAAGGCTATTTCGAGTTCAAGGCGCTTGGGGCGACCCAACTTAAAGGCATTCCCGCGCCGCTGTCCGTGTACGAGGTGCTGGGCCCCGGTGCATTGCGCACGCGCCTGCAACTGGCGGCGCATCGCGGCCTCGCCCGTTTCGTCGGGCGCACGGCCGAAATCGAGCACCTCAACCGGGCACTTGAAGCGATCAGGGCGGGGCATGGGCAGGTCGTCGGTGTGGTCGGCGAAGCGGGTGTCGGCAAGTCGAGACTCTTCCACGAATTCAAGGAGCGTTCGCGCCGCGGCTGTCTGGTGCTGGAGACGTTCTCGGTATCGCACGGCAAGGCGTTTGCCAATTTGCCGCTGATCGAGCTTCTGAAGAACTATTTCCGCATCACCGCGCAGGACGACGAGCGGCGCTGCCGGGAAAAGGTCATCGGCAAAGCGCTGGCACTCGAGCGCAGTTTCGAAGATCTCGTGCCCTACGTGCTCTATCTGCTTGGCATCGGCGAACCCGGTTCGGCGCTCGCCGAGATGGATCCGCGGATACGGCGCGAGCGGACCTTCGACGCAATCATGCAACTTCTCGCGCGCGAGAGCCGCAATCAGCCGATCGAGCTGTTGTTCGAGGACCTGCAATGGCTGGACCGCGAGACCGAAGCCTTCCTCGCGTACCTGATCGAACACGTGCCGGGCGCCCGGGTTCTGCTTCTTGTGAACTATCGGCCGGAGTATCAGCCTGCGTGGGAGCGCGCGAGCCATTGCAGCCAGCTTCGGCTCGAACCGCTTGGCCCGGCCGAAGCCCAGGGACTGCTCACGGCGCTGCTCGGCGACGATCCCACCCTCGCGCCTCTCAAGCAGCTCATCCTCGAGAAGACGGAGGGCAATCCATTCTTCATGGAGGAAGTGGTCCAGACGCTCGCCGAGGAGAAATCGCTGCTTGGCGATGTCGGCCGTTACCGGATCGAGCAGACTCCGGCGACACTGCATATTCCGACCACCGTGCAAGGCGTGCTGGCCGCCCGTATCGACCGGCTTCCCATTGAGGAGAAGGAGTTGCTGCAGACTCTCGCAGTGATCGGCCACGAGTTTCCGTTCAGCTTGATCCGGCGCATCTGCGGCGATCAGGCGGCGCACGACGACGATCTGCGCCGCCTGCTGGCTCACCTCGAAGCCGCGGAGTTCATCTACGAGCGACCCGCGTTCCCGGAAGTGGATTATTCGTTCAAGCACGCGCTGACCCAGGAAGTGGCCGGGCACTCGCTGCTCACGGAACGGCGCAGCGCGCTGCACGAGCGCACTGCGCAGGCGATCGAGGCGCTGTTCCCTACGCGCATTGCGGATTACTGCAGCGAACTGGCGCATCACTACAGCCTGAGCGGCAACCTTCCGAAAGCGGTGGAGTACCTGCATCGTGCGGCCCAACAGGCGCTGCGCCACGCTGCCCATCCGGATGCGATGCATCATCTCGGCGCAGCGCTGACGTTGCTCAAGCGTTTGCCCGACACCCCTGCACGCGCGCAACGGGAACTGGCGCTGCTGCTCACGCTGGGGCCGGCCTTGATGGATGTGCGCGGCTACGGTGCGCCGGAAGTCGCGGCGACCTATACGCGCGCGCTGGCATTGTGCGAGCGGACCGGCGAGACGTCGCAGCGCTTTGCGGCGCAACTGGGATTGCGGATCCATCATCTGGTGCGCGCGGAGTACGCGACCGCGTATGAACTGGGCAAGCAGATGCTCGTCACGGCGCGCCGCGCAAAGGATCCCAGCCTGCTCATGGAGGCGCATGGCGCGTTGGGCTCGTGCTCTTTCCTGCAAGGCAATCTCGACGCTGCTCGCACTCACGTGGAGCAAGCACTTGCCATCTACGACCCCGAGCAGCATCAGGCCCACGTCTTCGCGCACGGCGTGGACCCGGGCATCCGGGCTCTGAACTTCCTCGTTCTGACCTTATGGTTTCAGGGATACCCCGATCAGGCGCGCAAGCGCAGCCTGGAGGCACTTGCCCTCGCACAGAAGCTTGCCTATGGCCCGACTCTGGCGTTCAGCCTCACTTACGCGGCCCAGTTGCATCAACTGCGGCGCGAGTCGTCGCTTGCTCATGAGCATGCCGAAGCGATCATTACGCTCTCGACCGAGCAGGGACTGCCGTACTGGCTCGCATGGGGAATGCTTCTGCGCGGCTGGGCGATAAGCGAGCAGGGAAGCATTCCGGAGGGAATCGCCCAGATGCGCCGGGGACTCGATGCGCAGCGGGCCGCCGGTGGCGAAGACCAGCGTCCGTATTTTCTGGCTCTGCTTGCCGACAGCTATTGGCGCGCGGGGGACAGGGAGGCGGGTCTCGGAATGCTCGAAGAGGCCATGTCGATCGTGGAGAAATCCGGCGAGCATTGTTATGAGGCCGAGTTGTACCGGCTCAAGGGCAGCATGTTGCCGGTCGGGTTGAACAACGAAGCCGCGGGCTGTTTTCACCAGGCGATTGCGCTGG
This sequence comes from Paraburkholderia rhynchosiae, assembly GCF_002879865.1. Classification (GTDB taxonomy): domain Bacteria; phylum Pseudomonadota; class Gammaproteobacteria; order Burkholderiales; family Burkholderiaceae; genus Paraburkholderia; species Paraburkholderia rhynchosiae. Next base: position 21,760 of record NZ_PNXY01000028.1, read on the forward strand.
CTCGCCAGCAGGGTGCCAGATCGCTGGAATTGCGCGCGGTGTCGGGCCTCGCCCGGCTGTGGCAACGGCAAGGGAAGACGGCCGACGCACGTCAGGCGCTGTCGAATGTGTACGAGCGCTTCACAGAAGGCTTCGACACAGCCGATATGCGCGACGCGAAAGCATTGCTGGACGCGCTGGCCTTGAGCGATGGATAAACGAATCGCGGCATACGGCAGCCAACGGCGAGCCGGCGTGCTGCCTGGTGCTTGACACCGGTCCGCGGAGACCGAGGAGACGGGCATGACGACCACGCACACAAGACGTCGCGGCGATGAAGCGCCCAGGCAGATCGCGCTGGCTTTGCAGGGCGGCGGGATGCACGGCGCGTTCACGTGGGGCGTTCTCGACCGGCTGCTCGAGGACGGCAGACTCACGATCGAAGGCGTCAGCGCGACCAGCGCCGGCGCGATGAACGCCGCGGTGCTCGCATACGGGCTGATGAAGGGCGGCGAGGGCGGCGCGCAGCAGGCGTTGCATGACTTCTGGCAAGCGGTCGCGCAATCCGCCGAGCGCTACAACCCGTTGCGCTGGACGCCGTGGCTGAAAGGGACGCACAGCTTCGGGCTCGATCATTCGCCGCTCTATGCATTCGCCGACATGGTGCTGCGCGTCTTCTCGCCGTACCAGTTCAATCCGCACAACCTGAATCCGTTGCGCGAGGTGCTTGAGAGCCACGTCGACTTTGCCGCGCTGCGCAAGCAGTGTCCGATCCGGCTGTACCTGTGCGCGACCAACGTCGAAACGGGAAAAATACGTATCTTCACGGGCGACGATGTCTGCGCGGACGCGGTGCTCGCATCGGCATGCGTGCCGACGCTGTTCCAGGCGGTCATGATCGACGGCGAACACTACTGGGACGGCGGCTACATGGGCAATCCGGCCATCTATCCGCTGATCTACAACTGCAAGACCCGCGACGTCGTGATCGTGCACATCAATCCGCTCGTGCGCCGCGGCGTGCCGATCACGACGGCGGAGATCCTCAACCGCATCAACGAGATCAGCTTCAACTCGTCGCTGATGCGCGAGATGCGTGCGATCGCGTTCGTCACCGAACTGATCCAGCAAGGCAAGATCGATCGCGGCGAGATGAGGGAAATGCTGATTCATTCGATTCGTGCCGACGACGCGATGTGCGCGCTCAGCGTGTCCAGCAAGTACAACGCCGATTGGGGATTCCTGTGCGAGCTGCGGGACAACGGCAGGCGCGAAGCCGATGCGTGGCTCGCGCATCACCACGGCAACATCGGGCATCGATCGACTATCGACATTCGCAGGGAGTTTCTCTGAACACCACGATCACGGCGGTGTAGGCAGTCGTGCGAAAGGAGCCGGGATGAATCTGACGCAAGCGCGCTTCGTCTCGTTGTGGTCGCGCAGCGGCGGCGCGCGCGCCGAGGATGTCTATGTCGATCTTGCGCGATGCTATGCGGAGCCGGCCCGTCATTACCATACGCTGCGGCATGTGCGCTGCTGCCTGCGCGAGCTCGATCTGGCGGACGGCGCGATTCCCGATCCCGATGCCGTCGAACTCGCGCTGTGGTGCCACGACGTGATCTACGTGCCTGGCGCGGCGGACAACGAGCAGCGCAGCGCGGACTGGTTACGGCGCCGGACCGACGGCCGCGTCCCCGTGTGCGAGCGCGTCTGCGCAATGATTCTGGCGACAAGGCACGCGCGGGTGCCGGCCGGACTGGACGGCCGTTTCGCGTGCGACATCGATCTCGCGATGCTCGGTGCTCCCCGCAGCCGGTTTCGCGAGGACGGCGTGCGCCTCAGAGCGGAGCGCCCCGACCTCGACGACTGCGCGTACGACTTGCACGAACGGACGATTCTCGGCGGTCTGCTGGCGCGTCCGCGCATCTACTACACGGACTTTTTCCATGCGCGATGCGAGATGCGCGCGCGCAGTAATCTGACATGGCGACTCGGCCTGCCGATGCCCAAATAACACTGACACAGTGGCGCTGAATCACTCACACCTGATCATGAGCTTAGACCAGCGAATCGGGCTGAAGCTGACCGGATGACAAAGCGGCTGACGGGCGCCCGGGAAGCCTTTCTTGTACATCTTGCACGCACTTACTGCACCAACCTCGGCGGAGTGTAGGCACCATAATTCGGTCCCACTCCTCCCGAGTTGGGTGTCTTGCAATGACTCATGTCGTTGGACATCTGCACGAGAACGTACGGCTGAGAGCCCTTCTGAGCATCCAGAATGTGCAGACAAGCGAACGCCACGACGGGCTGAAACCCGCTGGTGTTCGGGTCGGCCACCACAGCAACAGTCGCCCACGCGCATTGCCCATTGCCCGCGGCACTACAGGCGGCCGCGCCATCAAAGAGTGTGTTCTCCGTACCGGTCTGGATCCACGTACCCGGTGAAGCTCCGATGGAGAAAGTGGTACTGTTGCCGCTCGCCAACAAGCCCCTCGCATAGCTGGCACTGTTGTTATTGACATCAAACGTCGTCCACTGCCCCGAATAACACGAGCCGTAATGGTAGCTCGATCCGATCTGGAAAAAGTAGGGTTGACCCTTTTGTTGTGAAACGGTTGTTCCGGGCAGCGTACTGCTATCCGGTGACAACTTCGGGGAACTGGTGCTCGAATTCCAGTAGTTGTCGTATAAGCACTTGGACATTGCCAACGGAAACAACCCGCCTGGACCCACATTACCTGGCGTGGAAAGCACCGCGGTGGCCACCGCACTGGCTTTCAGAATCTGGACGCCAAGCACACTGCCCAGAAACACTGGGACCGCCCCGTTCGCGTTCGACCCGTCTTTGTGGATAGTCACCTGAACCGCCGGCAAATCGGACGCTCCGGGTGTGAACGGCAGCGACTCCAGACCGTATGGCGTGCCTGTGGCGTTCCAGTACCCGGTCGCTACCGTACTGGCCTTCACATAGGCAGCTTGTACCTGGTTTGTCGCGGTGGACGTCGAGAAGGTCGACGCTTTTGCGGCTGCTGTCGTCCAATCCGGCTGGGTGGCGGTGGTGTTGCCGCATTCGGTGCGCCGCATCAGGCATCCGGCGCCCGCCATCGCCGCGGCGTCGGCCGCATTCTGAAGCTGGCTGCGTGCGACCAGCAGATTGCCGATGTCAATGGCAAGAGCTGCAATCCCCAACAGGAATATCATGCCAAGCGCGACAGTAACGGCCACTGCCCCTTCCTGTTTCCTTCTGCTTTCTCCCGTGCGCATGACAGTCTCCTTATTCGTTGTTCATGACCGTGGTGGCGGACAGCGTGATCGGCCCCGTCAAAGCGGACAGCATCGCGCCCAGTCCTAACCCGGCGTACTGATAGGAAACCGTCACCGAGAGTGGGGTACCGAACGTGCCGCCCTGACCTGTCTGGGTAACCGTCGGCGTGCTGGCCGTTCCGAACGTGACCAGATAGGAGGACGTGTAGCTCTGCACGACGTTTTTAATGTCCGTGCTGGTGGGCTTCGGGCTCTTGAGCACAATCCCCGCACGGGCTCCTTCCCGACTGGCATTGGTAATCACTGCCTTGTCGTAAAGGGCAATCCCAAGCTCCACGGTTCCAAATATGACTAGCAACAGCAGCGGCAGGATTAATGCGAATTCCACCGCGGCCACGCCTGCCTGACGGCGCGATCCACACCGGCGTGAGGCGAGCAACGCAGAAGCATGGTGTGATTCAGCCGGGCTCTTTTGCCGGCGCCCCGTATTTTTCGACCCGGCATGCCCGGTGAACTGTCTCGTTTTCTGGCTCATTTCTGTTCCCCTTTGAGCGCTATTCGTTCGGGTTGTCCGATTGGTGAGCGCCGCGTCCTGTCCTTGCCCAAACTGTCTTTTTGCTGCCCGGTGCATCCTTTGGCTCTGCTACTTCATCACGCTCCGGCCAGACCGAAGGCATACAGCAGGGAATCAGTTCCCCAGCGTCGGCAACAGCACGCGGTAAATGTGGATGAAGGCGGGCCCCATCAGCACTGTCATCAGTGCTGGGAAGATGCAGAAAATCAGCGGAAACAACAGCTTCAATGCGATCTTCGCGGCGCGTTCCTCGGCGCGCATTCTGCGGCGCGTGCGCAGCGTTTCCGACATGACCCGCAGCGAAGCGCCGATGCTCGTGCCGAAGCGTTCCGCCTGAACCAGCATCGACGCGAATGTATCGATGTCCTCGACGCCCGTGCGCAACGCGAAGTTGCGCAGCGCCTTTTCCCTGGTGAAGCCGGAGCGCAGTTCGAGCAGCATCAATTGCAGTTCGTTCGCGACTTCAGGACTGGCGAGCGTCATTTCGTTGGCCACTCGCATTAGCGCGGCGTCCATGCCGAGGCCCGCTTCGACGCAGACGGTGAGCAAATCGAGCGCATCCGGAAAGCCCTCGACGATCGCGCGCTGGCGTTGCGCGCGGCAACGCGTCAACACGGCGTTCGGCAGGTAGTAGCCGATGGCGGCGAGCAGCGCGAGAATCGTCGCGCACGCCGCGTACTGTTCGTTGATAAGCGGCGTACGCATCAATGCGACGAGACCTAGCAACGGCAGCAGCAGCGCGAGCGCGGTTTTGGCGGCGAAATAAAGCGAGGCCGCCGTCGATGAGCGCCAGCCCGCGTTCATCAGCCGCAGCCGCAGAGGCGAGTCTTCCCAGCCTTCCTTCGGAATGGAGAGTTGCGAGATCGGGCGCGAGATGTCCGCGATTTTTTCGGCCCATCCCGAACCGATCGAAGACGGTGCATCGGGCGACAAAGACACGCCGCCCGCCTGTTCGATGCGGCGCTGCATGTCTTTGGGCGTCATCCACCACATGAGCGCAACCACGCCGCCGAATGCGACCATGAACGCGCCACCGAGCAGCAGCACATTCCCTGAATCGAGCGTTTCCATCATGGTTCTCCAGTTTGGGTTCTCTTGATGCGCGCCGGCGGCGTCACACGCGAATTCGTACGATTCGCCGCATCCACAGCACGCCCATTACCATTGAGACAAGCATCATTTCAACGACCTGGAGCCCGGCCGGATCCTCCCACAGCACGGCAAAAAAGGTCGGGTTCACCACCTGCATTGCGCCGGCGGTGACGAATGGCAACAGTGCCAGGATCCACCCGGATAAACGCCCCTCGGCGGACAGCACCCGCACCTTGTCGAACAACTGCAGGCGTGCGCGAACCAGCGACGCGATGTTGTCGAGAATCTCGGCGAGATTGCCGCCGGTTTCGCGCTGGATCAGCACGGCGATCACGAAGTAGCGCAAGTCGCGCACCGGCACGCGGGTCGCAAGATTCATCAGCGCCTCGTTCAGCGTGACGCCGTAATTGATCTCATCGAAGACGATGCGGAATTCGCCGGCAGTCGGCTCCGCGAACTCATCGCCGAGCATGCCGAGCGCGCTCGAGAACGAATGTCCCGCCCGCAACGCGCGGCTGATCATGTCGGTGGCCTCGGGCAACTGTCGTTCCAGAATGCGCAGACGCTTGCTGCGACAGCGCAACATCCGCAGTGTCGGAAAGACGAAGGCCACGACGCCAGCGAGCGCCGTCACGAGGGTCGGCACATGCACCGGCGCAAGGCCGGCCGCCAGCAGGACGACCGTGACCGCCACCACGCTGTGGGTCACGAGGCGTCCCACAGTGAGATTCAATCCGGACTGCAGGATCGTCCGATCGATCGTCTGGATGCGTGGTATCCGCATCATCAGCGCATGGATCGGCGCCGAGCCGCTCAGCATGCGCTCCTTCAGAATGGACAGGCGTTCGGCCTGCACATTCGCGCCTGCCGACAGGGCCCGGATACGCTGGTCCAGGCGCCGCGCGGCGGGACCGTGGTGGCTGTTCCACCACTGATACAGCCCCTCTATCCCGAGGACCACGGCGATGAACAGCAGGAACGCGAAGGCGTAGAAGATCGGATTCATGGATGCCTCACAAAGATGAGCCGTGAGCGCCGCGTGCCGCCGGCGCTGTCCGTCATGCGGTATCGAAGTGCCGGTTCGGATCGTAAAGCTGGTCGGGCAGCACGATGCCGAACGCCTGCAGCCGCTCGGTGAACTTCGGCCTCACGCCGGTCGCACAGAAGTGGCCGCGCACCATACCGTTCTGATCGACGCCCGTTCGCTTGAACGTGAAGATCTCCTGCATGTTGACGATTTCGCCTTCCATGCCCGTCAATTCCTGAATGCTGACGACCTTGCGTCGGCCGTCGGTCAAACGGGCCACCTGCACCACCACCGAGATCGCCGACGAAATCTGCTGACGCAGGTTCTTCGGCGGCAACGCGAGGCCGGCCAGGCTGATCATGTTTTCGAGGCGCGTCAGGGCGTCGCGTGGCGTGTTCGCGTGGATCGTCGCGAGCGATCCTTCATGGCCGGTGTTCATCGCATTGAGCATGTCGAGCGCTTCCGCGCCACGTACTTCGCCGAGGATGATGCGATCGGGCCGCATCCGCAGCGCGTTGCGAACCAGTGTGCGTTGCGTGATTTCGCCGCGTCCTTCGACATTCGGCGGCCGCGTTTCTAGGCGCAGCACATGTTGCTGACGCAGTTGCAGTTCGGCCGCGTCTTCGATGGTCACCACGCGCTCGCCTTCGGGAATGAAGCCCGACAGGATGTTCAGGAGCGTGGTCTTGCCGCTGCCCGTGCCGCCTGACACCAGCACGTTGACCTTCGCGCGCGTGAGCGCGTCGAGCAGTTCGGCCATCGGCGGCGTGAGGCTTTGCGATGCGACCAGGTCGGACATTTGCAGCGGATTCACCGCGAAACGCCGGATCGACATCAGCGGCCCATCCACGGCCGAGGGCGGAATGATCGCGTTGACGCGCGAGCCGTCCGGCAGGCGCGCGTCGACCATTGGGCTCGACTCGTCGATGCGCCGCCCGACCCGCGAGACGATCTTCTCGATCACCTTCATCAGGTGCGCGTCGTCGTAGAAGGTGATGTCCGTCAGTTCCAGACGGCCCTTACGTTCCACATAGGTCGTGCGGTGCGTGTTGACGAGAATGTCCGACACGGTCGGATCGCGCAGCAGCGCCTCGAGCGGACCGAAGCCGAACATTTCATCGTGAATGTCGATCATCAACTGCTTGCGTTCGAGATCGTTGACCGGCGCTTTGTCTTCTTCGAGGATGCGCGAGATCAGTCCGCCGATTTCCTGGCGAACCTGTTCGGCCGGCAGTCGCGCGAGACGTTCCAGCTCGACGCGATCGAGCACGGCTTCGTGAACCTTGCGTTTGAGCGTCTGATAGGCGGCGCGCGCGAGGCCGAGCGGCGCGCGCATGCCCACCTGGCGTTCCGGCAGCGCATGGGGCGTCTGGGACGACATCTGGTCGCGTAGTGACATGAGATTCTCCTGGCTGACGTTATGACGCCGTTGACTGCCGCTGTGTGGCCGAGCGGCCGAACAACCGGGCCAGCAGCGGCTCATTGCGTTTCTTCTGCGGGACGACGCCTGTTGACTGATTGACGATGCTTTGCGCAAGCGCTTGCACGCCGCGCGCGAGCGCGCTATTGCGTGCCGTCTTCAAGACGGGCTCGCCGAGGTTGACGGCGTCGCTTGCCGCTTGCGGGTCGTCGGCGATCAGATGCGAAGGGCGCCGGCCGAGCACCTGTTCGAGCGCGCTCGCAGCGCGTTCGTCGTGACGGCGGTGCCGGTTCAGAAGCAGGCGCAGCCGGTCCGGCGAATAGGCGAGCGACACGAGGATTTCCTGCAGACGGCGAGCCGCCCGCACATACGGCATGCTTGCCTGAAGCACCATATGGATCTCGGCGCTGCGATCCAGGGCGACGATGGTGAGCGCATTGATGCTCTGGCCCAGATCGAACAGCACGACGTCGTAACGCGGCGCGGCAACACCCAGGATCCATTCGAGCTGCTCTTCGTGGATCTGCAGCGCCTTCAACGGATCACCCGCGCCGGCAAGCACATGAAAGCCGGGAGTCACATGGGTGAGCGACGCGTCGAGGAACGCGCCGTCCATGCGATCGATCTGCGCGCACATCTGCGGCAGCGACGAAGGCGGCTCCTGGTCGCTCACGAGGAAGGCGGCATCGGCGAACATCTGGTTCAGGTCGACCAGCAGCACGCGCTTGCCATGCAACGTCGCGATCGCGTGACCGACGTTCGCCGCGATCAGGCTCGTGCCCGCGCCGCCCTTGCAAGAAATGAACGACACCATATGCGTTTCGTGCCGCGCATCCCCGGCGTGCGGGGCGATGGCGCGCTGCACGGCGTCGCCGAGCGCGCGCGCATCGAGCGGCCAGCTCAGCACGTCGCGGATACCGGCGCGCATCGCGGCGATCAACGTGTCGGGCGAAGTCTGCGGCAACAGCAGCAGACACGTGAGGCGCGGATAGCGGTGCACCAGCACGTTGACCGAATCCAGTTCGGCGCGCTCGGGCGACGACGCGTCGATGATCAGCACGTCGAACGCATCGAGACTGTCGCCGCGTTCCAGCAACGTGGACGGCGCGCCTTGCATGCGTGTGGTCGTGCAATTGCCGCAGTCCGTGACGAGGCGAACGATCTCGGACATTCGGCCCGTATGCTCGGAGTTGATGAGGATATTGATCATGATGTTGTCATCCACGGAATCGTTGCCCGGTCGGCCTTGCGGCTCACATTGCTACTCGCCGTTCGCCGGCGCGGCCATGGGCGCGCCCGAACCGCCGGCTGCGCTGCCACCCACGCCGATCACGAATGCATTACCGGACGTCGACGGCGCCTTGAGCGACGCGTGGTAGTTCGACATCGCCGCGACCGCGGCCTTGCCGTCGACGCCGAGCGTAGAAGGATGCTTCGAGGCGGCGTCCGGATCGATGATCTGCGCCTCCGCGTAGCCCCTCACCGATTCGCCGAAGTGCCGGTCGACGCCGGGCGTCGTCGAAAGGCAGCCGTTCAGTGCGATGCACGCTGGCACGAGTAACGCAACCCAGCGCGAGATGGAAGTAGTGCGGTTGGTCATGATGTTCTCCTAGGCGATGCATTAGTTTTGAGCGCGGGCGGACGGCAAGCGCGGTTTGTCGCGTGACGGTGCGTCGCGCGCCGCGATCTGTGCGGCTCGTGCTTCGATCTGGGCGGCGCGCGCGGCGGAGTCGTCGGCGTGGCTGGCCGGACTGCTGTGATGCGCCGGCGTGTCGGCCTGCGGCCCGGGCAGCGGCGTCGCGACCGCGGCGGGGGTCGGCACCATGGCGGACACAGCCGGCTCCACTGCGGGCGGCATGGCGGGAGCCTGCTGTTGCGACGGTGCGGGAGCCATTGCGGGCGCCGGTGCCGGGGCCGGCATCGGCGGGGCGGGCTTCCTGTGGCCGGCCGGGTCGCGGCCTTCCATGTTGCCCAGCAGATAGACGTCGGCTTCGTTAGGCGTCTTCAAATGATCGGTGGGCAGCGGGAGGTTCGCCACCGTCTGCAGCGGCTTGACGAGGTGCGGCGTGATGATGAACACGAGTTCGGTCCGGTCCTGCTGGTACGACGTGCTTCTGAAGAGCGCGCCGAGCACCGGCACTTCGCCGACACCCGGTATCGCTTTCAGCGTGCCCGCTGCATTGCTCTTGATCAGGCCGCCAATCGCGAAGGTCTCGCCGTCGTTCATCTGCACCGTGGTGGACGCGCGGCGCGTGGTGATCAGCGGCAGAACCGTGAGGTTGTTCGTATTCGTCGCGCCGACGGTCACTCCGGTGGACGACAGCTCCGAGACCTCGGGCGCAACCTTCAGGTTGATACGGCCGCCCGCGAGCACGGTTGGCGTGAACTTGAGGCCGACACCGAATTCCTCTTCCTGCAGGATGATGGTCGTAACGCCGTTGTTGGTGCTCTGCGGAATCGGAATGAAGACCTTGCCGCCCGCGAGGAACGTTGCTTCCTGTCCGCTTAGCGTGACGAGATTCGGCTCGGCCAGGATTTTCACGAGATTGTCGCCGTGCTGCGCGTCGATCGCGACGTTGAACGGCCGGTTGTTGGCCTTGTTCACGTCGACGATGCTCGTCACGCCCGCGAGCAGACTGCTGAGCAGCGCGCCGCTCCACGAGCCGAAGCCGCCCTGGATGTTCATCGCGGCGCCCAGCTGATTAAGCACTGTCTTCGAGACTTCGGCGACCTTCACTTCGAGCATCACCTGTTGTGGCGAGTCGACGCTCATCATGTTCAGCACCGTCGCGACCTTGCTGCCGCCATTGCCGCCGCCGTTGCCGTTGCCTGCGCCGTTGCCGTTCGCGGGCAGCGAACTACGTGCATACGCCTTGGCGATTTCCTGCGCCTGGCTTGCGGCCTGCGCGCTCGATACGCGACCCGCGAGCACGAGGTCGCCCGCTACCGTCGAGACGCGGATGTTCGGTTCATCGGGCATCAGTTGGGATAACGAAGTTTGCAAGCCGCCTGAATCGGCGTTGACCACCACGTTGATCACTTCACACGCGCCGCTCTTGCCTTGCACGATCATGTTGGTGGTGCCCACGGCCATGCCGACCACATAGAGCGTTTGCGGCGACACCATCGTCGCCTGCGCGACCTGCGGATTGCCGAGCGTGCGATTGCGCACCGGTTCGGCAGTGTGCATCAGCGTGGACTTGCCGACTGGCACGATGATCGTGCTCTGTTCGTTCTGCGTGCGGGTGCAGGCCGGCCCGCGCGCGGCGGCGTTTTGCATCGCGTTCGAAGGCTGAGCGGGTGCGGGATTCATGCTGATGGTCATTTGCACCGGTCCGTGCGACATCGGCATGGCGGCAGCTCTACCGTTTTCGACCGCCTCCTGGGCATGCACGCCGTGCGCGCCGATCAGCGACGCGCATACCGTCGTGGTCAGCAAGGCGGTGCGCATCGCGCTGCCGTTCATGACTTTCCGTTGACTCGATTTCATTTCGTTATCTCCCCGTAGCCCGCTGCGAGCGATCCGTCGTGCGTGAGACGCCGCGGTATCGCGTGATCGCATCTGTGATTAAAAGCATTCCTGACTGCCTTGCGCTCCCGACAGCACGCCGACACAGTCGCGCCTGGGCATCGGGCGCGCCGTGTATTTGACGCGCGCCGGCGCGGCGACAACAACGGGCGCGGATGCGGCCACGGGCCGGCCCAGCAGCGTGACCTTGGTGGCACCGCCGGTGGGCAATGCGCGGTCGTCGATCTGATTGCGCAACACCAGCGACAGACTGCCGACGCTGCGCGCGAGATCGAGCTTCTCCGCCTGGTCCGGCGTGACTTCGAGCGTCACCGCATTGACGACCTTCGGCTGCGTGTCGTCGCGGCTAACCTGCTGGGCGACGGCGAGCACCAGAATCTTTTCGAGGACGATCTTGGAGATGCTCTGCTGAGTATCGGTGGCTTTCGCTTCGGGTTCCTGAGTGTTGACGATCACGTCGACGTAGTTGCCCGGCAGCGCAAAGCCCGCGACGCCGACGACATCATTTACGCGCACCGTGATAGCCCGCTTGCCTTCGCCGATCACCGCCGACAGTCCACCCTTCGTGCCTTGCGGTGCGAGCTTCGACTCGATGACCGGCTCGCCGGGTTCGAGGCTCGTGCGCACGACTCGTCCGTCGAGAGCTTTCGGATCCTTGAACGCGCCGGGCGGGACGCTCGCCGTAGGCCAGTTCACCGTGCGGATCATGCTCGAATTGAGCGGCTGGCCGAGGCCTACTTCGGCGGTGGCGACCGCAACCGGCGTCACGGCCGACGACGACGTCTGCAACAGCCATCGAGATGCGAATCCGACGGCGGCAATACCCGCCAGCAGGGCCATCCCTAACATCACAACTGCGCGACTGGTTTTCATGGTGATACTCCTTTCATGAATTGCTATGGCACGTCGGGATCAAGCGCCGGCATACCGTTTGTCGGACTGCCCGGTGTGGGAGGGAATCGTCTGTTCATGCTCCGGCGCGTCGCCGAAGTAGCTGTGCCATGCATGAGTCAGGCGGTATTCGGTGACGACCGGCACGTCGCCGTGATAGAGCGCGAATGAACGCAATACGGCGAGCAGATCGGCGGGATAGCAGGCGAGAAACGGTGTGCGGCTCCGCAGATGCAACTGGTGCAGCAGATACTCGAATGCGCCGGGCTCTACTTCGATGTTCAGCGCGGCGCATTGAGCGTCGAACAGGCGGCGATAGTCCTCGACGGGAAGCGCGCCGACATGGAGCTTTGAGCCGAGCCGGCGCAGGAAGGCGTTATCGTTCAGCTCCGCGGGCGTCAGGTTGGTCGAGAATACGGCCCAGACGTCGAACGGACTCACGAAGCGCGCGCCCGATTGCAGCGAGAACTGATCGACGCCGCGGTCGAGCGGCGTGATCCAGCGATTGAGCAATTCCGCAGGCGCGACACGTTGACGGCCGAGATCGTCGACGACATACACGCCCATGTTCGCCTTCATATGCGGCGGCGCCTGATAGATGCCGCTGCTGGCGTTGTACTGAAGATCGAGCATCGCGAGAGTCAGCTCGCCGCCTGACATCACCACTGGTCGTTCGCAAACGCGCCAGCGACGGTCGGTCAGGCCCGGCAGATCGTCGGCGCAAGCGTCGCGATGAATCAGCGGGTCATGCAACTGGATGACGTCGCCGGCTACATAAATCGCATACGGAATCGGCACCGCGCCTTGCAGCAACGTTCCGAGGCGTTCGGCGAGGTAGGTCTTGCCGCTGCCTGCCGGGCCATAGAACATCACCGGACGTCCGCCATTCAACGCGGCAACCGCTGAATCGAGCAACGGCATCTCGGCGACGAAGTCCGCGAAAGCCGCGCGCACATCGGACCTGGCAATGTGGATGCGCTTCACCGAATATGCGCTCACCGCGCTCACATAAGCTTCGAGCGAAACCGGTGCGGGGCCGCAATAGGTGGAGCGGCTTGCTTCGTGGGCGGCGAGATCGCGTCCGGCATCGGTGAGGCGCAGATGGACATCGACAGCGCTCGCGCCGCGATGCGCGATCTCCACGAGATGTTCGCGCACGAGGAAGCCGATGGTTTCCTCGAGTACAGCAGCCGTCAGACAGTGCCGCACAATCAGGTCGCCGAGCGACGATTTGCCGTTCTGCAAGATCGATTTCAGCACCAGGTGCGCGATGAACAGTGCAGGCAAGCCGGTGTCCGCTGCATTGCGCGGCGCGCGCAATGCAGCGGCGGCGCTGGCGCGTGCGTGGCCGGCGTCTATCGCAGGCGTTGCGCCGGAATGCGCGGCGCCGTCTGCGTGAATCGCGCCCGTACTGTGCTCGTTCATCTCTCACTCCCCGATGCCACACGCCGGTTGGCGCGCTGCGTTTGTCTGGTGTGCCTGGGCGGATCGCCGTCCGGCTTGCCGTTCATGATCTGGTTACGCCGCTGCCGTCAGCAGCACGCCTACTGTTCCCGCCGCGATCGCCACACCGTACGGCACCGATCCCACCGATTCGATGGAAGCCACGCCGCCGCCGCGCAACGCCGGATGAACGAGGCTGACAATGTTCCTCACCACCTTCTTGAACTGCCTGCGGCGCGCGGTCAGTGCCAGCATCCACACGCCGCCGATCACACATGTCGCCAATGCGGCGTGAAAAACCAGCAGCGGTCCAATCCATGCGCCTACCATCGCGAGCAGCTTGACGTCGCCGGCAGCCATCCCGCGCAGCAAATAGAACGGCAGAAACAGTGTGAGCCCGACGGCGGCGCCCGTGAGCCATGCCACGGCGCCGGCACCGATTCCGTTCAGCCAGCACTGCACGAGCAGCGCGCCTAGCAAACCAGCCGCGACCAGAACATTTGGAATGCGCCGGCATTGGATGTCCGTGCTTGCGGCAGCGATTACCAACGCAATGACGCAGGGCGCAATCGGTGCTGGCGGTGCATACGCGGGAATGAACATGACAAGGCCTCGTTGATATGCGCAGTGGTCGGTGAAAAGCGGTGATGCGACGGGCGAACCGGAATATGCGGTTCGTCCGCCGCCTCTTTCAGGTTCCCGACGTCACATGCCCCGCGATATCGGTGAACTTGGCGCTGACTGCATTGGCGAGGGGTCCGAACCCCGCGATGATTGCCGTTGCGATCAGAGCGGCCAGCAGGCCATACTCGATGGCGGTCACGCCGTTGTCGTCGCGAATGAATGCCCTGGTACTGTTGATAATCGATTGCATGATTGACTCTCCATTCAACACGCCACAGCCTGATCGGCGTACGCCGCAGGCTGCGAAAAGGGGAATACAACGGACGAATCGGCACACGCGGCTCGTCCGCTGTCTCTCGCAGGATTACTTCAGTTGCGTCGCGATCGCGCCGAACTTGGTCTGAACCGCCGTGGCGAGGGGGCCGAACCCCGCGATGATTGCCGTTGCGATCAGGGCGGCCATCAGGCCATACTCGATGGCGGTGACGCCGTCTTCGTCGCGAACAAATGCTTTAGCGCTGTTGATGAACGATTTCATGGTTTATCTCCCTTAGGATGGCTAACTTAAGTGTCATCGGATAACTACGGTTTGTGTACAACGTACTGCATTGCTACGGGTGCTACAGGAAAGAGCGTTCGGACGCTGCGTGAGAGAGCGGCCGAACGGGAGCCGCGAGCGGTTCGCTACTATTTATCTGCTGGGGATCGTGCTGGGTGACGCGCTGCGTGAGCGGCAGGCGAAAATCCAGACCCGGCGGCGGCGCATTGAAAATGACAGCCAGACGCGGTACCGAGAGGCGGCGTGCGATGCGCGCGGCGCACCGAACCCCCCTTCGAATCAGAGTGAATAACCGCATCTTCTACTACTCCTTGTATTCTTCTTTGGCAGCCGGTTCGTTCTTCTCGCCGCTCTTAGTCGAGCGCATCTGAGAGAGAACCCCCGTCGACATGGATAAGGTCGTTGGCCATGTCGCCGGCTGCGTGAAAACATAAAGGCAAGGAGTGGGCCAGCTTGATCCGATCCACGAACGCATGGGGCTTGCAGCCGTCCAGTCGCGTTCGGGCAAAGGCAGCCACGGGGAAAACTGACCGACTTGCTTCAAATCTGCATCATCGGGACAGCAGTGGGGGCACACCTTAATATCGCGCTCTTCGGCCATGGTCTTGCCGTACAGCCCAAGCTTAGGGATTTAACCGAGGCGCATCAGAAATCAGTTTTGCCGCTAGATTAGGGCCGCTTTTTGGCTCCGCGTCGGACCGATCCGTTTCAGCTTTGAAACGTGGGTAGTCCAGGCATGTATTTACGGCGGACGTGTGGCGCTTATTTGCGAGTACTGGAGCACTCACATACAAGCTGCAAGGCGAGCGGCGCGCCTAGTCGGCGGGATGCGTTCAATGAAGTCGTCGAAGAACGATGTCGATGAAGCTCAATATGCACTGCGGCTCTTCATGTGCAAGCACTTCCAAAGTGAGGCCGTCCATCGAGTTTCAATACGCGAAACCTGCCGAATGGATCAGCGGGTCACGGTCAGCAAGCGTCACCATTGCGTCATACAGCTCACTCAATATTGCGGGTGGCCATCCCTCGGCCACCGAGCTGCGCGCGGGCCGTTCGTCCGACGTTCCAGATATCCACGCGGCAAGCGCATGGGTGACGCCTCGCGCCAGACACGTCCACAAAAAGCGTTCCATACAAGGAAGACATCGTGTCTCGTTCAAGACTGTTTGCGCTGTCGGCGATCGCCTCGTCGCTTCTCTTTGCGACGGCCGCACATGCCGCGGTCGATCTCATCGCGGTCGGCCAGCTTGGCGGCCTCACCGGCGATCTGTCGAAGGAAACGGCCGCGCCGCTGGAGAACGGCGTAGCGGGCAATCTGCTCGGCGGCCTCGGTTCAGGCATTGCATACGCAGGATGTCATACGTTCGTCGCGGTGCCCGATCGCGGCCCGAATGCGGTGTCGTATAACGCGGCCATCGACGACACCTCGTCGTACATCAACCGCTTCCAGACCTTGCGTTTGCGCTTGCAGCCGAGCGCAGCGGGCGCCGCGCTGCCATATTCGCTGACGCCGAAACTGATCGCTACGACGCTGCTGCATACCTCGGACAAACTTGTCTACGGAACGGGCGCCGCCGCCGGCGTGCCCGATGGCGCTCCCGCGCTCAACGGCCGCAATCACACGTACTACTTCACAGGTCGCTCGGACAACTTCGACCCGGCGCATCTGTCGACCAATGATCGCAATGCGCGCTTCGATCCCGAAAGCGTTCGCGTGAGCAACGACGGCGAAAGCGTGTTCATCTCGGATGAGTATGGTCCGTACGTCTATCGTTTCGATCGACGCAGCGGCCGCCGCATCGACACGTACAGGCTCCCCGACACGTTTGCGGTGTCCACGCTCAGTTCCAGCGGCAACAATGAAATCGCGCAGAACACAGCGGGTCGCGTCGCCAACAAGGGAATGGAAGGTCTCGCGATTTCGCCTGACGGCAAGACGCTTTTCGGCGCGATGCAAAGCCCGCTGATCCAGGATGGCGGCACCGACGGCGCATACACACGTATCGTGAAGATCGACGTGCGCACCGGCAAGACCACGCAGTTCGCGTATCGGCTTACCAACATCGGCACGACAGCCAAGCCGAAGTACCCGACCATCAGCGACGTGCTTGCCGTGAACGATCACGAACTGCTGGTGGACGAGCGTGACGGCAAAGGCCTCGGCGACAATTCGACGGCTGTGTTCAAGAAGGTCTTCCATATCGATCTGACGGGCGCACAGGACGTGAGCAACGCCAGCAGTCAAGCGGGCCTCGCACCTTATGCCGTGCAGAAAGCGCTGTTCCTCGACACGGTCGCGCAACTCACCTCGCACGGCTACAGCGCAAACGACATTCCGGCGAAGCTTGAAGGCCTTGCATTTGGGCCGGACGTCGTGGTCGGCGGCGTGAAGAAGCACACGCTGTTCATCGCGAACGACAACGACTTCATTGGCACCGTCACCGATACGAATCATCCTGCGGGCATCGCCAATCCGAATCAGTTCTTCGTGTTCGCGTGGGACGCGAGCGAACTGCCGGCCTATGTCGCGCAAAAACTCGTGGGCGTGGGCAAGGGGCGTGGTCAGGACGAGCACGTCTGCGCACCGGATTACGACGACGATCATTGACGCGTCCGTTCATCGAGCCACGAGGGCGCGGTTCGTTCGCGCCTGTGATCTCGTAGCGTCCTCCAACGCGGCGTGCTGCGCGTCGACGCCACAGTGCGCTTATAGATAACCTTATGGGAATCGATTCATTCCCATGCCTCGCACTGCCCGGTACGCTGACGCATCAACCGAACGCGAGGATTTATGGCTGTTTCTGCTCCGACATCTTTTTCAACGCGACGGCGCACGCTGAAGCTGCTGAGCGCCGTGCCCGCGCTTGCCGCGACCGGCGCTTTTCATTCGCAGCGAGCGCACGCCGCTGAACTTGCATCGACCACGCTCGTACTCGGCGATCAGGCGGGCGGCACACGCGCGCTTGTGGAAGCGGCCAAGGTGCTTGAGGGTGCGCCTTACGCTTTTCGCTGGGCCAACTTCCAGGGCGCGGCGCCGCTCTTCGAGGCGCAACGCGCGGGCGCCGTCGATCTCGCGCCAGCAGGCGATTTGCCGGTGCTCGCGGCGGCAGTCGGCGATCCGACTTTGAAGATCGTTGCGACGCGGGTGGGCTCGGGCGCCCAACTCGGCATCCTGGTCGCGCCGAATTCGACGATACGCAATGTTGCCGAGCTAAAAGGGCGCACGGTGTTCGTCTCATCGGCGCGCGGCAGCATTTCGCAATTCCAGTTGTATGGCGCGCTTGCCGAAGCGGGACTTTCAAAAGAAGACGTGACGGTGCGCTTTATCTTGCCCGTCGATGCGTTCGCCGCCTTCGCTTCGGGATCGATTGAAGTGTGGGCGACGTTCGATCCTTACTACGGCATTGCTGTACAACGCGGCGCTCGCATTCTGCGCGACGGCACGGGCATCAATAGTGGCTTGGGTTTTATCACGGCGTCGGGTGCGTCGCTTGCGAACCCAGGCAAGCGCGCGGCAATCGCGGACGTTCTGCTAAGGCTGCAACGCGCCGGCGACTGGGCGCTCGCGAACCCGGATGCCTATGCACAGATCTACGCCACACTGACGCGTTCTCCACTCGACGCCGCAAAAACCATCACGCGGCGCGCGGCGCTGAAACAGCACTTTATCAACGAGGCCGACATTGCCGTGCTTCAGAAAGTGGCCGACAGTGCGAACCGCGACGCGATTTTGCCGCGTCGTATCGATGTTCGCGCGATCTGCGAGACGCATGTTGCTCAACACGTGAGCGGTTAGCATGCCTCACTGCGGCAAGTGCACGTCCTCGATTAATTCCGCTTTCACTGCACGAACCCTGCGATCGACCGGCGAGAATCACGAAGCATTGTAGAGCCCTAAGATTCATGGCGATTCTGTTTGTCGTCGGTACGCGCGGGTTAACCTACACTGTGCCTTTGATCCGCGAAAAACAGAGGAGAGTGCAATGCGATTGACTGACTTCGACACGCTGACGTTCGACTGCTACGGCACGCTGATCGACTGGGAAACGGGCATCTTCGAAGGCTTGCGGCCGCTTCTCGAACGCGTCGGGCAAACGCTCACGCGTGACGAGGTGCTCGAGGCGCATGCACGGCACGAGTCGTCGCAACAGAACTACACGCCTTATCGGCGATATCAGGAGTTATTGCCGATCGTCTATAAGCGTCTGGCAGAAGAGTGGCATGTGCCGTACACGCTCGCCGGCTGTGCGGCCTACGGCAAATCCATTCAGAACTGGCCTGCATTCGACGATTCAGCCGCGGCGTTGCAGTACCTGAAGCAGCACTACAAGCTGGTTATTCTTTCGAATGTGGACAATGAAAGTTTCAGCTATAGCAATGCAAAATTGCAGGTGGAATTCGACGCGATCTTCACTGCGGAAGATATCGGTTCCTATAAGCCGTCGCCGCGCAATTTCGAGTACATGCTTGAGAAGCTGGGCGAACGCGGCATTGGCAAGGAAAAGATTCTGCACACGGCAGAAAGTCTCTTTCACGATCACAAGCCCGCGAATGAGTTCGGGCTTGCGTCGTGCTGGATTTATCGCCGGCACGCCAGGCAGGGCTTCGGCGCGACGATGGACCCGGGCTCCCAGCCGAAGATCGACTTTCGCTTTAACAGCATGGCCGAACTGGTGGAAGCCCATCGCAACGCTTTGGCGTAACGCGAGCCTGACGGCTTATTGATCGAAGCCGCCCTGGCACAGGTATTTGATCGACAGATAATCGTCGAGCCCGTACTTCGAGCCTTCGCGGCCGTAGCCCGATTCCTTTACGCCGCCGAACGGCGCCGCTTCGCTCGACACCGCGCCCTCGTTGATACCGATCACACCTGCTTCGAGCTGGCTGGCGACCCGATCGATACGCCGCACGTCCTGCGTATAGAAGTATGCGGCGAGGCCAAACGGCGTGTCGTTCGCGAGACGCAGCGCTTCTGCTTCGTCGTTAAAGCGAAACAGCGGCGCGACCGGTCCAAACGTTTCTTCGCAACACACGAGCATGTTGTCTTGGGCGTCGGTCAGCACGGTCGGCGCGTAGTAGTTCGGGCCGAGTTCCGTTAGACGTTTTCCGCCAGTCAGCACTTTTGCCCCTTGTTTTACGGCGTCTTCTACGTGACGCGCGATTTTATCGATCGCGCGCTCGTTGATCATCGGGCCGATCTGCGCGTCGGGGTCCGTTGCAGGCGCCACCTTCAATGCCGCCACGCGTTTTGCGAGCAGATCGGCGAAACGCGCATAGACGCCGGCTTGCACATACACGCGATTCGGGCACACACAGGTCTGCCCGCCGTTGCGGAACTTCGCTGCGATCAGACCTGTGACGGCGGCGTCGAGATCGGCGTCGTCGAATACGATAAACGGCGCGTTGCCGCCCAGTTCCAGCGAGAGTTTTTTCAACGTGGCCGCAGATTCACGCGCGAGATGCTTGCCGACCGGCGTCGAACCGGTGAACGTGATCTTGCGCACGCGTGCATCGGCGAGCCAATCGGCCACCGCTTCAATGCCTTGTTCGCGCGAAGCCGACAGCATGTTCAGCACGCCATCGGGCAAGCCGGCTTCCTGCGCCAACGCGGCGAGTGCGAGCGCGGTCAGCGGCGTATCTTCCGCGGGCTTGGCGATCACCGTGCAACCGGCCGCGAGTGCTGGCGCGATCTTGCGCGCGATCATCGCGAGCGGGAAATTCCACGGCGTAATCGCGGCCACGATGCCGATGGGCTCCTTCACCGCGCTCATGCGCTTGCCGCGCTGCTGCTGCGGAATGATGTCGCCATAGATGCGGGTCGCTTCGTCAGCGAACCACGCAACGTACGACGCGCCATACGCAACTTCACCGCGGCTTTCCGCAAGCGGCTTGCCTTGTTCCGTCGACATCAGCTTCGCGAGGTCTTCGGTATTCGCGACGATCAGTGCGTGCCAGCGGCGCAGGATCTCAGCGCGCTCGCGCGGCAGCCTGGCGCGCCACGCAGGCAGCGCGCGGGACGCGGCGTCGGTGGCGGCGCGCGCGTCGGCTGCGCTGCTGTTCGCGACTTCGACGATCGTGTCGCCGGTCGCGGGATTGATGACGGCGAAGCGCGCGCCGTTCGCGGCGGCGATCCATTGGCCGTCGATGAAATTGAGCGGCCGGATCAGTTCATTGCGCGTCAATGCGAGAGACATTGCGTTGCTCCTTGGGTTGCCTTTTGACGAGGTCAGGCGTGCGGTGTCGTTCAGTAAACCGATGCTACGCGTGTCGCGCAGTCAATGAATCGCCTCAAAATGCGGCCCGCGATGTGCGTATGGTTTTTTTCGGCCCGCCACAGCATATTCTGCTAAATGCGCCGCGAAGTTAGCGTCAGCGTCTGCGGCACGGTCCCGTCGATGCGCGCACGACGAGCTGAGGCGGCGGGCCGATCACCATTGAGGGTTGCCGCTCGGGCGCCTGAATCAGGCGAATGAGACTCTCGATCGACAACTCGGCAATCTCCGCGGTTTGAATCGCGACGGTGGTCAGCGCGGGGTGCACCTGGTGCGCGAGTTGAATGTCGGTGATGCCGATAACGGATACGTCATCGGGCACCGCGCGGCCCAGCGTGATCAAGGCCTGGGCCGCGCCGATTGCGAGCAGATCGTTGGTCGCGAAGATCGCGGTGACGAATGGCCGTACCGCCATGAGCTGCATGCACGCGGCGTAGCCGGCGTCGATCGAGTCGCGAATCTGCAGCACCGCAGCAGTATCCGCTTCCACGCCGGCGGCGCGCATCGTCGCACGGAAACCATTGGAGCGCGCGTCCTGCAAACCGCCGCAGCCATCGCCGATCAGAAGACCCACCTCGCGATGGCCGAGCTCGAGCAGATGCTGCGCGGCAAGCTCGCCGGCGCGTGCGAAGTCCACGGCGATGCATGGCAGTTCAGGCGGCGTCTCAGGGTGTTCCCACATGGCCAGCAGAATCGGCGCGCTATGCGTGGCCGACGCGCACAGGTCGTTGATCGCGATGTCCGTATTCATCACGAGCACGCCGTCGGCCAACGTGCCCGCGATCTGGTTCAGATACGCGCGGCCGATCTCGGCGTCGTCGTCGGTATTGCAGACCATCAGGAAGTAGCCGGCTTTACGCGCCGCGCGTTCGGCGGCCAGCACGAACTCGGGATAGAACGGGTTCGATATGTTCGACAGCATCAACGCCAGTGTCGACGAGCGGCCCTCGGCCAACGCGCGCGCGTTCAGATTCGGCCGGTAGCCGAGATCGGCAATCGCCTTCAACACACGTTCCGCTGTTTCTGGGCGGACTTTCTCGCGATTGCGCAGCACGTTCGAGACAGTGGCGGCGGTAACGTGCGCGCGTTTCGCCACTTCGGACAATGTGACCATTCTTCTTTATCCCAAATTCAGGGAGCGCGCTTCAAATGTTGCAAGACGCGGGCGACGTTGATAACTTGCTGAAAACACATCCGGAGACACTCATCATGACTTTTGTCACCGACCTCGAATTTAAGCGATTAAATGCCTGCTGCACAAGAGCCGGGCGTTTATTTTTCTGCGCAATTTAAGCGGTTAAATCGCTAGGGAGGCGAGGATGGCGACGATTCGTCTAACAAACGTGCAGAAGTCATACGGCGATCACCCGCCAGTGGTCCGGCGCGTGAATCTCGAAGTCGCGCAGCACGAGTTCTGCGTGTTTCTCGGACCTTCGGGCTGCGGCAAATCCACATTGCTGCGCATGATCGCCGGCCTGGAGGATTTGACCGAAGGCGAATTGCACATCGGCGGGCGGCTCATGAACGATGTGCCCGCGGCCGGGCGCGGTGTGGCGATGGTGTTCCAGAGCTATGCGCTGTTTCCGCACATGACGGTGTTCGACAACATGGCGTTCGGTCTGAAGCTCGCGAAGCAGCCGAAGGGCGTGATCGAGAGCAAGGTGCGCGAAGCCGCGCGCATTCTGCAACTGGACGGCTTTCTCGATCGCTATCCGAAAGCGCTGTCGGGCGGCCAGCGTCAGCGTGTCGCGATTGGGCGGGCGATTGTGCGCGAGCCGGGCGTGTTCCTGTTCGACGAACCGCTGTCGAACCTCGACGCCGCGTTGCGCGGCCAGACACGGGTTGAAATTGCGCGCCTGCATCAGCGGTTTGCCAATGCGAGCGTGGTGTACGTCACGCACGATCAGGTCGAAGCAATGACGCTCGCGGACAGAATCGTGCTGCTGCACGCGGGCGCCGACGCCGAGCGCTTCGGCAGCATCGCGCAAACCGGTGCGCCACTCGAGTTGTATCACCATCCGAAGTCACGCTTCGTGGCAGGCTTCATCGGCTCACCGCGCATGAACTTTATGGATGCCATGATCGATGCAATCGAGCCGGGCAAAGTGTCGGTCACGCTCGCAAAAGGCGGCGAACGGCTGACCGCTTACGTGGATGGCCAACGCTTGCAACGTGGGCAGTCCGTCACGCTAGGCGTGCGTCCCGAGCATTTGCGTCTGGATGGCGACGAGCAGTCCATTCAGTGCGCGACCGTGCTGTCGGAACGGCTCGGCGAGCATAGCTACATTCACGCCGATCATGCGGCGGGCTCGCTCGTCGCCAAGGCGCCGGGCGATACGTCGATCGAATCAGGCGAGCGTATTCGCATTCACGTACCGCCTCACGCATGTCATCTGTTCGACGCGGAAGGTATTGCGCTGCGCCGTAGCACGTTCGATCCCGAGCGCGTTGCGGCGTGACTGCGCGTTGTTTCAGGCATTAATTGATGCATTAGTCGATTCATCCAGCCGGATTCCGCCACAGAGCGGTTCACAAAGTTGGCAGCGATTCGCTGCCAGCCAACAAGGTAGTCAAGGAGACAAAAGATGATTGCTCTTCGCTTTCGCCGTCTTGCGCGCGTGTCGATTGCAGCCGCCCTGGTTGCCGGCTCGCTCGGCTATGTCGCAGCCGACGCCGCCACGCTCACCGTCAACGTGTCCGCGCGCGGCAACCAGCGCTCGACATGGCAGGACGCTTTCGACAAGTTCAAGAAAGCCAATCCCGATGTCGATCTCAAGGTGACCTACATCACCGAAGAAGCCTATAAGGTGCAGATGGGCGGCTGGCTCGCGACCGATCCGCCCGACGTCGTGTCGTGGCATGACGGCGAACGCATGGCGTATTACGCGCAACGCGGCCTGCTTGAAGACCTCACGCCGGACTGGAACAAGAATGGCTGGTCGCAGCAATATGCGTCGGTCAAGGAAGCATCGACGTATAAGGGCAAGCAGTACGCAGCGCCGCTCGGCTACGACGCATACGGTTTTTTCTATCGCAAGGATCTGTTCGAGAAAGCGGGCATCAAGAGCGAGCCGAAGACATGGGATGAATTCCTCGACGCCTGCAAGAAACTCAAGGCAAGCGGCGTTGCGCCGATCGCGGTTGCCGCTCGCGATAGCTGGACACTGGCCGCATGGTTCGACTATCTGGACCTGCGTATCAACGGCAACGAGTTCCATCAGAAGTTGATGGCGGGGGAGGTTCCGTACACGGACGCGCGCGTGAAAAAGGTCTACACCGCGTGGAAAACGCTGCTCGACGATCACTACTACATCGACAACGCGCTTTCCTACGATCTCGATTCCATTGCACCGTTTCTCGTGAACGGCAAGGCCTCGATGATGTTGATGGGCACGTTTTTCTCGGCCAGCATCCCCGCATCGATCAGACCGCAAACAGGCTTTTTCCGCTTCCCTGTGATCGACACCAATGTGCCGATGGCCGAGGACGGTCCGGTCAACGTGCTGCTCATTCCGGCGAAAGCGAAGAACAAGGCCGACGCTCATAAGCTGCTCGCTTTCATGGAGCAGCCACAGATCAACGCGGATCTGGCACGCGGCTGGGGACAGTTGCCCTCGAACAGTCAGGCGGCCGAACCTGATGATCCCATTTCGAAGGTCGGTTTCCAGACTCTTGCAAACACCAAGGGCGGCATTGCGCAGTTCTACGATCGCGATATGCAGAAAGAAATGGCTGACGAAGGCATGAAAGCGATGCAGCAGTTCTACAGCGATCCGTCGCAACTCGACGCGGTCCTCACGCGCCTGGAGTCGACGCGCAAGCGCATCTACAAGAAGTAACGTCCGCCGCGCCGGCGCGCAGCAACGCCGGCGCACGCCTTCGATTTTCGACGAGGCCTGATCCAATGTCTCATTCCGCAGCGCGCCGCTTAACCGCGGCACAGCACCGTCACGTCTCGACGACGCGTCGTCATCAGCATCGTGCCGCGTTACTGTTCCTGTTGCCGGGCTGCGCGTTGTTCTGCTTGTGCGTGATCTATCCGATCATCAGCAGCATTTCGCTCAGCTTTTATCACTGGGACGGCATGACGCCGAAGACGTTCGCGGGCTTCGATAACTACGTCGAGCTGTTCCACGCCGACACGTTCTACACGGCGCTGAAGAACAATCTGCTCTGGCTTGCGCTGTTCCTCCTCGCGCCGCCGCTTGGTCTCTTGTTCGCGCTCTATCTGAATCAGCACATTCGCGGCATGCGCGTCGTGAAGTCGCTTTTTTTCGCGCCGTTTGTGTTGTCGGGTGTTGTGGTGGGCCTCGTGTTCAGCTGGTTTTACGACCCTGGATTCGGTCTCTTGCGATTGATTGTCGGCCACGGCATTCCCGTTCTCGGCGATCCGAAGACGGTGACGTTCGGCATTATCTTCGCCGCGCTGTGGCCTCAAACGCCGTTCTGCATGGTGCTGTATCTCACCGGCCTTACGGGCATCAACCCGGAAGTGGTGGAGGCGGCGCGCATGGAAGGCGCGAAAGGACTGCGTCTTTTGTGGCATGTGATCCTGCCGCAATTGCGTCCCGCCACCTTCATGGCCGTCGTGCTGACGGTGATTGGCGCGCTGCGCAGTTTCGATCTGATCGCGGTGATGAGCGGCGGTGGTCCGTTCGACAGTTCCACCGTGCTCGCCTATTACATGTATGACCAGGCGATCAAGTACTACCGCGAAGGCTATTCCGCGGCAATTGCCGTTGTGCTGTTCGCCATCATGCTCGTCTACATCGTGTTCCATCTGCGCCGCATGCTGCGCGAAGAACACTGATTTCAGGAGTCGTGTGTCATGTATCCGCTTCCCGTCGAACGCTGGAAACCGCTCAATCGCACGCTTTATAAAGCGTCGCTGCCGATCGCGCTATTGATCTGGCTATTGCCGATGCTCGCTGTGCTCGTCACGTCGATTCGTTCTTCCGACGAGCTTTCGCAAGGCGATTACTGGACCTGGCCCAAACATTTCGCGCTGATCGAAAACTACGGCACGGCGCTCACGCAAACACCGATGCTGCATTACTTCGCCAATAGCGTGCTGATTACGGTGCCCTCGGTACTGGGCGCAATCGTGCTTGCGTCGATGGCCGGCTTTGCATTGGCCACATATCGCTTTCCGGGCAACACGGTGATTCTGTTCGGCTTCGTCGCGGGCAATTTCGTGCCGATCCAGATCCTGATGATTCCGGTGCGCGACATGGCGTTGAAGTTTGGTCTTTTCAATAGCGTGTGGGCGCTGGTCATTTTTCATGTGTCGTTTCAGACCGGCTTTTGCACGCTGTTTCTGCGCAATTTCATCAAACAGTTGCCATTCGAAATGATCGAGGCCGCGCGCGTGGAAGGCGCGAGCGAGTGGACGATCTACTGGCGCATCGTGCTGCCGCTAAT
The DNA here is from genome assembly GCF_002879865.1 of Paraburkholderia rhynchosiae. GTDB lineage: Bacteria > Pseudomonadota > Gammaproteobacteria > Burkholderiales > Burkholderiaceae > Paraburkholderia > Paraburkholderia rhynchosiae. Next base: position 47,858 of record NZ_PNXY01000028.1, read on the forward strand.
CCGTCCCGCGCTCGCCGCGCTCGGCATTCTGGTGTTCACGTTCGTCTGGAACGACTACTTCTGGGCGCTATGTCTCACGCAAGGCGACGAGGCCGCGCCTATCACTGTCGGCGTTGCAGCGCTCAAGGGTCAATGGACGACCGCGTGGAACCTCGTGGCCGCTGGTTCAGTACTCGCCGCGCTGCCTTCCGTGTTGATGTTCTTCGCGATGCAAAAGCATTTCGTCGCCGGCCTGACCTTCGGTGCAAGCAAGGGCTGACCGCCCGTTCGACGTCACTCACAACGAGATTCTCTCATGCAACTTGGTGTTTGCTACTACCCGGAACAATGGCCGCGCGCCATGTGGGCCGACGACGCAATGCGTATGGTCGAACTTGGCATTACGCATGTGCGGATCGCTGAATTTGCGTGGAGCCGGATGGAACCGCGCGCGGGCGAATTCGTGTGGGAATGGCTCGATGAAGCGGTCGAGACGCTCGCGAGCGCCGGGCTCAAACTCATACTCGGCACGCCGACTGCTTCGCCGCCGAAGTGGTTGATCGACGCTCATCCGGATGTATTGCCGGTGCGCGCCGACGGCACGCGCTGGAATTTCGGTTCGCGCCGTCACTACGATGTTTGCAGCGAAACGTATCGCGTTGAATGCTTGCGCATTGTCACTGCAATGGTGGAGCGTTACGGACAGCATCAGTCGATTGTCGCCTGGCAGACGGATAATGAACTCGGTTGTCACGAGACCGTGCCGAGTTATTCGCCCGCTGCGTTAAAGCGTTTTCGCGCGTGGCTGCGCAAGCGCTATGAAACTGTCGACGCTCTCAACGACGCTTGGGGCAATGTGTTCTGGAGCATGGAGTACGCGTCGTTCGAAGCCATCGAATTGCCGAACCTCACGCCGACCGACGCGAATCCGATTCATCTGCTCGACTTCCGCCGCTTCATGTCGGACGAAGTGGCGAGCTTTCATCGCGAGCAGGTCGATGTGTTGCGGCGTCACGCGCCCACGGCCGATGTGCTGCACAACTTCATGGGTTTCTTTACCACCTTCGATCATTACCGCTTTGCCGAAGATAAAGCACTCGACGTCGCTGCGTGGGACAGCTATCCGATTGCGCGCACCGAATCGATTGCATTGCCCGAAGAACAGAAGGCGCGTTATGCACGCACCGCGCATCCCGATGTCTCCGCTTTCGATCACGACCGTTATCGCGCGATTGGCCGCGGGCGTTTCTGGGTGATGGAGCAGCAGGCGGGCCCGGTGAACTGGGCGCCGTGGAATCCGGTGCCGGCCAAAGGCATGGTCAGGTTATGGGCCTACGAGGCCTTCGCGCACGGTGCCGAACTGGTGTCGTATTTCCGCTGGCGTCAGTGCGCGTTTGCGCAGGAACAGATGCATTCGGGCCTGAACCTGCCGAACAACGAGTTGTCGCCTGGCGGCCTTGAAGTGCAACAGGCGGCGCGCGAGATCGCATCAGTACCGGCGTTTTCACGACTCGACGCGCCGGCGCGTGCGGCTACAGCGGTCGTGTTCGACTACGAGACGCAATGGATGTTCGAGATCCAGCGTCATGGCAAGGGCTTCGATTATCAGACGCTCGTGTTCGACTACTACGAGTCGCTGCGAGAGCTGGGGCTCGACGTCGATATTGTTTCTACCAAGGCCAATCTTTCGCCGTATCGACTCGTAGTCGTGCCGAGCCTTGCCGTGATCGATGACGAGTTGGTGGCGCAGATCGAGCGCAGTTCCGCGCAATGGGTGTTCGGCCCGCGCAGCGGCTCCAAAACCGACGCGTTTGCGATTCCGCCGAACCTGCCACCGGGCACGCTGCAACGCGTGCTGCCGATGCAGGTGCTCGAAGTGGAAAGCTTGCGCTCGTCGCTTGCGCCAGCGGTTTCGATCGGCGGCACGAACGGTGTCGCGATGCATTGGCGCGAACACGTGCGCGCCAATGGCGAGACACACGTCGACGCGCGATTCGACGATACGTGGCCCGCGATTCTCACGCATGGGCGAGTCCGTTATGTGGCCGGCTGGTTATCCCACACGCTGCATCGCACGGTGTTGGAGCAGGCGGCGCAAGAGGCCGGCATGACGACGCAATTGCTGCCGGAGGGCTTGCGCATTCGTCGTCGCGGGGATCTGACGTTTGCATTGAACTTCGGCGCGAAGCGGGTTGAGGTTCCCGCGCCGGCCAACGCAACGTTTGTACTCGGACAGTCGCAACTCGACATGGGCGATGTCTGCGTGTGGAGAGACTGACGAAGCAGTGAATCGCGATACGCGACCAGGCAGCAAGAGGGCGGCAAAACCAGTGGTATTCGAAAGCATCGACGCAAACCAGGCGAGCCTATCAAAGAGCCGCCATTCGATACACGGAGGATGACAGATGAACAGAAGAGACATGCTGGGATGGCTCGCGTCCGCGGCGGCAGCGGCTGGCGCGGGTTCGATGATCGGCGCGCCGGCCATAGCGGCTGAATTGACATCGTCGGGACACGGGGCGCGTTTCGCAAAGGGCGCGGATGTCTCGACGCTGCTCGAACTCGAAGCGAACGGCGCGAAGTTCTTCGAACACGGCGTGCCGCACGACTGTCTGCAGATTCTTAAGGGCCATGGTGTCGACTCTATTCGTATCAAGGTCTGGAATGATCCTGGGAATCCGAACTTTTTTCCTGCCGATCAAAGTCCTGTGGCGGGCTATAACAACGCGGAGCATGTGCGCGTGCTGGCGCGTCGCGCCGCTGCGCTCGGCATGCGTATCCTGATCGACTTCCACTACAGCGACTGGTGGGCCGATCCGGGCAAGCAGTATCCGCCGCACGCGTGGGCGGGCAAGGACATCACCGAAACTTGCGCGCTGTTGTCGGAGTACACGTCGAATGTGCTGAACATGCTCAAGCGCGACGGCGTTCGTCCCGAGTGGGTCCAAGTGGGCAACGAGATCACCGGCGGCATGCTGTGGCCGCTCGGCAAGTACGATCAGTGGGACAACCTCGCACAATTGCTGAAGGCGGGGCATGACGCGGTGAAGTCCGTCGATGAGCGCATCAAGGTCATGCTGCATATCGACAGCGGCGGTAACAACGCGACGAGCCGCTGGTGGTTCGACAGCGCGACGCAGCGAGGCGTGACGTTCGATCTGATCGGGCTGTCGTATTACCCGCAATGGCAGGGCGCGCTCAGCGACCTGCAAACCAATGCGAACGATCTCGCGACGCGCTACGGCAAGGACGTGATGGTGGTCGAAACCGCGTACCCGTGGACGACCAGCGACGGCGATTCCGAACCCAACGCAATGACCAACACCGGCTCAACCACTTTTCCGCAAACGCCCGCGGGCCAGGCGCAGTTCCTGGCGGCGGTGGCGGATGTCGTGAAGGCGATTCCCGACGGCCACGGCAAAGGCGTGTTCTGGTGGGAGCCCGAATGGATTCCGACGCCGAATGTCGGATGGAAGATCGGCGCGGGCGATCAGTGGGACAACAACACGTTGTTCGATTTTCACGGCAACGCGTTGAGTTCGCTGGATGCGTTTCGCCAGCTGTAAATAGCCCTTCGCAAAGCTGGGGTCAGCGCGCTGACCCCAGCTCCTTGCGCGCTTTCGCGCAGTCGGACGTGAACGCCATGCTGGCCTGATCGGGCGTCATGCGCGGCGCGTTCGGCGCGTAGATTTTCTCGATGATGGCGGCGAACGTTTGACGGTCCGCATCGTCGTGATAGTACTTTGTGGCCTGATCCAGCGCCTGTGCCCTGGTCTTTTTGTGCGCGCGCCATGAAGCGACCTGACCGGCGATATCGCCGATAGCAAAGCATTGATCGCTGACTGTTTGTGCCACGGCCTGAACGGTTGCTTGCGCAAGGCATGCCGCAAGCAATGCCGATATCACTACGCGTTTCATGACGAATCCTGTTGGCGCAAAGGCCGGAGTTTAACGCGGCAGCGAGGGATCGCTGGCCGCGTCGATTCGTCGCTACCACGCAATCACTTCTTATCCGGCTCCGCTTCGGTATTCGTGCCGGTTTTGCCGTTGCTTCTGTTGGTGACTGCGCCGGTTTCGTCGAGTTCGTCGTCGAGGTCGTCGTCGTTTTCATCGGCCGGCGGATCCGAGTCGGCCATGCTTATAAAGAGAATGTGGCCAACGGGCCGGGCATAAGCGATTGAATTCAGGTTCATCTCGTGCGCTCCGGTAGAGGGTGCGCATTGGTCGCAGCAATCCGCGAACCCGATTGCGCACGTTCGACGCGCAAAGAAAAAAGCCGCCTCGAAAGGCGGCTTCAGCAGATCAGCAAACTCTCCGGCGCTGCGTGCTCAATGCCCGAACGACTCGGCTTTCGACACTGACGCATCTGCCACATGCGGCCGCGCGGCCTGCTTGATCAGCAGCGCAATGCACGCAATCACACCCGCGACCGCGATCGTCGCGAAGATGCCGGCAAATGTGAAGTGGCGGCGCGCCAGCTCGGCCACGAGGAACGAGCCCGCAATGCCGCCAAAGCGGCCAATACCGAGCATCCACGCGACGCCGGTGCCGCGGCCTTGCGTCGGGTAGAACGCAGCGGCGAGCGCAGGCATCGACGATTGCGCGGTGTTCATCAACACGCCCGCGACGAACACGATGAACACCAGCGCGCCGACATTGCCCACCGCCTGGCCGATAAAGTACACGCTCACGGCGGTCAACGCATAGCAGGCCGCAATGATCCGGTTCGCGTTGAAGCGGTCCATCAGCACGCCACATACCACGGCGCCCACGCCGCCGAGCGGGAACAGCGCGGAAATCAGCGTCGCGCGTTGCGGCGTGAGGCCGGCGTCCTTCAGCAGAATCGGCATCCAGTTGATCGACGCGTAGAAGATCACGAGGCCCATGAAGTAGGTGATCCACAGCATCACCGAACCGACGATGTACGCGCGCGACAGCACCACGCCCGCGCCCTTGCTGCCGGTTTGCGGCGCGGTCTCGGTCATCATGAACGCGTCCGCCTGCGCGGCTTCGCCCGAAATGCGCGACAGCGCCGCGCGAATCCGTGCGACCGGCTGATTGTTGGCGACCATGTAGCGCACCGATTCCGGCATCTTGATCACCAGCAGGACCAGCAGCAGAAGCGGCGCGATGCCGCCGAGCAGCAGCACGCTGCGCCAGCCGAAATGCGGAATCATCCACGCGGCGAGGAAACCGCCGAATGCAGCGCCGAGCGGAAAGCCGCAAAACATCAGATTGATCACGGTTGCGCGGCGGCGGTCCGGGCAGTACTCGCCCATCATCGTGACAGCGTTCGGCATGGCCGCGCCGAGGCCGACGCCGGTGACGAAACGCAGCACCGTCAGATACTCGATGCTCGTCGAGAAGGCGGAGCCGAGGCACGCGACGCCGAACAGCAGCACCGCGCCGAGCAGCAGCGAGCGGCGTCCGAGCCGGTCGGACAGCGGGCCAGAAGCCAGTGCGCCGCACGCGAGGCCGAACAGCGCCGCGCTCAACACGGGCGCGAGCGCCGGTTTGGCGATGCCCCATTCGGCGAGCAGCGAAGGTGCAATGAAGCCGATTGCGGCCGTGTCGAAACCGTCCAGCAGGACGATGACGAAACACATGAAGAACACGAGCCATTGAAACGGCGAAAACGGATGCTCGTTGAGGAAGGTCTGAACGTTCACAGCGTCGCTGCGATTCATGATGCGTCTCCTGACTGCAAAAAGGCTCGTCGGAGCGAGCCTCGTCTTACTTTACGATCGACCGCCGTTGGGGGCGGCGCGCGATGCCTACGCCTGCGATTCTGTCCGCTTCGACAATCCATAGTATTCGGACAGGTTAGCCGTCGCCATCAATTTTATTTGTTCGTATATAGAACGCGGATTCTTTAAGCGAACAGGCGCCACTGTAAGTAGTTTGATGGCGACGGGTCAACGCGGGAATACCCGACACTGTTGCGGGCTGGCGTCGAAAGGAGAGAAGGCGGGAAGGAAATGCAGACATGCCGCGGCGCGCCTGCGCGCGCCGGGAAAGACACAAACAGTTGAATCAGAGAATCACATAGACCTTGCGCATGGTCTCGTCGACTTCCCATAGACCTTCGGTGTTCGCTTCGAAAAACAGTGTGTCGCCGCTCGCAAAGTGGACCGTCTCTTCATTGTCGGGCGTGAAGCGTCCGCGCCCCGCGATGATGTGCATCACCTCGGCCTGCTTGACCGAGCGGCGGTAAGTACCGGCGGTGCATTCGAAGATGCCAGTGTCGATGGCCTCGGTGCCCTTGATCACGCGTTGCACGCCCGAGACGCGGATCGGCGTGGTGCCAGGCAAACCGGCCGTGCCCCAGTCTTCGAGATTTTGCAGATTGACGCTTTGTTTGATGTGCTGAACCTTCATTCTTTCGATGCCTTTATCGATGCGCGCCGCTCACTGGCCGCTGGTTGAAGTGTTGGCAATGGTTTGCTCGATTTTGCCGAGGCGCACGACCGTCACACCCGGGCGCAGTTGCCGCAATGAAGGCATCACGAGCATGCAGTTGTCGTAGGGCGTAGTGACCGCTTCGCCGTTTGACCAGCCGATCACGGCGCCTGCCTCGGGGAAAATTTCGAGGCCCGTGTACGGCGCCGCGAAACGAAAGTCCATGCTCGTTGCGACGACCGGTTGCGTCACGCGCACGATGTGCTGCACAGGCGGCAACGGCGCGAGCCAGTCAGGCGGCAGATCGCTTTTGTCAATCACGCCGGTAAGCAGCAGAAAACGCGCGGTAGTGTCGCGCGCCACCGCGACGGCGCTCTTTTCCCAGTGCTGCCCGCATTCGATCAGCAACGCGTTCTTCGCGCTGGCGGCGTCGCCGAAGCCTTCGTAATCGCGCATGCGGCGGCCTTCCGGATGGCCTTCGTCGCAGATCACGGTAGCGGGCGTGCCGACCCGCACGGCGAGGTCGATACCTTTTTGCAGCGGGCCCGCGACGATCAACGGCTTGCTCTTCTCATGCATCGAGTGCAGGTCGAGCAACGCGTCGACGCTGTCGATCACCGGCCGCATTGCTCGTGCGCGCGCCAGTTCGCTCGAGGTGCGCGACCGATCGTCGAGCACGGCGGCGGTCCACACGCGGTTGAAGTCCTGATCGACGAAACGGGCGGCGTCAGGCTCCGCGGGATCGAAGCTCCGATACGCGGCGACGTTGGCGAACGCGAGCGTGAGACGCCCGCGCCGCGGCCGCAACACGCGGCGCAGCAGTTCATCCACGACAATCGCGCCGCACACTTCATTGCCGTGCGTGAGCGCGTTGATCATCACATGCGGACCCGGCGCGCCGGAATCGAACGTATGAACGTACGCAATGCCCGACGACGATTGTTCGTGCACCGAAATATCGGGGAACTCGACTTCGATGGGATAGCTTTCCATGCTCATGCGGAAGTGTCCTGGCAAAAGATTGAGCGAGTTTCAGCCGAGTTTCGCGGCGATGGCCTGGCCGACTTCCGTCGTGTTCGCCTTGCCGCCGAGATCGCCGGTATGCGGGCCTTCAACCAGTGTCGTTTCGATTGCGGCCAGAATCGCGTCGTGCGCCTCGCGCTCTTTGCCCTCGTGATTGCCGAGGAAGTCGAGCATCATCGCCGCGGACCAGATCATCGCAATCGGATTGGCGATATTCTTGCCGGCGATGTCCGGCGCCGAGCCATGCACCGGCTCGAACAGCGAGGGGAACTTGCGGTCGGGATTCAGATTGCCCGACGGCGCGAGACCGATCGTGCCGGTGCACGCGGGGCCGAGATCGGACAGGATGTCGCCGAACAGATTGGTGGCCACCACCACGTCGAAGCGATCCGGGTTCAACACGAAGCGCGCGCAGAGAATGTCGATGTGCTGCTTGTCCCACGTGACATCCGGGTACTGCGCCGCGATGCCGGCTGCGCATTTGTCCCACCACGGCATGCTGATCGCGATGCCGTTGCTTTTCGTGGCAACGGTGATCTTCTTGCGCTTGCGGCGTTGCGCGAGATCGAACGCGAACTTGAGCACGCGTTCGCTGCCGTGCCGCGTAAATACCGATTCCTGCAACACGAATTCCCGCTCCGTGCCTTCGAACATCACGCCGCCCACCGACGAATACTCGCCCTCGGTGTTCTCGCGCACGATCCAGAAGTCGATGTCGCCTGCCTTGCGGCCCGCGAGCGGCGAAGGCACGCCGGCGAAAAGACGCGCCGGGCGCAGGTTGATGTACTGGTCGAATTCGCGCCGGAACTTGAGCAGCGAGCCCCACAGCGAGATATGGTCGGGCACCGTGTCGGGCCAGCCCACCGCACCGAACAGAATGGCGTCGGCCGATTGCAGTTGCGCTTTCCAGTCGTCAGGCATCATCTGGCCGTGCTTCGCGTAGTACTCGCAGCTTGCCCATTCGATGTGCTGATACTCCAGCTCGATGCCAAAGCGCGTCTTCACCGTGTCGAGCACCCGAAGCGCTTCGGGCATGACTTCGACGCCGATGCCGTCGCCGGGAATGACTGCGATCCGATATTTCTTCGACATGTTGTGCTCCTCCGTTAGGGCTAATACTGATTCGATGACGGTTATTTTATTCCTGCTGTTTGGCTCTAAAATGATCGCTTTAGTTAAGCCACTGTGCACGATTCGTGTACAAACGCGGTGTACAACCCCAACGCCACCGAGCGACCCATGAATGCCGTCCCGTCACCCGATCTCGGCGATTTGCGCGTGTTTTGCGAAGTCGCTCGCAAAGCCAGTTTCAGCGCGGCGGCGGAGGCGTTGTCCGTGTCCGCGGCTTATGTCAGCAAGCGGATCAATGTACTGGAGACGACGCTCGGTACACGTTTGTTGCACCGGTCCACGCGGCGCGTTGCGATCACGGAAGCTGGCGAGCGCGTCTATACGTGGGCCGAAAAAATTCTAGATGATGTGGATCAACTGGTGGAGGACGTATCCACCACGCGGCGCATTCCAGGCGGCAAGCTGCGCATTTCGAGCAGCTTTGGTTTCGGCCGACGCTTCGTGGCTCCCGCACTCGCGCGTTTTTCCGAGCGTTATCCGCAGTTGAGCGTGCGGCTCGATCTGTTCGACCGGCTGGTCGATGTGGCCGGCGAAGGTTTCGATCTCGACATCCGCATTGGCGACGACATCGCGCCGCATCTGATCGCGCGGCGGCTCGCGTCGAATCATCGCGTGCTATGCGCGTCGCCCGACTATCTCGCGCGGCATGGCGCGCCGCGTCAGCTTGCCGATCTGTCGTCGCATGCGTGTCTCGCGATCAAGGAGCGCGATCATCCGTTCGGTTTGTGGCGCTTGACGGTGCGTGGCGAAGCGGCGTCGATCAAGGTCACGGGACCGTTGTCGACCAATCACGGCGAGGTCGCGGTGCAATGGGCGTTGGCCGGGCGCGGCATCGTGCTGCGCTCAATGTGGGATGTGCGGCCGCTGCTGGAAAGCGGCCAATTGCAGCAGGTGTTGGCGGACGTGACCCAACCGGCGAACTTGTGGGCGGTGTATCCGGCGCGGCTCGCGCAGTCCGCGAAAGTGCGGGTCTGCGTGGACTTCCTGAGCGAAGAGTTCGCCCAATGGAGCCCGCCGAACGACAGCGCCTAGTTAGTGATGATTCTGCGAGAACAGCGTTTCAAGCGGATAGTGGCTCTTCACGAACGGCGACTTGATGATCACGTAGCTAAAGTACTTTTCAATGCCGATGTCGCGTTCCAGTAAGCCTTCGATAATGCTCTGATAATGGCTCACGCTGCGCGTGACGAACTTCAGCAGGTAATCGTAGCCGCCGCTCGCAAGATGACATTCGACGATTTCATCGACGTCGCGAATCGCATTCACGAACTTGGTGAAGTCTTCCCGCCGATGATCGGCGAGCGTGACTTCGGTGAAAACAATCTGCACGTCGCCCAGCTTTTCGAGCTGGATTTGCGCACCATAGCCGACGATGTAGCCGGCTTTCTCCAGACGCTTGACGCGAATCAGGCAAGGGCTGGGCGAAAGGCCGACCGCATCGGCAAGCTCGACGTTGGTTATGCGGCCTTTCTTCTGCAACTGCGAAAGTATGCGCAGGTCAATACGGTCCAGCTTGCAGTCGCTGCTCATCGTAACGTTGTGGCTCCGGCGGTTGAGGTAAGGGGCTCTGGGGTGCCCTCTACTCTAGCATGCAGCGGCAGTACTTTTGACCTGGCTCCTGGCCGAGGTTTTGCCGCTTAGCGCTGCCCGAACGTCGGCTTGCGCGAGAACGTCGTTCAGGGTTTTTTCGAGCCGCTCGAACATCATGTCGAAGTCGGATTCGGTGTACGAGAGCGCCGGCGCGAAGCCGAGAATGTTGTCGCCGAAGGCACGGAAAATCAGGCGGTTTTCATACGCGGCGGCGGCGATGCGCTCGGACAGTTTGAGCGCCGGGTCGAATTGCGCCTTGCTGTCTTTATCCGCCACCAGTTCCAGCGCGCCGAGCAATCCGCGGTGACGCGAGTCGCCCACCAGCGGATGTGCGAGCAACGCGTCGAGCCCGCGCGCAAAACGCGGTGCGCGCGCCACGCCGTTCGCGAGCAGCCCGCCTTCGTGATAAAGCCGCAGCACTTCAAGACCGATTGCCGCGCTCACCGGATGCGCCGAATACGTGTGACCGTGGCCGACAATCGCCTCGGCGTCGCCATCGGCGATGCCTTGATAGATTTCGTCAGACATCAGCACGGCGCCCATCGGCGCATAACCGGCGGTCAGACCTTTGGCGACTGTCATCAGATCCGGCTCGACGTTCTCGCCCTGGCATGCGAACAGCGGACCCGTGCGGCCAAAGCCGGTAATGACTTCGTCGGCGACGAACAGAATGCCGAGCTTGCGGCAGCTTTCGCGCATTGCCTTCAGCCAGCCGACCGGCGGCACGATCACGCCGCCCGAACCTTGAATCGGTTCGCAGAAGAACGCGGCCACGTTATCCGCGCCGAGCTCCGCGACCTTCGCTTCGAGTGCGGCGACCGAGGCGGCAATCAGCGCGGCGTCGTCGGCGAAATTGCTGCGGTATGCATACGGCGACGGCAAATGATGCTGGTTTGGCAGCGGCAGATCGAAGTTGCGGTGGAACGCCGGCAATGCGGTCAACCCCGCGCCCATGCTCGACGAGCCGTGATAGCCGCGTTGCAGCGCGATGATGTGCTTCTTCGACGGGCGGCCCGTCGCATTGAAGTAATGCGTGATGAAGCGAATGGCCGAGTCGACCGCGTCCGATCCGCCGAGCGTGAAGTACACGTGTTGCAGGGAAGCGGGCGCCACGCTCGCCAGTTTCTGCGCGAGTTCGATGGCCGGCTCCGAGCCGAAATGGAAATAGCTGGTCGCGTAGGGCAGCTTTTTCATCTGCGCGGTGGCGGCCTCGACAATGCTCTGCTGGCCGTAGCCCACGTTCACGCACCACAAGCCGGAAAATGCGTCGAGCAGTTCATTGCCCGCCGCGTCGCGCAGAAACGCGCCGCTGGCGGATTCAAGAACGGTGACGCCGCGCGCCTCGTGCGCCCGGTAGTTGATGACAGGGTGAATCAGATGCTGGCGGTCGGCTTCGATGAGCGATTGAATCGGCATGGTGGGTTCTCGTCGCGGAAAAGGGCTGTTGACCGTTCCATACTACTGATCCGAGGCGATCGCCCGCTTGCCTAAACAATTGCCTGAAAAGCGCGCACGACGCGTTTTGATGCATGCCCTTAGCATTTTGTGCTGCGGACGTTGAAAAGTGCCGGCGCGCGCCTATTACGTGGGACGCGGGGCGCTCAATAGCCTCGCGTACGGTCGATCTGACCGAGCATTGGCAGACCGTCGCGATGACGGCGCAAGTTGTCGAGCACCACGTCGACGGCGGTATCGGGCCGCGTCGCGCTGGCGATATGCGGCGTGATGCGCACGCGCGGATGCGTCCACAACGGATGACCGGCGGGCAAAGGCTCGGGATCGGTCACGTCGAGAATCGCGTTTTGCAGTTGACCGCTGTCGAGCGCCGCCAGCAAATCCTGCTGATTCAGATGCGGACCGCGCCCGGTTTGAATCAGCGACGCGCCGCGCGGCAGCTTCGCGAACAGACTCGCGTCGAGCAGGCCGCGCGTGGCGGGCGTGAGCGGCAACAGGCAAACGAGTATGTCGGTGCGCGAGAGAAAGGCGTCGAGCGAGCCTTCACCCGCATAACATTCGACGCCCTCGATCTCGCGAGGCGAGCGGCTCCAGCCAGCGCACGCAAAGCCGAAGAGGCGCAGCCGATCCAGAACCGCGGTGCCGAGCACGCCGAGTCCGAGTACGCCGATACGCCGCTGCGCGGCCGGCTTCAGCGGCAGTTCGCGCCACACCTGTTGCTGTTGCTGAAGACCATAATCGAACAGATCGCGATGAATCGTCAGCGCGGCCTGCGTGACGTATTCGACCATGCCGTCGACAATCCCCGGTTCGATCATCCGCACGACCGGCACATGCGCGGGCACGCCCGACAGGTCGAATTGATCGATACCTGCACCCACGGAGAACACGACTTCCAGATTGGGAAACATGTGCGTGGGATTTTCGGGCGGCTGCCACGCGGCCAGATACCGAATCGCGGCCGGATCGCCGTGATCGGGCCAGATATGAAACGGCACATCGGGCGCCTTCTGGGCAAAGAGTTTCGCCCACTGCGCGCCGCGCGCCGGGTCGGCTTTATAGAGGAAGGCCATGACGGGTCAAAAAATCGCCTGATTGATGATGCCGTACTGCAAACAACGCGTCGCCTTCGTCGCCACGCTTTCGGGCGCGGCATTGCGCACCATCCTGACCACCGTGTCCACGCGCGGCAGGCCGAGTTGTTCCAGCCACTCGGTCAGGCCGCTATCGCCCGGCGTGTCGACACGCACGAACACGCCTTCATTGAGCGCAAGCCAGTGGCTGATGAGCGCCTTCGCGCGGCTCGAATCCTCGGATTCAGGCGCAACCACCGGGCCAATCGCAAAGCCGCGGCCGAAGCGGCGAAAGAGCGCAAAGCCGACCAGTTCGCCGTCGCGGTCGAGCGCAATGCCGTCGGCGTTTTCAAGCAGCGCGGGCAGCACTTCGCCGCGATCGAGGCCGCTTGCCTGCGAAGCCAGTTCCACGAGGCGCGCCGTATCGCTCGAACCCAGGGGACGCAAACGCTCGCCGGGCGGCAACGACACGAGCGGCGGCTGGAACGCCGCGCCCTGGTGTTGATCGAGCGTGCCGGCCGCGCGAAAGCCGAGCTTTTCGTAGAGCGGCTGGCCGGCCGTGGTCGCGTGCAGGAACGTGATGCGGCCGCCGAGTTCTTCGAGCAGAAGCTCCATCAGTTTTCTGCCGATGCCGCGTCCTTGCCGCTCCGGCGACACGATCACCATGCCGAGCGACGCGCGGTCCGCGCCGTACTTCCAGCAAAGCGCGGTACCGATTACGCCGCTCGCGTCTTCGGCGACGAAACCCACGCCGAGTTGCGCGACGAATTTCCAGTCGTCCGCGCGATGCGGCCATTTGAGTTCGACCGTCAACGCATGCGCGGCGGCGACGTCGTCGAGGGTAAAGCGTCTATAGGTAATCGAATCGGGCACGCCGTACTCCCTGAATGGCAAAAGGCTTACGCGTCACTGTGTCATCCGGGGCGCGGTGTGACTAGGACGATCTTTTTATCCGGCGGGCTTCACAGGGCCGTATCGCAATTCGATACAAAACACCAGGTCTGGACCTGCATTACAAGCGGATTGTGCTGCCCGGCGCTTTTTGTCGGCGACATATGCCAGGCGCGCGGCTCTACGATTTTGTTATCGCGATGACGCTACAGGCGCATCGCTCGCGGTCTCCATCCAGTCATCACTCAGGACACTTTCTCATGGACAGCTTCAATCCGGACGATGTCGCGATTCGCAGCGGCCATTTCATCGGCGGCGAGTACGTGGAAGGCAGTCAGCACGGCGCACGCCGCATGGAGGTCGCGCGGCCATCGGACGGCGTGGTCTACGCGAGTGTGCCGGTGGCCGACGCGGACATGGTCGACCGTGCAGTCGAAAACGCATGGCAGGCTTTTCGCACGGGCGGTTGGGCGCGGATGGCGCCGCGCGAGCGCGCGAAAATCATGCGCCGTTTTGCCGATCTGGTCGAAGCCGACGCGCCCGCGCTCGGCCGCCTCGAAGCGCTCGGCTCGACGCGTCCAGTCGCCCAGGCTATTTCCTGGGACGTGCCCTTCACCGCGGAAGGCATCCGCTTCTACGCGGAGTTCGCCGATAAGCTCGGCGGCGACGTCGCAGCCACGGATCACGACCATCTCGGCATGACGATCGCCGAGCCGTATGGCGTGATCGGCGCCATTGCGCCATGGAATTTCCCGCTGGTGATGGCGTCGTGGAAGATCGCGCCGGCGCTCGCCGCCGGTAATGCCGTCGTGCTGAAGCCTTCGGAGATGACGCCGTTCTCGGTGCTGCGCCTCGCCGAGCTCGCGGTGCAGGCAGGCGTACCCGCGGGCATCTTCAATGTGATCCAGGGCGATGGACGCACGACCGGCGACGAACTGGTGCGTCATCCGAAGATCAGCAAGGTCACATTCACCGGATCGACGCGCACCGGCGCGGCCATCATGGCGGCATGCGCGAACAGCGGCACCAAGCCGGTCACGCTCGAACTGGGCGGCAAGAGCCCGCAAATCGTATTCGCCGACGCCCCGCGTCTTGACGATGTGGCGCGCCGCATCGCCGGCGCAATTACCGGCAACGCCGGGCAAGTGTGCGTCGCGGGTTCGCGTCTGCTGGTCGAACGTAGCCTCGCGGAGCCGCTTGCCGAGCGCATCGGCAGAATCTTCGCGGAATTGAAACCGGGCGCGACGTGGGCCGCGGGCACGACGCTCTCGCCGATCATTTCCGAGCCGCAAGCGGCGCGCATCGAAAGCATAGTGGGCCGCACGCTCGGCTCGGGCGCGACACTGCGCTACGGCGGCGTGCGTGCCGATGCTGACGGTGCCTCGTCGGGCGCCTTTTATACGCCGACGTTACTCACCGATGTCACGGCCGATTCAGAAGCCGTCCGCGAAGAAGTGTTCGGCCCGGTGCTCACACTGCAAACCTTCGACACGGAAGAAGAAGCGCTCGCGCTGGCGCAACATCCCGAGTACGGGCTCGCCGCCGGCGTGCATACCGCCGACCTCGGCCGGGCTCTGCGCTTCGTACGCGGTCTCGAAGCGGGCACGGTGTGGGTTAACCGCTATGGCCGCACTTCCGACTTCATGATCCCGACGGGCGGCTACAAGCGCTCGGGCATCGGCAAGGACCTGGGGCGCCAGGCCTACGAGGCCAACCTGCGTTTCAAGAGCGTGCTGATCGACCTGCGCGCGTGACGTTCGCTGGGAAGGCCGCGTTCAATACGCCGCAAAGCCAACCCCAGCAAGGCCTCCAGCCGGTCACGGCACACTCTGCTGCGCAACGGCCTCAAAACGCATGGTTTGTGTCACAGGCAGTGCGCGAATCAGGAACATCTATGTTTTTGCGCTGATTAAATCTTTAACAGGAATGAGCTTTCACTGTTTTCGCCAATGAGCTCGATGCGAGTTCACCACCACGATAGGACTGCACCATGATCGAATTCGAACCAAAATACATCACCTTCGACTGCTACGGCACGCTGACGAAATTCCGCATGGCCGACATGACGCGCGAACTGTATGGCCACATCCTGAAGGCCGACGACCTCGAAAAGCTGGTCGCGTTCTACGCTGGCTATCGCCGCGATGAAGTGCTGGGCGCATGGAAGCCATATCGCGATGTGGTGGTCAATGCACTGCGCCGTGCGTGCGCGCGCATGAACGTCGAATTCAATGAAGCCGGCGCGCAGAAGATCTATGAGGCCGTGCCGACCTGGGGTCCGCATCCGGACGTGCCGGAAGGCCTGTCGCGTCTTGCCAGGAAGTACAAGCTGGTGATTCTGTCGAACGCGTCGAACGACCAGATCCTGAGCAACGTCGACAAGCTCGGTGCACCGTTCCATGCAGTGTTCACGGCCGAACAGGCGCAATCGTACAAGCCGCGCATGCAAGGCTTCGAGTACATGTTCGACAAGCTCAATTGCAATCCGGAAGACGTGCTGCATGTGTCGTCGAGCCTGCGCTACGACCTGATGACCGTGCACGACATGGGCGTCAAGCACAAGGCGTTCATCAACCGCGGCCATGAACCGTCGACGCCGTATTACCAGTACTACGAAGTCGACGGCATTCCGAAGCTGGCTGCCGAACTCGGCCTGTAAGCATTTGCCGGACAAAGGACACACCGGATGAAGCTCGATTCCTATTGGCTCGACACCGCGCCGGCGTTCGTTTCGGCGTGCGAAGGCCCGGTCGACGGCCACGCCGATGTGGTGGTGATCGGCGCGGGTTTCACCGGCTTGTCGGCGGCACAGGCGTTGGGCAAGCGCGGCGCATCGGTGACGGTGGTGGACGCGGGGCGTGTGGGCGGCGGCGCATCGGGCCGCAATGGCGGCCAGGTGAACACCGGTGTCGCGCAAGACTTCGTTGCGCTCGCCGCGCAACTCGGCCTGGACCGCGCGAGCGCCTGCTACCGTGCGTATTCGGATGCGGTCGAGACGGTCGAGCGGCTGATCCGCGAAGAGAACATCGACTGCAATTACATCGCGACCGGCAAGCTCAAGCTGGCGTCGAAGCCGCATCATCTTGCGCATCTGGAGAAGACGGCGGAGCTGATTCGTCGCGCGGTGGATGCCGACATCGAACTGATCGACGGTGACCGCATTCGCAGTGAGGTTCAGTCCGGCAGTTTTCATGGCGGACTGCTGCAACGTCACGGCGGTCAGATGCATATGGGCAAGTTCACGGTGGGGCTCGCCGAAGCCGCGGTTCGACGCGGCGCAAAGCTGTATGAAAACGCAGCGGTCACGTCGATCGTGAAAGACGGCGGCGCACATCGCGTCGTCACCGCGCGCGGCGAAGTGCGCGCGAAGCAGGTGTTGATCGCGACCGGTCCCTCGCGGCATGGACCGTTCGGCTGGTATCGGCGGCGGCTTGCTCCGGTCGGCTCGTTCATCGTCGTGACGGAGCCTTTGTCGCCGGATTTGTTGACGCGGGTGTTGCCGAACCGCCGCGCGTACACGACCACGCGCCTGATGCACAACTACTTCCGCGTGACGCCCGATTCGCGTGTGCTGTTTGGCGGCCGCGCGCGCTTCACGGCCTCCGAGCAGCCGTCCGATGCGAAGAGCGGGCGCATCCTGCAACAAGGTCTCGCGGCGATGTTTCCGATGCTGGCGGGCGCGCGCATCGACTATTGCTGGGGCGGTCTGGTCGACATGAGCGCCGATCGCCTGCCGCACGCCGGGCAACACGACGGCATCTATTTTTCGATGGGTTACAGCGGCCACGGCACGCAGATGTCCACCCACATGGGTCAGGTGATGGCGGACGTGATGGACGGCCACGCGGACTGCAACCCCTGGGGCGAGTCCGAATGGGCCGCGATTCCCGGCCATACCGGCAAGCCCTGGTTCCTGCCGCTCGTGGGGACGTACTACCGTATCAAAGATATCTTCTATTGAAGTCCTGTTGTTGTGCTTGTTAGTCAACCCCACGCAGCCATCACAACTGCCCACCCT
The DNA here is from genome assembly GCF_002879865.1 of Paraburkholderia rhynchosiae. Classification (GTDB taxonomy): domain Bacteria; phylum Pseudomonadota; class Gammaproteobacteria; order Burkholderiales; family Burkholderiaceae; genus Paraburkholderia; species Paraburkholderia rhynchosiae. Next base: position 65,417 of record NZ_PNXY01000028.1, read on the forward strand.
CGCGGAGAAGTTCGATGAATAAGGAAAACTCACAACATGGCGCTCTTGACCTCGGCAACGGGTTGGAGCAATTGACGGCCAAGGGCGCCTCGCGGCGCGACGTGCTGCGTGCGATGGCCGCAGCCGGAATGATGTCGATGACGGGCGCCGGGCTGCTGAGCGCGAGCGGCGCCGCATTTGCCCAGGCGAAGCCGAAGCAGGGCGGCAAGATTCGCGTGGCGACGCAGTCGGCATCCGCGGCTGACACGCTCGATCCGGCAAAGGGAGCGCTCGGCACCGACTATGTTCGTTGCAACATGTTCTACAACGGCCTGACCGAACTCGATTCGCATCTCGGCGCGAAGATGGCGCTAGCGACCTCGCTCGATACGAAGGACGCGACCGTGTGGGTCGTGAAGCTGCGCAGCGGCGTGCAGTTTCATGACGGCAAATCGCTCACGCCCGCCGACGTGGTCTATTCGATCATGCGTCACAAGGACCCGGCCACGGCATCGAAGGCGAAGACGCTTGCCGATCAGATCAAGGAAGTCAAGGCCACGGGCCCCGACGAAGTGACGATCACGCTCGAAGGCGCGAACGCCGACTTGCCGGTGATTCTGGCCACGTCGCACTTCCTGATCATCAAGGACGGCACGAAGGATTTCAAAACGGCTGTCGGCACGGGTCCGTTCAAGGTCAAGGAATTCTCGCCGGGCGTTCGCACGATCGGCGTGAAGAACGAGAAGTACTGGAAGCCGGGCATGCCGCATCTGGACGAGGTCGAGCTGATCGGCATCGGCGACGAATCGGCGCGCGTGAACGCGCTGCTTTCCGGCGACGTGCAGTTGATCAACGCGGTCAGCCCACGTTCGAGCGCGCGGATCAAGAGCGCGGGCGGCTATTCGGTGCTGGAAACGAAAACCGGCCAGTACACGGACCTGATTATTCGCGACGAAGGCGGCATTACGGGCACCGACGATTTTCGGCGAGGCATGATGTATCTGCAGGACCGCGAGCAGATTCGTCGGGCGATCTTCCAGGGCTATGGCGCGGTCGGCAACGATCAGCCGATCGATCCGACCAACAAGTATTACCTCGCCGGTTTGCCGCAGCGCAAGTTCGATCTGGACAAGGCGAAGTATCACTTCCAGAAGGCCAAGGTGGGCAGCGCGCCGATCCAGATTTTTGCATCGCCAGCGGCCGAAGGTTCGGTCGAAATGGCAATGCTGCTTCAGCAGGTCGCGCCGCAAGCGGGCTTGAACCTGCAGGTGACGCGCGTGCCGGCGGACGGCTACTGGTCGAACCACTGGATGAAGCATCCGCTCGGTTACGGTTCGGTCAACGCGCGCCCGAGCGCCGACGTGTTGCTGACGCAGTTCTTCAAGTCGGACGCGCCGTGGAACGAAGCGAACTGGAAGAGCCCGAAGTTCGATCAATTGCTGGTCGCGGCACGTGGCGAACCGGACGACGCGAAGCGCAAGCAGATCTACGGCGACATTCAGGTGCTCGTGCATGAAAACGGCGGCATCGGCATTCCGTTGTTCCAGAGTTCGCTCGACGCCTATACGAACAAGCTCAAGGGACTCGGTTCGATTCCGCTTGCCGGTCTGATGGGCTTTGCATTCGCGGAAAACGTCTGGCTAGAGGCGTAATCTAAGGCGTTCCGGTTCGACGAACCGGAACGCCGAACCCCGCAATACGCGTAATACGCGTAATACGCGTAATAAGCGCAATACAGCACAGGCGCGCCGCTTCGGCGCGGCGTGCAAGCTTCAAAAAAGGAGGCGACTTTCGATGAAAGCACACGCGCAACGACTTATCGCCGCGCGCCTCGGCCTCGCGCTGCTCACGTTGCTGCTGGTCTCGGCGGTCGTGTTCGGCATTACCGGGCTGCTTCCCGGCGACGCCGCGCAACAGGCGCTCGGCCAGGCGGCCACTCCGGAGGCCGTCGCCGCATTGCGGCATCAGTTCGGTCTTGATCAGCCCGCGCTGCAACGCTACGTGGAGTGGCTCTTCCATATTGTCACCGGCAACTTCGGCACGTCGATGTCGAACAATCTGCCCGTCAGCGAATTGATCGCGACGCGCCTGCCGAACTCGCTCGTGCTCGCCGGCTTGACCGCGGTGGTGTCGGTGCCGGTTGCATTGGTGATCGGCGTGACATCGGCAATGTTCCGCGGCTCGCTGCTCGACCGCACGCTCAATGTGCTGACGCTCTCGACGGTTGCCGTGCCGGAATTTCTCGTGGCGACGGTTGCCGTGCTGATTTTTGCCGTGAAACTGCGCTGGCTGCCCGCGCTGTCGTATCTGTCCGAGGTGAATTCGTTCAGCGCGCTGCTGCGCATCTACGCGATGCCGGTCATGACGCTGTGCTGCGTGATCGTTGCGCAAATGGCTCGCATGACGCGCGCCGCGGTGCTCGATCAGCTCAACTCGTCGTATGTGGAAATGGCGTTGCTCAAGGGCGCGTCGCCGGTGCGCGTGGTGTTGCGGCATGTGCTGCCGAACACCATCGGGCCGATTGCCAATGCGGTCGCGTTGAGCCTCTCGTATCTGTTCGGCGGCGTGGTGATCGTGGAGTCCATCTTCAACTATCCGGGACTCGCTAGCCTGATGGTGGACGCCGTGACCAACCGCGACATGCCGCTCGTGCAAGGCTGCGTGATGGTGTTCTGCGCGGCGTATCTGGCGCTCGTGCTGATCGCCGACCTGTGTCAAATCGTATCTAACCCGAGGTTGCGTCGATGATGAGCCGACCTGACAATCCCCCTGTTCCTCACCCCGGCACCGAGCTGTACGACGTTAGCCGTGACGAGGTCGTCGTCGAGACGCCGGCCGCTGAAGTGGCGCCCGCGAAATACAACACGCTGCAACGCCTCGTGCACCGCTTTTCGGTGCTCGGCCTGCTTGGCCTGTTCATGGTTCTGTTCTGGCTGCTGGTCGCCTTCGTCGGCCCGCTGGTCGCGCCGTACAAAGGCGGCGCGTTGACATCGACAGAGATTTTTGGCCGTTACAGCGCGGCGTATCCGCTCGGCACCGACTATCTGGGCCGCGACATGTTGAGCCGCATTCTCTACGGCGCGCGCTACACCGTCGGCCTCGCGCTCGCGGCCGCATTGCTCGCGAGTGTGATCGGCACGTTCTTCGGGCTGGTTGCGGCCGTGTCGGGCAAATGGGTCGATGAAGTGTTGAGCCGCCTGTTCGACGCGCTCATTTCGATTCCGAGCAAGGTGCTTGCACTCGTGGTGATCGCCGCATTCGGTTCGTCGATCACGATGCTCACGACGGTCGCGGCGCTCGCCTACATTCCCGGCGCGTTCCGCATTTCGCGCTCGCTCGCGTTGAACGTGATGGGCCTCGAATACGTGCAGGTTGCCCGCGCGCGCGGCGAAGGTCTGCTGTACATCGCGCGGGTCGAGATCTTGCCGAACATGATTCATCCGATGCTCGCCGATTTCGGCCTGCGCTTCGTGTTCATCGTGCTGCTGTTGAGCGGCCTGAGCTTCCTCGGCCTCGGCGTGCAGCCGCCGAACGCCGACTGGGGTTCGCTCGTGCGCGAGAACATCGGCGGCCTGTCGGAAGGCGCGCCAGCCGTGCTGATGCCGGCGGTTGCGATTGCCACGCTGACCATCGGCATGAATCTGCTGATCGACAACTTGCGGCGTCGCAGCCGTAGCCACGGAGACGCATGATGGCTGATCGGGACATGATTGAAGTGAAGGGCCTCAGGGTTGTCGCTGGCGCCGCGCATGGGCCGGTGACGGAGATCGTCAAGGGCGTCGACTTTTCGGTGAAGAAAGGCGAGGTGCTCGCGCTGATCGGCGAGTCGGGCTCGGGCAAGACGACCATTGCATTGTCGCTGCTCGGCTACGCTCGCGCGGGCTGTTCGATCAGCGGCGGCTCGGTGCGGATCGGCGATGTCGAGGTGTTGTCGCTCGACGCCAAAGGGCGCCGCGCGTTGCGCGCGCGCACCGTCGCGTATGTCGCGCAGAGCGCGGCGGCCGGTTTCAATCCGGCGCGCACGATCATGGATCAGGTGACCGAGCCGGCGCTGCTGCATCAGTTGATGACGAAAGAGGCCGCGCGGACCAAGGCGATCGGTTTGTTCCGCGCGCTAGCGCTGCCCGCGCCGGAGACGATCGGCGACCGTTATCCGCACCAGGTGTCCGGTGGGCAGTTGCAGCGCTTGATGGCCGCTATGGCATTGATCACCGATCCGGCTGTCGTCGTGTTCGACGAACCGACTACCGCGCTCGACGTGACCACGCAGATCGAAGTGCTCGCGGCCTTCAAGAAGGTGGTGCGCGAACTCGGCACGACCGCCGTGTACGTGTCGCACGATCTCGCCGTGGTCGCACAGATGGCTGACCGCATCGTCGTGTTGAACGGCGGCGCGGTGAAGGAAAACGGCGCGGTTGCGCAAGTGCTCGACGCACCTGTCGATGCCTACACGCGCCAGTTGCTTGCCGCGACGCGCCGGCCGGAGGCGTCAGGCGTGCCGCAGCAGGACGGCAAGGCTGTGGCGCCGCTGCTCGAAATACGCGGACTGTCGGCAGGCTATGGCCGCATCGACCGCTCCGGCGTGCCCGCCGTGCGCGTGCTCGACGACGTGAGCCTCGCCATTCCTCGCGGCAGCGCGCTCGGCGTGATCGGCGAATCGGGCTCGGGCAAGACGACGCTCGCGCGCGTGGTCGCCGGTCTCGTCGACCGTGCGCGCGGCGAAGTGCTGTTCAACGGCGAGCCGTTGCCCGCGCAACTGTCGCGCCGCACGCCCGAGCAGTACCGGCAGATCCAGATCGTTTTCCAGAACGCCGACACGGCGCTCAACCCGAGCCATTCGATCGCGGATATTCTCGGCCGGCCGCTCGCGTTCTATCACCATCTGCGTGGCGCTGCTGCAAAGAAGCGCATGCTTGCGTTGCTCGATCTGGTGAAGCTGCCGGCCTCGATCGCCACGCGCACGCCTGCCGGTCTCTCCGGTGGCCAGAAGCAGCGCGTGAACCTGGCGCGCGCACTCGCCGCCGATCCCGCGCTGATTCTCTGCGACGAAGTGACGTCCGCGCTCGACACGGTGGTCGGTGCTGCGATCCTCGATCTGCTCGCCGAATTGCGGCGCGAGCTGGGCGTGTCGTACATGTTCATCAGCCACGACATCTCGACCGTGCGCGCGATCTGCGACGAAGTGATCGTGTTGTATGCGGGCCAGCGTGTCGAAGCTGGACAACGCGACGTGCTCGCGGCCCCGCCGTATCACCCCTACACGGGCCTGCTGGTCGATTCGGTGCCCGAACTGAAACCGGGCTGGCTCGACGCGCGCCGCCACGTCGCCGCTTGCGCATTGCCGGCGATGGGCGAGAGCGCCGCGGTGTCCGAGCTGTGTTCGTTTCGCGCGCGCTGTCCGGTGCGCATCGACGGCATTTGCAACATGACGCCGCCATCGCTCAAGAAACTCCCTTCCGGCGCCGAGATTCTTTGCCACCATTCGGCGGCCGAGCTCAGCCGTTTGCAGAACCTGGAGACGATCCCGGCATGAACCAGCGATTTGTGCGGCTCGCGGAAACCGGTCGCAAGACCTTCCCGATTACCGTCGACGGTGTTGTGCACGAGGCCGCCGAGGGCGACACGCTAATGGTCGCGCTGCTCACGAGCGTGAATACGTTGCGCGATTCTGAATTCGGCGATGGCCGCCGCGCCGGTTTCTGTCTGATGGGCGCGTGCCAGGACTGCTGGGTCTGGACGGCGCAAGGCGAGCGCGTGCGCGCGTGCAGCACGCCCGCCGCGCCCGGCATGTCGATCATCACAAAACTGGCTGAAGCCGTGGAGGGCGTATGGCCCCGCGTGTAGTGATTATCGGCGGAGGGCCGGCGGGTGTGCGCGCCGCTCAGGCGCTCGTGCAAGCCGGGCTGCGGCCTACAGTGATCGACGAAGGACGGCGAGACGGCGGACAGATCTACCGGCGTCAACCGGAAGGTTTTTCGCGCAGCTATGAGACGCTCTATGGCACCGAGGCCGAGCGTGCCGCTTCGTTGCATCAGAGCTTCGATGCGCTGAAAAGCAAGCTCGATTATCTGCCGGAAACGCTCGTGTGGAATATCTCGGCGAACGCGGTGCATATGGTGAGCGGCACGCGTTATCGCACGCTCGCGTTTGACGCGCTGATCATTTGCAGCGGCGCGACAGACCGGCTCATGCCCGTCAAAGGCTGGCATCAGGCCGGCACTTACAGTCTTGGCGGCGCACAAGTCGCGCTGAAATCGCAAGGCTGCGGGATCGGCTCGCGCATCGTGATGATGGGTAGCGGGCCGCTGTTGTACCTCGTGTCCGCGCAATACGTGAAGGCCGGCGCGCAGATCGCCGCCGTGCTCGATACGTCGACGTTCATGCAGCGCATGGCCGCGTTGCCGCATTTGCTCGCGATTCCCGCCGCGCTGAAGAAAGGCGTTGCGTTGACGCGTGTGTTGTCGAAAGCGCGCGTGCCGGTTTATCGCGGCGTGCAGCCCGTGGAAATCAAAGGTTCGCCGCAAACGGGCGTGAGCGGCGTGCAAGTGGCGCTGCCGGGCGGCAAGCGGATCGAGTTTGCTTGCGACGCAGTGGCGCTCGGCTACCACTTGCGCCCAGAGACACAGCTCGCGGACCTCGCCGGTTGTCACTTCACTTTCGACGACGACGCGCAGCAGTGGCTTCCGCAAATCGACAACGACGGCCGTAGCAGCATCAAGGGCGTCTATCTCGCGGGCGATGGCGCGCGGGTGCGTGGCGCTGACGCAGCGGAACGTTCGGGCCGCCTCGCGGCGCTCGCCGTGATGCACGATCACGGCATGCAGGCCGCAGGCACGAAGGATATGGAAGGCTTGCGCGCCGAGCTCGCGCGCTTTTCACGCTTTGCCGCTGGCTTGCGTGAGGCGTTTCCGTGGCCGGCGAAGTTCGCCGCGTCGCTGCCCGACGAGACCATTGTTTGCCGCTGTGAAGCGATCACGGCCGGCGAACTGCGCCGCGTCGTGCGCGAGACCGGCGCCCAGGAAGCCAATCGCGCGAAGGCGTTTTCGCGCGTCGGCATGGGACGTTGCCAGGGACGCTATTGCGGCCACGCCGGTGCCGAAGTCATCGCGGCGGCGGCGTGCGTGCCGCTTTCGTCGGTGGGACGGCTGCGCGGCCAGGCGCCGGTCAAACCGCTGCCCGTCGCACTCACCGAGGAGGTGGCGCAATGAGCGCGACTCGCAACGAAGCCGATGTCATCGTGATTGGCGGCGGCATTATGGGCACGACCACGGCGTTCTTTCTGCGCCAGCGCAACCGTTCGGTCATCCTGCTCGAACGTGGGCTGACCGGACAACAGGCGAGCGGCGTGAACTTCGGCGGCATCCGGCGGCAAGGCCGCGCGCTGCTGCAACTCGCGATGGCCAATCGCGCGCTGCGCACGTGGCAGCGTTCGGTGGAACTGCTTGGCGAAGACGTCGAGTTTCTGCCCGTCGGCCATACGCGCGTGTGCTATCACCAGAAGGACGTCGAGAATTTCGATCAGTACGCAATCGACGCGCGCGCTCACGGCCTCGAACTCGAAGTGCTGCACGGCGAAGCGATGTTCCGGCGCTTTCCGTTTCTTGGACGCGAAGTGCTGGCCGCCTCCATCTCGCCGCTCGACGGCCACGCGAATCCGCGACTGGCCGCGCCGGCATTCGGACGCGCGGCCGCGCGGCTCGGCGCACAAGTGATCGAGAATACGGAGATCGTTCGCGTCGAAAAAGACGGCGACCGCTTTCGCGTGGAAAGCGCGCGCGGCGACGTGTACCACGCGGCGCAACTCATGATTTGCGCGGGCGCGTGGGCGAGCCGTCTCTCCGAACAATTCGGCGAGGGCGCGCCGCTCACCATCAGTGGGCCGCAAATGTGCGTGACGGAGCCGGTGCCGTACGTGTTCAAGTCGTCGATGGGCGTGTTTACGTCGATCAAGCAGGAGGGCATCTACTTCCGGCAGATTCCGCGCGGCAACATCATCGTGGGCGGCGGTCCTGCGGGGCCGGCCGATGCCGTCACCTGCCGGGCGTCGGTCCTGCCGCGCAACACGGTGGGCCAGCTTGCGCAGATGCGGCGGCTCGTGCCCGCGCTCGCGCCGCTGCATGTGATTCGCGTGTGGAGCGGTGTCGAAAGTTATCTGCCTGACGGCGAACCGGTGATCGGACCGAGCAGTAAGGTCGACGGTCTCTTCTACGCGTTCGGCTTCAACGGTGCCGGTTTTCAGATCGGTCCGGGTGTCGGTGAAACGATGGCGGAATTGATCGATACGGGTAGCACGCCGATTGGGCTCGACAAGTTTTCCATCCAGCGTTTTGCAAAGCAGCCGGCGCCTCGCCCGACCATCGTGACGTCATGAAACAGTCCATCGGCCTCAATGCCGCGCGCGCATTTATCGACGCTCATTTCAATGAGCCCGTGACGCTCGCGCAGCTCGCGGCGCTGTCCGCGCTCAGCGTGTCACGTTTCGCGACGGTGTTCCGGCAGCAATACGGGTCGTCGCCGTATCGCTATCTTTGCGGGGTGCGGATTCAGCGCGCGCAGACGATGTTGCTCGAAGGCGTGCCCGGCTCGGTGGTCGCGACCGAGGTCGGCTTTTTCGACCAAAGCCATTTCGGCCGGCATTTCAAACGATGCTGCGGCATGACGCCCAGCATGTTCATCCAACGGGCGGCGGCCAATGCGGGCAAGCATGGCGGTGGCGGTGGCCTGAAGGCTAGCGCGGCGCGCTCAGCTTCCGCCATAGGGTCGTCTTGCTGATGCCGAGCGCCTCGCAAGCCGCATCGCGATCGCCGTCGTGCGCGGCGAGTGCGGCGCGGATTTCGTCGGCTTCCACATGACGGCTGCGTTCGCGCAGCGTGAGCGCGGTCTTCTTCGAGCGTGCGTGATGTGGCTCCATGATTTCCGGCGCGATGGTGCGCAGCATGTCGCGCGTGATGAGCGGTTGCGTGGTTGCGCCGTTCGGGCTCGCGTTGGTTTCTGCGTCTGCCTCTGCGTGTGTCTGTGCTTGTGCCTGTGCCTGAACGTTTAGGCCCGCGGTCGTTTCAGTCTCCATCTCGGCAAGCTCCACTGCAATCCGTTCGATCACGTTCTGCAACTCACGCACGTTGCCTGGCCACGCATAACGACGCAACGGCTCGGCGAGCGCGGCTAGAACGCGTTCAGCGGCGGCCGCGTCGGGCAGGCGCGCGGCGAGCCTCGGTTCGCGCGCCGCGGCTTGCAATAGCAATTCGACGGCAAGCGGCAGCAGGTCCGTTGGACGCTCGCGCAGCGGCGGCAGGGCGATGCTGAGAATGTTGAGCCGGTAGTAGAGATCGGCGCGGAAGCTGCCGGCTTCAATGCCTTCGGTCAGCGCGCGATGCGTGGCCGCGACCACCCGAATGTCGACGCGCGTGGGCTCCGTCGAACCGAGCCGCACGACTTCGCGTTCCTGCAACACACGCAGCAACCGGCTTTGCAACGATAACGGCATTTCGCCGATTTCATCGAGAAACAGCGTGCCGCGGTGTGCCACTTCAATGAGTCCGGCCTTGCCGCCTTTGCGCGCGCCGGTGAACGCGCCTTCCTCGTAGCCGAACAACTCGCTTTCCAGCAACGCCTCGGGGAACGCGCCGCAATTCATCGCAACGAACGCGAAGTCGCGCCGCGCGCTCAAGTGATGCATGCTCTGCGCGACCATCTCCTTGCCGGTGCCGCTCTCGCCGAGAATCAGCACGGTGGCGTCCGACCTTGCGTAACGCTGCACGAGCGCGCGCACCCGTTGCATGGAGTCCGACGCGCCGACCATATCGTCGAGCCGATAACGCGCGGTGAACTGTTGCACGCGCTGACGCGAGCGCAACGTACGGTCGAGCCGTTCTACCGCGCGCGATTCCTGAAACGTCAGCACGGTGCCCGCCGCCGCGCCGCTGCTCGCAAGCGGCCCGCGATGCACGACGTAGCTCGCGCCGCGCACTGTGCAGAACGCGTCGCCGTCCGAGTCGGGCAGGCTGCCGGCGAGATCCGGCGCGAGGTCGAGCAGCGCGCGGCCCACTGCGTTCGCCGCGTCGATGCCGAGCACGGTGGCAAGACGCTGGTTCATTGCTTCGACGCGGCCCTGCGCGTCGAGCGCGACGACGCCATCGCGCAAGTGTTGCAGCAGATTGTCGAGCCGTTGACGGCGAATCGTTTCGCGCCGCGTGGCCTGCGCGACTTCGAGCGCGGTATCGAAACCGGCGCGCACCGAGGCGCGCGAATACAGAAACACCGCGCCCATGCCGACGCTCGCGGCCAGATCGGTCACGAGTCCTGGGCCCACTACTACGTCGATGCCGCGATCGCGCAGATCGAGCACGACGCTTTCCGCATCCTGCGCCGATTGATACGAGGCGAGCGTCACATCGAGCGCGTAGGCGGCGATGAAGCGGCGCACTTCTTCCGGCGTATCGCCATGCGTGACAAGCGCGACCTTCGAGCCGTCGCGGCGCGCGCGGGCGAGCGCATGCATGAGGTCGAAGCCGGTCGGTCCAATCATCACGACGGGCACCGAGACGCGCGTTTTCAGATACGCGCCGTTCGAGCCGCCGGCGATCACGACATCCGGACGACCCGCGCCGGCGGCGTCGATTTCATGCACGGCGTCTTCGAAACCTCGTGCGACGATGCGCAGATCCGCGCGCTCCACATATTCGCCGGAGATATCGAAAAACAGATCGCGCAGGCGGCTGATGCTGAGGGCCCAGATGCGTGGGCGAGGGGCGGCGGTATCGAAAGGTGGTGTGCTCATGGTGGCGGCTTGCGGCGGCTTGGGTTGGAGTGGCCAGGTCCCGCTATTATGCGCGCATGAATTTCAGAAATGAAATTTCGTAGTTTCATTGATGAAATTCAAGACGCTCCGCAAACTGCGGCGTCCGTGAGAAATCAGGCACTTAGCCCGGGTCGCGCCGGGTGGCCCATTCTTTGCATTTCAGGTTGCATTTAAAAGACCCCCACGCATCTGGAGACACACTGATGAGCGAAGCAGACAACAGCACGCCGAACGCCGGCGCATTCAAGCCCAAGAAATCCGTCGCCCTGTCCGGCGTGACGGCTGGCAACACCGCGCTCTGCACGGTCGGCAAGACCGGCAACGATCTGCACTATCGTGGCTATGACATTCTCGACATCGCGGGTAACTGTGAATTCGAGGAGATCGCGTATCTGCTGGTGCACGAAAAGCTGCCGACGCAGGCCGAACTAACTGCCTACAAGACCAAGCTGAAAGCACTGCGCGGCCTGCCCGCGAACGTGAAGGCCGCGCTCGAATGGATTCCCGCCGCCGCGCATCCGATGGACGTGATGCGCACCGGCGTCTCGGTGCTCGGCACCGTGCTGCCGGAGAAGGACGACCACAATCTGCCGGGCGCGCGCGACATTGCCGACAAGCTGATGGCCTCGCTCGGCTCGATCCTGCTCTACTGGTACCACTATTCGCACAACGGCAAGCGCATTGAAGTCGAAACCGACGACGACTCGATCGGCGGTCACTTCCTGCATCTGCTGCATGGTGTCGAGCCGCCGAAGTCGTGGGTCGAGGCGATGCATGTGTCGCTGAACCTTTATGCGGAGCATGAATTCAACGCGTCGACATTCACCGGCCGCGTGATTGCGGGCACGGGTTCCGACATCTATTCGGCGATCACCGGCGCCATTGGCGCGCTGCGCGGACCGAAGCACGGCGGCGCGAATGAAGTCGCGTTCGAAATCCAGTCGCGCTACCAGACGCCGGATGAAGCCGAAGCCGACATCCGCAAGCGCGTCGAGAACAAGGAAGTGGTGATCGGCTTCGGTCACCCGGTTTATACGATTTCGGACCCGCGCAACAAGGTCATCAAGGAAGTGGCGAAGAAGCTCTCGAAGGAAGCGGGCAACAACAAACTCTTCAGCATTGCGGAACGGCTCGAATCGGTGATGTGGGAAGCGAAGAAGATGTTCCCGAATCTCGACTGGTTCAGCGCGGTCTCCTATCACATGATGGGCGTGCCGACGGCGATGTTCACGCCGCTCTTCGTGATTGCACGCACCGCCGGCTGGAGCGCGCACATCATCGAGCAGCGTGTCGACAACAAGATCATCCGTCCGAGCGCGAATTACACCGGTCCCGACGATCTGTCGTTTGTGCCGCTCGCGAAACGCGTCTAACGTCGATTGAGCGGCAGAGCAAAGCTGCAAGCGTTTTTCCATTGCGTCCTGAGAGCGCGACGCGATGAATTTAGGCCTTGGCTCGCAAATACCCCGAGCCAAGGCTGCTTTTTGCAGCCACGAGCTACACTAGACTGATCGCTCATCGAAAAAAAGCTGGAACGCGCCGTTAAGAAGGCCCGCGCAATGCGATTGGCCGCCGCCCTTGTTCCCGCATCATTATTGTTGTCCCCAAGCCAATGAATACTGCCAACCGCAAACGCCTTCCCGGCACCCAGCTCGATTTCTTCGATGCGCGCGCCGCCGTCGACGCGATCCAGCCCGGCGCCTACGACAAGCTGCCGTACACGTCACGCGTGCTCGCTGAAAATCTCGTGCGACGCTGCGATCCGGTGACGCTCGTCGCTTCGCTGAAACAGATCGTCGAGCGCAAGCGCGAGCTGGATTTTCCGTGGTTTCCGGCGCGCGTGGTGTGTCATGACATTCTCGGCCAGACCGCGCTCGTCGATCTCGCCGGTTTGCGCGACGCGATTGCTGCGCAAGGCGGCGATCCCGCAATGGTCAATCCGGTGGTGCCGACGCAACTCGTCGTGGATCACTCGCTCGCTGTGGAATGCGGCGGCTTCGACCCGGACGCGTTCGCGAAGAATCGCGCAATCGAAGACCGCCGCAATGAAGACCGCTTCGACTTCATCAACTGGACGAAGCGCGCTTTCAGGAACGTCGACGTGATTCCGCCGGGCAACGGCATCCTGCATCAGATCAACCTCGAACGCATGAGCCCGGTCGTGCAGGTCAAAGACGGCGTGGCGTTTCCCGATACATTGGTCGGCACGGACTCGCATACGCCGATGGTCGACGCGCTTGGCGTGATAGCAATCGGCGTGGGCGGACTCGAAGCGGAAAGCGTGATGCTGGGCCGTGCGTCGTATATGCGGCTGCCGGACATTGTCGGTGTGGAACTGACGGGCAAGCCCGCTGAAGGCATTACGGCAACCGACGTGGTGCTGTCGCTGACAGAGTTCCTGCGCAAGGAAAAAGTGGTCGGCGCGTACCTCGAATTCTTCGGCGAAGGCACGGCGAAGCTTACGCTCGGCGACCGCGCGACGATTGCCAACATGGCGCCGGAATTCGGCGCGACCGCCGCGATGTTCTATATCGACGAGCAGACCATCAAGTACCTGAAGCTCACCGGCCGCGACGACGAACTCGTGAAGCTCGTCGAAACGTACGCGAAAGAAACCGGCTTGTGGGCCGACAGCCTTGAGCATGCCGAGTACGAACGCGTGCTGAAGTTCGATCTGTCCACGGTCGTCCGTACGCTGGCGGGGCCGTCAAATCCCCATCGACGTTTGCCGGTTTCGGAACTCGCGGCTCGCGGCATCAGCGGCAAGGTCGAAAACGAGCCGGGCTTGATGCCGGACGGCGCGGTGATCATCGCGGCGATCACGAGCTGCACGAACACCAACAATCCGCGCAACATGATCGCCGCCGGCCTGCTCGCGCGTAACGCGAACCGGCGCGGACTGACGCGCAAGCCGTGGGCGAAGACATCGCTCGCGCCGGGCTCGAAAGCCGTCACGTTGTATCTGGAAGAAGCCGGCTTGCTGCCCGAGCTCGAACAGCTTGGCTTCGGCGTGGTTGCTTATGCGTGCACGTCGTGCAACGGCATGTCCGGCGCGCTCGATCCGGCGATCCAGAAGGAAATCGTGGAGCGCGATCTGTATGCAACTGCCGTGCTGTCGGGCAACCGCAATTTCGACGGCCGCATTCATCCGTTTGCGAAGCAGGCGTTTCTTGCATCGCCGCCGCTAGTGGTGGCTTATGCGATTGCGGGCACGATTCGCTTCGACATTGAAAAAGACGTGCTCGGTGTCGATGCCGAGGGTCACGCGGTGACGCTGAAGGATATCTGGCCGTCGGACGAAGAGATCGACGCGATCGTGGCTTCCAGCGTAAAGCCCGAGCAATTCCGCAAAGTGTATGAGCCGATGTTCGCGGTGTCCGTGGATACGGGAGAGAAAGCGGACCCGCTCTACGACTGGCGTCCAATGAGCACGTACATTCGCCGTCCGCCGTATTGGGAAGGCGCGCTTGCAGGCGAACGCACGTTGAAGGGCATGCGTGCGCTCGCCGTGCTCGGCGACAACATCACGACCGATCACCTGTCGCCATCGAATGCGATTTTGCCGGATAGCGCAGCGGGCGAATACCTCACGAAAATGGGCTTGCCCGAAGAAGATTTCAATTCGTACGCGACGCATCGCGGCGATCACCTGACCGCGCAGCGCGCCACGTTCGCGAACCCGACGCTGAAGAACGAGATGGTGATCGAAGACGGCCAGGTGAAGGCCGGTTCGTTTGCGCGCATCGAGCCCGAGGGCAAGATCGCGCGCATGTGGGAAGCGATCGAAACGTATATGGAGCGCAAGCAGCCGCTGATCGTGATTGCCGGGGCGGACTACGGCCAGGGTTCGTCGCGTGACTGGGCGGCCAAGGGCGTGCGACTTGCCGGCGCGGAAGCGATTGTCGCCGAAGGCTTCGAGCGTATTCACCGCACGAACCTGGTCGGCATGGGCGTGCTGCCGCTTGAATTCAAACCCGGCGTGAACCGCATCACGTTGGCGATTGACGGCACGGAGACGTTCGACGTGATCGGCGAACGCAAGCCGCGCGCGGATCTGACGCTTGTGATCCATCGCCGAAGTGGAGAGCGTGTCGAGGTACCGGTGACGTGCCGGCTCGACACGGCAGAAGAACTTTCCATCTATGAAGCCGGCGGCGTATTGCAACGTTTTGCGCAGGACTTTCTGGAGTCGTCGAAGGCGGCGGCTTGAGATTTATTAGCGGCCCGAACGTGGTTCGATGGGTTCGGCTGCGAACATAACGAAGGGGCGGGCGGCACGATGTTTCGTGCGGTTCGCCCCTGATCACGACATTGTTTCGGGACACTGTTTTCATGGCGCACAAACCGCAGATCAAGATTCCGGCCACCTATATGCGTGGCGGCACTAGCAAAGGCGTGTTCTTCCGTTTGCAGGATTTGCCCGACGCGGCGCAAACGCCGGGCGCCGCGCGCGACGCGCTGCTGCTGCGTGTGATCGGGAGCCCCGATCCCTATGGCAAGCAGATAGATGGGATGGGCGGCGCGACGTCGAGCACGAGCAAGACGGTGATCATCGATAAAAGCAGCAAGCCCGATCACGATGTGGATTATCTGTTTGGGCAAGTGTCGATCGATAAGCCGTTTGTCGACTGGAGCGGCAATTGCGGCAATCTGTCAGCCGCAGTGGGGCCGTTCGCGATCAGCGCGGGTTTGGTGGACGGGAGCCGCATTCCGCGCGATGGCGTGGCCACCGTGCGCATCTGGCAGGCGAACATCGGCAAGACGATCATTGCGCACGTGCCGATGACCGACGGCGCGGTGCAGGAAACCGGCGACTTCGAACTCGACGGCGTGACCTTTCCGGCGGCGGAAGTGCGGCTCGAATTCATGGACCCGGCTGCAGAAGAAGACGGCGCAGGCGGCTCGATGTTCCCGACGGGCAATCTCGTCGATGACCTGGAGGTGCCGGGCGTCGGCACGCTGAAAGCGACAATGATCAACGCGGGCATTCCGACGATCTTCGTGAATGCGGATGCGATCGGCTACACGGGCACGGAGTTGCAGGACGCCATCAATAGCGATGAAAAGGCGCTCTCGATGTTTGAGACGATTCGCGCACACGGCGCATTGCGCATGGGACTGATCAAGCATCTGGATGAGATTGCGACGCGGCAGCACACGCCGAAGATCGCGTTCGTCGCGAAGCCGGCTGATTATGTTGCGTCGAGCGGCAAGCGGATTGGCGCGGGGGATGTCGATTTGCTGGTGCGCGCGCTGTCGATGGGCAAGCTGCATCACGCGATGATGGGTACGGCCGCGGTGGCGATCGGCACAGCGGCTGCAATTCCGGGGACGTTGGTGAATCTGGCGGCTGGAGGCGGTGAGCGTGAGGCGGTACGGTTCGGGCATCCGTCAGGCACGCTGCGGGTGGGGGCGGAGGCTGCTGT
>NZ_PNXY01000029.1 GCF_002879865.1 Paraburkholderia rhynchosiae
GAAGAAGCGTCGCATCACGTTCCATAACCGGGTTCCGGTAATGCCCGTGGTGCTGTCCTGTTCGAGGTTCGCGACGAGCGGCGTTTTCGGATCCCAGCGCGCCGGTGTGACCGGAAGTTGACGCTGCACGAGATACTGATCGAGCGCCGTACGCGCCAGCGGCGGCAATGCGACCTTGCCGGGCCGGCTGCCCTTGCCGACCAGATGCAGCCAGTGATCGCCGTGTTCATCGGTGCGGAGATCACCGAGTGTTGCGCCGACGAGTTCGCTCGCACGCAATCCGGTCGCGTAGGAAAAGTCGAGCATGAAACGCATCCGCTGCGCAGCGGGCTCAGCCCAGTCATATGACCATTCAAGTCCGTCCGCGATGGCGCGCACGAGCAGCCACTCGCCCTCGGTGAAACCCCGCGAGGTGTCGAGCGGCGTGACCCGTGTACGGCCTCGTACCTTGATCCCGGAAAAGGGGTTGGCAAGGACGTACCGCTGCTCGATCAGCCAGCGAAACAGTGCGCCCACCACCGAAAGCGCATACGCAGTGGACCGCGCGGACAGATTGCCGGCGAACGGCCGCCATTCGGGAGTTGTGCGCGGCCGCGGCGGCCCGATCCAGCGCTCACGAGGCGTGGGCCGACGCAGAAACGCCCGGTACGCGATCGCGTCTTCCGTGGTCAGCGACGACGGTGCCCGTCCGCGTTCGACGATCGCCCACAGGATCAGGCGTTCCGCCTCCTTGCGGTAGGCGCGCTGGGTGGTAGGGGCTTCATGCAGCGCGAGCCACGCCTGCACCGCCTCGTAGTCGTTCGAGGCATCCAGCGTACAGGCTCGCTGCGGTGCCCTGAAACTGCCGTGCGAGCCATCGATCTCATGAGGCAGCCGCAATCTCTCCCACGGCACAATCGCGCCCGGCGCTGTTACGGCGATCAGGGCGCGTGCCCGTTCCGTCAATTGCGGGTATCTACGCTCGTTCCCATTTCAACGGGACGAGGGGGACCGACTGGCGTGCGCACGGTCGGGGCGGAGGCGAGCAGCCGCACGGCGTGGGCAAGTTCCGTTGCCGCCTTGCGCGTTTGCTTCGCCTGTGCGAGCTTCGCCTGAACATACGCCTCGATGGGGTTCGGCTCGGCCGCCGCGCGGCTGCGCCGTCTGCCGCGCAGCTTGCGGATTTCCTGACGTAGCTTGAGGTTGTGCGGCACCACACGCCAGGCTCCCTGCGCATCGAGCACCCCGAGTTCGGTGCCGTCCGGCAGAAACGCACGCACGCAGCGCAGGTCGTCCGCATTCAGGTAGATGAGCAGCTGCTTGCCGATCAGACGCGTGCTGCTTGCCAGCACGTCGTTCGTATAGCGCACGCCGTGCAGGTTGATGTGCGGACGTACTCCCTGATCGAGATAAGCCCGCACGCGGCAGCGGCGCGCCGATTGCATCAGGCATAGTGTGCGGCGATGATGTTCGCAGAGCCACGTCACCATCGTCTGCCTGCCGCGGATAAAATATTCGATCGCCTCGAGCGGTGTGACGTTGTTCAGACCGCTGTGCGGCGTGCCGTTGTAGCTCGCGATCACATACTCAACCAGTTCCTCGAGCTCGTCGAGCGACACGTAAAGGCGCAGGTTGCCTTTCGGGTCCGCCAGCGCGCGGCGCAGATCGCGCGGATGCGAACCGGTGTAGCCGGGCAGACGCGAGGACAGGCGGCTCGCAATCGTTCCAAAGAAGCGCTCGATGTACGGTCGCTCGTCCGGGCTGTACTTCGGTCCAGCGTCAGCAAGGCAGCCGACGAATTCGCACAATGCGGTCAACGTTTCGTTGGCAAGGTTAGCCTTGGCGTTATCGAGCCGCATCCATTCCCACGTCACGTATGCAAGTTCTGGCAGCCGTTGCGAGGGAAAGCCGTCGTGTGTTCCGTAATCGAGCCCCGCTACCGTGAAGGTACATGGGCGGTGGGGTTCCAGCGCATTCTCTATGGTCTTGATGACATCGTAGCGGCTGTACTCCCTTGCCAGAACGATGTGATAGCCCAACACGGCGCGCGTGCATACGTCGATGATGACGAGCAACCAGACGCGTTCCATCTCGAATTCGTGTTCGAATCCGAGCGGATCCCGCACGACCACCTTAAGCCGGATATCGAGCCGGTGACCGTCAAACTCGACCATCTGATACGGACGTGTCGCCGCGGGCCTGCCCGCTTCGCCGTCTGGGTGTGGCAGCCCCTTGAGGTGCGACGCGCCGGCCGAGCGCGCGGCACCGCCGAAGCTGCGCAGCATTTCTGCCTTCAACCGTTGCGACAGCGAACGGATAGCGTGGCCCGCCGTATTGAACGGATAGTCCGCCCCCGTTAGCCCGACCGCACGACACTGCCGCAGAAATTCGTCGTGCAGCGCCTGGAGGCCCCGAAGACGTGTGCGCAATCGTCCATCGGTGCCGATCTGCTGCAGTAGCACGCGGCGCTGCTTCACCTGCAGCAACAGCCACGCGGTGAGTGAAGGGTAACGTTCGAAGAGCTGCGACAAGGCACCAACAGTCCCGCGACTGCCGCGTTCGCCCCGCACGGTCACGGGACTCATGCGGACATATTCGGCGATCCGCACATGTTTCAGCAGTGCGCGAAATCCATAGAGGCGTCCGTCCGCATGGAGTGAAAGACCCCGTTCGAGCCAGCGATAAATCTGTCGCCTGTTGATACCGGTCGCCTGTTCGATATCCTTGATTGGTTCGCCACGCGCGTAGCGTTCGATTGTCTGCATCCGCACCTGAAAAGCACGCCGTTCTTCCTCCCCGTCGAACTCCGTGTAGGCGACACTGGGCCACGCGGTCACGTCGAGTCCTTGAAAGTCAGGTTTTCGGCGGCTCATGCGATTTCTCCGCAGCGACAAATTCGGTAAGCAGCGATAGCCCGTCAGTTCGCAAACCTTGAGCGCACACGCGACCGCTGTGCAGCAAACCAAAAACCGCCGCACGTACGAGAATAGGATCGCCGGTCGAGAATTCGCGCTCAATCGCGAGCAACTGACGCGGCCGGGCGACGAAGCGTTCAATGGCATTGACCAACGAGGGCAGCGTGAGCCCGCGCGTTGCGACGATACAAGGAAGCATGCGCTGCCAGTTCTCAATCCATGTGCGCGATGCCACCAGGTCGGCCGGCTTGACCGACCGGACAGTCAGCGCAGTAGCATCAAGCTTGGCATCCGTTTTCGCGGCCGCGTCAACGACCGAATCAGATAGGAGAACTAATTCCTGTCGATCAACGTAACGCACCCAGAAGTCTGCGAGGTACTGCTGCCCATCAGACTGGACGAACCCCGGGCGTTCGCAAAAGGTGATGACCGCGGGGTCCGCTTCGATCAGTACCCATTGTTCTAACGCTGAACGCTGGTAAAACGTGAGCCTCCGGTTCAGCTTGAGGCTGAAGACTTCGAACCGATGCGCGCCACGCGGCCGGGCAAGCGGGACCGGCTGCTCAATGTGCAGCGAATTTTCCATAAGATCAATGCCTTACGGGCGGAATTCGAAGTCTAGGACGCGAATTGACGAATTTAATGCGGACTTATGCGAATTGACGGTTTTATTTCGTTCGGACTGGAAATAATGTTGTCAATTCATGCGCTCATCGCCTTATCGTGGCTGCATTCCGGATTGACAGATTTATTGCGCTCTACGGCCATTCAATATGCATTTTGCAGCCGCATTCTCCCCGCGCAACTGAACGAGATACTTCTCTCGCAGAGCCTCGTCTGAAGTATTCCAGCCTTTCGTAGCGTTGACTTTTACTGAAAAGCGAATCTGATACTTGTCCCATTCATCAACAGCCAATAATTGTCCGCACGTCGGACATCGCAGGAGCGCTCCCCAGTCCGCAGCATCCACCGCTGGAAGCCAGGAAACAGTGCCGTCAAAGTCCCGTCAATCCTGCGTATTACTGGCTGATCCCCGCAATTAGATTTCATAGGCTTCCAGCAGCCGCTCATCGCTGAAAGAAAGTAACAGCGATCCTCGCGCACGCGCCGCATGAAAGCCGTTCGGCACGCTACAGCTACATTCCGACCGTCGATGTGCTTGACGCCCTGCGCAAGGAAGGATTCCAGCCCTTCATGGTCTGTATATGAACGCGTCCCGTTTGCGCCAGTGTTTCGTGTGTTTCGACATCGACAGGAAGGTTGCAGCTGTATATCCGGCTTTATCGCAGTCGACATATTTCTGCGAGCCCCGATGAAATCCGCTGATTCACGCCTCATTGCCAGAGCGAGCTTTGAACTCGACAGACCATACAGGTTTCGCGAATCACGGTCCGACCTGTTTTGTCATCACACTCGATTGCCAACGCAACCTTTGAGCATACCGCCTATACCAAACGCAACTTCTCCGAAATGCTTCCGGTATTCAGGATGGTTTCACGCTTACGTAATCTCTTTCGTAGGAGCGGCCATGAGCAAGTACGGCCCAAATAGTTCGAGCTATCTTGTTCGCCAAGGCTACGACAACTACGTTCAGTGGCCTTCGTTTCTTCAACTCCTCAATCCACGGCGCTGGCACCTTCGCGTGTGTCAGTACGGCCCTTGCACCGTGGATCAGCAGCATACGCAGCTAGGTATCGCCACGCTTGCTTATTCCATGGAGGCTTACCTTGCCTCCCGAGCCGGTCTGCTTCGGTACCAGCCCCGCCCAAGCGGCAAATTCACGGCCCGACTTGAAGGCCTTCGGATCGCCCATCATTGCAACTGCTGCCGTTGCCGTCAGCAGACCGACGCCTGGGATATCGAAGATAGATTTCACCGCTCGATCTTCTTTCTTCCATTCGCGCAATCGCCTTTCGATCGTCGAGATTTCTTCGCCCATCTTTTCGATTCTCGACCATTGATCGCGCAGACTATCGATCAACACTTTTGGCAAACGTTCTTCGATACGGGCGATTGTGTCGGGGATCGCCTTGGCCATCGCCACCCGCCCTGCGCCCATCACTTCCCCAAACTCGGCCAGCAATCCGCGCAGGCAATTGATTTGCATCGTGCGGAACTTCACCAACTGCTCGCGTTGGCGGTGCATCATCAAAACTGCCTGTTGCATCTCCGTTTTCACTGCAACAGCTTTGCTCGGCTGCTGCACCGCCAACCAGATCGCCCGAGCATCCGCCGCATCATTTTTGTTTCGGATGTTGAAGGCCTTAACAAATTTGGCTGGCATCAATTTGACTGCGTGCCCCATGGCCGTCAACTGCCTCGCCCAATGATGCGAGCTGCCGCAGGCCTCCATGCCGATCAAGCATCTCGATCTATTCGCAAAATACTCGAGAAACTGCGATCGTTTAATCGGCTTGTTTACAATTTCCCCGGTATCCGGGTCTATGTAGTGCACCTGAAACACGCTCTTCGCAATATCGATACCCACAGGCGTAACATTCATTTCTGGATCCTCCGGTTGCCGGGAAATGCTTGCGTTTTTCACCTGGGCACATTGATACCGTTAGCCCGCGAGGATCCACCTTACCCTATGCTCCCCCATTCGAGGGTGGGACGCGTTCATTTCATTGTCAGACCCGCGTACGCGACGAGGACCGCCGCGCGCACACGAAGCACATGCTCCGCCTGCGTCATGCGGACCAGATCAGTGGTCGCGAGGCCAACGAAATCATCCTGCTCAACAGTCACGATGGCAGCAGCAGCTATCAGATGATCGCCGGCATGTTCCGCTTTGTCTGCCAGAACGGCATGGTCTGCGGCGACACCATCGGCGATATCCGCGTGCCGCACAAGGGCGACGTGGTCGGCGAAGTGATTGAAGGCGCATTCAGGGTGCTCCACAGTTTCGAGGGCGTCGCGCAGCAGCGCGAACGCATGGCGGCTGCGGTGCTAGATGAAGGCGAGCAGACTGCTTTCGCCCGTGCGGCGCTCGCCTTGCGATACGACGACGGCAAGCCCCGCGCCGGTGACAGAACGGCAGCTTCTCGCGCCGCGCCGTGTCGAGGATCGCGCCTCCGACCTCTGGACGACCTTTAACCGCGTGCAGGAAAATATGGTCCGTGGCGGTCTTCATGGTCGCAATGCGAATGGCAGGGCCACCACGACCCGCGCCGTCACCGGCATCGACCAGAACGTCCGCCTTAATCGCGCTCTCTGGGTGCTCGCCGACCAACTGCGCCGCCTGCGCGGCTAAATGGCCTGCTGCGGCCCACTCCGGCCTGCGGGCCGGGGTCATCCTGACTCCGGAGACACTTGCATGGATACGCTCCACACCCGTCCGACGTGGCTGGCCTCCCTTCTGCCGTTGCCTGCCATGTGGCAGTATGGAGACCGAAGTATTGTGCGCAGCGAACTGTACCGCATGGCCCTGTCCGCTGACGCTGCGGCCCGTTCCGCCGAGGCGCTCAGGCGCATCGCCAGCATGCTTGACCGCGACGGTAACGCGATCGACATGCAACGAGAAGAGTTGCGCGCGATCGCCCGCACGGCCCTGACTGAATTCGAGCGGGTGCCGCCGTGCGCGCCTGTTGCGATGACCCTCGAACAGCGTGGTCAACTGCAATAGCTCTCGTCTGCCCGACTGATCTTTAACGCCCGCGCACGGTCTGCGCGGGCCAGTGAGGATTCCATGACGACCATCCTGACCATTGCCGACATCGAACAGGCAATCAACTACTGGTGCACCAGACAGGCACCCGGCGAGGACGGCGCGCTCTGCAAAAGCGCGCGCCCGCTGGCTGACCTGTATGGGCTGATGATCTATCAGCGGCTATCGTATATTGACGTATCGCGGCTCGAACCTGAACAGACGGACGCGATTCGCGTGGCTGCGGCAGGCGGGGATGACAGACCGTTCCGCCGCCGCTTACCTGGGGTTGAAGGACAAGAGCGGCCGCCATATCCGGCGATGGACCAGCATGGAGAATGACATCCCCTATTCGGCGTGGGCACTATTGTGTTATGCAGCGGGACACGGACTGATCTGGGACGTTGAGGCATCGCAGATGCGCACGACGCAACCGGCACGCGGGACCGCGGAAGACGGCGACGTCTGACCGGATCGATGACGCGTGCGGACGCACAGCGCTGGCCGGTCTGCTCACGGCGTCTTCAGAGAATGTATCAGCAGGAGAGGAAGATCATCATGCGCAACGAATATGACGTGCAGACCGACGTGTTTGAGAGGTGCTACGGTGCATCCTCCGCCCGGTCTCGGAATTACTCGACAGGCCGCACCGTCATCATCAAATCATCCGGAAATTCGCATTTGACCGAGATAGGCGTTTGCCATCTCAGAGGTCCGCACGCTTCTCCCCGGCCCCTCGGGAAGGACGGCGCCCGCCTCCGCTGCCTGCCCGCTGGCCGCCCCACTCTAGTTTCTCGCGTCATGCCCTGTCACGCTCGGTCCTGACAAAACGGGACCTTGAAGGGCGGCACCCGGCGAGGGATGGCCGGAGGGTTGGTTGATCACACGCCATCGTCCGCTTGCCAACGCCACACGAGATGCTCGTCATGATCCCTTTGCAGCCGCGCGCCGCAATAACCGAGGGTCGGTCAACCACTCATCGCGCGCTCCAACCACGACGAGCGCGAAGTCCGGATGACTGGGATTGAGCAAATAATTGGATTCCGCAGGAACGACCGCACTGGGCACAGCCAGCACTGCGCTGGTTCGCTTCCGCTCCCACGCCGATCCAATCTGCTGCAGTTCGGCCCGCGCTGAAATGTCCCGCCAGTCGCGAGGCAAACTGGCGGAATCGATACGTTCGACGATTTTCTCGGGGAAGCGGGCCGGTATCATCACATAGCTGGCACGCAGCGGTGAATCTTGGACCAACATCTCGAGCAACGCGAGCGATTGCGTCTGCGCCGTATACACGATCGCGACGCCTTTGGGATTCCATCGGCCACCGTACAATCGCGCTCCTTCGCCAGAAAAAGCAGTATCCGCATATCGTTCAGTCACCACCCGCCATGCAGTGCACATCATGCAAACACGCCATGCTCGATGCGTCCCAGCGTATCCATCACGCTATCCGTGCCAATGTCGGTATCGACAAGACTCAGTGGCGTGGCATCTTCCAGGGCAGCAACAGGCGTCTTAAGCCAGGCGAGTGCAAGGTCGAGACTGTCGAATACCTCAGCAGCGCGCGCAGCGACACGCGCGAGTCGCAGCAGCTTGGCTGACTCCTCACGACTCAAAACCCCTTCCCGCTTCCGACGCGCCAAGGTACGCTCCGGGATATCGAGCGCCTGCGCCAGTTCTGCTTGCGAAAGGCCGATAGACCTGAGCATCGCGTCCAGCGCCCGCGACGAAATGCCGTGGCGGACCACGTCTACCCATTCAAGGCCGGATCGGGGAGCACGCGGAAATACCGACGGTCCTCCCAGCAGTGAATCGGCTGACACCTTCTCTATGACGTTCATGGTTTCACCCCCTGCCATTTGGCATCCATTTTATACCAAAATGGCAGAACCGGTAGCTGTGCGACGGCATTGTCGGTCCAGGCCGGACTATCGGCTACTTTCAGCGAAAGATCGCGCTTAATATCCTTGGGAGGAGGTCGACGACACGCCTAGGCACCGCTCAGACGAAAGGGTGCGCTCGTATGTCAGAAATCCGGAGACGTCGGCGTATCGGAGCAGGTGCGCTGTGGTGGCTGCGTGAGCAGTTGGGAACTGCTTGCCATCGTTAGAGCGCCGCCTGCAGATCGGTCAGCGCGACCATCAGCATCATCGGATCGATTGGCGAAGACTCTGTTGGCGCCCGCAATTAACGCTAGCAGTGTTCACATAGGCGCTAGCACGTTCAGTAACGCTGCTAGCGTAGCCGAATGTTTCCGGGAAATCGGGGAGTTCGATAGCGGGACATCGCGCCGAGCGCCGCATCGAAGTTGGCGGATTTTTCAAATATTGATGCAGGGACAGTTTCCAGCAGGCTGTGATGCGCCGTGCAGTATTCAGCTTCGGGATTGAGCCATTCCCTTTTCCAGCGTGGGGCCGACACGTCGGCATCGTTGAGCACGAGACACCTGAAGCAATAAACAAGGTAACGCCGGTGGACCATCCATTCGGGTGGCATCTGAATCGCTGCCAACCTCCCCTCACTCACTCGAGCCAAGCTGGAGAGTTGATGCAGCGCCGATGCGCAGACTGGAGGAAATAAAATCCACCCCGCTTTTCCAAGATTCGGCAGATCCAGCCCGGTGCTCGTTTCCCACAGCGTGCGCACGCTGATCTGGTAACACGTCGCCACCCGACCTAGCCAACTGCCAAATGCCTCTTCGAAAAACGGTCGCGGCGCAACAGGCCATGGCTTCCCAAGATCAGGCATGTTCGCGAGCGACGCGCTGGAGATGTGAGATGCCGATAAATTCGTCGCCGTTTCGGATAGAAAGCTCCGCTGCATCGTTTAGGATTGTCGAAATGGCGCAAGGAACTTCAGCAGATCAAGAGAAGCACGCTGCTCACGATACGTTCCCGCAAGTAGGTGATGCACCTCATCCACGATCAACATCTGCGGCGACATCCGCCTGAGGATGTCCCGCGCCAATCGTTCGAGAGTAGCCAGCCCCGCGGCAGCGTTATGTGGAGCACCGAGTTCGAATAACAACGCAGAATAGAACCTATGTTGGTCTGGAGTCGGCGGCATCTGGACGGAAACGACCGGGCACCGCTCTACACCTCGTCTCTCATCAAATTCATTGGGATGGGTGCGTCTGAACTTCGCGGTAATCTTGGTTTTCCCAATGTTTGAATCGCCGTGCAGCAAGAGGCATGGCATACGGTCGCGTGGTGGTGTCTCAAAAAGCCTCTGAAGCACCTGTAACGCTTCAGTCGCGCGTGGATAGTCGATCCAGCGGTCACGAAGGAGACCTTTTACACGATCTTCGTTTCCCAACTGCGCCTGCTCTCTGGCAGCCGGATGTAAGTGTGCCAGTCCATCGTGCTTCATGTCGGCTCCTTACCACTCTTCCACGTCGTACGCGGTCACAGGTGAGTCATAATCCACTTGGTCCGCGTCCCGCTGTTCAGGTGATTGTTCGGCGCCCTGTCGATCTAGCCCTCGCGCCGGAGGAATGCTCTGCGATCTGGATCGCCGACGCTTTCGTGTTGCTCGCGTCGCATTCTCGATCACGCTGCGCTGCTCCATGATCGTCTCAAAAATTCCTCTTTCTGAGATCGTCCGCTGTCCTCTCTCCCTGATTGCTTTCAACGCTGCCCGTTGTTCAAAGAGGGAGATGGGAGGCCGTCGCAAATCCGCGTAACGCACTTCTATGTAGCTCTTCTTTCCCGCACTTACGAACACACGCGACAGGTCTTCGGGATGGTAACGGACGGTCACAGCACGGCGTGTCTCCCGCCATGCTGCGAACAACGGGTGCCAGTACCGGATCCGAAATATGTTGAGGCCGTCCGCCTGTATCGTCCGTGTCTCAACTGGCAGAAACCTTATCAAAAATTGAAGTTCCGTATCCGGTGCGCTGGGCAGATATCGAGATTCAGCCGAACTGGAAAGTTCGCGCCACTTTTCGGCAGGGGGAAGCTCAGACAAACCGCGATGAGGGCTTTGATGGTACCGCCTTCCAATTTCGATCGTCAGCCATCGCTCAAAATCCCGTAATGTGAGGCTGGCGGTCTTCTCGGCCTGGCGACCCTTGCGTCCTTTTGTGGACGATCCCGTCGCGCCCGGCAACCCACGCACGCGCTCCATCAACCTGCGGTTCAGCCGTTCAATATGGCCACCGAAATGAGGCTTACCGACTGGACGATACATAAGGTCAATGCCGTATTCACGGCATCCGCTGCGGAGCGCCCTGCTCTTGAATTCGGCCGCGTTATCTAGATGCAAGACTCGCGGAATGCCTCGCATGGGCCAGTCCGCTTCTACGCCTATCTTCGCAAGCCATGACGCTTTCGGTAACGCAACCCGCGTGAGGAGCAAGCCAACCGTGGCCGCGCCGGGTCGCTCCATTCCTAGGTAGAAGCCCAGCACGCACCTCGACGCAACGTCAAGTGCGAGCGACAGCCAAGGCCGGCCAATGATCTGCCCGCCCAACTCGCTCACCAGCAATATGTCGGCTTGCGTATGATCGATCTGGACGATGTCGAGCGGATACCGGACCCCGAACGTGCCGGGGGCAATCATCGATCCGGGAAGTGCGGCCCGCGCCAAAGCATCCTGCTGCCGATAAGCAGTCCATCGGCGAGCCACCGTAGACCGACTAGGAGAATTCAGGCCCACAACCGCACATCGACGTTTTATTTCAAGGACAAGATCGGTTGCCGGATGAGCCAGTTGCCGTTGCGCGGGTAACCATTGGTGCACGACTTCTTCGATGACAGTCTCAACCGCAGCGTCCAGTCGCCCGCCAGGTATGCGACCGCAAGGCGAAGGCTGTAAAGTGCTCGTCACAGGATTTGCGAGAAAGCGCCTACGCAGGCGATAGACAGTCGCCCAATGAACGTTGAGCAATTGCGCCGCGCGTTTCGCCTGCTCCCGGGAAAGGTCACCGTTCCCCAGAGGTCTCAACACCGACGCTATTTTCGCTGCCCGAGCCTCAATCTCCTCCGAGGACGCCATATCTACCCCCATATGCGGCAAGGACGCGCTAGCAGCATTAAAGAACATGAAATCGACGCTAGCAACGTTAGTGGACATCGTGCCACTCAGCCGTTACGCCGTTACAACAGCCTGAAATCGCTCGATTTTCCAGTTTTTGCTCGATATATCGAGCATTTTCAGTCAATTTCCTGATGGCAAACTTAATGACACGGCTAGCGGCAACTGTGGGCACCAACAGCCTGCGAGACCTACGCTCGCAGAAGTAAGAACAGCAAGGTGCGGTGTCGCCGCACCTTCGAGTGGGCCCAGCGGCCGCTTACGTCAGCTACGCAGCGTTACTCGGGAATAGCCACGGTTCCTCTTCGCGACGCCGCTTTTCGTACGCTTGGATGGTCTCTCGAGAGCGCAACGTGAACGAAACATCGTCCAGCCCTTCAAGAAGCCGCATCTTCCGACCAGGGTCCACGTCGAACTTATAGGTGTCGCCAGCGGAAGTCGTGAGTTCCTGCGCCGGCAGGCTTACGTGGAACGAATAGTCTTCTACTTCGGCAATCTCGGCAAACAGCCTGTCGACGGCGGCGTCTGCTAGGACGATAGGCAGAATGCCGTTCTTGAAGCAGTTTCCGTAGAAGATGTCCGCGAAGCTCGGTGCAACGATGACACGGATGCCGAAGTCGTGAAGTGCCCACACCGCGTGCTCACGGCTGGAGCCGCACCCGAAGTTCTGGCGGGTCAGCAATGCCCGAGCATCCCTGAATCGCGGCTGATTCAGCGGGAAATCCGGATTCGGTTGCCGCTCTGAAATGTCCTTGCCCGGTTCGCCCGGGTCAAGATAGCGCCACTCGTCGAAGAGGTTGACGCCAAAGCCGGTCCGGTTTATCGACTTCATGAACTGCTTTGGGATGATGGCGTCCGTGTCGACGTTCGTGCGGTCAATTGGGGCAAGTCGACCCTGAAATTCAACAAATTTGTCCATTAGAGCACCCATCTGCTGATGTCGACAAATCGTCCCGCCACGGATGCTGCGGCGGCCATGGCGGGGGAGACGAGATGGCTACGCCCACCGCGTCCCTGACGCCCCTCAAAATTCCGGTTCGATGTGGAGGCGCATCTTTCCTCGGGCTGGAGCCGGTCGTCGTTCATCCCGAGGCACATGGAGCAACCGGGTTCGCGCCATTCGAAACCGGCTTCACGAAACACCTTGTCCAGGCCTTCTGCCTCGGCCTGGGCTTTCACCAGACCAGAGCCTGGTACAGCCAAGGCAAGCCTGACGCTACTAGCGACCTTCTTGCCTTTTAAGATTTCCGCGGCTGCCCGGAAGTCTTCCATCCGGCCATTTGTGCATGAGCCGATGAAAACTTTCTGCGGCACGATGGAGCTGATTGCAGCTCCCGGCGTCAGGCCCATGTATTTGAGCGCCGCGTTTGCCGCCGCCCGCCTAACCGGGTCGTTAAAGCTTTCCAACTCGGGGATACACCCGTCGATACTCGCGACCATTTCCGGCGATGTGCCCCACGTCACCATGGGTTTGACCGCGGAAGCATCGAAGAACTCGATGCGGTCGAAGACCGCGTCCGCATCGCTGTACAGGTTCCGCCATTTTTGAACAGCGCGGTCCCAGTTCGCACGGGTGGGCGCATAGGGCCGGTCTCTCAAATAGTCGATGGTGGTGTCGTCCACTGCGACCAAGCCGATTCGTGCACCTCCCTCGATCGCCATGTTGCACAGAGTCATTCGGCCTTCCATGCTGAGCGCGCGAATGGCTTCTCCGGTGAACTCGATAGCGTAGCCCGTGGCTCCCGCCGTTCCGATTGTGCCTATGATGTGCAAAATGAGGTCCTTGGCCGACACACCTTCCGGCAACTGGCGGTCAACCCGGACCAGCATCGTCTTCATCCGCTTCGTTAGCAGGCATTGCGTTGCCAGCACGTGTTCGACTTCTGAAGTGCCGACGCCAAATGCTAAAGAAGCGAAGGCGCCGTGCGTGCTCGTGTGAGAATCGCCCGCCACGACCACCATCCCGGGAAGAGTGGCGCCTTGTTCAGGGCCTACCACGTGAATGATGCCTTGGCGTTGGTCGCCCAAGCCGAAGTGCGTCACCCCAAAATCGCTCGCGTTCTTGGCCAGCTGCGCAACTTGGATTCGCGAGAGGGCATCTCGAATTTCCTCGCTTCGGTCTGTCGTTGGAACGTTGTGGTCGGCGGTTGCCAGAACCGTTTCCGGGCGCCAAACCTTCCGCCCCGCGATACGCAGACCCTCGAAAGCTTGCGGACTCGTAACCTCGTAGACCAGATGCCGGTCTACATAGAGCAGCGCGGTATCGTCACCGGGTGTGGAGACCACATGGCTGTTCCAGATTTTTTCGAAAAGCGTTTGTCCGCTCATTTTGCCACCTCTGTTACCCGGCATTCGGGGTCAATCAATGCATTGCCGCTGCCAGCAAGGCGTGTTTGCTCCTTTCCTCCCAGCCAGTCCGGCATGGGATAGATGCGGTCATACGAGCCGGCTTTCATGACTTGCCCCGGGACGTCGTGCCCGACCAGCGATGGGATTTCATTGGCCAACGGAATCAGATTCGCGACGTCGATGCCCGTGTCGTAACCCATCGCGTTGAACATGTGAACCATGTCCTCAGTGCAGGCATTACCGCTCGCGCCCGGCGCGAAGGGGCAACCGCCCAGTCCAGCGAGAGACGCATCGAATCGGGTGATACCGCCTTCCAGTGCGGCGATACAGTTGGCCAGCCCCATGCCACGGGTGTTGTGAAAGTGCGCCGTAACCGTGAGTTCTGGGAATCGTGTGAGCACTAGCTCACAGATTCGTCGAACCTGCGCCGGGTTCGCCATGCCGGTGGTGTCGCACAGCGTCAACCGCTTGATACCGATCTCGGCGATTCTGTCGATATTTGCGAGCAAATCGTCGTCGCAGATTTGCCCGTCGAACGGGCACCCGAATGCAGTCGACAGAGATGCATTGACGGCGACCGTTCCGTTGGTCAGCCTCACAATCTCCGCGAACTGCGCCAAGGATTGGTCGCGCGTCATCCGTAAGTTGGCGCGGTTGTGTGTCTCGCTCGCGGACATAACGACGTTGTGTTCGTCGAGTTCGCACTTCAAGGCCCGCTCACAACCACGGGCATTGGGAATGAGCGCCGTGTATTCCACCGTCGGCACGCGGTTGAGGTTGACCAATACGCTCTCGGCATCCGCGAGTGCCGGAATTGCCTTGGGCGAGCTAAACGAGGTGACTTCAATCTTTGCCAGTCCAGTTAAACTGAGCCGGTTGATAAGGTCCACCTTCGCATCAGTCGGAACAAAGACGGATTCCATCTGGAAACCATCCCGCACGCAGACATCGTGGATGTACAGCTTCTTCGCGGGTTGCTGAGTCATGGCGTGAATCTCTCTCATCAGACGACGCCCTGCGTGCGTAGTCGGGCGATGTCGTTGCCGGAAAACCCAAGTTTGCCCAACACCTCGTCTGTGTGCTCACCGAGGGACGGACCGAGCCATTTCGTCGCACCCGGCGTCGCGCTCAGCTTCGGCACGATTCCGGGCAGATGAACAGGCACGCCGTCTGGCAGCGAATGCTCTTCGATCATCGAACGAGCCCCGTAGTGTGAGTCGCTCAAGATGTCGGCGGCGGTATAGATTCGCCCGCTCGGAACCTCAGCCTCTTCGAGAATTCGAAGGACATCGTCGAGCGGGTGCTCGCGAGTCCATGCCGAGATAGCGACGTCCAAGGCCTCGTTGTTCTTGACCCGACCGTCGTTGTAAGCAAGCGCGGGGTCGTCAGCGAGGTCTTGCCGACCGATTGCGGTCATCAAGCGACGGAAAATGGCGTCACCGTTGCCGGCGATAATCACGTAGTTGCCGTCGCCGCAGAGATAGGTATTCGACGGCGAGATGCCTGGTAGACTTGCGCCACTGCGCTCGCGGACATGGCCTTGCACGGAGAATTCCGGGATCAGGCTCTCCATGATGGCGAACACCGACTCGTAGAGCGCGACGTCTATGAACTGACCGGTACCACCGTTCACCTTCAGGTGATGCATCGCGAGCAGCGCGCCAATCGTTCCGTACAGGGAGGCGAGCGTGTCGCCCAAGCTCACACCGACACGAACCGGAGGCCTATCAGGAAAACCAGAAGTGTGGCGCAAGCCGCCCATGCACTCGGCAATTGCAGCGAAGCCCGGGCGCTGCGCCAAAGGCCCCGTCTGGCCATATCCGGAGATACGGACCATGATGAGCTTTGAATTCAGCTCGGACAATTGCTGCCAGCCGATGCCCCACTTCTCCAGCGTTCCGGGTCGGAAGTTTTCGATGACAATGTCGACTTCTTTGGCAAGCCGCTGAATGACCTCCCGGCCTTCCGGTGCTTTGAGGTCTAGCGTCACGGACTTCTTATTGCGGCTCTGCGTATACCACCAGAGAGACGTTCCTTCGTGAAGCTTCCGCCACTTGCGCAGGGGGTCACCGACACCCGGCGGTTCAACCTTGATGACTTCAGCTCCAAACTGGGCGAGCAGCGCGCTGGCATAGGGACCTGCAATCAGGGAGCCCAGCTCCAGAACTCTTACGCCGGCCAGCGGCAATATCTTGTCTCGGCCTGAGTTACTCATATGTAGTCCTATTTGTATGTCCTAAGATCATCGATCCGCTGATTGAATGACATGCAGTTATGGCACTTGGAAGGCGACGAATCGGCTCGTACGTTCTGCGGCCGTTCGGTCTCGAGGCCTCTAGTGGGTGGACTCCAGGTTCAATAGGTGACCCAGTAGATTCTGCTTCGTCTTCAGGTACGACGCGTTCTCACTGTTCGGCGCCGTGATGAGGGGCACACGCTCAACAATGCGCAGCCCGAAGTCGTGGATACCCTGATACTTCAATGGATTGTTCGTCATCAGTCTCATGGACGAGACGTCCAGGTCCTGGAGAATCTGCGCCCCGACAGAGTAATCCCGAGCATCCGGCTGGAGACCCAAATCGAGGTTCGCTTGCACAGTATCGCGGCCGTTGTCTTGCAGGGCATAGGCGCGCAGCTTCTCCGTCAACCCGATACCGCGACCCTCGTGCCCCTTAAGATAGACCACCACGCCAGCACCTTCTGTGGCGATCCGCTCCATGGCGAGGTCAAGTTGCCCGCGACAATCGCATCGAATGGAGCCGAACACTTCACCGGTCAGACATTCCGAATGCACGCGAACCAGGGGCGCGTCGCTGGCTGCGATATCGCCCATGACGAGCGCCGCGTGCTCCATGCCGGTTATGCGTTCTTTATACCCGTGTACCGTGAAGGTCCCGTACCGGGTTGGAAGGCGCGCTGTCGATAGCCGCTCAACGCTTCGCTCGCGTTTGCGGCGATAGGTGATGAGGTCCTTGATTGTTACGATGGGAAGCGAGTGCTGCTTCGCGAACTCGATGAGTTGCGGTAACCGAGCCATCGAGCCGTCCTCATTGACCAGCTCTGCCAACAGTCCGCCGGGCGCCATTCCTGCCAAGCGCGTAAGGTCCACGCCAGCTTCAGTGTGTCCCGGACGGCGAAGAACACCGTCTTCAACCGCGCGAAGCGGAAAGATATGCCCGGGCCGGTTGAAGTCGCCCGCGTCCGCTGCCGGGTCGACAAGAGCGCGAATGGTAATCGCGCGGTCAGCCGCTGAGATACCGGTCGTGGTTCCGATTCGGTAATCGGTCGTGACCGTAAAGGCGGTGCTCATCGAGTCGCTGTTGGAAGTCACCATCAACGGCAAACACAGTTGCTCGAGACGCTCGGCCGGAAGGGCGACGCAAAGGACACCGCTGGTGTAACGGACCATGAACGCGATATCCTGCTCCGTCGCCGCTGCCGCGGCCATGATGAGGTCGCCTTCGTTCTCGCGGTCCTCATCGTCGACCACAACGACCATCCGCCCTTGGGCAATGGCCTCGAGTGCAGATTCGATGGAATCAGATGCCATCTTGTTCTCCGTGGGAAATTGCTCGTACGACCGGATAGCCATGCCTTTGCGTCCGCGTCAAATCAACCGAGGACGAACGGGTTCCCTTCGCGAGGAACGGTGTTGATGAAGACGCTCTTGGTCTCAAGGAACTCGAAAATGGCGCGCAACCCGTTCTCGCGCCCGAGACCCGAAGACTTCACCCCACCGAACGGAGCCATGTAGCTCACGACTCGATAAGCGTTTACCCAGACAGTGCCAGCGTGGATGCGTTTCGGCAGCATCATCGCGCGCCGCAAGTTCGAGGTCCAAACGCCGGCAGCAAGCCCGTAGGGACTGTCGTTCGCGATGGCGACTGCTTCGTCTTCATCTTCGAACGGAATAACTGACAGAACTGGCCCAAACACCTCTTCGCGGGCTATTCGCATCTGGTTGTTCACGTTGGTGAAGATGGTCGGTTCAACGAAAAAGCCCTTTTCGCAGCCCGGCCGTTTCGAGCGTTCGCCGCCCAGAGCGCACACGGCACCTTCGGAGCGGGCGATTTCGATGTATTGAAGGACTTTGTCGAGTTGCGGAGGAGTCGAAACCGGGCCGACGTCGGTGTCCGGAGAGGAGGGGTCACCGAGGCGAGCCTTGCCCACGACCTCTACCAGCTTTTCCACGAACCTGTCGTGAATCGAGCGTTGAACGAGCAAGCGCGAACCTGCCATGCAGGTCTGGCCCGTGGCCGCAAAGATGCCTGAGATTGCTCCGCGTGCTGCAGCGTCGAGGTCTGCGTCCTCGAAGACGATGTTCGCGGACTTTCCGCCCAGTTCCATCGACACCCGTTTGAAGTCCTTCGCTGCAGCCTCATTCACTTTCCGACCGCCCGCGTCGCTCCCAGTGAAGCCAATGCGCGCAACGAGGGGATGCTTGACCAACGGCTCCCCAACTTCCCGTCCGAAGCCGGTGATGACGTTGACGACGCCCGGCGGAATGCCCGCCTCGTCGCACAGACGGGCAAAGAAAATCGTCGACGCGCTTGAGAACTCGGACGGCTTCACCACAACCGTGTTGCCGGCCGCAAGTGCCGGCGCAATCTTCCAGACGGCGAGCAGCAAAGGCGAATTCCACGGCGCGATGACACCCACAACACCGAGCGGCTCGTACTGCACGTAGTGGAACATGCCCGGTTTGTCGATGGGCGTAACTGCGCCTTCGACCTTGTCAGCAAGACCACCATAATAGTAAAACCATTGCGGGAGATAATTCATCTGTCCGAGCATTTCAGCACGGAGCTTCCCGTTGTCGAGAACCTCGAGCTCTGCGAGCTTCTCTGCATTTGCTGCGATAGCGTCGCCCAGTGCGCGCAGAAGCGCGCCACGGTTCGTCGCGGTCATCGTCGACCACGGACCAGAGCGGAAGGCGTCATGAGCCGCTTTGACAGCAGCGTCGACGTCCTCAGCGCCTCCGCGAGGAATCTTCGCCCAGGTCTCCCCAGTGTATGGGTTCGAACTGTCGAACCACTGTCCAGATTGCGCCTCACAATCCTTGCCGCCGATGCGCATATGGAACGTCTGCATGTAAACCTCCTCCAGTAGTATTTCAGCCGGGTGAATCAACCGGCTGACGTGATTCGCCGTACCGGTATGGACTGGTGCGCGGTCCATTGCCGGTTCAAGCGGCAGCTGACAGCGAGCGCGATGCGTACGGAGCACGCAGCCCGGCACGCTCGAGCAGCGGCATGACTTCAGCGTTCCACTGCGCAATGCCAGCCTTGTAGTCAAGCCAGCTTAAGCAGACGCCGTCCATGCCCGCGTCGGAAAGCATCGCGAGATGGTCGGCGATCATCTCCGGAGTTCCGACCAGCGGGAATCCAGCCCAGCCGCCCTTGAAGTGATAACGGAAGTTGTCGGCCTGCTCGGGCGTCATGATGCCCGTCTGAATACCGAGTTCCTTGACAATGTTTTCGCAAGCCTCGTCGTCGCCGAACTCGGTCACATAGCGGTCTACGTACTTTTGCGCCTGGGCAAGGCTTTCTGCGACCGAGACGTAGGAATAGCACCAGACCTTCAGGTCGCGTCCGAATTCATTTCGCGCGAGATCTTTGTACTTGCGAATCTGTGCAGCCACGGCTTGCGGCTCGTGGGAGCCCAGAATGATGAACGCTGAGTCACAGTGCTGTGCACAGTAGCGCATACCGCGTGGCGAGCCGCCAGCATTGATGAGGAACGGCTTGTTCAGTGGCTTGGGTTCCGAGAACGCCTGTTCAAGATTGAAGTTCTTGGTTTTGTAGTCGAAGTAGCCCTTCTCCGTCCAGGCCTTCTGGATGACTTCAATCCACTCGTCCGCGTAGTCGTAGCGGTCATCGTGGTCCATCATCTTGCCGCCGAACATGCGCATCTCGGGGCCGAACCAGCCGCAGATGATGTTCAGGCCAAAGCGGCCGTTACTGATGTGGTCGATGGTCGCGGCCTGCTTTGCAGCCAGCAGCGGATGGACCGTAGGCACGTGTGAAGTCGTGATGCAGGCAATCTGGTCGGTGATAGCCGCGACGCCTGCTGCCCACGTGTACGTTTCGAAGCTGGTCCCGCCGAAGTTGCTCTCGCCGCCAAAGCCACGCCAGCGGCCGATGGGAATCATTGCTTCGAAACCAGCCTGGTCAGCGGCGCGAATGATTTCTGCGCTTCGCGGCCAGTTGTCCGCTTTGTGAACTTCAGGGGCAACGGAAATCGCCGTTCCGCCGTGCGCGTTGAGCGCAAAGACACCCAGCTTCATCTTGTTGGGCGAACTAACCATCGGGTTCTTCGAAACAAGCTTTTCCGCATCCGTCGTCATAACTATCTCCACTTTGATTTGAACTGCTCTTTGATAGGTCCGTGTGTGTTTGACCCTGCTACCATGCTGGCTCTCGCAATACCTGGATCGCGGGCGAAGTTGGGATGGTTGCGTTCGCCTGCTGTCTTGGGAGCCGTTACACGCCGTCCAGAGTCGCGTGGGCCTCGTACTGTTGACGCAAATGGTCTACGAGACGTTTCGCAGGAAGCGAGAGCCCCTCGTAGGACCTGACGCAAATCGCCAGCGTCCGGCTTGCCCACGGCTCATCAATGGCGACGATCTTGATTTTCAGAGCTCGGGCCATCGATTGCGCAACCCTCCGAGGCAGAATGCCGATGCCGTGACCGGCTTGTACCATCATGCAGAGCGCGTCATAGCTCTTGACCTGAGTGCGGCACCTCAGGCGCATCCCGGCTTCGACCGCCGCCCGGGAGAGCTGGTGGCTAATCTGGCTGCCAGGATGCATGTCGACATAGTCGTATTCGAGCGTCTCGACGAAGCGCACGGATGACCGCTCGGCAAGAGCATGTTCGTAGGGCACTGCGAGCACGAGCTCGTCCTGACGATAGGGAAACACATCCACCGCGGCTTGTTGGGTCGACACCTTGCCGTCAATCATGATTCCCACATCCGCGACGCCGCTTGCGACAGAGTCGACCACGCTCGTGCTGATCTTCTCTTCGAGGTGGATGTCGATGAGCGGGTTTTTCAGGTTGAATGCCCGGAGGTCATCGGGGAGAAACTGGGTTATTGCGGAGATGTTTGCATCGAGCCGTACGTTTCCCGTCTGGAGCGGCTGACTCGCGCTGAGCTTGCCGTCCGTGTAGATAAGCGGCGCAATGCCTTCCGCGACGCGAACAGCGACGACTTTGCCAATAACAATCGAGTGCGTACCGGCAGAGACGATTGAATCGACCTCGCAGAACAGGTTGCACTGAGCGTTCTCGAGGTAAGGCGAGTCCGTCACGGCGTCGTTGTACCACCGGCCAACTTTGAAGCGGTCGCTTCCAGTCAGCCTGCCGCTGAAGGCCGAGACCAGATCCTCGTGTTCGGTCGTTAGTACGTTGACGCAGAAATGCTTTCCTGACGTCAGGGGACTATGAATGCTCGCTGAGTGGTTAATACAGACGAGAAGGGATGGCGGGTCCGTCGATACTGAATTGACAGCAGTTGCCGTCATCCCATGACGCGCACCGGATTTGTCCGCGGTGCTGATAATCGTGACCGTGGCTGCCAAGCGGCGCATAGCACGCTTGAACTCAGCGACGATGTCGCCAATGGGGGCTTGCAGTTCACTCATGTCTCACTCCAGGTCGCAGGCTTGGGGGCCGCTCTGTCGCCGGTACTTCGGAAGCCGAGGCTTCTCGAATTCCTCGTTGTTGAGACACATTGTGCAAACTGCATGGCAAAGGCGGAAGCGCTAAGAATGGATAACCAGCTTTCATATTTCGCGAAAGCTTCGCTCGAGGTTAACCCCAGTTACCGCCCGAGAGCGAAGCCATGTTTTCGTTCGATCTGGCCTTCAAGTGGTCGAGCAGAAGGCGCGCGGGCCGTGGCAGCGCTGTGAAATCGCGTGCCCCGATGACCAATTTTCGACGGACCCAGCCGTCCGCGATTTCAATTTTGGTAATAGACATCGAGCGGGTATGCGGACGAACAGCGTCCTGCGGAAGCACGGCGATGCCGAGACCCGCCTCCACCATCAGGCACATCGCGTCGAAGCTTCTGACCTGAATGTGAACCTTCAGACGTTTCCCCACCGCCTCCGTTTCGAGGCGCATGCGAGCGTACAGCGATGTATCTTTGGAAAGCGTGACGAAGTCATACTCCAACGCCTCGGAAAAATTGATTCGAGAGCGTGCGGTCAGCGGATGCCCATTGGGAACGACGAGAACGAGCTTGTCCCATCGATAGGTGATGGTTTGGAGCCCGAGTTCGGGCGTGCGGTCCGCAAAGATGCCGAAGTCGGCTCGGCCATCGAGGACTGCCATGACCACATCCGTACTGTTCTGCTCCTCCAGCTCAATTCGGATCCGCGGGTTTTGCGTCATAAACGCCGGAATGTCCCGGGGTAGGAACTGTGTGATAGCAGATGTGTTTGCCCACAGACTCACGACACCGTCGATGCCGGCTGCGTAGTCAGAGAGGTCGGCGGTGAGCTGGTCGACATTTTCGAGTATGCGTTGCGCGTGCCTATAGAGCGCTTCTCCTGCGGGCGTCGCCGTCACTCCACGCGAGTGGCGGGCCAGCAGCGCCGTGCCGAGCGCGAGCTCCAGGTCGGAAATGCGCTTACTGGCAGCGCCGATTGCGAGGTTGCTGAAGTGAGCCGCCTTACTGATGCTTCCGGTCTTAACGACCAATGTGTACAGCGAGAGCGTCGTAAAATCGAGTCGGTTGGGATTCATGTGCACTTGCCACCGCTATAGAAAAAGAGTCAGTCCCACTACATCTCGAGGGTCAGCTGTTCCGACCGCACGCGTCCAAGGCATAGAGATGCGGTAAGTTGAGCTACCGCAGTCTTCAACGCCCCGTTTCACCGCTCGATCGGACCATCGAATCTTTAAATCAGTCGCTTAGACCAAGATGTGGCGCTGCTACCGCATCGCTGGGCACCCGCACCGCGACCTTGATTGACGGCAACTTGCGCCTAGGGATGCCTTTGCCGGGCGCTTACAGAGGAAGAAACTGTTGGCGACGAAAGATTACTGCGCGGGCCATGCGGGGCTGAAAAGAGTTGCGGCCCGCCACAACGTAGACGTTTCGTCACTTCGCAAATGGATAGCGGCATATCGAGCGCATGGCGAGGAAGGTCTGCGCACAAGAACCAGCTGTGTCCGATATAGCGCTGAATTCAAGAGTGCAGTTGTGGAGCGGATGCGAAGGAAGGCCTTTCATTCCGTCAGGTCGCAGCGCTCTCGAACGTTCGCAATTTCAATATCATTGCAGTGTGGGAGCAGCAGTATGATGACGGCAGTTTGGCCGCGGGACGTTCACGGCCTGCAACCTCTACCCTGAGACTGCCGAAACCACCAACATCAAAAAAGAAGCCGGCTGCGGATGCAGACCGCCGCGAGGATCTGCTTGCGGAAGTGGAGCAGCTGCGCATGGAGAACGAATATCTAAAAAAGCTCGACGCCTTGGTTCAGGCGAAGACGAAAGCAGCGCGGTACAAAAAGCGCAAATCGTGCTTGAACTAAGGCAGCGTTAACCTCTCACAGCCATCCTTAAAGTGGCCGGCTTGGCCCGCAGCACTTTCTATTACCAGCAGAAGGTACTGCAGGCCGGGGACAAATATGTGAGCCTGAAAGAGCGTATCTGCGCGCTCTTTGAGCAGCACAAAGGCCGCTATGGATGCCGTCGAATCACGGCTGCCATTCGGAGCCAGGGTGACAGAATCAATCACAAGATCGCGCAAAGGAAATTGCCTCGATAACGCCACGATGGAGAGCTTCTTCGAACGCTCAAGTCTGAATTCTTCCATCTGAACAGGTTTCGCAACCTCGACGAGCTGCAAGCCGGCATCAAACACTACATCCACTATTACAACCATGATCGAATCAAGCTAAGATTGCGAGGACTTAGTCCCGTCCAATACAGAAAGAAATATAAGCAGCACGAACGTCAACGTGTCCAACATTCCGGGGTCGGTTCATTTTTGATGGACAGGATGCCCCTATGCGGACCACAGACCTCAACGTTACTTTACCGGACCCGCACCTCTAAACACGTTCTTGGCTAGGTCAAGCCCATTGTCTTGATCTGCATGGCAGACGCCCCTTTCGGTTGACTGTTAATGACACCCGGCACTGGCACATCGACGCCGGTACCGGGGCGGGAACGTCCATTCCATTGCCGACGTAGATCTGCCCCGCTTCAACGTCGATGGAAACCTGGCAAAATGCAGGACTCCGCCGAAGTAAACAAGGACATCCCTGATGCGCAACGGCGCTGGGATTACGGAACTTCCAGCAATGCCTGCTTCCCTCGCCGTCGTCGGAGCGTCTAGAGCGGTCACGTAGATCATTGTGCGGGGCCCTGCTGCGCGGTAATTCTGGATCTTCAGCAGAACTTCCTTTTTCAGATTTTTCCACTGCGACCCTGCCAAAGCGAATCGCGCACTGCTCGGCGCAGAACTTTGCCGACCGGGCTGCGCGGGAGTGCATCTACGATGCGAACGATTTTTGGCGCCTTCACGCCTGACAAAGATTTGCGGCAGAAGGCAATCAGCTCGTCCTGATCAATGGTTTGTCCGTCCTTGAGTTCGATGACGGCCGTAACGGCTTCGCCCCACTTTTCGTCGGGTGTTCCTACGACGGCGCAGTCCCGAACGCTTCGATGAGAAAGGATGACTCGCTCGACTTCCGTGGGAAAGACATTGAACCCGCCGGAGATGATGATGTCGCGCAGACGATCCACGATGTAGACGAACCCGTCTGCGTCGCGGTAGCCGACGTCGCCCGTGTGATGCCAGCCGTCGCCGCCTTCGTGGGCCGTCGCCGCAGTACCCACATAGCCAGCGCACACGAGATGGCTGCGCACGACGAGTTCTCCTCGCTCACCTACCGGCAACAGCTTTCCATCAGGATCCATGAACTCGACTCGAGCGAATTTTGTCGGCTTTCCGGCGCTGAGAAGCCAATGCGCCTTCTGCGGATCTGCGAGCGCTTCGCTGTGCTGTTCCGCAGTCAGGCAAGTGATCGAGGCATGACACTCCATCTGCGCATAGAACTGCGTCATGACCGGACCAAATGCTTGCAAGGCTTCGCGCAACTGCTGTTCAGACATCGGCGCGCCCGCATACATGAAGTACTTCACCGAGGAATAGTCAAATCGAGTGTGCTCCGGATCTGCCAGCATCATGTAGATGGCCGTGGGCGGGAGAAACATTTGCGTGATTCGATGCGTTTCGATCGTCTGCATTACGACACGCGCCTCGAA
The DNA here is from genome assembly GCF_002879865.1 of Paraburkholderia rhynchosiae. Taxonomy (GTDB): domain Bacteria; phylum Pseudomonadota; class Gammaproteobacteria; order Burkholderiales; family Burkholderiaceae; genus Paraburkholderia; species Paraburkholderia rhynchosiae. The sequence continues at coordinate 25,211 of NZ_PNXY01000029.1, forward strand.
GCCAGGCAAGATCACGAACTTGGCGCCGCGCCCCAACAGCATCAAGGCCAGCCCACCTGCGGCGTGGGTCAATGGCGCACACGCCAGATACACCGGGAAGTCACCTGGATAGTGAGCTTCAAGTGTAGCCACTCCCATGGAATAACAGCGTTCTGTCAGCAAAATGCCCTTAGGACTTCCCGTCGTACCGCCCGACGCCATTATCGCTACAGACTGGTCCATGTCCACCATGCCGTGCGGGAACGGTTGGGTGGCAGCTGGATCAATCCAGTCAAGGCGCGATTCGCTATCGATAGGAAGAAGCATCAGCGTTGACGGAGTGAGCGCGCGGATCTGCTCGACCGATGAGGCGACGCTCTCGGAATAGAGCAGCACATCGACTTCTATTTGTCTTAGGTACTGCGCGGCTTCGATGGCCGTGTTGCGCGCACTGATCGGCGCCCATACACATTCGGCACACAGGATCCCGAGCATCGACTCCATCAAGTCGGACGAATTCGGCCCGTACAACGCCACCCTGGTTCCTGGCGTGATACCTCGTGCTCGGAAGGCGTGCGCAATTGCCCACACGGTATCCTGTACGGTGGAGTAACTGCGCTCCCCAGTAGCGTCTACGAGACAAACGCGGTCTGGCCATCGCTCGGCGGAGCGAAGAAAATATTCAATCAGGTGCATGTCACGCCCTTGGTTCAGGTTACAAGGAAGGCGGTAGGACTCAGCGACTGGATGCATTCATTGCAGACGAATCCCAATACGAAAACAACTCTGCGGGACCATCGCTAGCCTCCTGCACCCTCTCGAGACCGCCCGTTGGAGTTCTGCTGAACCGGGGGGCTGGGGCCGGATGCCACGCGCCATCCACGGCAGTGAAAGTTGCGCGCGCCTTGAGATGCGGATGGGCGGATGCCTCGGCCATATTCAAAACAGGGCTGACGCAAACGTCCACAGGTTCGAGCAGCGCCTGCCATTCGTCACGCGTACGTGCTGAAAATTTCTCCCGGAGTTGCGCTCTCATCGACGGCCACCGCGAACGATCGACACGAGGGTCACTCGGCCCAAGGTCGATGCCGAGCAGGCGCATCAACTCGTCATGGAAGTGCTTCTCAATGGCTCCGACAGCGATCCAGCGATTGTCCGCACATTGATAAACATCGTAGAAGTACGCACCCGAGTCCAAGAGATTCGAACCGCGCTCCAATACCCATTCGCCCGCTGCGAGCATCCCGTGGATAGCCGTCATCAAACTGGAAATTCCGTCAACCATCGCAACATCGATGACCTGTCCCTTCCCGGAACTCTGACGCTCGATCAATGCCGCGAGAACGCCCATCGCAAGATAGGCCCCGCCGCCGCCGAAGTCGCCCACCAGATTTAGTGGAACCGTTGGGGGCGCGCCCTTGCGACCGATGGCATCCAGGCCGCCAGTGATCGCGAGATAATTGATGTCGTGTCCGGCGCGCATTGCCAGCGGCCCTGTCTGGCCCCACCCTGTCATGCGTGCATAAACCAGCCGCGGATTTACGGCAGAGACATCCTCCGGGCCTAAACCGAGTCGCTCCGTAACGCCGGGGCGGAATCCTTCGACCAGCACGTCGGCGCGTGCACACAGGCCCAACACCCACTCGCGGTGTGCGGGATTCTTCAAGTCTGCCGCAACGCTGGGTCGACCGCGAGTTGTCCAATCGAATTCCCGAGGAAATGTGGTCAACAGATCGGAGTTTGAAGGCCGTTCGACCCGCACAACCGACGCGCCCATGTCAGCCAGGAGCATTGTTCCCATAGGGGCCGGACCTAATCCGGCGAGTTCGACAATCTTGATGCCTGATAGCGGGCCTGGCTTGTTTAGCGTCATGTCTTCATCTCAATGTTTCCCATTCACAACACGGCCGGTCGAAAAGGCGCCCACCTCGGAGCGCCAGATGCGAAATGTCGATTTGACATAAGCGGGCCCTCAAGCACCCAGTTCCGACCAGTCGAACCGGCAATTCAAAATTTTCTGATCGTCACGATCCGAATCTCTTACATTTACGGTGATTCTGGGCAGCAATAAGGGGTGGTTGAGTTTATTCAGCCTAGTCGCTTGCTTCATAAGGGTGGCATGCGTAACACCGTCGCCCGCTTGTTCTCTGATCTTTCGCCGCCCATCGTGATCGGCATGGGTTCATGCGCTGGAAATACGCGGCGTACACCACGCTTGATAGCTCTCGTATGCAAGTGGGCCGTTCGGCGCCCACTTTTTCCAATGTCGATCTCCGTATCGCTTGCGCCTGTGTCGGAGCGCTTTTCGAGCCACCGCTTTAAAGCCGTGGATCGCGCTGACGAGGCAGATGGTCAATCAGGTTCTGCGTAATGGTGATTTACGCCGCCCCCATTACTCCGCCTGTTTCATTTGTCCCGGTTGCCAGACCCAAACAAAAAGCTAGGTATCGACAAAGTTCGTCTCTGACGCAGCTGGCTCACGTGGGACAGTCTAGATCTCCGCCGTTGATCGGACGCACGCTGAGGAGGCCGGCGAGGAGCCACCGGCGAGTTTCGACCGGATCGATGATTTCGTCGATCGCCCCACGGGCCGCCGCTCGCAGCGCCTTGCCCCTGTCCTGGATGGCCTGCACGAGTTCCTGCTGTCGCTGGCGCCGCTCGTCAGGGTCCTCGATTTCGGCCAACTCGCGTTTGTGCGAGATTCGGACGGAGCCTTCCGCGTTCATCGCGCCGTACTCACCGCTCGGCCATGCCACGTGAAAGAGCGGACGCGTATAACTGCCCAAGTTCATGGTGAGCCCTCCCAAGCCGTAGCACTTGCGCAATACCACCGTAAAATGCGGCACGGTAAGGTTGGCGCCTACCGCCATCATGTGCATGACGTGGCGCACGAGCGCCTGCTTTTCTGCGTCCGGCCCCACCATGAAGCCCGGCGTGTCGCAAAGGGTGACCAGCGGGAAGCCGAACGTCTCGCACATCTGGAGGAATCCGGCTGCCTTGTCAGCCGCATCGGCGTCGATCGCGCCACCGAGGTGCCGAGGATCATTGGCCAGGATGCCGAATGGGATACCATCGATGCGCACCATAGCCGTTACGATGGCTTTGCCGAATTCCGGGCGCATCTCAACCACGGAGTCCTTGTCAGCGAGCGTCGATAACAGCGCGCGAATGTCATAGGCGAGCAGGCGATTCGCAGGCACGATATGCCGCAGAAGCCGTTGGTCCGGCGATTCCCCCGCTCGGGCTGGCCCCTGGAAGTACCCGACGCAACGGCGGGCCGTCATCACCGCTTCGGCCTCGTCCTCGGCCACCACGGTCACCACGCCGTTTCGGCTTTGCATCGCCGCCGGACCAACCTCTTCCGGCGCGAACCGTCCGAGTCCTGCGCCTTCGATCATCGCGGGACCTGCCATTCCGATCGAAGCCGCACGGGTCGCGATGATGATGTCACACAGGCCCAGGAGCGCTGCGTTGGCGGCGAAGCAGTTCCCTGCAACAATGCCGATCAAGGGCGCCCTGCCCTTCACACGAGCGAGCTGCAGGAACGTTTCGAGACTGCCATTAGCGCCCTCGCCATCGCTTTCGCCCGATCTCGCGCCGCCCCCCTCTGCAAAAATTACCAATGGGATTTGGCCTTCGCCAGCGATTCGCGCCAAGCGCTCGATCTTGACTTTGGCCACCATTCCCATGGTGCCGGCGAAAACCGTGCTGTCGAAGGCGAGCAACGCACAGCGCGAGCGGCGCTGTGTCGCACCGTTGATTGTGGCCAAGCCAGCAACGATGCCATCTGAGGGGCTGATGGCCCGCAATTCCGCTGGATCGAAGCCGCGCATGCTCGCAACGGCGAGCGAGCCGAATTCGACAAAACTGCCTTCGTCACAAAGATCTGCGAGATTCTCGCGGGCGGTTCTACGGCCGCTTGAATGCCGCTTCGCAACCGCCACCGGTCGCTGTTCGTCGAGCGTAGCGGCCCGCTGAGTCCAGACTTCCTCGATCGTGGGAGGGACCTCTTCGAGCGAGATTGCCCGCGGGACATCCGTCCCCGAATCCTCACCCGTATCTAAGGCCCCCGCTGGGGCGACCCACAGCAGGGCTGCGTTGCCGGCGACAACATCGCCAACCTTAACGAGCACCCGGGTGACCACCCCTGCCGCGCCCGCGTGTATTTCGCTGTGCATCTTCATCGCTTCGAGCACGGCGACGCGATCTGAGGCCCCAATCCTCTGACCGACGCCAACGTCCAACTCCAGCACAGACCCCGCCATCGGCGATCGCACCGCAACCGATCCATCATCCTGCGGTGGATCCTCTTCTGGATTAGCCCCAGCGCCCGTAGGCGGGAGCCCGACCGGTTCGAACTGCCTTGCACGACCGGCGGCCACTTCAGGCAGCGAACCCATGTTCTGCTCGATGAAGTTCGTCGTAACAGCCATCTGCTCAACTGCGGGATGCGCGAGCAGCCGATGAAGCAGAGACTGGTTGGTCGGAATGCCGTCGATCGTGAATTCGGCGAGCGCGCGCTGTGCCCGATTCAAGGCGGTCCGGAAGTTCGCCCTCGGCGCGTGAACGACCAGCTTGGCGAGCAGCGCATCGAACCGCGGCGACGGCGCGAAACCTGCATAACCGAAAGTGTCTACACGGATACCGGGTCCCGCAGGTGGCTCAAAAACCGATAGCGTGCCGGCCACCGGGCGCACTTCACCTCCAACGATCTGCTCCATGTTAATGCGCAGTTCGATCGCGTACCCGTTCGGCGGTCCGATGCGCTCCTGCTGCATGCCCAGCGCCTCAAGCGATGCACCCGCAGCGACTTGCAACTGCGCCTGAACAAGGTCGACGCCGAATACTGCTTCGGTCACCGTGTGTTCGACCTGCAGCCGAGGATTGCATTCGATGAAGACCCAATGCGCGCGGCCGCTTTCGTACGTCATCAGGAACTCGAACGTTCCGAGGCCAATCAGGCCCGCAGCGCGTGAGAGTTTGCTCGCGGCCTCCATCATCGCGTCGCGCACCGCGGGCTCCAGACCGGGCGCGGGCGCGACTTCTATCACCTTCTGTTGCCGACGCTGCAGCGAACATTCGCGTTCCCCGAATACGGTGATTGCACCGCTCGAGTCCGCCAGCACCTGCACTTCCACATGGCGCGCATCGGTGACGAACTCCTCAACGTAGATCGCCTCATTGCCGAATGCCAGTTTCGCCTCCGAGCGGCAGACCTCAATGGCGGAGGCCAGGTGCGCCCGCTCATCCACCCGGCGCATGCCGCGTCCACCTCCGCCCGATACGGCCTTCACCATCAATCCGCTGCGTGTCTCGTCGAACACGCGAAGAGCCTCCTCCAGTCCGGTGTCTTGCAGGGTGCCGTTAGGGACCGACACACCGCATTGAATCGCCAGACGGCGCGCCGCGCCCTTGTCGCCAAAGAGGTCCAGCACCTCGGAAGGCGCTCCGACAAAAGTCAGTCCAGCGGCTCGCAACTGCCGAGCGAATTCAGCGCTTTCGCTGAGGAAACCATAACCGGGATGGACAGCGTCGCAAGCCGTTTCGCGTGCCACGGCCACGATCTGCGATATGTCGAGGTATGCGGCAGGTCCGGAGCCCTGCAACTCACGTGATTCGTCAGCGCGCAGGCGGTGCAGCGAGCGAACGTCGTCCTGAGAGTACACCGCGACCGACCAAATGCCTAGGTCGGCCGCCGCCCGTGCGATGCGGATGGCGACCTCGCCACGGTTTGCGATCAGCAACCTCTTCATGAGCGTCCCTTCGGGCCGGCATCGCAGGCGACGCATACCCGGTCCGTCACGCCGGACGGATTCACGGCATCGTCCGCGCGGCTGGATACGGTGGGGACAATCGCGTAAGCCGAGGTAGAGGCATCCCAAGTTTCCGCCGTCACGCCCTCGTCCCTCAACAGCGCCTTCCGAATTTTATGGGTCAAGGTCTTCGGCAGACCCGACGAGATGCGGACGAAGCGCGGGATCATGTAGCGCGGCACCCTCGCAGTTAGGAAGTCGATCAGTTCCGACTCTTTCACCTGTACGCCAGCGCGCGGACTGAACACGATTAACACGTCGTCCTCACCGTGCTCGCTCGGCACCGGTACCGCCACACCTTCGAGCACGCCTGGATGCGCGCAAACCTCCGCCTCAAGCTCGACGGACGAGATGTTCTCACCCCGTCGACGGATCACATCCTTCTTCCGATCAACGAAAAAGTACTCGCCGCGCTCATTGCGACGAAACACGTCACCGGTGTGGAACCAGCCGTTTCGCATCGCTTCCGCCGTCGCCGCGGGGTTGCGGTAGTAACCAGTGGTGAGGACCAAGGGATCCGCAGCGCGCACAAGCAACTCCCCAGCCTCGCCACCTGGAACATCGTTGTCCTGATCGTCAACCAACCGCAGCTCGTATCCCGGACGCACCGTGCCGCAAATGCCGATGCTTGTCGGGTTATCCGCGCTGACCAAGGGACAGGAGAGTTCAGACATGCTGTACTGCGTCATGATCGGCAAACGAAAGCGATCCTGGAATTCGAGCGCCTCCTGACCGAACGGCAGGACGGAAACTCTCTTGAGCTTCGTACCGCTCGCGTTTCCGGCACTGGGCGTCCGCGCGAGAAAGCTGGCCATCGCACCCAGCAGGACTGCAAAGGTAGTCCCACTATCCCTGACGTACTGCCAGAACTTCTGTGAACTGAAGCTGCCTGGCATCGCGATCGACCCGCCGCGCCACAGCATGGTTTGGCAAGGCATCGTGCCCGCAATGTGATACAGCGGCAAATTGGCGAGGAACCGGTCGTCTTCAGCCAGGTGCCCGAACGTTGTGGTGAACGCATGATGTTGCGCATACGACACCATCACTCCTTTCGACGCGCCAGTCGTTCCAGAGGTGAAGATGATCATCTGGGTGTCGCCTGGAGAAAGTGCTACCGGCGAGACAGGGTCTGCAGGGCGCAGCTCGTCCCACTTCATTACACGATTGGCCGTGCTAGTCGCAAACGTTCCGATGTTGCCATCGACGATCACTGTCCGCGGCATCGTCGCCGCATTGAACTGCTCAATCAATGTACCGCTGACGAATGCAAGCTCGGGTTCCAGCAGCGCGATCGCATTCTCCAGCATCCGCCCCTTGTAAGCCGTGTTGAGCGGCGCGAAGACAGCGCCCAGATAATTCAATGCATACCAGGCCTCGAGCAACCTAAGACTGTTCGGCATCATGCAAAGCACGACTTGTCCCTTCGTGACCCCAAGCGCTTGCAGAGACGAAGCAAGTGCAACAACGCGACTGCGCAGTTGCTCAAAGGTAATCTGCTCACCGTCTTCGAAAACCGCGTACACCCGGTCCGGGTGCTGCGCAGCGGCCTGATCGAGTTGTTCGCGCAGAAAAACGCTAGCCATAGAAAAACTCCCATTTAGGCGCCAAGCTGCGGGTGAGCAGATGGACGCTCACCTCCAATATGGCCCGGATCTACCGGCGAAATCCGCGGTGACTTCCTCGCGAGTCGAGCGATGCCCAGCGATGACGAACATGTTGGGAAAACCGGCGTTGAGCAATTCCGGATATGTCTTGTGCCGGCCCTGCCATCTCTTCCGCAAGGAAACCCCCGCCGGAATCCCACTGGCACCTGGACGCAGCGTCATCGCAACCGTTCCAGGAGTCCCGAGGGACACGGCTATGCGCTTTTTCGGCGGCTGCTTGTGGCCATGACTCGGATCTGTCCTTCGCCTTGGCTATCTCCAACTTTCACAGGAGAAGTAAATCACGATTTAGCTGAGAGGTAAATTGCTATTTACCCCGGACTTACCCTTGCCGCGCATTAAGAATCGACAACTATGGAAGAAAGTAACGCGAGCGAGCAATCAAAACTTCGTCGAGGAGTTGCGGAGTTCGGATATGCGCTGCATGAGTCGGTGGGCCGGTAGCTTCCGGCTGCCCCAGTCCACCACGGCGGTCAGATACACGAAGCGGAGCGGCATCGGGATATAGCTCGTGCCGGGACGCGGTTTGTCCGATTGATCGTCATGCCCCGCAGCAGATGCAGCCAGGTCTTTGCTGCGCATTGCGTCGGCTCCCGTTCGGCTTGCAGTGTAGCGCCTCGATACCCATGCGCTTCATCAGCGTGCGGCCGCAGCTGCGGCGGATCTCGTGTCCCTCTTGAGGCAGCAGTCGTGCCATCGAGCTCCAGCAAATGGAAACTCAATGTGCCGTTCATCGACCCGGCGGAACAGCAACCGCTCTGCCTCGCTCACCGGTTGCGCCCGGCAATACACGCTCGATCTCACGACACACTTCGCCGTCCGGCGGTCCCGACAGCGGCTCAGCTGCTTTTAATCAGGGCCGAGGCCCCAACAATAGTTCGATCGCGTTACTGAACGTCGTAAGCCGGGGTCCTGTCGGTGTTGCCCGTTTGCGCAGGACCTTGATAATTACCTGATTCCGGCGAGCCTTCTTCGACACCACCGTAGCCTTGGCCGTTTTGCGCCGCGACCCTAGCTTCAGCCGCCTGAATCTCAAGCGGGTAGGTCATGCAATTATCCATCCCGGGGTTGTAGCCGGCGCGTTCGATCTGCACGAGCTGTGCCTTGACTTCAGCGCGGGTCAGCGGCTGATTCGATCGCGCGAAGGAGACTGCCGGGATAGCGACGGCAGCGGCGACGATAATGGGTGCGAGTTTCATGATGCTTTGTTGGGTTTCAGTGACTTCAGTGTAGGCATCCGCTGCCCCAGAGTGAATCACTAAAGGGCACAAGGCATAATTGCTGTTTCCGCAATAGACGGGGTCGTAGAATTTCCGCTTCCGCAAGAACGCTGGGCGGACAATGGAAACGCTATTACGCGAGCGATGTGTCCGAATGGACAGCCGCTCGCACCGATGATCAGATTGAGATTGGGTTCTTTCAAGTCGCGCATGCGCCGTGGTTAGGAGAACCTTGTTGCACGAGGGTGATTCACGAGCTTCGGCACCTTGGCGTACACGTCGATTAGACGCTGCGTGAATTCCTTTGGATGCCGGGCACAATGATGCACTTCCAAGCCTTCATCGTGGTGGATGGCTTCGTTGTCCGCAGAGTTTTTCGACTTCGACGATCAGATTGCTTATGATCGGCTACCTTCGGTTCCCGCGCCGCAATAAGGTTGCGAGAAACCCTGACGTCAAGCGCGCGTTGGCCATGCTGGACGGCCCACAAGGTCCGGACTAATGCCCGGCTCAAAAAATCCGCATCGCCGGTATAGTCAAGCCATCATCCTCTTCAGTCCATTTCGTAAGGCGACCCAATGAAAGAATCGCGCTCCGATTTCGTCGATGCGCGCGGCGTGCGGCTGCACGTGCGCCGCTGGGGTTTGCCCGATGCGCCCGCGATTTTCATGCTGCACGGCTGGATGGACGTGTCCGCGTCCTTCCAGTTCGTCGTCGATGCGCTCGCAAGCGCCTGGCAAGTGCTCGCGCCCGACGCGCGCGGTTTCGGCTTGTCGGACTGGCCGGTGGCGAAATTGGGCGGCGGACACTACCACTTCCCCGACTATCTCGCCGATCTCGACGCGCTCCTCGACCACTACGCGCCCACTGGACAGGTGAATCTCGTCGGCCACAGCATGGGTGCGAACGTAGCGCTGCTTTATGCGGGCGTGCGGCCGGAGCGCGTGCAGCGCGTTGTCGATCTCGAAGGCTTCGGACTCGCGGCGACACGTCCAGCGCAGGCGCCTACCTCCATCGCGAGGTGGCTCGACGAGCTGCGCGCGCCGCCGCAACTGCACGGCTACGCAACGCTCGATGAAGTCGCCGACCGCCTCATTCGCACGAATCCGCGCCTTCCGCGCTCGCGCGCGCGCTTTCTGGCGCAGCATTGGTCCCGCCAGGAACCCGATGGCTCTTTCCGTGTACTTGCGGACCCGGCACACAAGCTGCGCAGTCCTACGCTATACCGGCTCGACGAAGCGATGGCCGTCTGGTCGCGCGTGCAGGCTAAGGTACTGCACGTGGAGGCAGAAGCGTCGCCGACGCTCGCAATGTTTGCCGGAACGACGCCGATCGCCGAATTCAAGCGCCGCTTCTCCGCTTTCGCCGACTGGCAGGAGGAAATCGTGGGCGACGCCGGGCACATGCTTCACCACGACCAGGCCGAGCGCATCGCCGCGTTGATCGAGTCTTTTTGCGGGAACAGATTGGTATAGTTCGCGCTCGCGCACGGATCTGGTTGACGATGGTCTGCGCAACGATGTGGGCGCTTCATTCTGTCGTAAGCGTAATGGCGAAGAGTGGTGCAAAGTCGCCGTCGGTAGCCAAATCCCCTGCGTTTGCTGGGTCGTGGCGAGCTCAAGAGTGCCGCAGATTTGGGTTGCCTGCTGTCATGTTGAACAGCCCCATGGACTCCCCCCGACCCGCTCCCGGCGTTAACGCGACCGCGGGTCGAGTCAGATGTTAAAAATTGCTGGGCATACACCATGCACGCGGGTGAATGCTTGGGCGACGGATAGCCGAGTGACGCGGCGGAAGTCATTCATCGTGGTGGTTCATGGGGCAACGTGCAGGCTGTCGAACCCTCGGCGCTTGACCCACCGGCGCCTGCTTGAACAGATCGGCAATATTCCACGGTCCGACGCCGAAGCCCGTTACTATGGCGACTCGCTGGGTGCCGACTGCAGCGCGACTCTGGCAAGACCGGCACCGGAGAATGGGTTGACTGATTCACCTACGCGATTCGCCGGGTCAGCGGCGCTATGACGGCGTACGACGCCGCATCCGATCGCGGCCAAGCTCCTTGGCTGCCGAAGGCAGGGCTGCGATCTGAGCGGCACCTCCTCTGACGCCATCTAAAACCAGTCGAGTCAATACCTCAATAGCAGTCGCGTCATCAATCAGTCGATCGGGAAAGTCACCGGCGCGCGCAGTCCAGTTGTAGCCGGTGTATTCGAGCATCGAACACAGCGCGGAGGCAATGAGTTCGCTATCGAGACCGGAGCAAAAGCCTTTCTGTTGAAGAAGTTTGATCACGCTTGACATGCCTCGTATGCCTTGTTGCCTCACACCGTGCCACGCGCGAGCAAACTCCCGGTTCGCCATGGACATCTGAAACGCTGCGGTCGCAACAGGCCAGTCATCGCGATAGATTTTCCAGAACGCCCCTAGCCGCTCTTTCAGGTGTTCAACAGGCTCCTCACTCATGTCCAAAGAGCGGTTTACCTCCGCCTTGAGGCGTGCTCGAAATGCATCGAGCAAATCAAGCAACAGCGCCTCCTTGCTCGGATAGTACTTGTAGAATGCCCCCGGAGAGCGGTTAACGCTCGCCATAATGTCCGCGATCTTCGCATTCGAGAACCCCTCTGCGGCCAACGCGCGTTTCGCGGCAAGCTTGATCGCTTCTCGGGTCGTATCACCTTTGGGTGTGCGCCGGGTCGCCGGCTCGATGAGCTCGTTCATAAACAAAACAATTGTCGTGTTAGTCTGACCGGCACCTAGCCGGGACGTTCGTCTATCGCCGTCCGAGCGTTCCTCAAAGGCTTTTCAGCATATCTTAGACCGCGAAATCCCAATGCTGGCTCGGTTTGCCTGCGTTCCGCCGAATTTAGAACCCGACTGCAAAGCAAGCCGACTGGCTGCGGCATAAACGCGGACTCCTCATGCAGTTCATATGGATGATCTTAATTCACATTCGGCTATCCCGCGTCTACGCGTTGACGCGCGCCCTGCTGAAACGGAAGCGCCGAACGTCGTACCGAGTGAACCGCCGGGTAAACACGGCGTGAATCGAGGTTCACTTTCTTGCGTCGCCGTGCTTTAATTACCACATTGCGGAAAGCCCGCAAAGCCTCCATCACCGCAGCCGGTTCCTCAGGGACTGAACAGGAGGCGCGACCGCTTTCCGCCACTTCGCCTAGGCCTCAAACCGCGAACCGAAGCTCGATCGAAGCAGTGAGGATCTCGGCCCACTGAACACAACGGAGACACGCTTATGCTTACTGCCGCGATCCGCCGTGCGGCAACTATACGGCCGGATGGATGGGCCATTATTAGCGATACGGAAAGAACGAAGTGGAAGGAAATGCCGAGGCGAATCGCAGCACTTGCGTCGGCACTTAGAGCTGCCGGACTCCGACCCGGCGACCACGTAGCTACGCTTGCCCTGAACTCGCCTCTCTACTTTGAATTAATGTTCGCAGTTTGGTGGGGCGGCGGTGTATTAGTACCACTCAATACTCGTCTGGCATTTGACGAGCTGCGTTACATCGTTGCGCATTCCGAAGCCCGTTTTCTCATTACCGACGATAGCTTCCGGGCGATGGCTGAGCGCATCCGTGACGCTATAGCACTCCAAGACGTTATCGTGGTGGACGACGACCGTCGTCGTGACATGCTTTCTTCGCCGCAGATTGACGACGCACAAGTGGCATTAACTAGTCTCGCGGGCATCTTTTATACGGGTGGCACGACGGGGCTTCCCAAAGGGGTCGAACTCACCCACCTCAATCTGGCATTCGCAGCATCGAACATGCAGCGCGACATGAATCACGCTAGTGACACCGTCTACCTTCATGCTGCGCCACTGTTCCACTTGGCTGACTTCGGCATTGGCCTTGCCGTGACGCTGGCGGCAGGGTCGCATAGTTTCTTGTCGCATTTCAGTACAGCCGGGTTCTTTTCGCGCTTGAGGACAGACGGCGTGACGCACCTTCAGCTCGTGCCAACCATGCTTTCAATGATTCTCGACGCCCCTGAGCGTGACGATAGCTTGCTGATGCAGGTACGGACGGTGTCTTATGGCGCGGCACCAATTTCCCAAGATTTACTTGATCGGTTACTGAACTCATTTCACAACGTTCGGATTCAACAGTTTTACGGTATGACCGAATGCAGCGGCGCATGCACATGCCTGTCACCGGAGTGGCATGTAAAGAGCGGTTCTACAGCAGGGAAGTTGTCCTCGGTCGGACAACCTACATCAATCTTCGAAGTGCGGATCGTCGACGAGCAATACGCCCTCTGCAAAACTGGGGCCGTTGGGGAAATTCAGATTCGCGGCCCTGCAGTGATGCGGGGCTACTGGCGGGACCCCGAGAAGACGTCGGACACCGTCAAGGATGGCTGGTTGCGCACCGGTGACGCAGGCTTCATGGACGACCAAGGGTTTCTGTTTGTTGTAGATCGTATGAAAGACATGATCATTAGCGGCGGTGAGAACATCTATAGCGCCGAAATCGAGAACGTCTTGAGCATGCATCCGGCGGTACACCAGTGCGCAGTAATTGGAGTGCCCGACGAGCGTTGGGGCGAACGAGTGCATGCTGTCGTCGTCGTAAACGTTGACTGCGTCGCGACCCCCGCAGAACTGGAATCCCACTGCAGAGCCCACATTGCTGGTTACAAGGTGCCACGCGGATATGACATCCGGACCGAACCATTGCCGCTCTCCGGGGTAGGCAAGGTTCTAAAAAAGGCACTGCGCGATGAATGGCTCGCCAGCAGCGGGCTCACGTCGTGAAAGATGTGGTCGCATTGCCCGTACCTTGCGGAAAAGTACCTGCAATCCCGCGAACAGGTGCAAAAAGAGGTGGCCCGTTCCCGAATGAGGCCATTGTTTGTTGTACTGCGTGAGGTAGTTAGCGATCGACTTCCGTGCATGGCCGACGGACTCGTAGGCCTTCAATATATCTCTTCATAGTTCGCGCTGCGCCACAGCCGTTCCATAAAAACGTTGTCGTGCTGCTTCCCTTGCCATCCATCGACGGTGCGATTCCGCGCGAGAGGACCGCGTCGGTGAAGGCTATACTGGCGAATTGGCTGCCTCGATCGGTGCTGACGATCTGAGGCAATCCATATCGCGCGAATGCTTCCTCAAGTGCTGGCGCCGCATGCTCAGCTTCCATCGTGATGGTTCGGGCCAACCTCAAACTGCTGCGCTAATACTGCCAGCATGCGCTTCCCGCGTACTGCTACCAGTGGCACCTTCGCCTTGAGCGCCGCTGTGTGTGTGCGTCTGTGCGTCAGATGTCTTCGCCATCGTCTGGTTTCCTTTATAGGCAGCGGCGCTATATCGTCCGGGAGTTGTACCCGCTCATTCTGGCCGATCTGGCCGATCTGGCCGATTCGACGGCCCCTGCTTGACATAGGAGAGTCAACGCGGTGGTCGAGCGCTTCTTCAGAGCCTGAAGAGTGAATGGACCAGCGAGCAAGAGTACGGCAGTCACGAACTCCCCCGGCGGGACATCACGGACTACATCGCTGGCTTTTACAACGACAGGCGCACACATTCGGCGGCAAACGGTTTGCCGCCAGTGCGATACGAAACTTCGATTTTTGAAAAGCCCCTTTGTGAGAGTCCAAAGAGGCTTGACCACTACATTGTAAATCCGCATACATAAGAATCAAGTTTGCGGCCAGATGCCTCTCGCAATGATCTCTTTCATAATTTCTGACGTGCCGCCCGCGATTCGCTCGACGCGGGCGTCCGCGTACACGCGCGAGATGTTGTATTCCGTCATATAACCCCAACCGCCGTGCAGTTGCAGACATGCATCGGCGCTGCGACCGAGCATCTCGGTAACCCAGAGCTTTCCCGCAGCCGCGGTAGTCTGGTCAAGCACTCCCGCGCGGTACATCTCGATCAGACGGTCGACAAGCGATCGCCCCGCGACAAGGTCGGCTTTCACCGACGCGAGAACGAACCGCGTGTTTTGCAACTGCGCGATGGTTTGACCGAATGCGTGTCGATCGCTGACGTATTTAACGGTGTCGGAGAAAGCAGCTTCTGCGCGCGCCTGGCAGATGATGCAGATGGTCAACCGCTCGCGCGCCAAACCGTGCATCAGGAACTGCATCCCGTCGCCTTCGCTGCCTAGAATATCGCCTTCTGCGAGTTGCACTTCTTCGAAGAAAATCTCAGACGTATCCTGAGCGTGCTGCCCCATCTTGTCCAGCCGCTTTCCGCGCTTCACACCCGGCAGCGCCGCGTCGACTACAAACAGCGAGAGAGCGCTCGGGTCATTGCCGGCCTTAGCTGCGACCACAAACACATCGGCGAGCTGGCCGTTCGAGATGAATACTTTCTGCCCGGAAAGCCTCCACCCAGTGGAAGTTCGAGTGGCTCGCGCCTGTATCCCGCGAAGATCGCTGCCCGCTCCAGGCTCTGTCATCGCCACTGCGGCGATCGCGTCACCGGACACGAGCCGAGGGAGCCAGCGCCGCTTTTGCTCGGGCGATGCGAAATTGACTACATAGGGCGTCACCATCTCCGAATGAACCGCGAAGCCAGGGCCCGGCGCGTGCGCGTACGCCATTTCCTCAAGCGCCACCACGGCGTAGAGATAGTCTGCCTCCGGTCCACCCCATTGCTGCGGTACGGTGCAGCAAAGCATGCCGATCGCCCCAGCCGCCTGCCAGATTTCTCGCGGTACGCAACCTTGTCGCTCCCAGGCGAGATGGAATGGCACAATTCGCTGTGCAATGAAGCGGCGCACTTGCGTCCGGAATTCGTCGTGTTCGGGCTCGAAAAAAGGCCGCGGGAGGATGTCAATCACGCTACGTTCCCTAGCGCTTGCTGCCACTTGTCGCACAGCACATTCTTCTGGGCCTTGCCTCCGCCCGATAACAGCAGCGTCTCAGTGAACCCGTAGCTCTTGAGGACTTTGTAGCCCGCAACAAGGAACCGAACATGAGCCCGATCACAGGGAGGGCGACATTCACGACTGATACGGCGACCGGCACGGCGCGAAAACTTTCGCCCCGCTTTCCTTTCAGGCAACCCCAGCACCGCAGAGCCCCGCACTGCTGAATGAACCTGAGTGCGTTCTCGGATTCTGTGCAGTAGATGTTGTCGCCGCCGCTGCTCGAAACGCATGGGTGAATTTGTGGCTAACGTCGCCACTCTTGCCCCGGGCGTCACAGCCATCCCTCTCGGCAATACCGCCGCGCGGGCGAGACGCTTTTCGAGTTCGCGCCATGTGACGCGTCGCCCGGTAGCTAAGAGGGCAGTGCCGGACGAACGAACTTGGGCCGCACGGCAAACGGCAGCGGTGAGTGACAACGGGGTCTCCTAGTTTTGGCCTCTTCTGAGCGCTCAATACAAACGCAAGTAAACCATGATTTGGCCGCTCGGTAAACCAGGATTTATCTAGGGTCGTCGCGGCTCTGTCCGGAGCCGTCGGAACTGGCTCGCCGAGGCTGCATCTGAACGAACATTCGCTTTCACGAACATGAGCGAATTCAGAGTCGTCCCAGCCGAACACCACTACCGCAAAGAAACGCCCCGAGCCAAAGCTTGCAGGCACCAGACCGCCTAATCGCGGGCGACCGGCATAACGTTGAAGCGCAGCGACTCGCACTCCGGCCCTCAGTTCGGTCGGTTCTTGCCGCTCCAGGCTGTGGCATCGCGCAACTGCTAACCGGCCTTCCCCTTGAAGTGGCGGGTATCACTTTGTACAACGGGCGGGTCTACTTTCCGAAAGGCCTTGAATCTATGCTTACAGCGCGTTCTCCATTCCTCGCTTAGATACAGCAGAGTCAGTACGCGGTACTTGTTCTCCAACCGGGTAAACTATAAGCGAACCACGGTTTACTTGTAGCCGTCGATGCACTCTAATGCAACCAATGGCTCGGAACTCGGGATGCAGCGTCCGCGATGATAGGGCGGCTTCGCGCTGCAAGCCTCGGTGGTGCCTTTAGAAAGCTAGGGCTCTTTTGTCGACCGTTCGCGGTAGACCGAAGATGGACTTGCGATAGCGCATGAGGGAACGGCATCGGCATTGTTCCGAGCGGCCGACGTATCTGAAGGCGGCCCCGCGATAAGCAGTAGTCAGCCATCGTGCGTCCGATGTTCAGCTGACCTACACGTTTTAACGGCTCTTCCACTCAGGGGGCGGCAGATTGCGAGCTACATGCAATATCACTCCAAGAGTCCGGGCACGGACGGTCAGTTTAAGCGATTCATTTTCGAGTAGAGAAATTTCCGTTAGACGCAGTTTTCTATACCCGGCCGGAACGTAGCTCTGGCAACGTTTCTCGCGGCCTGCGGAGTGCGGATGCATGACTTGAGGCCGCCGTAGCTGACTGGGCCTCGAACGTATGGACTCTTTCATTCACAACAACCCGCCGGCTTTGACCGGCGCACGGAGACAAAGATGTTCAAGAGACGCCGCTGGATAGTAGGGGGAGGGACTGCACTTGCCGCACTGTGCGCCTTTCCGACATACGCGCAGAGCAACCTGACACTGTACGGACTGGTAGACGATTCACTAGCCTACGTCAGCAACCAAAAAGGCGGCCGCACCTTCATGCAGTTTGCCGGCGATGCCCAGGCCGACCGTTGGGGTATGTTCGGCCAAGAGGACCTAGGCGGCGGCTACAAGGCTATTTTTCGCTTGGAGAATGGCTTTAGCGTCAACAATGGAGCGCTCGGTCAAGGCGGTCTTGAGTTCGGCCGGCAAGCATATGTGGGTTTGAGTCATTCAAGCGCCGGCTCGCTGACCCTTGGCCGGCAATACGACTTTGTACTCGATTTTTTGTGCCCGACGGCGAACGGCTGCGCGAGTTCCGACGTGTACGCGTTTCATCTTGGCGACTATGACCGCCTCGGCGGCGAACGCGTTGACAACGCGGTCAAATACATGTCGCCTGACATCGGCGGCCTGCATCTTGGAGCAATGTATTCATTCGGCAACCAGCCCGGCAGTCTTTCGCGCAACAGCGCCATGAGCTTTGGTGGTGGCTACCGTCGTGGTGATTTTCAAATAGGGGCGGCCTATACGCAAATTCGCAACTTCGTGCCTATTTTCGATTTAGGCACGCCAGTATTCGGCGCATCGTTGGCTGGTACCGCGATCGACCGGTACGGCACGGGCGGCGTCGGCGTGAGCTACAGCTTTGGGGCGCTCGCAGTTCGGACCGTCGCAACCTTCGTCGATTTCCGGCGTGCTAATCAATCGGCGATATTACGCACCGCCGAAGCAGGCCTGACGTACCAGGTCAGCCACGGGTTGTGGCTTAGCGCGGATTATGCATACACGAAGATGCAAGGCGACCACTGGAATCAGATAGGACTGGTGGCGGATTACTTTCTATCGAAGCGAACCGACCTCTATGTGCATTTGAACACGATACGCTCGAGCGCCGACGTTCACGCCGCGCTGTTTCCGCTAGCGCCGTCGAGTACCGACACGCAATCGGTTGCCAGCATCGGCATACGACATAAGTTCTAACGTCGCACCAGGAGCATTGCATGCTTGCGCACGCAGTGCTCCTCATTGCGTACTACCGGACCGAGGTGACCGGCTGTGTCGGGAACGCGACCGAACGGACCGGACGATCAGGACTGGCGTTGCGCATGACATCAACCGCGCGAGCGATAGTCGCCGGCTTTTGCCGGGGAGAGCATGTCCGTGCGCCCGATGTACATGAACCTGGCTATGGCGGTCAGTTTCCGCGCTTCTCGGGCGTCGTCGTACATCGGCGTCGCCGCACGAGGCTAACAATCCACATAGTGGAAGCAGTAAGTGCGCTGTGAAGCGGTATGACGAGGATGCGGGTCGCGGCGTAGATAGCCGCTAGGGCGACTGGAGACTCGCCCCGCATCGCGTCGCGGCAGCGGCATGGTAGAAAGGCGTTTGCCAAGGAAGAAAAACAGGCTTTACATCGAATTTCCTCGAAACCTCCAAGGTCAGTCCGACTCTCGGGGGTCGGTTCAAATCCGGTGCGGTTCAACATGCGTCACGGCGTTGAATGACTTCCGCCCTGTAAAGGTCGCCGGACTCCGAAACATCAGAGACATCCATAGCTGAACGAGATGTGGTGCGTCGCATACGGCCTCCTGTACACCTCGAGAGTTCAAGCCCTAAGAACAGTTCATCGGCTCAGCCGCGGTCTGACTTCGTACGGCGCCGCACCGGATCGCGGCCAAGCTCCTTGGCTGCCGAAGGCAGGGCTGCGATCTGAGCGGCACCTCCTCTGACGCCATCTAAAACCAGTCGAGTCAATACCTCAATAGCAGTCGCGTCATCAATCAGTCGATCGGGAAAGTCACCGGCGCGCGCAGTCCAGTTGTAGCCGGTGTATTCGAGCATCGAACACAGCGCGGAGGCAATGAGTTCGCTATCGAGACCGGAGCAAAAGCCTTTCTGTTGAAGAAGTTTGATCATGCTTGACATGCCTCGTATGCCTTGTTGCCTCACACCGTGCCACGCGCGAGCGAACTCCCGGTTCGCCATGGACATCTGAAACGCTGCGGTCGCAACAGGCCAGTCATCGCGATAGATTTTCCAGAACGCCCCTAGCCGCTCTTTCAGGTGTTCAACAGGCTCCTCACTCATGTCCAAAGAGCGGTTTACTTCCGCCTTGAGGCGCGCGCGAAATTCGTCAAGCAGCTCGTGCAGCAGTGCTTCCTTGCTTGGATAGTATTTGTAGAACGCACCAGGAGAGCGGTTGACGCTCGCCATGATGTCGGCGATTTTCGCATTTGAAAATCCGTCTACTGCCAACGCGCGCTTCGCGGCAAGCTTGATGGCTTCTCGCGTCGTATTGCCTTTCGGCGTCCGACGGGTCGTCAACTCGATGAGTTCGTCCATAACCACAAAATCTTCCATAGTCTGCCGGCACTGAGCCGAATCTTCGTCAATGGCGGCTTACCGCTCCTCGACGGTTTTTCGACGTCACTCAGTATCGAGAAATCAGGCCACGCCGAGGCGCGCCCCTCCTCAACTTGAACGCCGAGTGAGTGTCAAAGCACCGCCCCGAGCCGCGTCGACCCGGAATTGCCGCTGGATCCCAACAAGCGTAATTCTAATTCGGATTCACTCTCGCCGGTGTCGAAACGGATACGTGCGCTTCGGCCAAGGCGTGCGCCTAGTCAGGACTGGCGGGGCAACTCTGGAGATGACCACCCAGAATCTATGGTTCACTGCTGGAGGTGCGGTGCTTCGATCCGTTAGTTCGGCAAAACAACTGCGCCTTTGGGCGCTTGATACGGTCAACTGCCGGCCGGATGCAAAGGCAATCGACGGTTGCGATGTAGAGGGATTCAGCCTCCCGCGCGAGCGCGAGGTCGCCAGCAGCGAGGCCGACTTCGCGGCGCCCGCAATGCCCGTGGCCGGCCACTGCGTGGGCCGGCGGCCCACTGATCTCATCGCCTTGCGCTGCCCTCGAGCACCAGAAATCAGACGTCGTGGGATTGCAGCCATTGCACATAATCAGCAATCCCGGTCGCAACCGACCATTGCGGTTCATAGCCGAGCGCACGCGCGCGCGTTATGTCCAAATAGCGTTGGTCGCTCGAAGGCCCATGAGGGTGCAGCGGCAACGGCGGTATCGCGCCTGGGAACAGCGCGTTGACTGCATCGGCGAATTCATCGAGCCTCGTGGTTTTGCCACTGCCCACGTTGTAGACCTTGTGCTCCGGTGTACTCGCCTGATGGACCAGCGCCATCCCGTAGGCATGGTCCTTTACATAGTTGAAGTCCCAAGCCATGTCCGCGCATGGCAAGCGCCCTTGGTCTGAAGTCAGATCCATGGGGACGCCGCGCACGGCGGCGTGAACCATCCGCGCGACGACATTGATCATCTTGTTGTAGAGCGGCCCGTATGTGCCGTCTATTCTCACGATCCGGATGTCGAGGTCCGTCTGGCGCTGAAAGATGGCGGCGATCGCCTCGAGCAACTTCTTGGGCCCGGCCTGAATGTAGTGATGATCCTTCTGTTCAGTGATGGCAATCGGGCCGGCCTCCCTATACGGATAGTGGTTTGCGTCCAGGCCCCAGTAGATGTCGCTGGAACTGGTAATCGTCAGCTGTCCGACGTTCATGATTCGACACGCTTCGATCACATTGAGCGCACAAGCCGTTCGTAAATGGACTTCACGCGCCGGCGACATCGATTTGGGGGCATACCCCGACGCGTCGAATACCTTACCGGGCTTGATACGGGCAATCGCATCGAAGACGTCGTAGCTGACGGTCAAATCGATTCGTTCCTGCTGCGGGGCCTCTCCGAAAAACTCCTTCAGTTCCGCAGGCGAGCGTTCACCTCTGGCCCCCGCAATCACAATTTCTTCGCCCCTCGCGGCAAGCTCCCGCGCAACATGCATCCCTATAAAGCCGGTACCGCCGAGAACAAGAGTTTTCATGCAGGGCTTCCTTTGATCCGTTATTCAGGCGAGCACGAAGCCGCGGTAAGCGGCATCGGCCACCTCGTTCAAAATCCTGCGGTAAGCCGGCACTCCGCCCACGTACGGCATGAAGATTCGGGGCTTGCCCGGGATATTGGCGCCGACGTACCACGAATTGCCGCGTGGGTAGAGGGTGCGATCGGCCACCTCGTTAACGTGGTGAACCCACTCATTCTCCGCATCGAGCTCGCAACCGACGTAGGCCCGATTGGTCTCACGCGCGTGTTGAATCAACCGAGTGACCCAATCGACATGCTCTTCGATGGAGTGCACGACATTGCTGAGCACCGATGGGCTCCCGGGCCCCGCGATAATGAACATGTTCGGAAAGCCCGCGCACGAGACTCCGAGGTAGGTACGCGGACCGTGCTGCCACTTTTCCCGCAGCGTCGCTCCTCCGATGCCGCGGATGTCGATGGCACTTAGCGCACCGGTCATCGCGTCGAAACCCGTCGCGAACACGAGGACATCCAGCTCATACTCTTGCGCGCTTGTACGCAGCCCCCGGTGGGTCACTTCCTCGATCGGCGCAGTCTTCACGTCGACGAGCGTAACGTTGGGCCGGTTGAATGTTTCGTAGTAGCCGGTGTCCACGCAAAGGCGCTTCGTTCCGAACCGCAGTTCCCTCTTGGGGCAAAGCAGTTCGGCCACGTTCGGGTCGCGCACAGTCGCACGGATCTTGGAGCGCACGAAGTCGGAGACGTACTCGTTGGCTTTTTCATTGACCAGCAAGTCATTGAATGCGCGCATCATCCGGAATCCGCCACCGGCACCGCGCCAGCGGAACTCAAACTCGCGCAGCCGCTCCTCGTCAGACACCTCCAGGGCCGATTTGTCGACTGCCTCGAGGTACAGGCCGTTGTTGGCTTCTCTCGCGCGGGCACGCCGCTCCCGGTAGTTCGCCTTGGCATGGCGAACGGCCTCGTCGTCGAGCGGTTCGTTCTGGGCCGGCACGCTGAAGTTGGCCGTCCGCTGGAAGACCGTCAAATGGTCAGCCTGCTCCGCGATCAACGGAATCATCTGTACACCGCTAGACCCCGTGCCTATCACCCCTACCCTCTTGCCAGCGAAATCCACACCCTCTTTCGGCCAATCGGCGCTGTGATACCAGGTGCCGGCGAAGCTGTCCAGGCCCTTCAAATTCGGGGCTTGCGCGATTGAAAGGCATCCAGTGGCCATAATACAGAATTGCGCGTCAAATGACTCGCCCGCGTCTGTCTCCAGGGTCCACCGCTTTGCCTGTTCGTCAAATACCGCCCGCTTCACACGCGTGCCAAACTCGATGTCCCGCCGCAAGTCAAATCGGTCGGCGACGTGGTGGATGTAACGCAAAATTTCCGGCTGTGTCGCGTAGCGCTCGCTCCAGGTCCATTCCTGCTCGAGCTCCCCGTCGAAGGAAAACGAGTAGTCGAGGCTTTCTACGTCGCACCTCGCGCCGGGATAGCGGTTCCAGTACCAGGTGCCGCCGACGTCATCGCCGGCCTCGATCACGCGGGCAGTCAGGCCCGCCTTGCGAGCACGGTGCAACTGGTAGAGGCCGGCGAAGCCAGCCCCGACGATGACGACATCAAGCGACTTTTGTAGATTTGATCCATTCATTCCAAGGTCTTCCGATCCAGGTTGACAAAGCAGTAGCGCGCTGCGATCGCACCCCAGGGAGTCGGGCGTTCGATGCCCCGCCTGCGCGGCGAGATCTTCTAGCAGCCGTCCCCGCGAGGCGCCTAAACACCTCTCCTGAAATCCTCCGATTTCCGTGCACGGGGCAAGTCCAGCGCGGCCCATTAACGTATTACAATGCATCGAGCACGCAAAGTAAATCGCTATTCACTTATCGGAAACCCGTACTCTTGGGGTGATTGGCAGACCTCATCGAACTGGCGCTTTATCAGAGGAACCTTCCCAAGCCCCTCGTTCACCACGAAAGAGTCACCGGTCCCTGGGTCGACCGCAGCAGAAGTCGATCGAGCCGCGCGCCATGCGGGCGGTTTTCCGGCTAACCAGCTCTGCTTTTTTCAGCCGCTAGCCACTCTTCCCGCAGTTGGTTCTTTTGAACTTTGCCGATACTTGAAAGGGGTAACGGGTCGCTGCGGACGTCGTAGCTCCGTGGGACTTTATAGCCTGCTATCTGTGCCCGGCAATGCCCGTCCAGTTCCGCGATACTCAAAGTCGCGCCAGGTTTCCGAACAACCACGGCATGAACCCGGTCTCCCCAGCGCTCATCGGGCAGACCGAGCACAGCGCAAGACTCAACCAAAGGGTGCGAGGCCAAAGCGTTCTCGACTTCGGCGCAATAGATGTTCTCGCCACCACTGATGATCATGTCCTTGATCCGATCGACGATGTACAGAAAACCGTCCTCGTCTAGATAGCCCGCGTCACCCGAACAGAGCCAACCGTCAACGAGCGTCTGGGCAGTCTTCTCGGGCGCTTTCCAATAACCGCGCATGATAGCCGGGCCGCGTAGCAGGATCTCCCCTGCTTCTCCCGGTTTGCTCGGGCGAGATTGATCGCTCCCGATACGGATCTCAAAGCCGGGCAACGCCTGCCCTGCCGACTTGAGCTTTCCCGCCTTGGGGCCGCTCAAAACATGCCGGTCGGGGGGCAAGCTACAAATGCCCCCGCATGCCTCGGTCATTCCATAGAACTGATTAATCCGCGCATTGGGAAAGGCCTGCAAAATTCGAGCAAGCAACGCCTGCGATACCGGAGCAGCACCGTACTGGATCGATTGAATTCGCGATAGAAGCTCGTCATCGCGCTCCGGCCCGTCAAGGACCATCGCAACCATCGTTGGGACGAGTTGAACGTGCGTGACACCATCGTCGCACAGGCGCCGATAGAAAAGCTCCGGCTTGAATTGCGATATGAAGCTGTGAGTGCCGCCGCCAAGCGTCACCGCCAGCCCATTTGCAAGGTCTCCCAAATGAAACATCGGCGTCGAATGGAGATAGACCGTGTCCTGGTTGTACCCGAGTTCGCGATGCAGACTCATCGCGGCGAAGCTGAAGTTCAGGTGCGTCAGCTCTACTCCCTTGGGCAGTCCGGTCGTCCCCCCTGTGTAGCAGATGCCGGCAAGCGAATTGAGATCACCGCAAGCATCCTCAGTACGTGGATGCTGGATCATCGCCGCATATCGCGCGTCGTCGAGGCGGATGAATTCTTTTAGAGACGGCACAACCTGAGCCATCTGCGCTCCGAACTCCTCGAACGACTCGTCGCTAAACAACAGCACGGAATCGGAGTGCTCCACGATGTGGCGAAGCTCCTCGAAGGCCAAACGCGTGTTGAGGGGAACGATCGCTCCGCCTGCCCACCAGATCGCCATCAGAAGTTCAAAATAGCGAGGCGAATTCCTCGCCAGCGTGGCTACCCGATCACCGCGCTGGAGTCCGGAAGATTGAAGGGCGCCTGCCAGTGCTGAGACTCGTCCCACCAGCTCCGGCCAAGTGCGCTGCTCCTCGCCACTGGAAATGGCAAGCCCTTTTGGACAAATGCTTGCCGCTCTGCGCAGCGCTGCCGTTGACATCATAAATGGCGCTCCATGGTCGTATAAACTAAGATTTCGGTCGTACTGGCGAGGCAAGCCTCATGGCCGAAGCCCCGCCGCTATCCGGAGCGGAAAAGGGTTTGCCGCAGGCTGTCCGCTTCCACAGAGAATTGTCTCACCGCGCCTCCTTAAAAGTAAATTCACAGTTACCTAGGAAAACCCTGGCATATTGGCGCCGTTGCTGGTTGCACTAACCCGAGTTTGTGTGTAAATTCGGATTTACTTCCAACAGCCAATCTTCACCGTCATGACCCGCCCGCATAACACACTTAACGATCTGATTTCCCGTCGACATACCTGCAGAGCTTTTCTGCCGACTCCGGTCGCGCGCAGCACGATCGAGTCCATCCTGGAGGCCGCGCAGCGTACACCTTCGTGGGGCAACGTTCAGCCCTGGCAGGTGGCCATCGTTTCGGGTGACGCTGCCGATGCGTTCCGAGAGGCGTACACCCGCTTCGCTCAAAAAAACGAGCCGATTGCGCCTGACTTTGAATTTCCGCAGTCCTATGAAGGTGTCTTGAAAGACCGCCGTCGGGAATGCGGCTGGCGGCTCTATGAAAGCGTGGGCGTCACAAAGGGCGATCGTGAAGGTTCGGCGCGTCAAACGCTGGAGAACTTCCGTTTTTTTGGCGCTCCGCACGTGGCGATCATCACGACCCATCGTTGTCTCGGCACGTACGGTGCCGTTGACGCCGGCGCCTACCTAGCGAACTTTATCCTTGCGGCACAGGATCTTGGAGTAGCCTCTGCCCCGCAAGCAGCCTTGGCCTCGTATCCGCAGTTCATACGTTCCCATTTAGGCATTTCCGACGATCGAAATGTGGTAGCGGGCATCTCCTTCGGGTACGAAGACACTGCTCACGCAGCGAACAACTTCAGGACGGAACGTGCTCCACTCGACGAAGTGGTGACCTGGATCGATTGACGCCGAAGAAAGCGGCTAAACGCAAAGACGTCGCCGCCAGATGGGCTCCTGGTCATGCTCTGCATCGATCAGCGCAAAACGCCCGGCGGCGCGATCAGTTCCGCGACGTGGGCGACGTGGGCGAGGTGCGCGATTGGAGTTAAACGTCGAGAACACAACACCGGCTCGCGTATTGCGCCCGAGCGGAGTTCACCCTGGGCGCGCGTGGAGGTCAAGCGCGACGCCCATGGGCCGTTCCAGCTTGTCTACCATTCCGTGCCGTTCCGACTAGCCGGTAGGGATCTGTGGCTCAAGGCAACCGCCACCATGGCGCGGCTTTACTGCGAACACGAACTGTCGGCACCGCATGTCCGGCAGACCGCGCGGGGAATGCGTACCACGGTGGCCAATTACAATGCGCCAGTCGCACAGGCCTGACAACCGCACGACACCCGATGGTGCCTCAGAGACGCGCAGCGTATGGGGTCGTCCTGCTACGAGCTGGTTCACGCGCTCTCAGACATGAGGTTCTCTTCGAGCTGCGCCCAGTAGAGGGAGCGCTCTACCAGTTCAGGGCGTCTCGTCGGGAGCGGGCCGTCGCGCGAACCATTTCGGCACGCCAAGCTATAAAGCCGTCAAGCTGACCCTGCAGAAAGGACTCAACCAGCGCTGGCTGTCGACCGAACCCGTTGAATCGGGCGCGACCACCTCCACCCACGGCGGCCGCTTCTGTCGCGATACCCAGCCCCTCCTGATCGATTGAACATGAATGCACTTCGCTAACTGATGCCTTCGCTGACGCACTTGCGACTACCCGGCATCCTCGACACGCTCGAAGCGCGCAACCGCGAAGCCATCGACCGCAAGCTCGCGTACACCGACTTCCTGACCTTGCTCATCCAAGACGAGATCGCACGGCGAGATCAACGCAAGCTCGACGCCCGGTGCCCGAGAGCAACAAATCAGCACTTGCGATAGGAGGTAAACGCAAGGATTCTTGACTTCCGTTCAAGCCAAAGGCAGGTAGTCGATCCGGCGTCAGAGCGCCCGTATAGTTCCCGCTCGACAAGGAATGCGGTCGCTATCGGGATCGGAGAAAGGGATACCGGCATCATTCGCGCAAAGTGCCGGCGCTCGCGGTGATGAGATCGCGGAACCGGGTTTTGCACGACCACTACCTCGTCGGACGGTTCAGCCCCGCGATCCAGTTCTCGACGCCGCCGGATTCTAGATAACGGGCGACACCGCGATCAGCGGGGAACTTGCCCGCCATCGACGGTGAAGGTTTGCCCCGTGATGAACGACGCTTGGGATGAGTTAAGGAAAAGCACCATACCAGACATCTCCTCAGGCTGCGCTGGGCGGGCGAGCGGGATAGTCTGCAACAATCTTTGACTGAACTCAGCGTCTTCCAACCAGCCTTGGGTCATGGCAGTGGCGACCAGGCCAGGAGCGATGGCATTCACGCGGATGCCCTGAGTGGCATAGTCGAGCGCGGCTGCCTTTGTAAGACCGATCACGCCATGCTTGGCGGCGACGTAGGAAGACGTGTTCCGGCCGGCGATCAGCCCGGCCACGGAGGCTGTGTTGACGATCGAGCCGCCGCCCGCCGTCAGCATGTGCGCGATCTGATATTTGAGGCAGAGAAACACGCCGCGCAAATCGATCGAGATGACCTTGTCGAAGTCCGCGACCGACATTTCGGCGAGGGGGGTGGCTGACGGCAGGATGCCGGCGTTGTTGAACGCGCAGTCGAGGCGGCCGTAGGTATCGACCGTGGCCTTAACGAGGGCTTCGACTGAAGCAGGATCGCTTACGTCGGTCCGCACAAACAAGGCCTCGCCGCCAGCCCGCTTGATCCGCGCCACGGTTTCGGTCGCGCCGTCGTTGACATCTCCGATTACTACCTTCGCGCCTTGGCCGGCGAATGCGTTCGCGGTCGCTTGTCCGATCCCGCTAGCGCCGCCGGTGATCAGCACAACTTTATCCGTGTAGTCCAAAAGGTTGGTCATTTCCGCCATCCATAGGGAAGTGTGGAGGTCCAATAGCGACGAGAACGGGTCGAAGAATGTTTCCGTCCTCGAACTCACCCTCAAATCAATTCAGCGAGCGCTGCCGGGTCGAACCCTTTCAGCGCACCGTATTCGCCATGTTCAACCCTTTTTACCCAGTTTGGGTCGTTGAGAATGGCCCTGCCAACGGCGATCAGATCGAACTCGTCGCGTTCCATTCGCTCGATAAGACGGTCTAGGCTCGCAGGGATCGACCCCTCACCGGCAAAGGCGGTAGCGAATTCCTTGTCGAGGCCAACCGACCCGACACTAATGGTCGGCGCGCCGGTCACCTTCTTGGCCCAGCCGGCGAAATTAAGGCCATTCTCGCCGTCGATCTCCGGAAACTCGGGCTCCCAGAAGCGACGCTGCGAGCAGTGCAGAATATCGACACCGGCATCGACGAGCGGCAAAAGCCAGTCCTCCATTGCTGCCGGCGTTTCCGCAAGCTTCACGGTGAGATCTTGCTGTTTCCACTGGCTGAACCGCATGATGATCGGATAGTCGGGACCCACCGCTTCGCGTACCGCGGCAACGATCTCGCCGGCGAAGCGTGATCGCTCTTTGATGGTCGGGCCGTTGTAGCGATCGTCACGCAGGTTGGTGCCGGACCAGAAGAACTGGTCGACGAGATAGCCGTGCGCGCCATGCAGTTCCACCGTGTCGAAGCCAAGCCGCTTGGCTTCGACGGCTGCCTTGGCGAACGCGGCAACCGTGTCGGCGATGTCCTCCTCGGTCATCGCGACGCCTCGAGGCTGGCCCGGCGCGATCAGTGCGGACGGGCTCTCGACCGGTGCGTCCGGCTCCCAGCCGTTGAGATACATGGTGGAGCCGGTATGCCAGAGCTGCGGCGCCATCTTGCCGCCGGCATCATGAACTGCGTCAATTACCTGCTTCCATCCGGCCAGGGCGGGCTCGCCGTGGAACAGCGGAATGCCGCCGTCATTGCGCGATGCCGGACGGTCAACTACCGTGCCTTCAGACAAAATAAGCCCTACGTGTCCTTCCGCCCTGCGCCGGTAATAGGCGACGTTGGCGTCGCCAGGCACGCCCTCGGGGGCAAAGAGCCTCGTCATCGGGGCCATGACGATCCGGTTCTTGAGTTTGAGGGAGCGGATTGAGAAGGGACGAAACAGGGTACTGGTATCGGCGTGAGACATTGAAGAGGCTCCGTTGCAAACAAAGGCCTTATGGTATATGTTTGATACCTGCCGTCAATTAGGCACCTGAAGTCGCCTAGGTCTATTCAAGGAAACCACGATGCCCGCTCCTGAACTGAAGTGCTTTTCGTCTGACTGCCCCAGCCGTGCGCTCTTCGACCAGATTGCGGACAAGTGGTCGATGATGGTGCTGGCCGTGCTAGACGACGGGCCGCAGCGTTTCAACGCCATCCGGCGACGCCTGGAAGGCGTCACGCAGAAGGCGCTTACTCAGAGTCTTCGCCGACTCGAGCGCAACGGCCTGATTTCAAGGACAGTCGTTTCACTGTCGCCGGTGGCGGTGCAGTATCAGATCACGCCACTTGGGCACACGTTACAGCCGCCATTGCGGGCACTGCATCACTGGACGCTCGTCAAGTTTTCCGAGGTCGAGGCCGCGCGTCAGGCGTTCGACGCCGCCGCGGGCGGGAGCGCGTTGGCCGAAGGATTGAACCATCGGCAGGTTGCTTAACGCGCGGCCACACGCTCTGTCGACCGAGCCTATGGCACCGGGTATCCTTAAGCCTACCAGCGTTACTGCAAGTGCCTAAGAGACGCCTAGGTCTACGCCATATACCTTGCCTCCTTCCGTGACGATGGAGAGCCCACTTATGCGCAACAACCTTCAGTTCTATATCAACGGATCATGGGTTGAGCCTGCCGGCAACACCGTGCTCGGCGTCATAAACCCAGCGGATGAACCTGTCGCTGGCAAAGTCGCAATCGGCGACGCCCACGATGTGGACCGAGCGGTGGCCGCAGTTCGAGCTGCGTTCGAAACGTTCTCGCTGACTTCCGTCGAGGCCGTCTTGCGCTGTTCGACCATATCATCGCCGCCTACCAGCGGCGCGCCGGGGATCTGGCCCAAGCCGTTTCGGAGGAGATGGGCGCGCCGCTTTGGCTTGCCGAGCAGTATCAGGTGCCTGTCGGCCGCGCAATCCCTCTGTGCAGCAAGAGCCAATTACGGATTGCAATGACCATCGTATAGGTCAAACCGAGGCGAGTCTCCGGCTGCGCCCGCGCCTCACCTCGCTGGGTTAGCGGGCGGTTATCCCGCCGTCATGAACAAATACTTGACCCGTGACATAGCTCGAGGCATCGCTCGCAAGGTAGATCACGAGGCCCACGAGGTCAGCCGGCCTACCTCTATAGCCCAGCGGCACTTCCTGCTCGACAAAGGCGTCCATCTGCGCGACAGCCGCGGCGCCGCCCGACGCGTCGCGCTCACGTCCGAGGCGCGTGCCACTATGCCAGCCCGGCGCGATCGCGTTCGCTCGCACTTGCTCGGCCGCGTACTCGATTGCGAGCTGTCGCGTGAAGCCAATCAGTCCGGCTTTCGATGCCGCATAGGGAATCGCGGTGACTGCGAAGCCTGGGTAGACGCCGACGGTGCCGAGATAGGAACTGACGTTCACCACTGAACCGCGACCGCTCTGAATCAACGCCGGCAGCAATGCCTGCGTAACCAGGAAGGCGCCGCGCAAGTTGATCGCGAAGACACGATCCCAGTCCTTCACCGGGACGTCGAGCAAACGCCCGGGCCGAGTTGCGATGCCAGCGTTGTTGATGAGCACGTCTAGCTTTCCGTCACACCAGGCAAGGACTTTTTCCGCCATCTGTGAAACGCCCGCTTCGTCGCCAAGATCGGCTACGACGTGGCAATCGTCGGCCCCTATGTGCTCGCAGGCCGCGAGTTCCTCCGCCTCGCGATCGACCCAAGCCACCGCTGCGCCAGATTGGGAAAGTGCTTCGGCAAAAACACGGCCCAGGCCGGATGCCGCACCGGTCACGACGACTTTCCTGCCGGCCAGGTCAAAGAGAGCGCCGGGCAGGCCGCTCTCTGGTGTGCGATCCGTCGGCATCATCGCGCAACGCCCTCACAGTCAGGACCAATCGATCCGCAGCGTGACATGCGGGATTGAGCGAATGCGACGCGGATTGCCGACGCTGCCAAACCGTCTGCTTTTGTCTTCTTCATGTCACTTTCTCCTTGTCTTCGTGCGACTGGGCGCACGGCCATTAACGCTGCGACCGCATCAGGCGATAGCGGTTGCCCACGGCCGCGATGCCACCCGGAAGAACATAGACAGAGACGATCAGCAGCACCCCATACACGACCCAAGGGGCCGACTTGGAAACGCTCTCCGAAAAAGCAGGGATCACCATAATGAAGACTGCACCTAAAGCGGCCCCCCACATCGTTCCGACACCTCCCACGACAATCCCGACCAGGAGAGTGATTGACAGAAACATGGAGAACGAGTCTGGAGCCACGAACTGCACCGCCAATGCTGAAAGGGCGCCACCGACGCCCGTATAAGCGGCGGACAATGCAAACGTCTTCGTTTTGACGCTCGTTATGTTAAGACCGGTTGCCTCGGCCGCCAGCGCATGGTCACGGATCGCGCGCATGGAGCGACCGGCAGCGCTCCGAAGGAGGTTGCTGGTCATCCAGAACACGATCGCGCAGATCAAAACCGCGTACAGAAAAAGCCACTGATCCTGCGACAAAGGCAATCCCAGTGGTACTCCCGGCTTAGTCACGGCAATGCCTTGAACACCGCCTGTCCATTGTTCGAGTAGGCGGCATTTCAAGAGCTGTGGAGTAGCCACGCCAAGGCCAAAAGTGGCCAACGCCAAGTAGATTCCATCCAGCCTGAGTGCTGGCCAGGCAAATATGTAACCAATGACCAGCGAGGTGATTCCGGCCAGCGGCACCACTAGCCAATACGGCAGACCAAATCGATCCATGAGAATCGCAACCGTGTAAGCACCCATGCCAAAAAAGGCTCCATGTCCCAACGAAATCTGCCCGTTATAGCCTGTAAGCAGATTCAGCCCGAGTAGAGAAACCGCATACGCCAGCAGCATCGTCGCTTGAAAAAGCTGGTACCCGTTACCACCAAACAGCACGCCCGCTGCGACCACGAGTAATCCTGCCCAGCAAAGGCGGAGGGGATTGCCGACGGCGCGCTGTGCGGTATCTACACGATCGAGGAAATTACTCATCATCAAACCCTCGCGACGACCCGGCGGCCGAACAGGCCGTCCGGAGCAAAAATCAGAACGACCACGATCAACAACAACGCTATCGATAGCTTGAGATCGGTTCCGACTACGTAGGTACCCAGCAGATTTTCCGCAATTCCGACCAGAAACCCTCCAACAACAGCGCCGGCGGGATTGCCGATCCCGCCTAACAAGGCGCCGGCGAATGCATAGAGAACCGCTCCCATCATCATGGAGGGGTCCAGGAAAACCATCGGCGCCACCATTAGGCCCGATACAGCGCCAATCGCTCCGGCGAGGCCCCACCCTAGCATTAGCATCTTGCCTACCGAAATGCCGACTAACTGAGAGGAAACGCGATTCTGCGCAACCGCCCGCATTTTCAATCCGAGGCTCGTTCGGTAAAAAAAGACGAATAATAAGGCGACCAGGAAGAATGTCAGCGCAATCGAGCCGGCCTGATCGGCCGACAACAGCTGTGGGAATCCCCACGGCACGTTGGCAAACAGACTTGGGAAGTCGTGGCTGTCATAGCCGAACAGCAAGCCGGCCAGGCCGTGGAAGGTGACCAGCAGGCCGATGAATACCACCACCATGGACAGGTCCGGGGCGTCGCGAAGAGGTCGAATAACGACCAGCTCCAACACCGCCCCCATGATGAAGGAAGCTGCGATAGTCACGAGGAACGCGGCCCAGTACGGAAGGCCGGCCTGGATCAATACCCATGCGAGATACGTCGAGAACATCGCCATTTCCCCCTGAGCGAAATTCACGTGATGGGTCGCCTGATAGATCACCGCAAGCGCGAGCGCCACGATCGCATAGATGCTGCCTGTGCCTACGCCAGCGAGAAGCTGTTGGCCAAATGCTTCCATTCTCAGTCCCCCAGATAGGCTTGACGGATGCGCTCGTTCTTACGCAGGTCGTCCGCTTTGCCGCTCATGACGATGCGGCCTTGTTCAATCAGGTATGCGCGGTGCGCTAGATCCAGCGCGATGTTGGCGTTCTGTTCGATCAACAAGATCGCCATGCCCTCCTCCCTGTTGATCCGCCGCATGATGTTGAAGATGTCCCGAACGACCAGAGGAGCCAGGCCGAACGAGGGTTCATCCAGCATCAGCAGTTTGGGACGCCCCATTAGCGCCCGCCCAATCGCCAGCATTTGCTGCTCGCCGCCGGAGAGTGTGCCGGCCTGCTGCTTACGGCGCTCGCGAAGGCGCGGAAAGTAGCCGTACATCCTCTCGATATCGGAAGCGATGGCCCGCGCCCCGCCCCGGGAACTTGCTCCAAGTAGCAGGTTTTCTTCGGTGGTCAACCCAAGGAAGGTCCCTCGTCCATCTGGAACATGAGCCACTCCTGCCCTTGCGATTCGCTCGGTTGTATAGCCATCAATTCTTTGCCCGCCAAAAGTCACCGTGCCTTCGGTCTTCACCATCAACTGGCACAGGGCACGCAAGGTGGTTGTTTTGCCCGCTCCATTGGCACCGAGCAAAGCGCAGATTTCGCCGTTATCCACATGAAGGTCAACACCATGCAGCACGCTTGTTGAGCCGTACCTAGCCGCGAGCTGATCTACGTCAAGCAACATAGGAATGCTCCGCTGATTTGCCCAGGTAGGCCTCGATAACCCGACCATCATTGCGTACCGCTTCCGGCGTGCCTTCTGCAATCTTGCGGCCAAAATTCAGCGCCACCACCTTGTCGGAAATTGACATCACCAGGCCCATGTGATGTTCCACAAGCAGCACTGCGAGCTTGAACCGCTGCCGTACATCTTGCAGGAGCCTCCCCAGCGCCTCGACTTCCTCGTGATTCAGACCGCACGCGGGCTCATCAAGCAGAAGTAAGCGTGGGCGCGATATAAGGGCCCTCGCCATCTCCACTCTCTTCTGTGTGCCAAAGGGCAGCTCCGACACGGTGCGCTCCGCGATGGCCGTCAACCCCAGGTTATCAATAACCTCCTGCACGCGCTGCTGATGCTCTTTTTCGACAATGCGCTCAGAGCGAAACCGCCAAGCGCTTGCTAGAAAACGCGGTTGCACGCGGCCATGCACGCCGAGCAGGACGTTCTCACGCACAGACATGGACTTAAAGAGCGCAAGGTTCTGGAACGTGCGACCTATGCCCATGTGCGCGATCTCGTGTTTGGGCCTCGAAAGTGTCGACATGCCGCTGACTTCGATGCTCCCCTCGTTGCAGTCATACAGTCTCGACAAGCAGTTAAATAAGGTGCTCTTGCCTGCGCCATTCGGCCCGATGAGCCCGCAAATTTGTCCGGCTTCGACGTCGAAGGAGACTTTGTCGAGGGCGACGACACCTCCGAATCGGACGCTGACATCACGGATGCGTAGAAGAGGAACGCAAGACGCAATCGTCGCCGTGTCTTTAGCGTGCATCGCCGCCCCTGCAAGAACGCTTGGTGCTTTGGCGGATATCTCCGTCGCGTTCGACTGTGACTCGGTCGTGATCATTCATCTATCGGGCTTTGGTTGAGATTTGACTGGGGTCCTGCCAGAACCGATCGCGTGGTCCTCGCCTCAATGCCTGGATCCCGTAAGAACCCATACGCGGCGGCACTTCAATTCGAAAGAAGCGCGCCCTGCGGCACCCATTTCGTCCCATCAAAGCGGACGATTTGAAATTGCTTGATGGGATCGCGATCAGTGTCGCTGATGTTCACGGTGATCCCCGGCAGCAAGAAGGGACTGGCTACTTTGCTCAAACTGGTCGCCTGCTTGATGAGGTTGGCACGGGTGAGGTCGTCGCCGGCTTGCTGGATAATTCTCGCAAGAAGCGAGGCATCAAAATAGGCGATGGCCGCATTTCTCGACCGCGGATTCACGTCCGGCACATACTTCTTCATAAACTCGACGAATTCCACCATGCTCGGTTCGTTGGAATAGGCAGGATCGCTGGGCTCCTTGAAGTAACTGGCAGTGATAATCCCTGTGGACTTTTCGAGGCCAACAGGTTTCAGTACGGCTTCGATCGATGCCCAGGGCGAGTTAAGGATCTGCAACGGCCTCCAGCCGATTTCGTACGCCCTGCGGATAGACAGGCTTGTTGCGCGTCCCGTGGTGAAGTTCATAAAGACGTTAGCGCCGGATGCCTTTAGCGAAATCAATTGAGAGTCGAGCGTTGGATCCGTGGGCTCGTAGCTCATTTCTTTTACGATCAGTGAGGCGGCTTTGGCACCCATGCCCGCTTTCACGCCTTTGACGAAATCCCTGCCGAAATCGTCGTTTTGATAGAGGATTCCAACCTTCGGAGCTTGCAACGAGGAAGCTGGGTCTGCGGCCATTTGAGCAAGGTAGCGCCCATAGATGGCACCCTCCCGTTGGTACGCGGGCAATGCGGCAGTTGTCCAAGGCCACATCTTGGCGTCAACGAATCGAGAGCCTCCGCTCGTCACGAGAATCTGAGGCACCTTGGCAGCGTTGAGGTAACGCTGAGTTGCCGCATTGGTCGGCGACCCAAACGGCAGAGCGACGAAGAGAACGCCATCCTCCTCTACCAGCTTTCTCGTCTGCTCCATGGTTCGCGGCGGGCTGTAGCCATCGTCCAACGTGATAAAGCGGATTTTCCGGCCGTTGATACCGCCTTTCTCGTTCAGGCGCTCAAAATACGCGGCCTGCACTTTCGTTTGGTAGGCCTCCGATGCGACCGGGCCGCTGAGGGCCCACGTCTGCCCGATCTTGATTTCGGTGTCGCTCGCACCTCTGTCATAGCGTTTCTCTGCCATGGCATGGGAGCTGAGCAGTGCCGCTACCAACGCGGCAGTCAAAGTCCGTAAGCAACCGTTGTTTGTAAAATGCATGTCTGTCTCCTTATTGACGGCAAGCTTCGCCGGCGGTCGGCGCCGCCTTGAACCAAGTCATATGCGATTGACTAAAGTAAGCCACGCTTAAGCCAAAAAGTAAATCACGCCTTACATAGCATTTACCCCGTGTTAATCTTGTGCTCCGCGCGCAACCAGCATCGTAACGGCGATTCACTTATTGCAGGGCGCACTGCCGTCTTGCGCACGGGCTCTTGGGTTACGCAACCGGAGCGGGGACCGGGCGGCTTGCACGTGCCCATGCAACGTTTATCGCAAACGCGGCCCACGGTTTCACCGCAGTTGGCACAGGCCGTTCGCAACCACGTGGCCGGGAACGGTCTGAGACGGGGAGATCTAATTGAGCCTTTTATCCGGGACTGATTTCTTGTGTCATTGCTGGTTGAACCTCGGACCTACCTAGCATAGAAACCGCCACCGCGGCGAGCGCAAAGGGA
Organism: Paraburkholderia rhynchosiae; assembly: GCF_002879865.1. GTDB lineage: Bacteria > Pseudomonadota > Gammaproteobacteria > Burkholderiales > Burkholderiaceae > Paraburkholderia > Paraburkholderia rhynchosiae. The sequence goes on from NZ_PNXY01000029.1 coordinate 61,320, forward strand.
ATGGCAAAAACAATGTAGAGAGCGAGACTGCCACTCCCGGTGTCGAGCAGCACTCCAGCGGCAAACGGGGAGATCATGGCACCGACGCGTCCCATCCCAAGAGCCCATCCCACTCCTGTCCCCCTTGTTTGAGTCTCATACGCAGTCGGTGCTAGCGAATAAATTCCTGCCAGCGCCCCAAACGAAAGCAAGCCCACCGCAGCGGCAAGCGGCAGAACGAGCGCAGGGTTTGTCATACCCATTCCGAATAGGACCGTCGCGATAGCGGTTATTCCAAACAGAAAGACCGTGAGCTTCCTCAGATTAAAAAATGGAGCGAAGACACTGAATGCCAGACTTCCCACGATTCCCCCGACGTTCAACGCAACGCCTGCGTGGACTGCCACGGATTGCGTCGACGTCGACGCGGCCAAGAGCTTGGGTGTCCAGCTAAGAAGAAAGTAAAGGCCCATTAAATGCAGAAAAAACGCGGTCCAGATAAGGAGAGTTCTAGTGCGGTAGTTCCGATCCAGCAATCGCCCGACGCTTGACGTGCTTTTCATCACTGTTGCAACGCGTGGAGGAAGCTGCGATATCTCATGGCACTTCATACGGCGCAGAATGCGGTTAAGCTGACGGAGCGCATTTTTTGGTCTTCGGAACAGCAGGAAATCCACCGATTCCGGCAAGAGCGCGGTAGCCAATACAAGCATGAAAGCTGACAAGCAGGTCCCCGCAAGAAAACTGGATCGCCAGCCGAAGGTTTCCAGCAACCACCGCGCCACAAGGCCGCCGGCCATCGCACCGACTGAGTAACCGACGCCAAGAAGGCTAATTGCGCTACTCCTGTGCCGATCCGACGCGTATTCCGCCACCAGCACGGCGGTGCTTGAAAGCAACCCTCCCACGCCGATTCCAGTGAGCGCACGCGTCATCAAAAAAATCTTCAACGTCGGCGCGAGCCCGGAAAAGACCATCCCGACTGTAACGAGCATCAGCGAGCCGATGACGAGTGGACGGCGCCCGAACCGGTCGGACCAGGGCGAGAGCACGACGGTGCCGATCAAGATGCCGAACAAGCCCGCGCTGAACGCCATGCCAAGCTGGCTGCCGGACAATGACCACGCCTTCGCAACAGCCGGAGCGGCGAAGGACATCACCAATATGTCGTATCCGTCGACGGCATTGACGAGGACACATATTAGAACGACGATGGCCTGAAAACGACCGACGCGTCCTGTCGAGATCGGGACCGCAATTCCGTTTCTTATATCCCCCACAGGTCTTCCATCTATGCTTGGCATTATTTGTCTCCATTATTGGATTGCGACGTACAGTTAGCGGAAACCTTACAGAGGCATGAGCCATAGCGGACGCGGAATTCTCCGGCTTAGCGTCCACATCATTGGAATCGCGCTGAGATCCCTAGTCGCGCACCAGCACCTGCACCACGCAGACGGAGCCGGCTCCAAGCAGATGGCACATTCCCACTCGGTCCCTGCCGCGGAGCCGGCGCACAGTTTCCCAAATCTGCGCAAGGCCTGTCGGCCCACCGGGATGACCACGCGCGAGCAGCCCGCCGTCGGTTGAAAACTCCGGCAAGCCGAAGCGCTCCCGCGAACCGGGTCCGAATGCACCTTCGCCGACTAACGCTTCCGTCTGGCCCGGTTGGGAAAACCCAAGGAGCTCGTAGTACATCAGTTCCTCCACGGCGAATGCATCGTGCACCTGCACAACGTCGACATCTGAGCGTTTCACCGACGCCTGCGTCAACGCCTGGGCCGCGGTTCGCTGTGAAAGTTCCGGCGGACCCACAATTGCGCCTTCAAGGATTAATTCAGGCGAGTACGCGTCGCTTCCGAATGCGCTGCCGGCCAGACGTATCCGGGGTTGCGTCGCGCCCACCGGCCAACTATCGTCGCTGCACAGCACGGCCGCCGCCGCACCTTCTCCCCAAGGGGTGCACATCATCGACGTGAAAGGATCAGCGATCATGCGGCTCCCTAGCACCCGCTCGATCGTGACGGGCTCGGGGGCACGGCGGGCGGCGAAAGGGTTCTCCCGCGCATAGTTCCAATTCTTTGACGTGATGGCGGCAAGGTGCTCACGCGTCGTGCCCGATTCATGCATGCGACGTTTGGCCCAGAGCGCGAACGAAACGACCGGTGGCAAATTTCCTTCAGCCACGATGATGTCCTCCACCGGCACCGCCTTCTGCGGCGAGTCCATGCCCACGACGAGCACCCGCCGGGCGTCGCCCGAGAGAATTGCCTGCCGAGCGCAGTGCATCGCAGACAACCCGGTGGCGGACGCATTAGTGACGTGCTGGACTGGCACACCGGTTAGCCCAAGTTCTTTGGCGACAAAGATTCCTCGCGGCGACAAGGGATGCGCGGTACCGACGACCACGGCGTCAATGTCGGCGTAGGTCAAATGGGCATCTTGCAATGCCGCGAGAGCAGCATCGCGCCCGAGCTTCACGCCAACGCCAGGTCCGTGATTGCCGAACGGGACCATGCCTACGCCTGCGATCAAAACGTCATTCATGGGAGAATCTCGTCTCATTGGTGGTGTCGCTGGTTTTCGCGATCACGCGATCCCCGATACGATCGGTGCCTTCCGCAAGAAGGGCCTGGATACGAGCGCCGCAGTCGAGATCCACAATCCCATAGGTCTGGCCGTTGAACGTGGTGGAGCTATACAACAGCCCCTGCGCGGCAACTTCGATCAGCTCCGGCTCCCGCAGGGAGCCGTCAGCAACGAGGCTGCGGGGCGGCACGTAGACTTGGCTCGTACTGGAGTCGCGGGCCGCCTTGAGTTGTACGACTGGCAAGTTATTTCTCCTGTTTCCGATAAAACCGATTAGTGCGAGGCGTGAAATGAAGCGCCCGATGCGGCCATCTCGCGCAGGAGTGCTGGAACGACGTACCGGGGTCCGAACTCCGTCGCCATCTCATCGCTGCGTTTCACGAACTGGCGGAGCCCCACCTGGTCGATATGCGCCAGCACGCCACCTCGGAATGCGGGATAGCTCCACCCGAGCACTGCACCGAGATCGAGTGCGAGCGGATCGCTCGCGATGCCTTCGGCAACCACGTGCGTGGTTTCGATAGACTGCATGTTTAGCAGTCGCTCCATCACCACGCTCGCGTCGGGTTGTTGCTGCTGCGAGGGGAAAACAGACGGCAGTTCGTCCCACACCGTCTTGCCCGTGGGCCCATAGCTGTAAACGCCCCCGGCACCCTTGCGTCCAACTCGTCCAGCCCGCAGCAACCGATCAATCACGTCCAATGCCGGCTGCGATTGCACGGCCGTGCCCCGTCCGGCCTTCGCAAGGCTGGTCAGGATGTCCCTCAGCAGGTCATAGGAAGTGAGGTCGCTCATGGCCAAAGGTCCGATGGGGAATCCGGCCATCGCCGCCGCTTTGTCGATCAACTCTGGCGAGACACCTTCGCCCAGCATCTGCAGCGCTTCCCGGGAGTAGGCCGCTACCACCCGGGACGTATAGAAGCCTGGCCCATCATTGACCACGACAGGCGTCTTGCCGAGCAACGCCAGCAGCGACTTTGAGCGAGCGAGCGACTCAGCGCTGGTCTGACTGCCCATCACGACTTCCACGAGTGCCATCCGGTCCACCGGAGCGAAGAAGTGCAGGCCGATGAAGTTTCCAGGGATCTGAACAGTCTCGGCCATCTTCGTGATCGATAGGGTCGAGGTGTTGCTCGCCACGAGGACGTCCGGACCCGCCGCGTCGAAGATCTTCCTGAACACCTCGCTCTTCACTTCCGTGATCTCCGCTACTGCCTCAACGACGGCCTGGCATCCCTCGAGGCGCCCGAAGTCCGTCGTGACTTCAATGCGAGCGAGGGTCTCGTCGCGCTGGCCCTGCCCCATCAGTTGTCGCGTCACGGCAACGTCCAGCGTCTTGGTGATGCGATCGAGTCCCTTGCGCGCCTCTTCCTCTGTGCGGTCGATGAGCACTGTCTCTATGCCGGACCTGGCGCACACCAGAGCGATACCGCCTCCCATTGTCCCGGCGCCCACGACCCCGATACGCGTTGGCGTGAACGTCGCGGCACCGGCTCCGGATTGGGCTGTTTTCCTGACTGCGCCCGTTGCGATGAACTGTGTACGAATGCGATTCTTAGCGGAGGGGGAAATCGCCACCGTCCCGAAACGGCGGGCTTCGATCGCGAGCCCTGCATCAATGTCGACAGCCAATCCCTCCCGCAGCACCTCCAGGACGGCGTGGGGCGCGACATCTTCCGGAGGCGATTTGCGCTGCCGCTCGGTGAACGCATCGTCGAAGAACGCTTGACCTTCGGGCGAGTTCGGCTGAAATCCCGGGTACTGGAATCCCTTGCGATCCCACGGTTGCTGTGCTGATGGATGATCCAGCAGCCACCGGCTGGCGGCATCCAATGCCCGGTCCGCGGGAACAATCTCATCCACGAGGCCGCAGGCCAGCGCCTGCTGCGCGCCGATGGGCTTACCTTCAAGCAACATCTTTGTCGCAGGCGCGATTCCAATAAGCCGCGGCAACCGTTGCGTGCCACCCGCCCCCGGAATCAGCCCAAGATTGACTTCCGGACAGCCAAGCTGCACCCGCGCGTCGTCGCTTGCCACTCTTCGATGGCAGGCGAGCGCAACTTCGAGCCCTCCTCCGAGCGCCGAGCCCGTAATGACTGCGGCGAACGGCTTGGACGAGCGCTCGATCGCGCGCAGGCACGCGCCAACCGGACCCACCATGGCCTGAACTTCTTCCGGCGTCTGGGTTGCGTAAAGCGCCATCAGGTCGCCGCCTGCGACGTAGTCGCGCTTTGCAGACCGGACCAATGCCGCTCTCACTGTGTCATCGTTGATGGCGCGATCGACGGCGCGTGCGAATGCATTGATGGCTGCCGGGGTCTTGACGTTCACAGGACCGTTCGGGTTGTTCCAGGTGATGTGTGCGATGCCATCTTTGTCTACTTCGTAATCAATCACTTCCTCGTTCCTTTCTTTGGTTGTCCTTGCTGGTCCCGCCCGCACCAGTATTCCGAGCAGCACGGCGCCTAGAGGTGGCCTGCTGACGCCAAACCGACAACTCGGCGTCCATCGAGCACCGGCCTCTCCCGTGAATCGCTCTGACGGTCGAGCAATTGCGGTCGGAGGTTTGTTGAGTGAAAGTAAAGCACAATTCACCTACGAAAGTAAATGATCATTCATTTAGGGTTTTCCCCTCAAAGCAGTGTCATCAAACTCTGCTCGACGGCGCGACATCGCGGCAGAGCCGCGGCAGGGGTTGTACCAGATGGAGTACCGTTGAAAAAAGTCCAGACACCGCTGAACTAGCCAGGTGCAGCAGCGCCATTTGTCGACCTAGCAGCAGCGCCGCATCCTGGCTCGCTGTCACGGCGGCCACGCGCGGGCCGCTCGCTCCGACCCACGGTAATCCGGCTGGAAGAATCGGACGGCGGCAACTTATCGGCTCGAAAGTCAGCACGGTCATGTCGCTTGTAAACACAGCGATCGGCCGCGTCTTCGCTGTCCATATGCCCGACGATGTGCTGCAATGCTTGGTGCCTCAAGAGGCACTCAGACTCGGCCGAGCTGCAAAGTCGACGATCTCCCGCGAGTACGAAGTACGCCCGAATCGGAGACGCGAAAGGTGACTCGACGATGCATTTGATGCGCCTGTTCCCGGCATCGGACGCGTACCGCGCCGTTGTTCGACCACACGGGGAGCGTTCGGCTGGTGATCTCGCTCATCGAACTGTACGGCAACTTCGATCGCAACCGCCCAGCGACGACCGGGTGCCCACTGCTGGCCGCGACGCACTGCGTGGCTACTTTCGCAGCTCGGCATCGTTCCGGGTGCGCATCGCAATGAACTCAAGGGCATTTCGTACGATCAGGCTTCCGTAGTGTCAGTCCGCTCATGTCGCCTCCCGGGCGGGAAGCACTTCGCCAGCGCAAGCGCCCATCCGTCCCCGGTGCGGCACGATGAGCAGCTCGCCATCGGCCGAGCAGAAGAAGCGGTCCCTTATCGACTGAGTCGCCGCTTGCAGGTGAATCGTGCAACCCCGTCATCGATGCGACGGAGCCGTTGCGGGCCATCGCCACGAGCGAGTCGACGAAGTCCAAAGGCGCATCTCCAAAGAGCGCCGGCCCCCAGCGAAGCTGACTGGACGGCGTCTTTGGCACCTTTGAGAAGTCGTCTTCCAGCGGTGAGCGCCTTGCAAACGGCCGCCGGACGAATCCGGTATCGAGGCGCCAGCCGAGCCGTCGTGAACGGTCCTCTCGTCAGTAGGCATTTTTGCAAGCGTGAGTTGCATGCAAATTTAATAACGCCTCTTTACACACCTTTGCACGAACTTTGCCATCTCAACTCCCAGGTTGTCCGACTCGAGGCCCAGGTGGTGGACGGAAGTAAAATGGTTTTGGTTCGGAACAAGAAACGTCGTCGTCTTAGCGCCTGGTGTCGCCGCTCTGGCGCTGACCACGGTTCTCCATTGGGAAATGAATTCCGGCGGATCCAATTCGGCCGCGACCAGCAACAGAGGAGCTTCAGTCGCACCGACGCCATCGACTGTTGAATAGCGGCTCGACCCCAAATCACCACCGTAATAAGCGAGCGCGCCTTGAAAAGGAAGCAATGAGGGGGCAAAGATACCTGAAATGAGCACGGCCCCACTGATGGCTGACGAATCAGGGATTTGACCATGATGCCCGGACAGCCAAGAAGCGAGATGCGTTGCGCCGGCTGAATGAGCGATGACGATCAACTGCTCCGTTGATATGCCGAGTCGCGCAGAATTTGCGGCCAGCCAATCGATCGCTCGCTCGATATCTTCAGCACCCGCCGGCCACTGGGCTGTAGGGGCTAAACGGTACGACATTAATGCAGCCGCGAAGCCATGAGAATTGGCCCATGCAGCAACGTTGGAATAAAGATAACTTCCCGGTATGCGGCGGTTCCCAGCGACAAACCCACCACCGTGGACGAAAAGAACGAGCGGCTGGCTCGTTCGCGCTGCATCGACTGTGCGATAAAGATCCAGACAATTCCGTTCATCGGGTCCGTAGCGCAAATCCAGAGCAACCGCGCCGCACGGCGCTTCCACGTCGTGTGCGTGGAGCGGTGCGCAAAGCGTGAGCGACGCTTGAAAGCTCTCCGGAGAGAGAGTCCTGGGAATTCCCCGAACCTTGCCGATATACTCAGGCTCCAGCGGTGGCGCATCCTCAAGTCTCAAAATCGGCATCGTTTTACGCAGCACTGCGCTCCAAAAGAAGATGTTATGCAAGATCCGATGTAAATGGCCTGCTCACTGCTAAGCGATCTACTCGAAGCCACGGTCATCGGAGCCTCGGTGATAAGCCACCTGCTACACGGCTGTCCCGGACGATAGCGGCTGGCGTTAAGCCTTCCGAACCGGTTTCTCAGTTCCATCGGGTTCCCTCCCGATCCACATTTTGGCGGATGTCATTCAGCAGCGGCATCAACAAGGCCCAGGAAGCTCCACTGCTTGCCCGGTGCCAATCCCGCCAATTCCTTGCCGCACTCGCCGAGCAGCACAGGCGACGAGGTGATGTGTTGTGAACCCGCGTGCATGTCCCTGTAGATCCGCTGGATGATTCCACTTCTCAGCGAAACACCGCCAGCCGCCTTGAAGGCGAAATTACATGCTTCCACAGCCGTCCACGTTGCATGATTCAACGCGAGCCTGATTAACGTGACGTGCCGGGTTGTAAAAGGCTCTCCTTGGCGAAGCGCGTTTTCGACGCTCGTCCACGTCTCGAATGCCAGCGAGCGCGCCGCTTTGACCCTCGCTTCCATCCATGCGTAGCCTTCTAGGAAACTCGACGAGCTGGCAATTGAATTCGGGGCCGCAGCCTTTGCACGCGCCAAAGCGGCGGTTTCGTCAAGAATGCGCTTGGCCTGCCCGAGAGCAAATGCAGTGTGCCCGACGGTGCCGATACCAATCGTGCCAGTCCGGTACGTCCATCCGCCGCGTAGGGGTTCAGTCACCCGCGCCGTATAACAGAAATGTTCAGGTACGAAGACATCCTCTATTGAATAGTCAATGCTGCCCGTCGCTCGCAGCCCTATAACATCCCAGTTATCGTGAAAATTTACTTTTTCCCGTGGCACGTTGAGAATTAGCGTCTCCGCCGTTCCGTTGCGCAACGTTCGCGGACGCCCTTCTTCGTAGACGATTGCACCAGCGTGCACATAATGGGCATGCTTAACGCCGCTGCCGTAACTCCACTTACCTGTGAGCCTGTAGCCCCCTGGAACAGCGGTTGCCTTCCCATTCGGGATGCCTTGCCCGGCCGCGACGGTCAGTCCGCTGCCAAACATCGCCTCCACAGCAGAATCGCCCAGAAAAGCGCCGGCCGCAGATGTGCACAGTCCGGTTGCAAACAGAACCCAGGCGGTGGGCCCGTCCATTTCGGCAACCGTTTCAATTAACTTCAATGCCTCTACCGGCGACAGCTCCCACCCGCCTACTTCCTTTGGCGCGAAATATCCGAACAGACTGATCTCGGTGAGGGCATCGACCACCGCAGGCGCCAGCATTCCACGAGCTTCATTTCCTGGTGCGTTTTCTTCAATCAGTGGCCGCAACTCTTTTACTTGTCTCATGAGGTGCTGAAAGGAAAAGTCCGCCCGACCAAGATGTCTCGTGGCATCCGAAACGTACATGTTTGCTCCCAGATAGTTTTCGATGAAATTAGAAGGCTGACGCTTCAACCCCGCTTCAACCCCAACTGTCAAAGTCCAGCATCGACTCAGTACGCACGGGTTCTTGCCAATGGTGGCTGCCCAGCTTGCCGCCGTAAAAAAGCAGCGGCTTGCCCTCGGCGCATTTCATCCACTGAAGTTGAGCCACGATCAGTCGATGGTCTCCAGCGTCCAGGGTGGTGTGAACCTTTACTGCGAATTGAGCAAGAGAGTTCTGGAGCACCGGCACATTGCGATACCAGTCATATCTCGGATCCAACGTGTCACAGGGCTTACCTCCGAAATGCGCGCACTCCGCAATCTGCTTAGAAGAAAGAAATGAGATGCCGAAGCGCGGGTCCGTAGAATTCAAGAACGTCAGGAAGCCCGCGGTATGCGCAATTGAGACAACCACGAACGGCGGGTCGAGGGAAACGGACATGAACGCATTTGCAGTCATTGAGCGCACACCGCCAGCATGGGAAACGCTTAGCACTGTCACACCACTAGCGAACAGCCCCATCGCCCTTCTGAACTCACCGGCAGACAGTGCCTCACCGGTAACGCTATCCCACTCTGCCTGCTGACGTGTGTCGATGCTCCGCTGGGGATGACTCATTGTTGCACCCTGAAAGATCGGCGATGGTGTGATTAGAGCCGATCAGGACACAGGAGTAAATGGTAATTCACCCATAGTTTACCCCAACACAGCAATCGGGCGGACCAGCGACGAATACTGCATCGACGCGAGGGATCAAGACCGTCGGATGCGTCTCCATTGGGACGATCAACTGTCACTGAGAAGGTAAGACCGAATGAATATGAGTTCACTTTTATCCCCGCCGTGCTTGAGATTCGGTACGGTGCGCGCTCGCCCCGAGTTTTGACGCTGCTCAGCAGCGGACGAGGGCGAACGCGATCGTCCATGCAATCGCTTCACCACGTTGCACGGAGGGTCCGAGCTCCGAATAGGCGAGACTAAATGATGACCGCTGCGGGGTTCGCCCAACCTACCGACACCACGACGGAGGCACGCTCATGCTTAAGTGCCGCAATCGGCCGCTATCTGTCCGGGGGGATTGAGGCGGGAGGTTGAAGGCGGTGGTGGCTTCGGCTGAGAATTTGATTGTCGACGTCGGAAACCCGGGAACAACAAACCAGAAGAAGCCTATGGGCATGGAAGTATCCCTGCGTGCCGCTTACGATGATCAGCCAGTAGGTGGTCGAGAACGTAGCTCGTCGGCGGAGGCTGCGCGGCAGCGTGCCGGTCATGTCGCAAGACGCTTCAGGCAACATGGTGCGGCTAGGCGCGGCCTGCATGGCCGGGAACATGCCCGACTCCGATGGCGAGCGCGGGGTCATCATTAACACCGCGTCAGTCGCAGCTTTCGATGGCCAGATCGGGCAAGCGGGCTACGCCGCCTCCAAAGGCGGAGTGGTCGCGATGACGCTGCCCATCGCACGCGAATTGGCGCGCCACGGCATTCGCATGGTCGCCATCGCGCCTGGGATCATGCAAACGCCTATGCTGAAAGGCATGCCCACGGAGGTACAGGACGCGCTCGGAAAGATGGTCCCCTTTCCTGCGCGTCTCGGACGGCCTGACGAATTCGCGAGGCTTGTGCAGCACATCCTCGAAAACGCCTACCTCAACGGCGAGGTGGTTCGCCTTGATGGCGCCATCCGCATGGCGGCCAGGTGACCCGGTGTCCGGCGCACTCATCATGATGCCAGCTGCCGCTTGCTGCGGTCGGCCTCAGTCGCCGGGCCCGAATGTGGTCAACTGAATTCCTCCGCGACGAAACCTTTGTTCACCCCTTGCAACGCCGCCATGGAGCGGCGGATGGAGACTCGCATGCCTACCTCTTCGACTTCCAATGATCCCGTCGTTATCGTCGGTGCCGCACGCACGCCGCTGGGTGGCTTCCAGGGCGACTTCGCCTCGCTGACAGCGCCGCAGCTCGGTGCCGAAGCGATCCGTGCCGCAGTGCATCGGGCCGGGCTGCAGCCTGAGGCCATAGACGAGATGCTGATGGGCTGCGTGCTGCCCGCCGGCCTGGGCCAGGCGCCCGCACGTCAAGCGGCGCTGGAGGCCGGGTTGCCGCTTTCGGCGGGCTGCACCACCATCAATAAGGTCTGCGGCTCGGGTATGAAAGCCGCGATGCTGGTGCACGATGTGCTGTTGACGGGGAGTCAACGCGTGATCATGGCCGGCGGCATGGAATCCATGAGCAACGCGCCGTATCTGTTGCCCAAGGCGCGCTCGGGCCAGCGCCTGGGGCATGGCCAGATGCTGGACCACATGTTCTTCGACGGCCTTGAGGACCACTACGGCACCGCCTCCAACGGCCGCCTGATGGGCACCTTCGCCGAGGACTGCGCGCGCAACAGGCGCAGCGCGATGGTCTGTTCCGGTGGGAGATCGCGCCGGTGACGTTGCCGGGCCGCAGCGGCGACAGATTCGTCGACGCGGACGCGGCGCCAGCGAAGGCCCAACTGGACAAGATCCCCACCCTCAAACCCGCCTTCGGCAAGGATGGCACCGTCACGGCAGCGAACTCCAGTTCGATCTCCGATGGTGCAGCAGCGTTGGTGCTGATGCGCCAGTCCGCCGCACGCGAGCATGGCTTATCAACGCTGCCCGTTATCCATGCGCATGCCACGCACTCACAGGAGCCGGCCTGGTTCACTGCTGCGCCCGTGGGTGCGATCCAGAAGCTGCTCGCCAAGGTGGGGGGGCAGGTTGACGATGTCGACCTGTGGGAGATCAATGAGGCCTTCGCCGTGGTGGTCATGGACGCGATGCGCGGGCTGTCGCTGCCGCACGAGCGCGTGAATGTGCATGGCGCGGCCTGCGCGCTGGGTCACCCAATCGGCGCTACCGGCGCACGTCTTGTCGTGACACTGCTGGCCGCACTTCGCCTGCGCGGTGCCAGGCGCGGCGTGGCAAGCGTGTGCATCGGCGGAGGCGAGCCCACGGCCCTGACCATTGAGATCGTCTGAGCCGCCCCCTACCCTGAAGCTACTCCGACCGCCACACCTCTATCTCGTACGGTTCGGGTACACGACCGAGGAGTCTGCTTTATCACAACCGCGATCGTAATGTGGACGGTAGGCGTGCGAGCACGCGAGTTCGTGCCGATGATCAAAGATCCGTTGCGCGGTTTGATCCCGACGCAGACCTGGCGTTAATGAACGATGCCGTGGAGAAGCAGCGTCGCGCAAGCGTATGAGACAGAGCTCTCCGCGCCACAGCTCGCATTCTTTCGGACGGCCGGCCCGAACGGCGAACCGTCAGCTCGCAAGAGGCTACTGGCGCGTAACTCCGCACATTGGATCGCGCGCGCGGATGGTTGAGCCGGGGAGCAAAGAACTTCACAGCGCTAGGAAAGATCCGCCTGTCCACAGACCTCATTCAAACTGAGGTCGAAGGACATGGATTGAGGCTCCAATCAGGCTGACACTGCAATCGCTTTTGGCATGAAGCGTCGCCAAAATTCCAAGCATATGGCGGGCAGTTCCAGATTAACGACTCACGAAAATAGCAGCACAGAAGAGCAAGGACTGCTCGGAATCAGAAAGTCAGTATGGCGGCAATAATTATACGGAGACGAGAATGAGAAATCGGTTAACGAGCGGCCGAAGCTCGGCAATTTTACGTGCTTTGTTAGCGGCATCAACTATTGCCATATCCGGCTGCGGCGGCCATGACTCCGCGCCGGCAAACCCCGCGGCGCAGACGTCGGCTGCGATGTGTGGTGCGTTGGCTGGCATGACGGTTCCCAGCTCCTCCATCGGATTAGCGACAACCGGTGCCACTGTCGTATCCGCCACGCTCGTTGCTGATACGGATCCCGGCAATACAAATGGTGAGTATTGCAAAGTACTTGCAAGTATTCATCCGGTGGATTTCAACGCGCCCGATATTCATGCGGAGGTGGACCTTCCGACTAACTTCAACGGAAAATCTGTTCACTTTGGTGGCGGGGGTTTTGATGGCACCATCCCCGCTACTGAGGGCTCGCCGTTCGATGGTTTCATAGCCGGCGCAGAGCCAGCAGGCGTCACAACGCCGTTGCGCAGAGGTTACGTGACTCTTGGGAGCGACAGCGGGCATGAGGGAACCCTCTTCGATGGATCATTCGCAGAAAATGATGAGGCGCTCGCTAATTACGCAGGCGACCACATTAAGAAGACGCATGATTTTGCGGAGTACATCGCAAAGAGACGTTATGGCTTGGCCTTTGTGCACAGTTATTTTATTGGCGGATCGAGCGGCGGACGACAAGCCCTGGTGGCGGCGCAGCGATTCCCACAAGACTACGACGGTATCATCTCGACATTTCCCGCCTCGGGAATTACAGGACTATGGCTCCAAATGGGGAGAATTTCGAAATCCCTCCTTGCGCCCGGAGGATACGTCACCGCTGCTAAAGGCAAAGCAGTTCTCGCAGCGGTCATGAACCAATGCGACGCTTTGGATGGCGTGGCTGACGGCATAATTAGCAACCCTTCAGCGTGCGTGTTCGATCCAACGCTGATTCGCTGCACCGGCGGAGTCGACACCGGTGACACGTGCCTGTCCGACGCGCAAATCAATACAATGGCCACCGCTGGGACACCGGTTAACCTTAGCTTTGCACTGGCGAACGGAATTCAAACGTTTCCAGCATACAACGCATTCGCCGGTACCGACTTTTGGTCAAACCCGTTGGCTTGGGGCGCGTCCGCCACCGATGCGACAATCGAACCCGGGGTTCTCGGAAAAAGCGCGTTTTATTACACGTTCTCAAACGACATGCTCCGATTTGCGGTCGCTCGCGATCCCGGCTTGAGCATTCTAAATTTCGATCCTACCAGCCCGGGACCGCTAGCCGCGCACGTCCAGGCAGTGAGCGCGCTCATGGATAGCACGAGCACTGACTTGACTCGATTCCAAAGTCGCGGTGGCAAGATCATTCTCCAACATGGACAAGCTGACCAGTTCATTCCAGCGCAACTGTCGATTGACTACTATAACCGTCTGGTATCCAGGTTCGGGCAGGGGCCGCTCGATCAATTTCTGAAATTTTACCTGGTTCCGGGCGCGGCGCATGGGGGCGGCGGACAGTTCAATGGTTCATACGATGGTCTGACGGCACTCGACAATTGGGTCACCAAAGGCGTCGAGCCCCACAACCTGACGATCACCGACCTCGCTCCGCCAGCCGCTGGACGTACCCGACCATTGTGCGAATATCCAGAGTGGCCAAAATACGTCGGCGGCGACCAGAATCTTGCAACTAGCTTTGTATGCGCGAACTAGTTCGGTTGGCAGCGCGCGCCCGTCCGCAGTGTCTGGCGAGTATCCTTACGCCCGGTTCTGCCAACGCTACCGCGATTGGGCGCATACGCTCCGACCCAGTGCAATGCGCCCCGTCATTACCGAAGCGCAGGACATCCCGCTCGCGGCCACAGTGACCGGGGCCGTCCGCCACACATCCCTGCTCAATTGGAGGTGTTGGTCGAAGCCGCCCGTCCATCGACGGTAACGGTAACGGTGGCAGACCACAATTAAAGCCTCAGGTCGTTCAGGGCTTCCACTGGCTCAGGCGCCGCATATGCGGGGCTTTCTACCGCCGCATTCGCTTTCTCGTCGATCGTGCGGTGACTCACTGGCAGCCATGCGAACGTCTGATTTGTGATTCGGCGCAATGGCCTCGGTCGAAGATATGAACTGAGAGCCCTCCATCGCGGATTGTCGTGATCGGTGGCGCTGAAGGGCAGATTATCCGTTCCGCTCGTCGTCATCTTCCAGTCCGTCCTGAGACCGGGGGTGGAGAGCGGGTGACCCGGCCAGTAGCTGCCGGCAGTGCCGCAATGCCGGCAAACGCGGATGTTCGGCGGCCTCATCCAAGTTGAAGTTGATGGACATGGACTGCCGGTGTCGTCCCGCTGAAACTGCTTACAGGACAGACCAACGGCCAATCGAGTCGCGACAAGGCCGCCCCATCCAGGGCGCTGTTGGAGCCCGCGTGGACTTCGCCCACGACGTTAAACCAAAGGAGACAAGATGAACCAGATAGACGTGCACTCACTCGCGGGCTAGGCAAGATTCGATGGCTTTCACACCCTGGTCCTGTTCTGGTGTCTATTGATGCTGATACTCGACGGCTACGATCTTGCCGTCGTGGATGCAGCGCTGCCATCAATCATGAAGGACATGGGCATCGACGCGACCAGGGCCGGCGTCATGGCCGGATCGGCACTTTTTGGCGTGATGGTCGGGCGATTTTCCTTGGCACGCTGGGTGACCGTTTCGGCCGACCTATGATGATCTGTGTATGCTTGGGATCGCAATGCGGCCCCGAGATCCCGGTCAAACGAATCGTCCCGCCCAGAGATGACCGCATGCAGGCCGCCCTCGTCACCCCCCAGAGTGACCACGTCCGCATACGGTGTCAGCCGTTCGCGTATGGCGTTCCGCATCGCCCCATAGTGACGTCGCACCCTGCGCAGATGCCGATCCAGTTCACCGGACACGAGCAACATCTCGACGACCTTCTGCACCGGCCACGACACATCAGTACGTTCACGTTCGATGAGATCAGCCGGCGCGGCAGCTGCGGCTGGCCGTGCGACGATGGAGCCAACACGAAGTGAAGGACTCACTGACTTCGCGAACGTACTTGGGGTTGCTTCAGAAAACGGAAAATAAAGCACGTTAGCGACAGGCCAGCGTCGCAAGTCGACCTCAGGCCGTACTCTTCCGAAAGCACGTAGATCGCTTTGGCACGGAACAGCGAGCGCCGATTATCGTCGGAAAAGTCGAAGCGACCTGCCGGGCCGGCAAGGGATAATTCGCGGCGTCACTCTGTTCCACTGCACCTTAAACCCCGACTGAAAGGGCGGTGCCTCCCATCAAGTGCACGATCGCTAAGCATCTGACCAAAACAATCGCAAGCAAGTGGATGGTTTCGCCCAAAAACATAACAACACGTTTTTTTGAAACTGTGTATGATGACCATCATGCGAAATACGAAACTTAGCACCAGAACGGCAGCCAAGGAAGCCTCACACGAGCGCATCGTGTGCGTCGCTGCGCGGGCGATCCGTCGCAGCGGCTACGACGGAACCGGAGTTGCCGACATCATGAAGGAGGCCGGCCTGACCCATGGCGCCTTCTACGCCCACTTCGCCTCGCGCGAGGCCATGCTGGCGGAAGCAGCGGGGCGGGCCTGTGCGGAAGCGGCGGCCGCAGCGGCAGACGGCGTTGCCAGCGTGCCCCCCGAACAGGCTTTGACCTACATGTTCCACGCCTACCTCTCGCGAGAGAACCTGGAGCAGGTGGAGCGCGGATGCCCCCTGGCCGCGCTGGCCTCGGAAACCGCGCGCCAAACGCCCGAAGTCCGGCGCGTGTCCACCCGGTACATCAAGGAAATGGTCGATCTTGTTGCCCGCCAGTCGCCAGATTGGGGGCAGCCCGGTTCCCACGAACGCGCCCTAGTGTCCGTCGCCACGATGGTTGGCACCTTGTTGTTGGCCCGCATCGCCGATGAGCCTGCGCTATCGGACAGCCTGCGCGCGGCCGCCTTGCAGCACCTGCCCGTCGCCTGACGCCATTTAATCCCATCGATTTTTCGCTCGTACATTCATATGATGCGCATCATTCGAGATTCAAAAACTAACGGAAAAACAGCGTGAACACGAAGAACAAAGTGGCCCTCGTAACAGGGGCCTCGTCGGGCATAGGCGAAGCCACTGCGCAGCGGCTGTCAAAAGCTGGTTACAAGGTATACGGCACCAGCCGGCGCGGCGGCCGAGTGGGCCAGCGAGCGTTCGAGATGCTGCCGCTCGATGTGACCCAAGACGCGTCGGTCGATGCTTTGGTCCAGCAACTGATCCAATTGGAGGGCCGCATCGACCTGCTGGTCAACAACGCTGGCTTCGGAGTCGCTCCAGCCGGCGCGGAAGAGAGTTCGATTGCGCAGGCCCAGGCTATCTTCGACACCAACTTCTTCGGCATGGTACGGATGATCCGGTCCGTCGTACCGCATATGCGTCGACAGGGGAGTGGTCGCATCATCAACATGGGCTCCGTGGTGGGGTTCCTACCCGCACCTTATATGGCGCTGTACTCCGCCACCAAGCACGCGGTCGCCGGCTATTCGGAATCGCTAGACCATGAACTGC
>NZ_PNXY01000002.1 GCF_002879865.1 Paraburkholderia rhynchosiae
CTGCCGAGCCACGCCCACAGCCAACGCCACCTCGGCGCAGCCCTTGCCCGCCAGCAGCAGCCGACCCGCCTTCAATCGCTTCTTTGCTGCTTCGCTCAATCGCCTTTGCGCCATGCCAACTTGTCTCGAGATCGCCCTGGAGACATAACGCTTGAGACGCTCAACGGTTGTCATGATTTACGGAAATATCAATAGTTTACGCATTTTGCCGCGCCTTCGTCACACATCCCTTTTCGAGTGGCCAAAAAGGGCTGCCAAAAAAAGGAAGATAAAGCGCGTCTAGCTCTTGCTCATCAGCCCGGACAAGGAAGCGGCGGTTCGGCTCAGTACCAGCTAAGTCTGGATTTGTATCCTCTTCGTTGCGCAACCCCTGCGCGCTTCTGGAGAGGCACCATGTATCGGCACACCAGGCTTTATCTTCTGGCCATCGCCATCACTACGGCCGGCGCCGTCGCCTGCGCTGGCAACAGTACGGTCATGTCGTCCGCCGAAGACAAGGCAGATCACGATGACGACCACGATAAACAGGACTGACAGTTCCCCAGCATGGCCGGATCACCGGTCACGCGGCGCTTCGGCCTGGAGATATCATGGCTCGCTTCGACTACGCGTTCTTTCTTTGGCTCAACGCGCCAGAGCACCCGAACACCCTGGCGGTGAAGCTGGCCGTCGTCTTGGCGGAGCGGCTCATCTGGGCGATTCCGCTTCTGATTGGCATCTGCTGGTTGCGCGGCAGCGGTACAACCCGCAGAGGGATGCTTGTCGCCACCGCGTCGGGAATGCTGGGACTCCTCGTCAGTCAGGTCATTGGCCTGGCCTGGCCGCATCCGCGGCCTTTCATGATCGGCCTGGGTCACACGCTCATCGCCCACGTTGCCGATTCCTCATTCCCCAGCGATCACCTGACATTGTGGTGGGCGGTTGGCTTCAGTCTCCTGCGACAGCGACGCACACGAAGCGCCGGCGTCGCGCTGGCCCTTTTGGGCGCACCCATCGCCTGGGCGCGCATCTACCTGGGGGTTCATTTTCCGCTCGACATGCTGGGGGCCGCCGTTGTGGCGGCGCTTAGCGCCTGGCTGACCTGGCGCGAAGCGCGCTGGTATCTACGACCGATCTTCCGGCTTGCCAGCGGCATTCATCGCAGCTTTCTCGGCAGACTGATCGCGCGGGGATGGGTTCGCGAGTGAACCTATGGCCGGGCTAAGTCAGCCTGGTCAGACTGATTGCACGCCGTCTCACTCCGGCCGGAGAACACCATGAACAAATTGCCCGCGACCAGGTCAAGCGACTGGGTCAACAAAGTCCCGGAAGTCACGCTGTCGTTCTGGATCATCAAGATCATGTCCACCACCGTGGGGGAGACAGGCGCTGACTTCCTGGCGGTCAATGCCGGCTGGGGCCAGGGTATCACCCGCACGGTCATGGGCGTCCTGCTGGCGCTCGCCTTGTTCGCGCAGTTGCGCACCCGCCGCTATGCCCCGTGCAGTTACTGGCTGACGGTTGTGTTGGTCAGCGTGGTCGGCACGCAGATCACCGACCTGCTGACCGATGGCCTGGGCGTCAGTCTGTATGTCAGCACCTCCGTGTTTGCCGTGGCGCTCGCGGCGATTTTCTTTGTCTGGTATCGGATCGAACGCACCCTGTCCATCCACGACATCGTGACGCGCAGCCGGGAGCTGTTCTATTGGACCGCCATCCTATGCACCTTCGCGCTGGGAACAGCGGCCGGCGATCTGGCGACCGAGGCACTGGGCCTGGGCTTCGCCTGGGGCGCAGTCGCGTTCGGTGCGCTTATCGGCATCAGCTACGCCGCCTGGCGCATTGGCGGCAACGCCGTGCTGTTCTTCTGGACCGCCTACATCCTGACCCGTCCGTTCGGCGCCGCACTCGGCGATTTGCTGACCCAGGCCAGGACTTACGGCGGACTCGGTATGGGAGCGATGTGGACCAGCACCGTGTTCCTTTCGGTGATCGTCATGCTGGTGGCCGCCGCGCAAGTCGGCATGAGCACCAGCCGGTCAGCCCGTCCCACCGAATAAGCCCTCGTGCCATTTTTCAAGGACAAATCATGCCCACGCAGCACTCATCCGCCCGTCCTGTGGCCGCCGTAACGGCCGCTCTGCTTCTGGCTCTGGCGACCGGCTGTTCCAGGTCGGCCGACCAGGGCGGCCCGGGCGCGGCGCCTCTCGCCTCGGCTCGGGCCGCCCCGGCATCGCAGGGCAACCCAGCCTCCAGGCTGGGCGACCTGACAGGATTTCACAGCATCGCCACCGACGTTGCCACCCTCGTGGACCGCGGCGATCTGCCGGCGGCCAGGGTCCGCGTCAAGGATCTGGAGGTCGCCTGGGACTCGGCCGAAGCTGGACTGAAGCCGCGTGCCGCCGATGACTGGCACGTTCTCGATAAGGCCATCGACAAAGCGTTGCAAGCTCTGCGCGCCCATGCGCCGAGTCAGGTCGATTGCGAGGCAGCCATGGCCAACCTGCTTAAAACATTCGACACGGTCCAAAGCACAATCTAACCCACGGGGTTCCCCATGAACACAAGTACTGAACAGGCGCTGGCCAAAGTCCCCGAAGTCACGGCGGGGTTCTGGCTCATCAAGATCGCCGCTACCACGCTCGGCGAAACCGGCGGCGATGCCGTCTCGATGTCGATGAACCTGGGTTATCTGGTCGGCACGGGCATCTTCGCGGCGATTTTTCTCGTGGCCGTGATCGCGCAGATCAAAGCCAAAGGGTTCCATCCCTTGCTGTACTGGATCACCATTATCGCCACCACCACGGTCGGCACGACGCTGGCCGATTTTGCGGATCGCTCGCTCGGAATCGGGTACGCTGGGGGCTCAAGCTTGCTGCTGGCCTTGCTGCTCGGCTCGCTTCTTGTCTGGCATCGCACCCTTGGCTCCGTGTCGGTGAGTACCGTCAGCTCGCCCAGGGTGGAAGCCTTCTACTGGGTGACGATCATGTTCTCCCAGACCCTGGGCACGGCGCTGGGCGACTGGACCGCCGACACGGCGGGCCTGGGCTACACCGGCGCGGCCATTGTGTTCGGCGGACTGCTCGCGCTGGTCGTCGTCGCCTATTACCGGACGCGTTTGTCTCGCACGCTGCTGTTCTGGGCTGCGTTCATCCTGACCCGCCCGCTGGGGGCGGTAGTGGGTGATTTTCTCGACAAGCCGCTGAGCGCGGGAGGTTTGGCACTGAGCCGCTATTCGGCATCGGCCGCACTTCTTGCCTTCATGCTGACGGCGATCCTGTTCTTCAGGCAGCGGGCAGCCAGGACGGCCCATTGAACGACGATTGAACGGAGGCGGAATGCGGGTATTGCTGGTCGAAGACGACCCCATGATCGGTGAAGCGATCCAGGGCGCATTGAAGGATGCCTCCTATGCGGCGGACTGGGTGAACAACGGACAGACCGCTCTCACAACGCTGGGTTGCCAGCACTATGACCTGGTGCTGCTCGACCTGGGCCTGCCCGGCAAGGACGGGATGGAGGTGCTGGCCAGCATCCGTACCCAGGACAACCCGGTTCCCCTGCTCATCATCACGGCGCGCGACGGTCTGGACGACCGTTTGCGCGGCCTCGACGGAGGGGCCGACGATTACGTACTCAAACCCTTCGAGATGGCCGAACTGCTGGCCAGGATGCGGGCCGTGCTGCGGCGCAAGGGCGGCAACGCTACGCCCGTTCTCAGCAACGGCGTAGTGTCGCTTGATCCGGCCACGAAAGAGGCCACTTCCAATGGCGGCGTCCCGGTGCAACTGTCCAGCCGCGAATTCGCGTTGCTCCAAGCCTTGCTGGTTCGGCCTGGGGCCATCCTGTCCCGTAGCGATCTGGAGGATCGCATCTACGGTTGGGGGGAAGAGGTTGAAAGCAATGCGGTCGAATTTCTGATCCATGCGCTGCGCCGCAAATTGGGCAGCGAGGTCATCAGGAACGTCAGGGGGGTCGGATGGATGGTTTCAAAAAGCGCCTGAACGAGTCAGTCCAGCTCAAACTGTCGTTCACCTTGTCATTGGCCATTCTCGTTGTGGCCGTCGTGGCTGGCATCTTCTCGTTCCTGTCGGCCTTCGATGAAGCGCACGAGCTTCAGGACGATGTCTTGCGCCAGGTCGCGCATCTCATGGACCGGCAGCGCCTGTCGCCGTCCCTTCCAGCCTCCGATACCAACAGCAAAGACGGCGATGAAGAATCGCGCGTGATCGTCCAGCACCTGGGCGACGGAAATGGATCCACTGTAGGCGTGGATGACGGTGGACTACTGCCCTTGCCCGCAACGCTGGCCGACGGGCTGCACACGCTGGACGTTGACGGCGAGACTTTCCGCGTGCTGGTCAGGACAACGGTTGCTGGCGAGCGCATCGCTGTGGCCCAGGAGTCTGGTTTCCGCAATGAAATTGCCCGCGATGGCGCGCTGCGCACTGTGATGCCTTTCCTGATACTCGTGCCGGTTCTGCTGCTGATCGTTGCCGACCTGGTGCGCAAGATGTTCCGGCCCATTGCGGCGCTTTCCAGGGAAATCGACCAGCGCGCCGAGCAGCAACTGCACCCTGTCGAAGACCACCATCTTCCCGCCGAAGTACGTCCGTTTGCCGTGGCGATCAATCGACTGCTAGCCCGTGTAAGCGAGGCAATGGCGTCCCAGCGCCGCTTCATCGCGGATGCGGCGCACGAACTGCGTTCGCCGCTGACGGCCCTTTCGCTCCAGGCGGAACGACTGGCGGACGCGGACATGTCTGACCTGGCGCGTGAACGGCTTGCTGTGCTGCGCCAGGGGATCGAGCGTGGCAGGAACCTGCTGGATCAACTTCTGACCTTGGCCAGGGCGCAGTCAGTTGCCGAATCACCGAAGTCGCCAATATCTATCCAGGACATATACCGCCGCGTGCTGGAAGACCTGATGCCCCTGGCTGAGAGGAAACACATCGACATCGGAGTCGAAGGTGCGCAAGACGCCCGGGTATGGGCCAGTGAGATCGACATGATGGCGGTGGTCAGGAACCTGGTCGATAACGCCATCCGGTATACGCCGGAGGATGGGCGGGTCGACCTTTCGGTGGGCATGGCGCGAGGGGGTGCTGTGCTGCGCATCCGGGACACCGGACCAGGTATCCCATCGGCCGAACGTGAGCGGGTTTTTGACCCGTTCTACCGAAGGCTTGGCAACGCGCAGGTCGGGTCTGGCCTGGGGCTTTCCATTGTCCAGGCGATTGCCAGTCGCATCGGTGCTGAGATCAGCTTCGAGTTTTCTGACGAGGAAAAGCAAACCGGTCTGAGCGTCACGGTCGTCTTTCCAGTGCTCTCCCAATTGCAAGCGACCCAGCAGTAGTCGCTCCGGCTACGCTGTCGTAATTGATGGCCGCGCCCGCGCCGTTTCAATCGCCACCAGAATCATCGGGGGATACTCGGAGGGACTGCGTCCCGATAGGGCGGAAGAGCGACCGAATTCGAAACGCTAAGTAGAGCTAATATTGTGAATCCACCGACGGTAAGGACAAAGGTGGTAATCGAGCGGCCGAAAGCGACAGCCGAACAGCCGTTTCCGTGCAGCCACTGCATTCATGCCATCGCAGGTGTCCGAACGTATGCTTTCAACCGCCTTGATAACCTGGCTTTCCATTCTGTAATCCATTGTTGCGCTTCAGCCTCGAAGCCATTCTTTCAAAGTGCTATCAGATTTCCTGATTTTTAGCGTCGCTTGTGGTCTGCCTGTGGCTGACCTGGGAAAACCATAGCAGCGTGGACGTAGATCCATTGCATAGCATTCTTCTAGGCAAGCTCCACTGCCCGCGGCAGAGGTGCCCGCCCGCTGTATCCTGCACCGCCGGTGCGTTCGTCCAGTGAGCAAGGAGACATATGATGCATAAGTCAGCATGGGTGAGGGCGGGAGTTGCCTGCGCGGTATTTGCGCTGGGTGGCTGTGGAGGCAGCGGGGACAACCTCGAGCAGACGGGGCCGCGCCTTGTCGCCGACATCGCGGTGCCGAATGTAAGAGCGGGCGTCAATTTCTCATTCGACATTGGCACCACGAACGGCAGCCACTACTATTTCACCGACCGCAACAACGCAGCGCTGGACGTGGTCGACATTCCGACGAAAACTTTCGTCAAGGCGATCAAAGGTAGCGGGAGCCTCGCATTTGCAGGTCTTGGGCCGGGGCCGAGTTCGACGGCGGGGCCCGATGGCGCGACGCCGGTTGGCAACCTCGTTTATGCCGGCGACGTCAACTCCGTGAAAGTCGTCGACCCGGCGGCGGGCGCCGTGCTCGCGAGCATTCCGGTCAGTACCACTGGCGTGCGGGCGGATGAAGGGTGCCTTGACGCGACGCACGGTATCTTCATGATTTCCAGTCCGGAAGAACCAACGCCATTCGCGACTTTTATCAGCACCAGTACGCAAACCGTGATCGCCAGAGTCACCTTCACGGACGCCGCCGGCAAGCCCACCGCGGGGCTGGAGGCGTGTGTGTATGACGCGGCGAGTGACAACTTCTATGTAAACGTCGACGGAAGCACTGCGAACCCACATGGCGAACTGGTCAAACTGCCCGGAACCGCAATTCGCGCAATACCGGCCGGTGCGACGCAGAACTACACGACGCTCGCAGGGGTGGCGATGTACCCGGAAGGCAATTGCGATCCCACCGGACTCGCCCTGGGACCCGGCACCGACATCGCTGTTGGATGCCGCGAAGCGACCACGGGCGCGCCGTTATTGATGCAGATCTTCAACCGCGCAAACGGCGCGCTCGTCGCGTCGCTCAACGCCGGTGGCGGTGATCAACTGGAATACGATGCAGCGACGAACCGATATTACAACGCGGCGAGCCGGTGGACTGCGTCAGGCAACGCTTCAGCGAACGGAAATTGCACCACGGCATCGCCATGCAAACCGGTGCTCACGATCGTCGACGCTGGCTCGCGAGGCGTCGTCGCGCGGCTGAACACCGGCAACAATGCGCATTCGGTCGCAATTGATCCGGCAACCGGGCTGATCTTTGTTCCGTACTCTTCCGCCACCTCGCCGGCTGGCTGTCCGGACTGCGCAGCAAACGGGTTTATCAACGGAGGCGTGTCAGTCTTCGTTGCCCGGTAACAGGAATGCAAAAAGAAAGGCGGCCACTGTGGACGGCGCACCGGACGGCGCGGGGCGTCCTGCGTCGGCATATGCAAACGGTGAGCCGCCCACTGTCCCGTGCCGCTCCAGCTGCTTATTCGCTTACCTGACGTGAGGGTGGCGTTCATTCCATCCCGGCCGGCTGAGGCCGCAATCTGCACGGGTTGAGTAGACTTCTGCGCGCACCCTCGCAATCTGCGATGAGACGGGGGCGGGTCGTTCCCTGCGCCAGCGATCGCAGCGCTGACACGGATCGTCAACAAGCATGGATCGGCAATTGCCTGAAACACTTCGCGAAACGGTGCGACTGAACCGCGGTTCGATTCAGGAGGCGAACATTAGCCAGAACATTGCGACAGCAGCGGCGCACATCGCGCCGGTCGCCGTCCATCCGATGATCCGCAATCGCATCGACAGGACAAACTTGCCCATGACTTCGCGGTTCGTCGCCATGAACATGATCAGTGTCATGATCGGAACCGATACGACGCCGTTGATCACTGCGCTCCAGTAGAGCGCCTTGACGGGGTCAATTGGCGTGAAACTGATCAGCAGGCCGATCATGGTCGAGACAACGATGATCCCGTAGAACCTTCTGGCCAGTTGTGGCTTGAGGGCGAGACTGTTTCGCCAGTTGAAGGTGCCGGCCATCGCATATGCGGCGGAGCCTGCCAGCACCGGCAGCGCGAGCAGTCCGGTACCTATGATGCCCAGACTGAACAGCAGGAACGCGAATTCGCCGGCCAGCGGTTTTAATGCCTGCGCTGCCTGCGCGGATGTCTGGATGCGCGTGACGCCGTGCGCGTGCAACGTCGCAGCCGTCGTCAGGATAATGAAAAACGCGACGAGGTTAGAGAAGCCCATGCCGATCCACGTGTCCATGCCGATGCGCCGCAAACTGGCCGGCCCCTGCCGCGGCGCGTACTTCAACGCCCGCTGCCCGCTTTCGGCGCGCATTTCCTCGACTTCCTGCGAGGCCTGCCAGAAGAACAGATATGGACTGATCGTCGTGCCCAGCACCGCGACCACCGTCGTGATGTAGTCGTTCGTCCACGATACATGTGGTACGAAGGTCGTAACCAATACCGTTTGCCACGGTACGCGCACCACAAATACCGTCGCGACATACGCGAAAAGCACAAGTGTGAGCCACTTCAAGACCTTGACGTAGCTGCGATACGGCACAAAGACCTGGAGAAGAACCGACAGCAATCCAAGTCCGATCGTGTAGGGCCGGGTCGGGCCGCCCACGATCAGATTGACTGCGGCGCCCATCGCAGTCAGATCGGCGGCAATGTTAATGGTGTTCGCGACGAGCAGCAGCAGTACCGAACCGTATAGCAACCACGGCGGATAGTGCCGCCGGATATTTGTTGCAAGTCCGTGGCCGCTCACCCGCCCCAGGCGCGCGCTGACGACCTGGATCGCCACCATCAGAGGATAGGTGATGATGACCGTCCACAGCATATTGAAGCCGTACTGCGCGCCCGCTTGTGAGTAGGTTGCAATGCCGCTGGGGTCATCGTCCGCAGCCCCGGTGATCAGCCCGGGGCCGAGCTTTTCCACCCACGACTGGACCTCAGGATCTGGCTTCGGCGACGGATCGATATTGATGCTCATGTCCGGGTACTTGTCGTTGTGGTGGCAAAGCATCTGAGTGCGATGATACTAGTGTGTCGCATCTGGCTTTCAAATACCCGTGGTCGCTATCGAGCCTTTCGAACAGATTGGCGGCGGCTCCGTTCGCATCTTGTCTTGCTGGAAAGGACGCCGGCTCCGGGCGGGTAATGCATATGCCAGCGTAATCGTCGAACCGCTTGCGCTGGCATGGCCCCGTTACGATGGTCTGAGAGAAGCGCTCGCGCAAACCAGCGTCAGTTGTTACTTCGGGTACGTTCTTTGCGCGGTGAAAACGGACACGTCATTCAAGGGAAAACTCAGATGTTTAAACTCATTGGCTGTATCTTCTTCGCTCTAAGTGTCGCCGCCGTTGGTAACGCGCAGGCCGCGGGCTGTTCGAAGGGGGCCGTCGTTGGAGGGGTCGTCGGGCATGTTGCAGGAAAGCATGGAGTGGCGGGCGCGGCCGCTGGATGTGCCATTGGACATCATGAGGCTGCCAAGAAGGCAAAGGCCGCAAGTCAGACTGCTGCCGCTAGTGCAGCCGCTGGAAAGTAGCGGTTGTTGCAGGCTGGTGCCAGCGCGTCGCGGCGTGATTGGCGGAGGCTCGCCATACGCGCGCATATGTGATGCGTTGTCTAACCCAAGCCGCCTGATTCGCATGCAAAGACCACAATGCCGACGCGCTACCAAACTTGAATCGCACATGAACCTGGATGAAACCTGCGCACCGGCGGTCCGACACGACCGCATGTAAGCCAAGGCGGTGAAAGTTGGAATTACGGATTCGAGATAGTTTGTCTAAGTTCTGTCTGCAGGTCTACCAACGGTGTCGCAGTCACTGCGGCGGCTACGTTTTCCGATTCCGGCAGTAGCCCCGCAAGTGCTGCAATTCCGGTTGCGCATACCGCGACGAATGCGACAACACCTATAACAACGATTGCGTTGTCATAGGTTCTCTTCATTTCGACCGACTTTGCAAAGAACCACATCATGGCTGTCTCCTGTGACGCAGCTAACGTTTGCAACGACTGTGCCGGCGGCGATGCGTTACTGCTGACCCGTCTGCAGAACCCGTGCTGTATTGGCATTGAATGGCGAGGGCGGGAGCGCAACAGCAGAACATTGTCGGACCTTTCCGAACACCGGCCACACCTTTGTGCGTGGCAACCCAACACCACCGTGTGATTTGGCGTCCACATGCTTCGTATTCCTGCTGGAGACGCCAGAACGCCCGCCCTGTGCCGCAAGCATCCAGGACGCTCGAACATGTTCTCCGGACGTTGAGCAGTCACAGCGGCAGTGCCGCTCACTAACGAATCACCGTCTGGTTAGAATCGTCGCAATAAGCGCTGCTTCGCAGTGCTGCGCCGCCAGGTGAAAATATTCGCTAACCATTCCTCGTCCCACGCTCTATAACGTACTTGCAGGGCGACTATTTGTGTCGAGGGGTCCACAAAATCCATTGACATTGCCAATGCGCACGCCAACTTGCGTCCCCCCTTCTCGGCCGGATGCACTGCGCTCAGTCTCTTCCCAATTACCCTGGAAACATGGCCTCGGGTGACTTGACCCGCAGACCCCAGGCGCGCTTTGTGAGTCCGAAAATACCTTGTGAATTTCGAGCTCGGGCACGCGAATAACGAATCCCATGAATCGGAAACGCAACGTAGATTAAGGAGCCGATGTGAAATCACTACTGATGGTCGCTTCAACTGCCGGGTTGCTTGCCATGGCCGGGTTTGCGCATTCCCAAGGCGCGCCCCAAGGTCCTCAAACCGCTCCGCAGGAAAGCGCTGCAACTCAAATTTCAAACCCGGGCGCGGGGATCGAGGCTTACGGCGGCACCCCCGATACCACTGTACAGAGCGGCGCGAAACATGCCCGGCCCTGCAGGGTGAACCCGGAATGCAACGTTTTTTTCGGTGGGAGCTAAAAGCAGTCTGACCGGGTTGGCCCACTCGCCTTTCGCTCTTCAAGTCTGGAGACGCCCCGAGATGGGAAGCCTCTGGACGGAACTCCACCCGGGCTACGGCCAACCTCGTTTGTCGTTACGCACATTCGCTCAACGGGCGGAACGCCCGTGGCCGATGCCTCGCCCGATGCCTTGACCGCAGTCGCGTTCTCTGCGGCATCGTGCGCCGGCTCGGCCAACACCAACACGTCACCTTGCACGTTCCGGGGCACACTTTCTTTTCTGTTGCGGGTTGCTAGCAGCCGGACATTTCCAGCCGCAGGACGCCCGGAATCCGCCATGCGTCGCGCGGCGTGGCATGGTTGGACAACTTGATGGTCATGCAATCTCCAACGGCATTGACAGACTCGCCTGTCACTGACGGCACCGGTCCCACATAATCACCGGCATGTCTGAGCCGAACCTCCCCACAGGCGGACAGGACCTGAGGCGGGCGTAGCTAGCGCGGCGTAGAATTCGCCGGTCTGGCTGCAGCTACCGTCTTGTCACAGGACCAGTATGGAAATCAAGTGGATTGAAGACTTCATCGCGCTTGCCCGATATCAGAGCTTTTCCCGGGCAGCCGAATTCCGGAACGTGACCCAGTCGGGTTTTAGCCGGCGAATCCAGTCACTCGAACAGTGGGTGGGCGCCGACCTCATCGACCGGAGCAGCTTCCCTCCGACACTCACTCCCGCAGGACGACTGTTCCAGGAAGCTGCCGAAGATATTATCGAGAAGCTTTTCGATACACGCGCCATCATCCGCACCGAGCAAAGAATGGCCGGGAAAGGCCTGCAGATTGCGGCTGGCCACACCATTGCGCTGAATTTCCTGCCTGCATGGCTGAAGACTCTCACCGCGCACTTCGGCGAAGTACGCGCCCGCGTTATTCCGACCAACGTGCACGATTCTATTTTGATGCTGGTCAACGGTAACTGCGAACTGATGTTTGCATATCATCATCCGGAGCTGCCTCTGCATCTGGACCCGGCGCGGTACCAGCATCTGACCGTAGGTGTCGACACGTTTATGCCTGTGTGCCGCCCCAATCAACGCTCATCCCCGGCGTTCCGGTTACCGGGAACCGCGAACCGCCCACTCCCACTTATCTCCTATACCGAGACCAGCTATTTTGGCCGATGCCTTGCGCTGCTTCTTGGGCAAGCGAGTGCCGCCCCGGCGCTGCAGCTCCACTACGAATCGGATATGGCCGAGGTCCTTAAAAAGCTCGTGATGGAAGGTGAAGGCGTCGCCTGGCTACCCAGGAGTTCCGTCATCCGCGAACTTGAGTCGGGCGAGCTAGTGGCTGCGGGGCGTGCCGAATGGCATCTCGAGGTTGAGTTGCGCGTGTACCGTGATGCATCGAATCGCAGCGAGTTTCTGGAAAAGCTGTGGGGCCACATTCGTGCCGCTTCGCAGCCTTCCTGATGCGTGCATAGGGCTTATGCGGCGGCCGCATAGCCTCATGCTGTATCTGCATCCCTATATTTTTGGCGTTTCTTAATATTCGTCCAGACACAGAAACCTGCTGATCAAGTCGGGTTTCTGCCACTCACGTGTGCGGTGTCGCGGCGCGACCATCGCTCATCATTTCTGGACGGATTCCATGAAGAATCGCCTGACTCTGTATATTTTCGCCGGCATGGTGCTTGGCGTTATCGTCGGTTATATCTGCCACCGGTCGGTCGCGGATGTCGCTGAAGCGAAGGTCGTTGCCGGATACTTCTCCGTCGTCACCGATATCTTTCTTCGTCTCGTGAAGATGATTATCGCGCCGCTCGTCTTCGCGACTTTGGTCTCCGGACTTGCAGGTATGGCAGGAACAAGCGACGTTCGCCGTATCGGGTTTCGGTCGGTGGGATGGTTTCTGTGCGCGTCTCTGCTGTCGCTCGCCCTCGGTCTTGTCCTTGCGAACGTCTTTCAACCTGGCGCGGGACTTCACCTGGTGCAGACAACCGCGGATGTCACGACGGGGCTGAATACCGCCGGCCTGAACTTTAAGGATTTTGTGACTCACGCGTTTCCGACCAGCATCATTGATGCGATGGCTCGAAACGACATTCTGCAAATCCTTGTCTTCTCCGTATTGTTTGGCGTGGTGCTAAGTGTCATCAAGTCCGACCCGCGCGTGGCCCCATTGGTCGCCGGCGTCGATGCGCTTGTCCCCGCCATGCTGAAGCTGACGGACTATGTGATGCGCCTCGCGCCAATTGGCGTGTTTGGCGCGCTTGCTGCAGCGGTTACGGTGCACGGACTGGATGTGCTGACAACTTACGGCAAGCTCATCGGCAGCTTCTACACAGGCCTCGTGCTTCTGTGGACACTGCTCATCGTTGTCGGCTATGGTTTTCTCGGGAAACAGATCTGGACGCTGCTAAAGGCAGTCCGCGAACCCGCGATGCTTGCATTTTCGACTGCGAGTAGTGAGGCCGCTTATCCTCGTCTGACGGAGAAGCTTGAAGAATTCGGCGTCGACAAGAAGGTTGTCGGGTTCACGTTGCCGCTTGGATACGCGTTTAATCTGGATGGCTCGATGATGTACCAGGCATTCGCGGCGATTTTCATTGCGCAGGCTTTCGGCATGGACATGCCACTCGGCACCCAGATCGTGATGCTGCTCGTGCTCATGGTAAGCAGCAAGGGCATGGCGGGCGTTGCGCGGGGCTCGGTCGTGGTCGTTGCAGCTGTGGCGCCGATGTTCCACCTGCCGCCGTCCGGAGTCGTGCTCATCCTCGCCATCGACCAGATTCTCGACATGGGGCGGACAGCCACTAACGTAGTTGGCAACAGCATTGCAACGGCGGTCATCGCAAAGTGGGAGACCAAACGCATAGCGAGGCAAGCGAACGTCCCAGACGACACTGCCTTCGTTCAACTGCAAGGCGAAACGGAATGAAACAAGGGCTGCAAACGGGCACGCGTAAGTTCGGGGTCGTGGGCGGCCTCGGGCCTCTGGCAAGCGCGGACATATTTTTCAAGCTCGTCAAATCTACTCCGGCAACGAGCGACGCAGAGTACCTTGACGTGGTCTTCGAGCAGCACGCTTTCCGAACATCCGGTACGGGGACTGAGGCTACAACGGAGCGAAAGCTGTATGTCTTCGACATGATTGACGCTTTTGAAAAGCAGGGCGTGACGACGGTAGTTCTCCCTTGCTTTCTCAGTCACACCTTCATTGATGAGCTGAAGGCTAATTCGCCGCTTCAGATTGTCGACATGGTTGAGGCGATTCGTTGCTACGTTCGCCGGAAATATCCCGCCGCGCGTCGGATCGGCGTGCTCGCTTCTGACTACACGCGTCGGAAGGGCCTGTTCGACAAGTATTTTGCATCGCCCGAGTTCGAAGTCTTCTATCCCCGCGGGCGAAAGAGTCTCGACCTCGTCACCGAGGCCGTATATGGGTCTGATGGTGTCAAGAGCGGGAACCTGAGAGGCCGCCCGGTGGAACTGTTGCGGGAGGCGTGTCACGACGTCGTTTCGCAGGGCGTCGACATCATCATCCCGGCTTTGACGGAAATCCCGCTCGTCGCCGCGGAGATAGGTCCGTTGCCCGTGCCGCTACTCGATTCAAATCTGGCCTATGCACAGTACGTCGTATGCGGTCAGTATGCGTCTCCCGACAGGCCGTTCAAGGTCGGTATAGTCGGCGGAGTAGGACCAGCGGCGACCGTTGATTTCATCCACAAGATAGTGCGCAATACGCCCGCCCGGCGGGATCAGGACCATATCAAGCTATTGGTCGAACACAATCCGCAGATTCCGGACCGCACCGAAAGCCTGATTGGCGACGGGCCCGACCCGACCATCTCGCTTTACGCGACGTGCAAGAAGCTGGAATCGGGAGACGCAGACATAATAGCTATTCCCTGTAACACCGCACACGCGTTCGTCGAACGTATCCAGCCGTATCTCGGCATACCCATTGTGAACATGCTGACCGTTACTGTCCGCTACCTCCGCGAGACCTTTCCTTCGCTGCATTCAGTCGGCGTTCTGGCAACTTCGGGCACGATCCAAAGTGGTGTCTATGAAAGGGCGCTTGCGTCGCAAGGGTTGCAACAGGTCGTTCCGGGTCCGGCGCTACAGGCGCGAGTGATGGACGCGATTTACGGTGAAGAGGGCGTGAAAGCGGGATTTGCGACCGGTCACTGCCAGTCAGATATCGCTGCTGCGATTGACGGACTGATTTCCAAAGGCGTTGAAGTTGTCATCCTTGGCTGCACCGAACTGCCACTATTACTTCCGCAGGCGCATTTCATTGGGTCGAGTGGTGTATCGGTCCGCCTGGTCGACCCTACGGAGGTACTAGCCCGGCAGTGCGTTGCGTACGCGACTGCGGCAGCCGCAGCGGCAGCGCACGACCTCTGAACCATCAATTGGATTTCTTTTCCCAATGCGGCAATTATTCCGGGAAAAAGTGTCCGCCGGCCTTCCACTCATCCAGTCTCCAGTCGCCGGATGGTTTCGATTCACTGGCCATCGCTTACATTAGCCTTCGCTTTCAGTACTGAACCGCCTGACTGTGTAGCTGTCTTTCCAGTGTCACCATAAGCCGTATCCGTTGGTATCTGTGCAGGTTGAGTCTCATGCGTCACCATCTGCCTCATCATGAGCTCACTCAATGCTTTATCTTCTGCATCGCCTTGCTCCGCATTCGCCATCGGCATTATTGCAAGCATGGCAATTAACAACGTAAGAGCCTTCATGGCGGTCTCCGGGAAAGAGTCTGGAGATGAGCGGTCCGCTCCTTACCAGCTAGGACAACTATAGTTTTTTGCATCTGCAACTCAAGGACGCTTTGACTTATGGTCAAAGAACCGTGTCATCCGGTCAGGGGTATTCCGCTGCCTCGCGGAAAGCGCGTTGCGAGATGCAGCGCCGACACAGAGAATGCTCCGGGCGATAACGCGGATCGGCTACTGGACGACCTTACGACACAGCTGTGGCCAAAATAGAAGAGAAGTTGGCGGAAATAGGATTGGCATTGCGAAGTCACTACGCATGCCGCTCAATGTTCACATTTCAATTCCGTTTGCGTGGGTTTATATGAGTGGAATAAGTGCGTTTGTCCCGCGACATGTACCTCTAAACCGGGCGGTACCGGTTCGCACGGAGACCATGCAAATGGCGGGCACCCGCGCCGTTGGTGCGATCCTTGTGCAGAGCTTGGACCGTTGGGGCGCAGGGCGGAGGTTATTGCGCCAGGCGCGGCGGGACATATGCGCCGTAGTACGGGCCGCTCTGTCCGGTGCTTGTGGCAATTTTGACGCCCGCTGTCAGATGGCCTTGAATGTACTTACCGCTTCCGCCAACCGGAACGTCGATATGAAAAGCGGCAAAGCCGACAATTGGTGCGGTTGACGACCCACTTGTCGCTACCGTCTGCACGACGGGGATGAGCACGTCCACGTTGGACGGAACCGAAGAGTAAATCGTCGTCTTGACGCCGTTCTGAATCCAGATCGAATCGCCAATGCCCAGCGCCGTCGGATTCTTGTTATCGATCAGGCCCCGTACTGAGGGCACATCGTTGGTGTTCAACTGAAAAGACGTCCACTGCCCGGCAGCGCAACCACTGTAAAGCGTCCCGTTGCCGAACTGAAATGTATACGCCTGTCCTGTTGAGGGATCCAGCTTCGGACTGCCGGTTTGGGCATTCCAGTACTGATCGAAAATGCATTTTCCGATCGCTACAGGGAACAGGCCGCCTGCGGCAACGTAGCCAGGCGCCGAAACCACCGCGACAGCGGTTGCAGTAACCGCACCGTTATTGACGCCGAAAAGCGGCGCGAAGAAGAACCTGACAGGGCCGTTATTCAGTCCGGCCGCGCGCGAAACCGTGACTTTCACTGCGGGATTGTCATACGTCCCCGGCGATATGGTCGACGCCTGCATGCCCGCCGGAGAACCCGTCAGGTTCCAGAAGCCGCTTTGTGCCGATGCACTCGTCAGCGTGACATTGTCGGAGCCATTCAGGCTGACCGCTTTTTGAGCGTTGCTTTGCGCAAGACTCCAGTTTGGGCCGGGGCTGCCGGGAAGCAATGCACCAGCGCCCGCGAGGGCAGCGGCGTCAGCCGCGCTCTGCAATTCGGAACGGGCGAGTACTCCATGTCCGATGTCGATCGAAAATGCTGCAATCAGGAGCGCGGCGAACAGAGTCGACAACATGGCGACGCTCATCGCCCCACGCTGGCGGCGCCGGTATGGAACCGCGCTCATGTGGCGACGCGCCTTTACAGGTTGTCCCCGGTGCTGGCCAGCGGGCTTGGCAGGCTTGCAATGTCGCATTTCGAAGGTCACGTGTTATTCGTAGTTCATGACGGCGGTTGCATTCAACACTATCGGGCCGGTCAGGCTACTCATGGCGGAGCCGAGCATCAAACCTTGATAAGCGTAGGAAACCGTCACCTGGAGAGGGCTTCCTGAGTTCGTTCCGCTCGTTTGCGTCACGGTGACGACCGGCGCAGCGGTATTGCCGTTGGTGACGAGATTGTTCTGCGCGTTGGTGGCCGTGATCGCGGCGATCTGGGACTTGCTGAGAGGCGGCACTTGCAGCACTGTGCCGGCTCGGGCGCCTGCGCGAGCCGCATTGGTAATGGCGACCTTGTCGTAGAGCATCAGATTACCGTCGATGATGCCGACCAGGACCATGATCACGAACGGCAGCAGGATGGCGAATTCAAGCGACACGCTACCCGCCTCCGCAGGGCGCATCACGTCAGTTCGTTGCCCGAGTAAGCTGCCCAGGCATTTGAGGTCAACTACTTTTGTCATTCTGGCCACTTGCTGTATGTGCGGGATGTCGCGTCGCCAAAGCATTACCTGGCAGTTGAGCTTATTGCATTGCCTTCGCTCGCAAACCGTCGATCTGACGACCGAAATGCCGCCTATTCAAACTGGAACCGACGGCGATGACTTCCGTTTTGACGTTAACAGCGGCACAGAACTCGGAAACTTTAGGCGGCGCCGTGCCGCAGGTCCCGTATTGACCGCGATCCGATGTGAGACAAGCTTGCCGGGCCGGGCGGCTCTTGATGTATTACCGTGCCGCTTCGGAACGCACGAGCAAACTGAATTGCGCTTGTACGTGCTTACCCACAAATAAGGGGCGACTGACTTGTCGATCACCCGTTGCCAGGATCTCGGCACTGGTCGTGCCGGTTTAAGTGGTAAACCCTTGCTCGTTTTCCCTGCTTCGGACCGCTTTGGACCGCTTTCGACGCGAGTTTCGGATCGGCTTCCTGCCTGCATGGAGATGCGGCTGGCCTGTCAATGAAAGGCGAATGCATTGACATCCTAAAGTTTTCCCACATGTCGCCGTTACAAGGTCTGCCCGCTCCTGATTCAAGGCGCGAAATAAGGCGTGATTTGGCCTCATTCCGTGCCATCGAAAATCGGGACGCCGGGTAGGATCTGTCGTACTCGGTGTGTTCTTCTACCTGCCGAGCCGGCTCCAACCAACTCGTTATGGGAAAAAAATGCGCAAACTTCTGAAAGCGTTTGTTCGCGACGAACGTGGCGTAAGCGCCATGGAATATGCGGTTCTCGCCGGCATCGTCGCTGTCGCGCTCGGTGCTATGGCTGCCACGTTTAGCACCTCTGTGCAAACCATGTTCACCACCATGTTCAGCACGATCACGGCGAACCAGGCAAAGTAAATGGTGTTCCCGGGAGGTTCGGATGCCGTTGTCCGGATCTCCATTTCCTCCCCAGTCTCTGTACCGGGACCATCGTGCATCTCCTGTCCTTCGCAATCCGCCTCGTCGCGCTGTGCGCACTGCTGTGGCTGGCACTCATTGACGTGCGCACGCGGCGCCTGCCGAGCAGGACGGTCCTTATGGTAGGGGCACTCTTTTTTCTGGATGCGCTGATCTTACGCACGTCCATCGGTGACATTGGTATGCATGTGGCGATCGCACTTTGCGCGCTTGTCGGTTGCGTCGCGATGTTCGCCGCGAAAATAATCGGCGGCGGCGATGCGAAGCTGGCCTCCGTCATCTTCCTCTGGGCCGGGCCTGGTCTCTCGTGGCCGGCCTTAGCCCTGATTTCCATAATTGGAACATTCGTGTCGCTGGTCAGTCTTGCGACGCGACACATGAATTCAGACCAGCGCTCGCGCCCGATGCGGGCGCTGGCGATGTTCTCGGCAGCGCGCGGCGTGCCTTACGGCGTCGCGCTTGCGCTTGGCGGCGGTTCGGTGATCGTGCTGCCCGCATTGCTGCCCTTGTTTTCGACGCGATAGGACGGCGTCCCTATGTCCAACATCATCAAAATCGGTTTCCTGATTGTCGGGGCCTTTCTCATTGCGCTGGTCGTGCGGGTGGTTGTCGCGGGGGCGTCGCGGCATTCCACGCCGGTTGTCAATACTGAGAAGGTGCGCGTCAGTGCAGCCGAACTTCCCCAAGGGCTGTTGCTGCGCGACGAAGATATCAAGTGGAAAGACGTGCCCGTCGAAAAAGTCCCAACCGGCGCCGTCGTCTCCGGCGTGCCGGGCGAGCTCGAACTGAAGGGCGCACTGCTGCGTCATCCGGTCGCGACCGGCACCGTCATCGTGGCCGATGACGTCATCCTGCCAAGCGCTCCGGGGTTTCTCGCCGCAACACTGAAACCGGAGATGCGCGCGGTGTCGGTCGCCGTCGACGACGTGTCCGGCAATGCAGGCCTGATCCAGCCGGGGGACTACGTGGATCTGCTGCTCACGCAACAGTTGGACCGCAAGACCGACTCTCCGGAGCTTGCGGTGTCGAGCGAAACCGTCGTCGAGCACGTTCGCGTGCTGGCCTCCGGCTCCGAAATCAGCCGCCCGAAAGATGGCAATGCTCCCGATACGCACGAGCGTATCCGCACCGTCACGCTGGAAGTCACGCCGCACACGGGGGAAGTCGTAGCGGTTGCCGCACGCCTGGGCAGTCTGTCGCTGGCGTTGCGCAGTTTTGCGACGGTGTCGCGCGATCCCTTCGCGCTTTCATCGGCACCTGTTTCCGCCTCCGCTCCCGGTGATCTGCAACGCGCACCCGTCTGGGCCGGCGACATCTCACGTGCACTGCGCGATCTGCCGAAGTCGCGCCCGGTGGCCGGCGGTGCCCGCAGCGCGCTGGCGCCATCGCACGCGGTACGGTCGGTGACCGTGTACAGGGGATCCAGGGAATCTGTCCTGACATCGAGCGTCGCGCAGGCGGCCGGTGCCGCCGGTGACGGCATGCCACCGGCGCCAACCGCCGCCACGCCCCGGTGAGGCCGTGCCAACGGCTGGACGCCACAGTCATTCGCCAGGATAGAAAGTCATGAAAATGCAGTTCAGTTTGCGCATTTGCAAAGCAGCAAGACTTAGCGCGTTCACCGTATGTAGTGCAATGCTCGGCCTCGCGGCGCCGGCAAACGCGGTTCAACCGCACGTCACGAATGCAGCCGCGGCAGCCGCTGCCCAAGGCACGCTCGCAATCGATGCCGGCAAGGGCACGCTCGTGCGTCTCAATGAAGACGCCAGTTCAGTATTCGTCGCGGACCCAGCGATTGCTGACGTGCACGTACCGTCGCCGCGAGCAGTCTTCGTGCTCGGGAAGAAGGCCGGTACCACGACGCTTTACGTGCTCGGCCCCAACAACAAAACACTGGTTCAGCGCACCGTCGTGGTGGCCCGCGACATGGATGCGCTGCGCAGCATGGTTGCCACGCGCTTTCCAAACATGAACGTGCAGCTGGGCGCGGGCAACGGTTCGCTGCAGGTGTCCGGCCAGGCGACCAGTTCCCTCGATGCCGACGCTGTCGTGCAATCGCTCACGCCCTATCTGGCGGATAAAGAAGTGCTGGTCAACCGCATGACGATCGACCGGCCACTACAGGTGCAGTTGCGCGTACGGATCACGGAAGTCGACCGTAACGTCACTCAGCAACTCGGGATCAACTGGCAGGCACTAGGCAATGCAGCGGGCAACTTCTTCGGCGGCATATACAGCGGCCGCCCGATCTACAACCTCACCCAGGCCGGTAATCCGGTGAATCTGGCGGCGAACAACGCCTATTCGCTGTTCGGCCAGTTCAAGACCAGCAAGACGGATATCCAGGTGCTCGTCGATGCGTTGAACCAGGAAGGCCTCATCACCGTGCTCGCGGAACCCAGTCTCGTGGCACTGTCCGGACAAACGGCGAGCTTTCTCGCGGGGGGCGAATTCCCGATTCCGGTGTCGCAGATCAATGGCGTGATTACCGTGGAATTCAAGCAGTTCGGCGTCAAGCTCGACTTCACGCCGACGGTGCTGAGCGATCGCCGCATCAGCCTCAAGGTACGCCCGGAAGTCAGCCAGATCGATCCGACAGTGACGATCACGACCGGGGGCGTCTCCGTGCCGGGGCTGAGCGTGCGCCGCGCGGATACGACCGTCGAACTCGCGAGCGGGCAAAGCTTTGCGATTGGTGGCCTGCTCCAAAGCAATACCACCGACATCATTTCGCAGGTGCCGGGCATCGGCTCCATTCCGATTCTGGGCAAGCTGTTCTCGTCGTCCAATTACCAGAACAACAAGACCGAACTGGTGATCATGGTGACGCCGTATCTCGTCGAGCCAACCGATGCGAGCAAGCTGCGCACGCCGCTCGAATCGCTTGTTTCGCCGAGCAACGATGTGGAGTACAGCTTCAGACATCACCAAGGCAGTGCGCCTTCGCAGGCTGGAGCCCCGCGTCTCGTCGGCGCGGCCGGATATGTCTACTGAGTCGAACGCCATGAACCCGATTCGCATTCTCACGCTCGTTCTCGTCTGCCTGCTGGCGGCACCCATGAGCGGATGTTTCAAGCCGCCGCGCGGAATGCCTGACGAGTCGGTGATCGGCTTCGACGGCAAAAACGCCGTGCCGCCCGACTGCACCCAACTCGCCCGCCGCTCGTTGCTGACCGACGCAGGTCTGCGCCGACCGGCCATGCAGTGGGGCTGTGCGACCTACACCAATCTGGCGGCCCAGGTCGCCAATCCGCAAGACCTTGTCGCGCCCAGATCGCTTGCTCCCGCCGATGCCGCGGTGGCGGCGAGCGCGGTGCGCCGCTACGAGGCCGGACAACTGATACCACTCGACACCGAAACCTCGACCTCGCGCCGCTCCAAGTGATGCATTCAACTTTCACCGAAGAAACGCCATGAGCACGACAGAGTTCAGCCACTCAAAAAAGGCCGGCGTACGAACCGCGGACTTCATGGCGTTTGTCGCTGACCGCAATACCGAACAGACTCTGAAGAGCTTCGTGCTCGAACAGGCGATGCCGCACACGCACATCGCCATTGGCGGCATTGACGACGCCATCGCGCACCTGTCCAGGATCGAACGCTCGCCGCTGTTTCTGCTGGTCGATCTGCATGGATCGACCATGCCGCTGTCCGATCTTGCCCGCCTGTCGGAAGTATGCGAGCCGTCGGTTCAGGTGGTGGTGCTCGGCGAACGCAACGACGTCGGACTGTTCCGCAGCCTGCTGAAGATCGGCGTGCGCGACTACCTCGTCAAGCCGCTGACTGTCGAGTTGCTCAAGCGGACCATCGATGTTTCAGAGCGCAAGATCAGTCCGGTGATGCTCGCGCGGGTGGGCAAGACAATCGCCTTCGCCGGGACGCGCGGAGGCGTGGGAGTCACGACCCTCGCACTGAACCTGGCGCGTCATCTCGCAGAGGAAACGCATCGCCGGGTGGCCTACGTGGACCTCGACCTGTATGGCGGCGCCGCGAACAGCATGCTGGGCATGCAGAGCAACAACGGCCTGATCGATGTGCTTCAGAATGTGCACAGGCTTGATCCGCAGTATGTGGAGCGCACGCTGCTCACCCATGGCACCCGGCTCTTCATGCTGTCGGCCGAAATAGAGCGGGGAACCGAAAGCCCGTTCAAACCGGGTGCGCTTCGGCGTGTTCTGGAACTGCTCTGCGACAGTTTCCATTACGTGATGCTCGACACCGGAAGTCCGTCCGCGCCGCTCGCGGCCGAAGCCTTCGACCACGCGTCGCGCGTGTATCTGGTGACCGACCGCTCTGTGCATTCGACGCGCCAAAGCATTCGCCTGCTGCGCTACATCGAAGACCGCGACAGCAACCCGCAGACCTCGCTGATATTGAACAACCCAAACGCGGCGGGCACCGGCAAGGTACAGACGTCCGACTTCGTATCGGCCGTCGGGCGCAACGTGCTGCACGAGGTGCAGTTCGAACCGAAGGCGCTGTCGATTGCAGAAAACCTCGGTGAGGCTCCGAAAGAAAAGGCCCCGAACGGATTCAACCACTCCATCATGCGGATTTCGAACGACCTTACAGGGCAGCATGAGATGGCCGAACCGTCGCTTCTGCGAAAGCTCATATTCCGGAGAGGCTGATGTTCGGGCAAAAGCAGGTCAGATACGTGGAGACGGTGTCCGACGCCGGCGCCGAGGAAGCGGTGCGCGAACCGCTGGGCTCGGTTGAGCCGGTCACGCCTGCTCCGGCGTCGGTGTCGGCCGACGGACACAGGTCCACGCCGGAGGGCAATGCGCCGTTGGTGCGCTCGGACCTGTTCAGAATCATTCGCAATGGCGTATTCGATTCAATGAACGCGTCGGCTGCGGTCGGCAAGACGCGCGAGCAGATGAAGCCCGGCGTGGAACAACTGGTGCTGGGGATTGCCGAGCGCGAACGGCTGAACATCACGATGGCCGAGCAGGGGCAGATCGTCGGCGAACTGCTCAACGACATGTTCGGGCTCGGGCCGATCGAACCGCTGCTCGCGGATGAGACGGTCACGGACGTACTCGTCAACGGACCCGATCAGGTGTACGTGGAGCGTCACGGCCGGCTCGAACTGACGCCTTACAAGTTCCGCGACAACACCCACGTGGTCAACGTCGCGCAGCGGATCGCCGCTGGCGTAGGCCGGCGCGTGGATGAAAGCAGCCCGATGGTCGACGCCCGGCTCGCCGACGGCAGCCGCGTCAACGTCGTTCTGCCGCCGCTCGCCATTCACGGCGCGACCATTTCCATCCGCAAGTTTTCAAAACGCGATATCACGCTTCATCGCATGGCGCAGCAGGGCAATATGTCGCCGGCTATGGCGAGCGTGCTCAAGCTTGCGAGCACCTGTCGCCTCAACATTATCGTGTCAGGCGGCACGGGCTCCGGCAAGACCACCTTGCTGAATGCACTGTCGCATTTCATTGGGCTGGGCGAGCGCACCATCACGATCGAAGATGCGGCTGAACTCCAACTCGTGCAGCCGCACGTCGTCAGCCTCGAAACGCGGCCCGAGAACGCGGAGGGGCTTGGCGGCGTCGCGCAGCGCGACCTCGTGCGCAATGCACTGCGGATGCGGCCGGACCGGATCATCCTCGGCGAAATCCGCGGTGCCGAGGCGTTCGATGTATTGCAAGCGATGAACACGGGCCACGACGGCTCAATGACCACGATCCACGCGAATACGCCGCGCGACGGGATTACACGGCTCGAGAGCATGGTGATGATGGCGAACGGCAACCTGCCGCTGATGTCGATTCGCCGGCAGATTGCGAGCGCGGTTCACCTGATCGTGCAGATCGAGCGGATGCGCGACGGCATGCGCCGCGTGACGCGCATCACCGAACTCGTGGGCATGGAAGGTGATGTCATCATCACGCAGGACCTGTTCAGCTTCCGGTACGACGCGAGTGCCTATAACGACGAGGTCAAGGGCGTGTATGACTGCGCGTTGGTCAGGCCGGCTTTCTCGGAACGCGCCGCCTATTACGGGCTGGAGGAGGCGTTGCTGGAGGCGATGAAATCATGAGTCGCATCGACCTGTTCACGCTTTGCGCGTTCGTCGTCGTGCTACTGGGCGGGCTGATGGTCATCATATTGCTGGACATGCGGAGCCAGCAGCCGCATGCGAGGATCAGGACGCGCATGCGGCAGTCGTTCCTCATCAGAGCTGAGCGGACAAAAGACAATGCGGAGTCCCACGCGACGTTGTTTACGGTCAGCCGGCGCGATAACGCAATCAGCCGCTGGTTCCAGCCGAGGATTTCGCGTCTTAGAACCGTCGCAGCCGCCAACGGACTGCGTGTCGTCGTTGCGGCAGCGGTCGTCGGAGCACTCATTGCGCTGGCCATGACGCGCTTCATGCCGCTTCCCGCCTTCTCGAAACCGCTGCTGATCATGGGGCTGCCCGTGTTTGCCCTCGTACGGGCCTATGGCTTTCTGGTCGAACGCTTTCGCAAGCGCTTTCTGGACGGCTTCCCCGATCTGATTGACATGATCGTGCGCGCGGTTCGCGCAGGTGTGCCGGTCACGCATGTGATCGGCACGGCAGGCGAGGAGTGTCCCGAGCCGATAAAGAGCGAATTCAAGCTGATGAGCGACTCGCTTCGCGTTGGACGCGATCTGGAAGAAGTGCTTGCGGTGGCGATGCGGCGCATCGAGATCGCTGATTTTTCGTTCTTCTGCGTGTGTCTGCTGTTGCAGCGCGAAACGGGCGGACAGCTCGGCGAAACACTGGAAAATTTGTCCGGCATCGTGCGAACCCGGCGGGAGGTCCGTCAGAAGGCCAGGGCGCTGACCGCCGAGGCACGCATCACGACCAAGATTCTCGCGGCTATTCCGGTCGTCGTCATGCTGTGCCTGTACGCGCTGAATCGCAGCTACGTCATGGTGCTATTTGACCGGCCGGCGGGTCACAAGCTGTTGACCTTCAGTGTGATTTCAATCGTTATCGGCATCGCCGTGATCAGCAAGATGGCCAAACTGGATACTTCGCGATGAGCCCGTCGAATATCGAAGCCCTGATCAACCTGCTGATGCTGCTGGCGCTGTTTGCCGGTCTGGCGATCTGGTGGGCGACGCAACGTGGCGGCAGGCGTGGCAGGATCGCCGAGCGGGCTCGCGAGGCCGCGCTCGATCACCGTGCGCAAGCGTCGCCCGAAGATGGGGTTGAAGACAGCGGCGTTCGCAGCCGCACCTTGCGGCGTCTTGCGAAGCTAGGCGACCGGATTCCGCTGTTCGACGCAAAGTACCGCCTCAAGCTTCAGAGGGATATGATCCGCAGCGGATACCGCAACAGCCTGGCTGTCTCCATTCTTCTCGCAGTCAAGTTCTGCACGGGTCTTGTATGCGCCGCAGTGACGGTCATGCTGGGTTCGCACATTCCCGTGATTGGCGCATACCCGCTGATTCGCGGCATGGCAATGATGGGCGCATTCGTGATCGGCATGATCATTCCCGAATACGTGGTTGCGTTTCGCGCAGCGCGCCGGCGCAATGCGATGGCCGGGTGCCTGCCCGACGCGCTCGATCTGCTTGTGATTTGCACGAACGCAGGAAACAGCTTGCCTGTCAGCATCCGGCGGGTCGCCGAAGAACTGGCGACGATCTGCCCGCCACTTTCGAAGGAATTTTCGCTGACTGCCGACGAACTGAAAC
The DNA here is from genome assembly GCF_002879865.1 of Paraburkholderia rhynchosiae. GTDB lineage: Bacteria > Pseudomonadota > Gammaproteobacteria > Burkholderiales > Burkholderiaceae > Paraburkholderia > Paraburkholderia rhynchosiae. The sequence goes on from NZ_PNXY01000002.1 coordinate 26,092, forward strand.
TCTCAGGCGACAGCATTCGGGCCTTGCAGGGGCTCGCGGAACGAGTCGATCTGCCGTCGGTCCGTGCACTAATTTCGACGCTTACCCAGTCCATGCGTTACGGCACGCCGATCACCCACGCGCTGCGCATCCTCTCGCGCACCGAACGGGTGGCGCATATCGTGTCCCTCGAAGAAAAAGCAGCCAAGCTCGCACCCAAAATTGTGCTTCCGATGATGCTGTTCATTCTTCCCGCAATCGTGGCAATTGCAGGCGGGCCAGCGGTTATTCAACTCCTTCAATTTATTGCTGCCCGATGAAAACATCTGAACTGCAACGCACTGAAACTTCCCCGGCCGCCCGCCAACGAGCCGTTCGCGTTGGACGAAGCCTGTGCCCGACGGTGCTATGCGCCGCGCTGCTGGTGGCGAGCGCGGCGTGCACGACGACGAGCCGACAGGTAGCCGACATGCAGCCCGTTACCCGGAATTCGTCGCCCAGCAGCATGAGCGAACTGCGCATTGCCGAAGCCGCTCTCGACGCGGGAAATGTCGAACTGGCGACCTCGCTCTTCGACAAGGTCGTGCAGGCCGATCCGAAGTCCGTTCCCGGCTTGACTGGTCTCGGCAACACCCTTTATGCGGTCGGCGACTTCACGCGGGCGCGGGTTTACTACCAGCGGGCAAGCAGCCTGGAGCCGAACGCCGCGGCGCCGCTGATCGGCATTGCACGTGTGGCGATTCATCAGCGCCGTTTCGACGACGCCATCTCGACATATCACGGCGTGCTCGCAAGGACGCCTGACGATCCGATGGCATTGGCAGGTCTCGGTGCCGCGCTCGACATGAAGGGCGACCATGCCGGTGCGCAGGCGGTGTTGCGGCAGGCGCTCAAGGCCAATCCGGGTGATCCACTGCTGAGCGTGAATCTCGGTTTATCGCTGGTGCTCGGCGGTGATGCGCGCGAGGGTGCCAACGTATTGCTGGACGTGACGCGCTTTCCCGGTGCGCCGCCCCAGGCACGCCAGGATCTGGCGCTCGCCTACGGACTGCTTGGCAACGCCGAGGCGGCGGCGGAGATCCTCGCGAAAGATTTGCCCAAGGCGTCGGTCCAGGACAATCTCCGCTTCTACGAAATCCAGCGAGCGCGAATGGCGCAGCCGGGCGGAAGTGCGGGTGCGAACGGTGCTGCAACGTCGGCGCCGACTATGGAGGCGGCAAGCTTGCGATAACTGTCCCAAAGCTCCTTTACGACATCCTGTTGCGGCCCAACACCGCAAACCGCTCCAGATGATGGTCCTCATCCCCGAACTGATGATCGATCATCACGAGGCGTTTCGCATAGTGGGCGAGCGGCAGTTCCCACGTCATGCCAATCCCGCCGTGCAACTGAATGCACTCCTGCGCGACCAATGCACCGACCCTCCCAATGCTGTACTTCGCCGCGGAAATCGCACGCTCCCGAACGTTGCGCTCGGCACCGAGCGCCGCCGCGGCATTGATCACCGCTGAGCGCGCCTGCTCGATCTCCAGCAGCATATCGGCCATTCTGTGCTGCAGCGCCTGAAAACTGCCGATCGCCACGCCGAACTGCTTGCGGGTGCGCAAATATTCGAGCGTGTAGTCTTTCGCGACGTCCATCGCGCCGACCGCTTCCGAGCACAGCGCGAGCACGCCGCATGCAATGGCGTATTCGAGCGTCGCGAAACCGGCGCCCGCCACACCGAGCAGCGCGTCGTCGCGCAGTGTGACGTTGACGAATGTGACCTCGGCCGCGCGCCCGCCGTCGATCTTCGGATAGCCGCGCACGTTCACGCCCGCCGCGTCGCGAGGCACGAGAAAAAGCGTCACGCCTTCCTCCGGGTCGTCGTCGCCGTTCGTGCGCGCCGATACCAGGAAGAGGGTAGCGTTCTCGCCGTGCTGAACCACCGCTTTGGCGCCGTTCAATAGCCACGCGTTGCCGTCGTGTTGCGCGCGCGCCGTCACGCGGGCCAGTTCATAGTGACCGTCCGGCTCGCCATGCGCGAGCGCGGCGACGCGCGAGCCGTCGATCAAGTCGCCCAGCAGGGCTCGCTGCGCTTCATTGCCGCTTCGCGCAATCGCCTGGCCGACAATCAGCGTATCGAGGAACGGCTCGACCACGAGCCCGCGGCCGAGGCTTTCGAACACCACCGCGATATCGAAACCGCCGCCGCTGAAGCCGCCATTCGCTTCATCGAACAAGGCGCCGATAATACCTAGCTCTGCGAAACGATTCCATAACTCACTGCTGAAGCCTTGAGACGAACGCGCGATACGGTCGCGCGTTTCGAAGCCGTACTGCTCGCTGATAAAACGGTTGAGCGTATCCGCGAGCATGCGGCGATCTTCGGTGTGCTGGAAGTCCATGACGTGCGCCTCTTACAGTCCGAGGATCATTCTGGAAATGATGTTCTTCTGGATTTCATTCGAGCCGCCGAAAATCGACAGCTTGCGATTGTTGAAATAGAGCGAAGCCGCGCTCGCCGCTTCCTCGGGGCCAACGGGCGCGCCTTGATAATCGTCGTGCAGCGCTTCTTCGATGAACGGCTGCGCATACGGTCCCATCGCGCGGCGCGTGAGCGACGAGATCTCCTGGCGAATCTCCGTGCCGCGAATCTTCAGCATCGAACTTTCGGCGCCGGGCACGCCTCCGCCCGCCACTGCGGCGATCACGCGCAGGTTCGTGGTTTTCATGTTCTCCAGATCGATTTCGACGCGCGCCATGCGCGCCGCGAACAACGGATCTTCCGCAAGCGGCCGGCCATTGCGCCGCTGTGTCGCCGCGATCTGGCGCAGCCGATTGAACGCGGCCACGGAGAAGCCGACGCCCGCGATATTCGTGCGCTCATACGTGAGCAGATACTTGGCGTAAGTCCAGCCCTTGTTTTCTTCGCCGACCAGATTGCCGGCCGGCACGCGCACGTCGGTGAAAAACACTTCGTTGACTTCGTGCTCGCCGTCGAGCGTGATGATCGGCCGCACTTCGACGCCCGGCGTTTTCATGTCGATCAGCAGGAAGCTGATGCCTTCCTGCTTGCGCACGTTGGTCGCCGTGCGCACGAGGCAGAAGATCATGTTCGCGTAGTGGGCGAGCGTGGTCCAGGTCTTCTGGCCGTTGACGATGTAATGCTCGCCGTTGGCGTCGACACCACGCACCGCGGTGGTTTTCACGGAGGCCAGATCGGAACCCGCGCCAGGTTCCGAATAACCCTGGCACCACCAATCCGAACCGTCGAGAATACGCGGCAGCCAGTGACGTTTTTGCGCTTCGCTGCCGTATCTGATCAGCACGGGACCCAGCATATTCACGCCGAACGGCGCCACGCGCGGTGCGCCGGCCAGCGCACATTCGTTTTCGAAGATGAACTTCTGCACCGCGTTCCAGCCAGGTCCGCCGTACTCTTTCGGCCAATGATGGGCGAGCCAGCCGCGTTCGTTGAGGATCGCGTGCCACCCGGCCATGTCGTCGCGCGTAAGGCGCCGGCCGTTATGCACCTTGTCGGCGAGGCGCTGCGGAAGCTTGTCGCGCAGAAACGCGAGCACCTCGGCGCGGAAGGCGTCTTCTTCGGGTGTGAAGTTCAGGTCCATGGCGCTTGTCTCGTGGATGTTCAACGGTGGCGTCGAGCAATAAGCCGCGTCACACGGTTTGATTGAGGCTCGCAAAATCCGCGCCGCGCTCGACCAGTTCGATCAGCAGCGGCGACGCTTGCCAGAACAACGGGTCTTCTTTTGCGAACTCGCGGATGTCGGCGAGAATGCGCGGCAGGCCGACCATGTCCGCATATTTCATCGGACCGCCCCGATACCGCGGAAAGCCATAGCCGTACAGAAACGTCACGTCGACGTCGAGCGGCCGCAGCGCGATCCGTTCATGCACGACGTTCGCGCCCTCGTTGATCATGGCGGCCATGTAGCGGCGGATGATTTCATCATCGGTGAAACTGCGCGGGGTCATGCCGGCGCGTGCGCGCTCGGCGTCGATGATCGCCTCCACTTCCGGATCCGGTTGGCCGCTGCGCGATCCTTCGGGATACAGATAAAATCCGCGGCCTGTTTTCTGGCCGAACCAGCCGCGCTCGCACAGGCGGTCCGCGATCTCGACGTAACGTGCCGCCGGATTGCGCGTGGCGGCGCGCCGTTTGCGCGCAGCCCAGCCGATGTCACCGCCCGCAAGATCCACCACCTGGAACGGTCCCATCGGAAAGCCGAACGCGCGCACGGCAGCGTCGATCTGATAGGGCGACGCACCGTCTTCCATCATCGCGTCGGCGGCGCCGCGATACACGGCGAGCACACGGTTGCCGATGAATCCATCGCACACGCCCGCGCGTACCGGCGTCTTGCGCAGCTTCTTCGCAAGTTCGAATGCGGTGGCGACCACGTCGGCGCTGACCTCTTTCGGCACGACCACTTCGAGCAGCTTCATGATGTTGGCCGGCGAGAAGAAGTGCAGACCGATCACATCGGCAGGGCGCGAAATGCTGGCCGCAATTGCGTCGATATCCAGATACGACGTATTGGTTGCAAGCACGGCGCCTCGCTTGCAGACGCGATCGAGGTCGGCAAACACGGCGTGCTTCACCGACAGGTCCTCAAACACGGCCTCGACCACGAGATCCGCGTCGGCAAGTGCATTGTATGAAGTGCTGCCGCGCCAGTGCGTCATGAGCTGCGCTTTCTTTTCCGCGCTCATGCGGCCCTTGGAGATGAGACCGTCGTAGACCTTCTCGATGTGCGCGCGGCCCCTTGCGAGCGATGCCTCGTCGCGCTCGATCATCGTCACGGGCAGGCCCGCATCGAGCACCGCGACGGCGATGCCCGCACCCATCGTGCCGCCGCCAACCACGCCGATTGCATTCAGCGTGCGCGGTTTTGCGTCGCGCGTCTCGGGCGCTTTCAGCACTTCGCGCTCCGCAAAGAACGCATGAATCAACCCCGCCCGCTGCGGACTGTCGATGCATTGCAGAAAGAGTTGGCGCTCGACGCGCAAGCCATCGTCGAAAGGCTGCGTAATCGCGGCCTCGATTGCATCGACGATCTTCAATGGCGAGAAGAGGCCGCGCGACTTGTTCGTGGTCTCGGCGCGCGCCGCGGCGACTGCCGCGAGGCTCGCGGCGCGATCGTTCAGCGCGGTGGCGTGGCGCGTGCGGCGCACCGGTGCCTGGTTGGCGAGCAGTTCGTGCACATAGGCCAAGCCTTCCGCGAGGATGTCGCCGCTGCTGCCGAGCCTGTCGACGAGCCCCAACGCGAGCGCTTCCTTCGCGCTCGCATGGAGGCCGCTCAGGATCAGGTCGAGCGCCGCCTGAGCGCCGGTCAGGCGCGGCGTGCGCTGCGTGCCGCCCGCGCCGGGCAGCAGCCCGAGTTGGACTTCGGGCAAGCCGAGCTTGGCACCCTCGACGGCAATGCGGTAATGCGCCGCGAGCGCCACTTCAAGACCGCCGCCGAGCGCCGCGCCGTGAATCGCCGCGATCACCGGCTTCGTGCAGGCCTCGATGCGGTTGCAGACGTCTGGCAGCGATGGCGGCACTGGCGGCTTGCCGAACTCGCGAATATCTGCCCCGGCGATGAAGTTGCGGCCCGCGCCGACAATCAGCACGGCTTCGACTGAGCGCTCGGCATCGGCGGCTTCGATTGCGGCGAGGAGCCCACGCCGGACATCGGCGGAAAGCGCGTTGACGGGCGCGTGGTCGATCGTCACGAGCAGGACCTTGCCGCGCAATTCGCGCGTCACGACGTCGGCTGAAGTGGTGAGGGTCATGGTGATGTCGTCTCCTGGCTGATTGTCTGGGCGCTTCGGCGGCATGCCGGGTCGTGCGAGTTCTCCTGATTGTCGAGCGGTCAAGGTTTATTGACAATCCCATGAACCGTTGACAGACTGTCAAAACAACTTTGACAAAGGGCGCGGCTGTGGACGTCAATTCGCTGACTTTGCTGGTGGAGATTCTCGATGCGGGCAACCTCAGCGAAGCCGCGCGGCGGCTGAAAATGAGCCGCGCGAACGTGAGCTACCACCTGAATCAGTTGGAACGCTCGATCGGCTTGCAACTCGTCAGGCGCACCACGCGCCGCGTCGAACCCACCGAGATCGGTCTGCAGTTATACGAGCATGGCCGCGCGATCCAGAATGCGCTGCTGGCCGCGCGCGAGTCGGTAACGACACTTGGGCAAAGCCTGCAGGGGCGAGTGCGCCTGAGCGTGCCGAGCGGTTATGGCCAACTTGTCATGTCCGAGTGGCTGATCGCGTTCAAACGTCTCTATCCGGGCATTGTGCTCGACGTGCTGTTCGAGAATCGCGTCGAAGACCTGATGCGCGACGAAGTGGACATCGCCGTGCGGGTCATGTCCGAGCCGCCGCAAAATCTCGTCGCGCGCGACATGGGGCCCGTCAAATGGGTGGCGTGTGCTTCGCGAGCGTTCGCGGAAAGCCACGGCATGCCGGTACGACTCGACGATCTGCGCACCGCGCCGTTGATCACGGCGGCGGTCGTGGGCCGGCAATTGCGCGTCGCCGCCTACCTGCGCGACGAGCGGCACGAGGTGCTGCTCGAACCGACCATCATCTCCGAGAACTTTCTGTTCCTGCGGCAAGCGGTGCTTGCGGGACTGGGCGTGGGCATCATTCCGGACTATGTCGTGCACGACGATATGAAACGCGGCGATGTGCTGACCGCGCTCGACGAATGGCGCCTGAGCATCTTTGGCACCAACATGTACATGCTTTACATGCCGAACCGGCATCACACGCGCGCGGCGTCGACCTTCATCGACTTCATGCTGGAGCAGGCGCGCGCAAGCGGACGAGGCAGCGCCATTTAAGCTCGCGCGTCTCCAGCCGAAGACAGCCCCGTCACGCTGCTGTCGCGAGCATGCTGTGAAAAAACAGAGCATCAGGCGCCATCGGCAGCACGTTAACACGTCAGGGGAGACCAGAATGAAGTGGACGATCGGAACAATTGGAACAATCGGGGCAGTCTCATTTCGCGTTTTGCTCGTGAGCGCCGGGTTCGCGCTGCTGATCGCGCGCTCGCCTACCGAGCAAGCCATTCGTCTTGCAGGCTATGCGGCGACTGCCGCGTTCGCGGCGCTGATCAGTTTTGAGATTCCGCGGCGCAACAGTCGCGCGCGGAGAAGCAAACGCGCGGTATAAGCGGCGTTAATCGAGGCTCTCGCGATGTGCCAGGGGTCGCATGCTACGATGCTCCGCTCATTCGCAGCACGCCGGAGATTGAGATGCGTCCAGAGAATGCCGCCCGTTTCGATGAAGAGTTCGCGCCTCGCATTGCCGAGGCCATCGCCGCATACTTCGCTACGACCGTGCATACGGAAGTGCTGCCGTATGGCGGTCCTGGACATCCGACACGCCTGCGGATCCACGCGGCGCCTATCGAGCACATCGGCCACTACGCGCATCCGTTGAATCTGTATCTGACGTGGGACAGCGACGAGATCGAAAGACTGATGAAGGAAGACGGTCAGGCGCGCTTCGCCCGGTATCTGGCCGCGCTGCCTCGCAAGCTCGCCGCGTGGCATCACGCGCGCGAACTCGACTTTCTTTCGCATACGCAGGCCGAGCCGGTTGCGTTGATCGGCGGGCTCGACTTCGAGTCGTAGCCCGCGCCTCAGGGTTCGCAGTATCGCCTAGTCCAGCTTGAATTGCGTGACCGCGCTCGCGAGACTCACCGCTTGCGATTGCAATGCGGCCGCCGCTGCAGTCGATTGTTCGACCAGCGCGGCATTCTGCTGGACCATTTCATCGAGTTGATTGACTGCACGGTTCACTTCCTGAATGCCGCGTGTCTGCTCATTCGCGGCTTGCGTGATTTCCGAAATGATCGTTGTCACGTTGGCGACGTTGCTGACGATCTCCGTCATCGTTTCACCGGCCTGGCGCACCTGACCCGAGCCTGAACTCACACTCGCGACGGTGGCTTCGATCAGCGCCTTGATTTCCTTCGCGGCTTGGGCGCTGCGTTGCGCGAGGCTACGCACTTCACCGGCCACGACCGCGAAGCCGCGTCCCTGTTCGCCGGCGCGCGCCGCTTCCACTGCAGCGTTCAACGCGAGAATGTTGGTCTGGAAAGCAATGCCGTCGATCACGCCAATGATGTCCGAAATTTTCACCGACGCGCGTTCGATCTCGCCCATCGTCGTGATGACTTCGGAGATGACGACACCGCCGCGCGAAGCCACCTGCGATGCAGACACGGCAGTCGTGTCGGCCTGCTTCGCGGCGCTCGCCGATTGGGTGACGGTAGAAGTGATCTGTTCCATCGAGGCAGCGGTCTCCTGAAGGCTCGCCGCAGCCGATTCAGTGCGGCCCGACAAATCGACGTTACCTGCCGCGATTTCATTGGCGGCCACGCGCACCGATTCACTCGCATCGCGGATCTGGCGCATCACGTGGCTGAGTTTGTCGATGAACGTGTTGAACGAACGCGCGATCTGGGCGACTTCGTCGTTGCCGGCGGCGGGCAGGCGTTGCGTCAGATCGCCTTCGCCAGAACCGATGTCGTCCATCGCGTCGCGTACTTTCGACAGGCGCCGGAACGAAACAGCGGTGACTGCCGCTACGATCGCCGCCGCAATGCCGGCGATCACGATCAACGCGATGACGGACGCGGTCAGCAGCGAGCGCATGCCGGCGGTCGCTTCCGCTTTGTCGAGCGCGACGACCACGTACCAGTCGGTGCCAGGAATTGCCTGCGCGCGCAACAGCTTGGCGCTGCCGCTCACGTCCATCTGCAACGGACGTTCCGCACGAAAGAGCTCTGCGAGCTTGTCGCCCGTGAGGCCGGGTGCAACATCAGACACCGGTTTCAACGTGAGCTTCGCATCGGGATGCGCGACGATATTGCCGCTCGCGTCGATCAGCATGCCGAAGCTTGCGGGCGTCGGATGAATCGACTTCACGTTCGCGATCACGCTGTCCATGGCGACGTCGCCGGACACCACGCCTTTGACCGTGCCATCGCGCACCACAGGGGCGGCGAACGCGACCACCAGCTTGCCCGTGCCGACATCGACATAAGGCGGCGTCGCCACCGGTTTGCCCGCTGCCGCGGCCTGCTTGTACCAGGGGCGCCCGGTCGGATCGTAGTCGGCGGGAATGCCATTGGGATCGGAAAACTTTGCGGTCTTGTCCGCGTAGCCGACATACACGTTCGTGAACTTGCCAGCCGCGGCGATCTGCTTGAGCGCCGGCGATGGGTCCGCTTGCAACACCGCGTCCTGCAGCGAATTGATCATCTGGCTGTTGGCGGCGACCCAGTCGCTGATACCTGCCGCATGACCGCTTTCAACGGCCGTCAGGTTGCTGTCGATGGCATCCGCGTTATACGAATTCGCGACCAGATAGTTGAGGATCGCATTGGTTGCGAGCGCAACCACGACGATAGCGACGCACAGCGCGATGATCCGTGCGCGAATGGAGGAGAACATGGTGGAGTCTTTCGGGTGAGCAGTGAGTCGTAGTCGGTGAGGCGGGCGCCTCATACGCGTATACGGCTCGCGGATAGCAAGACTTGAGCGCGCGCGGGTCAGTGTTTACGCGCAGTGCTTCGCGGGCGGGGATTCACTGTGCAATACGCCTGACGATTAAGTCGCTCAAAATGAGCGAGTTCGATCCGCGGCATAAAAAAAGGCCGCTGCTTGTCATTGCAGCGGCCGTTGTCATGCTTGGTGCTAACGCTCGATCAAGCGCCCAACGCCGGGTCGCTCATGCTGCTCTTGCCGGTCTCCACGTGACCCGCAAAACGCCGCATGAACAGCGGGTCGGTGTCGACGGTAATCGCCAGGTCGTACCAGCCGTGCGCATTGCGAAGATCGAGGTAAAGCTGATCCGTATCGCCGCCACGCACCACGCGTTTGATTGTGTGCTTCGGATCATACGCATTGACGATCGTGAACTTGCAATGCGCGCTGCCCACGTTTTCGAGGCGCAACTGCAGATTGCCGTTCGCGACGTCGTAACCCTCGATAACTTCGGGCCGCGCAATATCGGAGCCATCCCACCAGTTCCGCGCAATGGGGCGGCCAGTGAAGCGGCGCAAGAAGCCGTTCGGACCGTGGACGGTGAAATCGTAGGTGCCGTCCACGTTCAACGGGAAATGATCCTGCAGGCGCTTGCCGGCCTCGACCGTATAGGTACGCGGCGCCTCGAGACTGTGCGCGGCATAGACGAGAAACACCGCGCCTGCGCTGCCCGTGTTGACGAAGCGCATGGTCAGCGTCTTTTCCGCGCCTTCACCATGCACGCGTACGAACAGTTCATACGGCAGCGCGCGGGCAGGGCGCACGCCGGGTTCCTGGCGCGGGACCGCTTGTATTGCCGGCGGCAGCGGCACGTAATCTGGATGACGGTTCTGATCGGCCGGCACATAGCCGCTCGTGCCCGGCAGTGTCGGAAAGGCGTCGTTCGGATTGGCGAAGTTGAACGCCGACGTCAGATCGCCGCACACGGCGCGACGCCACGGCGAAATGTTCGGCTCGCCGAAATTGTGCTGTTGCCCGAAGCGCTGTTCGATAAAGCGGATCACCGACGTATGGTCGAACACTTCCGAGCACACGTAGCCGCCTTTCGACCACGGCGAGACCACGAGCATCGGCACACGCGGGCCGAGCCCGTACGGCGCGGCAACGTTCTTCGCATCGCCCGGATAGATTTCGTTGACGGTGTCGACGGTGGAAAGACCGTTCGCGCTCGAACTCGGCGCGCAGGGCGGCACCATGTGATCGAAGAAGCCGTCGTTCTCGTCGTAATTGATCAGCAGTACCGTCTTGCTCCACACCTCGGGATTCGACGTGAGTATCTGCAACACCTGATCGATGTACCACGCGCCGTAGTTGGCGGGCCAGTTCGGGTGTTCCGAATACGCTTCCGGCGCGACGATCCACGAGACTTGCGGCAGCGCGTTGTTCTGCACATCGCGCTTGAGAATGTCGAAGTATCCGTCGCCCTTTGCCGCGTTGGTGCCGGTGCGCGCGTTGTCATACAGCGGATTGCCCGGCTGCGCGTTGCGGTACTGGTTGAAGTAGAGCAGCGAGTTGTCGCCGTAGTTGCCGATGTACGCGTTCTGCGTCCAGCCCCACGAGCCGTTTGCGTCGAGTCCAGTGCCGATGTCCTGGTAGATCTTCCACGAAATGCCCGCGTTTTGCAGCACTTCCGGGTAGGTCGACCAGCCGTAGCCGAGCTCCGAATTGTCGATCACAGGACCGCCGCCGGTGCCGTCGTTACCTACGCCGCCGGCCCACATGTAGTAACGGTTCGGGTCGGTCGGGCCCATCAGCGAGCAGTGATACGCGTCGCAGATGGTGAACGCGTCGGCGAGTTGATAGTGAAACGGTATGTCCTCGCGCGTGAGGTAAGCCATGGTCGTCGCGCTTTTTGCGGGCACCCATTGGTCGTAGCGGCCGCCGTTCCATGCGGCGTGTGTGCTGTTCCAGTCGTGCGCGAGGTCTTGCAGGAATTGCAGGCCGAGGTTCGGCGCGCTGGGGCGGAACGGCAACACATAACCGAGGTCGGCGGCGAGCGGCTGATACCACACCGGCTTGCCGTTCGGCAGATTGATCGCGCGCGTGTCGCCAAAACCGCGAACGCCCTTGAGCGTGCCGAAGTAGTGGTCGAACGAGCGGTTTTCCTGCATCAGCACGACGATGTGTTCGACGTCGCGGATCGTGCCGGTCTTGTTGTTCGCCGGAATGGCGAGCGCGTTGCGGATGCCGGGCGGCAGCATGCTCAACGCGGTGACGGACCCGGCTGCATGCGCGGCGGAGCGTAGAAAATCACGGCGATTTTTTGAGGTCATGATTTGGGCTTTCGATCTTCAGTAGAGGAACGATGCACACGGCGCGCGCGAGTGAGCCGCACGTCGCGTGAAGCGCGGGACTCAGTCAACGGTATGAATAACGGGTGTGGCGAGCGGCGTCGACCCGGCTGCGGACAGGGCCGGGTCGGCGCTTGATGCGGGTAGTGCTGGGCTTTGAATCGTGACAGCGGCAGGCGAGGGGGATGCGGGTACGGAAGACGGATTCGCCGACAGCACGGCAGCGGTGTTGCTGTTGTCGGCGGAGTTATGGGTCGGGCTGATGTTGCTCGTGTCGGGCACCCTGGCGTCGTCGTTGCCGCAGGCGCCGATCAGCGCGCAAAGCGGCAGCGCCACGAGCGCGCCCACCAAACGTTTGCGATGCAGGGCAATGATCGGCTTCGGCACAACGGACATGGCGATGTCTCCGGCACGGGGAAGATGCGCGCGGGCATCGACATGCCCAGGTAGCGATGCGAAAAGAATAGCCGCTTACCTGTGTAAGTTTTATGAAGTTTTGGAAATTTGAGGATTTGGTGGGAATTGGGGAGTTGCGTGGGGGAATCGCGCTTGGGCGAATCGCTTGGCGTGCGCGCGACAAGCGATGATGTCGGCGCGTGATTCTGCACGCGCCGCGAACCTACAGACCTGCTCGTGAAAACTGCCGCTTACTTTTCCAGATTCAGAAACGGCAACGGGGCGCCCGCGCCCATGTAAGTGGGCAACTTGCCGTCCCAGCGATTGATTGCCTGCAATTGCAGATACTCGCGGCCGCCATTGGTTTTCACGGCCTGCGCCTGAATCGCGATCGACTCCGCCTCGCCACGCGCCTTGGCGATCTGCTGATCGGCTTCGAACTTCACGCGTGCGAGTTCGCGCTCGGCCTGTTCGGCGCGCTGGCTCGCGGTGACCTTCGCTTCGATTGCCTGATCGAACGCCGCGCTGAACTTGAAGTTGGTGATGTTGATATCCTGAATCAGGAAGCCGTAGCCTTTGAGCTTCGTGATGAGGCCGCTCATGATGTCGGTCGACACCTGCTGGCGCTTCGTGACCAGCTCCTCCGCGGTGTAGCGTGCCGCGACGGCCTTGAACACCTCGAACATCGCGGGTTGCACATACGACGCCTCATATTCGAGGGACGGCGCCATTGCATACAGCGCGCGCACCTTGTTGGCATCGACGCGATAGTTCATCGTCAGATCGGTGTGCACCGACTGCAAATCTTTCGAGGCCGCCTGCGCGCCTTCCACTTTCGCGACATCCAGCCCGACGAATACTTCGTGGACGCGTGACACGGGGCTCACGAGGTGCGGGCCTTCGGTCAGCGTTTCCGCTTCGATATGCCCGAACGTCGTGACGACGCCAATATGCGATTGTGAAACCTGCGTAAAGCACGAGAATAGAGAGCCGACCGCCACGACCAGCACGAACGCAATCACCCCATAGCGCATTTGCGGCTGATGGTCTTTACGCAGCGATTTCGAAGCGAATACGGATGCCGCGCCGATAATGGCGGCAAAGAAAAGCACAACGATGATCTGGCCCATGTCGATGATCTATCAGGTGAAAGAACACAAGAAAAGGACCGGCGTTTTATGGCTTTACGCGGCCGGCCCGGATGCGAAGGTGCGACGCCGTTAAACAAATTTGTCGTTTTATGTTTCGGCGATTAAAAGGACATCGGCGAATCGCCGGCGAAGTCTACAAGCATATTGAATGCTTTCGCAATGGCATCTTTTAGAGAGAGACTCAAATGGCGCGCGCTGATTTAACACGCATAAGAAAACTGCGCCGTGTGGCGCAGTCGTGAAAGGCTCGAGAAGTGTCGTTTATTACTGTCGATGCCGCGAGACAAATGCCGCAATCGCCTCGTTCAGCCGGTCGGGCGCATCGCGATGCGGCGAGTGTCCGCAAGCGTCGAGCCTGGCGAGTTGCGCATGGGGCACATGCTCCGGGATCGTGTCGATCTGCGCCATCGTGCCGTAGTTGTCGTCGTAGCCTTGCACGGCTAGCAGCGGCTTGCGGATCGACGCGAGTTCCGCCGCAATCGACCAATCCCGGAACGCCGGATTCAGCCAGATATCGTTCCAGCCATAGAACGCGGAATCCACATCGGCGTGGTAGCGGCTAAGTTTGCTGCGCAATTCGGTGGTTTCGTACAGCAGCCTCGTCTGCGCAATGCTTTGCACGGACAGGTCTTCGACGAACAGATGCGGTGCGATGGCCACCGCGCCGGCGAGTGCGTCGGGATGCAGCGCCGCATACAGCAGCGCGATAGAGCCGCCGTCGCTATGGCCGATAATCCACATGCGTTCGCGCTCGCGCAGGTCGATACCGAGTGCGTCGAGCAGGGCGGGCAGAATATCGCGCGCCTGATCCGTCATGAAATTGACCGGCCATTTGACGTGGTGCGGGCGCGGCGTCGACAGTCCGTAGCCGGGACGCGAGTAGACGAGCCCGCGCATGCCGAGCCGCTCACACAACGACTGCGGCCAGTCGCGCCACATCGCGATGGAGCCGAGTCCTTCATGCAGAAAGACGGCTATTGGCGCATCGTTCTTAACGCCGCCCGCTGCATTGTTCGCCCAACGATATTCGATGCGCAACGGCCCATGCGATGCCGTAACGGGCAAGTCGGCGAAATCACTAGCCGGGATCTCGATGGCGGGGTTCTGCATGCATCACCTTATGACTGTTCGCGCAGTTTGAAGCGTTGAATTTTTCCGGTGGCCGTCTTCGGCAAGTCGTCTACGAACACGATATCGCGCGGATATTTGTGCGGCGCGAGCCTGTCCTTCACGAAAGCCTTCAATTCATCCACCAGTATCTCAGACGCCGGGAATTCACGCTTCAATACGACGAACGCGCGGGTCTTTACAAGGCCGCCGTGATCGACACCAACCACCGCCGCCTCGAGCACCGCGTCGTGCTGCACCAGCACCATTTCGACTTCCACTGGCGATACATATTGCCCGCTGACTTTCAGCATGTCGTCGCTGCGGCCCGCATACACATAGCAGCCGTTCGGCAGACGGCAGTACTTGTCGCCGCTGCGGATCCATTCGCCGAGAAACGTGGCCCGCGATTTTTCGCGGTTACTCCAGTACATCAGCGCCGCACTCGGGCCTTTGATATAGAGGTCGCCCACTTCGCCGTCGCTGACCGCGTGGCCGCTCTCGTCGCGCAACTCGACTTCATAGCCCGGCACGGGGCGCCCCGTCGTGCCATATTCGACCGCGCCCGCGCGATTCGACAGGAAGATGTGCAGCATTTCCGTCGAACCGATGCCATCGAGAATTTCGCAGCCGAAGTGCCTCGTAAAGCGTTCGCCGATTTCGCGCGGCAATGCTTCGCCCGCCGATGTGCAAACGCGCATCGCGACATCTTCACGCGCGGGCAGATTCGGCGAGACGAGCATGCTCGCGTACAACGTCGGCACGCCGTAGAAAACGGTGGGACGGTGGTGCGTGAGGCGCGCAAAAACGGCGTCAGCGGCGGGGCGCTCGGCCATCAGCACAGCGGTTGCGCCGACCGACAGTGGGAAGGTCAGCGCGTTGCCGAGACCGTAGGCGAAGAATAGCTTGGCCGCGGAAAACACCACGTCGCTTTCGACAATGCCTAGAACCGGCTTCGCATACAACTCCGCGGTCCAGTACAGATTTGCGTGCGTGTGGACCGTGCCTTTCGGCTTGCCTGTGGAGCCAGATGAATACAGCCAGAATGCGATGTCGTCGCAACCGCTTGCAGCGGGTTTTGCGGCCGGCGCGGCGGCGTCGATCAGATCTTCAAACACAGGCGAAGATAGCGGCTCGCCTTCAGATGCCTGCGAGGCGCGGTTCGAAACGATCAACTGGCAGCCATCGTGCTCGGCGGTGTCCAGCGCCTGCCTGACGTTCGGCACCAGTGCGTTCGACGCAATCACCGCGCGTGCATGGCTATGCGTGAGCATGTACACGTAATCGTCGGGCGTAAGCAGCGTGTTCGCGACCACCGGCACGACGCCTGCGTAGAGCGCGCCGAGAATAGCGATCGGCAACGCGACCGTATCCAGCATGACCAGCAGCACGCGCTCTTCCGGATGCACGCCCAATGTGCGCAACGCGCTCGCGAAGCGCCGCGCGCGTTCTTCGAGTTCGCCGTAGGTCGTGTGCCCGCTGTCGTCGATATAAGCGGTCTTGGCGGCGCGCGCCTCATTCAATTGGAACAGGTGAGCCGCGAAATTGAAGCGTGCGGGCGGCGGGGCGGCCGTCACGGCAGGCTGACTTGCAGCCGGTTCGAACAGGGCTTCCATATGTCTCCTCCATCGAGTGGGGGCGGTCCGGCTGTTATGTGCTCATGATCCGCTGAATGCTTGCGTGCGCTGTTGCGTGAGATGCGTGCGATGCGTGAGAGGTTGCTCGCCTCGCGCCTTGTTTCGTCAGGCCGTGGGTAAGTGAGTGACTCCTGTCAGCGCGTCGATTGCCGCCGCCGATGCCTGGATCGCCGAGCGCCGGTGATAAAAACCGAGCGCGCGCAGGCCGCCGAGTTCTTCGCCGCCGCCCGCGCGGCCCGGTCCGCCGTGCAACGACATTGGCATCACATTGCCGTGGCCGGTCTGGCTCTGCTGCACGGAAGGAGAGACCGCATGCACGCGGCCGTGGGAATCGGCGAGTTCCAGCGCGAGCCTGCCGAGGTGCGCATCGTCGTTTGAATAGAGCGACACGACGAGCGATCCCTGACCGCGTCGCGCCAGCGTTACGGCATGCGCTTCGGGCAGGTCATCAGCGGTGTGCGTGACGCGATACGGCGCCACGCTCGCCACAGGGCCGAATACTTCGACGTCGTGCAGCAGCGTCGCGTTATCCGGATCATTGACGACAAACAGATGCGGCGCGACGCAAGCCGCAGTCGTTGCGTCTGCGTCGATAAGCGGCGCATCCGAACCGTCGTACGCGAGCACCGCTTCCTCACGCAAGGCGGCAATGCCCGCCAGCACGTTCTCGTATTGCGCGCGGTTCACGAGCGAACCCATGCGGACAGCGTCGTTACGAGGATTGCCAACGGTGATTTTTGCGAGCTTCGTTTTCAGTGCATCGATCACGGCGCCGAGTACCGTGTCGGGCACGAATGCACGCCGGATCGCCGTGCACTTTTGCCCGGATTTCACGGTCATTTCGCGTGCGACTTCCTTGATGAACAGTTCGAACGCGGGCGTGTCGGGCGTGGCATCCGCGCAGAGAATCGCGCTGTTCAAGCTGTCCGCTTCCACATTCAGACGCGCGCCGCGTTCGACGAAGGCCGGATGCGCGCGCAGCGTTGCGGCGGTTTCGGCTGAGCCCGTGAACGAGACGACATCGAATGCCTGAATCTGATCGAGCAGGCCCGCTGAGCTTCCGCATATCACCGAGAGTGCGCCGTGCGGCAAGATGCCTGCGTCGACGACGTCGGCGATCATGCGTTGCGTCAGCCACGCCGTCGCGGTTGCGGGTTTGACGATGACGGGCACGCCCGAAAGCAACGCGGGCGCCGCTTTTTCCCACAGGCCCCACGAAGGGAAGTTGAATGCGTTGATAAAGAGCGCGACACCACGTGTCGGCGTCAGCACGTGCTGCACGCTGAACGACTGGTCCTTGCTCAATGCGCTTGCGTTGCCGTCGCGCAGTGCATGCACGTCACCGAGCGATGCACCAAGCTTCGCGTAATACGACAGCGTGAAAATGCCACCGTCGATATCGACCGCCGAATCGTTGCGCGTGGTGCCTGAGTTCGCGAGCGCGATCGCGTAGTAGTCGTCACGCTTTGCTTGCAGCAGCTTGACGATATCGGCGAGGCGCGCGGCGCGCTGCGCATAGGTCAGCGCGCGCAGCGCGGCGCCGGCTTCATTCCGTGCGAAGCGGAAGGCTCGCGCGAGATCGAGGCCCGAGCTCGAAACGCGCACGAGCGCTTCGCCGGTGATGGGATCGGTCAGCGTTACGCCTTCTCCCGCGCCCGCGATCCATTCGCCTGCCACGTGGTTCTTCAATAGTTCGATCATGACGGCCCTCACGCGGCGGTAAATTCGATTGCGCCTTGCGGCAGGAGATAGAGGACCAGCGCCTCGCCGTTCGCCACCGTCGGACGATGCGCGGAGCCCGGCTCGTAGACGCACCAGCCGGCAGGGTGGGTGTCGAACGTCGCACCTTCGGTGAGCGGCATGATGAGATCGATCTCGCCATGCGGATGGACATGATGTGGGCCGGCAATGTCCTTCATGTGGACAACGTCGACGGAAAAACCGTGCGTGTCGGGCAGCGCCTTGAAGATCCGGCCGTAGCGGATGCCACCGCCTTCGCGATTGCAGAGCCAGCCTTCGGCGACTCCGGTGCGGCACGCGTCGGCGAGTTCGCGAAAGGTCGAACTGCTGGCCGGATAGGTGCTATTCAACCAGGCGGCGAGTTCGGCGTTCAGTGGCCGGCTGGCGAGTTGCTCGGTGACGCCCGCAATCAGGCGTTGAAAATCGGATGGGGACATGCAAGCCTCCGGACTGTGCGCACGCACCTTAATGCATGTGACGCGCTGCGCGGTCTCCGTGATGCCGCTCGAAAAATAGCGGCAGTCTTGGTATGTGGATCAATGTTGGGCGAAAATTAACCGTTCACGCGATGTGTGTCAAGCACTATAGTACATGTATAGATGTTTGGAAGGAGAAAACATGAACCAAGGTTACACTCCGCCGGGAGCAGGCTCGCCGTCACACGACGCGGCCGATCAGGAAGCCGGCGGTGCCGAGCGGACGGACCGCGGCGGCGAGCGGACCGGCGAACGCGAAGAGCGCGATCCCTTTCTCACCGCCATGGGCGAGCGCGTACGTCTGCTGCGCGCGCGCCGCGGCATAACCCGCAAGACGCTGGCCACTGAGACGGGCTTGTCCGAGCGCCATCTGGCGAATCTGGAATCGGGCGTGGGCAATGCGTCGGTGCTAGTGTTGCGGCAGATCGCGGCCACCTTGAATTGCCCGCTGGCCGAAGTGATCGGCGACGAAACCACTGCATCGGCGGAATGGCTGTTGATTCGCGAACTGCTGCACGGGCGCGACCAGGCGGCGTTGCAGCGCGCGCGCGTGGCGCTCGCCGAGATGTTCGCGCAGGCGCCGCGCGATCCGCATCGCAAGGACCGGATCGCGCTGATCGGGCTGCGCGGCGCCGGCAAATCGACACTGGGTCGCATGCTCGCGCAGGAGCGCAAGGTGCCGTTCGTCGAGCTGACCCGCGTCATCGAGCAACTGGCCGGTTGCCCGCCCGCAGAAATCCACTCGCTGTATGGCGCAAGCGCTTACCGGCGCTACGAGCACCGCGCGCTGGAGGCCGTGATCCAGGAGCACGAGCGTGCGGTGATTGCGTCGCCGGGCGGTTTGGTGTCCGAGTCCGGCACGTTCAACGCGTTGCTGTCGCACTGCTTCACCGTCTGGTTGCAGGCGGCGCCGGAAGAGCACATGCGCCGCGTCGTCGCGCAGGGCGATCTGCGGCCGATGTCCGGCAACAAGGAAGCGATGGACGATCTGAAGCGAATCCTCGCGGGTCGGAGCGAGCTTTATGGCCGCGCGGACATGACCTTCGACACAAGCGACAAAACTTTGGCGGACGCCTATCTGCAACTGCGCGACCGCCTCGCCGCAAGGCTGGCAGCTGAGGCGCCCCACGAGGCGCCCGCAAACTGAGATGCATTGAGACGCTAGGGTTAACACGGAAACATGCAGTAAAGTGCTTTACATGGGTGTGACGATGCACTATTGTTCGATCAACAACTCGCATCGCCCAGTCAGGAGACGCCCATGTCCACAGCAGAAACAGCCATCGCGCCGGTCGACTACCGCACCGATCCCTCCCAGTACAAGCATTGGAAGCTCAGCTTCAACGGCCCGGTGGCGACGCTCGGCATCGACATCGCCGAGGACGGCGGCATTCGCGACGGCTACAAGCTGAAGCTGAATTCGTACGACCTCGGCGTCGATATCGAACTGCACGACGCGATTCAACGCATCCGTTTCGAGCATCCCGAAGTCAAGACGGTGGTGCTGACGAGTCTGAAGGACCGCGTGTTCTGCTCGGGCGCCAACATCTTCATGCTCGGTCTTTCGTCGCATGCGTGGAAGGTCAACTTCTGCAAGTTCACCAACGAAACGCGCAACGGCCTTGAAGACTCGTCGCGTCATTCGGGTCTTAAGTTTCTTGCCGCGGTGAACGGTGCGTGCGCAGGCGGCGGCTATGAGCTTGCGCTCGCTTGCGACGAAATCTATCTGGTCGATGACCGCTCGTCGTCGGTATCGCTGCCTGAAGTGCCGTTGCTGGGCGTGTTGCCGGGCACGGGCGGACTCACGCGTGTGACGGATAAACGCAAGGTGCGCCATGATCGCGCGGACATCTTTTGCACGGTGGTGGAAGGTATTCGCGGCGAGCGCGCGAAAGCATGGCGTCTCGTGGATGAAGTCGTGAAGCCGAATCAGTTCGAGCAGGCCATAGAAGCCCGCGCGCTCGAACTCGCCGCGCAAAGCGATCGCCCTTCGGAGGCCCAGGGCGTGATGCTCACGCGCATCGCGCGCACGGATCGCGAAGACGGCCTCACCTATAAAACGCTCGACGTCACGATCGATCGCGCGAAACGTATTGCGACGTTCACCGCGAAAGCGCCGCAAACGGAACAGCCAGCGAATACCGACGCGATCGTCGCCGCAGGCGCGAACTGGTGGCCGCTGCAATTCGCCCGCGAACTCGACGACGCCATTCTGTCGATGCGCACCAACGAACTCGAGATCGGCACGTGGGTGTTCCGAACCGAAGGCGAGGCGCGCAACGTCCTCGCCGCCGACGCCGTGCTGATGCAGCACAAGGATCACTGGTTCGTGCGCGAAACGATTGGGCTGTTGCGCCGCACGCTCTCGCGCATCGACGTGTCGTCGCGTTCGTTGTTCGCGTTGGTCGAACCCGGCTCGTGCTTCGCCGGCACGTTCGCGGAACTCGCGTTTGCCGCGGATCGCACGTATATGGCCGCATTGCCAGGTAATGAGGAAGAGGAACCGGTCATCACGCTGTCGGAAGTCAACTTCGGCCTCTATCCGATGGTCACGCATCAATCGCGACTGGCGCGCCGTTTCTATGAAGAAGCCGAACCGCTCGACGCCGTGCGTTCGCTGATCGGTCAGCCGGTCAAGCCGGTCGAAGCTGAACGTCTGGGTCTCGTCACCGCATCGCCGGATGACATCGACTGGGCCGACGAAATCCGCATTGCACTCGAAGAGCGCGCGGCAATGTCGCCGGACGCGCTGACCGGACTTGAAGCGAATCTGCGCTTCAACGGTCCCGAGACGATGGAGACCCGCATCTTCGGCCGTCTTACCGCGTGGCAGAACTGGATCTTCAACCGGCCGAACGCAGTGGGCGAGAAGGGCGCGCTCAAGGTGTACGGCAAGGGCAGCAAGGCGCAATTCGACGTCTCGCGCGTTTGACACGGCGTAACGCCTGCTTCCCGATACACGCCTCTCATCTTTAGCACTGCAAGGAACCGACATGTCAACGATCAACTACAGCGAAAAGATTCCGAACAACGTCAACCTCGCCGACGACCGCGCGCTGCAACGCGCGCTCGAACAATGGCAGCCGAATTTCCTGTCGTGGTGGGGCGATATGGGCCCCGAAGGCTCGCATGGCTACGACGTCTATTTGCGCACGGCAGTGAGCGTGGATGCGGGCGGCTGGGCGCATTTCGATCACGTGAAGATGCCGGACTACCGCTGGGGCATCTTCCTGACGCCGGGCGAGCAGGACCGCAAGATTCACTTCGGCGAGCACAAGGGCGAAGCCGCATGGCAGGACGTGCCTGGCGAACATCGCGCGAATCTGCGCCGCATCATCGTGACGCAAGGCGATACCGAGCCGGCGTCGGTCGAGCAGCAACGTCATCTTGGCTTGACCGCGCCTTCCATGTACGACTTGCGCAACCTGTTCCAGGTCAATGTGGAAGAGGGCCGCCATCTTTGGGCGATGGTGTATCTGCTGCATCGCTACTTCGGCCGCGATGGTCGTGAGGAAGCCGAAGCATTGCTCGGCCGCCGATCGGGCGACGAGGACAACCCCCGCATTCTCGGCGCGTTCAACGAGAAGACGCCTGACTGGCTCGCGTTCTACATGTTCACGTATTTCACCGACCGCGACGGCAAGTTCCAGCTGTCGGCCCTCGCCGAGTCTGGCTTCGATCCGCTCGCACGTACCACGAAGTTCATGTTGACCGAAGAAGCGCACCATATGTTCGTCGGCGAATCGGGCGTTTCTCGTGTGATCCAGCGCACTGCACAGGTCATGAATGAACTAGGCACGGACGACGTCGCGAAGATTCGCTCAGCCGGTGTGATCGATCTGCCGACCATCCAGCGCTATCTGAACTTCCATTACTCGGTGACGATCGATCTGTTCGGCGCAGATCATTCATCGAACGCAGCCACGTTCTATAGCTCGGGCCTGAAGGGCCGCTATGAAGAGAGCAAGCGCGACGACGATCATCAGTTGAACGGGCAGAGCTACAAGCTGCTCGACGTGCAGGACGGCAAGCTGGTGGAGCGCGAAGTGCCGATGCTCAACGCGATGAACGAAGTGCTGCGCGACGACTACATCAAGGACTCGGTGGCGGGCGTGGGACGCTGGAACAAGGTGCTCGAAAAGGCTGGCATCGATTTCCGTATGACGGTGCCGCATAAAGCGTTCAATCGGCTGATCGGCACGTTCGCGGGCACTCGCGTTTCCCCCGACGGCCGCGTCGTGAGCGAAACCGAGTGGGCCGCCAACGAGGCAAAGTGGCTCGCCACGCCGGAAGACCGCGCGTTCGTTGCATCGCTGATGGGCCCCGTCACCGAGCCCGGCAAGTTCGCGAACTGGATTGCGCCGCCCGCAATGGGCGTGAACCGTCAACCGGTCGATTTCGAATACGTGCGCTTCAACTGAACGCACGAGATGCACGAAGCGCGCGTGACACGCTTGCGCAGCACTACATGGTGGAGGAAGTCATGAACGGCCCAGTGTCGATCGAGGTTCTCAGGCAGCATCTGATCGATCCGG
Organism: Paraburkholderia rhynchosiae; assembly: GCF_002879865.1. GTDB lineage: Bacteria > Pseudomonadota > Gammaproteobacteria > Burkholderiales > Burkholderiaceae > Paraburkholderia > Paraburkholderia rhynchosiae. Next base: position 48,955 of record NZ_PNXY01000002.1, read on the forward strand.
AGATCTGTATTCGCTGCAATACGTGCGAAGAGACCTGTCCGATCGATGCGATCACGCACGACGAAAACAACTACGTGGTGAAAGCGGATGTCTGCAACGGCTGCATGGCGTGCGTGCCGCCGTGTCCGACCGGCGCAATCGACAACTGGCGCACGGTGCTGAAGGCCGACGCGTATCCGGTCGCGGAGCAGTTCACCTGGGACGTCTTGCCCGAGCAGAACACCATGGCTGTGCCCGCGGCGGACGAGTTGCCCGCTGCGCAGGCAACGAGCGATGCAACGGCGAACGCCAGCGGCATCGAAGTGGATACCGTGCGTGGATCAGTCGTGCCGCCGTGGTCCGCCGCGAAGCCGTACGTGAATCTCTACACGCATAAGACGCCGACCACCGCGACCGTGGTCGGCAACTACCGGCTCACCGACGCAGCGACCGAAAGCGACATACATCACATTGTGCTGGACTTCGGATCGATGCCGTTTCCAGTGCTGGAGGGACAATCGATCGGCATTTTGCCACCCGGCGCAACTGGCGACGGCCGCCCGCATCACGCGCGCCAATATTCGATTGCGAGTCCACGCGACGGCGAACGGCCCGGCTACAACAACGTTTCGCTGACGGTCAAGCGCGTCGCGCAACGACATGGCGATTCGAGCGACGGTGTCTGCTCGAATTATCTGTGCGATCTGAAGAAGGGCGACGCGGTGACCGTGATCGGCCCGTTCGGCGGCACCTTCCTGATGCCGAATCATCCGAACTCGCATCTCCTGATGATTTGCACCGGCACAGGTTCCGCGCCGATGCGCGCGATGACCGAGTATCGCCGGCGACGCCGCCTGAAGGGCGCAACGGGCAAGCTGATGCTGTTCTTCGGCGCGCGCACCAAAGAGGAGTTGCCGTACTTTGGTCCGCTAACTAACTTGCCGAAAGATTTCATCGATACGAATCTGGCGTTCTCGCGCACGCCGGGTCAGCCAAAGCGTTATGTGCAGGACGCGATGCGCGAACGTGCGGTCGACGTCGCTCACATGCTGAAGGACGACAACACGCATATCTACGTGTGTGGTTTGAAGGGCATGGAAGACGGCGTGCTGCAAGCGCTCAAGGAGATCGGCGAGCAGCATCAGATGGATTGGGAAGCGTTGTGGGCGAGGTTGAAGAAAGAAGGGCGCCTGCATCTGGAAACGTATTGATCGGAGCCCGCTAAACGAGGCCCCGCAGTCGCTCATCCGCAGAACTGCAGGCGTTTCGCTAAGACCCTAGCGCGAAGGGTCCGCGCCTTCGTCACGTTGCGACGGCGATACCGCTCCGCATGCGCGAATCACCAGTTGCACGACTTCCTCGGTCGTCGCTTCGAACGCTTTCTGGGTCAACGCGCGCTTGCCTTTGAGTGCGCGAATCTGCGCGTCGAAATCGGCGTAATGCTGGGTCGTCGCCCAGATCATATACATCAACGTTCGTGCATTGACAGGCGCAAGCAGGCCTCGCGCGATCCAGTCGTCGATGACTTTCGCGCGGCTATCGAGCCATGGCTTCACGCGTTGCGTGAGGATGTCTTCCATATGCTCCGCGCCGTGGATGATCTCGCTCGCCCACACTTTCGAGCCGAGCGGACGGCGCCGGGACAACTCCATTTTCGCGCGCACATATCCACCGATTGCTTCCACGGGATCGTCGCTGCATTCGAATGTATCGGCCGCTCGATACCAGTCTTCGAACAGGTCTTCGAGTACGCGCCGGTAAAGCGCGAGCTTCGTCGGAAAGTAGTAGTGGACGTTGGCTTTCGGTAAGCCGGCGCGTTCGGCGATCATCGCCGTACTCGCGCCATCGAGTCCGCGCTCGGCGAAAACCGCCTCCGCGCACGCCAGAAGATGCGCTTCATTCGACTCGCGAATGTGTGCCTTGCGCCGCCGCAAAGGCGTACGCGTTTCCCCGTTTTCCGTGATGCCAGCGGCCACGTCGTCGTCTCTCATGTTCGCCTTCGGCGGCATGTGTGCCGCGTCGCGCTTCATTCTAGTCGTTTGACGCCGTGGGGACACGCGTATTTCTGTCGTGAACGTTAGCCGTGCTGCAATGCAATGGCACGCTTCTCGCTCTGCTGTTGACCGTACGAAAGGCATTGATTTGGCGGTGGTAATCGGCTACAACCTGTCCAACTGGACAGGATTGAGAGAGCGGGAGATGCATCAGGGTTTGCCCTCGCTATGAGCGCCCACTGAGTGCATCAAACTTGCACCGCCGCCGTGCGGACACGCCCCAAAAAGCCGCCGCCCATGCACCAGTTTCATGTCGGTTCACCGAAAGGAGCGAGACGAATGAACGTGGTATCCGAAGCGCTAAAGCGGGTAGAGCCCGCTACGTCGATCAAGGTCGACGGCAAGCGGCTGTGGGACAGCCTGATGACGATGGCGAAGATCGGCGCAACGCCTAAAGGCGGTGTCTGCCGTCTGGCGCTGACCGATCTCGACAAAGAGGGGCGCGATCTGATAGTTAGTTGGGCGAAAGAAGCCGGCTGCACTGTCAGTGTCGACCAGATGGGCAACGTATTCATGCGCCGCGCCGGCCGCAATCCCGATGCGTTGCCCGTGATGACCGGTTCGCATGCGGACTCGCAGCCGACCGGCGGCCGTTTCGACGGCATCTACGGTGTGCTGGGCGGCCTCGAAGTGATTCGCAGTTTGAACGATCACGGCATCGAGACAGAGCATCCTGTCGAAGTGGTGATCTGGACCAACGAGGAAGGCTCGCGTTTCGCGCCGGCCATGGTTGCGTCGGGCGTGTTTGCGGGCGTGTTCTCGCTGGAATACGGGTTGTCGCGCAAGGATGTGGACGGCAAGACGATCGGCGACGAATTGCAGCGTATCGGCTATGCAGGAGATGTACCTTGCGGCGGCCGTCAATTGCATGCGGCGTTCGAATTGCACATCGAACAAGGGCCGATTCTCGAAGCCGAGCAGAAAACCATTGGGGTCGTGACGGACGCACAAGGTCAGCGGTGGTACGAGATCACGCTAACGGGCCAGGAGGCGCATGCGGGCCCGACGCCGATGCCGCGTCGGCGTGATGCCTTGCTCGGCGCCGCACGCGTGGTCGATCTGGTCAATCGCATTGGGCTCGACAACGCGCCTCTCGGTTGTGCGACCGTCGGCATGATGCAGGTCTATCCGAACTCGCGCAATGTGATTCCCGGGCGGGTGTTCTTTACCGTCGACTTCCGTCATCCGGATGATGCAGTGCTTGCGAAGATGGATGCCGCGTTGCGTGAGGGCGTGGCGCGGATTGCGAGCGGCATCGGCCTCGAAACCGAACTCGAACAGATTTTCTACTATGCGCCGGTTGCCTTCGACGAAGCCTGCGTGAAGTCGGTGCGCGCGGCGGCCGAACGCTTCGGTTACTCGCATCGCAACATGGTGTCCGGCGCGGGGCACGACGCCTGTTATCTCGCGCAAGTCGCGCCGACTTCGATGGTGTTCGTGCCGTGCGTCGACGGCATCAGTCACAACGAAATCGAGGACGCCACCTTCGAATGGATCGAAGCGGGCGCGAATGTATTGCTGCACGCGATGCTCGAGCGCGCTTGCGAGCCGGTGTCATAGCACGCTGATCAGTTTTACCCGCTTCACCGCAGTGCCGATAAAACATGCCGTCCGGGCTGCGCTTGCGCGAGAGCCCACAGGTGCGGCTGCGTCCTCATATCGAAGAAGGAACGTGTATGGCCATCAAGCCAACCGGCGACATCGCCGCGCAGCGCCTGTCGTCCGAACAGCTTTCCTGCGAGTTCTCCGACATTGCACCTTTGCTCGACGCGAGCGCTGCCGCTGTGGCCGCGAGTCGCTGCCATTATTGTTACGACGCACCGTGCGTGAACGCATGCCCGACGCAGATCGACATTCCCGGCTTTATCCGCAAGATCAGTCACGGCAATGTGAAGGGCGCCGCCGTAGATATTCTGTCGGCTAATCCGCTCGGCGGCATGTGTGCGCGCGTCTGTCCGACCGAGATTCTTTGCGAAGGCGCTTGCGTGCGCAATCATCAGGACGCGAAGCCGGTGGCGATCGGCGCGCTGCAACGTCACGCGACCGATTGGGCGATGGCGCGCGGCGAAGCGCTGTTCAAACGAGCGCCCGAAACCGGCAGGCACGTTGCGGTGGTTGGCGCGGGGCCCGCGGGACTCGCGTGCGCGCATCGGCTTGCACTCGCGGGCCATAGCGTGACGATTTACGACGCTCACGAAAAAGCCGGCGGCCTCAACGAGTACGGCATTGCCGCGTATAAAACGGTCGACGATTTCGCGCAACGTGAAGTCGATTGGCTGTGCTCCGTGGGCGGCATCGAGATCAAACACGGCGTTGCGCTCGGACGCGACATCGACCTCGATACGCTGCGCAAGCAACACGATGCCGTGTTTCTCGCGATTGGCCTCACGGGCGTGCGTGCGCTCGCGATGGAAGGCGAGGAGTTGAGCGGCGTGATGAACGCCGTGGACTTCATCGAAGAGATTCGCAGCGCGAGCGATTTCGGCACGGTGCCGGTGGGCCGCCGCGTCGTCGTGATAGGCGGCGGCAATACCGCGGTGGATGCCGCCGTGCAAAGCCGCAAGCTCGGCGCGACGTCGGTGGCGATGGTGTACCGGCGCGGCGTCGAATCGATGAGCGCGACTTGCGTCGAACGCGAGTTCGCGCAGACCAACGGCGTCACGCTCATTACGCATGCCACGCCTGTGCGTTTGATCGGCGAGGGTGGCGTGATCACGGGTGTCGAGTTCGAACGTACATTGAGCGCGGGCGATCAGGAGCGCTTCGTAATGGAAGCGGACATGGTGCTCAAAGCCATTGGTCAGACGCTGGTGCCGGTGGGTCTCGAGCGCGAACTGTTGACACTCGACGGCAACCGCATCGCTGTGGATGCAAACGGACAGACGTCGCTCGCCGGCGTGTGGGCCGGTGGCGATTGTGCGGCCACGGGTGGCATCGACCTGACGGTGCAAGCGGTGCAGGACGGCAAGCTCGCGGCTGCCGCCATCGACGCGCAGTTCGCGCGCACGGCGGTCAAAGCCGCGTAGCGTCGATCGACGCGCAGCACCGACTCACGTAAAAAACAGCCGTCCCCAAGGAGCCGAACATGGCCGATCTGCGCTGTACGATTGCCGGCATTACATCGCCGAATCCCTTCTGGCTTGCGTCCGCGCCGCCGACCGACAAAGCCTATAACGTGAACCGTGCGTTCGAAGCCGGTTGGGGCGGCGTGGTGTGGAAGACGCTCGGCCTCGATCCCCATGTGGTCAACGTGAGTTCGCGTTACGGCGCGGTGCAATGGAACGGTCAACGCATGGCCGGGCTGAACAACATCGAGTTGATTACCGACCGCCCACTTGACGTCAACCTGCGCGAGATCGCGCAAGTGAAACGCGACTGGCCCGAGCGCGCAATGATCGTCTCGCTGATGGTGCCGTGCAACGAAAGCGACTGGAAATGGATTTTGCCGCTTGTTGAAGACACCGGCGCCGACGCGGTCGAATTGAATTTCGGCTGTCCGCACGGCATGAGCGAGCGCGGCATGGGCGCCGCGGTCGGCCAGGTGCCCGAGTACATCGAGATGGTCACGCGTTGGGTGAAGGAGGGCACGAAGCTGCCGTGCCTCGTCAAGCTCACACCGAATATCACCGACATTCGCCTCGGCTCGCGTGCGGCCTATAAGGGCGGCGCGGACGGTGTATCGCTGATCAACACGATCAATTCGATCGTCGCCGTCGATCTCGACGCGATGTCGCCGTTGCCGATGGTCGATGGCAAGGGCACGCACGGCGGTTATTGCGGCCCGGCGGTGAAGCCGATTGCACTGAACATGGTCGCTGAAATCGCTCGTGACGTCGAAACACCGAACCTGCCGATTTCGGGCATCGGCGGCATCTCGACCTGGCGCGATGCGGCGGAATTCATGGTGCTGGGCGCGGGCAGCGTGCAGGTTTGCACGGCGGCGATGCACTACGGCTTTCGTATCGTCGAGGACCTCGCCGACGGCCTGTCGAACTGGATGGACGAAAAAGGCTACGCGACGCTCGACGACATTCGCGGCCGCGCGGTGCCGAACGTCACGGACTGGCAGTACCTGAACCTCAAGTACGACATCAAGGCGCGCATCGACCAGGACAAGTGCATTCAGTGCGGCCTGTGCCATATCGCCTGCGAGGACACCGCGCACCAGGCCATCATGAAAGAAAAAGATGGCGTCCGGCATTTTGAAGTGATCGACTCCGAATGTGTGGGCTGCAATCTATGCATGCACGTGTGTCCGGTCGAGCAGTGCATCACGATGGAGCGCGTGGACAACGGCGAGTACGCAAACTGGACCACGCATCCGAACAATCCGTCGCGCGTGAATGCGGCAGAGAGTCAGGTGGAGAAGGCGGCCGCAAGCGCCGAGGCAGCCCATGCGATAAAAGCTGCCTGAAAGAAGAGCTATTCGTCGTAGTGAAGCGCTTGCACTGCACCTGGTGTTTTCCCGGCATTTTCCTTTTTAACGCCCGACGCGCCGACAGAAGCCGCGCGGGCTTCAACGATCTAGTGGAGATCTTTTGATGAAGCAGACCGCGCAACCCGTCGATCCGCAATTCGCGGCCGGCGCGCAAGGCAGCAGTCTTTACAACGACGACCTTGCGCCAACCGGCACGGCGCAGCGCACCTGGCGCTGGTATCACTTCGCCGCCCTGTGGGTGGGCATGGTGATGAATATCGCGTCGTACATGCTTGCCGCCGGATTGACAGAGCAGGGCATGTCGCCGTGGCAGGCGGTGCTGACCGTGCTGCTAGGTAACCTGATCGTGCTCGTGCCGATGCTGATGATCGGCCACGCGGGCGCGAAGCACGGCATTCCGTATGCGGTGCTGGTGCGCTCGTCGTTCGGTACGCAAGGAGCAAAGTTGCCGGCAATGCTGCGCGCAATCGTCGCTTGCGGCTGGTACGGCATTCAGACGTGGCTCGGCGGCAGCGCGATCTATACGCTGCTGAACATTCTCACCGGCAACGCGCTGCACGGCGCGGCCTTGCCGTTTCTCGACATCTCCGTTGCACAACTCGCCTGTTTCCTCGTGTTCTGGGCATTGCAGATTTACTTCATCGTGCATGGCACGGATTCGATCCGCTGGCTCGAAAGCTGGTCGGCCCCGATCAAGATCGTGATGTGCGTTGTGCTCGTCTGGTGGGCCACATCGAAGGCGGGCGGGCTCGGCTCGATGCTGGAGGCGCCATCGCAGTTCGTGCCGGGCGGCAAGAAAGAAGGCATGTTCTGGGTTACGTTCTGGCCGAGTCTCACGGCGATGGTCGGCTTCTGGGCAACGCTCGCGCTGAACATTCCTGACTTCACGCGTTTTGCAAAAACGCAGCGCGATCAGATTGTCGGCCAGTCGATCGGCTTGCCGGTGCCGATGGCCTTGCTCTCGGTGATCTCCGTGGTGGTGACGTCCGCCACCGTGGTGATCTACGGCAAGGCGATCTGGGACCCGATCGATCTGACGAGCCGCATGACGGGCATTGGCGTTGGCGTCGCACTCATCATCCTCACACTCGACACGATGTGCTGCAATCTCGCGGCGAATCTCGTCGGGCCTGCGTATGATTTTTCGAGCTTGTGGCCGAAGGGCATTTCGTATCGCGTGGGCGGCATGATCACCGCGACGATCGCAATCGTCATGATGCCGTGGAAGATTCTCGCTACCACGCAGGGCTATATCTTCACGTGGCTCGTCGGCTATTCGGCGCTCCTCGGTCCGGTGGCGGGCATTCTGATGGTCGACTACTTCCTGATTCGCGGCACGCGTCTCGATACGCGCGAACTGTTCGACGAGCGCGGCGAATACAGCTATACCGGCGGCTGGAATATCGGAGCCGTGGTGGCGCTCGTGATCGGCGTGCTGCCGAATCTGCCCGGCTTCTTGCACACCGCGTTTCCCGCTTCGTTCGCCAATGTGCCGTCGATCTTCAATACGCTCTATACGTATGCATGGTTTGTCGGGCTCGCATTGGCGTCGATCGTGTATAGCGCATGGATGAAGCTCAGCAAGGGACCCAGCGCGCGCGTCGCAAGTGCGTGAGAAAACTGCATACGTGATAGCGAAACATACAAGCTCATAAGGAGGCGGCACCATGACGACCCTGATTCGCGGCGGCACTGTTATCGACGCGGAGAACACGTATCGAGCGGACGTGTTGTGTGCCGATCCGCAAGACGGCGGCACGATTCTGCAGATTGGCGCCGACCTGGAGGCGCCGGCAGGCGCGACGATTGTCGATGCGGGCGGGCAGTATGTGATGCCCGGCGGCATCGATCCGCACACGCATATGGAGCTGCCCTTTATGGGCACCACCGCAAGCGACGATTTCTATACGGGCACCGCAGCGGGATTATCGGGCGGCACGACGAGCATCATCGACTTCGTGATTCCGAGTCCGAAGCAAAGCCTGATGGAAGCGTTCAAACAGTGGCGCGGCTGGGCGGAGAAGGCATCGGCGGATTATGGCTTTCATGTTGCCGTGACATGGTGGGACGATTCGGTGTATCGCGACATGGGCACGCTTGTGCATGAGCACGGCGTGTCGAGCTTCAAGCACTTCATGGCCTACAAGAACGCGATCATGGCCGACGACGAAGTGCTGGTGAACAGCTTCTCGCGGTCGCTCGAACTCGGCGCGCTGCCTACCGTGCATGCGGAAAACGGTGAGTTGGTGTTCCAGTTACAGCGTCAGTTGCTCGCAAAGGGCTTCACGGGTCCCGAGGCGCATCCACTGTCACGGCCACCCGAAGTGGAAGGCGAGGCGGCCAATCGCGCCATTCGTATCGCGCAAGTGCTGGGCGTGCCGGTGTATATCGTGCACGTGTCTGCGAAAGACGCGGTGGATGCAATCTCGCGTGCACGCAGCGAAGGGCTGCGTGTGTTCGGCGAAGTGCTGCCGGGCCATCTGGTGATTGACGAAGCGGTGTATCGCGATCCCGACTGGACGCGCGCGGCGGCGCATGTGATGAGCCCGCCGTTTCGCTCGGCCGAACATCGCGAGGCACTGTGGCGCGGTTTGCAGGCAGGCCAACTGCATACCACGGCAACCGATCACTGTGTGTTCTGCGCGTCGCAAAAGGCCATGGGCCGCGAAGACTTCACGAAAATACCGAACGGCTGCGGCGGCGTCGAAGATCGCATGGCGGTGCTGTGGCATCACGGTGTGAACTCCGGACGTCTCACGCCGAACGAGTTCGTGCGCATTACGTCGTCGAATGCCGCGCAGATTTTCAACCTGTACCCACGTAAAGGCGCGGTACGGGTGGGCGCGGATGCCGACCTCGTCGTGTGGGACCCGAATGCGAGCAAGACGATTTCCGTAAAGACGCATCATCAGAAGGTCGACTTCAACGTGTTCGAAGGCATGACGGTACAAGGCATGGCGATGCATACGCTCACGCGCGGCGCGCTTGCCTGGACCAATGGCGACTTGCGAGCCGTGCGAGGCGCGGGTCGATATCAGAAGCGTCCGCCGAATGCGGCTTATTTCGACGCGATCCGTGTGTCCAACAAGTTGAAAGAGCCGCATCCGGTCGAGCGATAAAGCCTCGGCTATCCACCTATGCGGCGCGGCGTGCAAGCCCGCGCCGCATTTCCTTTCGTTGCTGCGCGTTCGCTGCAGCATGACGCGTCTCGCGTTTTCCCCGATGGCGCCCCGCCTACTTCCATGTTGCGATGCATGCCGCGTCGTCGCATCTGCTGTAAAGTTCAAAGTCATGTGATAGTGGAGACTATGGCTGCGGCTTAGCACGGATGCGCATATGGATTGGAAAGCTGATCCTTTGTAAAAACGCAGGCCGTTTGCTACAGTCCGCCCACTCCGCCGGGCGCAAGCGCCGGCGGGACTGCCAACACGAGTCCAGGCAAACGGCCTGGCCACTTTAGGGAGCCACTCATGAAGTCGATTCGTTCCATTCTGCTGATTGCGCTGTTTCATGCGGTCACCGTGAGCCCCGTATTCGCGGCCGATGAACTCGCGCAGATCAAGTCCTCCGGCGTATTCAGGATCGGTACGGAAGGCACCTATGCGCCATTCACGTATCACGATGAATCGGGCAAGCTGACCGGCTTCGACGTGGAGATCGGCACGCAGATTGCGCAGCATCTCGGCGTCAAGCCGCAATTCGTCGAAGGCAAGTGGGACGGGCTGATCGCCGGTCTCGACGTGAACCGCTACGACGCGGTGATCAACGAAGTCGCCGTGACAGACGCGCGCAAGGCCAAATACGATTTTTCGGACCCGTACATCACATCGCACGCGGCGCTGATCGTGCGCTCGGACAACAGCGCGATCAAGACCTTCGACGATCTGAAGGGCAAGAAGTCGGCCAACACCCTGACCAGCAATTTCGGCAAGATTGCGGCGGCGCACGGCGCGGAAGTGATTCCCGTGCAGGGCTTCAATGAATCAATCGATCTGCTGACCGCGGGCCGCGTGGATGCCACCGTTAACGACTCGCTGTCGTTCCTCGACTTCAAGAAGCACAAGCCGGATGCCAAGGTAAAGATCGCCACGCTGGATACGTCGCCGGAAAGCAGCGACAAGTCCGCGGTGCTGATCCGCAAGGGCAGCCCTGAACTCGTCGCGGCGATCAACAAGGCGCTCGCGGACATCAAGAAAGACGGCACCTACGCGAAGATCTCGCAGAAGTATTTCGGCAAAGACGTCTCCAAATAAACGCCTTTCGCGAGTCTGAATATGCCGGCATGGTTGCATCTGATGGCGCAGTCGCTGTGGCCACTGCTATATGCGGGGCTCGTGTTCACGGTGCCGCTCACGTTGGCGTCGTTCGCGATCGGGCTCGCTCTCGCGTTTATCGTCGCGCTCGTGCGGCTATTCGGGCCGAAGTGGGCGGTGGCGGGCGTGCGCTTCTACGTGTGGCTCTTTCGCGGCTCCCCGTTGCTCGTGCAACTATTCGTGATCTTCTACGGATTGCCGAACGTGGGTATCGTGCTCGATCCGTTGACGGCGGCGATCATCGGCTTCTCGCTGAATGTGGGTGCCTACAACTCGGAAGTGATCCGCGGCGTGATCGAGTCGATCCCGAAAGGGCAGTGGGAAGCCGCGTATTCGATGGGTATGACGCGCGAGCAGGCGCTGCGCCGCGCGATCCTGCCACAAGCGGCGCGCGTCGCATTGCCGCCGCTGTCGAACTCATTTATCGCGCTCGTGAAGGACACGTCGCTCGCAGCCGTGCTGACGGTGCCCGAAGTGTTCCAGGCAGCACAGCGAATTGCTTCGGTCACCTATGAACCTTTGATTCTCTATACCGAGGCGGCGCTGGTGTATCTGCTGTTCAGTTCAGTGCTGTCGTCGGCGCAAGTGAGGCTCGAACGCAAGTTCGGTCGTCATGCACTTTTTCAGGCGGGCAGCTGATGATCCGGCTTGAAAAAATCGATAAGTATTTTTCCGGGCACCGTGTGCTCAATTCGGTCGATCTGCACCTCGCACAAGGCAACGTCACCGCGTTGATCGGACCTTCTGGCAGCGGCAAAAGTACGCTCTTGCGCTGCGTGAATCTGCTGGAAATTCCCGAGGCGGGTTCGCTCGAAATCGGCGATCAGCAACTCGCGTTCAGTCCCGACGAGCGGCCCTCGCGCGAAACGGTGCTGACGATTCGCCGCCGCACGGGCATGGTGTTTCAGAACTTCCAGTTGTTTCCGCATCTCACGGTGCGTCAGAACGTGATGGAAGGCTTGCTGACCGTGCTGAAGTGGGACAGGCAAAAGGCGCGGGCTCGCGCGGACGAATTGCTGGAGAAGGTTGGCATCGCGCACAAGGGCGATGCGTGGCCCATCACTTTGTCCGGCGGACAGCAGCAGCGCGTGGCGATTGCGCGTGCGCTGGCGCCGTCGCCGGAAGTGTTGTTGTGCGATGAACCGACGTCGGCGCTCGATCCCGGCCTCGCCGCGGAAGTGGTGGAAGTGCTCAAGCAACTCGCCAGCGAAGGCATGACCATGCTGATGGCGACCCACGATTTGCGGCTCGCCGCCACCATCGCGCGCGATGTGGTGTTTCTTAACAACGGCGTGGTGGTGGAGTCCGGCCCGTCGCGCGATGTTTTCATGCGGCCGCAGCAGGAGGAAACCGCGCGCTTCGTGTCGACGCTGACACACAGCTTGCCTGATGAATGGACCGAGTGAAGCGGGGCTGAGAGAGTACGTCTGATAAGAATAGCCGCTGACGTATGCGGCAAAAATGAAGGGGCGTCCCGGCTTCGAGGCGCCCCTTCTTGCATGTCAGGCCATCACAGCCTCGTCACCGATGTGTCACGCCTCGGCGCGCTCGGCTTCGTCGTTGAGCGCCGTTTCGAAGAACCGTTCTTTGGACTCCGCATTTGCGCGAGCATAGGCGCGGTTCACGCCGCTGATCACCGCGCGAATCGACGCAGTCACCAGATTGGCGTCGATGCCCACGCCGAACGCGCTGCCGGTCACGTCCGCGCCGGCCATTTCGGCGACGGCGACCGCGCGCGCATCGGCGCCTTGCGTCAACGCGCGCTCCTCATAGTGTTGAATGCTCACGGGCACACCCATCGCGTGCATCAATGCGTCGAGCGGACCATTACCTTCGCCGTTCAGCACACGCCGCGTGCCATTGATATCGACCGTGAGCTTGATGTGCTCGCGTCCGTCCTGCTCGGACAGGCTGTGGCCGACGTAATGAACCGGCGTCGTGTTCTGCACGTACTCCTGCTGGAACAGTCCCCAGATTTGCGACGGCGTGACTTCCTGGCCGCTGTCGTCGGTAAAGCGCTGCACGGCCGAGCTGAAATCCACTTGCAAGCGGCGCGGCAACACGACGCCGTAGCTCTGTTCGAGCAGATAAGCGATGCCGCCTTTGCCCGACTGGCTGTTCACGCGAATCACGGAATCGTAAGTGCGGCCGAGGTCGTTCGGATCGATTGGCATATACGGCACCTCCCAGACAGCGTCGGGCTTCTGCACCGCGAAGCCCTTCTTGATCGCGTCCTGATGCGAGCCGGAGAACGCGGTGAACACCAGATCGCCGACATACGGATGACGCGGATGCACCGGCAACTGCGTGCATTCCTCGGCCGTGCGCGCGACTTCGTTGATGTTCGAGAAGTCGAGCTCGGGATCGACGCCTTGCGTGTACAGATTCAGCGCGAGCGTCACGAGGTCCACGTTGCCGGTGCGTTCACCGTTGCCGAACAGGCATCCTTCGACGCGATCGGCGCCCGCCATCACCGCGAGTTCCGCTGCGGCCACGGCGGTGCCGCGATCGTTATGCGGATGCACGGACACGATCAACGAATCGCGGCGCGTGAGATTGCGGTGCATCCATTCGATCTGGTCCGCGTAGACGTTCGGCGTGGCCATTTCGACGGTGGCCGGCAGATTGACGATGGCCTTGTGCTCTGGCGTCGGTTGCCAGATGTCGAACACGGCGTCGCAGACTTCCTTCGCGAATTCGAGTTCGGTGCCGCTGAACACTTCGGGGCTGTATTGCAGCGTGAAATGCGTTTCCGGCGCGGCATCGGCGAGACGCTTCATCGTGCGAGCGGCTTTTTGCGCGAGTTCCTTGACGCCGTTCTGGTCGAGCCCGAACACGATCTTGCGGAATTCCGGCGCGGTTGCGTTGTACAGATGGACGATCGCGCGCGGCGCGCCACGCAAAGATTCGAAGGTGCGTTCGATCAGATCGTCGCGGGCCTGCGTCAACACTTCGATCGTGACGTCGTCGGGAATGTGGCCGCCTTCGATCAACTCGCGCACGAAGTTGAAATCCGTCTGCGATGCCGACGGAAACGCCACTTCGATTTCCTTGAAGCCGATCCGCACCAGCGTCTTGAACATGCGCATTTTGCGCTCTGCGTTCATCGGCTCGAACAGCGCCTGGTTGCCATCGCGCAGGTCGGTGCTCATCCAGATCGGCGCCCGCGTGATGGTGCGCGACGGCCACTGGCGGTCCTTCAAATCGATGGGCTTGAACGAGCGGTACTTGGTAGCAGGGTTCTTCAACATTTTCATCATCCGTGGGTTCGACAAGCGGGTAGTCGACCGGACGACAAAAACGCAAAGCAGCGCCGCCGGTCGGAAACCGGGGCTGGTCAGTTACTGGGAAATCATGCGGTGCTTCGGTGTTTCAGATGGAAGCGCGCAGCAGCAGACCTAGCCCGGTAGAGCGGGCTAGTAGTAGAGATAGGGTGGTCTGGGCGCGGTACATAGTGCGCAATAGGAACATATTATTGGGACGGCGTCAAGGGCGGGGCGGCAATGCGAGGGCGGCAACGGAGCGAGCCGGGTCTTCGGGCGGTATGCGGGTTTTGTGTGTGCCCCGAGGCGTGATGCGGTATGCCTTGCTGACTTGTCGTCCGGTCACGTTGTGACATGGCTGAATCCGGGAAGCGTGGCGATGCTGGTCATCGCCTCAAGCGCGAGACAGCGAGCGGGTGTACGTGACGATTGCAACGGCTCCTAAGCTACAATTCCCGACGGCTTGAAAAACGGAACGTCAATGAAGATTCGGATTCTCACTATCGCTTGCGCCACGACCGCTGCGGCACTCCTCGCGGCCTGCACGGCTGTCTATAAGAACTCGGACGCGTGCGAGCAGATGATGCGAAGCAAGCTGGCGGAAACTTCATCGGATACGCTGAAGATCGGCCATACGGGCGCCGGTATCGACGGTTCGCGTGTGGTGGTGGAAGGCTCCATTGAACATGTGATGACGGCGTCGGAGGTTGCCGCAGCCGCCGCTGCGCCGCGTGCTGGTTCGGGTTCCAAGGCTTCAGTTGGGACGGCTGCGTCGGGCGTACTGGCGGCTTCGGCTTTGTCCGCTTCCGGGGTTTCCGCTGGGTCGGCGGCTATCGGTGTTACGGCTTCGGGGGCTTCGAACGCGCTTGCGGTCGAGAGGTTGGCGGGGGCGTCGGCTGGGTCGGGGTCGTCGTCCAACGTGGGCGGATTGGGCGCTTCAGATGCGGCTGCGTCGTTGATGGCGTCCGAACCGCGGGCGCTTGCGCTGAAGCCGGCAAAACCGAAAAAGATCGTTCAGGCAGCGGCCGCTGAATGCACGTTCCACGGTCCGACGCTGGATGTCTTTAGCTGGCTCGCGCCGGCGAAGCTGGCCGCGCCGGCCACGCAGGCCGCAAGCGAAGCCGACGAATAGGGCCTTTGCTGCGGCGATTGATGGCGTGATTGAGAGTCTAAATGGCGCCCGGCGCGGGCGCTCACCGTTTCAGCGGTTCACTCCTGCATGACCGTCAACTAACCACCTCGGCATCACGCCGGCTGCGCGCGTTCTTCATCAACGCTAAAACGCTTTCCGCAAACGCCTGCGGCCGGCCCTCAAAGCAGATTTCCACCGCTCGCGTATCGATCAAACGCTGCCGCAATGCGCTGCGTTCGTCGTGCCCATCGATCATTCGCACGGCCGCCGCGATGTAACTCCCGACGCTGTTCGCCGTTGTCCACGACGGCATGCCCACGCGTTCGAACAACGCGCCGTCGATCCGCTCGAACACTTCGGAGCCGCGTTTGCACACACCCGGCAAACCGAGCGTGAGCGCGTCGACAATGCCATTCGTATTGCCGAACGGAAACGGGCTCAGGAAAAGATCCGAGCGATTCACGCGCTCGAGGTAGCTCCCATACTGATGAAAGCCATGCACGACGGCGCCAGGCAGCGCGTGACCGATGACGTCGCGCATCTGATCGAGCACGAGACCGGCCGGCATGCCGCTCATGAAATGAAATTCGACAGGTGTTCTCGCGCGCGCGCCGATCTCGCAGCACGCGTCGAGAAACGCAGGGTTGAGCTTCATCGCGCTCGCGGTAATGACCACTTCGAGTGTTTCGCGCGACGGCGGATTGCACGCGACGATGTCCGGCAGCGCGACTGAAGGCCGGTACGGCTGCCCGTCTTTCGGCAGCTTCATCAGGCGTTCGCTGAAGCACGTGGGATCGCCGACATAGTCTTCCTCGACGCTCACGTAATCGATCTTGTCGGAGTGCGTGGTGGCCGGATGTCCAAGCCCCGCAATCTGCAGCGGCGCGACGCGCAGATTCGACATGAATACCGTCATCACGAACATGCCGACGCTCGGCATATACAGCACGTCAGGTTTTTCGCGCTCCGCAAAATCGCGGATGGTTCGCAGACACTCGCCGATGTAATCGGGATCTTCCAGTTCGATAAAGCGGTGGAAGACCGCTCGCCCGACGTCGTCGATTGCATAACCGAAGCCGAAGCCCACCACCTCGAAATGCTCGCGCGCGGCCTCGAGCGTGCGCGAGTGTGTGCGGTAGATCGAATGAGCGCCGCCGAACCACTCGAGCACGACCATCATCAACGGTTTCTTGCGCCGCCTAGTGTGCTTCGCGTTCTTGGCGGCGGCCACCGCACGCGGCGCCGCTGGGAGGTCGGTTAACCCCAGTTGCGCGAGCTTGCGGCGCACCAGCACATTGATGTCGCGCTTGATCTCATGACGCCGAGGCGTCTCGGCGTAACTGCAAAACATATAGGCGTTATGCAGCAAGGCCGTGGGCAGATCGTCCAGGTCGTCGATGTCCCGCAGTTTGCCGGGCAGCCATCCGATCAGCGCTTCACGTTTGACGTGCGCGCTCTGTGAGCCCTTGAAGACCGGCGCGAGCAGGACGAGCGCAAGGCAAGCCGCGAGGACTTTGTCGTATGCCCACAGCGCGGCGAAGTCGAGTTCCAGTTCCGACTCGGTTGAGTAAAGCACGCAGAGCTTTTCGACGAAGCTGTCGCCGGGCAAAAACTGCGTGTCTTGCGCGCCACGGGGATTCAGATGGCGAGCGACGTGGTCTGCATTGCGGAACGGCGTGACGGAGAACAGCAGCCCGACCCATTCATGCAGCGTCAGGAACAGCCTGAAGCATTCGGCGGGCAGCCTGAATTCCGGATCGGCGAACAACGTGGAAGCCGCGCTCGCGAGACGCGTGCAGAAGCGCTTGCGTTGTTCGGCGGGCGTCAAGCCCGTCATGCCCGACGCAAGAAAGCTCCCGTCCAGCACGCCGCGCTTGTGCTGAAGCAGCGCGATCGCGGACAGTAACTGGATCGACGCCCGGACATGCTGCCGTGCATAAACGAGCTGTTCGAAATCGTCGAGCGAAAAGGTGGCGTCTTCCATCGGGTAGCGGGTTTTAGTTAGGCATGACTAACTATCTTCCAGATGCGTTAGCCGCGAACGGCGATTATCGCAGCCACCCGATATCGAATTTGCGCCATCACCGAGTTTCAGAATTTTCAGTACGTCAAATACGGCCTCCGATTCAGAAAGCGTAGTAAGGCCCGGGCCCGGCCGACGTCGCGCGCGATGCGATTGCGGTATATACGCGCCGGCCGAAAAAGAACGGCAAGCCCCAGCCGAAGCCGCTGCTGGCCATACCCGCGAGACTGTCGAAGGCGTTGTTCGATGACGCAAAGAGCACCCGCGAATTGCCGATCGAAAAGGTGACCGCGTTGGATGCGCCGTTTGTTCCCGTGATCGTCGCGCTCGCCGCCTGGGTCGAGCTGGGGCAGTACCAGTAGCCGCACTGCGGCAGTTGCGTGTCGCGGTAGAACAGGCCGTTGGAGCCCGTGTCGAGATAGCTTTGCGTGGAGGTCTGGCCGCCGCTTGTCGTCGTCACGTAGCCGGTCTGCTGATTTCCCTTCAGCACGCCCGCGCTGCCGAGCGTGTTGTTCGCCTGAGTGTCGATGCCGAAAATCATCGAACCCGAAACGGTGAGCGCGCCGCTGTCGGGAATCGCGGGAAGATCGATCACGACACCGTTGTTGTCGAGTGGGAACCGGCTGACCGGATTGACCACCTGCTGTGCGAGCGCCTGGGTGGCCGGCGAGCAGGCGCCGCCCGCGTCGCAGCGGTAGTACCAGCGGGGCAGCGCCGTGTTGACGCAGGCGCCGCCGCAGTCGGCCGCGAACACGCCCACGCCGAGAATGCCGTTCGCGCGCAGCGTGTCGAGCGTGAGCATCGACGGGCCCGAACCGGCGCAGTCTGCCGGCACCGTGGGCACGGAAGGATCGGCGATCAGTTGAATCGGGATCGACGCGGCCAGTTGTCCGGCCATGCGCACGTCCGCGCTGCGCACGGCGCCCCATGCATAACCGCCGCCGAAGACCGCGCATTCGCCCGATACACCTGGGCCCGATGCGACCGCCGCCAGCACCAGGCTGGCCGGCATGGCGGACGCGAGAATGCGCAGGCCGTGCGAGCCGGTGTCGACCTGAATATGGTCGATGGTCGTGCAGTTGTCCGTGCCGGGCTGGCAGACGGTGACGCTGGTCGTCAGCATGTTGCGCGTGAGGCGCGGCGCGGCCGTCACGACGATCGGCTGGACGTTCGGCGTGTTCGATTGCGGCACGGTCGTGCTGCTCGGGCTGGACGCCGCCGACGAAGCCGAGGCTGGAGGGGCGTTCGCCGCGCTGGGAGTGCTCGCGCCGGTGGTGGTGGCCGGCGTGCTGCCGCCACCACCGCCGCCGCAAGCGGCAAGCGCGGTGCAAACAAGGAGCAGGCTGGGCAGGAAAAAGATTGGCTTCATGGCGTCATGCCTGATCGACGATTGTTCGGATTGTTGTTGTGTGACGCATTCTTTTGTCGCCTCGTTTGTCGCCTCGTTTGACGCCTCGTTTGTCGTCGGCAGGCGGTGTTGCGGCTGCTTTCGTCGACTTGTGCCGGCCCATTCCACAGCGCTTCCGGACGTTCGGGATACGCTGGAAATGCGTCGGAGATGATCGCGCCAGAGACGTCCGGCAGCGCCTGAAAAGGCGTCAGCGAAAATCGTCGGGCGTGACACCGGGCGGCAACGCGCCGGGCAGCCAGGCACGGCCCGCGTAGCTGCGCATCGGGCCGCCCGATTCGACGACGACGTCCGGCCGCACCACACGCGACGCGTGCAGATTGCTGTCCGCCTGCGCCGCCGCGCCTGCCCGGTAGGAGCCTGCGTATTTGCCCAGCAGCGCCACGAGATCCGGCATGGTCGGCCCCTGCCACGTGTACGCGACGATCTCGCCGGTGCTGGCTGCGTATTCGTTGATGATCGTGTTGCCCGCATCGGTCGATGTGCGAACGCGCAACGCGCCGTTCATGAGGCTCGAGGGCGCTGGGGCGTGTGCATTCGAAGTCAGCGGCATCACGCCGCCCAGTTCGGCGCAAGCGTCGGCGCTGCCGCACAACGTCGCGAGGGCCATCGCCGACGCCGCAATAACCTGGGTGCAGTGAATTTTTGGCATATCAGTCTCTCCCGCATAGGGCGTTCAGGCTTTATTGGGATGTCGAATCCAAGATAGCACCCGCGTTTGCTGACTAGGCCTGGCGCGCGTTTCGCCGCCCCGCGCCATCCCAAAATCGGAGCCGGCCTGGTTCCGAAAGTGTCTTTTAAAACAATGTTCTGACAGAACATTCGCATGCCTCTGACAGACGATTGGGAATCGTTGTCGATTGTTAAATATGGCGCGTGCGAGAGAGCCTGCAGGACGGGCAAACCCCAGTTTTTGCACAGGGCGCGCCGGGATCGGTAAAATGTTGGGTTGATCCACGGAAAACTTGCCGTGGCGTAGCGGAAGGATTCCCCGAACATGACTGATCTTCGTCTTACCAAGCGGTTTGCAGTAATGCTGATGGCGGGCGGGCTGGTCGCCGGCTGCGGCACGTCGTCGCCGACCAAAGTCGACTACAAGAGCGACTCGAAATCGAAGCAGGTGTCACTCGCCGTCCCGCCGAACATGATCGACGAGACGCCCGATCAGCGTTCATTGCCCCCGCAAGGCGGGGAAACCTCGTTGTCCGCGCTCCGCCAGGTTCAGGCGCAGGCGCCGGCGGCGAATACGCTCGCTGTGGTGCCGCCCGTCACCGGCATGCATATCCAGCGCGACGGCACGGAAAGCTGGCTCGTGATCGACCGCAAGGCGCCCGACGAGGCGTGGCCGCAGATCCGCCGGTTCTGGCAGGAGCAGGGTTTTCTGCTGGTGGTCGATCAGCGCGACAAGGGCGTGATGGAAACCGACTGGAACGAAACCCACGCGCAGATCAACGACGGTCTGATCCGCAGCACGCTGTCGAAGGCGATGGGCAACAGCTACGTGACTTCCGAGCGCAACAAGTACCGCACGCGCCTCGAAGCCGCGCCGAACGGCGGCACTTATGTGTTCGTCAGCCAGAAGGGCATGCGTGAGGCGCTGACCGGCACCAATAACGACTCGAGCACGTGGGAACCGAAGGCGAACGATCCCGGCCTCGAACAGGAATACCTCAAGCGCTTGATGGCGGCGCTCGCGCTCGCCGATTCGCGCGCGAAGGGCGGCACGCAGAGCGCGGACCTATCGCCGGCCGGCGCACAGACGGCGCCTAATGCGGCCACCTCGGGTGCCAAATCGGCGGCTGCGGCCACGGCGGCACAGAACGTCGCGCTGTCGGCCCAGCAGCCGGTGCGCGATCCGGATGCGGCGAATGCGTCGGCGCAGTTGTCGTCGAACGAACTGACGCTTGGCGAACCGTATGACCGCGCCTGGCTGCGCGTGGGTCTTGCGCTAGATCGCAGCAACTTCACCGTCGACGACCGCGATCTGAGCCGCGGGCTGTACTTCGTGCGCTACGTCGATCCGAAGGATATGACGTCGGCCGAACAGGGCTTCTGGAGCCAGGTGTTCCACGGCAAGAAGGAAAAAGTGGCCAGGCAGTATCGCGTGAACGTGCGCGCGCTGACGCCTGACCAGACCCGCGTGGCCGTGGTAGACGACAAAGGCGGTGTCGACGAAAGCCCGCAGGCCAAGCAGATCATGAGTCTGATGGCCGATCAGTTGCACTGAACGAAGCCGCGGCAGCAGGCGGCAAGCGATTCTCAGAACCCGCCCGGGGCGTTTGTCCCGGGCGGGTTTTTTTGCGTGTGCGTGAATGCGTTGGGGCCGGCGTTGGGTTGCGCGGCGGCGTACGCATGTCTTGCCTGCCACGGGACGCCGGCGCGGACCGGTGTTCAACGGGAGGAGGTGGTGGTCTACGCCCGGCCCTTGGCCCGCGTGTAACGTGACGTTACCCCGGTGACGTAACTCTCCAGGCCTTCGCCACCGTGTTCGTTAAACGCCGTCGTTCGCTCAAAATGCCCCGCTTAATCAACGCGTTGCGGCAATATCTTGCGTATCGCCATCACTGGCATACAAGGTGCTTTTAAGCTCATGCGGCAGGACCGGCACGGCCGATGTGAGGGTTGCTGCGAGTCTTTTTCAGCCGCAGTTTCTCAGCTATTCGAGCCTCGGCCAAATAACCGATGCTTATCCCGATCACGGCCGCGTATTCGACGCGCAGCCCCGGTGGCCCCGTCGCCTATCCTCGTAGGGCGACGGTTTTTGCCCGCACTCCAGTGGAGTGCGGGTTATTTTCTCAAGGATTCCTTATCGCACTAGCCGTACCGAACCTTGCGACAGGCTGGCGGCATCTCAATGCGTCAAAAACCCTCAGGTATCCGCGCGCCGCGCCCCCACCCACGGCAAGCGCTTCACAACGCCAGTTGCCAGCGCAGTCCCCACCAGAATTACGCCGCAGCCTTCGAGCATGCCGGGCGACACGCCTTCGCCGAGAAACAGCGCGCCCCACAGAATGCCGAAAATCGGAATCACGAACGTCACCGTGATGGCCCGCGCCGGTCCTGCCACCGCGATCAGGTGGAAGAACAGCATGTAGGCAATGCCGGTGCATGCGATGCCGAGCGCGAGCACCGCGCCCCACGCGTGCAGGGAGACCGGCGCGGCCGGCCAGTAGATCACGGCGAGCGGCAACAGGATGATCGTCGCGCCCGTCATGGTGCCGGTGGCGACGGTCAGCGCGTCGACGCCCGTCAGGTAGCGTTTCGTGTAGTTGGCGGCGATCCCGTACAGCAGCGTCGCGCCAAGCGCCGCGCCGGCCGCGAGCGCAGTGGTCAGCGGCGTGCCAGCCGTGCCGCTCGGCGTGGCGATCTGATCCCAGACCAGCATCAGTACACCGAGGAAGCCGATCACGAGGCCGAGCGTGCGCAACGCGCTCAGGCGATCGCGCAGCCAGAGAAACGCCACAAGGCCGCCCCAAAGCGGCGTCGTCGCATTGATCACCGACGTCACGCCCGCCGACAGCGTCAACTCGGCATACGCAAACAGGCAAAAGGGCGCCGCCGAATTCAGAATGCCGACTACCAGCAGCGGAAAAGCCCGCGTGCGCAGAATTGTTGCCGATTGCCGCAGCGGGCGTCGTGCGAGCAGCACGACAACGAGGAAGGCCGCGCCGATGCCGACACGCAGCGCCATCAACGGAGCGACGCCGAAGTCGGTCACGCCGACGCGAATAAACAGGAACGACGCACCCCATAGGGCCGCCAGGATAAGCAACTGGAAAAGGTTTTTGGCATTCATTATGGTGGCGCCGCGCACAGTTGAGTCGAGACACCTGCGCATCGTAACAGCGCGATAGAGGGAAACGTTTCAGGCTCGAATGAAACGGCAAGTTCCGGGAGAGGGGCGTCTGATACACATGATCGTAAGCGCAGCCGACAAGCCCCGCAAAGCGAGCAATTCTCACGCTGATGTGAGAAATATTGCGATCAAACGCAAAAAGGAGACGTGCGGGGCGAGGCGTGAGTGGTGACTGCGATCATCGGGTGCGAGTGATGTTTGCGGCAGTGCATGAGCCCACAAGCCATCTCCAGCGGGCATGCGCGTGGACAAGCGGGCGCGTCGACAGAGCACGCCCGCCGCCGCGGGTTCAATGCGGAATCATCCCCTGCAGCACGTTTTGCTGCAGCCACACGAGGATGCCGAGCAGCACGGTCAACAGGATCGAATGCTTGAAGGTTTTCGCGAACACCACGCCTTCCTTGCCTTTGAGGTCCGTCGTCGCCACGCCCGTCGAGATGTTTTGCGGCGAAATCATCTTGCCCATCACGCCGCCTGACGAGTTCGTCGCGGCCATCAGAATCGGGTTCAGATTCAACTGATTGGCCGCCACCACTTGCAAATTGCCGAACAGCGCATTGCCCGACGTGTCGCTGCCCGACAGGAACACCGCGGTCCAGCCCAGGAACGCCGACACGAGCGGAAAGAACGGCCCGACCGAAGCAACGCCAAGGCCGAGCGTGTACGTCAACCCCGAGTAGTTCATCAGATACGCGAGTCCGACGATGGTCGCCACTGTCAGAATCGCGATGCGCGTCTGCACCCACGTGTCGGCGATCGCCGCGCCGAATTCGCGTGCGCTCAGTCCGACCACCAGACTCGTGATGATCGCTGCGACGAGGATCGCCGTGCCGGTTGCGAGCGGCTGGAAGTCCCATACCGCGCTGTACGGCGTGTTGTACAAAGTGATGAACACGGCCTTGTCGAGCCCCGGCCAGGGTACCTTGACGTCGCCGATCAGGAAGATTTTTGCCACCGTCCACACAATCACCACCACCGACACGATGATCCACGGATACCAGCCCTGGCCGCCGCCGATCTTGCCGCGCACTTCGCCGACGCGGTCGATGTTGATCGCGAACGCGGGATCGGCCGCCGGCTTCCAGACGCGCAGAAACGCAATCGTCACGATGAGCGACACCATCGACGACAACACGTCGGTCAAACTGTAATTGACGTAGTTCGACGCGACGAACTGCGTGAGCGCGAAGCTCGCGCCCGACACCAGCAGCACCGGCCAGATCCGCGCCATGTTGCGAAAGCCGGCATACACGGCGATCACATAGAAAGGCAGCATCAACGCAAAGAACGGCAACTGGCGGCCGACCATTTTCGCGAGCGAATCGGCCGGCAGATGCGTGACCGCGCCCAGCACGGTGATCGGCACGCCGAGCGCGCCGAACGCGACCGGCGCGGTGTTGAAGATCAGCGTGAAGGTGAGCGCCTCGAGCGTCGGAAAGCCGAGCAGGATCAGCAGCGAACTGGTGATCGCGACCGGCGTGCCGAAGCCGGAAATCCCTTCGAGCAGCGCGCCAAATGAAAAACCGACCACGACCAGCACGACGCGCCGGTCGTTCGGCAGGTTGTCGATCATCCACATGCGAAAAGCCGCGAAGCGGCCCGAGCGTTGCGCGATGTTGTATAGCAGGATTGCCGTGAAGACGATCCACATGACCGGCCAGCACGCGAATACCACGCCGGCAGCGACCGAGTCGAGCGCGAGCCGTATCGGAAACTGCCACACGGCAATTGCGACGATCAAGCCGACGATCAGCCCCGCGAGCGACGCCTGCCACGCAGGCCGGCGCGCCCAGCCAAGCAGCACCAGCACCACGACAATCGGCAACGCCGCGACGAGGAACGACGGAAGCAGGGAATTGCCGACTGGGGTGAGTAGTTGATGAAACATCACGTCTCCTTCGTTGTTGTTCGAAATCGACGCGGGACTGCGAATGACGGGACGCGTCGCTCGGTGCAGGACGGATGAATGCCAGCCGTACGCGAAAGCGTGGGCCGGCTCGCTTTTAAACGGTTACTGCGTGCGGCTTAACCAAGGATAGAGCCCGAGGCTCGCGAGTCAAGAAGGGAAACTACGGGATGAACCGCGAGCGTATGCCGCGACGGTGCCGGCATCGCGCGACTGCGTTCAATGATGGCGGCCATGGCCACCATGCCCGCCCCACGACCAGCCGAAGCCGATCGACACCGCCGGGCCGTACCAGGCGGGATAGCCGTAGCCATACCAGGCCGGATACACCGGCGGCGGATAGTAGGCGGGATAGGCGGGCGCGACGTAGACGGGCGGCTGCGCCACGACGTAAGCAGGAGGCGAAGAGGCGGAGTCGGACTGCGCTGGCTGGATCTGTTGTGGCGACTGCTGTTGAACGCTCGCGTCGCCTGTGGTGCCGAGCGGCACTTCGCGTTGTGTGGCGCTGGCGGGCACGGTCGCATAGTACGGGTAGTAGCCCGGATAGTAGCCGTAAGGGTAATAGCAGCCTGACAGGAGCAATACGCTCGCCGCGCTGCTCAGCGCGAGCCGCCTGCCGATACCATGAAAAGAGTCGATGACGCCGGACTTCATGACGCGCTCCTGTTCGCACCGACGCCGCCGTCGGGACGTTATCGCATGAGCTTACGCTCACGCGGCGCAAACAGGATTGCAAAACCGTAACGGCGTATTTCACCTCGTTGCTTTCGGCTCGTTGCTTTCGCCACTTTACGGCGGCGCGTTCCCGCTTTCGGCGAGCGCATCGTTGCAGCGCAACGCGAGCCCGGGTCCATCGCCCGGGCCGCAATCCGCCGCTATGAATCAGCGGCTACTTGCCGACCTGATTACCGATCACGCCGCCCACCGCTGCGCCGCCGAGCGTCGACAGCGCATTACCGCCGATCGCAGCACCTGCCACGCCACCGACGCCCGCGCCGATTGCAGTATCGCGTTGCCGCGTGGTCATGCCGTTGCACGCAGAAAGGCTTGCGACGACCGTCACGATCGCCGCAAGCGTACCCATTTGACGAATCGATTTCATGATGCTCGCTCCCTTTGTTGTGATTCGAAACCGCCTGTCGTTTCACGTTGTTTGAGTTGATCTTATCGCCGCAGCCGGTTTCCAGATGTATGCGGTTGTCAGCAGATTGACGGTTTCGTAATCAAATGTTTCACTTCGTCCAGCATGCTGCGTGCCTGCCACGCGGGAACGCAAAAGCCCGCCGGAGCGGGCTTTTCATGCTACGAGACGGCGTATGAGCGAATCGAACGGCGCGATGGCGACGCCCGATCCGCGATCCGCGCCTTACTGCCGCTGATAGATTTCAGCGCCTTTCTTCATGAACTCGATCGACTTCACTTCCATGCCTTTCTTCAGCGCTTCGTCGTCGGTGACGCCTTGTTGCGCCGCGAATTCGCGCACGTCCTGCGTGATCTTCATCGAGCAGAAGTGCGGGCCGCACATCGAGCAGAAATGCGCGACCTTCGCCGAATCCTTGGGCAGCGTTTCGTCGTGGAATTCGCGCGCCTTGTCCGGATCGAGGCCGAGGTTGAACTGGTCTTCCCAACGAAACTCGAAGCGCGCCTTGCTCAATGCATTGTCACGCACCTGCGCGCCCGGATGGCCCTTCGCCAGATCGGCGGCATGCGCGGCGAGCTTGTACGTGATGATGCCGGTCTTGACGTCGTCCTTGTTCGGCAGCCCGAGGTGTTCCTTCGGTGTCACGTAGCAGAGCATGGCGGTGCCGAACCAGCCGATCATCGCAGCGCCGATGCCCGACGTAATGTGGTCGTAACCCGGAGCGATGTCGGTGGTGAGCGGCCCGAGCGTGTAGAACGGCGCTTCGTCACACCATTCCAGTTGCAGGTCCATGTTCTCCTTGATCAACTGCATCGGCACGTGCCCGGGGCCTTCGATCATCGTCTGCACGTCGTGCTTCCACGCGATCTGCGTGAGTTCGCCGAGCGTCTTCAGTTCGCCCAGCTGCGCTTCGTCGTTCGCGTCGTAGATCGAGCCGGGACGCAGGCCGTCGCCGAGCGAGAAGGCCACGTCATACGCCTTCATGATTTCGCAGATGTCTTCGAAATGCTCGTACAGGAAGCTTTCCTTGTGATGCGCGAGGCACCACTTCGCCATGATCGAGCCGCCGCGCGACACGATGCCGGTCATGCGCTTGGCGGTGAGCGGCACATATTGCAGACGCACGCCCGCGTGGATCGTGAAGTAGTCGACGCCTTGCTCGGCCTGTTCGATCAGCGTGTCGCGGAAGATTTCCCACGTCAGGTCTTCGGCCTTACCGTTGACCTTTTCGAGCGCCTGATAGATCGGCACCGTGCCGATCGGCACCGGGGAATTGCGGATGATCCACTCGCGCGTTTCGTGGATGTGCTTGCCGGTGGACAGATCCATCACCGTGTCGCCGCCCCAGCGGATCGCCCACGTCATCTTGTCGACTTCCTCGCCGATCGACGACGTCACCGCCGAGTTGCCGATGTTCGCGTTCACCTTCACGAGGAAGTTGCGGCCGATAATCATCGGCTCGCTTTCCGGGTGATTGATGTTGTTCGGAATGATCGCGCGGCCGCGCGCTACTTCCTCGCGCACGAATTCCGGCGTGATCGCCGTGAGGCCGTTCGGACCGAACGCGCTCGCGCCGAACGCCTGGCCCGGATGCTGGCGGCCCATCATCGCAGCGAGCTTTTCGCCGTTCGGGCCGCTCGTTTTCAGGCTCTCCAGATACTCGGCGCGGCGCTGGTTCTCGCGAATCGCGATGTATTCCATTTCCGGCGTAATGATGCCTTTGCGTGCGTAGTGCATCTGCGAGACGTTCTTGCCGGCGATCGCGCGGCGTGGCGTGCGGTGCAGGCCCTGGAAGCGCAGCTCGGCGGTGGCGGAATCGGCGGCGCGTTCGCGGCTGAAGTCGCTCGTGAGGCCGGTCAGCGCTTCCGTGTCGCCGCGCTCTTCGATCCAGCGCTGACGCAACGCGGGCAAGCCGGCGCGGATGTCGATCTTCGCTTCGGGATCGGAGTAGGGGCCCGACGTATCGTAGACATAGACCGGCGGATTCTTTTCGCCGCCGAAGCTGTCAGGCGTGTCGGCCTGGCTGATTTCGCGCATTGGCACGCGAATGTCGGGGCGCGAGCCGGTCACGTAGACCTTGCGGGAATTCGGCAGCGGCGCGACGGCGGCTTCATCGACGTGGGCGTCGGCGGAAAGAAACTTCGGATTGGCGTTCATGCGTATCTCCTGTGTCGACCAGAATTGACGCTTTAGCTGTCGACCAGAATTCGCGCTGTAGCGCGTCACTCCGGTCCCATGCAAAGCAATGTGGGGCCGCTAAGCAGGAGACGAGATGGAAGTAGTCGGAATTCGCGAGAGGTGAGGCTAAAGAGCTGCAGTGCGAAATCCGTACGCTTCCCTGCGCTGGCATTATCCAGATCAGGTTCAAAGGGTATTTCTCACCCACGCGGCACGGACCTCCAACTTCCGTGCAACGCAGGACCCCCGCGTTAGCAGCGCACACGATACACCGGGCAGGCGCTGCTTGGCAACCCGTTCGCGATGCGCCGGGGGCGCTATCGGAGACTTGCATCGCCAGTGCGAGTCGGGGCGTGAATCGCCAACGTCGCCGCGGCCGCATATGCGCTATTCACGCACTATGCTTGTATTGACGGGGCTGCCACGCATGACGCGCCGCAGCAGTTTCGCCGCGCGGCGCCGCTTGCTTACCGCGTGAAATCGTCGGCGGCTTCGGGTTGATACAGGATCTTTTCGAGCTTCAGCACTTTTTCGTCGCCGCTTGGCGGCATGAAGCGAATATGCTCACCGCGTTTTGCGCCGAGCAGCGCGAGGCCGACGGGCGAGAACACGTTCAGGCGGCCGTGCGCGAAGTCCGCGTCGGGTGGATACACGACGGTCCACGTCATATGTTCGCCGCTGCTTTCGTCGACGAGCGTGGCCTGCGAGTTCATCGTGACCACGTTGGCCGGAATTTCGCGCGACTCGACGATCACGGCGCGCTCCAGTACATCGTCGAGCATGTCCTGGAATCGGGCATCCGCGCCGGGCGCGGCGGCGTGCTTCTCAAGACGGGCGACGTCGAGTTCGGTGAGGTAACACTGCTTGGTCCTTCTGGTCGGCTTCACGGCGGATACTCCAGTTCGATCTGCAATCTCTCTGCAAGGAAACAACATGCGGATGTGATCGGCCCGGCGCCCCGAGAAAATCCCCTTAGGGGACGACGCGGCTTCAGGCGAGGGAGCGGGCTGCGTCAGGTGGGGCGCCGGGCGGCGTGAAGCGGAAGCGTTCGTGGCGGCAGCGTTCGCGACGGCTCGCCGGAGCGTTGCGGCGCGGACCGCACGCGCGCGCAACCGGTTGCGCGGCGAGGGCGCAAGCGGACGAGGGCACGGGAAGTCGGGAAGCGCATGGGACGGCCGGCGGGTATCGAAGCAGAGTGAGGAAGCGCCGCTGGCATTGAACGAGGCGGCGCGACTGATAGAGGAATCTTAGCACGGCGTCTTTCGGCGACTTGTACGCCGACATTTCGGCGCCGTAAGTTTTGCGAGCGAAAGCCGCACCTGAAACGTCAGGCAAAAAAATCGATGGCGAGCTGTCATAACCGCTCATGCGGTTCGACAAACGTGCAGATCCTGAGAGGAGCACGTCATGCAATCTGTCTTCATGCGCGAGGCGCATCGGCCGTTGAATCGAGCCATCGCCCTGGCCATCGCGCTAACGATGCTCTCGGCGAGCGGCCTGGCAAGCGCGGCGAGCGCGGCCGGCGCCGTGTGCAGCGCACACAGTCCCGCGCATCGCGTCGCGCTGGTCGAGCTTTACAGCAGCGAAGGCTGTAACAGCTGCCCGCCCGCCGACAAGTGGCTCGGCCAATGGAAAAACAGCGGCTCGGCGCAAAGCATCGTGCCATTGGCGTTGCACGTCGATTACTGGAACAGCCTCGGCTGGACTGACCGTTTTTCGCAGCATCGTTTCACCGAACGTCAGCAGACGCTCACCGATCTTGCCGGCGGGCACACCATTTACACGCCTGAAGTTTTCGTGTCGGGACGCGAGTTGCGAAGCTGGTCGCAGCAGGACAGCTTCCAGGGCCGTATCGGCAAGCTGGTCGCCGAACCGGCGCAGGCGAGCGTCGCTCTCGAACTCAAACCGCAGACAGGCGGCGCCTTCAACCTCGCGGCCCGCTTCAACAGCACGGCGGCGGATACCGCGGGCCGACTCGATGCCTACGTCGCGGTGTATGAAAACTCGCTGAGTTCGCAGGTCGGCGCCGGCGAAAACCGCGGCGCGACGTTGCGTCATGAAAGAGTCGTGCGGCAGTGGATCGGACCGGTGCCGTTAATCGGCGGCAATGCGCAGATTCGCCGCGACATCCATCTCGACGATGGCGAGACCCACTCCAACCCCAACGCCGATCCGGGCGCCGACCGATTCGGCGTAGTCGCCTTTGTCGAAAACGCTGCAACCGGCGACGTGCTGCAAGTGGCCGAACTGGCCGCTTGCCATTGAGCGCACGTCCTCATTCACGGGAGATTCTGATGGCAACGCCTCATGTTGTTCGCGACAGCGCACCGCCTGCCACGCCATCGAGCGGCGTGATTCATCCGGTATGGGTGCGCGTCACGCATTGGCTCAACGCGCTCGCCGCGATCGTGATGATGCTCTCCGGCTGGCGCATTTACGACGCGTCGCCGGTTTTTCCCGGGTTCCGCTTTCCGGCCGAGATCACGCTCGGCGGGTGGCTCGGCGGCGCGCTGCAATGGCATTTTGCGGCGATGTGGCTGCTGGTCTTCAACGGCGCGTTGTATCTCACGCTCAATCTTCTGAGCGGACGCTTCATGCGCAAGTTTCTGCCGGTGTCGCCGCGCGCGGTGCTGCGCGATTTCATTGCCGCGTTGACCGGCAAGCTCTCGCATGCCGACCTGCGCGTCTACAACGCGGTGCAGAAATTCGCCTACCTGTTCGTCGTTTTCGATCTGATCGTGCTGGTGCTGTCCGGTCTCGCGATCTGGAAGTCGGTGCAGTTTCCGCTGTTGCGCGAACTGATGGGCGGCTACGACAACGCGCGCATCGTCCACTTCTGCGCGATGGCGCTGATGGCCGCGTTCATCGTCGTGCATCTGGCGATGGTCGCCCTCGTGCCGCGCTCACTGCTGGCGATGTTGCGCGGACGCTAAGCCGGTCGTGCAAATGTTACGGATACCGAATCATGAACAAGCCCATTAGAAAATCCGCGCTGAACGATGGCGGCAAGCTCGACCGTGAGTCGATACTGATCGACGTCAGACGCGAGCTTTCCATGCCCTCGCGGCGCCTGTTTGGCAAGCAGCTGCTGACGCTCGGCGGCCTGTCGATGCTCACCGGCTGCTCGCTGACCGACGACGAGTCGGTCAACAAGTTTCTCACCGCGGTCTCGCGTCTGAACGACCGCGCGCAAGCCGCGCTGTTCGATCCAAAGCGGCTCGCGCCGACTTACACCGAGGCGCAGATCACGCGGCCGTTTCCCTTCAACGCGTACTACGGCATCGACGAAGTCCCCGCGGTCGACGCGTCCGGCTACAAGCTGAAGATCAGCGGCCTCGTCACCGGCCAGCGTGTCTGGACCTTGCCCGAGTTGTACGCGCTGCCGCACGCGGAGCAGATCACGCGGCATATCTGCGTGGAAGGGTGGAGCGCGATAGGCCGCTGGGGCGGCACGCCATTCAGCGATTTTTTGCGGCGCATCGGCGCGGACACGAGCGCGAAGTATGTCGGCTTCAAATGCGCGGACGACTACTACGAAAGCATCGACATGCCCACCGCGCTGCATCCGCAAACGCTCCTCACGTTTTCGTACGACGGCGAGCGCCTGCCCGCCAAATACGGCTTCCCGATGAAGCTGCGCATGCCGACCAAGCTTGGCTACAAGAACCCGAAGCACATCGTCGAGATGTTCGTCACCAACACGTATCCTGGCGGCTATTGGGTCGACCAGGGCTACAACTGGTTCGGAGGCTCCTGACGCGCGCGGGTCGCCGCATGCGCTGTAAGCGTGCGCGACCCCGGGCGGCAGAAGCTTCGGAAATACGCCGGCTCCAGCCGGTTCGATGCATCCACAACAAACGGAGTTATCCCATGAAGAAATTTGCAATCGCAGCGGTGGCCGTCGCCCTTCTGACCAGCGGCGGCGCGGCGTTCGCCCAGGCAAGCGGCGCAATGTCCAACGATTCAATGTCGCACGACGCGATGTCGAAAGACTCCATGTCCAAGGACGGCATGTCGAAAGACCAGATGAAGAAGGGCACGATGAAGCACGACAAGATGAAAAAGGGCGACGCAATGGGCATGAAGCACGAAGCGTCGGGCGCGATGAGCAACTGAACGCGCGCCGCGGGTCGCCGCGGATAAACGGGCGTCGGCCCGCTTTGCCTGATGCTCGCTGCATAGGATGCGGTGCATTGGGCAAGCAGAGACAAAAAGCCGGGGTGCGGTTTCGCCCCGGTTTTTTGTTGCATGTGCACCAAAAGTTACGATTCTTTCGCATGACGCGGTGGGCGCTTACTGCATAATGCGATGCGCGCCACGCGTCCGGCGCGTGTCAGCCGCGTGTCAGCCGCGGATCGATTCCATTCGACCGTCGCGGCGTTCGCAGTTCTCGTTGTGGCTTTCTCTGTTAGCCAACTACCGTCCTTCGCTCCACCAACATGTCCGCCAGCCTCGCCCTTCAGACCGCATCGCCGATGCGGTGTCCGCCGTCCCCACAGCGGGCGCCCCGAATGGCATTGGCGGGTTGAACGCATGTCGCTGGAATTCCCAAGCCGTTTTTCGCGTGCTTTCCCGATCCGTCTGCCGCAATCGCGCAACGGCCAGATCGCGCTTGCGCTCGGCGTCGTCTATCTCGTGTGGGGCTCGACCTATCTCGCGGTGCACCTCGCGCTCGGCTCGTTCCCACCGTTGCTGATGTCGGGCTTGCGCAATCTGTTCGCAGGCGTCGGGCTCTTCGTGTTCGCGGCGCGCCGCAATCCGGTCTGGCCGAGCGCGGCGGAGATTCGCAATGCAGGACTCGTCGGCACAATGCTGGTTGGCCTGTCGAGCGGCATGCTCGCTTACGGCATGCGCACGGTCGGCACTGGCACGGCTGCCGTGATGGTCGCAACCGTGCCGCTCTTTGCGACGGTAATCGCGGCGGTGGCGGGGCGCAAGATCGGTAAAGGGGAGTGGTTCGCCGTCGGCCTCGGGCTCGTCGGCATTGCGATTCTCAGCCACGGCGACAGCGCGCCCGGATCGGCGGGCGGCAGTCTCGCGATCCTGTGCGGCGCGCTTTTCTGGGCGGGCGGTGCGCATCTCGCGGGGCGTCTGAAACTGCCGTCGGACCTTTTTCTATCGACGTCGCTTCAGATCGGCCTGGGCGGCGCGATGTCGACGATGGTCGCGTGGGTCTCCGGCGAACGGATGCTCGAAGTGCATTTCCTGCCAGTGCTGGCGTTCATCTATCTGATGCTGATCGGCACGATGGCCGCTTACGTGGCCTACGGGTTCCTGATCCGGCACACGAGCCCGATCATCGCGAGCAGTTGCATGTACGTGAATCCGGTGGTGGCCGTGGCGCTCGGCGCGTTGCTGCTCGGCGAGCCGGTCACACATTCGACGGTGATCGCGACCGTCGTGATTCTGGCCAGTGTTGGCTTGTCTTTCTGGCTCGATTATCGGAAGAAGGGGCTTGCATGACGGGGAGGTGCGTCCGGCTTCAAACGCGCAATGAGCGCGCGTGAAACGGGCCGTACACAGCCTCAAAGCCCCGCAGCCAGTTCGGCGCCCTCGCGGATCGCGCGCTTGGCATCCAGTTCCGTAGCGAGCGACGCGCCTCCAATCACGTGATAACGCGGGCCCCCCGTATCCGCCGGCTTTCCCTGCGCTGATTCCCGTGGATACAGATCGCGCAACGATTCCTGCCCCGCGCACACCACGATGTTCTCCACGTCCAGCCATTGCTCGACGCCGTCACGCGCAATCTTCAGACCGCGCGCGCCGATTTCCAGGTACGACACGCCGGCCAGCATCTTCACGCCGTTTCTCGCGAGCGTCGCGCGATGCACCCAGCCCGACGTCTTGCCGAGCGCCGCGCCGAGCCTGCCGGCCTTGCGCTGCAACAGCCAGATTTGCCGCGGTGGCTGGACGAGAGCAGGTGGCTTGAGACCGCCGCGTTCGCGCACCGAAAGATCGACGCCCCATTCGTCGAGCCACGCGTCGCGCGGTATCGGCAGCGGCTCGCCAGCGCGATGCAACAGGAACTCGCTGACGTCAAAGCCGATGCCGCCCGCGCCGATCACCGCCACGCGGCGTCCGACCGGCGCACCGCGCAGCACATCCACATAAGACAGAACATTGGCTGCGTCGATGCCCGCAATCGCCGGCCGCCGCGGCATTATGCCGGTCGCGATGACGATGTCGTCGTACTTACCGGCGGCGAGCATCGCGGGGTCCACGCGCGTGTTGAGCCGCACGTCGACGCCATGCCGCTCCAACTGGCTCTGAAAATAGCGGATCGTCTCGCTGAACTCTTCCTTGCCTGGCACGCGCATGGCCAGATTGAACTGGCCGCCGATTGTTGCGCCTGCATCGAACAACGTCACGCGATGTCCGCGCGATGCCGCCACGGTCGCCGCCGACAACCCCGCCGGGCCCGCGCCGACCACCGCGATGGAACGCACCGCATGCGCACCGGAAAGCGGCCGGTACACCAGCTCCGTTTCCCGTCCCGCGCGCGGATTGACGAGGCAGGTCGCGCGCTGATTCCTGAACGTATGATCGAGGCACGCCTGATTGCATGCGATACATGTGTTGATTTCGTGCGTGCGTCCCTCGGCGGTCTTCAGCACGAACTCGGGGTCGGCGAGCAGCGGCCTCGCCATTGAAACCAGATCGCCGGCGCCATCGGCGAGCAAGGCCTCGGCGAGCTCAGGCGTATTGATGCGGTTCGAGACGATCACCGGCACGTTCACGGCGGTCTTCAGGCGCGCGCTGAGCGCAGCGAAGGCGGCGCGAGGCACCGAGGTGACGATCGTCGGCACGCGCGCCTCGTGCCAACCGATGCCGGTGTTGAACATCGTCACGCCGGCCGCTTCCAGCTCTCGCGCAACCTGCACGGTTTCATCCCATGTATTGCCGCCTTCCACCAGATCGATCAGCGAAAGCCGGTACACCACGATGAAACGCTCGCCGCAAACCTCACGCACCCGCTCCACGATTTCCCGCGCAATCCGCATACGGTTTTCGATGCTGCCGCCGTAGCGGTCCCTGCGCCGGTTGGTGCGCGGGCAGAGAAACTGGTTGAGCAGATAACCCTCGCTGCCCATGATCTCGATGCCGTCATAGCCCGCGCGTTGGGCGAGCTTCGCGCAGCGCGCGTAGTCGCGTACCGTCTTCGCGATTCCCGCGATGCTGAGCGCGCGCGGCTTGAACTTCGAGATCGGCGATTTCAACGCGGACGCCGACACCACGAACGGCTGATACCCGTAACGTCCCGCATGCAGAATCTGCAGCGCGATCTTGCCGCCTTCCTCGTGAACCGCCTGGGTAAGCAACCGATGGTTGCGCAGATCGAATACGGAGCTGAGCGTGCCGCCGAACGGCAGCAGCCATCCTTCGCGATTCGGCGAGATACCGCCCGTGATGATCAAGCCAACGCCGCCGCTTGCGCGCTCCCGGAAATACGCAGCGAGCTTCGGATAATTCCAGAAGCGGTCCTCCATGCCCGTGTGCATGGACCCCATCACGACGCGGTTGCGCAAGCGTGTGAAGCCGAGGTCGAGTTCAGCGAGTAAGCGGTGGTAAGACATACAGGCGGCCGTTGTAAGTATTGGGGTGCGCACGAACGATACACCGCTCGTTCATGTCCACCATCCGAAGAATGCTTCTAACGCGCTAAAGATGTTGTCCCGCAAGACATTCTCTTGCCGCGATAAGCCAATTCGATGATCGCGGCACACCCATTGCTCATTGCGAGCGTCCATCGACATGGATCGTGCCGCGCTAAACAGGATGCGCGGCGCGCAGGGATAGGAGGGAGTGCTTCGCTTCGGACAGCCGGATTGAGACCGTTCCAACGATCAACGAGCAAGGTTTCAGATGGCGCGATGTCCGGGGCCGGCGCCCGCATATGAATGGGCGGAGAGCCCGACATCGATATAGGTGAACAGAATGAAACTGATCCGAACCATGGCGGCCATGATTGCCGTCGCATCTGTTCTGAGCGCGTGCGGCGGCGGCTCCGACGACGTAGGCAAAGAACTCGGGCTGACCAATCCGCAGATCCATTTCGTGCATGCCATCCCGGGCGGGCCGGCCGTGGATTTTCTCGTGAACGGCAGCGCGCCGTCGGGACAGACGAATGTCTCGTATAAAGGCGTGACCAACTTCACGAACATCAACACGGGTTCGACGAACGTCGCTTATGCGGCGACCGGCACGACGACACCGCTCGCCAGCGGCAATTTTCCGAACGTCGCGAAGGGCCACGAATATACGGTGCTCGCATTGCCTGGCTCGGCGGTCTCGGACATCGGCCTGATCGACGATCCGTTCGACAAGGGCCTACTGTCCAATAGCGCACGCGTGCGCGGCTTCAACGCGTCGGGCAACGCGCCGAACCTCGACCTCTATCTGGTACAGGCCAGCAACACCAACATCAACAGCGTGTCCCCGACTATGGCGGGCGTGTCGTTCAAGAACGCGGTGCCGGCCAGCGGCCAGGATTCGATCTACGTGTCGGGCGGCCAGTATGTGCTGATCGCGACGGCGGCGGGCAACAAGACGCCGATCTACCAGTCGCAGTCGTTCACGCTGTCCAACAACGCCGACTGGCTCATCACGTCGGTGCCGATCGGCGGTGTGCTAAGCCAGCTCGCGGTGGGTCAGATCCATCTGCTGATTGTGCAGAACGGCAACACGAGCACGCCGAGCGTTGAACTGTCGAACACGCTGACGGGCCAATAAGCCCGCTAACAAGCATGCGCGCATGGCAGCGCATGCCATAGTGGCAAGTCCTGGGGAGGACGGGGCGGCGATCCACCCAAGTGGGTCGCCGCTTTGTTTATGCGTGCGCATTCAATCTATGCGCGCGCGGACGGCAGGGTCTAACGAAAAGCCCGCCGCGGTCTCCCACGGCGGGCTTCGATGTAGCAGCACGGCCAGCAGCGATTTACTTCGCTTTTTCAGCCGAATTGGTGATGGCGTCGCCGCCCTTCGAGATGTCCTGGCCGGCACCTGCCATCGTATTGCAGCCGGCGAGCGCAGCCGTCCCAGCAATGAGAAGCAAAGCGATCAGTCGATTCATGGAAGTTCTCCCTGTCGAGAATGTATCGGTTGACGGGTACGCGCTAGCGACTGCGCTAGCTGCCGACCGTGGCTCGCGCCAGTCGATCCGGTCTGATTGCATGGTAAAAAAAGGGCGCATGCCGCGCTGTCGGTTGCACTGCGATTTTGCTGTAGGCGTGCTCTGGTGTTTGCGTCGGCGCACTCCTACAACGGCGCGTTCCGCGACCGCATGGTATGGCTACAGCGCGGTTCGCGCGGGAGCGGGCGACGTCTTGCCGCCCGACGGCGCCGCCGTGCTGAGGCTCGGCATCACCACATGAATGTCGGTGCCCTTCGGCACGCCGCGACGGATGTCGAAACGCCCGCCATGGGCCGCTACGCGTTGACGCATGCCGAGCAGTCCATGCGTGTGTGTGCGTTTGAGATCGGCCGGCATGATGCCGACGCCGTTGTCCGTAATATCGAGCGTCACCTCGCCGTCGCCGATCTGCACACCGATCGACACCTGCGACGCGCGCGCATATTTCGCGGCGTTCGTCAGCGATTCCTGCGCGACGCGAAAGAGTGCGATTTCCGTTTGCTCGTCGAGTTGGATGTCGTCAGCCGGAAGCTGCAGGTGCAGCGTCCAGTTGTTGCGCTGCGCGGCTTCGTCGGCGAGCGTGCGCAGCGCGGTCACGAGGCCGAAATTCGCGAGCACCGTAGGCCGCATGTCTTCGATAATGCGGCGCTTTAGCGCAATGCCCTGATCCAGATTGGCGAGCGCGCGCTTCAACTTTTCGGAGATGTCGGGCTCGCTATCCTTCAGCTTGCGGTTGGCCCACGCCACATCCATCTTGCTTGCGGTCAGGATCGCGCCGAGCTCGTCGTGCAACTCGCGCGCAAGCTGCGTCTTTTCGTTTTCGCTGACGGCCTGCAAATGCCAGCCGAGCGCCTCCAGTTGACGGGTGCGTTCGTTGACGAGTTGATCGAGCTCTTCCTGTTGTGTGATCAATTGACGTTGCACGCGCGCCTGCCTGTTGATCTGAATGCCGAGATTGCGAAACAGCAGGATAAACAACACGATGTTCAGCGCCGACAGGCCCGCTGCGGCCAGTGTCGAGATGCGCTGATCGGCGCGGCTCGCGGCGAGCGCATGCTGCGCGCGCCGCTCTTCGTTATCGCGCAGCAGGCTCAACGTGCTGTCGACCAGCGACGCGTCCACCGCATCGGCACCGCTCGCGCTCCCGCATGCGCTGAGATCGAGCGGATGCGGCGCGGCGCGTTGCAATGCGGCAGCGCCCGCGCCGATCCGCGCTTCGATCAGTGCGCGGATTTGCGTGAAGCTCGCGAGCTCGGCGCTATCTGCCTTCGGGCTGCGGTAAAAGCGCTCGAGCGGCTGTTCGCTGTCACGGATGCGCATGGCGCTCGCGCAGAAATCGTGAGCGGCGGCGTCGCGCTTCGTCAGAAGAAAATCGTTTTGCTGCGCGCTTAACCTCGATAACTGGCTCGCAAGCGCGCTGAGTTGCACGGTGACATCACGCGCTTCGAGCGCCGTCTCGTACTCCGCGGCGATACGCTCGCGCGCAGTTTCGAGAATGACGAGGCCACCCACGGTGATGACGATCGCCACGGTCATCGCGATTGCCCAACTGCGGCTGCGCATCCAGGCGCTCAGGCGAGCCCCGGCGCCAGGTTTTTGCGCCCGGTTTTGAGCTTCGCTTTGCGCGTGGTTTTGCGTCTGGTTTTGCGTCTGGTTTTGCGTTTGATCAGGCACATTCGGCGCGTTGTGCACGTTTGACACATTCGACTCCTCGGATGGCATCAGTGTAGCGTCCGCCGCTTTCGCTGAGGGCATGGGCACGCGCGCTCGCGTGGAATCCGCGCTGCGAATTTGCGTTACCAGTCGCGTGGCGTAAAGCTGCCGTAATCCAATGTAAGCGGATTCTCACACGAAAACCGGAGCGCGTCGGAATGCGCGCGCCGTTGCCGGTGGCTACGATGGACCTGATCGTTCATTCATGTTTAAGGAGGAAGCCATCATGCTGAAGTGGGCGTTGTTCTTCGCCGTCATCGCGGTGATCGCCGGCCTTCTTGGCTTTACCGGCGTGGCTGCGGGCGCGGCGGCGATTGCAAAGTTCCTGTTTGTCGTGTTTGTGATTCTGTGCGTGGTGTTCCTCGTGCTCGGCTTTGTGGTGACGAAAAAAATCGTCGATTAGCGCCGCTTTGCCTTGTCGAAAGCGCCTGAACAGGGTGCTTACGCAAAGCGGCACCCAAACCCCAAAGCAAGCGCACGAGTGTCCACGCGGATACCAACAAGAAGGAGAGTCGCCATGCTTCACTATGCCATCGTGTTTTTCATCATCGCCGTCATTGCAGCGGTGTTCGGTTTCACTGGAATCGCGGCAGGCGCGGCCGAAATCGCGAAGATTCTGTTCTATATTTTCCTCGTCGTGTTCGTGGTCACGCTGCTGCTCGGCGTCTTCCGAACATAGCGCTGATCATGACTCTGCGGCGCATCGCGTGGAGATCGCGCGCGATGCGCCCATCCCCCAATACGGATAAAGGAGAAATTCAATGGCGAACACACCTGGCGCCCAAGGCTCGGGGTCGCAATCGCGCGACCCGTTCGTGATGGACGTTCAAAAGATCCGCGACGACGCGCGTAAGCACATGTCGGACGGTCCCGTGACGCAAAGCTACGGTGCGGATCGCGAGACGGTGGTGAAGCTGCTCAACGACGCGTTGGCTACGGAAATTGTCTGCACGCTGCGTTACAAGCGGCATCACTTCATGGCAAAGGGCATCAATTCGGAAGCGGTGGCCGCGGAATTCGCGGAACACGCTACCGAAGAGCAGGAGCACGCCGACCGTATCGCCGAGCGCATCGTGCAGCTTGGCGGCGAGCCGGACTTCGCGCCGGACGGTCTGAAGACGCGCGCGCATTCCGAATACAAGGAAGGCCAGGACCTCACGGACATGATCCGCGAGAACCTGATCGCGGAGCGCATTGCGATCGACACATATCGTGAGATCGTCCGCTATCTCGGCGAGAAAGATGTCACCACACGGCGTCTATTCGAAGAGATTCTCGCGGTCGAAGAAGAGCATGCGGACGATATGGCCGATCTACTCCAGGGACGCGAATAGCTGCAAGTGAGTGCGAGTAGCAGCGTGAGCTTACGGAAGTTCCGGTCGTAAGACGGGCGGAAGACGGCCGGACGTCATTACAATGTCTGCTTTGGAGCGATTCCATCGCACGGACACCAAGCCGATGATTCGAGTGCTGATAGCTGACGACCATGCGATCGTCCGAGGGGGTTTCAGACAGTTCGTCGCCGACGAGCCGGATATGTGCGTCGCGGCGGAAGCGGCCACGGGCGATGAAACCATCAGCCTCGTGCGCGAGCAGGCGTTCGACGTCGTGCTGCTCGACATCGCGATGCCGGACAAGAACGGCATCGACACGCTGCGCATCATCAAGCAGGTGCGCCCCGAGCAGGGCGTGCTGATTCTGTCCGGCTATCCGGAGAGTCAGTACGCGATCAACCTGCTGCGCGCGGGCGCAAACGGTTATCTGAACAAGGACTGCGAGCCCGACGAGATCGTGCGCGCGATTCGCGCGGTCGCGCGGGGGCATCGTTATTTGTCCGAGGCCGTGGCCGACACGCTTGCCGATAATCTCGACAAGCCGGCGGCGGGGCGGCCGCACGAAGCGCTGTCCGAGCGCGAGTTCCAGATTTTCTGCAAGCTGGCAGCGGGGCGGATTCCCACGCAGATTGCCGAGGAGTTGCATTTATCCGTGAAGACGGTGAGCACGTACCGGGCTCGCGTGCTCGAGAAGATGCGGTTGGCGAACAATGCCGATCTGACTTATTACGCGATCAAGAACGGTTTGATCGAATAATGGACGATCGAGAGACCCCGATGAACAGCGAATCGAACACCGTAGCCGAGCCTGCCAGCCGCGCGCCGTTGCGCGTGCTGCTTATCGAGGATTCGCCGCTGATCCGCCGCAGTCTGGTGGAAGCGATCGACGCGTCGGGTTCGCTGCGCGTGGCGGCCTATGCCGATTCCGCCGACGAAGCCATCTCGCTTCTGAGCGACGAGGCGTTCGATGCGGTGATCGTCGATCTGCAATTGAAGCACGGCTCCGGCGTGCCGGTATTGGCCTATTTGCAACGCGAGGGACTGATCGACTCCGTGTTCGCAGCGGTGCTGACGAATCATGCGTTGCCCGCGTATCGCGAGCGCTGCGAACAGTATGGCGTGCGCCACTTCTACGACAAGTCGTTTGAATTCGACCGCGTGATCGACGCGTTGCATGAGTATGCGTTCGCGCGAAGCAACGGCTGAGCGCGTCAGCCGACCCGCGCCGTTGCCGTTACACCGTTATTCCTTCGTGCGAGCCTGCAGCGCCAGATGATTCCATGCGGCAAAACCCGCGAACAACAGCCCCGCGACGCTCACGCCCAGCCATCCGAACACCGGCCACACGGCCGCGCCGACACCCGAACCCACCGCTCCGCCGATAAAATACGCGACCATGTAGACGGTATTTACGCGGCTGCGCGCGTCGGGCTTGAGTGCATAGATGCGCGATTGATTCGAAATCTGCGCGGCCTGCACGCCGACGTCGAGCACGATCACGCCGATCACCAGTCCCGCGATGCTCTTGGCGGACACGCCGAATACGACGAACGAAATTGCCACCAGCACGATCGACAGCGTGATGATCGCGCGTGGTCCGCGCTGGTCGGCGAACTTTCCCGCGAGCGGCGCAGCGAGCGCGCCCGCCGCGCCGACGATGCCGAATAATCCCGCCGCCTGCGGCCCGAGATGAAACGGCGCGCCCGCCAGCAACAACGCGAGCACCGACCAGAAGATGCTGAAGGCGGCGAAGAGTGCCGCGCCCGTCAGCGACGCTTCACGCAACGCGCGATGTTCGACGACCAGATGCCACATCGACACGAGCAGCTTGCCGTAGGAGAGCGTGGATGTCGGCTTGCTCTTCGGCAAACGTAGAACGATGACCACGGCGAGCGCGAGCAATGCGAGCACGGACGCGGCGAATACCGCGCGCCAGCCGAGATATTCGGCGACGAAGCCGGCAGCGGTTCGCGCGAGCAGAATGCCCAGCAGCAAACCGCTCATCACCGTGCCGACCGCATGGCCGCGCTCCGACGGCGGCGCGAGTTCGGCCGCGAACGGCACCGCCTGTTGCGCGATCGTGGCGAGCACGCCGATGGCAAGACTCGCGACGATCAACACCGGCAGCGTGGGCGCGACGGCAGCCACGACCAGTGCGACGCACATGCCTGCTGTCTGCAACAGGATCAGCGCCCGGCGGTCGAAGCGGTCACCGAGCGGCGCAAGCAACAGCATGCCGGCCGCGTAGCCGAGCTGCGTGACCGCGGGCACCACGCCGACCCACGACGCGCTCGCGGGAAACGACTGCCGGAAGTTGTCAAGCAGCGGCTGGTTGTAATAGATGTTCGCGACCGCGACGCCCGCAATGGTCGCGAGCAGAAGGAGCAGGCCGCGCAGCGACCGGTCGGCGGAAACGGGTGTGGACGCGTTCGAAGTGGACATGAGAGAGGGCGGTCGGCGGACCGGCCCATGCACGGTCCTCAAGCGTGCCGATCATACCGGAGCGAAATGGATCCTGCTGACTCGCTGCCATGCACGGGCAACGGGGCTTTGTGACAAAAATGCGAGGTTTGGCGGGTTCGGGTTCGTAGAATCGGCGCGCTATCACTGTCCACACCGCACAATTCCATGAAAGACCTCACGACGTGCTCCATGACGAGCCAGCCCCGGCGCATCGGCGGGTGCCTGCTTATCGCGCTCATCTGCCTCGCCGCCTGGGCGCTTGTTACGGCGATTGCATTGCGCGATCCGCTGCAAATGATGCTCGAATGGGAACTGCTCTCCGTATTCGCGCGCAATGAAACGCACGGCTGGTATCGCACGGTAATCGCGATGGTCGGCTTCGACGTGATCATCGGCGTGTTTATCGTGGCCGGCATGGGATGGTTTGCCCTGCTCGCGTGGCGCAGATCGGCGCGCTTTCCGGTGCAGGTGCAAGCGTGGCTCGGCGCGATTCTCGTGATGCGCACCGGTGCCTATCTGCTCGGCGATTACATGACGCACGCAATCGGTATCGACATTGCGATTCCATTCGACAGCCTGGTACAGGCTGTCGTTGCGGCGGTGCTCGGGATACCGTACTTCAGCGTGTCCCGGCGCGTGCGTCAAACGTTTACCAACCGCTGACCGTACAAGACGAAGACGTGATCAATCGATCAGCGCGCCTTCCGGCTCATAAAACGGATACGGACCATCGGCGGCATCGACATACGCGTGATGCGTGACGATGCCGGTTGCCGGATCGTAACGATGCAGCGCATACGCGGGTGGCTCCATCACGAACGCGGACGGCGCATCGTCGCGAAGATCGAGCGCAACCTGATGCGCGGGCGCCGGCACCGCGGATGCAATCGTGCCGCCGAAGCGCACGAACATCGGACGATGCACGTGTCCGCATATCACGCGCTCGACGTTCGGATAACGGGCGATCAACGCAGCCAGTTTGTCCGCCGCAACCGGATCGAGCCGCAGCGCGTCCATATGCCCGATGCCGCAAGCAAACGGCGGGTGATGCAGCGCGACGACTGTCGGCTTGCCGCTCGCCGCATCGAGTTGCGCCGCGAGCCACGCGAGCCGCGCGTCGCACAGCGTGCCGGCGCTTTGCCCCGGCACCAGCGAATCGAGCGCGATTATGCGCAGCGCGCCTACATCGACCGCGTAGTGCACGAACTCGCCGCCGGTTTGCAACTCCGCGCGATCGGGAAACGCGGCGCGCAAGGCAGCGCGGTCGTCGTGATTACCGACCAGCAGGAAGTACGGGAGCTCAAGCGGCGCGAGCAGCGTCTTCAGGTGTTCGTACTGCTGCGGGTCGCCCTGATCGACGAGGTCGCCCGTCATGATCACAGCGTCAGGACGAGGATCGAGCGCGTTCAGCGCGGCGACGCAGCGCGCCAGATACGCGGCTGTGTCGACGCGGCGGTAAGCGAGCGCGCCGGGCCGCTTGATATGCAGGTCGCTAATTTGAGCCAGCAGCATGGGGGTGGTCCTTGTTTTTTAGCGCGTTCAAAAAACAGCGCGGCGTCATTACGATAGCGCAATCAGCGCGTCTTGCCCGATCGAGATGCCGACCACTGTGCCGCGCGCCAGTTCGACGCGGCCCGCGACGTCGATCAGCAGCGCATCGGGTGCGGCGCCGCGGATCGTCAGACGCGTGCGCTCACCGAGAAATGCGCTCGTTTCGATGTACCCGCGCAATTGCGCACGAGCCAGATCGGCGAGGAACGCGTCTTCGGGGCGGAAGAAAATTTCATGCGCCGAAACAGCTTCGGCCGAAGAATGAACATGACTTGAAGGCAAAGGCACGGCGCCGCCCGTTGTATTCAGCATGCCGCCGCGTCGCTCGCCAGCCAGGCGGTTGATCGTGCCGACGAACTGCGCAACTGTGCGATTCGCGGGCCGATAGTAGATGTCGCGCGGCGAGCCGATTTGCTCGATGCGTCC
Organism: Paraburkholderia rhynchosiae; assembly: GCF_002879865.1. Taxonomy (GTDB): domain Bacteria; phylum Pseudomonadota; class Gammaproteobacteria; order Burkholderiales; family Burkholderiaceae; genus Paraburkholderia; species Paraburkholderia rhynchosiae. The sequence goes on from NZ_PNXY01000002.1 coordinate 93,263, forward strand.
CTCGCTCATCACGACAATGCGGTCGCCCAGTTCCATTGCTTCCGCCTGATCATGCGTCACGTAGACGGTCGTAATGCCGAGTTCGCGCAGCAGCGTGTTCATCTCGCTGCGCAACGCGTCGCGCAAACGCGCATCGAGGGCCGTGAGCGGTTCGTCGAGCAGGAGCACACGCGGCTGCACGGCAAGAGCCCGAGCGAGCGCCACGCGTTGACGCTGACCGCCGGAAAGCTGATCGATCGGTTTGTCGGCGTGCGCGGTCAGACGCATCATGTCGAGCAATTCGTCGATGCGTTGCCGCGCGGTCCCGACCGGCACACGTTTGATCTTCAGTCCATAACCGATGTTGCCGCGCACGTTCAGATTGGGAAACAGCGCATAGTTCTGGAACACCATGCCGACCTGGCGTTTTTCGATGGGCAGCGCGGTGACGTCGTCGTCGCCGAATGCGATGCGGCCACCGGCGTCGGGCGTTTCGAGCCCCGCGATCATGCGCAGCGTGGTGGTCTTGCCGCAACCGGAGGGGCCGAGCAGCACGAGCGTCTCACCGGGTTCGATATGCAGATCGAGCGGTTCGAGCACACGTGTGCCGCGAAACGTTTTCGCGCATTGCGTCAGCGTGATCGGGACCGAAGCAGCGGGAGCGGACGCGGAAGGGGGAACAACAACGGAGGCGAGTTTCATGGCGTCGTGAGGGACTTCGAAGCAGAAGCGGCGACGCGCTTTTTCGCCACGCTGCGCTGGCCGGTCGCATCGACGCCGAGCCATTGCATCGCGACGAGTAGCGGCATCGTCATGATGAAAAAGAGAATCGTGTATGCGCTGCCGATTTCGATGCGCAACGACGCGTACGTGTCGGCGAGACCGACCGGCAGCGTCTTCGTATCGGGCGTGTGCAGCATCCACGTGAGGTTGAATTCGCCGATGGAAAGCGTCAGCACCGCGAGCGCCCCGGCCACGATGCCCGGCCTCGCGTTCGGCAGCACGATCGTCACGAAGCGCTGCATGAAGCTCGCGCCGAGACTCGCCGCGCCTTCTTCCAGCGTGCGCAGATCGCTGCTCGCGCACACGGCGGCGACCGCGCGCACCATGAACGGCAGCGTGAACACCACATGCCCGACGACGATAAACGCCACGCTCATGCGAAACATCGTGAAGCCGCCGTAGACCACCAGCAGCGCAAGCGCGGACGCGAGACCGGGCAGTGCGATCGGCAGCACGAGAAATTCCTCGATGACTCGCGAGAGCCGCGTCTTGCTGCGCGCGAGCACATAGCCAGCGGGCACGCCGGTCAGCAGCGTGATGAGCAAGGTCGCCGCCGCGACTTCGAGCGATAGGAACACCGAGCCGTGATACTGCGTCCATACTTCGGCCAGCCAGCGCAGCGTGAATCCGCTGGAGATGCCCTTGAAGTAGTTGACGGTCACCCCCGCCACGATCGACATGACAACGGGCACGATCAGAAACGCGCACAGCAGTAGCGTGACGAGCCACTGGCCCGCTGCGAGCCACGTCCGTGCCGCCGGCAGACGGAGCCGCAGGCGCGGCTTTGCCTCGGACGGCAAAGAGGAAGTAATGGAATTCATGGAGATGTCCTGCTTCCGGGTTTGGCTGGCGCCGTGTTCGATGACGCCGCTCATGCGCTAGCCGCCACCGCGGAGCCACTGACGCTGCGCGCCAACGCAAGCACCGCCCATGTGACGATGCCGAGCACGATCGAAAGTCCTGCCGCCGTCACCATGTTCGCGTTGAGCGTGAACTCGGTGTAGATGGTCATCGGCAATACGTCGATGTCGGTGGCGAGCGTGAACGCGGTGCCGAATGCGCCCATGGCGGTCGCGAAGCACACTGCGCCCGCCGCGATCAGACCTGGGGACAGCGCGGGCAACACGATGTCGCGCGTGATGCGCCACGGCGATGCGCCGAGCGAACGCGCGGCTTCTTCCAGCGATGCATCGAGCTTGGTCGCCGACGCCATCACCGTGACGATCACGCGCGGAATCGAGAAGTACAGGTAGCCGAGAAAGAGGCCGCTCATCGAGTATGCGAACACCCAGCGGTCGCCGGTCAGCTTGAGCGACAGCGCGCCGATCAGCCCCTGGCGTCCCGCGAGCATGATGACCATGAAGCCGATCACCACGCCCGGAAACGCGAGCGGAAACGTCAGCAGTGCGAGCAGCGTGCGCTTGAACGCAAACTCGCGGCGTGCGAGCAGCAAACCGGCGATCACCGAGAGCACCAGCGTCGCCGCCGTGACGGCCGCCGACAACACAATCGTCGCGCCGAGGCTCGACATGTAGCGCGGATTCGTCAGCATCGCGCGATAGGTGGCGAACGCGTGGCCGTCGCCGCTCAGTTGCGCGAGCGCGCCCATCGGCAACAGCCAGAACGCGATAAAAACCGCCAGCGCCGGCGCGATCAATGCAATGCGCCAGCGCAGCGGGAACGTGATGTCGTTCAATGCATCACCTGCAAATAACGCTCGCCGAAGCTCGACTGCTTCTCGGCCATCTTGCCGAAGTCGACCGGCTTCGCGCGTGCATAGTCGCTCGCCGGCAGGAACTTCGCGGCGGTCGCGGCGCTCATCGCATTCGCGCGCACCGGACGCAGATATGCATCGGCCCACAGCTTCTGGCCTTCGTCCGAGAGCACGAAATCGAGCACCTTCCTGCCGTTTGCTTCATGCGGCGCACCTTTCACGAGACTCATCACGTACGGCACGGAAATCGTTCCTTCCTTCGGGATCACGAATTCGACGTTCGCGTGATCCTTGTATTTCGCACGATAGGCGTCGAAATCGTAGTCGAGCAGAATCGGAATTTCACCGGACATGACGCGCGCGTAGGCGGTCTGCTTCGGCACGATTGGCGCGTTGGCCTTGAGCTTGCGAAACCAGTCGAGGCCTGGTTCGAAGTTATCGAGCGTGCCGCCAAGTGCCTGATTCACGGCGACCGCGCCCGCATAGCCGACAAAGGCGCTCGACGGATCGAGATAGCCGATCATGCCTTTGTATTCGGGCTTGAGCAGGTCGGCCCACGAACGCGGCACGGGCTTGCCTTCGAGCGCGTCCTTGTTGACGAAGAAGCCGAGGGTGCCCGAGTGGATCGTGAACCAGTAGCCCTGCGGGTCTTTCAGGCTGGTCGGAATGTCGTCCCAATGCGCGGGCTTATACGGTTGCACGACGCCCTTGTCCTTCGCCTGGAATGCCGACGATACGCCGAGATACACCACGTCCGCGACGGGGCTCTTCTGCTCCGCCATCAACTGTGCAATCGACTGGCCGGAGTTCTTGTTGTCGAACGGCACGCGGATGCCGGTCGACTGCTGGATCGCCTTGATCTGGCTTGCCCAGTCGGCCCATTCGGGCGGGCAGTTGTAGCAGATCGCGGTTTCATCGGCGTGGGCCGTTTGCGACGTGAGCGTGCCAAGCGTGGCAGTGACGACCGCGCCGGCGCAGAGCGCGACGACGGTGGACTGCGCGAGGCGGCGCATCAGCGGTGTAAGCGATGATGCAAAGCGTACGGAAGAGCGGATCACTGCGGTTCTCCTGGAGAGGAAGAGAGCGGGTGGTTAGGGTGGGTTGTTCAGGATTCAAGATGAAGCCGCGCCGACGCATGCGTTGCGGCGGTGTCGTTGCGGCTCGAAATCGCGGCGATGGTGGCGCCTTCGCGCAAGCTGTGCGGCAGCGTCAGCGCGAGCGGCGCCTCGCCGGGTCCTTCGTTACTGCCGGTGACGCGCGCCAGCAAACGCTGCCAGGCCGAGCAGCCGATGTCGCGGTTCGGCGCGCACACGCTTGCGAGCGGCGGCGACAGGAGTTCGCCCATCGCGAGGCCGTCGAAGCCGAGAATCGACATATCGCGCGGAATCTGCAGGCGCGCCCGGCGCAGGCCGCGCATTACCACCATCGCGAGCAGATCGTTGCTGCAGAAGAGGGCGCTCGGACGATTAGGACCGCTCGTCAGATGCGCGAGCACGGAGGGCGCGAGTTCGTCCGCATTGAAATCGACTTCGAGCGCGGGTGCGGGTGCGAGGCCGGCTTGCTGCATTGCCTGCGTGTAGCCGAGATGACGTTGCCGCGCGCGGTCCGACGCGGCGAGCGTGCCGGCGAGCATCAGGATGCGACGATGGCCGTGCGCGATCAGCATGCGCACGCCTTCGTAGGCGGCGAGACGGTTGTCGACCGAGACCGACGGACGCCGCACCGTATCGTTATGCATCAGCACATAGAGCAGGCCGTCGCGGTCGAGCTGGTCGAGAAGCGGATGCGTGTCGGCGTCGGCGACCGTCAGGATCAGTCCTTCCACGCGATGTTCGCGCAGCGTTTCGATCGCGCGGCGTTCCCGGTCGGCGTCGTACTGGGTGGTCATCAGCATGAGCCGGTAGCCTTGCGCCGCCGCGAGTTCGTCGATGCCTTGCAGGCAGTCGGCGAACACCGGATTCGCGAGCGTGGGCACGATCACGCCGATCAGACGGGTGCGCTCGCCGCGCAATTGACGGCCGAGCGGGCTGGGCCGGAACTTGAGCGCGTCGATGGACTGGCGTACTTTGGCGAGCGTGACGGGGTTGACGGTGTGCGGCGCGTTGATGGCGCGCGAGACCGTCGCGATGGAAAAGCCCGCGTGGGCAGCGACATCCTTGATTGTCCGGGTCATAATTTCCGCTCGGTTGTAAACGTTTCCAGCAGCGGATTATCGGGAGGGTTTGTGACTTGCCGATGACTTCGGTTCTAGCGATGGATCGGATGTTTTGAAGGCGAGGCGAGGCGGGGACACGGTGCGGTGCCTGCGGGTGGGCGTTGCAGTTTCCGTTGGGGGCCTTGGCGGGCGTTTGGTCCGCCCGGCGGCCAATGGTAGAATGCGCGTCCACGCGTTTTGCCCACCCTCGCCGGGGTGATGAAATTGGTAAACATAGCGGACTTAAAATCCGCCGCTTCACGGCTTGCCGGTTCGAGTCCGGTCCCCGGCACCAGGAAGTCTCGCCGAGCTTCCCTTTTCCAATCCCACACTCTGCGCAAAACCCACCCACGTAAGCACACACTGGGGAATGCCTGAGCTTGAGCCTCTCCCGTCGCGCGTCGTAGAATCGTCGCACATCGGTTTGGGGGTCCAGCAATGTGCCTGGCTTCTCGTTGCGATTTCAATCCAACAATCCGGCGCCGCCCGGCGCTTTTCCGACCCGCGTCCCCGCTTGAGGCCAGCGGTCGCGGCCTCGTCGCCATTGGCTTTGCCCCATGACCCCGCTAATCTCCGTCAAAAAGCTCAGCAAGAGCTTTCCCGGCGTGCGGGCGCTCCACGACGTGCAGTTCGAGCTGGTGGCGGGCGAAGTCCATGCGCTGATGGGCGAGAACGGCGCCGGCAAATCGACGCTGATGAAAATCCTCGCCGGCGTGTACACCCGCGATTCCGGTGAAATCCTCTATGGCGGGCAGCCGGTCGAGTTCCTGAGTCCGCGCGACGCCCAAGCCATGGGCGTCGGCATCATTCATCAGGAACTGCAACTGATGAATCACCTGAGCGTCGCCCAGAACATGTTCATCGGCCGCGAGCCGCGCGGGCGGCTCGGCCTCTTTCTCGACGAAGACAAGCTCAACGCGCAGGCGCATGAGATTCTCGCCCGCATGCATGTGAGTCTGGACCCGCGCGCCGTGGTCGGCGACCTGACGGTGGCCAGCCAGCAGATGGTGGAAATCGCCAAGGCTTTGTCGTTCGATTCGCGCGTGCTGATCATGGACGAGCCCACGTCCGCGCTCAACGACGCCGAAATCGCCGAGCTGTTTCGCATCATCCGCGAATTGAAAGGGCGGGGCGTCGGCATCGTCTACATCTCGCACAAGATGGACGAGTTGAAGCAGATCGCCGACCGCGTCACCGTGCTGCGCGACGGCGAATATGTAGCCACCGTCGCGGCCGCCGACACCAGCGTCGAGGCGATCATCGGCATGATGGTCGGGCGGACCTTGACCGACGCCGCGCCTTCTTCACGCGCGGCGGCTCAAGGCGACATCGCGCTCGAAGTCAGGAATCTGAATGCCGGCCCGCTCGTGAGGGACGTGAGTTTCACGCTGCGTAAAGGCGAGATTCTGGGTTTTGCCGGTTTGATGGGCGCCGGCCGCACGGAAGTCGCGCGGGCCGTGTTCGGGGCCGATCCGGTCGAGTCCGGCGAAATCTTCGTGAAAGGCGCGAAGGCGGCGATCCGCACACCGAGCCACGCGGTCGCGCATGGCATCGGCTATCTGTCGGAGGATCGAAAGCGCTTCGGCCTCGCCACCGGCATGGACGTCGAATCGAACATCGTCATGTCGAACTTGCGCAATTTCCTGTCGCTCAACTTCTTTCTGCGCCGCGCGCGGATGCGCCGCCGGGCTACCCATTTCATCAATCTGCTGGCGATTCGCACGCCGTCCGCCGCGCAAGAGGTGCGGCTGCTGTCGGGCGGCAACCAGCAGAAGATCGTGATCGCGAAGTGGCTCGAACGCGATTGCGACGTACTCTTCTTCGACGAACCGACGCGCGGCATCGACATCGGCGCGAAGAGCGAAATCTACAAGCTGCTGCGCGCGCTTGCCGATGAAGGCAAGGCGATCGTGATGATTTCGTCGGAACTGCCGGAGATTTTGCGCATGAGCGACCGCATCGTCGTGATGTGCGAGGGCCGCATTACCGGCGAACTGTCTGCCGGGGAGGCGACCCAGGAGCGCATCATGCACCTGGCGACGCTGCGGCCAACCCTGAAAGCGGCGTAAGCCCGAGAGGACGCTATGACACTGCAATCCGATTCTCCGGCGCTGACGGGCCAACGGCGCCTGACCGGCCTCAAAGCCCGCATCTTTTCGCCGACTGCTTTGCAGAAGCTGCTTGCCTTCGCGAGCCTGATTCTGCTGCTGGTGTTTTTCAGCTTCGCGTCGCCCGCTTTCATGCAGATGGACAACATCCTCGGCATCTTGCAGGCGACGGCGGTCAACGGCGTGCTGGCGATTGCCTCCACGTTCGTCATCATTACCGGCGGCATCGATCTGTCCGTGGGCACGTTGATGACCTTCACCGCTGTCATTTGCGGCGTGTTTCTCACTTACTGGCATTTGCCGATGTGGGTCGGCGTGCTTGCGGCGATCGGTACAGGCGCGCTGTGCGGGACCATTTCGGGCACGCTCACTGCGAAAATGAAGATACCGCCGTTCATCGCGACGCTCGGCATGATGCTGCTGCTCAAAGGGCTGTCGCTGGTTGTGTCGGCGGACAAGCCGATCTACTTCACCGACACCGAAAACTTCTACATGATCTCGCAGGACTCGTTGATCGGGTATCTGGTGCCGAGCTTGCCGATTCCGAACGCGGTGCTGATCCTGTTTTTTCTCGCGATCGTGAGTTCGATCACGCTCAATCGCACGGCGCTTGGCCGCTACACGTTCGCACTCGGCAGCAATGAAGAAGCGGTGCGGCTTTCAGGTGTGAACGTCGATAGATGGAAGATCGCGATTTATGGCCTCGGCGGCGCGATTTGCGGCGTTGCGGGGCTGCTCATCGCCTCGCGCCTGAATTCGGCGCAGCCAGCGCTTGGCCAGGGCTATGAGCTCGAAGCGATCGCCGCGGTGGTGATCGGCGGCACGTCGCTCTCGGGCGGCTCGGGCACGATACTCGGAACCATCATCGGCGCCTTCATCATGAGCGTGCTGACCAATGGCTTGCGCATCATGTCCGTCGCTCAGGAATGGCAGATCGTGGTGACCGGCCTCATCATCATTCTCGCGGTCTACGCCGACATCTTGCGACGCAGAAAGAGCTGACGCTCCGCCGGACAATATCAACAACGGGAGGCGCTACAACGCTTCCCTGAAGGCTGAAGAAAGCTGAAGAAGAAGAGTCCACACCTTAGGAGGAGATATTCCATGTTGAATCGAAGAGTATTCGGTGTCGTGGTGGGCGTCAGCGCGCTCATCGGGGGCGCAAACCTTGCACACGCGGACGACGTTTATATTCCGCTCATCTCGAAGGGCTTCCAGCATCAGTTCTGGCAGGCCGTCAAAGCGGGCGCTGAGCAGGGCGCGAAAGAGCACAACGTCAGGATTACCTTCGAAGGGCCGGAAACCGAGGCGATGGTCGACAAACAGATCGACATGCTGTCGGCCGCGCTCGCGAAGAAGCCGCAGGCGCTCGGCATTGCCGCGCTCGACAGCAAGGCGGCCATTCCGCTACTGAAAAGAGCGCAGGCCGCGAAGATTCCGGTGATTGCGTTCGACTCCGGCGTAGACAGCGACATTCCGCTGACCACGTGCGCGACCGACAATCTCGCGGCTGCGGCGCTCGCCGCCGACAAGATGGCCGAGGCGATCGGTAATTCGGGCGACGTCGGCGTAATCGTGCACGATCAGACGAGCCGCACCGGCATCGACCGCCGCGACGGCTTTCTCAACGAGATGAAAGCGAAGCATCCGAACGTCAAGATCGTCTCCGTGCAGTACGGAGGCGGCGACCATCTGAAGTCGGCGGAAATCGCCAAGGCGATGATCCAGGCGAATCCGAAACTGAAGGGCATTTTCGGTGCCAATGAAGGTTCGGCGGAAGGCGCGGCGATCGGCGTCAAGGAGTCGGGCAAGAAACTCGTCCTCATTGGCTACGACTCGGGCAAGGAACAAAAAGAGGACATCAATTCAGGGCTGATGGCGGGCGCCATTACGCAGAATCCGATCGGCATCGGCAAATGCGTCGTCGATTCGGCGGTGAAGGCGCTCAAGGGCGAGAAGCTGCCGAAGAAAGTCGACACGGGCTTCTACTGGTACGACAAGAGCAACATGAACGATCCGAAGATCGCCGCCGTGCTCTACGATTGATCGTCGCTCAGTGTCGTCGCTTGACTGGCCGCCGTCGAGGAGCGTGTACATGACCACGATCACCACGATTACCGGGCTGTCCGTGCGGGACATCCGGTTTCCGACTTCGCGTTCGCTCGACGGCTCCGATGCGATGAACGCCGCGCCGGATTATTCGGCCACCTACGTCACGCTCGAAACGGATGCGCCGCACGCGCTCACCGGCCATGGCCTGACGTTTACGATCGGGCGCGGCAACGAGATCTGCGTGAGGGCGGTCGAGGCGCTGGCGCCGTTGGTCGTCGGTAAAACACTGGAAGACATTGCCGCGGACATGGGCGCTTTCTGGCGCACGCTGACTTCGGACAGCCAGTTGCGCTGGATCGGTCCCGACAAAGGCGCGATTCATCTGGCCACCGCGGCGGTGGTCAACGCGGCATGGGACCTGTGGGCGAAAGCGGAAGGCAAGCCGGTGTGGAAACTGCTCGTCGACATGAGCCCGGAGGAACTCGTGCGGTGTCTGGACTTCCGCTATGTGACGGACGCGATCACGCCGCAAGAAGCGATCGCGATGCTGCATCGTCATGCGAGTACCAAAGCGGAGCGTGAAAAGGAAATGCTCGCGCACGGTTATCCGGCTTACACGACGTCGGCGGGTTGGCTCGGCTACGACGACGACAAGATCCGCCGGCTTGCGCGTGAAGGCGTTGCGCAAGGCTGGATGCATTTCAAGCAGAAGGTCGGCGGCAATCTTGAAGAAGATCTGCGCCGCGCTCGCATCCTGCGCGAAGAGATCGGCGAAAACCGCAAGCTGATGATGGACGCGAACCAGGTATGGGACGTCGATGAAGCGATAGCGAACATGCGGCGTCTCGCGCAGTTCGATCCGTGGTGGATCGAGGAGCCCACGAGTCCCGACGATATTCTCGGCCACGCCGAGATCCGCCGGCGGCTCGCGCCGATCGGCGTGGCGACGGGCGAGCATTGTCATAACCGCGTAATGTTCAAGCAGTTGCTGCAGGCGCATGCCATCGACTTCTGCCAGGTGGATAGCTGCCGCCTGGGCGGTCTGAACGAAGTGATCGTCGTGCTGCTGATGGCGGCGAAGTTCGGCGTGCCCGTCTGCCCGCACGCGGGCGGCGTGGGTTTATGCGAGTACGTTCAGCATATTTCGCTGTTCGACTATATCTGCGTGTCGGCGTCGCTGGACAACCGGGTGCTCGAATACGTGGACCACTTGCATGAGCATTTCGTCGATCCTGTCGTTATCCGCAATGGCCGCTATATGCCGCCGCAACGGCCCGGCTACAGCATCGAAATGCATGCGGCCGCCCTCGATCAGCATGACTTTCCTGGTGGACCGATTTGGCGCCCTTGAAGCGGGGTGCTCACGAGGCCGTGTAAACTTGTCGTTTAGCGTTCCGCATCTTTCAGGCGGCCGCCAACGCAAAGCCACGACCATGCACCATCTGAAATACCTGAGCGGTTATCCACCAGCGCTGCAAGAGAAAGTCAAAAAGCTGATCGCCGACGAACAACTCGGCCCGTACCTCGCCGCGCGCTATCCGAACACGCACGACGTGCAGACCGACCGCGCGCTGTACACGTACTGCGCGGAATTGAAGCGCGAGCATCTGCGCAGCGCGGAGCAGATCGACAAAGTCACTTACGACAGCAAGCTCGACGTGGTGCGCCACGCGTTGGGCCTGCACACCAGCATCTCGCGTGTGCAGGGCGGCAAGCTGAAGGCGAAGAAGGAGATCCGCATCGCGTCGCTGTTCAAAACGGCGGCGCCGGAATTTCTGAAGATGATCGTGGTGCACGAACTCGCGCATCTGAAAGAGAGCGACCACAACAAGGCGTTTTACCGCCTCTGCGAGTTCATGCAGCCGGGCTACCACCAGATAGAGTTCGATCTCCGGCTTCATCTCACGCATCGCGAGTTGGTGAAGAGCCAGGCTTGACGTGTGCCGCCGTATTGCACGCGGCACATCATCTCTTCAAGCGGCGACCGCTTCAGCCACTTCAACCGCCGACGCTTTCAGCAACACCGGAATCGACTTTGAAGTCGGCGTTCCCGCGCCATCCGCCACCGACGACAACGGCACAAGCGGATTCGTCTCCGGATAGTAAGCGCCTAAACAACCGCGCGGAATGTCGTACTCCACGAGCAGAAAGCCTTCCGCGTGACGCTCGATGCCGTCCGCCCACACGCTCGTGATGTCCACGCGCTGTCCGGCGGCGAAACCGAGCATCGCGATGTCGTCCTTGTTGGCGAACAGCACGCGCCGTTGCCCATACACGCCGCGATAACGGTCGTCGAGGCCGTAAATCGTCGTGTTGTACTGGTCGTGCGAACGCGTCGTCATCAACGTCATCAGGCGCTCGCCGTGTTGCTGGCGCGCGCGATGAATCGGCGTGTCGAGCGCGATTGCATGCACGAGGAACTGTGCCTTGCCGCTCGGCGTTTTCCAGATCCGCTCGCGCGATGCCACGCCAAGATGGAAGCCGCCCGGATGCTTGAGCCGCTCGTTGTAATCGTCGAAACCGTCGATCACTTTCGCGATGCCGTCGCGAATCAGCGCGTAGTCCGCGGCATGCGCGAGCCAATCCACCTTGTGGCTGCCGAGCGTCGCATGCGCCATGCGCGCGACGATCGCAATCTCCGACAGCAAATTCTCCGACGCCGGTTTGTTCATGCCGTACGAAATGTGCACCATGCTCATCGAATCCTCGACGCTCACGCCTTGCGCCACACCGTTCTGCAAGTCGATCTCGGTACGGCCGAGCGTCGGCAGGATCAGCGCGTCGCGGCCGTGCACGAGATGGCTGCGGTTCAGTTTCGTCGTGATATGCACGGTCAGATCGCACGAACGCATGGCTTCCCACGTGCGCGGCGTGTCCGGCGTCGCAATCGAGAAGTTGCCGCCAAGACCGATGAACACCTTGACCTTGCCGTCGAGCATCGCCTGAATCGTGTTGACGACGTCGAGCCCGTGCTCGCGCGGCGGCTCGAAACGGTAGACCTCGCCGAGCCTGTCGAGAAACGCTTGCGTCGGTTTTTCCTCGATGCCGACCGTGCGGTCGCCCTGCACATTCGAATGTCCGCGCACCGGGCACAAGCCCGCGCCGCGCCGGCCGATATTGCCGCGCATCATCATCAGGTTCGACAGTAGCTGCACGGTCGGCACCGAATTCTTGTGCTGCGTGAGGCCCATGCCCCACGTCGAAATTACCGCGCGGCCCTTCACGTAGATGTCGGCCAGTTTCAGCACGTCCTCGAACGGCACGCCCGCTTCGGCGACGATGATGTCCCAGCTTTCGGCGCGCAGATCGTCGGCGAAGGCGTCGAAGCCCACTGTGTGTTCCGCGATGAACGCGACGTCGAGCACGCGTTCGAGCCCGCAAGCCTGAGCTTCGTCGTCGAGTTCGATCACGCGCTTGGCGACGCCCTTGATCAACGCGAAATCGCCTCCGACTTTTGGCCGGATGAACACAGAGCTGATTCTGGTGCTGCCCATGGTCAGCATTTCCACCGGATGCTGCGGGCTCGCGAAGCGTTCAAGGCCGCGTTCTTTCAACGGATTGATCGACACGATGGTCGCGCCACGCTTCGCGCATTCGCGCAGTTCGCCGAGCATCCGCGGATGGTTGGTCGCGGGATTCTGGCCGAAGATCAGCAGCGTGTCGGCGTGTTCGAAGTCGTCCAGTGTGACCGTGCCCTTGCCGATGCCGACCGTGTGCGGCAAACCGCGGCTCGTCGCTTCGTGGCACATGTTCGAGCAATCGGGGAAATTGTTGGTGCCGTACATGCGCACGAACAACTGGTATAGAAACGCGGCTTCGTTGCTTGCGCGGCCCGACGTGTAGAACGCGGCGCGGTCTGGACTGTCGAGGCGCTTCAGATGGCTCGCGATCAGGTCGAACGCTTCGTCCCAGCCGATCGGCAGGTAGCGGTCGCGCATCGCATCGTAGACAAGCGGATCGGTCAGGCGGCCATGTTGCTCCAGTTCGAAGTCGGACTGGGTCATCAATTGTGCGACGGTGTGCTCCGCGAAGAACGCGGGCGTCACGCGCTTGCTGGTCGCTTCGGCGGCCACCGCTTTGACGCCGTTCTCGCAGAACTCGAACGTGGATGCATGCTCGCGATCCGGCCACGCGCAGCCGGGGCAGTCAAAGCCGTCGGGCTGATTCTGTTTGAGCAGTGTGCGGTAATTGCCGCCCGTCACCTTTTCCTTGAGCAGGTTAATGGCGACGTATTTGAGCGCGCCCCAGCCGGCGGCGGGATGTTTGTAAGGTTCGATACGCGGTTCGCCGCCGGATTCGCTACGAGTGTCGGGTTTCTTCATGATGTTGCCGCGAGTCGTCTTGACATGGCTTTTCAGCCGATACCGGCAAGACTACTGTGTTCCAATCGCAGTGCAGCATACAGAAAATGAAAAAGGGAAGGGATACAGTTGCGTGCGTTCTGTCATAGACTGGCGGCCCAGACGCCCCGTTTACTTGAGCCACGTTTTTGAAACTGTACGAAAAGCTTGCCGATGAAGTCACCGAAGCCATACGCCGCGGCGTGTTCGCGGCTGGCGAGCGGATTCCGTCTGTGCGGCAGGCGAGCCAGCAGCATGGCGTCAGCATCAAGACCGTGCTGCATGCGTACGCGTTGCTGGAGAGCCGCGGCATCGTCGAAACGCGTCCGCAGTCCGGTTATTTCGTGCGTGAAGCGGCGCTTAGCGCATTCACGTCCGAGAAGCCGCGGCCGGGCCACAAACCCGCGCCGCCGATGCCGCCCGTGGCCGCCGAAGTGGACGTGAGCCGGCTGGTGCTGTCGACGTTGCGCAGCATCCGCGCGCACGACGCCGTGCCGTTCGGCTCGCCGTATCCCGATCCGTCGCTGTTCCCGTGGCGACGCATCAACCAGTACGCGAACGCGATTGCCCGTCGGCAGGCGAGCTGGAACCTGATCGACGACCTGCCGCCCGGCAATCCAGAGCTGATCCGGCAGATCGCGCGGCGCTACGCCGAGAACGGCATGCCGGTCGACCCCGGCGAAATCGTCATCACGCTCGGCGCCACGGAGGCCATCAATCTCAGCTTGCAGGCGGTCGCCAAACCCGGCGACACGGTGGCCGTCGAGTCGCCGACCTATTACGCGATGCTGCATGCGATCGAACGTCTGGGCATGCGGGCGATAGAGGTTGCGACGCATCCTGTCGACGGTATCGACATCGACGCGTTGGCCGAGGTGATCGCGAGGCAACAGATTGCCGCTTGCATGGTCATGCCGAACTTCCAGAATCCGCTCGGTTTCCAGATGCCGGACGCGCGCAAGCGGCAACTCGTCGAATTGCTTGCCGCCCATCGGATTCCGGTCATCGAAAACGACGTGTACCAGGAGCTGTATTTCGGCGAGACGCGGCCGTCCACTTTGAAAAGCTTCGACACGCAGGGGCTCGTGCTGCATTGCGCGTCGTTTTCGAAGAGCCTGACTGCGTCGTACCGGATCGGCTGGGCGTTGCCTGGGCGTTATCGCGCGCAAGTCGAGAAGCTTAAGTTTCTGAACACGTTGACGACGCCTTCGGTGCCGCAGGTCGCGGTCGCGGATTATCTGCGGCAGGACGGTTACGACCGGCATCTGCGGCACGTGCGCAAGGTCTACCGGCAGCAGGCGAGCATCATGACGGCGATGGTGCGGCGTTTCTTTCCCGCCGACACGCGCATTTCGACGCCGCGGGGCGGTTACGTGCTGTGGGTCGAGTTGCCGGAGCGCGTCGATTCAATGCGGCTTTATCAGGCGGCGCTCGCGCGCAGCATCACGGTCGGGCCCGGCATGATGTTTTCGACGCGCAACGATTTCCGCCACTTCATCCGGCTCAATTACAGTTATCCGTGGACGGCGGAAAGCGAGGCGGCGTTGAAGACGCTTGGTGAACTGGTGACGCAGATGGGTTGAGGCGCTCGGATGGGTTGGGGCAGGAGACAGGAGACACGAATGGATGATGAGGACATCGATCCGGTGCTGCTCGCCATACTGGCGCAGCTTTGGCGCGCGCAACGGGAAAAGTCCGGCGGCGCGTGGTCGCTCGCGAAGCTGTCGAAGCAGGCAAATGTGCCAATGAGCGCGCTGCGGCGGCACTTGACGGCGCTGGTCGACGGCGGTCTCGTGGACACGACGTTCAACGAGGAAGGCACCGGCACCGCGCGTCTGAGCGAGACCGGCCAGGGTCTATGCTCGGAGTTGTTCGCCGACGGCGGAGCGGCGGATGAGGACGGCGCGCCAGATGAAGAGCCGCCGCCGAGGCTGCATTAAGCCACGGCGACGCGGCAGGGTTTGACCTGCGCAATAGGGGACCCGGCGGAGAGGCGGGCGGCGGATAGACGTGCGGTGCGACGTGAACCCGCCGCCAAGGCTTCATTCAGTGACAGCGATGTAGCCCATAGTGCAATCGGCGATAACCGCTTCGCTTGTGCTCGCATCAAACCACTAACCGCAAGCCACCGACCGCTCGCCTCGCAACCGGCTCAAAGCTGACTCATTCCGCCATCCGCGATGATTTCTGTGCCGACGATAAACGCGGATTCTGGCGCGGCCAGATGCAGCACCGTCGAGGCGATTTCCTCCGGCGTGCCGAAGCGCCCGACCGGCACCTGGGCGAGAATCTGCGCGGCCGTGGCTTCGAGCGCGCTGGCGTCGAGGCCGAGTTTGCCGTACAGCGGCGTCTGCACCGGGCCTGGACTCACGACATTCACCCGCACGCCCTGCGGCAGCAATTCCGCCGACAAGGTCTTCGCGAGCGAAATCACCGCGGCCTTGCTCGCCGCATACACCGACGACGCCGGCATGCCGATATGCGCATTGATCGAACCGTTGATGATGATCGACGCGCCGCGGTTGAGCAGCGGCAGCAGCGCCTGGATCTGGAAATAGGCGCCCTTGACGTTGGTGTTGAACATCGCGTCCCAGAACGCTTCGTCGACGTCTGGGAACGGGGCGAACTTCGCCATGCCCGCGTTCACAAACACCGCGTCGAGCCGGATGCCCGCTGCACCGATCGCGGCAGCCAGTTCGCGCGCCGACGCTACTGAGCCGGCATCGTTGCGCACGGCGACGGTTTGTCCGCCGAGCGCCGCACGCGCGGATTCGAGCGCATCGGCATCGCGCCCGGTAATGACGACGCGGGCGCCTTCGTCGGCGAAGGCTTTGGCCGTGGCGAAGCCGATGCCGCTGCTGCCGCCGGTGACGAGAATCGATTTATCCTGGAAGCGAGTCATTCTGTTTCTCCGAAAAGGTTTTACGGGTTGATGTGATGCATCTTGCGCTTCCAAAGCGCGCTTGCCGTGCCATTTTCCCGATGCACTCGTTCGAAACGATCGAACGTTTCCAACCGGCCGCCTTGATACGGCTCCTGTTATGGGTGGAATAACAACGAATAATTTTTCCTCTGAAATTGACCCCGGAATATGGCCCCCTATGCTGGAGGCTTGCCCGGAGACAATCGGGCGCCGGGCGGATCCTTCAACCTTCTTCGGAGAATTGATGAAAACAAAGCTGACGCGAGCGCTGCACCAATCACTGCGCATCAGGTCTTTTCGAACCGCGCTTGTTGCGGCATGTGCCGCAACGCTCGGCCTGAGTTTGGGCTTCGGGGCTGCATTGGCGTCGGCGGCCACCGTGCAGCCGGTCGGCATCGCCTTCGTCTACCTCGGCAATCCCGGCGACGCCGGCTGGACCTATGCGCACGAACAGGGCGTGAAAGAGGTCGAGGCCAAATTCGGCGACAAAATCAAAGTGACGCGCGTCGAGAACGTGCCCGAGTCGGCGGACTCGGAACGCGTGTTTCGCGATCTGGCCTCGAAGGGCAACAAGATCGTGGTGGGCTCGAGCTTCGGCTTTCAGGACTTCGAGTTGAAGGTCGCCAAGGACTTCCCCGACACTGTGTTCGAACACGCGACCGGCTACAAGAAAGCATCCAATTTCGCGACTTACGACGTGCGCACTTATCAGAGCGCCTATCTCGCCGGACTCGTCGCGGGCTATACGACGAAGTCGAATACGCTCGGCTTCGTCGGCTCCGTGCCGGTGCCCGAAGTGGTGCGCAACATCAACGCGTTCACGATGGGCGCGCGCTCGGTGAACCCGAAGGCGCGCGTCAAGGTAGTGTGGATCAATAGCTGGTTCGATCCGGGCCTCGAAAAACAGGCCGCCGAAACGCTGATCGGCCAGGGCGCGGACGTCCTCATCCAGAACACGGATTCGACGGCCACGATGCAGACCGCCGAACAGAAGAAGGTGCATGCGTTCGGCTGGGATTCGAACATGAAAAAGTTCGGGCCGAATGCGCAACTCGGCGCGTGCGTGAGCAACTGGGGCGTGTATTACTCGTATCTGGTGCAGCAGGTGGTGTCGGGCACGTGGAACAACACGCCCGTCTGGTGGGGCTTGAAAGAGAAGGCGATCGACCTCGCGGACATCAACACCGAAGCGGTGTCGCCGGCGGCGCAAAAAGCGTTGAGCCAGAAGCGCGACGAGATTGTCTCCGGCAAGTTCAACCCGTTTGCCGGACCGATCATGGATCAGTCGGGCGCGGTGAAGGTGGCGGCGGGCAAGTCGCTGAGCGACCCGGAATTGCTGCGTCTGAACTGGTTCGTGCAAGGCGTCGACGGTTCGCTGCCGAAGTAACGCGCGACTGCAGAGCCACTAGAACCCCACTACAACCCCACTACAGCGAAAGGAGATCGCCCGTGAGTCTGACCGTTTCGAACGAAACCTCAGCCGGCGCCGCCGCCGATGCCGACGGGTTTCCGCCGCAGGGCTTGACGCCCACGCATGAGCAGATTGTGCGGCATCTGCGGCATTCGAGCCGGATAGCCGAGCGGGCGACCTTGCTGGGACATCATCCGTTCGGCGCGGTGCTGGTCGGCCCGGATCAGGAAACCGTGTTGATGGAGCAGGGCAACGTCGACACGGTCAATCACGCGGAGTCGGTGCTCGCTCGCGTGGCGGCGCTGAATTTCACGCCGGCGTATTTGTGGAGTTGCACGCTGTACACATCGGTCGAGCCGTGCTGCATGTGCGCGGGCACGATGTACTGGGCGAACATCGGCCGGGTCGTGTTCGGCATGACAGAGAAGCGCTTGCTGGAAGCGACCGGCGATCACGCCGAGAATCCGACGATGAGCGTGGATTGCCGCTATGTCTTCGATCATTGCCAGAAGCGCGTCGAAGTGATCGGCCCGGTGACCGAAATCGAGGCCGAGGTGATGGCGGTTCAGCGCAGGTTCTGGAATAGCCGCTAGCGTCGCCAGGTTCGGCTAGGTGTGCCCAAGCATCGCGACGCCGCAGAACCAGTCGCCGCCATGGGGCCGATATTTCCACTGACTGCCGTTCTGCCTGATCACGGTCGAGCATTGCTCGCCTATCACGATGCCGGGACGCGCGGCCGTGCATTGAAGCCTCGCGGTTTCAATGCGCGAAGGCGCCGGTGCCGGCGCCGATGCAGGTGCCGGCAAAGGCTTGCGCGGGCTATCCTGCTGCGCGGGCGTCACCGTATCCGCGGGCTTGACCTCATCGACGGGCGCCCCCGACGCCCCGGCCTGCACGCTCACGGTCAACCGCTGCAGCTCTTCGATACGCGTCGCGTACCACGTTCCGAGGCAGACCGTGTCCCGGCAATTGGCTTCGCGCCACGCCCACTTGCTGTCGCTGTCGGTGATGAAGCCGCGCCGGTCGGTCACTCTTCGGCGCGCTTTCCAGTAGAGTTGTCCCAACGTGTCGTCGAGCCGCGACAGCGCTGGGTCGTTGCAGATCATCTTTTCGGTCAGCGAGCGTCCCTTGTTGCAGTTAAAGCTCGTGGCATGAGCGGGCGAATGCGCGATCAGCAGCGCGGCGATCAGAACGGGGCGAAGGTTTTTCATTGCGGCTCACGCGATGCATGGTTTCTCATGCAACGGATGATCATCCGATCGCTCGTCACGCGGACGCCGGAAAAACGCGGCACTTCAGGTAAGTGGTTACAAGATATTGCCTTGAGCGGTCCAAGCGACGCCGCAATAGTTCAAGGCACGGCAACTCAAAGCGCTGATTGCGGATTTTCCTGGCATTTCGCGGGTATACCCTGATGCGCTGCTTGCACAATCTTGCCGATGTTGGGTTGGGGGGCGCACATATGACTCGCGAAGCGACATCACGCATGAAGGTGGGAGCGACGCCCGAAGGTAGCCGTTACCGGCCGGATCTGGCCGAAGAGGTGCTGGCGTCGGAGCGCAGCGTGCTGCGGTTGATTACCTGCAACACACCGCTGCCGGAATTACTGGATGAAGTCTGCCGCCGTGCGGAAGCGCTGCTGGGTGCGGGTGCGTGCTGCTCGATCCTGTTGCTCGACGAAGACGGCGTGCACCTGAAAATGGGCGGTGCGCCGTCGCTGCCGGCGCATTTCAGCGCGGCGATCGACGGTGTGCCGATCGGTCCGTGCGCGGGCTCTTGCGGCACCGCGATGCACGAGCGGCGGCTTGTCGTCGTCGAGGACATCGAGACGGACCCGCTGTGGGCGGAGTTCCGCGAGCTTGCGTTGCCGCTCGGCTTGCGCGCGTGCTGGTCGGTACCGTTCCAGAACGACGCCGGCCTCGTGCTGGGCGCGTTCGCCGTCTATCACCGCGAGCCGCGCCGGCCAACCGCGCAGGAAGAGACGATGCTGCGCGACATCGGCCGCAGCGTCGGGCTCGCCGTGCATCAGAACGCCATGGCGCAGCGCCTCGCGCACAGCGAGGAGCATCACCGGATCGTGGTCGATCATCTGATCGAGGGCATTGTCGTGCAGTCGCGCGCGGGCATCGTGCTGGCCTGCAATCCGAGCGCGCAGCGCATGCTCGGCACGGGGCCGCAGATCATCGGACGCAGCATCCGCACGGTGATGGTGCGCGGGTTTCACGAGGACGGCTCCCCCTTCTCCGAAGATGAGCGGCCCACCGCTCAGGTGCTGGATACCGGCAAGCCGATGCTCGACGTCACGCTCGCGCTCGAGCTGGTGAACGGCGAGATCATCTGGATTACCGAGAACGTGGTGCCGATCATCAAACCGGGCGAAACCAGGCCTGATGCGGTGCTGATTTCGTTCACCGACATCGGGCCCGTGCGCGAGGCGCAGCGCCAGCTCAAATTCCTGGCCACTCGCGATTCGCTCACCGGGCTCTACAACCGCGCCTATCTGACCGAGCGGATGAACAGCCTTTTCGCGCCGGGTGGTCCGAACGGCACTGGCGACCTCGCGAGCGTCGCGCTGCTGTTCGTCGATCTCGATGGATTCAAGAAGGTCAACGACACGGCCGGTCACGAGGCCGGCGACGCATTGCTGCGCAGCGTCGCCGAACGGCTCGCGGGATCTGTCGGGCCGGACGACACGCTCGCGCGAGTAGGCGGCGACGAGTTCGTGATCGTGGTCAGCGCCTGCGAGAACAACGAGCAGCTGATCGAGTTGGCGCGCCATATTCTCGATGAGATCGCGGTGCCGTTCGCCGTGGCGGATAACGAGTATTACCTGGGCGCGTCGATCGGCATCAGCCGCTTTCCCGAAGACGGCCAGGACGCGCCGACGCTGATGCGCAACGCCGACTCCGCGATGTATCACGCGAAGCAGCGCGGCCGCAACAACTTCCAGTTCTTCACCGCCGAGCTCAATCAGCAGTTGCAGCGGCGCTTCGTGATCGAGCAGTCGCTGCGTCGCGCGCTGGCCGCGGAGGAACTGAGTCTCGTATATCAGCCGATTGTGGATAGTCACGCTGGGCGGACCATCGGCGCAGAGGCGCTGCTGCGCTGGTACAACAGCGAACTCGGCAATGTGTCGCCGGCCGAGTTCATTCCGGTCGCGGAAGACGCGGGCCTGATCGTCGAAATGGGCGACTGGGTGCTCGCGCGTGCCTGCGAGCAGGCCGCGCAATGGCGGCGCACGCTCGCGCCAGATCTGATCGTGGCGGTGAACCTGTCGCCGCGCCAATTCAACGACGGTCTGGTCGAGCGGATCAAGCGCTGTCTCGAACAGTCCGGGCTCGAGCCGGCGGCGCTCGAACTCGAAATTACCGAGCGTCTGTTGATGAGCGATAGCGACACCGTGCTGCCCATGTTGCTCGCGCTGAGCGCGACGGGCGTGCGCATTTCCGTCGATGACTTCGGCACCGGCTATTCGTCGCTGTCGTATCTGAAGCGCTTTCCGCTGCATAACCTGAAGATCGACCGGTCTTTTGTGGCGGGTCTACCGGATCATCGCGATTCGATCGCAATCACGCAGGCCGTGGTGGCAATGGCCCATTCCCTCGGCATGAACGTCACCGCGGAAGGCGTGGAGACGCCCGAGCAGGCGGCGTTTCTCCGCTCGATCGATTGCGACAAGCAGCAGGGCTACCTGTACAGCCGGCCAGTCGGGGCAAGCGCATATGCCCGTGCGCTCGCGCACGCGTATGCGGCGACCTGATCTGCGCCGCGCATTGCTGCGTGCCGCGAGGCCGCGATGCCGCCAGAAATCCGCAGCAATTCGCCGCCCACTGGCAGCGGGGCACAAGGTGCAGGAGACTGAGCGTAAGATGCAACGACCTGCACGCGAGCCCTCAGGAGAGTTGCCATGGCACAGCACTTCGACGCGGTTGTTATCGGCACGGGACAGGGCGGCGCGCCGCTCGCCGTGCGTCTTGGCGAAAGCGGCCGCCGCACGGCGGTCATTGAACGCGCGGCCTTCGGCGGGACTTGCGTGAACGTCGGCTGCACGCCGACCAAGGCGTATGTGGCCAGCGCCCGCGCGGCGCACGTGGCGCGCCATGCCGCGCGGCTCGGCGTGCATGTGGGCGGCACCGTCAGCGTGGATCTCGCCGCGGTCAAGGCGCGCAAGGACAAAATCATCGGGCAGTCGCGCGACGGCGTGGAGACATGGCTGCGCGGTACGTACAACGTCACCGTGTTCAACGGCCATGCGCGCTTCACCGGTCCAAAGACGCTTGCCGTCAGCGCGCCCGACGGGAGTGTGCTGCAGGAACTGAGTGCGGACGAAATCTTCCTCAATACCGGCACCCGCGCTGTCGTGCCGCCACTCGAAGGCATCGAGCGAATCCGCTACTACACCAATTCGAGTCTGCTCGATATCGCCGAGTTGCCGAGCCGGCTGGTGATCGTGGGCGGCAGTTATATCGCGCTCGAATTCGCGCAGGTGTTTCGCCGCTTCGGCAGCGAAGTGACGGTTCTGGTCCGCGGCGATCGCGTGCTCACGCGGGAGGACGCCGACTTGGCCGAGTCCGTGCAGAACGTGCTGGCCCGCGAAGGCGTCGAATTCCGTTTCGGCTTGCAGCCTTCGCGTGTCGAGCCGCATCCGCATCGCGAGGACGAAGTGTGTATCGGCTTCGAGCAGAACGTGCCGGCGCTCGAAGCGTCACATCTGCTCTTTGCGACCGGACGTGAACCGAATACCGATGACCTCGGCCTCGCCGCCGCCGGCATCGAGACAGACCGGCACGGCACCATTGCGGTGGACGGCCAGTTGCGAACCAGCGTGCCGGGCGTGTGGGCGATCGGTGACATCAACGGACGGGGCGCCTTCACGCATACGTCCTACGACGATTACCACATCGTCGCGGCCAACCTGCTCGACGGCGGCGCGCGCACCGTCGACACGCGGATCATGGCGTACGCGGTGTTCGTCGATCCTCCGCTCGCCCGCGTCGGGCTCTCGGAAGATGACGTGCGCAAGAGCGGCCGCGATGCGCTGATCGCGACAATGCCGATGTCGCGCGTGGGCCGTGCCCGCGAACGGGGCGAAACGGAGGGCTTTATGAAGGTGCTGGCCGACGCCCAAAGCAAACAGATTCTCGGCGCGGCGATTCACGGCGTTGAAGGCGACGAGGCGATTCACACGTTCATCGACATCATGACGGCGGGCGTGCCGTATCCGACATTGCAATACGCGATGCACATTCACCCGACCATCAGCGAACTGGTGCCGACCTTGCTCGATGGCCTGAAGCCGCTGAAGTAAAACGGCGTGGCTTGCATCGACAAAGCGTCGCGGCATCGCCGATAATCGCCGGCGGCGCGGGTCGTTCGCGGGATGCAGACGGGCCGCATTCAAGCGCATTTCAAGCGCATTTAATCGTATTGCGCCGCATTCACTCGAGGAACAGCCGATGGGCAAGGGACGCGTCGAAGCCTTCAGCGATGGCGTGATCGCTATCATCATCACGATCATGGTGCTCGAAATCAAGGTGCCGGAAGGCTTCGATCTAGCCGCGCTGCGTCCGCTCTTGCCGGTGTTCGGCGCCTATGTGCTGAGCTTCGTTTACGTGGGCATCTACTGGAACAATCACCATCACATGTTCCATACGGTGCAGAGGGTCAACGGCGCCGTGCTGTGGGCCAATCTGCATCTGCTCTTCTGGTTGTCGCTGCTGCCCGCGGTCACGCATTGGGTCGGAGAGAATCATCTGGCCTCGTGGCCGACGGCAATGTATGGCGCCGTGCTGTTCATGGCGGCGATTGCATATTTCATTCTGACGCGTACGTTGATCCGCGAGCACGGCCGCGACTCGACTCTCGCAAAAGCGGTGGGCAATGACTTCAAGGGCAAGGTGTCGGTGGCGGTGTATCTGGCGGGCATCGTGCTCGCCTTTGTCGCGCCGTGGATATCGGCGGCGCTTTATGCGCTCGCTGCCGTATGGTGGCTGGTGCCGGACCGGCGTATCGAACACGTGCTGGAAGCCTGAGCGTGCTGGCGTTGAAGCTCGCGCTCGTGCCGGCTTTTCTCGCCGCGTTGACAGTGGCGGGACGCATGTGGGGACCGTCGGTAGCGGGGTGGCTTGCGGGCTTGCCGGTCGTCGCCGAACCGATCGTGCTGCTGCTGGCACTGGAGCGCGGGCCGTCGTTCGCGGCGCAGGCGTCGGCCGCGTCCATTGCGGCGATCGCCGCGTCGGAAGCATTTAACCTGGCTTACGCGTGGACCTGCCGCCGCTTGTCGTGGCCCCTTGCGTTGGCAGTGGGCATGAGCGGGTGGATGGCCGTCGCAATGTTGCTCACACATTTGCCTCGCTCGCCGGCGTTGGCGGTGGCCGCCGCCGGCGTTGCCGTGGCGGTCTCGCAGAACGGCTTGCCGCGCGTGACGGGGCACGTGCCGGCCGCGCGCCTCGCCCTCGCCGAGCTGGCCGTGCGCATGCTCGCCGGTGCGCTGCTGACGCTGGCGGTCACGACGTTGTCCGCTTCGATGGGCCCGACGTGGAGCGGTCTGCTCTCGGTGTTTCCGTTGCTTGGCATCGTGCTCGCGGTGTCGGCGCAGCGCGCGCATGGCGCGGATTTCGTCGCTTTGCTGATGCGCGGCATGGTGATCGGGCGCGGCTCGTTTGCAGCGTTCTTTGCCGTGACCGCCGCGCTGCTGCCGGGCTATGGCGTGTGGCTGAGTTTTGCGTGCGCGTCGGTGGTTTCGATTGTGGTGCATGGGGCGACGCGGCGGATGCTGGACGCAAGGCGGCCGGTGCGAGCCAGGTCGCGTGACGCTTCATCGCCTGAGACTTCGTTGCGGCAGCCGGTGGATTAAGTGGATCAATTTGCCGGCGCTTGTGTGCGACCGTCTGCGCCCGACTCGCCTCCGGTTTGCGAGCAAGCCCGAGCTTCGCGGATACTGTCGTCATGACTTCACGTGCCCAAGCTTTGCCGCCGAGCCGCATCGGCTTGATCTCCGACACGCACAACCTTGTGCGCCCGGAAGCGCTCGACTATCTCGCGGGCTGCGACGCCATCATCCATGCGGGCGACATCTGCAATCAGGCTGTGCTCGACGCGCTCGCGCAGATTGCGCCGCTAACCGTCGTACGCGGCAACAACGACACGGGCGAGTGGGCCGCATCGCTGCCGACACATGCGACGCTGACCGTGCAGCAGGTCGCGATTCTGGTCGTCCACGACATCGCCGATGTGCGTGGCGATCCGCGTAAAGATGACATCCGTGTCGTGGTGACGGGCCACTCGCACAAGCCGTCGATCAGCGAGCGCGACGGCGTGCTGTTCGTCAATCCGGGCAGCGCAGGGCCGCGCCGTTTCAAGCTGCCGGTTTCCGCTGGCATCCTGACGGTCGAAGGTGCGCGGGTGCATGCGAGATTCGATTTGCTTGTGCAATAGAAAACGGGCCGGCAAATTTGCCGGCCCGTTGCGAGCTACTTTTTTAAAACCTGATGAGCCGCGCGGCTAATTATTGTGAGCACTGCCATCGCTGCGGTTGCGGCGGCGAATGCGATTACCGCGCTATTGCCCTGTTCGCGCCATCGCGATCACCGTGCCTCCCGCAGCCCGGCAACCGGGCAAACGCGCCCCGCGTAATCATCCAATCACGCACGCGCCGTAGCGGTCGCTGCATAACCTTCGTCCATCTCTTCGGCTTCACGTTCGCCGCGCAGCACCGCGTGCGCTTCCGCGCGCGTCGCCACGCACGGGCCCGAGCCGAGCAGCGGCTTGCGGGCGGTTTCGCGCAGCGCAATCACCGAGACGATGCCGATCAGCGACGCGCCCATCAGGTAATACGCGGGCATCATCAGATTGCCGGTACGCTCGACGAGCCATGCGGTCATCAGCGGCGTCGTACCGCCGAACAGCGACACCGAAATGTTGAAGCCGATGGCCAGCGCGCCATAACGGATCTTCGTCGGGAACAGCGCGGGCAGCGCCGACGGCATCACGCCCGTAAAGCACGACAGCAGCACGCCGAGAATCATCAGGCCGGCGAACACCGGCAGCACAGTGCCCACGCGGATCAGAAGCAGGGCGGGGATCGAGAGCGCGAACAGACCCACGCAGCCGAACAGCATCACCGGCTTGCGGCCGATCGCGTCCGACAGACGGCCGGCTGCGAGCGTCATCGGCATCATCAGCACCATCACGATCAGCACGATGAAGAGGCCGTGCGATTCGTTGAAGTGCAGCGTGGCCGACAGGTAGCTCGGCAGATACGAGAGCGCCATGTAGTCGGTTACGTTGAAGATCAGCACGAGACCCACGCACAGCAGCAGCGGCTTCCATTGCTGCACGAGCAGGTCGCGAAACGATTGCTTCGGCAGCGCCTTGTCTTCGGCTTCGCGTTGCTCGGCCTGCTTCTTGAACGCGGGCGTTTCTTCGAGCTTCATCCGGATGTACAGACCCATCAGACCGAGCGGACCGGCGATCAGGAACGGCACACGCCAGCCCCACGACAGCAGCGCGTCGTTCGACAGCGTCGCGGTCAGCACGGCGACCGTGCCCGCGCCGAGCACGTAGCCGATCAGCGTGCCGAACTCGAGGAAGCTGCCCATGAAGCCCCGCCGCTTGTCCGTAGCGAATTCGGCGATGAAGGTCGCGGCGCCCCCGTATTCTCCTCCGGTCGAAAAGCCTTGCACGAGACGCGCCACCAGCAGCAGCACCGGCGCGAGAATGCCGATCGCCCCGTAGCTCGGGATCAGGCCGATCGCGAACGTGCCGAGCGCCATCATGATCATGGTCATGGCGAGCACGCGCTGACGGCCGATGCGATCGCCGAGCGGTCCGAACACCATGCCGCCAACCGGCCGTACGAGAAACGCCGCAGCGAAGGTGCCGAAGGTGGCGATCAACTGGGCGGACGGGCTCGACGACGGAAAGAACACTTTGCCGAGCGTGACAGCGATGTAGCTGTACACGCCGAAATCGAACCATTCCATTGCGTTGCCGAGCGCCATGGCGCCGACGGCCCGCTTGAGGAGAGAGTTGTCGACGACGGTGATGTCGTCGAGAGAAAGGCGTTGTTCTTCTTTGTGATGTCGCCAGAAGCCGTTGCTGGAAGCGGTCAAGGTAAAACTCCGATGACTGCGACGAAACTCATGATGCGTTCCGCCACGGTTGCTGGAAGTGCAGTTTCGCAAACGGGGCGATGGCGTCTTGCACCGCGAGGGCGAAAGAGTGGGCGCGCGTTAAAAGTGAAACGCAGCAAATGCCCATGCCTCGCGAGCCAGGTCGCGAAAAAACACTCGTCTAGATTGTGCTGACTGTTGCACCTGCGTGGCCGTGGAAGGGGGGCAGATGCATGAGGACGCGCGCGGCTGGAACCGGACCTGCGCCACTGGAAGGCTCGAAACGAAAAAGGCCGGTGCTTTATTCGCCGCGTGGGATGGCCCTCAGGACAACCTCAAACGGAGAAACGACCGACAAGCCTTCTTGTATAAAACTGTTCGATTCAGCGGACTCACGCAGTGTTGGCACATGCGAGTCGCAACGACAACCGAACGCGAATGAAGGTGAATTGCTGTTGAAACGACGCACATGTTAGCACGATGACAGAGGATCGTGCAAACCCGGTTGCGCCAGCCTGACGGGGGCGACGTGCTCAATCCCTTGCCCGACGGGGCATCCGGCGGATCGCCGGGGTCTGGAAAAAGTTTAAAACGGCTTCAAAATGTACCGTTTGGAGAGTTTTCTCGAACGGTTTGCCGAACGGTTTTGCCGAACCTGCACGCCAAAAAAATCCGCGCACGAGGCGCGGATTTCATTCATGCGGCGGCAAGCGCAAAACGCTCACTCGGCCGACGGCGGCACATACCCCTGCGCCGTGTCCGCGCCTTCGCCGAAGAAGAACTTTTCGGTCTGCTTCATCAGATACTGGCGCGCGCGCGGATCGGCCATGTTCAGACGGTTTTCGTTGATCAGCATGGTTTGCTGCTTCAACCAGGCCTGCCACGCTTCTTTGGAAATGCTTTCGTAGATCCGCTTGCCGAGTTCGCCCGGCAGCGGCGGGAAATCGAGGCCTTCGGCTTCCTTGCCGAGCTTCGCGCATTGAACCATACGAGTCATGCTGTGCTTCTCCTGTGTCGACCGGAGTTAGTGCTTCAACACTTACTCCGGTCCCATAAAAATGGTTATTGAATCAATTGTGGGGCAGTCGCTTTATATGGGGCCGCTCAGAGCTGTTTCATAGCTGTTTCATCAGCACGAGCGATTTGCGCTGCCAGTTGTAGAGTCGGCGGCGGTCTTCCGGCAGATCGTCGACCGTGACCTTGACGAAGCCGCGCTTCAGGAACCAGTGTTCGGTGCGCGTGGTCAGCACGAAAATGCGCGTGAGGCCGCGTGCCCGCGCGCGTTGCTCGATGCGCTTGAGCAGGCGCTCGCCGTCGCCGGTGCCTTGCGCTTCGGG
Source organism: Paraburkholderia rhynchosiae (assembly GCF_002879865.1). GTDB lineage: Bacteria > Pseudomonadota > Gammaproteobacteria > Burkholderiales > Burkholderiaceae > Paraburkholderia > Paraburkholderia rhynchosiae. The sequence continues at coordinate 121,217 of NZ_PNXY01000002.1, forward strand.
CGCGACCGTCAGGCACGCCATTTCGCCGATGCGCTCCTGCGTGTACGGATACAGCGCCGCGCAACCGAACAGCACGCCATCGTGCTCGATCACCGAGAAATGGTCGATGTCGCGTTCGATCTGATGTCGGCCGCGCCGCACGAGCGTGCCGTCGGATTCCAGCGGCTCGATCAGCGCGAGAATGCCGCCGACGTCGTCCGGTGTGGCTTCGCGCAGGCTTTCGAGATTCTCGTACGAGATCATCGTGCCCACGCCGTCGTGCAGGAACAGTTCGAGCAGCAAGCTGCCGTCGAGCGCGTAAGGGATGATGTGCGCCCGCGCCACGCCGCCGCGGCACGCGCGGATCGAGTGCTTCAGATAGAAGCCCGCGTCGCCGGTGACTTCGCCGCTTTCGTGCAGCTTGTAGGCGTCGTCGAGCGAGAGTTCGCGGATCAGTTCGGTGCCGTCTTCGCCGGCTTGCATGAGGCCGGGCGTTTCGGTCAGGAACACGATCTTGTCGGCGCGCAGCGCGATCGCGGCGGCGGAGGCGACGTCTTCCATTGCCAGATTGAAGGCCTCGCCGGTGGGCGAGAAGCCGAGCGGCGACAGCAGCACGAGCTTGCGGCTTGCGAGCGAATGGCGGATCGAATCGGCGTCGATCTTGCGGACCACACCCGTGTGCGCGAAGTCCACGCCGTCCAGAATGCCGACCGGCCTCGCCGTCACGAAGTTGCCCGACACAACGCTAATGTGCGCGTGCGCCATCGGCGTGTTCGGCAAGCCCTGGCTGATGGCCGCCTCGATATCCAGACGCACTTCGCCGGCCGCTTCTTTCGCGGATTCCAGCGCGCGTGCGTCGGTAATGCGCATGCCGTGCGAAAACTCCGACTCGACGCCGTGCAGACTCATCTGCTCTTCGACCTGCGGACGCGAGCCGTGCACCAGCACGATCTGGATGCCCATGGCCTGCAACAGCGCGATATCCGACACGAGCGCATTCAGGAGCCCCTGATGCACCACTTCGCCGCCGAAACCGACGACAAACGTCTTGTTCCGGAACGCGTGGATATAAGGGGCGACCGAGCGCATCCAGTCGACGAATTGGGCGTGCTGTGCGAGGTTTTCCGTTGCTCCAGCGGGGGCCGGAACGCTCGCGGGCGCGGGGACGAGGTCGGTTTGGGAATTCATGCCGGGGATTATAATGCGCCCCCATGTCGAATGTACCCAAAAGTCCCGCCGCGGCGAACGAGAATGCGGCGCCGGCCGTCGATCAGACGAACGCCGGCGACGCGAAGCGCCGTCCTGAAATGGACGCGAACCCCGGCAACCCGGACGCGCCTCGCAAGGGGCGCGAGCCGCATCGCGCCGGTGGAGGCGCGCAGGCGTCTTCGAAAGAGAAAAATCCGTCGCGCACGGTGAAGGATGTGGGGCGCGATGAGGCCGGGCCGCGCCAACAACGTTCGCCGCTTGAAAAAAACTTGCCGGGCGCGCAACCTGAGCGGCCGCAATCCGGCAAGCAATCGCACCAACATTCGCCGCGCGAGCCGGGACAGCGGCGTGGGTCGAACGCGCCGAACGGGCCACGGGAGCCCGGCGAATCGCGCGCCGAACGCGAACCACGCGAGCCCCGCACCAGACGCGAGCCGCGCGTCGTCCAGCCGAATCCCATTCCGCCGATCACCTTCCCCGAAGCGCTGCCCGTCTCCGGCCGTCGCGACGAGATCGCGAAAGCGATCGCAGAAAATCAGGTGGTAATCGTGTCGGGCGAAACCGGCTCCGGCAAGACCACGCAGTTGCCGAAAATCTGCCTCGCTTTGGGGCGCGGCCTCGGCGCGGGCGGCTCGGGTCTCATTGGGCACACGCAGCCGCGCCGTATCGCCGCGTCGGCGACGGGTCGGCGCATCGCCGAGGAGCTCGGCACGCCGTTCGGCGAAGTGGTCGGCTACAAAGTGCGCTTCACCGACAATCTGTCGCCGGGCGCATCGGTCAAGCTGATGACCGACGGCATTCTGCTCGCCGAAACGCAGACCGATCCGCTGCTGAAAGCGTATGACACGCTGATCATCGACGAGGCGCACGAGCGTAGTCTGAACATCGACTTTCTGCTCGGCTACCTGAAGGAAATTCTCGTCAAGCGCCCCGATCTGAAGCTGATCGTGACCTCGGCGACGATCGACGCAGATCGTTTCGCGCGTCACTTCGGCAGCGGGGAAAAGCCCGCGCCGGTGATCGAAGTGAGCGGGCGGCTGTATCCGGTGGAAGTGCGCTATCGTCCGGTCGTTGAAGACAGCCCTGCTGTGAAAGCGGCGCAAGGCACATCAGGCGCATCGTCCTCGCGTGAACGCCCGAAAACCCAGCGCGAATCCGGTAAAGAGCGCGATCGCGATCTGATGGAAGCGATTGTCGATGCCGTCGACGAACTGTGTCGCGAAGGGCCCGGCGACGTGCTCGTGTTCCTCCCGGGCGAGCGCGAAATTCGCGACGCCGCCGAGGCGCTGCGCAAACACCATCCGCCGCATACGGAAATCCTGCCGCTGTTCGCGCGCCTCTCGGCCGCCGATCAGGAGCGCGTGTTCCGCACGTCCAACGCGCGGCGCATCGTGCTCGCGACCAACGTGGCCGAGACGTCGCTGACCGTGCCGGGTATTCGCTATGTGGTCGACAGCGGTCTCGCGCGCGTGAAGCGCTACTCGTATCGCAACAAGGTCGAGCAGTTGCAGGTCGAATCGATCTCGCAGGCCGCCGCGAATCAGCGGGCAGGGCGCTGCGGGCGCGTGGCCGACGGTATCTGCATTCGCCTCTACGACGAGAGCGATTATCAGGGCCGCGTTCGCTTTACTGATCCGGAGATTTTGCGCTCGTCGTTGGCGTCGGTGATTCTGCGCATGAAGTCGCTGCATCTGACGGCCATCGAGACGTTTCCGTTTATCGAGCCGCCGCCCGGCCGCGCGATCGCCGACGGTTATCAACTGCTCAATGAACTCGGCGCCGTCGACGACGACAACCAGCTCACGCCGCTTGGCCGCGAACTCGCGCGTCTGCCGCTGGACCCGCGCGTCGGCCGGATGATTCTCGCCGCGCGCGATCAGCAATCGCTGAAGGAAGTGCTAATCATCGCGAGCGCGTTGTCAGTGCAGGACCCGCGCGACCGGCCGATCGAGGCGCAGGAGCAGGCCGACCAGGCGCATCGCCGTTTTGCCGACGAGCGCTCGGAATTTCTGCAGTGGCTGAAAATCTGGAACTGGTTCGAAGAGGCGATCGCGCACAAGAAGTCGAACAAGCAATTGCACGAGGAATGCCGCAAGAACTTCCTGTCGCAATTGCGTCTGCGCGAATGGCGCGACGTGCATTCGCAACTGCTGACGGTAGTGCGCGAACACGGCTGGCGTCTGAACGAAGCGGAAGCGACGTTCGAGCAGATCCATCTTGCGCTGCTGACGGGCCTGCTCGGCAACATCGGACTGAAAGCCGACGACGAGCCGTATTACCTCGGCGCACGCGGCATCAAGTTCTATTTGTGGCCCGGCTCCGCGCTCGTGAAGAAGGCGGGCAAGTGGGCGATGGCTGCGGAACTGGTGGAGACGAGCCGTCTGTACGCGCGGTGTATCGCGAAGATCGAGCCGGAGTGGATTGAGAAAATCGGCGCGCATCTGCTGAAGAAATCGCTCTCCGAGCCACATTGGGAAAAGCGTGCGGCGCAGGTGTCCGCATTCGAGCGCGCGGTGCTGTACGGGCTGCCGATCTATCAGCGGCGGCGCGTGAGCTTCGGCAAACAGGATCCGGTGCGAGCGCGGGAACTCTTCATTCGCGGCGCGCTTGTCGAAGGCGAATTCGACACGAAGCTGGTTTTTTTCGCGCACAACCGTAAGCTGCTCGCCGACATCGAGCAACTGGAACACAAGTCGCGCCGCCAGGACGTGCTCGTCGACGATGAACTGATTTTCGCGTTCTACGATCAGGCGCTGCCGAAGGGCATTTACACCGGCGCGTCGTTCGAGCGCTGGTACCGCGATGAAGTAAAGAAGAGCGGTCAGCCGGAAGACAAGCTGCGCCTGCTGTATCTGTCGCGCGACGATCTGATGCGGCACGAAGCCGCCGGCGTGACGACCGACCTGTTCCCGAAACGGATGACGATGTCGGGCGTCGAAATGGCGCTCACTTATCACTTCGAGCCCGGTTCGCCGCGCGACGGCGTCACGCTCGCCGTGCCGCTCTACGCGCTCAACCAGGTCGACGCGCGACGCTGCGAATGGCTGGTGCCCGGCATGCTGAAGGAGAAGACGCAACTGCTGCTCAAGTCCTTGCCGCAGAAGCTGAGGCGTCATTGCGTACCGCTGCCGGAATATGCAGCCGGTTTTGTCGACCGGCATGGCGCGCCGCGTTTTGCGGCGGGCGGTTTGCTCGAAGCGCTGATCGCCGATATTCGCGAGCAGAAGCAGATCGCGCTGAAGCAGTCGGACTTCAAGCTCGAAACGCTGCCGCCGCATCTGTTCATGAACTTCAAGGTCATCGACGAACACGGGCGGCAGCTCGCGATGGGCCGCAATCTGTCGCAATTGCGCGCGGAACTCGGCGGCCAGGCGCAGCAGCATTTTCAGAAGATCGCGTCGAGCGCGGCCGGTGCGGCGTTGGCCGACGCCGCGGGTTCGCAGACGGATGCGGCGGCGGCGCCCGCGTCGAGCAGTGCGGCACCGCGGGGAAAGGGTGCTGCGGCGATGGGGCCGCAGACGGCGTCGCAAGGCGGCGTGGCGGGCACGGCGCTGTACGAGAAGCTGACCACGTGGAACTTCGGCAAGCTGCCTGATCTGCTTGAAATTCGCCGTGGCGGGCAGACGCTGTTCGGCTACCCGGCTCTCGTGGATCGCGGCACGCATTGCGACGTCGAGGTGTTCGATTCGCCGGACGAGGCCGCACGGATTCATCGGGCTGGGTTGCGCCGATTATTCGCGTTGCAGTTGAAGGAGCCGATCAAGTATCTGGAGAAAAATCTGCCGGGCTTGCGCGAAATGGCAATGCAGTTCATGACGCGCGGCACGCAAGAGGAATTGCGCGATCAGTTGATCGACACCGCGCTCGACCGCGCCTGCCTGCAAGACCCGTTACCGGACGATGACGTCAGTTTCCATACGCGCCGTGATGAAGGGCGTAGCCGGCTGACGTTGCTGGCTCAGGAAATCGCGCGGCTGATCGGACAGATTCTCGGCGAATACGCGACGGTGCTGAAGAAGCTGGTACAGGCGAAGTCGTTCACGGCCGCACATGCGGACATGCAGAATCAGCTCGACGCACTGATCGGCAAGCGATTCTTGGTCGATACGCCGTACTCGCAGCTCACGCATTTTCCGCGCTATCTGAAGGGCATTGGATTGCGCGTCGACAAGTTGAAGGCGGACCCCGCGCGCGATGCCCGGCAGTTCGCGGAATTCCACCCGTTGTTGCAGAACTATCAGCGCGCCGTTGCGCAGCGCGGTGGCGTGCCGGACGCGCGCCTGTCCGAGTTCCGCTGGCTGCTGGAGGAGTTGCGCGTTTCGCTGTTCGCGCAGGAGTTGCGCACGCCGATGCCGGTGTCCGTCAAGCGGCTTTATAAGGTGTGGGATTCGATGCAGCGGTGAGTGAGGAACAGAGCGCGGCGCGGGGCAAGTGATGCGGTTCGCGCTGTGCCGGAGTCGTTGCAGGTCGGCTGTGTCTTGGGCGCTGCAGCTCCGCTATGCCTGCGGCGCCAAGACACGGTTTTCGCGTTTTGCTCGCCTTGCCCATTTTCCTTGTTTATGCCGCGCTGAAAAAAGCGCGTGACACGCTCCCTTTAAGGAGTGCATCACGCGCAAAGATGCGCAGCGCGGAGCCGGGCCTGCGCCTCTTTGCTGACTACGTCCAGATGACAGCGCATTGCGGCCCAGGACAGCAATGCGCCAGGCCTGTGGCTCGCCTTACCAGTGCATGCCCGCACCGACCGACGCGCCGAACTGGCCGCGCGAGTCCGTGGTGCCTTGCAGCTTGTAGACCCACTTGCCGGTTTCCGACAACTGCGACACGCCGATGGCTAGCGCCGACTGGCCGCCATAAGTGCCGCCCGCCATCGCGACCATGCCGTGACCGGCCAGCACAGCTTGAGGCAGGCCGGCCATGGCTAACGCCGACGCCGTGCCGCCGTAGGAGTCGCGTCGGGCGGAGCGGATCTGGTCGTCCGTGTAGCTCTTCGCCTGGCCGACCGCGCCGCTCACGCCCTGCTGCAACTGATTGACGTTGACCGCATCGGTGCCCTGCACGCCGGCGGCGACATTGGCAATCTGGCGCTCCTGACCCGCCGCACCAACCGATACCGTGTTCGCCCGATCCGCGACCGAGCCCTGGCCCAATGCCACGGAGTTCCCGGCGCTGGCGGTGGCCGCCGCGCCGAGAGCGGTCGCGTTGTTACCGCTCGCGATGGCGTTCGCGCCGATTGCGGCCGCGTTGACGCCGGTGGCCTGCGCGTTCGCGCCGGCAGCCACTGAGTGCGCGCCGGATGACACCGCGCCTTCGGTATCGCGGTTGCCTTCGCCGCTAAAGAGCGGATTCGCCGCGTTGACGACGGCGTTATTGACGACGCCGGTAATGGCTGCGGTCAGTTGACCGACGTTGACGGCATCGGAAGCGTCGACACCTGCCGCGACGTTATGGATAGTGGTGCCGCCACTCGCTGTGTCGCCGCCGAGCGTCACGCTGTTCTTGTTGACGCTGCCATCGGCGTTCTGGTCGTACATCACCGCACCGTCGAGCCTGGCGGCGGTGGCGGCGCCCTGACTGCTCACGGCTTTCAACTGGCTGACGTTGACGGCGTCGGTATCGTCGGTACCGGCCGCGACGTTGGTGATCTGGCGTTCGTTGCCAGCGGAGCCGACGGAAACGGTATTGATCCGATCCGCGATCGATTGCTGGCCGAGTGCTACGGAGTTCTCCGCCTGCGCCTCCGCCATACGGCCCAGTGCCACGGAACCCGCGTCCCCGGCGTTCGCGAAATGACCGATCGCGACGCCATATTCGTTCGGGGCGCTGGCGCCGGTGCCCACAGCGACGGCGCCGGGACCATTGGCCGATGCACTGTGGCCGAGCGCCACCGAGTAAATGCCGGTGGCGGATGCACTGCCCAACGCAGTCGATCCCGGGGCCGTTGCCATTGCACCCGCTCCTACCGCGACCGAATTCCAGTCAGTGGCAGTAGCCCCGTTCCCCACTGCAATCGAGTAGTCACCCGTCGCCTTGGCGCTTGCGCCGACGGCTACGGCCTGAGGCCCGCTTGCAAGGGCGCTGCTGCCGACCGCGACGGCACGGTCTCCAATCGAACTCGCCTCGTCCGTGTCGTCATTGGCGCCATTCGCCTTGAAATAGCGCGATGCGTTGCCGACGACCGTATTGAGCTGACTTACGTTGACAGCGTCGGTGCCTGCCGTGCCGGCCGCAACGTTCGTTATCTGGCGTTCCTTGTTCTTCGATCCGACCGAAACTGTGTTGGGACGGTCCGCCAGCGAACCTTGGCCCAAGGCTACCGAACCGTCAGCCGACGCGTAAGCGTCATGGCCGATGGCAATCGAGTCCGCGTTGTTGGCAACGGCGGCATAACCAAGGGAGACGCTGCCAGCCGACGTTGCGGAGGCGTATGCGCCGAGCGCGACGGCACCCGTTCCCGCGGCAGTGGAGTTGGCGCCGAGCGCTGTGGCGTTGTTGCCCCATGCTGTGGCAAGCACCCCGCTTGCGACGGCGTGCGTGCCGCTCGCTACGGCGTCGTCCGTCCCGTCTGCGATGCCTTCGGCCTTGAAGTAGTGCTGGGTGCCGCTTTGCGAAATGGCGTCGACCTTGCTGTCGACCGCCTTCAACTGGCTGACGTTGACGGCGTCGGTCTGGTCGGCACCCGCTGCGACATTCGTCAGACGGCGCTCCTTGTCGACGGAGCCGACCGATACTTCGCCCCTTGCGGCGGCGCCGGCTATTGTCGCGGCATTGGCACGGGCGGGCACGTAGGCCGGCTTATTGAGATCCGCATTCGTTGTGGACCGGGAGCCGAGTGCGACGCTGTTGTCCGCGGACGCCGTGGCGGCGTAGCCGAGCGCAACGGAGTTCAGGGCGGTGGTGCTTGCCGCGTAGCCGAGTGCCGTCGAGTTGTCGCCCGCCGCGCTCGCGGATGGACCGCCGGCAAACGCGTTGTTATTCGACGCCGTGGCGGCGTAGCCGAGCGCAACGGAGTTCAGGGCGGTGGTGCTTGCCGCATAGCCGAGTGCCGTCGAATTGTCGCCCGCCGCGTTGGCCGATGGACCGCCGGCAAACGCGTTGTTGTTCGACGCCGTGGCGGCGTAGCCGAGCGCGACGGAGTTCAGGGCGGTGGTGCTTGCCGCGTAGCCGAGTGCCGTCGAGTTGTCGCCCGCGGCGCTGGCGGATGGACCGCCGGCAAACGCGTTGTTGTTCGACGCCGTGGCGGCGTAGCCGAGCGCAACGGAGTTCAGGGCGGTGGTGCTTGCCGCATAGCCGAGTGCCGTCGAGTTGTCGCCCGCCGCGTTAGCGGATGCACCACTGGCAAACGCGTTGTTGCTTGACGCCGTGGCGGCGTACCCGAGCGCAACCGAGTTCAGGGCGCTGCTGTTTGCCGCGTAGCCGAGCGCAACCGAATTCAGCCCCGTGGTGTTTGCCGCGTAGCCGAGCGCGATCGAATTGTCGCCCGCCGCGTTGGCCGATGGACCGCCCGCAAACGCATTGTTGCTCGACGCCCTGGCGGCATGACCAAGCGCGACAGAGTTCAAGGCGCTGCTGCTTGCCGCATAGCCAAGTGCCGTGGAGTTGTCACCCGCCGCATTGGCGTTCATGCCGGTTGCCATTGAGTTGCCGCCGGAGGCGTTCGCGCCGACCCCCACTGCAATGGAGTTCGTACCTGCTGCGTTTGCAATTATGCCCACGGCAATTGCATTGGTGCCGGTGGCACTTGTAAAAAGCCCGGTAGCAATCGAGTTCGCTCCCGCTGCGTTGGCCGCAGCTCCGGTGGCGATCGAGTTGTCGCCCGTGGCCTTGGCGGTGAGCCCCGTTGCGATCGAATTCGTTGCTGTTGCCGTCGCACCGGCTCCTAAGCCGATCGAGTTACTGCCGCTAGCGTTTGCGGTGAATCCGGCTGCGATCGAGTTATCGGCCAAGGCGTTCGCATAAGGCCCCGCAGCAATCGAGCTATTGCCAATCGCGTTCGAGCTGAGCCCGATCGCAGTCGAGTTGGCTCCCGCTGCATTCGCAAGATTTCCCAACTGGATGGCGTTTGCACCCGCGGCCATTGAATTTGCCCCAGCCAACGCCACTGCTGCAGCGACAACCGCCCGGACCACAAGCTTCCTGCGCGCCGAGCCGCGCTTCGTCTTCGACCTGGCTGTTTCCGGCGTTGCTACCCACGTTGCCGTTGCTTCACACCATACTGATTGATAGGTTTTATTCACTTGTCTTAAAACTCCGCGCTGTGTTTCGTGGCCGGCGTGAGCGCGGATAATCGGACAAGGCGTCATCGCCCGTTATCAGGTTGCGTCAAAATGACGGCGGTTAATGCCCGATCCTATTGGTTGACATTACTATGGTCGCCATTTTTTGCAGGTTATCCACATCTGGATTTATCTGCGTCACGCCCGAACGTCCACAAGATGAGAGAGGCCGGACGATGAGCTGGCAGGGATTGTCAGAGCGGAGACGAAGGGCAGAAATAAGCCAAATCCGAAAGATGCAAAACCAATTCTGGTTGTCTTATTTATCAGTGAGTTTGCGCCCCAACAATTAAATATAACCAGGAGCACTCGAAATAACTCCTAATAATCATCGCGTTTGCCGGAGTATTTTCTTAACTGAATCTCTTTCTAATGGGACGCAATCTTTTAGATTTCACCCGATGATCCCAACGCACTGGAACCGCGCGACGGACCGGTTCATCCGGCCCTTCATTTTCCCCACGCGGCAGGTCGACCTGGGTCAACCGCAGGCCGCGGCAAACGTTCTACAATGACAGTCGTTCTCCGAAGTGAGTTTTCATGCGTAAATTTTTTCTTTCCGGCGTGACAGCCACGTTCGCCGCAGGCGTCGCGCTCGTCGCCGCCGCAGGCTTTTTTTCTCCGGCGGCTCATGCCAACAACGTGATCGTGCTGAACTCCGCCGAAGCCACGCTGAGTCTTATTGACGAGACGACCCGCCAGGTCATCGGCACGGTGCCGACGGGCAAGGAACCGCATCACTTGATGGCGACGCCGGACAACTCGTCGCTGATCGTCGCGAACTCGGTGTCGAACAATCTCATGTTCGTCGACCCCAAGACAGGACAGGTCCAGCGCTGGGTTGAGAACATCGAGGATCCGTACCAGATCGGTTTTTCGCCTGACCGCAAATGGCTGGTTACAACCGGTCTGCGTCTCGACCGTCTGGACATCTACCACTACGACGGCTTGAAAAACCAGATGACGCTCGCGTCGCGTCTGCCGCTCGCCGTCATGCCGAGCCACATGGCGTTCACGAACGACAGCAAAACCGTCTTCGTCACGCTGCAGGTTTCCGGTGAACTGGCCGCGATCGATCTGGCCACGCAAACCGTCAAGTGGAAAATGAAAGTCGGCAAAGTGCCTGCCGGACTGTGGATGACGCCGGGCGAGAAGTATCTGCTCGTCGGCATGACCGGCGCGGACTACGTGGCTGTGGTCGACTGGCATACGCAAAAGGTCGTGAAGACCATCCACACGGGCAACGGCGCGCACAACTTCCGCTCGCTGGCCGACGGCAAGCACGTGGCGGTGTCAAATCGTGTGGCGAGCACCATCAGCATCATCGACGAAGACTCGCTCACGAATGTCGGCGACATTACCGGTCTGATGCCCGGACCCGACGACATGGAACTTTCCGCCGACAAACGCTATCTGTGGGTAACGTTCCGCTTCGCGAAGCACGTAGGCATTATCGATTTAAGCACGCGCAAGCTGATCCAGACCATCGCCGTGGGCCGTTCGCCGCACGGCATCTATTTCTTTAATCGGGCGCCGGTCACAGCGCCGAACGGCGCGTGATAATGCATGTATTCACGCCGCGACTGAGCGAGCCGAAACGATCGACGTAACCCGACGAGCGCCATGTTCCACCTGATCCTGTCTTCCCTCGACAACTTCGTCTCCGCGCTGCAGACGTTGCTGTACGTCGACGTGGTGCAGCCGCTGCTGTTTCATTTCGATCTGATGGACTACGACGAAGACACGTACGACAGCCTCTACTGGGTGATCGTAGGTGTCCTCGAGGTGCTGGCAATGTACGCGATTCTCCGTCCGCTGGAGGCGCTGCGTCCGGTCGAGCAGTGGGACAACCGCAAGGCGGTGCGCGTCGACGTGATCTACACGTGGATCGCCAAACTCGGCATTCTCAACCTGTTTTTCTTCTTTGCGCTGCAGCCGTTTTTCGACAATGTTCAGGCATGGCTGCGGCTGCATAACATCGCCAGTATCGAGTTCGACAATCTGTGGCCCGGCGTGACGACGCAGCCGCTGGTCACGTTCGTCATGTATCTGGTCGCGCTCGATTTCGCCGGTTACTGGTATCACCGCTGGCAACACCGCGTCGGTGTGTGGTGGGAGCTGCACGCGGTGCATCACAGCCAGCAGCAAATGTCGCTGTGGGCCGACGACCGCAATCATCTGCTCGACGATCTTCTGCAAGCGTCGTTCTTCGCGGTGATCGCGCTCGCGATCGGCGTGCCGCCCTCGCAGTTCGTGGTGCTGGTCGCGATCACGAATCTGGCGCAGAGCGTGCAACACGCCAATATTCGCCTGTATTTCGGCTGGCTGGGCGAGCGTCTGCTGGTCAGCCCGACATTTCACCGCCGTCACCACGCGATCGGCTATGGCCACGAAGGTCTGAAATACGGCTGCAATTTCGGCGTGCTGTTTCCGTGGTGGGACATGCTGTTTCGCAGCGTCTCCTGGAGCCGCGACATGGAACCGACCGGCATCAGCGATCAACTGCAGGGCCGCCGTTACGGCGAGGGCTTCTGGGCGCAGCACTGGCTCGCCTTCGTGCGCATAGCTGGGCGCCTGTCCGCGAGACGCCGCGATCAGGGCGACGCGACCGCTGCCTGAGCCCGCTGGCTGACTCCCTTCTCCGCGCGCCGCCGGTTTTCCCGGCGGCGCGCCACGTGGTTTATGCTGTCCACGTTCGCGCGCACGCTTCGGACTCAATGGCTCCTTGCGTGGCGCCGTTTCCCTTTTTCCATCGTTGCATTCACCGGCACTGGCTCGCATGAATGATCTTTTGCGCTCGTTCGGGCGTGCGCTCGCAAGCGCGCTCCACCCGCGCATGCTCTGGCTGACCTTCATGCCGTTCTTCGCGGCAACGGTCGGATGGGGCGTGATCCTGTGGTTTTTCTGGCAGACGCTGATCGGCGCGACCCGCGCCTGGCTTCAAAGCTGGTCGTTTACCGCCACGCTTTACCATCTGTTCGATTCGCTCGGCTTTTCCGGACTGCATGCGGCTATCGCGCCGTTTCTCGTGATCGCGATGACGATCCCGTTGATCGTCGTCACCGTGTTGCTGTTGATCGCCACGCTGTCGATGCCGGCCGTCATCCGCTTTCTCTCAACGCGTCAGTTCCCGGGGCTCGAAATGCGCCGCGGCGGAACATGGTACGGTAGCCTTGGCCAGGCGCTATGGACGACGCTGGTATGTCTCGTGCTGCTGGTCGTCACGCTTCCGCTGTGGCTCGTGCCGCCGTTCTTCGCACTGATTCCGCCGCTGCTGTGGGGCTGGCTGACGTATCGCGTGATGACTTACGACGCGCTCGCACTCCATGCCACGCGTGATGAGCGGCGCGCGTTGGTGCGGCGTTTCCGGCTGCCACTGCTGCTGATCGGCGTCGCGAGTGGTTTGCTGGGTTCGCTGCCGACGCTGCTGTGGGCGTCGTCGGTGTGGCTGGTCGTGCTGTTTCCGGTCATCACCGCGGTGACGATCTGGATCTACGCGTTCATTCTCGTGTTTTCGGCGCTCTGGTTCGGCTACTACTGCTTGCGGGCGCTGCAACGCATGCGCGCGGACGAGGCCGGCGGCGTGCGGCACGCGGCCCCAGTCCCTTATTGATCAACGAACGAGATAACAAAGAGGCGGCAATGGCATTTGGCGTCATCATCATTGGCGATGAAATTCTGTCGGGCAGGCGCGTCGACAAGCATCTGCCAAAAGTCATCGAACTGCTCGGCGCGCGCGGACTGTCGCTCGGCTGGGCGGAGTACATCGGCGACGATCCGCAACGCATCACGGCGACGCTGCGGCGCACGTTCGAGTCGGGCGATATTGTGTTTTCGACGGGCGGCATCGGCGCGACGCCAGATGACCACACGCGTCAATGCGCGGCGGCCGCGCTCGGCGTGCCGCTGCAACTGCATCCGGAGGCACAGAAGCTGATTCAGGAGCGCATTCGCGACATGTATCCCGCGAATGCGGCGACGCCGCTCGATCTGAATTCGCCTGAGAACCTGCATCGTCTCAATATGGGCACGTACCCGCAGGGCGCGTCGATCATTCCCAACGGCTACAACAAGATTCCGGGCTTTTCGATCCGCGAGCATTACTTTGTGCCGGGCTTTCCGGTCATGGCCTGGCCGATGATCGAGTGGGTGCTCGACACGCATTACGCGCATTTGCACCACGCAATGCCCCATGCGGAAAAGTCGTTGCTAGTGTTTGAGTTGCCGGAATCGCGCCTCACACCGCTGATGGAAAAAATCGAACATGATTTCCCAGGCGTGCGCGTGTTCAGCCTGCCGAGTGTCGGCGACGCCGAGCGCGGCGGTGTCTATGCGCGGCACCACATCGACCTTGGCGTGAAGGGTGAGCCTGAGGCGGTGGCGGCGGCGTTCGTCAAGCTGCGCGAGGGTGTGCACCTGTTGGGCGGCGATATCGTCGAACACGACGCCGCTACGGTGAAACCTCGCGCCTGATCCGCTCAATGACGGCGGGTTTGCTACCGAATCACGCGCCGATCCACGGCAAGCCGCGAAAACACCAGCCCGATACCGTCTTGCGGTGCCCCTGGCCGTCCTTGTCGCCTTCAAAGCCTTCCAGCAGGTCGTAGGCCTTCGAGAAGCCGGCCTGCGCGGCGGCAATCGCGGCAAGTTTGGAGCGTGCGGCGCTGCGGCATAGAAACAGCACCGGCGTATCGGGCGACGCAACGTCGCTCAACTGATGAAGGAATTCCTGATTCGGCACCGCGCCCGGATAACGCGTCCATTCGACGTGCGCGTATTGTCCGTCGCCGATCACCGGCCGGCCCACCCAGTCAAGTTCCGCGCGCGTGCGCACGTCGACGAGACGCGCGCGTGGGTCCAGCTGGAGCAATTCGAACGCTTCGGCCGGCGAGACCGCGCCCGCGTACGGCAACTGATTTTCAGTGCGGCGTTTTTCCGCCTGCGAGTACAACTGTTCTAGCGTGCTCATGAGCTGGTCTCCTTGACGAAATAACCATTTTAGCTCGCCGCCTCATGCTCGGACGCTCCTCGGAGGCGCAAAACGAAGGGGACGCTCCCGCTGCGGCGTGCATAAACTTGGTGCATATCTGGCGACTTGCACCAAATTGGACGACGATGGAAGTCCGATTTGTCTATATGCCCATAATTGGTGCTTGAGCGGCCTTGAGGATTTGGGGGCTGCATGCAGGTCGGTGCGTGGATTCCCTGCTAACGCGCGCGCCCGGGCATTTGCGCCTCGTTGGCGCATATATGGCACAGAAGCTGCTTTACTGGGGCCGATCAATCTGCCACGGCTGTTTTTCATATGCACTCTTTCATCATTGAGGGGTGGACGTGCCGGGGCGGGTCAGCTAGATTGGGCGGCGGCTGAATCCGCCGAATTCGTTAATCAGGAGATAGGTTATGAGTAAATCCGTGGCCGACGTCGTTCAACTCGTCAAAGACGAAGACGTCAAGTTTGTCGACTTTCGTTTCACCGACACGCGCGGCAAAGAGCAACACGTTTCGGTGCCGGTGTCGGCATTCGATGAAGACAAGTTCGAAAGCGGCCATGCGTTTGACGGTTCGTCGATTGCCGGTTGGAAGGGCATCGAAGCATCGGACATGTTGCTGGTCCCGGACGCGAACACGGCCTTCATCGACCCGTTCTACGAAGAATCCACTCTGGTGCTGACCTGCGACGTCGTCGAACCGGCGGACGGCAAGGGCTATGAGCGCGACCCGCGTTCGCTGGCAAAGCGCGCTGAAGCCTATCTGAAGAGCACGGGCCTCGGTGACACCGCATTCTTCGGTCCGGAACCGGAATTCTTCATTTTCGACTCGGTCCAGTGGAACACGGATCAGTCGGGCTGCTTCATCAAGATCGGTTCCGAAGAAGCACCGTGGTCGTCGTCGAAGGAATTCGAAGGCGGCAACACCGGCCACCGTCCGGGCACGAAGGGCGGCTATTTCCCGGTCGCTCCGGTCGACACGTTCCAGGACATCCGCTCGGAAATGTGTCTGCTGCTCGAACAGATCGGCATTCCGGTCGAAGTGCATCACCACGAAGTCGCGGGCCAGGGCCAGAACGAAATCGGCACCAAGTTCTCGACGCTGGTGCAACGCGCCGACTGGCTGCAGCAAATGAAGTACATCATCCACAACGTCGCGCACACATACGGCAAGACGGCAACGTTCATGCCGAAGCCGGTGGTCGGCGATAACGGTTCGGGCATGCACGTTCACCAGTCCATCTGGAAAGACGGCACGAACCTGTTCGCGGGCAACGGCTATGCAGGTCTGTCGGAATTCGCGCTGTTCTACATCGGCGGCATCATCAAGCATGCTCGCGCGCTGAACGCGATCACGAACCCGTCGACGAACTCGTACAAACGCCTCGTGCCGCACTTCGAAGCACCGGTCAAGCTGGCTTACTCGGCTCGCAACCGTTCGGCGTCGATCCGTATTCCGCACGTATCGAATCCTAAGGGCCGCCGTATCGAAACGCGCTTCCCGGATCCGATGGCGAATCCGTACCTGTGCTTCTCCGCGCTGATGATGGCGGGTCTGGACGGCGTGCAGAACAAGATTCACCCGGGCGAAGCCGCTGACAAGAACCTGTACGACCTGCCGCCGGAAGAGGATGCAAAGATCCCGACCGTGTGCGCCGGCCTGGACCAGGCTCTCGACGCGCTGGACGCGGACCGCGAGTTCCTGACGCGCGGCGGCGTGTTCACGGATTCGATGCTCGACGCGTACATCGAACTGAAGACGGGCGAACTGCAACGCTATCGTCAGTCGGTGCACCCGATCGAATTCGAAATGTACTACTCGCTGTAAGCGGCAATGGCGCTTCGCCCTTCAAACGGCGAAGCGTTTTGCCCGACGCTCGCGATCGGTCACGAAGGGACGGCGGCGCCGTCCCTTTTTCGTTAGCCCGCGCAAAGGTTCGCGGCACGCGCACAGAAACCAGGCGTCATGCATCAGGCAGTACCGCAGCAGTAGAGCAATACACATAGCAGTACCCCCGATTCATCACCATCTCCTATCGGCCAGACTGCAAGATGGTTCTAAAAAATCTGATCAAGGCGAGGAAAGGGCACGAGCAGACGCTGTCGGATGACGCGCAACTCGTCGCTTCCGGTCTGTTGCCAGGCTTCGAGGCATTGCCGACGGTCGTGCTGATACTCGAAAAGCGCACGCTGCGCGTCGCGTTTGCGAATCCGTCGGCGGAGTCGATGCTCGAACTCTCGCGCAAGCAACTGACGCAGATGGCGTGGCCGGAGATCTTCTCGAATGCGGACGAACTGGTCGCGACCATTACCGCGATCGCCGCGCACCGTTTTCACGCGACACATCTCGACGCCGTGCTCGAGCGGCCCGCTCACGAGCCGCTGCATGTGCATGCGATCGTCGGTTTTCTGGAAAGCGCGCAAGACTACGTGCTGCTCGAACTGTTCGAGAACGAGCGGCATTTGCGCACCGACCGCGAGGAGCGCATCAACGACCTCACGGCGGTCAACAAACAACTGATCCGCAATCTCGCGCACGAAATCAAGAATCCGCTCGGCGGCATTCGCGGCGCGGCGCAGTTGCTCGAGTTCGAACTGGGCGAGCGTCAGCGCGACGAATTGCGCGAGTACACGCAGGTCATCATCAAGGAATCGGACCGCCTCCAAACGCTGGTGGACCGGTTGCTCGAGCCGCATCGCCATCCGCATATTGTCGGCGACGTGAATATTCACGAAGTGTGCGAGCGCGTGCGCCAGGTGATTCTCGCGGAGTTTCCGCGCGGCCTCACGATCGAGCGCGATTACGACGTGAGCGTGCCGGATCTGCGCGGCGACAAGGAGCAGTTGATCCAGGCGCTCCTGAACATTGTGCGTAACGCGGCTGAAGCATTGCGCGAACGCATTTCGCAAGGCGACGCGCGCATCGAATTGCGCACGCGCATTGCACGCAAGATCACAGTGTCGAAACGTTTATGTAAGCTGGCACTGGACTTGCATATCATCGACAACGGCCCCGGCATTCCCGAGGAAATCCGTGACCGCATCTTCTATCCGCTCGTATCCGGGCGCGAGGATGGCAGCGGTCTCGGTCTGACGCTCGCCCAGACCTTCGTGCAACAACACGATGGTCTGATCGAAGTGGAAAGCCGGCCCGGCCACACCGAGTTTCAGATTCTGCTGCCGCTCGACTGCTAACACCGCATCTGCACACTGCAGGCATCTCAAGACTTCTGACAGACCTATATGAAGCCGATCTGGATAGTAGACGACGATCAATCGATTCGCTGGGTGCTCGAGAAAGCACTGGCTCGCGAAAACTTCGCGACCCGCAGCTTCGCCAATGTGCGCGAGGCGTCGGCGGCGCTCGATCACGACAGCCCGCAGGTGCTGGTGTCCGACATCAGGATGCCAGGAGGTTCCGGCCTCGAATTGCTGCAAACCGTGCGCGACAAGGTACCGGGCTTGCCCGTCATCATCATGACGGCGTTTTCCGATCTGGACAGCGCGGTTGCCGCATTCCAGGGCGGCGCGTTCGAATATCTCGCGAAGCCGTTCGACGTAGACAAGGCCGTCGAACTGATCCGTCGCGCGGTGGACGAAAGCATGCGCGGCGAGCAGACCTGGGACGACCGCATTGCCGATGCACCGGAAATGCTCGGCCAGGCGCCGGCCATGCAGGACATGTTTCGCGCGATCGGGCGTTTGTCCCATTCCGCGGCAACCGTGCTCATTACCGGCGAATCGGGCACCGGAAAGGAACTCGTCGCGCGCGCGTTGCACCGACATAGCCCACGCGCGAACGGTCCCTTCATTGCGCTGAACACCGCCGCGATCCCGAAGGATCTATTGGAATCCGAACTATTCGGCCACGAGCGCGGCGCGTTCACCGGCGCGCAGGCCATGCGCCAGGGCCGCTTCGAACAGGCCGAGAACGGCACGCTCTTTCTCGACGAAATCGGCGATATGCCGTTCGATTTGCAGACGCGTCTGTTGCGTGTGCTGTCGGACGGGCAGTTCTATCGTGTCGGCGGGCACAATCCGTTGCGCGCCAATGTGCGCGTGATCGCGGCGACGCACCAGAATCTCGAATCGCGCGTACGTCAAGGTTTGTTCCGCGAGGACTTGTATCACCGGCTCAACGTGATCCGCCTGCGCTTGCCGGCATTGCGCGAACGTAGCGAGGATATTCCGCTGCTCACGCGGCACTTTCTGCAAAAGAGCGCGCGCGATCTCGGCGTCGAATCCAAGCGCGTGTCGGAAGAAGCGCTCGCTTATCTCGCGTCGCTGCCGTTTCCGGGCAACGTGCGGCAGTTGGAGAATCTCGCCAACTGGCTCACGGTGATGGCGCCCGCGCAGACCATCGAGATCAAGGACTTGCCACCGGACCTCGGTCCCGCGCAAGCCGGCGCGACGGATCTCGCCGGCGGTGGCGGCATTGCTGTCGGCACGACGGACGCAAGCCTTGCGGGCACCGCGCCGCTCAACGGCGCGAATCTGGCGGCGCATCCGGCCGCGGCGGGCGGCGTGCCGGTTGCCGCGCCCGTCAGTGCATGGGAAGGCGGCTTGCGCACGGAAGTCGCGCGCCTGTTGCGCGAGAACTCTGCCGATGTCATGGACGAACTCGCGCGCCGTTTCGAAGCCGCGGTGATTCGCGAGGCGCTCGACTTCACACGCGGACGCAAGGTCGAAGCGGCGGAGCGTCTCGGCATCGGGCGCAATACGATTACTCGCAAGATTCAGGAACTCAATCTCGAGCCGTGACGCCCGCTGTTGGTCCCGGTTAGCCGCTCCTTGTCTCTGACTCGGCGCGCGCGGCAGGTCGGGGCGGCGCGCTAGCCGCCGCCCTGGTTAATCGCTCGTTATTGTTCGTCGCACGAGGCGTGCGCCGCCGCAAGGCATAATCAACGCTGTTCTCATTCGACAGCCGACGATGCCTTCTGCTTCTCCTACTACTCCCGCTTCTTTTTCCTGGCCGCTTTCCCCAGATCCTTTCCTGTCGCTCGAAGCGCTCGACGACCCTGACGCGCTCGCGTGGGTCGAAAAGCAGAACGCCCGCACGTGCGCCGCGTGGGGCAGCAGCGCGCAGTTCGAAACGCTCAGGCAACGGCTCGCTGATGCCTATTTGCCGCGCGAACGTCCGGTCATTCCCGATCGTTGGAAAGATTGGGCGTATGACCTATGGCAGGACGAGCGCAATCCCAAAGGCATCTGGCGGCGCACGACCTGGGCGGCGTGGCGCGGCGGCAAACCCGAGTGGCAGAACCTGCTCGACTTCGACGCGCTCGGCGCAGCCGAAGGAACGCCGTGGGTGTGCGGCGACCTCGACATTCTTTATCCAGATGGCGATCGCGCTTTGATTACGATGTCGCCGGGCGGATCGGATGCGGTGGTGGTGCGCGAGTTCGACATCGACGCGCTACGTTTTGTCGACGATGGCTTTGCGATTCCGAAGGCCGGCAAGCATACGGCGTCGTGGATAGACCGCAATACGCTTTACGTCGGTTGGGACAATGGGCGCAAGAGCCTGACGCGCTCCGGCTATCCGCGCGAGGTGCGGCGCTGGACGCGCGGCACTGCGCTCGCCGATGCGCCCGTGGTGTTCAAGGGCGCGTTCAGCGACATCGGCGTGGAAGGGCATTACGATCCCGTGGAGAAGCGGCACGCGGTGGTGAGCAGCGTCGATTTCTTCGATTCGCACACGTATTACCTCGACGGCGCAGATGGTGCAGATGGCTCCCATGCCGCTGCGGATGCCTGGCATCGTTACGACGTACCGGCGCATGTCGCGGTGGGCGGATGGCAGGGCTGGCTGTTGCTCGAACCGCGCCTCGACTGGCACTGCAACGGCGTCGTGTATCCGGGCGGCGCGTTGCTGGCGATTCGCGAAACGGCATTCCTGCGCGGCGAGCGCGACGTGACGCCGTTGTTCACGCCGACTTCACGAACCTCGGCATGCGAATGGACGCATACGCGCAACCAGCTCATCGTCTCGTATCTCGAAGACGTGCAGAACAAGACTGTGCTGTTCACGCCGTCGCAAGCCGCCGATCAGACGTGGCATTGGCAACAGCGCCTCTTTCCTTCGCACGGCGACGCGCAAGCCGAGGTCTCGCCGGTCGAGCCGACGCTGAACGACGAAGTGTTCGTCGATACCGATGACTATCTGCAACCGCCGGCTTACTGGTTAGCGGATCTTGCTCGCGACGATCTGCGCGAGTGGGAATTGCTCGATCGCTGGCCGACGCAGTTCGACGCGACGCGCTTTGCGGTGACGCGCGGGCATGCGGCTTCCGCGGACGGCACGCGTGTGCCGTACACGGTGATAGGTGCGCGCACCTCGCAAGACGCGGAGCGCGCGGGCCACGCCGATCATGCGGAACAGCCAGCAACCGGAAAACTCGCGCGGCCATGCCTGTTGACCGGCTACGGCGGCTTCGCGATTCCATTGCTGCCGAGCTATCTGACCGGGCAGGGCATCGGTTGGCTCGAGCGCGGCGGCGTGTACGTGGTCGCGCATATTCGCGGCGGTGGCGAGTTCGGCACGCGCTGGCATACGGCAGCGCAAGGCGAGGAGCGGCAGCGTGCGTTCGACGATTTCATCGCGGTGGCCGAAGCGCTCATCCAAAGCGGCGTGACGAGCGAGGCGCAACTCGGCATTCAAGGCGGCAGCAACGGCGGGCTGCTGGTGGCGGCGTGCATGGTGCAGCGCCCGGAGTTGTTCGGTGCAGTGGTGTGCGAAGTGCCGCTGCTCGATATGAGCCGCTTCCACTTGCTGCATGCAGGCGCGTCATGGATCGACGAATACGGCGATCCCGACGATCCCGACGACGCTCGCGTGCTCGCCGTTTATTCGCCGTATCACCGCGTGTCGGCGGGCGTAAAGTATCCGCCGGTACTTTTCACGACGTCGACTGCGGACGATCGCGTGCATCCCGGCCACGCTCGCAAGATGGCCGCGCGCATGCAGGCGCTCGGCGCGGACAGCGTGTGGTATCGCGAGAATACGGAAGGCGGCCACGGCGGCTCCGACGAACTGGAGCAGGCCGAGCACGATGCGATGGTGTTCGAGTTTCTGTGGGGTACGTTGAGCCCTTCGGATTGAGGCTTCGCAAGAGCGCCGGCCAGACCGCTTATTTGGTCTTGCCGGGTCTTGCCCGCACCTTCCAGGTCTGCTCGAGTCCCGTCAGGCGATCTGTGCGACGACCGGCGCGTGATCCGACGGCTGGTCCCATTTGCGCGGCGCCTTGTCCACTTCGCACGACGAGCATGCTTCAGCCAACGCCTTCGATAGAAGAATATGATCGATGCGCAGGCCCGCATTGCGGCGGAACGCCATCATCCGGTAATCCCACCACGAATAGATTTTTTCAGGCTGCTCGAATTGACGGAACGCGTCGACGAGACCAAGTTCGATCAGCCGCACGAACTCGGCGCGTTCTTCCGGCGACACCAGATTCTGGCCTTCCCACGCCTTCGGATCGTGCACGTCGCGCTCGTCCGGTGCGATGTTGTAGTCGCCCAGAAGCGCGAGCTTCGGATACAGCGCCATTTCGCTTTTGATCCAGTCGTGCAGCGCGGCAAGCCAGCGCAGTTTGTACGCGAATTTGTCGGTGCCCGGCGCCTGGCCATTCGGGAAGTACGCAGAGATAATGCGCACGCCGTCGATGGTCGCCGCGACCACGCGCTGCTGCAAGTCTTCAAAGCCCGGAATGTTTCGCACGACGCTGCTTTCGTCTACATTCAGCCCTTCACGCACGAGGATGCCGACGCCGTTGTAGGTTTTCTGCCCCGCGAACCAGCTCCGATACCCTTTCTCTTCGAGTTCGGCGCGCGGGAATTTCTCGTCGGGCAGCTTCAGTTCCTGAAGGCACAGTACGTCGGTACGGCTCGTTTCGAGCCAGTCGATCACGTGCTGCTGGCGGACTTTGAGGGAGTTGACGTTCCAGGTGGCGATTTTCACGGGAAATTTTCAGGCTGAATGGCGCAGGAGCCGTAGCTTACCAGCGCACGGCCGGCGAGACGATTTTCGCGCGGCTCGAACCACGGCGAGCGGGTCGAAAATAAAAAGCGGATGGGCGCCGCGCGCGGCGTATAGTGAGGTCACATTCACAGTTGGACTCACTCAGGCACCGGCGTGCAGCGGAGGGCATCATGGCTCGAGCTTATCCAGATCTTTATAAGGACTTCGAAGTGCATCCGCTGGTTTTCTCGCGGGCATTCGACAAGTTCGACGGTCACAAGCGTCACGCTGAAGGCTACGACGTCGCGGTGCGCGTCTGTCGTCCTGGTGCGATCAGCGGTTCGAAGGCGAGCCGCGTGTTTCGTCTCGTGCTGCCCGCCACGTTCTCCGATTTCGGCGTGGCCAAGCGCAGCGCGAGCCAGTACGGCGCGGACATTATCGACGGCAAGATCGAGGGCGCAACGGTTCAGGATCTTTGAGCCGCGACGCTTGGGTTTGAGAGTGCGCTCGGGCTTTGCTGGAAATATTCATGTGATTGTTGGGAGATCGTTTGACGTCTTGCGAACATCTCTATACAATCCGTTTTCTCTGACGCGGGGTGGAGCAGTCTGGCAGCTCGTCGGGCTCATAACCCGAAGGTCGTAGGTTCAAATCCTACCCCCGCAACCAAGCATTGTTGAAAGCCCGCTGGCGCAAGCCACGCGGGCTTTTTAACTTGCGGCGCCGGATTCATGCAGTGCGATCAGCCGCGTGCATCCACGTTCACTTAGCTTCAATCGACCACTCAACAGCCGCTTGCGCGTGCAACGCTGTCGTGTCAAACACGGGTAGCACAGAATCTTCCGGCTTGATCAGCAATGTGATTTCGGTGCAGCCGAGAATCACCGCTTGCGCCCCGCGCGCGGCAAGCGTTCCGATCACGCGTTGATACACTGCGCGCGATTCACTGTTCACATTGCCGTGACACAGCTCGTCGTAAATGATGCGATGCACGTCCGCGCGTTCGGCTTCATCGGGGACCAGTGTTTCCAGATCGTAGCGCTCGTGCAGGCGGCCCGTGTAAAACGTCTGCTCCATCGTATAGCGTGTGCCTAGCAAGCCGACCCGCTCGACGCCCGCGGCGCGCAGCGCGCTACCGGTGGGATCGGCGATATGCAGGAACGGCACGCCGATCGCCTGCTCGATCGACTCATAGACGCGATGCATCGTGTTGGTCGCGAGCATCACGAGGTCCGCGCCGCCACGTTCGAGTTGACGCGCGGCATCGGCCATCTGTTCGCCGAGCGCGCGCCAGTCGCCCGCGCGTTGACTCGCTTCGATCTGCGCGAAGTCGACGGTCAGCATCAGGCTGCGCGCGTTGTGATGCCCGCCAAGGCGCGCCTTCGCGTGACGGTTGAGCAACCTGTAATACTCGGCGGACGATTCCCAACTCATTCCGCCGATCACACCTATCGTTTTCATCCGCACGCTCCCGAATGAATGAGCCGGAAAAACAAGGCCGAAACGAAATGGAGTATAGGCGGGAGGCAGTGCGCGCAGCCGGTACGGATTGCGCGGTGCGCGCCGGTACGGCATCTTGATGAAGCGCGGGATAAATCCGCACGCGCTTTCTAACGCCGATAGAATCGTCATCAATCAGCAAGCGGACCAAGGAGCGACATATGGATCTGATCATCCGCCGCGCGATGCTGCCGCGAGGCGCCGCGCCGCAGCACAAACATGCGGTCGATATAGGCATCGAAGCGGGGCGCATCGTTGCCGTGGAAGCGAATCTGGCCGCCGTCGCACGCGAGGAGATCGACGCGAGGGGTTCACTCGTCACTCCGCCGTTCGTCGATCCGCATTTCCATATGGACGCGACGCTGTCGTACGGATTGCCGCGCGTGAATGCGTCAGGCACGCTGCTAGAAGGCATTGCGCTATGGGGCGAACTCAAGCCGCAGCTCACGCAGGAGGCGCTGATCGAACGCGCAATGCAGTACTGCGACTGGGCGGTCGCGCGCGGGCTGCTTGCCATCCGCAGTCACGTCGATGTTTGCGATCCGCGCCTGCTTGCCGTCGAGGCGCTCGTCGAAGTCAAGCGCCGCGTTGCGCCGTATCTCGACTTGCAGCTGGTGGCTTTTCCGCAAGATGGCGTGCTGCGCAGCCCCGGTGCTTTCGACAACCTCAAGCGGTCAATTGCGATGGGCGTCGACGTGGTCGGCGGCATTCCGCATTTCGAGCGCACCATGGCCGACGGCGCGCAGTCCGTGCGCATGTTGTGCGAGTTCGCGGCGGAGCAGGGCTTGCGCGTCGATATGCATTGCGATGAATCGGACGATCCGATGTCGCGTCACATCGAAACGCTCGCGGCGGAAACGCAGCGCCTCGGCTTGCATGGGCGCGTGACCGGTTCGCATCTGACCTCGATGCATTCGATGGACAACTACTACGTGAGCAAGCTGCTGCCGCTGATGCGCGAATCCGGCGTCGCGGCCATCGCCAATCCGCTGATCAACATCACGTTGCAGGGACGCAGCGACACCTATCCGAAGCGGCGCGGCATGACGCGCGTGCCGGAGATGATGGCCGCGGGCATCAACGTCGCCTTCGGCCACGATTGCGTGATGGACCCGTGGTACAGCCTCGGCTCCGGCGACATGCTCGAAGTCGCGCACATGGGCTTGCACGTCGCGCAGATGACGGGCGTCGAAGGCATGCATGCGTGCTTCGACGCTGTCACGGCGAATGGCGCGCGCATTCTCGGTCTGGAAGGCTACGGTGTTGCACCCGGCTGCGCGGCCAATCTGGTGCTGCTCGACGCGCGCGATACCGTCGAAGCGATCCGCTTGCGCGCGGCGCGCCTGGCGGTGATAAGCCGCGGCAAAGTGGTGAGCCGCGCGCCCGCTGCGCGCGCGGCGTTGTCTCTGGAAGGGCGTCCTTCAACAGTGGATTTCAAGCTGCATCGCGATTGACCGCTGCGCGTGTGGCGCAAACAAAAGCCGGTGTCCACTTACGCGGAACACCGGCTTCTTTACGTCGGCGCTGGTTGAAGCGCAGATTGACGCGCCGAGCGCTCACTCAGCGCATCAATGCAGCGTTTCAATGTGCCGCGGCAGGCGTCATCCCGTTGTGCCGCAGCAAGGCGTCGATGTTCGGCTCGCGTCCGCGGAACGCCTTGAACGATTCCATCGCCGGGCGGCTGCCGCCCACTTCCAGAATCTCCTTGCGATAACGCATGCCCGTTGCCTGATCGAGCACGCTGCCGCTCGCGGCCTGCGCCGCTTCTTCGAACGCGGCGTAAGCGTCGGCGGACAGCACTTCGGCCCACTTGTAGCTGTAGTAACCCGCGGCATAACCGCCCGCGAAAATATGGCTGAACGTATTCGGCCAACGCGAGAACGGCGCTTGCGGAACCACGTGGAAGCGCTCGTTGATCTCGCTCGCAAGTTCGGTGGCGTTCTTTGCGCCGGCCGCGTCGAAGCCCGTATGCAACTGCATGTCGAACATCGAGAATACGATCTGACGCAGCGTGCCGAGACCGCTCTGGAAATTCTTCGCGGCGAGCATCTTGTCGAACAGTTCACGGGGCAGCGGCTGCGCAGTTTCGACATGCGAGGTCATGTCGGAGAGCACGTCCCACTCCCAGCAGAAGTTCTCCATGAATTGCGACGGCAGTTCGACCGCGTCCCACTCCACGCCGTTGATGCCGGACACGCCGAGTTCATCCACGCGCGTCAGCATGTGATGCAGACCATGACCGAACTCGTGGAATAGCGTGATGACTTCGTCGTGCGTGAAGCAGGCTGGCTTGCCACCGACCGGCGCGGAGAAGTTGCAGGTCAGATACGCGACCGGCGTCTGCACGCTGCCGTGCGTGTGCTTGTGACGGCCGCGTGCGTCGTCCATCCACGCGCCGCCGCGTTTGCCTTCGCGCGCGTAGAGGTCGAGATAGAACTGCGCGACGAGGCCGCCGTCCTGGTTCTCGACGCGGAAAAAACGCACGTCCGGATGCCAGACGGCCGCCTGATCGCGACGGATGCGCACGCCGAACAGCGTCTCCGTGACCTTGAAAAGGCCCTTGAATACAGCGTCTTCAGGAAAGTACTGTTTCACTTCGTTTTCAGAAAACGAATAGCGTTTCTGACGCAGACGTTCGGCGGCGAACGTCATGTCCCATGGTTGCAGGTCGATCAAGCCGAGCTCGTTCGCGGCGAACTCGCGCAGTTCCTTCCAGTCCTGCTCCGCATGCGGACGCGCGCGCGTGGCGAGGTCTTCGAGGAAGGCCATGACCTGTTCCGGCGACTCGGCCATCTTCGGCGCGAGCGACACTTCGGCGAAGTTGTTGTAGCCGAGCATCCGCGCTTCTTCCGCGCGCAATTTCAACTGGTCGGCGAGCACCGACGTGTTGTCCCACTCGGGCTTGCCGTTGCCGTATTGCGGACCGAGTTCCGACGCACGCGTGACGTACGCGCGGTACATCGCTTCCCGCATCGGACGGTTCTCCGAGTACTGCATGACCGGGAAATACGACGGAAAGTGCAGCGTGAACTTGTACCCGGTCTTGCCCTCGCGCTCGGCCGCTTCCTTCGCGGCTTCAATCACGTCCTCGGGCAAGCCGGCCAGTTCCGCCTCATTGCCGGCTTCGACGACATACGCGTAGGCATTGGTCGCGTCGAGCACATGATCCGAAAACGCTTTCGACAACGCCGCCTGACGTTCCTGCAATTCGGCGAAACGCGGCTTCTGGTCTTCCGGCAATTCCGCGCCGGACAAGCGGAAGTCGCGCAGCGCGTTGCCGAGAATCTTCTTGCGCTCGCCGGTCAGCGAGGCGAACTCGGCGCTTGCGTTCAGCGCCTTGTACTTTTCGTAGAGCGCGAGATTTTGCCCGACGCTCGACCAGAACTCGGTGACGCGCGGCAGGTTTTCGCCATACACGGCGCGCAGCTCTGGCGTATCGGCCACGGCATTCAGATGGCCGACCACGCTCCAGGCACGCGACAGCGGTTCCGTGGCGCGCTCGACCGGCTCGACGACATCGGCCCACGAGGCCGGCGTGATCGGCAGAGCGGCGCGCTCGACTGCAGCGGTTGCATCGGCGAGCAGAACGTCGAGTGCGGGCGTGACATGTTCGGGGCGGATTTCGCCAAAGCGCGGCAGGTCGGAGAAATCGAGGAGCGGATTGTCGTGATTCGAGACGGTAGTGGACATTGAGGCTTCCTGTCTGACGCGGGTGAACGGGTAATCGGTGCTTGATGGGTGCTGCTTAATGCGTGCTTCGACGGTGCGGCTTAGATGGGGCTTAATCGGTCCTTGATCGGTCCTTGATCGGTCCTTCGATGGGCGAGCGCGATGGCGCCCGCGCCCTGTCACACACCCAATATCAGCATTATTGGGGCAGGGCCCGCCGATTCCAATCCGCCGGCAGACAAATTACCAGATGTCGCGGCCCGCGGCGCTTCTGTACGAAAGCGAACTGTGCGAAATGGTGCCGCGCCGCATTCTGACGGGTCCGTGGCGTCGCTGTCGCCCGGCGACGCTTTTCCTGTCAGAGGTACCGATGAATCCGCTTTCGCACGCTCTTTCGCGCAACGGCAACAACTTCGACCTGGTGCGGCTCGTGGCCGCCGTGGCCGTCGTGTATGGCCATTCGTATCTGCTGCAGGCGCCGGACGGGATAACCGACTGGGTCCACAACGCGCTCGGTTTCGACGGTTTCGCCGCGCTCGGCGTCTACGCGTTTTTCCTGCTGAGCGGCATGCTGGTGACCGCCAGTTTTGACCGTCAACGCTCGGTACCGCGCTTCGCTGTGCTGCGGATTGCGCGCCTGTGGCCGGCGGTCGCGCTTGGATCGCTCGTTACGGTGTTCATCGTCGGGCCGCTTTTTACGACGCTGCCGCTGCGCGAGTATTTCAGTTCGGGCATGACGTGGGCGAACCTCGACAACTTTTCGACCATCGTGATGAAAACCGGCTGGGCGCTGCCGGGCGTGTTCGAGCACAACCGTTTTCCCGTCGACGTCTGCGGCCCGTTGTGGACGCTGCCGCTCCAGGTGCGCTGCTATCTGATCGTGCTCGTGACCGGCATGCTGGGCCTGTTGTCGAGCCCGCGCGGCGCCGTGCTGGCTGCGGCGCTCGGTACTGCCCTGTTCGTTCTGCGCGTGCACTTGCCGCCGAATCTGACGCCGCATTCGCTGCCGCTCGTGCAGATCAGTCTGCGCGACTTCAGCGAGACGCCGGCCGGCTATTCGTTGTGGCCGGAGCCGTTCTTCATGCTCGGCATCCTGCTGTATGGCTTGCGTGCGCGGATCGGTATCGGCGGTCTGACGACGCTCGCGTTCACGATGGTGTTCCTGGTATTTCGCGACACGGCCGGCGCCCAGCCGCTGTTCTATCTGGCTTTCGTGTGCGGCGTGCTGTGGGTCGGGACGACGCCGCTGTTGCGGCGGTTCGTGCCGCGCCATGACTACTCGTATGGCATCTATCTGTATGGCTTCGTCGTGCAGCAATGCGTCGCGAATATCGCGCCGCAATTGAGCCATGTGACGGCCGTGCTGATTGCCGCACCGTTCATCCTGCTGTGCGCGGCTTTGTCGTGGCACTGCGTCGAGCGGCCGGTGCTGACGTGGTGCCGCGGGCGTCTTGCGCGACGGCGGACAGCGTGTGCCGACAGCATGTTGGCAGGCGAGCAGGCCGCGCGCGAAACCGCGCGCTGAGCGGGTGGGGTGTCTATGCCATCGCGGCTAACCGCATCGCGCGCGCGGGGCGCGTCGGACCGACAGGCAACGATATTGAGGCAGGGCTGAGCAGGGCTGGCCAGGGCCAAGCCGGAGCGCGAAGCGAGAGGTGTCGGTTGAAAGCGAGGCGACGAGCGTTCTGCCGGTGAGGCTGGGAGTGAGACGAGAGAGAGCGGGCCGGGAAGGCGAGAAGTCCGCTCGATAGCGGGCACGACAAGCGTGAGGCGATTGACCGGCTGAGACTGATGCAGGAGCTGGGTTAAGAGCGTAGTGCGAAGCGAGTTGAAAGCGCGGGGCGGGGGAATGCCCCACGCTTTCTTTTTTAGCTCAGGCCTTCTGCGCGGCCTTGCGTTCCGCCGCTTCGATCGTGTTGACGAGCAGCATGGTGATGGTCATCGGGCCGACGCCGCCCGGTACCGGCGTGATGTAGCCGGCCACTTCCTTGACGCCCGCAAAATCCACGTCGCCGCACAGCTTGCCGGCTTCGTCGCGATTCATGCCGACGTCGATCACGGCCGCGCCCGGCTTCACCATATCGGCGGTGAGAATGTTGCGCAGGCCGGTGGCGGCGACCACCAGATCGGCGTTGCGTGTGTGCGCGGCCAGGTCGCGCGTCTTGCTGTGGCAGATCGTGACAGTGGCGCCGGCCGCGAGCAGCAACAGCGCCATCGGCTTGCCGACGATGTTCGAGCGACCGATCACCACCGCATTCGCGCCTTGCAGCGCAATCTCGTAAGCTGCGAGCATCTTCATCACGCCGTAGGGCGTACACGGCCGGAACAGCGGCTGCCCGGTCAGCAACGCGCCGGCATTGGCGACGTGAAAGCCGTCCACGTCCTTCTCAGGCGCGATAGCCTCGATCACCTTATGGCTGTCGATATGTGGGGGCAGCGGCAGTTGCACGAGAATGCCGTGGATGAGCGGATCGCGGTTCAGTTCGTCGATACGCTCGAGCAGTTCGGCTTCCGGCAGGTCGGCCGGATAGCGGTCGAGCGATGAGCCGAGACCGTTGTCGTGGCACGCCTTGACCTTGTTGCGCACGTACACTTCGCTGGCCGGATTGTCGCCGACCAGCACGACGGCGAGCCCCGGCTGATGGCCGCGGGCGGTCAGGGCGGCAGCGCGGGCGGCGACGTCGGCGCGCAAGGTCTTGGAAAGGGCGAGGCCGTCGATCAGTTTGGCAGTCATGGTCGGTCGAGAGGGACAGTATGGAAAGCAGAGCAGGGCGTGCCGGGCACAATGGCGTTTTTCACCCGGAACGAGTCGGCACGTGAAAAGCGCGCGACGCAAATCGGAGCTAGGCGCCGCTGCAAAGTCCGTCATTATACCGGCGTGCGCCGCCATGCCGATGACGTCCGATCGACGGATGCGCTTGCCCCAATGAAGAGATAGCGAGGGAGGAGCGGCCGAAAGGCCGCACTGGATAGTCCGGCCTTTCGGCCGATGGTGGACGGCGGCCTCGGGAGTTGTGCGAAGCGCGCCGCTGGCGCTTACTGTGCGGGTTGCTGCGGCTTGTTGGACAGCGCGAGTCGCAGCAGATCGGCGACCGTGTTGACGTTGAGCTTTTCCATGATGTTCGCGCGGTGCGCTTCGACCGTCTTGATGCTGATGCCGAGGTCGTCGGCGATCTGCTTGTTCAGGCGGCCCGCGATGATGCGCTCCAGCACCTGATGCTCACGCGCGGTGAGCTTGCCCAGACGCTCGGCGGCGGCGCGCTGTTGCTGCACACTCGTGCTTTCGCTGCGCGCCTTGTCGAGCATGCGCTCGACCAGCTTGCGCAACTCGGCTTCGTCGAACGGCTTCTCGATGAAGTCCATCGCGCCTTTTTTCATCGTGGACACGGCCATCGGCACGTCGCCGTGACCCGTCACGAAGATGATCGGCAGCGACGCGTTGTCGGCGATCAGGCGTTCCTGCAATTCCAGTCCGCTCATGCCGGACATCCGCACATCGAGAATCAGGCAGGCAATCTGGCCCGGATGCTGGTGCGGCTGCCACGCGTCGATAAACTGCTCGGCGCTGGAGAAGCACTGCACGCGGTAGCCGTTCGCCTCCAGCAGCCAGCGCAGCGAATCTCGCACGGCCTCGTCGTCGTCGACGACAAAGACAGTTTCCTGTGTGGTGACTGGGCTGTTCATAGCTCTCCCGTAACGGTTTGTGGTGTCGGCGCCTCTGACCCGCCGTTGCTCGGGCCGTCAGGCTCTCCAATAGGCAGACTGCAATGGAACGTGGCGCCCGTGATGTGGCCGTCGGATTCGACGTTGTTGACCACCCACAGACGGCCGCGGTGCGATTCGATAATCGAACGGCAAATGTTCAGCCCCATGCCCATACCATCGGACTTGGTGCTGTAAAACGGTTCGAACAGCCGCTCCGCTGTCGCTTCGTCAACCCCCGGACCCTGATCGACGACGCTGATGCAGACAAAGCCGCTCTCCAGCCGCACGACCACGCGGATCACCGGATCGACGGCATTGGGGCGCGCTTCGGCCATGGCCTCCGCGCCGTTCTTCAGCAGGTTGACCAGCACCTGCTCGATCAGCACCGGATCGACATAGATCACCGGCAGCCGCGAACGCACATCCGTGACAATGCGGATGCGCCGCTTGCGCACCTCGATTTCGGCGAGACCCACGGCGTCCGCGACGATGTCCGCGACGCGTGTGGCCTGGCGCTTCGGCTCGCTGCGTTTCACGAACTCGCGAATGCGCTTGATGATCATGCCGGCGCGCACGGCCTGTTGAGCGGTTTTTTCGAGCACGGGCAGCAGATTGTCAGGCGTTGTCCGACCGGATTTAACCAGTGCAACGGTTCCTGAGCAATAGTTATTGATCGCGGCGAGCGGCTGATTCAGCTCGTGCGCGAGCGAAGAGGCCATTTCGCCCATCGTCATCAGACGGCTCGTGAACTGCAGTTTTTCGTCCTGCTGGCGCGACAGCTCCTGCGCCTGCTTGCGCGTGGTGATGTCGGTCGCGATCTGCATCTGCGCGAGATGGCCGTCCACCCACTGGATGTACTGACGGCGCACTTCGAACCATTTCTGGATGCTTTGCACATAGATTTCCTGCGCGTCGGCCGTGCTCCCGGTCAACGCGGCGGCAGGCAGGCCGGCGTAGGTATCCACCATATCGATCGAATCCGACGACGCCTGTGCGCTATCGAACCCGCCGCCCGCCAGTTCCAGGTGGCCGTCCGGTCGAATCCCGAACAGGTGCCGGTAATAGCGGTTGGCGAACAGCAGCTCGGCTTCGTCGGCGGCGAGCACCGACACCGCGGCGTCGAGACTTTCAAGCACGGTCGTAAAGCGCTCATGTGCGGCGGCGAGTTCCTCGCGCGCGCGCTTCGGCTCGGTGATGTCGGTCATCGACGACATCCAGCCGGTCTGGCGGCCCGAGCTGTCGATCAGCGGCGAGACGTAGAGACGCGCGTGGAATGTGGAGCCATCTTTGCGGCGCACCCGCAATTCGAAGCCCGACGAGGGCGCCTTGCCGCGCAGCGTCATGTCGAGCTGGCGCTGCATCTCCGGATAAGCGTCGCGCGGCCAGTAGGCGAACGGCGCGGTCTTGCCGACGAGGTCGCTTTCGTCCCAGCCGGTCATGCGGCAAAACGCCGGATTGACGTGAGTAATGCGACCATGCATGTCGAGCACACGCATGCCGATCAGCACGGAGTTTTCCATCGCGCGGCGGAAAAACGCTTCGGCGTAGAGCGCCTGCTGCGCCTCAAAGCGCTGCCGCGTGTGTTTCCACAAGCTCCACAGACTCCACAACACGAAGCAGGACAGACCCGCCACCAGCCACACGAGCGTGTTGTTGGTGAAGTTGGTCATCTGCGGGAACGCGTAGACGCGCACCGATACGCCCTGGCCCGGCGGATCGAGCGGCAGATCGTAGAACATGTCGCGCGGCAGGCGCGGGCGGGTCGACGTGGTGGTCAACTCGCGATTGTTCGCGTCGATGATCGAAATCTTGTACTTGGCCGACAGTTCAGGCGGGATGTCGTGCTTCAGGATGCCTTCGACCGAGAACACGGCGGCGATGGAGCCGAGAAAATCGCGGTCGCGATAGACCGGCGTTTGCAGCGTGATGTAGCCGTTGCCGAGGTCGTCGTAAATCAGCGGCGAATACACCTGGCGGCGCGTGCTGCGCGCCTCGGTGAAGGCGGCTTTCACCGCTTCGTCCATTTGCGCGTCGTTCGGCTTGGCGAGACGCTGGCCGAACACGGGCAGCGCGGTATTGGGCCAGCGCGGCTGCTGCTGGCTCGTGTACCAGTTCATGTAGAGGATCTCGGGATGCCCCTGCATGATGTCCGTGGTGGACACCTGGAACGAATGCGGATCGGAGCGGCCGGCGACGAGGTCGCGCGAGAGAGCCTGAATCTGTTCTTGCGCCCCGGTCATGGACAGGCGGATCTGCTGCTGCGCCCAGGCGACGTTACGGTAAAGCGTATCTTCCTGCTGTTGCTGCTCGCGCCGGTTCAGACTCCACAAAATCAGGCTCATGACGACCAGGAAAACCAGGATCGACAGGAGCGGCGTCAGCAAATAGGAATTCGACCACCATGGTCCATGGTGCCAGCGGGAGGACGGCGTCGAATCGCCCGGCGAACCGGCGGTGCGCGCCGAGCGAGCGAAAAGCCGTTCGGTCAACATGCGTGGCATTGTAGCGCAGCGCGTACTTCCCAAATGGCGCAAAAAATCACGGAAGGTGCCGTTAATCGGCGCACACTACCCCGCGTATCCGTCGAAAGGCAGTCAAACCAGGTTGCGCCGCAACAATTTTCCGCATTATGAGAATGGATCTCGTAATTCGAAAATTTTGTTGCGCGGACGTCGGGACCCTTATTACAATCGGCCGAAGCTGCCGCGGCCGTGCTTCGTCCGCGTCGTCTGTTCAAAGAGCGTTCCTCTATATCCAGGAGACGAGCATGTCCGCTGTACCCGACGAAGTCATGAAATATGTCGCCGCTGAAAAAGACGACGATCCCCAGGAAACCGGCGAATGGCTTGAAGCGCTGGATGGCGTGATTTCTGCTGTTGGCCCCGACCGTGCCCACTACCTGATCGAGAAGCAGATCGAGTTTGCCCGCGTGCATGGCGAACATCTGCCGTTCTCCGCCAACACCCCGTACATCAACACGATTCCGGTCGCCCGCCAGGCGAAAATCCCCGGCGACCAGGACATCGAGCACCGCATCCGTTCGTACACTCGCTGGAATGCCATCGCGATGGTGCTGCGCGCCGGCAAGGACACCAACGTCGGCGGCCACATCGCGTCGTTCGCGTCGGCGGCCACGCTGTATGACGTCGGCTATAACCACTTCTGGCACGCACCGTCGGCTGAACATGGCGGCGACCTCGTGTTCGTGCAGGGCCACTCGTCGCCGGGCGTCTACTCGCGCGCGTTCCTGCTCGGCCGTCTGACCGAAAACCAGCTCGACAACTTCCGTCAGGAAGTGGGCGGCGAGGGCATCTCCTCGTATCCGCACCCGTGGCTGATGCCGGACTTCTGGCAGTTTCCGACCGTGTCGATGGGCCTCGGCCCGATCATGGCGATCTACCAGGCGCGCTTCATGAAGTACATGCAGGCGCGCGGCATCACCAAGACCGAAGGCCGCAAGGTCTGGGCTTTCCTCGGCGACGGCGAAACGGACGAGCCGGAATCGCTCGGCGCGATCGGCATGGCCGGCCGCGAACGGCTGGACAACCTCGTGTTCGTGATCAACTGCAACCTGCAGCGCCTCGATGGACCGGTGCGCGGCAACGGCAAGATCATCCAGGAACTGGAAAGCGAATTCCGCGGCGCAGGCTGGAACGTCATCAAGGTGATCTGGGGCAGCCGCTGGGATGCGCTGTTCCAGCGCGACAAGTCGGGCGCGCTGATGCGCCGGATGATGGAAGTCGTCGACGGTGAATATCAGACGTACAAGTCGGAGTCGGGCGCCTTCGTTCGCGAACACTTCTTCAACACGCCGGAACTGAAGGCGCTGGTCGCCGAATGGTCCGACGAGGAAATCTGGAATCTGAATCGCGGCGGCCACGATCCGCACAAGATCTACGCGGCATTCCAGGAAGCGTCGAATTCGAAGGGCCAGCCGACCGTCATCCTCGCGAAGACGATCAAGGGCTACGGCATGGGCGAAGCCGGCCAGGCGATGAACATCACCCACCAGCAGAAGAAGATGCAGGTGGAGCAGCTGAAGAAATTCCGCGACCAGTTCCGTTTGCCGATCGCCGACGAAGACCTCGTCAATGTGCCGTATCTCAAGTTCGAAGAAGGTTCGAAAGAACTCGAATACATGCGCCAGAAGCGCATGGAACTCGGCGGTTATCTGCCGGCGCGCCGGCAGAAGGCCGAGTCGCTGCCGGTGCCGGACCTGTCCGCATTCGAGCCGCTTCTGAAGGGCACGGGCGAAGGCCGCGAGATTTCCACGACGATGGCGTTCGTGCGCATTCTCAACATCCTGCTGAAGGACAAGGCGCTCGGCAAACGCATCGTGCCGATCGTGCCGGACGAGTCGCGTACGTTCGGTATGGAAGGTCTCTTCCGTCAGATCGGCATCTGGAACCAGGACGGCCAGAAGTACGTGCCGGAAGATTCCGACCAGCTGATGTTCTACCGTGAGTCGGAAACCGGTCAGATTCTGCAGGAAGGCATCAACGAAGCCGGCGGCATGTCGGACTGGATCGCGGCCGCGACGTCGTATTCGACGCACGGCGAGATCATGATCCCGTTCTACATCTTCTATTCGATGTTCGGCTTCCAGCGCATCGGCGACCTCGCATGGGCCGCGGGCGACATGCGTTCGCGCGGCTTCCTGCTGGGCGGCACGGCCGGCCGCACGACGTTGAACGGCGAAGGTCTGCAACACGAAGACGGCCACTCGCTGCTGTGGGCCGCTTCGGTGCCGAACTGCATCAGCTACGACCCGACGTTCGGTTACGAACTGGCGGTCATCATGCAGGACGGCTTGCGCCGCATGGTCGCGGAGCAGGAAGACGTGTACTACTACGTCACGGTGATGAACGAGAACTACGAGCACCCGGCGATTCCGCAGGGCGAGAGCGTGGCTGCGGACATCATCAAGGGCATGTACGCGTTCCGCAGGGCCGAAGCCGACAAGAAGGCGCCGCGCGTTCAGCTGATGGGTGCGGGCACGATCTTCAATGAAGTGATCGCCGCCGCCGACCTGTTGAAGAACGACTGGGGCGTCGCCGCCGACCTGTGGAGCGTGCCGAGCTTCACCGAGCTCGCGCGCGAAGGCCACGAAGTCCAGCGCTGGAACCTGCTGCATCCGAGCGAACAGAAGAAGCTCTCGCACGTCGAGAAGCTGCTGAAGGACGCGCCTGGTCCGGTCATCGCCTCCACCGACTATGTGCGGGCGCTGACTGAGCAGATCCGCGCATTCGTGCCGCAACGTTTTGTCGTGCTGGGCACGGACGGCTACGGCCGCTCGGACACACGCGAAAAGCTGCGCCACTTCTTTGAAGTCGACCGCTACTGGGTCACGGTTGCCGCGTTGAACGCACTGGCAGATGAAGGCACGATCGAACGCAAGGTCGTCGCCGAGGCGCTCAAGAAGTACAACCTTGATCCCGCCAAACCCAACCCGATGACCGTCTAAGGCATCATTCCCCGTGTGCCACGGCGTGCGCGCCTGTTCCTGATCGACAGGGGCAGGCGCGTGCGCGGCCCAGGAGACACTAACAATGAGTCAAGCGATCGAAGTCAAGGTGCCGGACATCGGCGATTACAAGGACATTCCTGTGATCGAGGTGCTGGTCAAGGCGGGTGATACCGTCGAGAAAGAGCAATCGCTCGTTACGCTGGAGTCCGACAAGGCGACCATGGACGTGCCGAGTTCGGCGGCCGGCGTAGTCAAGGAAGTGAAGGTCAAGGTTGGCGACAACGTGTCGGAAGGTTCGCTGATCGTCGTGCTGGATGGTGCTGGAGGCGGCGCTGCCGCGCCAGCGCCTGCCGCTGCGCCTGCACCGTCGCCCGCACCGGCCGCGGCGCCGGCGCCCGCGGCAAGCGGCGGCGGTCTGCAGGAAGTCAAGGTGCCGGATATCGGCGACTACAAAGACATTCCCGTGATCGAAGTCGCGGTCAAGGTCGGCGATCGCGTCGAGAAAGAGCAGTCGCTCGTGACGCTCGAGTCCGACAAGGCGACCATGGATGTGCCGAGCTCGACCGCCGGCGTCGTCAAGGAAGTGAAGGTCAAGGTTGGCGATACGGTGTCCGAAGGATCGGTGATCGTCGTGGTGGAAGCCGAAGGCGGCGCTGCGGCTGCGGCTCCTGCTGCCGCGCCGAAACAGCA
The DNA here is from genome assembly GCF_002879865.1 of Paraburkholderia rhynchosiae. GTDB lineage: Bacteria > Pseudomonadota > Gammaproteobacteria > Burkholderiales > Burkholderiaceae > Paraburkholderia > Paraburkholderia rhynchosiae. The sequence goes on from NZ_PNXY01000002.1 coordinate 158,660, forward strand.
AGCCGAAAAGCCGTCGGACGCGCCGGTTACGCCGTCGCCCGCTCCGGCTTCGCCGTCGGCACTCGCGCAAGCGCCGCTGATTCCGGCTGGCGAAGGCGGCACGCGTCGCACGAGCCATGCGTCGCCTTCGGTTCGCAAGTTCGCGCGCGAACTCGGCGTCGACGTGACGCAAGTGCAAGGCACGGGACCGAAGGGCCGCATCACGCAAGCCGACGTGACTGCCTTTATCAAGGGCGTCATGACGGGCCAGCGCGCGGCGCCGGCCGGTGCGGCTGCGCCCGCCGCGGCTGGCGGAGGCGAGTTGAACCTGCTGCCGTGGCCGAAGATCGACTTCACGAAGTTCGGTCCGATCGATCCGAAGCCGTTGTCGCGCATCAAGAAGATTTCCGGCGCGAACCTGCATCGCAACTGGGTCATGATTCCGCACGTCACGAATAACGACGAAGCGGACATCACAGAACTCGAAGCGCTGCGCGTGCAGTTGAACAAGGAAAACGAAAAGGCCGGCGTGAAGATCACGATGCTGGCGTTTGTGATCAAGGCCGTGGTGTCGGCGCTGAAGAAATTCCCGACATTCAACGCGAGCCTCGACGGCGACAACCTCGTGTTCAAGCAGTACTACCACGTGGGCTTTGCCGCCGATACGCCGAACGGTCTGGTAGTTCCGGTGATTCGGGACGCGGACAAGAAGGGCCTCGTCGAGATCGCGAAGGAAATGACCGATCTGTCGAAGGCCGCGCGTGATGGCAAGCTGAAGCCGGATCAGATGCAAGGCGGCTGCTTCTCGATTTCGTCGCTGGGCGGTATTGGCGGCACGAACTTCACGCCGATCATCAATGCGCCTGAAGTCGCGATTCTTGGGCTGTCGCGTGGTGCGATGAAGCCGGTGTGGGACGGCAAGCAGTTTGTGCCGAAGCTTATGCTGCCGCTGTCGTTGTCTTATGACCACCGCGTGATCGATGGGGCTGAAGCTGCGCGCTTCAATGCGTATCTTGGGGCGCTTCTTGCCGATTTCCGGCGTGTGATTCTTTGATTGTGGTGTTGCGCGGGGCGCTGGCTGTTGCCGGTTATCCGCGCGTTTCTGTAGAACCTGCTTTCGTGTCGGTCTATTAGCGTCGCCCTTGGGCGGGGCTGCACCTACTTTTCTTTGTCTTCCAAAGAAAAGCAGGCAAAGGAGAGGCGCGTCCCTGGGCGGACGGCAAAGGTTGATTCTGTCTGCCGTGCTGCCCGCTGCTGGGCTGGAACTTTGCAGGTTCTTCGTTCATCACGGTCAATAAGAGAAGGGGACACTATGAGTCTCGTCGAAGTAAAAGTGCCGGATATCGGTGACTTCAAGGACGTCGATGTCATTGAAGTGAATATCAAACCGGGCGATGTCATCGAGAACGAACAGGCGCTGATGACGCTCGAGTCCGACAAAGCCTCCATCGAAGTGCCGAGCGATACCGCCGGCACCGTCAAGGAAGTCCGCGTCAAGGCCGGCGATAAAGTCTCGCAAGGCTCGATCATCGCGCTCGTCGAGACATCGGCGGATGCGGCGCCCGCGAAAGAGGCCCCGAAGGCTCCTGCGAAGGAACCCGAAAAAGCGCCTGCTGCCGCACCGCAAGCCGCCGCGCCCGCGCCCGCGCCACAAGCGGGCAGCTTCTCCGGCAAGGCGGACATCGAATGCGACATGCTCGTGCTCGGTTCAGGCCCCGGTGGCTATTCGGCTGCGTTCCGCTCGGCCGATCTCGGCATGAAGACCGTGCTCGTCGAACGCTATGCCACGTTGGGCGGCGTCTGTCTGAACGTCGGCTGTATTCCGTCGAAGGCGCTGTTGCACACGGCGCTGGTGATCGACGAAGCCGAAGCGCTCGGCGCCCACGGCATCACGTTCGCAAAGCCGCAGATCGATCTCGACAAGCTGCGCGACTTCAAGTCGGGCGTCGTCAAAAAGTTGACGGGCGGCCTCGCCGGCATGGCCAAGATGCGCAAGGTCGAAGTGGTGACCGGGACCGGCGCGTTCGTCGATCCGAATCACATGGAAGTGCAGGGCGAAGGCGGCAAGAAGGTCGTCAGGTTCAAGCAGGCGATCATCGCCGCGGGCTCGGAAGCGGTGAAGCTGCCGTTCATTCCGGAAGACCCGCGTGTGGTCGATTCGACCGGCGCGCTCGAACTGCGCCAGATTCCGCAGCGCATGCTGGTAATCGGCGGCGGCATCATCGGGCTGGAAATGGCGACGGTGTATGCGACGCTCGGCGCGCAGATCGACGTGGTCGAAATGCTCGACGGCCTGATGGCCGGCGCCGACCGCGATCTGGTCAAGGTCTGGGAGAAGTACAACAGCAAGCGTTTCGCGAACGTCATGCTGAAGACCAAGACCACCGGCGCCGAGGCGAAAGAGGACGGCATCTACGTGTCCTTCGAAGGCAAAAAAGCTCCGGCCGAAGCGCAACGCTACGACCTCGTGCTGGTGGCCGTGGGCCGTACGCCGAATGGCAAGAGGATCGGTGCGGATAAGGCGGGCGTGGCGGTGACGGATCGCGGCTTTATCGACGTCGACAAGCAGATGCGTACCAACGTGCCGCACGTCTTTGCAATCGGCGATATCGTCGGTCAGCCGATGCTCGCGCATAAGGCCGTGCACGAAGCTCACGTCGCCGCGGAAGTGGCTCACGGCGAGAAAGCATATTTTGACGCGCTGCAGATTCCGTCGGTGGCCTACACCGATCCTGAAGTGGCATGGGCCGGCAAGACGGAAGACCAGTTGAAGGCTGAGGGCATCAAGTACGGCAAAGCGGTGTTCCCGTGGGCTGCTTCTGGCCGCGCGATTGCCAACGGTCGCGACGAGGGCTTCACGAAGCTGCTGTTCGACGAGGAAACGCATCGCGTGATCGGCGGCGGGATTGTCGGTCTGAACGCGGGCGACCTAATCAGCGAAGTGTGCCTCGCGATCGAAATGGGTGCGGATGCGACGGACATCGGCAAGACGATTCACCCGCATCCGACGCTCGGCGAATCGATCGGTATGGCCGCCGAGTTGTACGAAGGCGTGTGTACCGATTTGCCGCCGCAGAAAAAGAAGTAATGCGTTGAACTCATCCACATTCGTGCGGATGAGCCAGCGAAAAAAAACGGCGCGCCCTTTGCGGGGCGCGCCGTTTTTCACTTGAACAGCCAGCGTGCAATGTCTGGTTCTAGCAGCTTGCAGTCAGGTTGCAGCCGCCTGCCGACGCGCGAAACGCCGGCAAAAAAATCCCGGCGCTTCGCCGGGCAAACGATACGTCTTTCAACGTATCGGAGCGTTCGGCCAATTAAAACCGTGTGAGCGGCAACGGCACGACGCTGTTGCTTACAGAAACGCCGGCGCAGCGGGTGAGCTGGGCCGGCGCAAATAACGCCTTCGAGTCGCGCCCGAAGCGGGCCTGAAACTTAGACCGGCTTCTTGGCCGAGCGCGATGCTTGCGCGGCGGCTTGCGAAGCTGCCTTCGACGCGGCCGTTGCGGCTGCATTGAAGTTGCTTTCGGCGATTTCGACAGCTTGCTTGGTCGCCTTGTGAACCGTTTCGTACGTCGTGTTGGCGGCGGTGATGGCCGACTTGATCACGGCGACAGCGGTTTCCGAACCGGCCGGTGCGTTCTTCGCGACGTTTTCGACGAGCGACTGGACCTTGCGGTTCTGCTCTTCGAATTGCGCTTCCGCTACGCGGGCGAACTCGCCTTGCGTTGCCGAAACGATTTCGTACACGTGACGGCCATACGACAGGGCCTTTTCAGCGACCGGTTGTGCGAGGCTCGCTTGCAGGGCCAGCAACTCTTGCGCGTCCTTGACGGACAGCGCGCGTTGGGCATTTTCCTGGCTTTCCGCGAGCGTCGATTTCACGACTTGCAGGTTCAGTTCGACCAGCTTTTCGACGCCTTCGAATGCCTTGGTCGTCAGACCGAACAGCGTTTCAAAGTTGGCTTTCTGGGCTGCAGCGAATTGCTCGGGGGTCAGCAGAGTCATGGTTTACGCTCCTGGATTGCGGCCGATCTTTGCGGACCGCATTGGGTGGTGGCGAGACGCACAAATTCGTCTGCCCGGACCGCGATGTTTTGTGCATCGCAGCAATGGGTACTATTTTAAGATAGCGGCAAGGAATGTCAAGCGGTTTTTGTGCATCGCACAATGTTAAGAAACTGCTTAGAAACAATAGCTTATGCGGCCCGCATGACAGATGCGTGACGCAGGTCGAATTGACCGCCGCACCGAGGTGGTGCGCGTATAAAGCGGTATTGAATTCCGCTTTATGCCCGCTTTGGTAGCCCCTTAGTGCGCCGCAAAAAGTTTCGCGGGCCTCTATTTAACAAAAGGTCGCCCAGGAAGCGAATTGATGTAAACCATAAAGTGTCACGGAACGTTAAGCGCTGGTACCGGTCGAATGCGCGTCTGCGATTTCCAGCAGGCATTTAAGACTGAATGCTACGCAGCGAATTTCCGGCAGCGCTCCCACGGCGCGGGGCATTCCGCTCGTGGCACGACCGTGTTTCCCCTCATCAAGGTTGTCTCGAAATTGCCGTTATGCTGAAGGGATCACACCTTTTTAACGTGACGGTGGCGGCTAGGCGACGCGCCTGTCGATCGTTTTTTTCGATCAAGGTGCGGCACTTCTTTGTGTTTTTGCGATCGGAGCTTACAAGCCGGTTTAAGGAGTGCGCATAAGTGCTTCAAATTGCTAATTTTTCGTTGTTTTACTACACTTGCGGAAAACTCTCGCCGCTCCCTACAGAACACCCATGAAAACCGACATGTTTTCGTCGCTAAAAGTGATCCACGGCGCGGCGCGTAGCACCGCTCTGTCGGTGGCCGCCTCGATAGCCATCGCGGCGGCATTTGCCACGCCTGTGAGCACTTTTGCCGCTACGCCTGCTGGATCCGCAAACACTTCGAAGCCCGCCAAAGCCGTTAAGAAGCCGGCCGCCGCCACTGGCAAGGTATCGGCCAAGGCCGCGAAAGCCGGCAAGGGCGCCGCCGTCAAGTCCGTGGCTGCTGAGGACGACGCGCCGCGCACGAGCGTCAAGCGCAAGCGCGTGACTTATACGTCGAACGGTCGTCATCACTCGGTGATGCGCCGCGTCGCATATGAGCCGCGTCAGCCGACCGTCGGCCAGGCGTTCGGCCTGCACGAAACGCCGGACGTGCTGATGCTGCGCTCGAGCGTCGCCTACGTCGTCGATCAGAACACCGGCGAGCCCCTCTTCGACAAGAATTCGCGCGCCGTGGTGCCCATTGCGTCGATCACCAAGCTGATGACAGCAATGGTCGTGCTGGATTCGAAAGAGTCTCTGACCGATCAACTCGAAGTCACGGACGAAGACCGCGATTACGAAAAGAACACCGGCTCGCGCCTGTCGGTCGGCTCGGTGCTCTCGCGTGAAGACATGCTGCACATCGCGCTGATGGCTTCGGAAAACCGCGCCGCGGCGGCATTGTCGCGCTATTTCCCGGGCGGCCGCCCGGCGTTTCTGGCGGCCATGAACGCGAAGGCGCGGCAACTCGGCATGACCGACACGCACTTCGAAAACCCGACGGGGTTGACGAGCCAGAACGTGTCGAGCGCGCGCGATCTGGTGAAGATGGTCAACGCGGCGTATCAATATCCGGTGATCCGCAAGTTCTCCACCGACCACAGCTACGAGGTCTACACGGGCAAGCGCACGCTGGCTTATAACAGCACGAATGCGCTGGTGCGCAACCCGACGTGGGACATCGGTCTGCAAAAGACCGGCTTCATCAACGAAGCTGGCGAGTGCCTCGTGATGCAGGCCAATATCCACGGCCGCCCAATGGTGCTGGTGCTGCTCGACTCGTCGGGTAAGTATTCGCGTTTCGCGGACGCCACGCGGCTGCGCACGTGGCTCGACAACGGCGGCGATCAGGCGCGCATCACGAGCGCGGACGCCAGCGGGCCGGGCACCTGAGCTTCTGCTTTGGTGGCTGGTTTGCGAACCGGCCGCTTGAAACGCTCGAAACGAAAAGCCCCGCGTTTTGCGGGGCTTTTTTCATGCAGCCGCGGCTCGCCGCATTCGGCTTACGCGTGCGAACCCGGATGGTGACCGTGATCTTGCGAGGCTTGCGGCCGATACCCGAGTGCTTCTGAAATCACCAGTGCCGTCTGGCTGAGCTGTCCGAGCCAGGAATCCTGCAAACGGTCCGCCGGCGCCGATAGCGACAAACCCGCGACCAGTTTGCCGGTGTCGTCGTAAATCCCGGCGGCGATACAGCGCACACCCAGTTCCAGCTCTTCGTTATCGCGCGCGCAGGCCTGCTGGCGCACGTGGGATAGTTCGCGTTCGAGCTTGGCGAGATCGGTGATGCTGTTTTGCGTGTGGCCGGACAAGCCGGTGCGTGTGGCGTAGGCACGCACACGCGTCGATTCGTCGGCGGCGAGAAAGAGCTTGCCCACTGATGTGAGATGCAGCGGCGCGCGCCCGCCGATAGCCCGCACCACCTGCATGCCCGAACGCTCCGAATACGCACGCTCGATGTACACGATTTCGTCGCCCTGACGCACCGACAGATTCACCGTCTGGCCGGTCTGGCGATGCAAGTCCCGCATTGGCGTCAGCGCCGCGTCGCGCACCGACAGGCGCGCTTTCACAAGATTGCCCAGTTCGAGCAGGCGCATGCCGAGCCGATAGGTGCCGGGATCGGACCGGTCGACGAGCCGGCACATCACCATATCGTTCAGGATGCGGTGGGCGGTAGACGGATGCAGTTCCGTGCGGATGGCGAGTTCTTTCAGGCTGACCGGGTCGCTATGCGCAGCGAGTGCGTCGAGCAAGCGCATCATGCGTTCGATCACCTGGATCGAAGTCTTGGGATCCGGGTTCGTGTCGCTCATGGGAGGAATCGGTTGACGCGTCAAACAGCGGAAATTGATTGTATCTCGTATCGTGAAAAAAGCGAACGCACCTGGAAGAGCTTTTCGAATTCGACGCAGCGTTCGTCCTGTGCCTTCCGGGCGTTGGTATTGTGCGCCAAACAGCGGATAATCAGGGACGTTTTCCCGGAGGAGGGCTCATGCGAGTCGGATTGTTCGTCACCTGCCTGATCGACCTTATGCGGCCCGAAATCGGTTTTTCGGTCATCAAGCTGCTCGAAGGGGCCGGCTTCGAAGTTGCGGTGCCGCCCGCGCAAACGTGCTGTGGGCAGCCCGCGTATAACTCCGGCGAGCGGCGCATTGCGCGTGATCTGGCGGAAAAAACGCTGCGTGAGTTCGAGCAGTTCGATTACGTCGTGGTGCCGTCGGGCTCGTGCGGCGGGATGATCCGCGCGCACTACGGCGACCTCTTCGCCGACGATCCCGAACTGATGAACCGCTTCGGCCGGTTGCGCGCCAAGGTGTTCGAACTGACCGATTTCCTCGTCAATGTCGCCAAAATTCAATTGCAGCCGGGCGAGTTCGCGGGGCAGGTCACTTATCACGACTCCTGCTCCGGTCTGCGCGAGCTCGGCGTCAAGGCGCAGCCGCGCGAACTGCTCGCGCAAGTGGGCGTGGCGGTGGCCGAGATGAAAGGCTGCGAGCATTGCTGCGGGTTTGGCGGCACTTTCGCGGTCAAGTACGGCGACATTTCCACGGCGATCGTCGACGAAAAATGCGCGAATATCCGTGCGAGCGGCGCCGGCGCGGTCGTGCTCGGCGACCTCGGCTGCATGCTTAATATTGAAGGCCGTCTGAGGCGTACCGGCGATACCGCCACGCGCGTGCTACATATCGCGCAAGTACTGGCCGGCGACGTGTGAGGGCATCGGCATGCAAATCCAGTCCATGCAATTCAAGGCGCGCGCCGGTCAGAAACTCGCGGACCAGCGGCTGCAGCAGAACCTGACCAAGCTGTCGACCAAGTTCGTGTCCGCGCGCGCCACGGCCCTCACGGCAATCGACTTTGCCGCCACGCGCGCGGCGCTAAAGGAGCGCCGCGATCGCGCGCTGGAGAAGCTCGACGTGTGGCTAGAGACCTTCGAGCGCGAGGCGGCCCGGCGCGGCGTCACCGTGCTCTTTGCGGAGACGACGCAGGAGGCCGCGCGGCTCGTCGGCGATATCGCGCGCCGGCACGACGTGAGAAAGGTGATCAAGACGAAGTCGATGGTCACCGAGGAAATGCGCCTGAACGAAGTGCTCGGGCAAATGGGCGTGCAGTCCATCGAAACCGATCTCGGCGAATACATTCTGCAGATCAACGACAACGAGCCGCCGAGCCACATCATCGCGCCGGTCGTCCATAAGGATAAGGACGAGATCGCCGATCTGTTCGCAAAAACGCATGGCCGACCGCGCCTCACCGAAATCCCGGACATGACGCGCGAAGCCCGGGAGATGCTGCGTCCGCACTTCATGAGCGCGGACATGGGCGTGACCGGCGGCAACTTCGTGATCGCGGAAACCGGCTCGGTCGTGCTCGTCACCAACGAGGGCAACGAAGGCATGTGCACGGTGATGCCGCGCGTGCACGTGGCCGTCACGGGTATCGAAAAAGTGTTGCCTACGCTGGAAGACCTCGCGACGGCCATGCGCCTGCTGCCGCGCTCAGCAACCGGCCAGGCCACGTCGAACTATTTCTCCGTGCTGACCGGCCCGCGAGGCGAGGGCGATCAGGACGGGCCGGAGCATATGTATGTGGTGCTGGTCGACGGCGGGCGCACGGGTCTGATCGGCGGCGATTTCCAGGAAATGCTTCGCTGCATTCGCTGTGGCGCGTGCATGAATCATTGCCCGGTGTATCAGAAGGTGGGCGGTCACGCGTACGGTTGGGTCTATCCCGGCCCGATGGGTTCAGTGTTGACGCCGAGCTATGTCGGCCTCGATAAGGCGCTGGATCTGCCGCAGGCCGCAACGCTATGCGGCGAGTGCAATAGCGTCTGCCCTGTCGGCATTCCGTTGTCCGATTTGTTGCGCAAGCTGCGCGAGAAACAGGTCGAGCGGCGCCTGCGTCCGTGGAGGGAGCGCGCAGGCCTTGCGGTGTGGGGTTTTCTTGCGATGCATCCGGACGCTTACGCGCTCTTCACGAAGCTGGCCGTGCGTGTGCTCGAACGCATGGGCGGCCGCAATCGTTCGATCGCCAAACTGCCCTTGGGCGGCGCCGGCTGGACCAACACGCGTGACATGCCGGCGCCGGTCGGGCGTACGTTCAGGGAGCTGTACGCCGCGCAACGCAGCCATATCGGTTGATGGATAAGGCGGTTCGCATCAACCGGTCATGCCAATGACCGGCACTTGAGACGCCCGCAGTTTTCGCTGCGTGGCCGACCGGCACCAGCCGCAAATCGGCCATTCACCTATTCGCGCGCGCCGCAGCGTCCAAGCGACGCGGTGGCGCACAAACTCACCGCCCGCCCGCCTCGACGCTGCAAAGAGCGCAGCCTTAGTGATCCGTCGGGCCACCCGACGGGCGATTCGGATTTCCTCGAACCACCGGTGCGCCACCATTCCCGCGGCCGCCTCCGCCGCCTGCCTGCTGCGTCGGTGCGGGTGGGGGCGGCGGCGCGGCCGCCGGGCGCGGCGCATTCGATCCGCTCGGTCCACGGGGGCCGGCGGCTGCGCCCTGAGGTGGCCCACCGTTAGGCTGGCCGTGCCATCCGCCGTTGCCGCCATGGTTGTCGTTGTCCCCATCGTTGCCGTGGTACGGTCGCCCGCCTGGGTAACCGCGATAACCGGGACCTGGGCCGTAGTAGCGCCCGGGGCCGTCGTAATAGCCCGGGCCGTAATAATTGCTGTAGCCCATATAGACGTTGGTCTGCGGGACCGGCGCGCCGTAGGCATCGTAGCCGTCATAAGTGCTGTAGCCGTTGCTGTACATCGGCGTTCCGTCCGGGTAGACGGCACAGCCGCCCAGCAAGGCGGCGACGGCGACAGCGGCGAAAGGTGCGAAGCGTTTCATTTCGAGCCCGAAGCAGGAAGTTTCGTATCTATGAGACCGCAATTATCCGCATCTGTCGCGGTAGCTTTGTATGCTTTTGTAAGGACTTATTTTTCATGCCAGGCGTTATATCACCGGGCGCGCATAGCCGTGGCATCAATTCACTGTTCCACTGCCAGCAACGCTGTATCGCATCGCGACGGGTTTTTCCCGATTGTCTATCTCTATAAGATTCGTATCGGGCATAGCGGGTCATGAGCTCGCGAGCCATCAATCGGAAGAAACCACATCATGAAAAAGACAATAGCGGTGTATTGGCCCTTGGCACTCGTCGTCGCGCTCGCGGCGGTAGCGTACCTGCACATTTGCGGCGACGCCGCCAACCGCGCGTCCCAAGCGCCGCTCGCGGCAGACCAGCTGACTGCGGAACTCGCGCGCGCGGTCTCGTACGGCATGATCGACAACGCTTCGTCGCCGCCGGCCAAACCGCTGCGCGCCGTTACCGCGATGCGGCTGCCGCAAGCATCCTGAGCTAGCCGAGAAAAGAGCGGCCGAGGCGGCGCCACATCCGGCGAAATTGCCCACGGCTTTGTATAATCGCGGCACTGCGCCGGCACTGCGCCGGCACTGCGCGGCACTGCGCGGCAGGCGCTGCCTGGCGTCCCGCACTGCGCCCTGAAGCGTCTGAAGAAGCCTCCGATGAAAACCGTGTCCATCTGCTTTATCTGCCTCGGGAACATCTGTCGTTCGCCGACCGCGGAAGGCGTGATGCGCCGTCTCGTCGAAGAGGCGAAGCTGAGCGAACGCATTCTTATCGATTCGGCCGGCACCGGCGATTGGCACATCGGGCATCCACCCGACGAGCGCGCCCAGCACGCGGCGCGCGGCCGGGGCTACGACCTGGCGGCCTTGCGCGGACGGCAGATCGCGGGCATCGACTTCGAGCGTTTTGATCTGCTGATCGCAATGGACGACAAGAACGTCGCCGCGCTGCGCCAGGTTTGCCCGCCCGAGCAGCAGGACAAGATCCGCCTGCTGATGGAGTTCGTGCCCGAAGCCGATGCTCGTTGGGGCGGCGCGCGCGAAGTCGTCGATCCGTATTTCGGTGGCGCCGAAGGTTTCGAGGAGGTGCTGGATCAATGCGAAGCAGCGTGCCGGGGCCTGATCGCGGCGCTGCGTCCCCAATTGATCGGATAGCTCGCCACGTCCGCAGAAAAAAGCGCGGCAACAATTAAGCGAATGACCCAAATCGCGATAGGGATACTTGACTAAATCGCTCATGTATTTATACTTGACAAAACTTGTCGAGAATAGCGGTTCCCCTACATATGAGACTCACCACGAAAGGCCGTTTCGCCGTCACGGCGATGATTGACCTGGCATTGCGCCAGGAGCAGGGGCCGGTGACGCTTGCGGGTATCAGCCAGCGCCAACATATCTCCCTGTCCTACCTCGAGCAGCTGTTTGGCAAACTGCGTCGCCACGAAATTGTCGAGTCCGTGCGCGGACCGGGCGGCGGCTATAACCTTGCCCGCCGGGCCGAAGACGTGACCGTAGCCGACATCATCATCGCGGTCGACGAGCCGCTCGACGCCACCCAATGCGGCGGCAAGGGCTCGTGCGAGGGCACCAAACAGCACGACGGCCACTGCATGACACATGAACTGTGGTCCACGCTGAACCAGAAAATGGTCGAGTACCTGGATTCGGTCTCCCTGAAAGATCTGGTCGATCAGCAGCGTTCGCGCGAAGGCGCGCCGGCCGTGTTGCGCGACAGGCGCAGCGAGGCGCCGGCGGTCGAGCCGGTTCGCGTGGCGCCGAAAGGGCCCAATTCCGTTTTCAACATGGCCGGTTCGTAAGGCGGCGCGACATCACCGCAGCCGATAGCGAATCCAGAAGCCAGAGCACATGACGTCCCCGGAGCGATAGATGAACAACGACATTCCCCACCTGCCCATTTACATGGACTACAGCGCCACGACCCCGGTCGACCCGCGCGTGGTGGACAAGATGATTCCGTATCTGCGCGAGCAGTTCGGCAACCCCGCATCGCGCAGCCACTCCTATGGCTGGACGGCGGAGCGCGCAGTCGAAGAAGCGCGCGAGAATGTCGCGGCGCTGGTGAACGCCGATCCGCGTGAAATCATCTGGACCTCGGGCGCAACCGAATCGGACAACCTCGCGATCAAGGGCGCCGCGCACTTCTATAAGAGCAAGGGCAAGCACATCATCACGGTAAAGACCGAGCATAAGGCCGTGCTCGACACCTGCCGCGAACTCGAGCGCGAAGGCTTCGAGCTCACCTATCTGGACGTCAAGGACGACGGTCTGATCGACCTCGAGAAGTTCAAGGCCGCGATTCGCCCGGACACGATTCTGGTGTCGGTCATGTCGGTGAACAACGAAATCGGCGTGATTCAGGACATCGAGGCGATCGGCGATATCACCCGTGAAAAAGCCATCATTTTTCACGTGGACGCGGCACAGGCCACCGGCAAGATCGACATCGATTTGCAAAAGCTGAAGGTCGACCTCATGTCGTTCTCGGCGCACAAGACTTATGGTCCGAAGGGCATCGGCGCGCTGTACGTACGCCGCAAGCCGCGTGTGCGTATCGAAGCGCAGATGCACGGCGGCGGCCACGAGCGCGGCATGCGTTCGGGCACGCTGGCGACGCACCAGATCGTCGGCATGGGCGAAGCATTCCGTATCGCGCGTGAAGAAATGGCGACCGAAAACGAGCGCATTCGCATGCTGCGCGACCGCTTGCTGCGCGGCCTGTCGGAGATCGACGAAGTGTATGTGAACGGCGACATGGAAAAGCGTGTGCCGCACAACCTGAACATCAGCTTCAATTTCGTCGAAGGCGAATCGCTGATCATGGCGGTCAAGGACGTCGCGGTGTCGTCGGGCTCGGCTTGTACGTCGGCTTCGCTGGAACCGTCGTATGTGCTGCGCGCGCTCGGCCGTAACGACGAACTCGCGCACAGCTCGATCCGATTTACGGTGGGCCGCTTCACGACCGAGCAGGATGTGGACTACGTGATCAATCTGCTGAAGACCAAGATTTCGAAGTTGCGCGATCTGTCGCCGCTGTGGGAAATGCACCAGGACGGCATCGACATTTCGACCATCCAGTGGGCAGCGCACTGACGCGCCGGCTGGTCGAAGTCGAATTCATCGCGTCGTAGTTCGCGCGTTTATCGAATTGCAGGTTGAAACGAATCAAGGAGTGTAATCATGGCTTATAGCGATAAGGTTCTGGACCACTACGAAAACCCGCGCAACGTCGGCTCGTTCGCGAAGGACGACGACACGGTCGGCACCGGCATGGTCGGCGCGCCGGCTTGCGGCGACGTGATGAAACTGCAGATCCGCGTGGGCGCAGACGGCATCATCGAAGACGCGAAGTTCAAGACGTACGGCTGCGGTTCGGCCATCGCGTCGAGTTCGCTCGTCACCGAATGGGTGAAGGGCAAGACGCTCGATCAGGCCATGTCGATCAAGAACACGCAGATCGCCGAAGAACTCGCGCTGCCGCCGGTAAAGATCCACTGCTCGATTCTCGCGGAAGACGCGATCAAGGCAGCGGTCGCCGACTACAAGCAGCGCCACGGTGCAGCGGTCGTCGAAGGCGAGAAGCAACACGCCTGAGGCAACGCATTTCAGCGGCAGTTGCAGCGCGGCTCGATGATGTCTGAGTGACGGCTGAGAAGCGGCTGAGCAGCGGTTGAGTGAATCGAAGCGGGCGGCGCGATGAAAAAAGCGCCGTCAGGCATGAGCGGCATTTGATGCAGGCAGGGTAGCGGTGCGTCGACACGCACCGCGCAATGAGAAACGCTATGGCAATTACGTTGACCCAGAAGGCAGCACAGCACGTCCAGAAGTATCTGACCCGTCGCGGTAAAGGCGTGGGCCTGCGTGTGGGCGTGCGCACTACCGGCTGCTCCGGCTTGGCTTACAAGCTCGAGTATGTGGACGAACTCGCGCCCGAGGACGAGGTGTTCGAATGCAACGGCGTGAAGATCATTGTCGACCCCAAGAGCCTCGCTTATATCGACGGAACCGAACTCGACTTTGCGCGCGAAGGGCTGAACGAAGGCTTCAAGTTCAATAACCCGAATGTGAAAGACGAGTGTGGCTGCGGCGAGTCGTTCCGCGTCTAACTCGAACACTTCCGCGTGCGGCGGACAAAAGGCGGCGCGGGCCGCCTTTTTAGTTTGCTCAGCGGATTTGCTGCCAGGCCCTTGCCGCGCTTTTCAGCCATGCTCTCAGCCATGTTCTGAGCCGTCTTTATAGATTGCACTGCGAGACTGCATTGCAGTGCGCTTTGCTGAACGGAATTTCTTATTCGATGGCCTCGCTGAACGATAGCCACTTCGACCTGTTTGGTCTCCCGGCGCAATTCGCGCTCGATCCGGCTGCACTGGATCACGCTTATCGCACGGTGCAGGCGCAAGTGCATCCCGACCGCTTCGCGGCGGCCGGCGACGCGCAAAAGCGCATCGCGATGCAATGGGCGACGCGCACGAACGAGGCGTACCAGACGCTGCGCGATCCGTTGAAGCGCGCGACGTATCTGTTGCATCTGCGCGGCATCGACGTTGGCGCGCACGACAATACGGCGATGGAACCGGCGTTTCTGATGCAGCAGATGGAATGGCGCGAAGGCATTGAAGACGCCGCCGCCGCGAAGAACATCGACGCGCTCGACGCTTTGCTCATCGAATTGCGCGACGAAGAGCGCGTGCGTTTCGACAAGCTCGGCGCGTTGCTCGACAGCGGTGCGAATCAGGCGGCGGGCGAAGCGGTGCGACAGTTGATGTTCATCGAACGCGTGGCGGCGGAAATCAGCGCGCAGATCGAGCGGCTCGAGAACTAGCCTGGGCAGCCGCGTTGCCTCAGCGCGAGCGCGGCTTTGGCATTACATCCAGCAACGCAAATTCAGGACGGGGCCTGGGGCTCCGAGAAGATCCAGATGGCCTTACTGCAAATCTCCGAACCCGGCATGGCGCCGGCGCCTCATCAGCGGCGTCTGGCGGTCGGTATCGACCTCGGCACGACCAACTCCCTCGTCGCCGCTGTGCGCAGCGGTGTGCCCGACGTGCTGCCCGACGAAGACGGTCACGTGCTGCTGCCCTCGGTGGTGCGCTACCTCGAAAAGGGCGGCCGCCGCATCGGCCGCACGGCCAAGGCTGAAGCGGCAACCGATCCGCGCAACACGATCGTCTCGGTCAAGCGTTTCATGGGACGCGGCAAGGCGGAAGTGGAGGGCGCCGAAAACGCGCCCTACGATTTCATCGACGCACCCGGCATGGTGCAGATCCGTACCGTTGACGGCGTGAAGAGCCCGGTCGAAGTGTCGGCGGAAATTCTTGCGACGCTGCGCCAGCGCGCGGAAGACACGCTCGGCGATGAACTGGTCGGCGCGGTGATCACGGTGCCGGCTTACTTCGACGAAGCGCAGCGCCAGGCGACCAAGGACGCCGCGCGCCTAGCCGGTCTGAACGTGCTGCGCCTCCTGAACGAGCCGACCGCGGCCGCGATTGCCTATGGCCTCGATAACGGCTCGGAAGGCTTGTACGCGGTCTATGACCTCGGCGGCGGCACGTTCGACCTGTCGATCCTGAAACTCACCAAGGGCGTGTTCGAAGTGCTCGCGGCGGGCGGCGACTCGGCGCTCGGCGGCGACGATTTTGACCACGCGTTGTATCGCCACGTGCTGCAGCAGGCGGGCATTGCGCCGCATTCGCTCGCGCCGGAAGATGTACGTCTGCTGCTCGACAGCGTGCGCACGACCAAGGAGGCGTTGTCGGACGCGCCTGAAGCAACCCTCGCCGCGACGCTCTCGAACGGCACCACGGTCGATCTGACGATCGAGGAGGCCACTTTTGAGGCCATCACTCAGGCGCTCGTGCAACGCACGCTCGGCCCGACGAAAAAGGCGCTGCGCGATGCCAAGGTGACGACGAAAGAGATCAAGGGCGTCGTGCTGGTCGGCGGCGCGACGCGCATGCCGGTGATTCGCCGCGCGGTCGAATCGTTTTTTGGCCAGCCGCCGCTGACGAATCTCGATCCGGATCAGGTTGTCGCGCTCGGTGCTGCGATCCAGGCCGATCTGCTCGCGGGCAACCGTGGCGCGGACGGCGACGACTGGCTGTTGCTCGACGTGATCCCGCTGTCGCTGGGTGTCGAGACGATGGGCGGCCTGACCGAGAAGATCATCCCGCGTAATTCGACGATTCCAGTCGCGCGCGCGCAGGATTTCACCACCTTCAAGGACGGCCAGACCGCGATGGCGATCCACGTCGTGCAAGGCGAGCGCGAGCTGGTCAGCGACTGCCGCTCGCTCGCGCGCTTCGAGCTGCGCGGCATTCCGCCGATGGCGGCGGGCGCCGCGCGCATCCGCGTGACGTATCAGGTGGACGCGGACGGCCTGTTGTCCGTGTTCGCACGCGAGCTCGGCTCGGGCGTGGAGGCGTCGGTGGTGGTGAAGCCCTCGTACGGTCTCGCCGACGACGACATCGCGCGAATGCTGGAAGACAGCTTCTCGACCGCTGAAGTCGACATGCGCGCCCGCGCGCTGCGCGAGGCGCAAGTCGAAGCGCGGCGTCTGATCGAAGCGACCGACGCGGCGCTCGCCGCCGACGCCGAACTGCTCGACGACAGCGAGCGCGCGGAACTGGACGCGCTGCTGAACGGCTTGCGTGCAGTCGCGCAAAGCGACGACGTCGACGCTATCGAAGCCGCGACGAAAACGCTCGCCGAGGGCACCGACGAATTCGCCGCCCGCCGCATGAACAAGGGCATTCGCCGGGCGCTGGCCGGCCGCAAGCTCGACGAGATCTGAAACTCGCGCCGCTAGCGTCGACAGCATCGATAACCGACGGCCGCCGCAAAAAATGGAAGCGCGCCGCGCGGACTTAAAAACTCCGCGTGTCGCCAGTAAAATGGTGCGAAGCCTGTTTGAGGCCGCGCCTCAGACCCAAACGGAAAATGTATGCCTCAAATCGTTGTGCTGCCTCACGTTGAACTGTGCCCGGAAGGCGCGGTGATCGATGCCGTGCCCGGCAAGAGCATTTGCGACAGCCTGCTCGATCACGGCATCGAAATCGAGCATGCCTGCGAGAAGTCGTGCGCATGCACGACCTGTCACGTGATCGTGCGTGAGGGTTTCGCCGCCTTGACGCCGTCCGAGGAAGACGAGGACGATCTATTGGACAAGGCGTGGGGGCTCGAGCCGGCTTCGCGCCTGTCGTGCCAGGCGATCGTGCCGTCCGAGCAGGACCTGGTCGTCGAAATCCCGCGTTACTCGATCAATCACGCGAAGGAAAACCACTAACAGGAGGACGCAGCCATGAAGTGGACCGATACGCAAGACATCGCGATGGCCCTGACTGACAAGCACCAGGACATCGATCCGCAGCAAGTGCGCTTCACCGACTTGCACCGCTGGGTCACCGAACTGGAAGGATTCGACGACGATCCCAACCGGTCGAACGAAAAGATCCTCGAGGCGATTCAGGCTGCATGGATTGAAGACGCGGATTACTGAGTTTGCCGGGCCGCTACGCTCAGGCGGCTGCGGTAAAGAAAAGGCGATTCCATTGGAATCGCCTTTTTAATGCGCGCGAGAATCGCGCTCGCAGCACCTAGCCTGCGACGAGTGTGCCGTTCTCGACCCGGACGCGCTGTCCCTGCTGGAAGGGGGGCGCCTCGTGATACGTAAAGTAGCGCGTCTTGCCGTTTTCCATCCGCACGCGCACCGAATACGAGGTGCTGCTGCGGATATGCTTTTCGACTGAATTGCCGGCCAGGCCGCCGCCGAGCGCGCCGAGCAAAGTCATCGCGGTGCGGCCGCCGCCGCTGCCGAACTGATTGCCGACCACGCCGCCGGCCACCGCGCCGCCTACTGCGCCAAGGCCCGTGCCGTGACCTTCCTGGCGCACCGCCGAAATCGCGACGACTGTACCGCACGTCGAGCAATGGGCAGGTTGCGCCGGCCGTTGTTGCGCGTATTGCGGCGCGGGCTGTGCCTGTTGCTGCTGCGCGTATTGCTGTTGAGTGTACTGTTGCTGCGCGGGAGAGGGGGCCGGTGCACGTTGCGGCTGCGGTTCGGCTTGCTGCGGCGCGGACTGCTGCACAATCTGTCCGGAACTCTGCTGCGCCGACGGGTTAGCCGGCGCAGCGGAATCGACCACAACGGGCTGGCCGGTTTGTGGCAAAACTTGCGCGGTTTGGGTCTGGTTGGTCGGCGCGCCGTTGCTGGACGCTTTCGGGAACATCCCAGTCATCGCCGCGGTGGCGACGAGGCTCGCGATAATGACAGCACCCGCAGCGGTCGCGACGAGCGGATGCAGCCGCCGCTGAGGTGCGGACGATGCAGGCTGCGCCACGTGCGTGGCGGGTTGCGTGTTGGGCTTATCCATATTGGCCTCCGTCTACGGCAGAGTGACTTTTAATAAGACCAAGCCTCCCGGAAATCGATCCATTCAACGTTTCAAATTGTAACGATTTGCCGAAAACCCATTGCCGACGCGCGCCCCGCAGCGCAGCTCTTA
This sequence comes from Paraburkholderia rhynchosiae, assembly GCF_002879865.1. Taxonomy (GTDB): domain Bacteria; phylum Pseudomonadota; class Gammaproteobacteria; order Burkholderiales; family Burkholderiaceae; genus Paraburkholderia; species Paraburkholderia rhynchosiae. The sequence goes on from NZ_PNXY01000002.1 coordinate 177,099, forward strand.
CGGATGGTTACAACCCTGGCAGTCGCTGCACTCGCTTTGCCGCACTGGCGCCCAAACCAAAACGCCCGGCCTGAAGGGGCCGGGCGTTTCTGAAAACACACCGCGCAACGCTCAGTCTTCGCGGCGCAGATGCGGGAACAGGATCACATCGCGGATGCTCGGGCTGTCGGTCAGCATCATGACCAGACGGTCGATGCCGATACCGCAGCCGCCCGCCGGCGGCATACCGTATTCGAGCGCGCGAATATAGTCGGCGTCGTAAAACATGGCTTCTTCGTCGCCCGCGTCTTTCTGGTCGACCTGCTTTTTGAAGCGCGCGGCCTGGTCTTCCGGATCGTTCAGCTCCGAGAAGCCGTTGGCAATTTCGCGGCCGGTAATGAACAGCTCGAAACGCTCGGTGATGCCCTCGACCTTGTCCGATGCACGTGCCAACGGCGACACTTCGAGCGGATAGTCGATGATGTACGTCGGCTCCCACAATTGCGACTCGGCGGTCTCTTCGAACAGCGCCAGTTGCAGCGAGCCCACGCCCGCATTCAGGAACTGCGGCTGCGACGCATCCACGCCGAACTTCTTAAGCTCCGTGCGCAGAAACGCGCTATCGGCCAGTTGCTCGTTCGTGTACTGCGGCGCGTACTTCTGGATGGCCTGGGTGATCGTCAAACGGTGAAACGGCTTCGCCAGATCCAGCTCGCGCCCTTGGTAGGTGATCGTCGCGGTGCCCAATGCGTCGATCGCGGCCTGGCGGATCAGCTGCTCGGTGAAGTCCATCACCCACTTGTAGTCGGTGTAGGCCGCGTAGAACTCGATCATCGTGAATTCCGGATTGTGGCGCACGGAGACGCCCTCATTGCGGAAGTTACGGTTGACCTCGAACACGCGCTCGAAGCCGCCGACCACCAGCCGCTTCAGATACAGCTCCGGCGCGATGCGCAGGAACATCTGCATATCGAGCGCGTTGTGGTGCGTGGTGAACGGCTTGGCCGTCGCGCCGCCCGGGATCGGATGGAGCATTGGCGTTTCGACTTCCATGAAGTCGGCGTCGGCCATGAATTTGCGGATCGACGAAATCGCCTTGGTGCGCGCGACGAACGTCTTGCGCGTTTCGGGCGTGACGATCAGATCGACGTAGCGCTGGCGGTACTTCATCTCCTGGTCCGACAGACCATGGAACTTGTCCGGCAGCGGACGCAGCGATTTCGACAGCAGGCGCAGTTCGGTGCAACGCACCGACAGTTCCCCCTTGTTGGTGCGGAACAGCGCGCCGCGCGCTGCGACGATGTCGCCCATGTCCCACTTCTTGAAAGCGTCGTACGTGGCTTGGCCCACATCGGCTGGCGTGATGAAGAACTGGATCTGACCTGAGCCGTCGCGCACGGTCGCAAAGCTCGCCTTACCCATCACGCGCTTGAGCATCATGCGGCCGGCGATCGCGACTTCGAGGGGGTTCGCTTCGAGCGCTTCCTTGTCGGTGTGCTCGAACTGCGATTGCAGATCTTCCGCGTGATGCGTGGGACGGAAATCGTTCGGATAGGCGACGCCTTGCTCACGCAGCTCGCGCAGCTTTTCGCGGCGCTCAGCGATGATCTTGTTGTCGTCCAGCTCGGGCACGAGGTTCGGTTGGATCGGTTCGTTCATGATGGTTTGGTATTCGTGGTCCGCATTCGGTGACCGCAACCGGTGAGCCGCATTCAGCGCTCATATTGCGGTGGCCCGCTTGCGGACAGCCAGTCGGTGAAAGACCTCAGGCGGTAAAAAGATACGGCGCGGCCTTGCATGCCGCGCCGGTTGCACTTAGACGCCTTGCTTCAGGCTCGCGCTGATAAACGGATCGAGATCGCCGTCGAGCACGCTCTTCGTATTGCTGATTTCGACATTGGTGCGCAGATCTTTGATACGGCTGTTGTCCAGCACGTACGAGCGGATCTGATGACCCCAACCCACGTCGGTCTTGCCGGCTTCGAGCTTGTCCTGCTCGGCCTGACGCTTGCGGATTTCCGCTTCGTACAGGCGCGATTTCAGCATGGCCATTGCTTCGGCGCGGTTGCGGTGCTGCGAGCGGTCGTTCTGGCACTGCACGACGATGCCGGACGGCATGTGCGTGATACGCACGGCGGAATCGGTCTTGTTGATGTGCTGACCGCCCGCGCCCGACGCACGGTATGTATCGATACGCAGATCGGCCGGGTTGATGTCCACTTCGATCGAATCGTCGACTTCCGGATACACGAACACCGAAGAAAACGACGTATGACGGCCGCCCGACGAGTCGAACGGCGACTTGCGCACGAGGCGGTGCACACCGGTTTCGGTGCGCAGGAAGCCGTAAGCGTATTCGCCTTCGATCTTGATCGTGGCGTTCTTGATGCCCGCGACGTCGCCGTCGGTCTGCTCCAGCACTTCGGTCTTGAAGCCCTTGCGTTCGCAATACCGCAGATACTGACGCAGCAGCATGGACGCCCAGTCGCACGCTTCGGTGCCGCCCGCGCCCGCCTGGATATCCAGGAACGCGTTGTTCGGATCGGCCGGGTTCGCGAACATGCGGCGGAATTCCATGTCGGCAACGCGCTGTTCGAGCGCCTGCGCATCCGCTTCGCAGGCGATCAGCGTTTCGTCGTCGCCTTCTTCACGCGCCATGTCGAACAGGTCTTGCGCGTCGCGCAAGTCGTTGTGAAGCGACGTGAGTTTGCCGACGGTGTCGTCGAGCAGTTTCTTTTCCCGGCCGAGCGCCTGGGCGTGTTTCGAGTCGTTCCAGACGTCCGGGTCTTCGAGTTCCCGGTTGACTTCGATTAGACGCAGTGCTTTGTCGTCGTAGTCAAAGATACCCCCGTAGGTCGGCCGCGCGCGTGCGCAGGTCCGCCAGAGAGGCTTCGATCGCGTTGAGACGTTCCGCTTCCATGTCGATCTTTTGTGGCTTCGTAAAAAGGGGAAATTATAGCCGATCGGCGTGCCGCGCCGACGGCTGTTCAGCGAGCCGGCGCGTGTTCGGGGTTGATTTTGCGGAGATTTTCGACGCCGCGGCAGGTCCGCGGTGCGGCGTCCCAGGAGCCGTTACAAGCGCTCTAGCTCGCCGCGTGCTCAACGATCAACTGCACGCGCGAGACGCCGTTCCACGTGTCGCTCGCGAGCCGGTATGCGACGGTGGTGCGCGCGGGCAGCGTGTCGGTGTGATTGAACCAGATCGCGTTGAAGCGCTGGCGACCGCGCACGAGTTGCAGCTTCAGGTGCTTGTCCTTCACGAGAGCCTGCGACGCGACGTCGAATTCGCCCGAGAACACAGGTGCCGGAAAACCTTGGCCCCAGACGGCGGCATCGAGCATTTCGACAAACTGCGGCGTGAAGTACGCGTCTTCCAGTTCGCCGTCGGTTTCGACGGTGCGCGACAGCGCGTCGTCGGTCAGCCACTCGCGGCCGACCGCTTCGAACGCCGCCGTGAAGCGCGGCACGTCGGCGGTCGCGAGCGTCAGGCCAGCGGCCATCGCGTGGCCGCCGAACTTGACGATCATGCCTGGCTCGCGCTTCGAGATCAGATCGAGCGCGTCGCGCAGATGAAAGCCCGCGATGGAGCGCCCGGAGCCTTTGACGAGCTGGCCGCTGTCGTCGGCGAGTGCGAACGTGAACGACGGCCGGTGGAATTTCTCCTTCAGCCGTCCCGCCACGATCCCAATCACGCCCTGATGCCATGCCGGGTTGAACAGCGTGATGGTGGCCGCGCCGTCGGGATCGATGGCCGAGAGGTCGTCGAGCGCCTGTTGCTGCATGCCCGCTTCGATCTCGCGGCGCTCGCGGTTCATCGTATCGAGTTGTTGCGCGAGTTCCCATGCGCGGCCGACGTCGTCGGTTGTCAGGCATTCGATTCCGAGCGACATGTCCGACAGACGTCCCGCCGCATTCAGCCGCGGCCCGAGCGCGAAGCCCAGGTCGAAGCCGGACGCGCTGCGGGCGTCGCGCGCGGCGGCACGAAAGAGCGCGGCGATGCCGGGCTGCATCTTTCCCTTGCGGATGCGCTGCAAGCCTTGCGCGACCAGCACACGGTTGTTGCCGTCGAGTTTCACGACGTCCGCGACGGTGCCGAGCGCGACGAGATCGAGCAGGCCATCGAGACGCGGTTCGGGAAAGCCGTCGCCAAACGCGCCGCGCCGGCGCAATTGCGCGCGCAGTGCAAGCAGCACGTAAAACATCACGCCGACACCCGCGATGCACTTGCTCGGAAACTCGCAGCCCGGCTGATTCGGATTGACGATCGCGCGCGCGGCGGGCAGTTCGTCGCCGGGCAGGTGATGATCGGTGACGAGCACGTCGATGCCAAGCGCGTTCGCCGCTTCGACGCCATCCACGCTCGCGATGCCGTTGTCGACCGTGATCAGCAGTTCCGGCTTGCCGGACGCGTTGCGCGCGGCGAGCGCAACGATCTCCGGCGTGAGGCCATAGCCGTATTCAAAGCGGTTCGGCACCAGATAGTCGATCTGGCCGCCGAACATGCGCAAGCCCCGCACCGCGACCGCGCAGGCGGTGGCGCCGTCGCAGTCGTAATCGGCGACGACCAGCATGCGGCGCTTTTGCTGGATCGCGTCTGCCAGCAGCACGGCGGCGTCTTCGCAGCCCTTCAGCGCGGCGGGCGGCACGAGGCGCGCGAGTCCGGTTTCGATCTCATCGGGCAGGCACACGCCGCGGGCCGCATACAGGCGCGCGAGTACCGGATGCAGGCCGTGGCGGACGAGAATTTCAGCGTCGACGGGAGAAGAGGCGCGCGTAACGATTCGAGTCATTCTGAAAGGCCGTCTGTATGGTCGGTCATGCAATCGATCATTCGATGAAGAGCGAGGCGAGCACGCGCCGCCGCCAGAATTTGCGCAAATCGCCGCGTGTGATGCTGAGCGTGACGGAGCCGGTGTCGCCGCACAAGGTCAGGCCGAGTTCGGCAAGCGCGCCGGATTGCAGCGCTTCGAGCGCCGGTTCGAACCAGTCGCCTTGCAATGCCGCGAAGGCTGCGTTCCAGCGCGCCCAGTCCTGTTCGATATACGGCGCGGAGAACGGGTCGAGCTCGACGAGCGTGCTGTTTTGCGCGTGGCTTGCAGCGTTGGGTTGCTTGCGATTCGCGCGGCCGCTCGAGCGGTTTGCCGTTGCGCCGCTTACGTGTCCGCCTGGACGGTCTACCAGGGAAGACAGCGCCGCGAACGAAGCGGGCGGCGCGTCGACTGGCACGCCGGCCGTCATCGCAAGGCCGCGCGTCGCGGCGGCGTCCGACAACACGCGCGTGAAAGGGCTGTGCACGGAACGCGCCGCGCCTTGCGCGTGAAACCAGATCGAATTGACGGCGGGCAGGCCGCGCGCTTCGCGCGCTTCGTTAACGGGATGCTCGAACCAGGCCATCTGCACTTCGTTCTGCAGCTTCATCCACGCGCGCGAACGCTCGCCGGAATGCGCTTCGTGCGGTAGCCAGATTTCGATGTTGCGGCCGCTCGCGCGCAACGGCGACGCACCGGCCAGCGTGCCGAAGCCGTCGCCTGACAGATACCAGCGCGCGGGCTTCGGCGCCTCGATGCGCACGCCGAGTTCCTCGATCAGAGGGCGGGCCACCGCGAGCAGCGCGCTCGCTTCTTCATCGGACAGTTCGAGCGACGCCGGATCGATCAGCACCAGATGGTCGTGCGCGATGCGCACATGCACCGGCTGGACGCAGGCCCAGGTCGCGTCGCCAGGCTCGCCGCCGTCGGCGCGCAGCATGTAGGGCGCGAGCGGCGCTTCGTCGGCGGCAGCCGCACCGATTGAGCCGTTTGCGCCGCTTGCGCCGCTTGCGCCGATTGATAAAGCGCCGAACTGACGCGCGATCCAGCGTTCATGCGGCAGCGTGCGCTGAAAATCCTCGCCGATCACGCGCTCCACCAGCGTCGCGCGCGCGACGAGCCGGTCAAGGGCGGGACTGCGGATGTCGTGCAGGGCGGTGGCGGCGTCGGCTGCGGCGGGCAGCGCGAAAGGAAGCAGAAGATGGAGGCGGTTGGGGTGCATGATGCTGCGCATTGTAGGGCAAAGCGCGCGGCGCTTTCGATAGGCGCGGCCGGTTGGCGCGGATCAACATTGTGCGGCGGCAGCGGTGGCAAGCCCTGCGGCCGGGCAAGTCCCGCGGACCCGGCAACCCGGCGATCCCGGGCAGTTGCCGGGCAGCCCCGTTGCGCGGCAGCGCGGCATTGTATGGCAAACTTCGCGCTTGGTTGACCGTGGCGGCATCGGCATGGGCAGTGCGGGGGGGGCGGGTTTGCGCCGCGACGTCAGACCGGAACCATCCGCATTGCCGCGACACCAAGGATCAGGACACTCGGGCCGCGCTTGCGATGCAACGGCAGACGCAACGGCGCGCCGTTGCCACCCGGGTAGCCGAAGAACGCAGAAAAGGACTCGCTTGAAATTTCCCTACGAATGGCAGATTGGCTGGCGCTACACCCGCGCCGGCAAACGCACGACCGGCAACGGATTCATCTCCTTCATTGCGCTCGTTTCGATGTCGGGCATCGCGCTCGGCGTGGCGGCGCTGATCGTCGTCCTGTCCGTGATGAACGGCTTCCAGAAAGAGGTGCGCGACCGGATGCTATCGGTGCTCGCGCACGTCGAAATCTTTTCGCCGACCGGCTCGATGCCGAACTGGCAGCTCACCGCCCAGGAAGCGCGCCAGAAAAAGGAAGTGATCGGCGCGGCGCCGTATGTCGAAGCGCAGGCGCTGCTCACGCGCCAGGACGCCGTGAGCGGCGTCGCATTGCGCGGCGTCGAGCCGGCGCTCGAGCCGCAGGTTTCCGACATCGGTAAGGAGATGAAAGGCGGCAAGCTGACGGATCTCGTGCCGGGCGACTTCGGCATCGTGCTGGGCGCGGACCTCGCTACGAACCTGGGCGTGGCGGTCAACGACAAGATCACGCTGGTCGCGCCCGAAGGCACGATCACGCCGGCCGGCATGTTGCCGCGCCTGAAGCAGTTCACAGTCGTGGGCATCTTCGAGTCGGGGCATTACGAGTACGACAGCACGCTCGCGCTGATCAACATCAAGGACGCGCAGGCGCTGTTCAGGCTCCCTGCGCCGACGGGCGTGCGGCTACGCGTGACGGACATGCAGCGCGCGCCGGAAGTCGCGCATCAGCTCGCGCGCAGTCTGTCGGGCGACCTGTACATCCGCGACTGGACGCAGCAGAACAAGACCTGGTTCTCGGCCGTGCAGATCGAAAAACGCATGATGTTCATCATCCTCACGCTGATCATTGCGGTGGCGGCGTTCAATCTGGTGTCGTCGCTGGTAATGACCGTGACCAACAAGCAGGCCGACATCGCGATTCTGCGCACGCTCGGCGCGCAGCCGGGTTCGATCATGAAAATCTTCGTCGTGCAGGGCGTGACGATCGGCTTTATCGGCACGGCAACCGGCGTCGCGCTGGGTTGCCTGATCGCGTGGAGCATTCCGTGGCTCGTGCCGATGATCGAACATATGATCGGCGTGCAGTTCCTGCCGCCGTCCGTGTATTTCATCAGCGAACTGCCGTCCGAACTGATTCCCGCCGACGTCGCTCGAATCGGCATCATCGCATTCGTGATGTCGGCAGTGGCGACGCTCTACCCAAGCTGGCGCGGTGCCAAGGTCCGTCCGGCGGAGGCGCTGCGCTATGAATGACCGTTCCGCTACTTTACCCATGCCCGCTCAGGAAATGACGCCGCATCCCTACGTGCTGGAAGCGACCGGCATTTCCAAGTCGTTCGTGCAGGGCGGTCTGAATGTGCAGGTGCTCAACAACACCGAACTGAACGTGCGGCGGGGCGAGAAGCTCGCGATCGTCGGCGCGTCGGGTTCGGGCAAGAGCACACTGTTGCACGTGCTCGGCGGGCTCGACGATCCGTCAGCCGGCCATGTCTCGGTGATGGGCAAGCCGTTCACGAAGCTCTCGGAACGCGAGCGCAACGAGTTGCGCAATCGCGCGCTTGGTTTCGTGTATCAGTTTCATCATTTGCTGCCGGAGTTTTCCGCGCTGGACAACGTCGCAATGCCGCTGCGGATTCGCCGCATGACGACCGAAGCCGCGCGCCGCGACGCGCTCACGGTGCTGGAGCGCGTCGGCATGGCGCATCGCGCTAAACATCGGCCGGGCGAGTTGTCGGGCGGCGAGCGTCAGCGTGTGGCGATCGCGCGGGCGCTGGTCACCAAGCCGGCGTGCGTTCTCGCCGACGAACCGACCGGCAACCTGGACGGGGGCACTGCTGACACCGTCTTCAACCTGATGCTCGAATTGTCGCGAACGCTCGAAACGAGTTTCGTGATCGTCACGCACGACCCGGAACTGGCCGGGCGCTGCGACCGCATCATGCGGCTGCGCGAAGGCGTTCTGCACGAAGAGCCGCCAGTGCCGGTGTAGAGGCGCGACGCGGAATGAGCCGTTGCGGGGCTCGGCGTGGCTCTAGGTTTTGGCTTCGATGTTGCCTTCTTAATCCGCTGTGTTAGCGAGGCAAGTCATGTGGATCGATACGCACTGCCATCTCGATGCTTCTGAATTCGACGCCGACCGCGAGCATGTCGCGGCGGCGGCGAAGAGCGCGGGCGTGGGGCGTATCGTGATTCCGGCCATCGGCCGCCAGAACTTTGCAGCCGTGCGCGAGTTGGCGCATCGCGTCGACGGTGGCGCTTACGCGCTCGGCATTCATCCGCTCTTCACGCCGTCCGCGCAGGAACACGATCTTGAACTGCTCCGGATGGAAATTCAGGCAAGCCTCGACGACCCGCGCTTTATCGGCATCGGCGAGATAGGGCTGGATTATTTCGTCGACGGTCTCGACGACGCCCAGCAGCAATTCTTCTACAACGGCCAACTGCAGATTGCGCGCGAATTCGATCTGCCGGTGATCTGCCACGTGCGCAAATCGCAGGATCAGGTAATCAAAGGGCTGCGTCGGCACCAGATTCATCGCGGCATCGCACATGCATTCAACGGCAGCTTCCAGCAGGCGCAGGCCTATATCGATCAGGGCATGCATCTCGGCTTCGGCGGCAATCTGACGTTTGAGCGCGCGCGACAGATTCGCCGGCTTGCGGAGCAATTGCCGTTCGACGCACTGGTCGTCGAGACCGACGCGCCCGACATCCCACCTTCATGGATCTACAGGCAGCGCAACTCGCCCGAGCAGATTCCCGGCATTGGCGCGGGTCTCGCCCAACTGCGCGGCATGGCCGTCGACGAAGCCGCCCTAGGCACAACGGCTAACGCGCTCGCGGCACTGCCGCGGCTCGCACTTTCCTCTGCATAATCGTTCACGTTGATCTGAGTGGTTCGCGCCGGGCGAGACCCACGTCCGGCGGCATGCTGACGCCTGCGCGTTGTGCGCGGTGCGTCGCCTCGTCCGGTGCTTGGTGAGCGGAGGACGGATGCGTGCATGGTGGTGTGGGTTTGCGTTGGGTGTCATCTGGCTTCAGCAACAGGCGGTGTTGCCGGGCTGGAGCGGCTGGTGTGCCGTGGTGTCGCTGGGCTTTGCGGCGTTCGCTGCTGCAGTATGGAGTTTGCGGGGCTGCGGTTCGGTCGAACGTGACAGCGACACGGCGGACGCCTGTTCCTGGCTTCGACGCTTGCGTTCATTCGCCGGTTGGAGCGCGCTCTGGTGCGCGGCGATGTGCGCCGGCTTCGGCTTTGCCGCGTGGCGCGCGGAAATACGGCTCGCGGCGAGCTTGCCGCCCGCATGGGAAGGCCGCGACATCGATGTGATTGGCAGCATCAAAGGCTTGCCCGCGCGGGACGACAAGGGGACGCGTTTTCTCTTCGATGTCGAGTCGGTCGAGACGCTTGCCGTGGAACCGGACTCGCCGGCGCAGCTCATCTTTCCACGGGTGATTCAACTATCGTGGATCGCCGACGAAGCGCCGCCGCCGCCGCTCGAACCCGGCGAGCGCTGGCGTCTGCGTGTGCGTCTCAAACGGCCGCACGGCAATGCGAACTTTGGCGTGCGCGATGCCGAAGCCGCGTTGCTCGCACGCAATGTGCGGGCCACCGGCTATGTGAGCGCGGCCGCTCAAGCGGTACGTTTGCGAGGAAATGCGCGCGGCGTCGGCGTGATCGTGGACCGCTGGCGCGCGGCGCTGCGGGCACGGATCGACACGGTGCTCGCGAGCGCCCCGCATCGCGGCATCGTCGTGGCGCTCGCGATCGGCGCGCAGGACGAAGTCAGCGCCGCCGACTGGCAGTTGATGCGCGCCACGGGCACGAGTCATCTGGTGGCGATTTCGGGTCTGTATATTGGCTTTGCCGCGGGTCTCGCGGCCTGGCTGGCGGGCGCATTCTGGCGGCGCTCCGGATGGATCGGTCGGAACTGGCCACTGTGGCTACCCGCGCAAATCGTCGCAGTGACGGGCGGGGCGTTGTTCGCCGCACTGCATGCCGCATTGGCCGGCTTCAATGTGCCCGCCCAACGCGCGTTGTGGATGGCGGGCGTCGTCGCGCTCGCGTATGCGAGCGGGCGCAATATCGCGCGCTCGGTCGTGCTCGCATGGGCGCTCGGACTCGTGCTGCTGATCGATCCGTGGGCGGTGGTGTCGGCAGGATTCTGGTTGTCGTTCTGCGCGGTGGCGGCGATTCTCTTCGCGATTTCGGGGCGGCCGCGTGTGCAGAATCACGAGCAACATACGCATGAGATCGACCAAAGTGGCGACGCGCCCGGCAGACTGTCGCGCCTGCGAGCCGATGCATGGCGACGCATTCGCGCCGTCGGCGAACGGCTGCGCGGCGCCGCGCATGTGCAGTTCGCGGTGACGGTCGCGCTTGCGCCGCTCACCGTCTACTGGTTCGCGCAGATTCCGCTGATCGGGCCGCTCGCGAACGCCTTTGCCATTCCGTGGGTGAGCCTGCTCGTTACGCCGTCGGTGCTCGCGGGCGTCGTGTTGCCCGCGCCGCTCGATGCGTACGCATTGCGGATCGCGCATGCGTTGCTCGGCGTGATGATCGCCGGATTGCAATCGATGTCAGGGCCTCGTTGGGTGCTCTGGTGGCTGCCCCAACCGGACATATGGACACTTGTCGCCGCCGCGGTCGGCGTACTCTGGTGCCTCGCGCCGCGCGGCTGGCCGCTGCGCTGGGCCGCGCCGCTGACGTGGCTGCCGCTGCTCGCGCCGGGGCCGTCCGGGCCGCCGCACGGCAGTTTCCGGCTGACCGCGCTGGACGTCGGCCAGGGTACGTCGGTGCTGGTAGAGACGGCACATCATGTGCTGCTGTTCGACACCGGTCCGGGACCGGAATCGACACACGCGGGCGAGCGAGTGGTCGTGCCGTTTTTACAGGCGCACGGCGTGAAGGTGCTGGATACGCTGATCGTCAGTCACGCCGACTCCGATCACTCGGGCGGCGCGCCGGCGGTACTCGATGCAATCGAGGTTCGTCAGATGGTCGCGGCTCTCGCGCCCGCCAATGCACTGTGGGCCAACGCGCGGCAACGCGGCGCGCAGACGCTGCCTTGCGCGGCGGGGCAGCGCTGGCAGTGGGACGGTGTCCAGTTCGCGATGCTCTGGCCCGATGCCGGGCCGCTGCAAGGCAAGCCGAACGCGCATTGCTGCGTCCTGAGCGTGAGCACGTTGCCGCGCGTGGGTTTGGCGTCGGCCGTGGGTGGTGCAACGCGTAGTGAGTCGGGCAGTGAATGGGACGGTAAGTCCGACAGTAACTCGGCCAATGAGTCGGCCAATGAGTCGGCCAATGAGTCGCGTAATGATTCGAACGACACACGTCTTGCAGCGCTATTGACCGCCGACATCGAGGCGCCGGCCGAACGCATTCTGCTCTCGCGCGATCGCGACATGCTGCGTGCTCAGGTGCTCGTCGTCCCGCATCATGGCAGCAAGACCTCGTCGACCGAACCGTTCCTCGATTCTATCGACCCGCTCATCGCGCTATTTCAGGTAGGCTATCGCAACCGGTTTCATCATCCCAGTGCGGGAGTGTTGGCGCGCTATTCGGCGCGGCATATCGAGCTTGGACGCAGCGATACGGACGGCGCGGTGCGCGTTCTCATCGATCCGGACTTTGCGGCGCGACGAAGTCCGCATGCGCCCGGCGCCGCACTGACAATCGAGCGTTATCGCGACACGCACCGGCGTTACTGGATGGATCGTTGAACCGATTCAGAGCACGGCTGCATAGATTCGAAGGAGCGCAAAAGAACGCGCGGACGAAGTAGGTGGCCGGGAAATGAGGCGCGCTGCAAGCGGCTTAGTGAGCGCTGGGAGGGCACTCTACAACATTCGCGAGACAACCGCAGCACACCACACAACATCCAGTAGCACTTGCAAGACATTCACATAGCGTCACCCGCCGTGCGAAAAAAACAGAACGGAGACAGCCGCAGTTGAAAAACATCATTCACTTTTCGCACGCCAACGGTTTTCCGGCGTCGACTTACCGGACGATCTTCGCGGAACTCGCCGACGACTACGAAGTGCGCCACATCGAACGCATTGCGCACGACTCGCGCTATCCGGTGACGCAGGACTGGCCGCATCTCGTCGAGCAACTGGTCGACGAGATAGGCCGCACCTACGAGCAACCCGTGTGGCTCGTCGGACATTCGCTGGGCGGTTACGTGTCGCTGATGGCCGCGCTGAAAAAACCGCAGTGGGTGAGGGGCGTGGTGATGCTCGACTCGCCGGTGATCGACGGTTGGCGCAGCAGCATACTGCGCGTGTCGCAGTGGACCGGGCTCGACGAGCGGCTCTCGCCCGCGGCCGCCACGCGTACGCGCCGCACTCACTGGGCGAGCCGCGACGAGGCATGGCGGCACTTTCATTCGAAGCCTGCATTTGCGCGCTGGGACGAGCGCATGCTGTCCGACTACATCGAGTTCGGCATTCCGCAGGTTTCGCACGACGGCTCGCGAAGCCTCGCGTTCGATCGCCGGATCGAGTATCAGATCTATCGGACCTTGCCGCATACGCTCGGCTCGCGCCTCGCTCGCGGCGCGCCGGTGCCCGTGGGATTCATCGCCGGCACGCGGTCGAGGGAAATCCGCCAGGTGGGTTTGCGCGCCACACGCCGTGCGACTGGCGGCCATGTGGAATGGATCGAAGGCAGCCATCTCTTTCCAATGGAAAAGCCGATTGAAACCGCGCGTGCCGTGCAGCGGATGTTGCGCGAACTGGAACGCCCCGCCTGACGCGGCGCACGCCGTCACCGTTGGTTTCGGCGGCGCGTATGCGTGCACGGGCCGCTCGCATTTTGCTGGGGTTGAGACCCTGCTTTACGGTATAATCCGTTTTTCCCGCGAGCATCCAGCGATGACCAAATATGTTTTCGTCACCGGCGGCGTAGTATCTTCCCTCGGCAAGGGTATTGCCGCCGCTTCCCTCGCCGCGATCCTCGAATCGCGCGGTCTTAAAGTCACCCTTCTCAAGCTAGATCCTTACATCAACGTCGACCCCGGCACGATGAGCCCGTTCCAACACGGCGAAGTGTTCGTGACGGAAGACGGAGCGGAGACCGATCTCGACCTCGGCCACTACGAGCGCTTCATCAGCACGAAGATGCGCAAGGCCAATAACTTCACCACGGGCCAGATCTACGAATCGGTGATCCGCAAGGAACGCCGCGGCGATTATCTCGGCAAGACTGTGCAGGTCATTCCGCACATCACGAATGAAATCCAGGCGTTCATCGAACGTGGCGCAGCCTCGGCCACCTGTGGCGAGCCAGACGTCGCGATCGTCGAAGTGGGCGGCACGGTGGGCGACATCGAATCATTGCCGTTTCTCGAAGCCGCACGTCAGATGAGCCTGCGCATGGGCCGCAACAGCGCGTGCTTCGTGCACCTCACGCTGGTGCCCTGGGTCGCCACTGCCGGCGAACTGAAAACCAAGCCCACGCAACACAGCGTGCAGAAGCTGCGCGAGATCGGTATTTCGCCGCACGTGCTGCTGTGCCGCGCCGACCGCCGCATTCCAGACGACGAGCGCGCGAAAATTTCGATGTTCTCGAATGTGCCCGAAGACGCCGTGATCTCCGTGTGGGACGCGGACAGCATCTACAAGATCCCGCAGATGCTGCACGACCAGGGTCTGGACGCGATCATCTGCGAGGAGCTCAAGCTCACGCCGAAGGCCGCCGATCTGTCGATGTGGTCCGACCTCGTCGAGAAGCTCGAGAATCCGCAGCACGAAGTCACCATCGGCATGGTCGGCAAATATGTCGATCTGACCGAGTCGTACAAGTCGCTGATCGAAGCGCTGCGCCATGCATCCATGCATACGTCGACGCGCGTGAACATCGAGTACATCGATTCCGAAGAGATCGAGACGCAAGGCGTCGAAAGTCTCAAGCATCTCGACGCGGTGCTCGTGCCTGGCGGCTTCGGCCGTCGCGGCACCGAAGGCAAGATCGCCGCGATCCGCTATGCACGTGAGGCCAAGGTGCCGTATCTCGGCATTTGCCTGGGCATGCAGCTGGCCGTGATCGAATTTGCGCGCGACGTCGTCGGTCTGAAGAACGCGAACAGCACCGAGTTCGATCAGGAAACCGAAAATCGCGTGGTCGCGCTGATCACCGAGTGGTACGACCGCGAAGGCCGCGTCGAAAAGCGTACCGAGGAATCGGATCTCGGCGGCACGATGCGCCTCGGCTCGCAGCGTTGTCCGATCAAGCCCGGGACGATGGCCGAAGAAATCTACGGCCGCGACGTGAACGAACGCCATCGTCACCGTTATGAAGTCAATAACCGCTTCGTGCCCCAGCTCGAGGGCGGCGGTCTTATCATCAGCGCACGTACCCCGAGTGAAGATCTGCCGGAAATGATGGAACTGCCGCGCAGCATGCACCCGTGGTTCGTCGGCGTGCAGTTCCATCCAGAATTCACGTCCACGCCGCGTGACGGCCATCCGCTGTTCAAGTCGTTTGTCGAGGCAGCACTCGCACGTCAGCAGTCGCGCGTTGGGAACGAAGTCGGGGAGAAAGCATGAAACTGGGCGATTTCGAAATCGGGCTCGACAAGCCGTTTTTCCTGATCGCAGGCACCTGTGTTGTCGAATCCGAACAGATGACGATCGACACGGCGGGCCGGCTGAAGGAAATCTGCGCGAAGCTGAACATCCCGTTCATCTACAAATCGTCGTACGACAAGGCCAATCGCAGCAGCGGCAAGTCGTTTCGTGGCTTGGGCATGGACGAAGGTTTGCGCATTCTGTCGGAAGTGAAGCGTCAGCTTGGTCTGCCGGTGCTGACGGATGTTCACGCCGAGCACGAGATCGAACAGGTCGCTTCAGTGGTCGACGTGCTGCAAACGCCGGCTTTCCTGTGCCGTCAAACGGACTTCATTCACGCGTGCGCGCGTTCCGGCAAACCGGTCAACATCAAGAAAGGCCAGTTTCTCGCGCCGCACGACATGAAGAACGTGATCGACAAGGCGCGTGACGCAGCACGTGAAGCCGGTCTGTCGGAAGACCGCTTTATGGCGTGCGAGCGCGGCGTGTCGTTTGGCTATAACAATCTGGTGTCGGACATGCGCTCGCTCGCGATCATGCGCGAAACTCATGCGCCGGTCGTGTTCGACGCCACGCACTCGGTGCAGTTGCCGGGCGGGCAGGGCACGAGCTCAGGCGGTCAGCGCGAATTCGTGCCGGTGCTGGCGCGTGCAGCGGTGGCGGTCGGCGTCGCGGGTCTCTTCATGGAAACGCACCCGAATCCCGCGCAGGCCAAATCGGACGGCCCGAACGCGGTGCCGCTTCACCGCATGGCCGATCTGCTGGAGACGCTCGTCACGCTGGATCAGGCCGTCAAGCGCGCGCCGTTTCTCGAAAGCGATTTCAACTGATTCAGGTGTTTGCGGCGTGTCGGCTCGCGTCTTGAGCCGCTCGCCTAAGCGCGTCAGCGCTAACTCCGGTCGACAAGTGTCGCAGTAAAGAATTCAACGTCATTTCTTGAGGAAACCATGAGTGCTATCGTAGATATCATCGGTCGAGAGATTCTCGATTCGCGAGGCAATCCCACCGTCGAATGCGACGTGCTGCTCGAGTCGGGCACGATGGGCCGCGCCGCGGTGCCGTCGGGCGCGTCCACCGGTTCGCGTGAAGCGATCGAACTGCGCGACGGCGAGACCGGCCGCTACGGCGGCAAGGGCGTGCTGAAGGCCGTCGAGCACATCAACACCGAAATCTCCGAAGCGATCATGGGCCTCGACGCTTCCGAGCAGGCTTTCCTCGACAAGACGCTGCTCGAACTCGACGGCACCGACAACAAGTCGCGCCTCGGCGCGAACGCGATGCTGGCTGTTTCCATGGCCGTCGCGAAGGCAGCCGCCGAAGAAGCAGGCTTGCCGCTGTACCGCTACTTCGGCGGCTCGGGCGCAATGCAACTGCCGGTGCCGATGATGAATATCGTCAACGGCGGCGCGCACGCGAACAACAGCCTGGACATCCAGGAATTCATGATCGTGCCGGTCAGCCAGCCGACCTTCCGCGAAGCACTGCGCTGCGGCGCGGAAGTGTTCCACGCGCTGAAGAAAATCCTGTCGGACCGCGGTATGAGCACGGCGGTGGGCGACGAAGGCGGCTTCGCGCCGAACTTCGGCAGCAACGACGAATGTCTGTCGACCATCCTGCAAGCCATCGAGAAAGCCGGCTACCGCGCGGGCGAAGACGTGCTGCTCGCGCTCGACTGCGCGGCCAGCGAGTTCTACCACGACGGCAAGTACCAGTTGGCTGGCGAAGGCTTGCAACTGTCGTCGGCGGAATTCACCGACTATCTCGCCACGCTCGCCGACAAGTTCCCGATCGTGTCGATCGAAGACGGCATGCACGAAAGCGACTGGGAAGGCTGGAAGCTCCTGACCGATAAGCTCGGCAAGAAAATCCAGCTCGTGGGCGACGACCTGTTCGTGACCAACACGCGCATCCTGAAGGAAGGCATCGAGAAGGGCATCGCGAACTCGATCCTCATCAAGATCAACCAGATCGGCACGCTGACGGAAACCTTCGCGGCCATCGAAATGGCCAAGCGCGCGGGCTACACGGCTGTGATCTCGCACCGCTCGGGCGAAACGGAAGACTCGACGATTGCGGACATCGCCGTCGGCCTCAACGCCGGTCAGATCAAGACCGGTTCGCTCTCGCGTTCGGACCGCATCTCGAAGTACAACCAGTTGCTGCGCATTGAAGAAGACCTCGGCGATATCGCCAGCTATCCGGGCAAGTCGGCCTTCTACAATCTGCGCTAATGGTGGTTTGTTGCCTGTTTCCAGCGCTGACCGATGAGCCGGTATTTCTTCGTGTCTGATTGACCCTCGCCGCCCTGCGTACAGCGCAGGGCGGCGCGTATCTATTGTGCTTACTTCATGCGGCTCGTCACTGCTGTCCTGATCGTTCTGCTCGCGTTGATCCAGTACCCGCTCTGGTGGGGCCATGGCGGGTGGTTGCGCGTGCACGAGCTGCAGCAGCAACTCGCGCAGCAGGTGCAAAAGAACGCCGATTCGAAGCTGCGCAATGAGCGCATTCAGGGTGAGGTGCAGGACTTGCAGAACGGCACGGCTGCCGTCGAAGAGCGCGCCCGCTACGAAATGGGCATGGTCAAGGACGGCGAAGTGTTCGTGCAGTTCGTCTCACCGAACGCACCGTTGCCGACGGCGAACGCACCTTCGGCTTCCACCTCGACTCGCGGGGAAGTATCGGCTGCGCCGCTGCATGTGGTGCCGAATCCGGAATCGCGTGCGAAGCCCGACCGCAAGCATGGCGGCAAGCCGGCAAAGGACAAGAAGCCCGCGCACTAAATCCGGCGACGATCGCGGGTTAGCGGCGGTTCAGTGAGAGGGCGAAAGAAAGGCGCGGTGAAAACCGCGCTTTTTTTCATCGCAAGCGTTCAGCATTGTGGTTGCGCGGCAAGATGGTGGCATCCGCTGGCCTTCGTCCGCACAAATATCACCAGCCCCAGTACGGCCCGTAACCGACGCCGACACCCGTGCCCCAGCCGTGCCCCCATCCACCGCCGTAATAGCTGCCGTACACACTGACGGGCGGCGCGTAGTAGCGCGACCATGCCTGCGCGGCGTTTTCAGCGGCAATTGCCTGGTTTTGTTCGGCCATGACCTGCTGATCGATTGCGTCGTAACGCTGGCGCTCGGCCGGCGTGAGCGGTTGCGCTGTGCCAGCCATGCCCGACTGATCCGCGGGTAGCCGGCTATAGATGGGCGAGGGGCCCGGCGGGTCCATCATGCAGCCCGTCAACGCGGTGGTCACGGCGAATGCCGTCAAAAGGCCAAGTGCGCGCGCGGGACGTAGCAACGAAGTAGGAATGCTCATGTTCGGTCTCGATCGGTCGGATACCTAAGTAAAACATGCGCTGCATGCATCGCCAACGACTCAAAGCAAGGTCGCGCGACATCAACGATACCGCGCCGCCCATGCCGCTGAAAAGATGCGGGACGGCGCGTGATTGAGTGCGCTAACAGAGGACGGCTGATTGGCTGACTCGTCGCCGGACGTCGCCGCAAGCGCGGAAACCGCGGCCAGCCAACCGTTTTTAGTGACGCTGCCCAGCGGCCGGCGTTACACCTTGTGAGAGTGCGTTGGCGACAAAAAGTTGCGCCACGTCGACCGGGTCGAACTCATACCGCTGGTTGCAGAACTCGCAATGAATCTCCACGTGGCCGCGCTCTGCGATCACGCCGTCCACTTCCTCGCGGCCGAGCATTTTCAGCATGGAGCCGACTTTCTCGCGCGAGCAGGTGCATTCGAAACGCGCCGTGGCCGGCTCGAAATGCTGGACGTTTTCTTGCCAGAAGAGCCGGCGGAACACCGTTTCCGGTTCTTCCTTCAGCAACTCGTCTTGCGACAGCGTGCCGCCGAGCGTGCAGACGCGTTCCCACGTATCCGCGTCGAGTTCGCCCGGATGCGGGACGATGCCGCCGTCGCCCGGCAGCTTTTGCAGCAGCATGCCGACCGCACGTTCGGAATTCGCTGCGAGCCACAGACGCGTGTCGAGCTGCTCGGAGTGATGCATGTAGTGCTCGAGCACTTCGGCCATTGAATTGAGCGGACCATCCACGCCCGACAGCGGCACGATGCTTTGGTACGGTTGCTGGCCCGGCTTCTTGTTGTGCGGATCGAGCGTGATCACGCAGCGGCCGTGACCGCTAGCGTTGAGCAGTTCGACCATGGAGGTGGTCTCGCTGATCGTGCTGCCTTCGTCGCCGGAAAGCTTGGCGGTGGCGCGCATCGAAAGATCGGAGCTGCATTGCACGACCAGCATCTTGGCCGGGCCGTCGCCGAAAATCTGCATGACCAGCGTGCCGTCGAACTTCAGATTCGCCGACAGCAGCGCGCATGCGGCCATCATTTCGCCGAGAATCGTCCGCACGGGCGCCGGATACTCGCGGCGGGTCAGCACTTCCTGCCACGTATTGCGCAGCGAAACGATTTCGCCGCGCACGGGCGCCGCGCTGAACATGAATTTTTGCAACTGGTCGCTCACAACTTTTCCTCTGTCGAATGGCGCGGCAAGGCGAGATGCCATGCAGTGCCGTGCGCGCCGGCTGATTAGCCGATGCGCACGAGCTGCGCCTTGAAATACTCGCGGCGCTCGGCGTAACTTGCCGTGCCGCGCTGCATGTTGGCGATATCCGTCTCGGTCAGTTCGCGCACCACTTTGGCGGGCGCGCCGAGAATCAGCGAGTTGTCGGGAAACACCTTGCCTTCGGTGACGATCGCGCCCGCTCCAACCAGACAGTTGCGGCCGATTACCGCGCCATTCAAGACCACCGCCTGAATTCCGATCAGCGAGCCTTCCTTGATCGTGCAGCCGTGCAGCATCACCTGGTGACCGACGGTCACGTTCGGCTCGATCGTCAGCGGGAAGCCGGGGTCGGTGTGCAGAACCGCGCTCTCTTGCACGTTGCTACCCGCGCCCAGCGTGATCGGCTCGTTGTCGCCGCGAAGCGTCGCGCCGAACCAGACGCTGGAATTTTCCTCCAGCGTCACATTGCCGATGATGGTCGCCGAATCCGCGACGAATACGCTTTCGTGGATGGTTGGGGCGGCGTCGCCAAGCTTGTAAATGGTCACGGTGTCTCTTCTTGATCGGTCGTCGGGGGCGCGATGGGCCGCGGGCCTGTGTGGTGCGTCGTTTGACGGCTCGTCGGACGCCGCGGATTGTCGAATCGAGTATTGTAAACGGTTGTGTGGTTATGCCGCTTGGCGCGGTGGTGCCAGACGAGAAGCGGGGCAGTTGTGGCTGTTCGAATTGCTCCTGGCATCCGCTGACCGTTCGAGCGACCATGCGGTCCCGCGACGAAGATTCGCAGCGGAGGCTCTCGGGCAAACACAACACTATCGTCGTGTCGGACCGTCCGCGACCTGCGCCGCTAACATTCCAACTTCCAGTGCCTTTCTCCAATTCCCTTCCGATGATGCCCGCCGTTTCTCCCGCTCCCTCGGCGCCGTCCGCTCGGTCCGCGCCTGCTACCGGCAGCCCGCCGCTCTGTGCGCGCACCGCAGCGCTGGGCGCGTTACGCGAAGCCGACCCGGCCACCAAGGCGAGCGCGACGCGCGCGTTGTATGCGGCCGTGCTCGACGGCAGCCTGCCGTGCCCCGCAGACCTCGAACTCGATGAACCGCCTGAACTGCCGGGCCGGCCGGCCCGGCCGGAACTCGTCGAGCCGCGCAAGCTCGGGCGGCGCAACATGCAATCGCCGCAAGGGCGGGCGGTCCTGCTGCACGCGCTCGCGCACATCGAGTTCAACGCGATCAACCTCGCGCTCGACGCCGTGTGGCGCTTCCCCGGCATGCCCGCCGCCTTCTATACCGACTGGCTTAAGGTCGCCGCCGAAGAGGCGTACCACTTTTCGCTGCTGAGCGCGCGGCTCGCGGAATACGGCCACGCATACGGCGACTTTCCAGCCCACGACGGCCTCTGGGATATGTGCGAGCGGACTCGCGGCGACGTGCTCGCGCGCATGGCGCTGGTTCCGCGCACGCTTGAAGCCCGCGGTTTGGACGCGTCGCCGCCCATCCGCGCGCGTCTGCAACAGGCGGGAGACCACGCATCGGCGGCAATTCTCGACGTGATTCTGCGCGACGAAATCGGCCATGTGCTGATCGGCAATCGCTGGTTTCGCCATCTGTGCGACAACGGCGGCCTCGACTCGCACGTCACCTACACGCGCCTTGCCGAGCAGTATCGCGCGCCGAAATTGCGTGGTCCGTTCAATTTTGAAGCGCGCCGCGACGCCGGTTTCGACGAGGCCGAGCTTGCCGAACTGACGGCGCTCGCCGGTCTCGACGGCGAGCAGACAGCGCCATCCGGTACTACCGACTGAGCAAAGACGGAGGTTCCTTTTGCAATCCGCCGCGCGCGCGTCGTCCAATTATCTCGTTATAATCGAACGACCATTCTTTTTTGGCGCATCCAATCATGAACCTTTCCCGGTCTGAGTTCGTCGCCGTGCGCGGCGTCCGTTTGCACGTACGGCGTTGGGGCAATCCCGAGGCGCCGATGCTGTTCATGCTGCACGGCTGGATGGACGTGGCGGCTTCGTTCCAGTTCGTGGTCGATGCGCTGAGCGGCGACTGGCAGGTCATCGCGCCGGACTTGCGCGGCTTCGGCCTGTCGGACTGGCCGGTCGCGCAAAGCGGCGGCGGCCACTACTGGTTCCACGACTACCTCGCCGATCTCGACGTTTTGCTCGACCACTATGCGCCGACCGGCCAGGTTGATCTCGTTGGCCATAGTCTCGGCGCGAACATCGTGTGCCTGTATGCGGGCGCGCGGCCGGAGCGCGTGCGGCGCGTGGTGGACCTTGAAGGCTTCGGACTCGCGCCTTCGCATGCGGCTCAGGCGCCGAAACGTCTGCAAAACTGGCTCGACGAGTTGCGCGATCCGCCGCAACTGAAGCGCTACGCGTCGCTCGACGAGGTCGCCGGGCGCCTCATCAAGACGAACCCGCGCCTGGCGCCGGCACGCGCGGAGTTCCTTGCGAAGCATTGGTCGAAGCCGGACGGCGACGGGCGTTTCATGCTGCTCGCGGACCCGGCGCACAAGCTGCGCGGGCCGACGCTGTACCGTCTGGACGAGGTAATGGCCGTGTGGCGTAAGGTGAGCGCGAAAGTGCTGCACGTGGAGGCCGCGAACTCCCAGACGCTCGCGACCATTGCCGGCGAGATTCCGCTCGACGAATTCAAGGCGCGGTTTCAGGCGTTCCCCGACTGGCGCGAAAGCATCATCGACGAAGCGGGGCATATGGTGCACCACGACCAGCCGGAGCAGGTGGCGGCGCTGATCGAGCGATTCTGCGCCTAACGTCGGCGGAGAGTCGGCAGAAACCTCAGCGGCCCAACCTGGCGGCGCGAGATTGCTCTGCGTTCACTTACTGCGTTGCAGTAAAATGCTCGCAGAACCTTCTCCACATGATGATGAACGCCGATCTCCACTGTCACTCCACCGTTTCCGACGGCCAATTCGCGCCGGCCGATGTCGCGCGCCGTGCGCATGCCGGGGGCGTGACGTTGTGGGCGCTGACCGATCACGACGAGCTCGCCGGCCAGCACGAAGCGCGCAGCACCGCCGAGGAACTCGGCATGGGCTACCTGAGCGGCGTCGAAATTTCGGTGACGTGGGCGGCGCGTACGGTGCACATCGTCGGGCTCGGCGTCGATCCCACCAGTTCGGTGCTCATCGACGGTCTCGCGCGCACCCGCAACGGGCGCGCCGCGCGCGCCGAAGCGATCGGCGAGCAACTAGCCACGCTTGGCATTCCGGACGCCTATCAAGGCGCGCTGAAATATGTGTCGAACCCGGACATGATCTCGCGCACGCATTTCGCGCGCTTTCTGGTCGAAGGCGGTTACGCCAGTTCCACGCAAGACGTGTTCAACCGCTATCTCGGCGACGGCAAGCCTGGCTACGTGCCGCACCGCTGGTCGAAGCTGGCCGACGCCGTCGGCTGGATCAAGGCTGCGGGCGGCGAGGCGATCGTCGCGCATCCGGGGCGTTATGCATACTCGCCGGTCGAATTCGACGCGTTTTTCGCCGAATTCATCGACCTCGGCGGCAAGGCAATCGAAGTCGTGACGGGCAGCCACACCCCCGATCAATACCGCGAATACGCCGACGTCGCGCGCCGCTTCGGCTTCGAGGCGTCGCGCGGGTCGGACTTCCATGCCCCTGGCGAAGGCCGCGTCGAACTCGGCGCGCTGCCGCCGCTTCCTTCCGATCTCAAGCCCGTCTGGGAACGCTGGCTGTGAGCCTGCGCCGTGCCGACGCGGCACGTCACGCGCGAGGGCCGTGCGTTCGCGCGCGCTCTCGTGCCGCGCGTCCGGTGCGGCAGCCGCTCAGCCCTTGCTCAGCCGGTTGCTCCACCTCACTTGCCGTTTATCCTTAGCCATCGTTAGCCGCCATGTCCCAATACTTTCGGCTTCATCCAGATAACCCGCAGCCGCGCCTCATCAAACAGGCCGTGCAGATCATCAACGATGGCGGCGTGGTCGCGTTGCCGACGGATTCGAGCTACGCGCTCGCCTGTCATCTCGACGACAAGAACGCGGTCGAGCGCCTGCGCCGGATTCGCGGGCTCGATGAAAAGCAACTGCTGTCGCTGCTGGTGCGCGACCTGTCGGAACTGGCGAACTTCGCGATGGTGGACAACCGGCAATACCGGCTGATCAAATCTGTGACGCCGGGTCCGTACGTATTCGTGCTGCAAGCCACCAAGGAAGTGCCGCGACGTCTGTCGCATCCGTCACGCAAGACGATCGGCCTGCGCGTGCCGGAGCATGCGATCACGCTCGCGATTCTCGGCGAACTCGGCCAGCCGCTGCTCGGCTCCACGCTGATCCTGCCGGGCGAAACCACACCGCTGAACGATCCCGAGGAAATCCGTGCGCGGCTCGAAAAACAACTGGATCTCGTGATCGACGGCGGGGCATGCGTGTGCGAGCCGTCCACGGTGATCGATTTGACCGGCGAGGAGCCGGTGCTGGTGCGGGCAGGGCGCGGTTCTCTCGCGCCATTCGGTCTCGAAGAGACGGCTTGAGCGAAAGCGGACAGATGCACGCAATCGCATTGTTACAATAGCGAGTTATGGATTCTTCCCTGGTACAAACCATCGCGGTCTACGCACTGCCGGTGATTTTCGCAATCACGCTGCACGAGGCCGCGCATGGTTACGTCGCGCGCTGGCTCGGCGACAACACGGCCTACGTGCTCGGCCGCGTTTCCATCAATCCGATGCGGCACATCGATCCGCTCGGCACGATTGCAATTCCCTTGCTGCTTTACTTCGCCACCAGCGGCGCGTTCATGTTCGGCTACGCGAAGCCGGTGCCGGTCGCCTTCGGCAACCTGCGCAATCCGCGTTGGGGCAGCCTGTGGGTTGCCGCGGCGGGCCCGGCCTGCAACTTCGTGCAAGCGCTCATCTGGGGTCTGGTGGGCGTCGGGCTCGCGGTTATGAGCGTCGACGAACCGTTCTTCACGCGCATGGCGGGAGCGGGCGTCGGGGTGAACCTGGTGCTCGGCGTGCTCAATCTGTTTCCGCTGCCGCCACTCGACGGCGGCCGCGTGCTGATGGCGCTGTTGCCGCCGCGGCAAGCCATCACGCTGTCGCGCCTCGAACCGTACGGCTTTTTCATCGTCATGGCGCTCGTCATGACGGGCACGCTGACGCGTTACTGGTTAAGCCCGCTCGTCACGCTCGGTTACAGCGCGATCACTGCAATCCTGACTCCACTTGTTTCGCTTTTCTAAATAACCATGTTCCCAGACCGTATCTTCTCCGGCATGCGGCCCACCGGGTCGCTGCACCTCGGCCACTACCACGGCGTGCTGAAAAACTGGGTGCGGCTGCAGTCCGAATACCCGTGCTTCTTCTGTGTGGTCGACTGGCACGCGCTGACGACCCACTACGAAACGCCGGAGGTGATCGAAAAGAATGTGTGGGACGTACTGATCGACTGGCTTGCATCCGGCATCGATCCGGCGCAGGCCACGCTGTTCATCCAGAGCAAGGTGCCTGAGCATGCCGAACTGGCTCTGCTGCTCGGCATGAGCACGCCGCTCGGCTGGCTCGAACGTGTGCCCACCTACAAGGAGCAGATGGAGAAGCTGAAGGACAAGGACCTGTCCACTTACGGCTTCCTTGGCTACCCGGTGCTGATGGCGGCGGACATTCTGCTGTATCGCGGTTCGCTCGTGCCGGTCGGCGAAGATCAGGTGCCGCACGTCGAAATGACGCGTGAAATTGCGCGCCGTTTCAACTACCTGTACGGCCGCGAGCCGGGCTTCGAACAGAAGGCGAACGAAGCCGCGAAAAAGCTCGGCGGCAAGCGCGCGAAGCTCTATCACGAGTTGCGCAACGCCTACCAGCAGGAAGGCGACGACGAAGCGCTCGAACAGGCGCGCGCCATGTTGCAGGAATCGCAGAGCCTGTCGATGAACGACCGCGAGCGTCTGTTCGGCTACCTCGAAGGCTCGCGCAAGATCATTCTGGTCGAGCCGCAAGCCATGCTGACCGAAGCGTCGCGCATGCCGGGCCTCGACGGTCAGAAAATGTCGAAGTCGTACGGCAATACGATCGGTCTGCGCGAAGACGCCGAGACGATCACGAAGAAAGTGCGCACCATGCCGACCGATCCGGCGCGCGTGCGCCGCACCGATCCGGGCGATCCGGACAAGTGCCCCGTGTGGCAACTGCATCAGGTCTATACCGACGAAACCACGCACGAGTGGGTCCAGAAGGGCTGCCGTTCGGCGGGCATCGGTTGTCTCGAATGCAAGCAGCCGGTGATCGAAGGCATTCTGCGCGAACAGCAGCCGATGCTCGAGCGTGCGCAGAAGTATATGGACGACCCATCGCTGCTGCGTGCCATCGTCGCCGATGGCTGCGACAAGGCCCGCAGGTTCGCCACGGAAACGATGCGCGAGGTGCGCGAGGCGATGGGTCTGTCGTACAACTAACCGGTCGGGCCGCAGACACGAGCGCCATGAGCACCGCCGCTGCCATGCATGGATTGGGCGAGCCGTCGCGCTGGGTGCGTCATTGGGCGCATCTGGTCGCGGCAGGCGGCGCCGTGCTCGACGTGGCGTCGGGCGCGGGGCGGCACGCGCGGTTTTTTGCGTCGCTGGGTCATCCGGTGACGGCAATCGACCGCGACGCGGCGGCGCTGAACACGCTCGCCGACGCGCCGCTCGTCACACCGGTCGCGGCCGACATCGAGCGCGCGCCTTGGCCGTTGCCTGCGGACGCAAAGTTTGCCGCGGTGATCGTCACCAACTATCTGCACCGGCCGCTCTTTCCACAACTGATCCGTTCGCTCGCGCCCGGCGGCGTACTGGTTTACGAGACCTTCGCGCAAGGAAACGAAACGGTCGGCAAACCCTCTAATACCGCGTTCCTGCTCGCCCCCGGCGAACTGCTCGACGTCGTGCGCGGCCAGTTGCGGGTCGTCGCGTTTCAGGACGGTTTTCTCGCGCAGCCACGCCCGGCTTACGTCCAGCGCATCTGCGCGATTCTGGAGACGGAGCGCTCAGACAACCCCGCGCAGGCGGCGCCCCCGCCTTGTTACGAGTTGGCTGGCTAATCCGCTACAATCGCGGTTTACCTGATCAAATTCATGGCGTTTCATGACTAACGGCAATCAATCCGGCAACCCGCGCGGCAACCCGGCCGGCAACGACGGCGTTCAGATTCGCGGCAGCATTCCTGCCATCATTACCCCAATGCTTGAAGACGGCAGCCTCGATCTGCCGGCATTTCGCAAACTGATCGACTGGCACGTCGCGGAGGGCACTAATGCGCTCGTCGTCGTCGGCACGAGTGGCGAGTCGGCCACGTTGTCTGTCGAAGAACATGTGCTGATGGTCAAAACCGCGGTCGAGCACACCGCGGGCCGGATGCCAGTAATCGCGGGCTCGGGCGGCAACTCCACCACCGAAGCCATCGAACTCACGCGCCAGGCGAAGGAAGTCGGCGCGGACGCCACGCTGCAGGTCGTGCCGTACTACAACAAGCCGACCCAGGAAGGCATCTATCGCCATTTCGTGAAGATTGCGGAAACGGTCGATCTGCCGGTCCTCCTGTATAACGTGCCGGGCCGCACGGTCGCGGACATGAGCAACGAGACCATTCTGCGTTGCGCGCAGGTGCCGGGCATCATCGGTGTGAAGGAAGCGACCGGCAATATCGATCGCGCCGCGCATCTGATCAAGTCGGCGCCCGCGCATTTCGGCATCTACAGCGGCGACGATCCTACGGCGGTCGCGCTGATGCTGCTTGGCGGCCACGGCAATATTTCGGTCACGGCAAACGTCGCGCCGCGCGCAATGAGCGAACTGTGCAAAGCCGCGCTTGCGGCGGACGCAAAGACCGCGCGCGAGATTCATCTGAAGCTCCTGTCGCTGCACAAGAACCTGTTCATCGAATCGAATCCGATTCCGGCGAAATGGGCACTGCAGCAGCTGGGTCGTGTGCAGGGCGGAATCCGCCTGCCGCTTACGCCGCTCGACGCGCAATACCACGAAGTGGTGCGTGGCGCGCTGCGCGAAGCGGGCCTGCTGGGATAAGCGGGTCGCCCGCGTACCCGTCAGCGCTCACTCCGCCCACCGGCATTCCCTTAACCGACGTCGATCCAGCCCACGTTCCCGGCACACAGAACCAGGCACCGCGTTCCAGTATCACGAAGGACCTCATGAAACGTTCCGCACTTTCCCTCCACGCAACCCGCATGGCGGCGCTGACGCTTGCCCTGGTGACGCTCGCCGGCTGTGACACCCTGAACGACTGGTTTGCGTCCGATCGCGTGAATTACAAAGGCGCGGGCAGCGCGCCGCCGCTCGCTGTCCCCGGCGATCTGACCACCACGCCGACCGATCAGCGCTACGTCGCGCCGCCGGCCACACTGGCCTTGGGCGGCGCCACGCAGCGCGCGGTTACGGCTGCCGGCAACTCGACGGAAGGCCAGCCGACCGCGCAGGATCCGTACGGCATGCACATCGAGCGTGACGGCGACCGCCGCTGGCTGGTGGTCGACGGCCGCTCGCCGGAACAACTGTGGCCGCAGTTGCAGGAGTTCTGGCAGGAAAACGGCTTCGCGCTGAAAACCGACGCGCCGGCTACCGGCATCATGGTGACCGACTGGGCTGAAAACCGCGCCAATATTCCGGACGACTGGTTCCGCCGTACCGTGGGCAAGGTGATCGACTTCGCGTATTCCTCGGGTACCCGGGACAGTTTCCGCACGCTCGTGTCGCGTGGTCCGTCAGAGACGACGGACATTTCCGTCACGCATAGCGCCATGGAAGAAGTGCTGACGGGGCAGGACAAGACCTCGTCGCGCTGGGAAGAGCGTCCGCGCGATCCGGCGCTCGAAGCGCTGTTCCTGACCAAGCTGATGCAGAAATTCGGCCTGACCGAAAAGCAGTCGAAGCAACTGCTGACCGAAGCGCGCCCGGCCGCTGCGCCGGCCACGCTTGACAAGAGCGCAGGCACATCGACGCTCGATCTGCAGGAATCGTTCGACCGTGCATGGCTGCGCGTGGGCCTTGCGCTCGACCGCACCAACTTCACCGTCGACAACCGCGATCGCGCGAAGGGCATCTACTACGTGCGCTACGCGGATTCGATGCAGGAGCTGAAGAAGGAAGGGCTCCTGGGCAAGCTGTTTTACAGCGGCAATTCGTCGAAGAAACCCGGACAGGAGTTTCTCGTCAACGTGCGCTCGAAGGGCGATGCCGTGACGCAAGTCGCAGTGCTTGACGCTAACGGGCAGATCGACAATTCGTCCGACGCGCAGCGCATCGTGACGCTCCTGCACGCGCAACTGAACTAATCGGGCTGTGCGATTCGCAAGTCTTGGCAGCGGCAGTGAAGGCAATGCATTGCTGGTGGAAGCGCAAAGCGGCGCGACCACCACGCGCGTGCTGCTCGATTGCGGTTTTTCGGCGAAGGAAGTCGAGCGGCGCCTGACGCGGCTCGGCGCGAGCGTGGAAGGTCTCGACGCTATTGTCGTCACCCATGAACATAGCGACCACATTGGCAGCGCGCTGACGCTGGCGCGCAAGTGGTCGATTCCGCTGTATATGAGCTGGGGCACCGCCCGCGCGGTGGGCGCCGATGAAGCCGACGTCGACCTGCAAGTGCTTTGGGGCGACGAGGCGGTGGCGATCGGCGACCTCAGCGTTCTTCCGTACACGGTCCCTCACGATGCCCGCGAGCCGTTGCAATACGTATTCTCGAACGGTGCGAGCCGCCTTGGCGTGCTGACGGATGTCGGCACCTCCACGCCGCATATCAGTTCGGTGTTGAGTGGCTGCGACGCGCTCGTGCTCGAATGCAATCACGATGTGCGGATGCTGGCCGGCAGCCGCTATCCGCAATCGCTGAAGGCGCGCATCGGCGGCAATCACGGGCATTTGAACAACGACGCGGCGGCGGACATTCTGGCCTCGCTCGATCGCTCGCATCTGCGCCATCTGGTTGCCGCGCATTTGAGTCAGCAGAACAATTTGCCCGAACTGGCGCAGGCCGCCATGGCAGGCGTGCTGGGCGCGGCACCGACCGAAGTCGTGGTGGCTTCCCAAGCCGAAGGTTTTGCCTGGCTGAGCCTGTGAGTTTTCCGTACGGCGGGTGCTGAGTCGCCAGAAACGGCGGCGCAACGAAAAAAGCCCATAACGATTGATCGTTATGGGCTTTTCTACAAGGGCGGCGG
This sequence comes from Paraburkholderia rhynchosiae, assembly GCF_002879865.1. Classification (GTDB taxonomy): domain Bacteria; phylum Pseudomonadota; class Gammaproteobacteria; order Burkholderiales; family Burkholderiaceae; genus Paraburkholderia; species Paraburkholderia rhynchosiae. The sequence goes on from NZ_PNXY01000002.1 coordinate 206,773, forward strand.
TTACAGTGCCGCGCCCTGGTTCGAGAAACGTCAGGCTTAGTTGCGGTTGCCGCCGAAGATGCCGAGCAGCGCGAGCAGGTTGACGAAGACGTTGTACAGGTCGAGATAAATAGCGAGCGCAGCCGTGATGTAGTTCGTCTCACCGCCGTTCACGACGCGTTGGACGTCGAACAGCATGTAGGCCGAGAAAATCACAATTGCCATGACGGAAACCGTGAGCATCAGCGCCGGCAGATGCAGGAACACGTTCGCGACCGACGCCAGCAGCAGCACGATCACGCCCATGAAGAGCCACTTGCCGAGACCCGAGAAGTCGCGCTTGCTGACGGTGGCGATCGTTGCCATAGAGGCGAAGATCACGCCAGTGCCACCGAAGGCGAGCATGATGAGCGACGGGCCGTTGGAGAAACCCAGCACAAAGCCCAGGATGCGCGACAGCATCAGGCCCATGAAGAACGTGAAGCCGAGCAGCACGAACACGCCGGCGGCGCTATCTTTCGTTTTCTCAATGGCGAACATGAAGCCGAAGGCGATCGCGAAGAACGCCAGCATGCTCATGGCCGGGCTTGTGGCGGCGAAAAGCGAGAAACCGGTGGCGAGGCCTACCCAGGCGCCGAGCACTGTCGGAATCATTGACAGCGCGAGCAGCCAGTAGGTGTTTCGCAGCACGCGGTTGCGCGTTTCGACTGTGCTAACCGCGCCAGTGCGGCCAAAGCTATACGGATGATCGTTCATGGTCTCTCCTTACGTCAGAAGCGTGTTGCGTGATGTTGTCAGCGGGTTGTCCAGCGCTCTTGCAGTGGGCCGTGCCGGAGGCAATTTCAGCGCCGGTCGCGGACTACTCGTTCCTAAGATTGGCGCGGTGGCTGGGAGTTTCAATACCCTCAAATACCTTGAAAGTATCCACACGGCCTACGCTACCAGTATTCAGAAACTCCTGCCCGGAGTCTTTCAGTGTTGTAAGGGGTCAATCGCAATCATACACGGGAACATGCTACAATAGCGGATTCATTTGAATCTGTAACCTCTTAATTTTTTGGAGTTTTTATGGCGATCGAACGCACCCTGTCGATTATCAAGCCGGACGCAGTGGCCAAGAACGTGATCGGGCAGATCTACAGCCGTTTCGAAAACGCTGGTCTGAAGATCGTGGCTTCGCGCATGGTCCATCTGTCGCGTGCCGACGCTGAAAAGTTCTACGCCGTGCACGCCGCACGCCCGTTCTTCAAGGACCTGGTCGAATTCATGATCTCGGGCCCGGTGGTCGTGCAAGTGCTCGAAGGCGAAAACGCCGTCCTGAAGCACCGTGACCTGATGGGTGCAACGGACCCGAAGAAGGCGGAAAAGGGCACGATCCGTGCTGACTTCGCCGACAGCATCGACGCAAACGCAGTTCACGGTTCCGACGCAGCCGAAACGGCTGCAGTTGAAATCGCGTTCTTCTTCCCGCAAGTGAACGTGTACTCGCGTTAATGCTCGACTGCCTCGGCGGTCGGTGCAGCCGATCCGTTTTATCGCACGAATCGCCGGGCAAAGTAGTAAGGTAAAAGCAGCAGGAATGGGCGCGAACGGCATTGCGTTCATGCAGCTTGTTGCATGAACGCAGTCTCGCACTGAAATGGCAGGATTCGATATGACGAGCAGTCCCACCGTCAACCTTCTCGATCTCGACGCCCAAGGGCTCGTCGCTTACTGCGACAGCCTGGGCGAGAAGCCGTTTCGCGCCAAGCAATTGCAGCGCTGGATCCACCAGTACAACGCTGCCGACTTCGACGGCATGACCGATCTCGCGAAGTCCTTGCGCGAAAAGCTCAAAGGCCGCGCCACGATTTCGATGCCCGGCATTGTCAGTGACCATATTTCCACCGACGGCACACGCAAGTGGCTGATCGACGTCGGCAACAGCAACGCAGTCGAAACTGTTTTCATCCCCGAGGAAACGCGTGGCACGCTGTGCGTGTCGTCGCAAGCGGGCTGCGCGGTGAACTGTCGTTTCTGTTCGACCGGCAAGCAGGGTTTTTCCCGCAACCTCACAACCGGCGAAATCATCGGCCAGTTGCGCATGGCTGAGTTCGCGCTGCGTGCGTCGCGCGGGGTGGCTGGCGGCCGTGCCACGGGCGGTGACGGCAAGGGCGAGCGCGTCGTCACGAACGTCGTGATGATGGGCATGGGGGAGCCGCTCCTGAACTACGACGCGGTCGTGCCCGCCATGCGTCTGATGCTGGACGACAACGCCTATGGCCTGTCGCGCCGGCGCGTCACGTTGTCAACCTCGGGCGTTGTCCCCATGATGGACCGGCTCGGCGCCGACTTGCCCGTTGCGCTGGCTGTTTCGTTGCATGCGCCGAGCGATCCGCTGCGCGACATGCTGGTGCCCTTGAACAAAAAATATCCGCTGCGCGAATTGATGGCGGCTTGCCAGCGCTATCTGAAAGTCGCGCCGCGCGATTTCATTACATTCGAATATTGCATGCTCGATGGCGTGAACGACAGTGAAGCGCAAGCGCGCGAACTGCTGGCCCTCACACGCGACGTCCCGTGCAAGTTCAATCTGATTCCGTTCAATCCGTTCCCCGAATCGGGCCTCGTCCGTTCGAAGCAGGAACAGATCAAGCGGTTTGCACAAGTGTTGATGGACGCGGGCGTCGTCACCACAGTGCGCAAAACACGCGGCGATGATATCGACGCTGCCTGCGGTCAGTTGGCCGGTGCGGTGAAAGACCGCACGCGTCTCGCTGAGCGCACCGGGAAGGCGGCGAAGATCATCGAGGTTCGTGCCGTGTAGCCGGAAGGCGGCGCGTGTGGGCATTCGGACGAGGTACCGGAAAATGCTCAAACGCGCGTCGCGCCACCGGCGATTGAAAAGAAAGTTTGCAGAATCGATCGGAAGCGGCACATGAGGCCGCGCATTTTGTTATAAACGGTCTGCGATTCGGACATGAGGTTTGGACCGGTCCGGTTGCACGAGTGAAAAAAGAATCGACGCGAAAGGATTTGGGATGAGTGAGCCGCAGCACCCGCAGCCGCATGACACAGACACGAACGAAGGCCGCCCGGCGCCAGTCGCACGGGCGGTGGTGCAGCCTGTTGTGCAGCCGGGCCTGGACTCGCTGGCCGCGGTCGGCGCGCGCTTGACGCAACTGCGGGAATCCAAGGGCTTGTCGATCGAAGACGTATCGGCTCGTCTCAAAGTAGCGCCCGCCAAATTGCGTGCGCTGGAATCCGGCGACATCAGCCATTTGCCGGATACGACCTTTGCGCTCGGCGTAGTGCGCAGCTATGCGAAGATGCTTGGCGCCGATCCTACGCCGTTCACGCAGGCGTTGCGCCGCGAGAAGGGCGTGCCTGCGCCGGATCTTTCGATGCCTGCGTCCTCGGGCACCGACTTGCCGCGCGGCCGCGTGTCGCTGTCGCTCGGTGGTGGAGCGCAAAGAAGCCGTTCGTGGTTGTGGGGCGTTGCAGCGGTGATTGTCGCGGTGATCGCGCTCGCCATGTGGCATACCAATGGCGGCGATTCGACGGCATGGCTTGCGCGTCTGAAAGCGAGCGCCGATGGTGGCGCGGGTGGTGCTACTGGCGCTTCGGGCGCCGTCGCGCAAGGCCCGTCGGCGGGCTCGGAGGCAACCGCGCAAGAGGCGGCGTCCGAGCCTGAAACGCAGGCCGCGGCGCAGAGCGCCGGGTCGGCCACGCCGATGGCCGTGCCGCTCGCGGCCGGCACCGCGCCGGCTTCCGCGCCGCCCGTCACGGCGGCGGCTGCTGCGAGCGCTCCGGCTATTGTCGCTGGAGCGTCTGCGGCAGTCGCAGCACCGGCTGCGGGTTCGGCAATCGTCGCGTTGCGCGTGACCCAGGATACCTGGTTCAGCGTGCGCGGTAAGAACGGCAAGGAAGTATTCTCCGGCCTCGTGCATGCAGGCGATACGAAGGAAGTGACGGGCGAAGCGCCTTTCAAGGTCACGGTCGGCAACAGGGCCGGTCTGGAGTCGCTGACACTCGACGGTCAGCCGGTCGATCCGTCGAAATATGCGGCGGCGAAAGGTAACGTGGCGCGCTTTGCGCTGCCTTGATACAGACGGTATGCGCCGCGGCCGACCGGACCGCGGCGCTTTTTCAATTCAGGCGCCACATTTTTTACATGGCGCCTGTGGCGTAAATGGGTCTTTCGATGCAATCCGAAGCTCAATCCCAATCCAGTAGCAAAATTGTGTCAAACGAGCCGGTGTTCGGCGGCCATGCGGCGCGGCGCAAGTCGCATGCGGTGGACGTCCGTTGGGGCGGACAGCTCGTCACGATTGGCGGCGACGCGCCCGTGCGCGTCCAGTCGATGACCAACACGGATACCGCGGACGCCATCGGCACCGCTATTCAGATCAAGGAACTGGCGCAAGCCGGTTCGGAACTGGTGCGCATCACGGTGAACACGCCGGAGGCGGCCGCGGCCGTGCCGGCGGTGCGCGAGCAGCTCGACCGCATGGGCGTTTCCGTGCCGCTGGTCGGCGATTTCCATTACAACGGCCACCTACTGCTGCGCGATTACCCGGCTTGTGCGGAGTCACTGTCGAAGTACCGGATCAATCCGGGCAACGTCGGCCACGGCGCGAAGCGCGACACGCAATTCGCGCAAATGATCGAAGCGGCGGTGAAATACGACAAGCCGGTGCGCATCGGCGTGAACTGGGGCAGTCTGGACCAGGACCTGCTCGCCAGGATGATGGACGAAAACGCGGCACGTTCCACGCCGTGGGAAGCGCAAAGCGTCATGTACGAAGCGCTGATCCAGTCGGCCATCGGCTCGGCGGAGCGCGCTGTGGAACTGGGCCTGTCGCGCAAGCAGATCATTCTGTCGTGCAAAGTGAGCGGCGTGCAGGATCTGATCGCCGTGTACCGCGAACTCGCGCGCCGTTGCGAATTCGCGCTGCATCTCGGTTTGACGGAAGCGGGCATGGGCTCGAAGGGCATCGTTGCGTCGACGGCGGCGTTGTCGGTGTTGCTGCAGCAGGGCATCGGCGACACGATCCGTATTTCGCTCACGCCGGAGCCGGGCGCGTCGCGTACCGGCGAGGTCATCGTCGGTCAGGAAATCCTGCAGACCATGGGCCTGCGCTCTTTCACCCCGATGGTGATTGCATGCCCGGGTTGCGGCCGTACTACCAGCACGCTGTTCCAGGAACTGGCATCGCAAATTCAGACATATCTGCGCACGCAGATGCCGGCGTGGCGCGATCAGTATCCTGGCGTCGAAAAGATGCACGTCGCGGTGATGGGCTGCATCGTCAACGGTCCCGGCGAGTCGAAGCAGGCGAACATCGGCATCAGCCTGCCGGGTTCGGGCGAGAATCCGGCCGCGCCGGTATTCATCGACGGCGAGAAGGTCAAGACGCTGCGCGGCGATAACATCGCGCAAGAATTCCAGCAAATCGTGAGTGACTACGTCGAGCGCCGCTATGGCCGCGCCGAGGCACTCAACTAAACATCGGCTATCGAATACAGATGACTGAACAGAAGAAAAAGCTCGAAAAGCTGTCCGGCGTGAAGGGCATGAACGATATCCTTCCGCAGGAAGCCGGGCTGTGGGATTTTTTTGAAACCACCGTCAAGTCGATGCTGCGTTCGTACGGATACCAGAATATTCGTACGCCGATCGTCGAACACACGCAGTTGTTCACCCGCGGTATCGGGGAAGTGACCGACATCGTCGAGAAAGAGATGTACAGCTTCACCGACGCGTTGAACGGTGAAAATTTGACCATGCGCCCGGAAAACACGGCAGCGGTGGTGCGCGCGGCTATCGAGCACAACATGCTGTACGACGGCCCGAAGCGCCTGTGGTACATCGGTCCGATGTTCCGGCACGAGCGTCCGCAGCGCGGCCGTTATCGCCAGTTTCATCAGGTGGGCGTGGAAGCGTTGGGCTTCGCCGGCCCGGATGCCGACGCTGAAATCATCATGATGTGCCAGCGCCTGTGGGACGACCTCGGCCTGACGGGCATCAAGCTGGAAATCAATTCGCTCGGCCTCGCGGAAGAGCGCGCGGCGCATCGCGTCGAATTGATTGCGTACCTCGAAAAGCACATGGACGTGCTCGACGAAGACGCGAAGCGGCGTCTTTACACGAATCCGCTGCGCGTGCTCGACACGAAGAATCCGGCGCTGCAGGAAGTCGCGCAGAACGCGCCGAAGCTGATCGATTTCCTCGGCGAGGAATCGCGCGCCCACTTCGAAGGTTTGCAGCGCATTCTGAAGGCGAACAACATTCCGTTCAAAATCAATCCACGTCTCGTGCGAGGCCTCGATTATTACAATCTGACTGTGTTCGAATGGGTGACCGATAAGCTCGGCGCGCAGGGCACCGTCGCGGCGGGCGGCCGTTACGATCCGCTGATCGAGCAGCTCGGCGGCAAGCCCACGGCGGCTTGCGGTTGGGCAATGGGCATCGAGCGAATTCTCGAGTTGCTGAAGGAAGATCAACTCGTGCCGGAAGATGAAGGTTGCGACGTCTACGTGGTCCATCAGGGCGACGCCGCGCGCGAGCAGGCCTTCATCATTGCCGAGCGGCTGCGCGACACGGGTCTGGACGTCATCCTGCATTGCAGCGCGGACGGTCAGTCGGCGAGCTTCAAATCGCAAATGAAGCGTGCCGACGCGAGCGGCGCCGCGTTTGCGGTAGTGCTCGGCGACGATGAGATCGCCAACGGCACGGTCGGGGTCAAACCGCTGCGAGATACCAATGCTAACGGCGGTAAAAACGAGCAACATAACGTGCCCGCCGAAGACTTGACCGAATTTCTAATCAATGCGATGGTTGCAACCGCCGAAGACGGCGACGACTGATCGCGATGTCGTCGAGCCCCTTGGTTCGACACGCACAAGTAGCAAGAATGAGGAAATCGCCGGGCAATGAGTTACCACGACGAACAAGAATCGATTGAAGGTCTGAAGGCTTGGTGGGCGCAGTGGGGTAATGCAACCACGTGGATCGTGCTGGTGGTGCTGGTCGCCGCAGCCGGCTGGAACGGCTGGAATTTCTGGCAGCGGCGCCAGGCGGCGGAAGCCGCTGTGCTGTATGACCAGGTGCAGCAGGCCGTGGCATCGGGCGACAAGGCGAAGATCACGCGCGTCGCCGCGGACATGGAAGACAAGTTCAGCCGCACCGCGTACGCGCAAATGACCGCGCTGGGAGCGGCCAAGGCGCTCTACGCCACCGGCGACGAAGCCGCGGCAAAGGCCCAGTTGCAATGGACCATCGATCACGCGAAGGACGACGAGTTCAAGCAGATCGCCAAGCTGCGCCTTGCTTCGCTGTTGCTCGACGAAAAGGCTTACGACCAGGGTCTTGCACTGCTCGCCGAGCCGCAGTCCGATGCGTTCAAAGGCATCGTGGCGAACGGCCGCGGCGATCTGCTCGCCGCGCAGGGTAAGCGTGACGACGCGCGCGCCGCCTACAAGCTCGCGATCGATTCGCTGCCGAAAAGCGACACTTCGGAGCGCCAGTTGATCCAGTTCAAGCTGGACGCGCTGGGCGGCTAAGCGCTGTCTGCAGCGCGCCGCCTGCAACGACCAACCGGTCTTTCTTTAACCCATTTCCTGAATGCTTCGTCCACCGATGAATCTGCTGAAACGTTACGCTGTGCCCGTTGTCTGTGCGATGACCGTCCTCGCTCTCGCGGCTTGCTCATCCACGAAAGACGAGCGCCGCGTGCCGACGCCGCTCACCGAGTTCAAACCCGTGCTCGACGTTCAGCAAGCCTGGAAGACGAGCGTAGGCAAGGCAGGACGTTATCTGTTCTCGCCGGTCGCGGTCGGCGACGCGGTATACGCGGCCGGTACCAATGGCTCGGTTGCGAAGATCGACGCGCAAACCGGTAAGGACATCTGGCGAGTCAAGCTGCACGACGACATCTCCGCCGGTGTCGGCAGCGACGGCACGCTGACGGCGGTCGGCGGCTTGAAGGGCGACGTCTACGTGCTCGGCGCGGATGGCAAGCAGTTGTGGACAGCCAAGGCGCCGGGCGAGATCATCTCGCCGCCGCTGGTCGGCAACGGTCTCGTGGTCGTGCGTACCGTCGACGGCCAGATCGTCGCGTTCAACGCGCAAACTGGCGAGCAGAAATGGAACTACCGCAACCGCGCCGTGCCGCTGAATCTGCGTGTGTCGTCGGGTATGACCTTCGCGGGCGACGCGGCTGTGCTGGCCGGATTCCCGGGTGGCGCGTTCGCCGCGATCAATCTGCAGACGGGAGAGAATTACTGGCAAACGCCGGTTTCCTATCCGAAGGGCGTGACGGAAGTCGAGCGTATCAACGACGTGACGGGGCCGCCCACGCTGGTCGGTTCGGAAACCTGCGCAGTCACGTTCCAAGGTCAGATTGGCTGCTTCGACGCAAACTCGGGTCGCGCGCTGTGGGAAAAAGCATTCTCGAGCGCAAGCGGTCTCGCGCAGGATGACCGCGCGGTCGTGGCGGCCGACGACTGGTCGGTGGTGTCGGCGTTCGACGTCACGAACGGTGCGCCGCTGTGGAAGAACGACAAGCTCAAGAATCGCGAACTCGGCGTGCCGTTCATCCTCGGCCACGCTGCGGTGCTGGGCGACTATCAGGGCTACGTGCACTTCCTGTCGCGCGACGACGGTACGCTGGTCGCGCGCGTGAAGACCGACGGCAGCGCAATTACCGCGGCGCCGGTGCTGGCCGGAGAGACGCTCGTCGTGCAAACGCGCGACGGCGATCTGTACGGCTATCGCCCGCGCTGATTGCGCAGGAAGGTTGTCGAGCGTGCAGGCCGGCTTTGCCGGCCGCGCGCTTTTATGCAGCGTGCGCAGTACAGCTTTTACCGCACAGCGCAGGCGGCGCTGCACATAGCCCTGCAGAGTAAGTAAAAAGAATTTCACCGGACTGGCTGGTCCGGCAAGTCGGACAGAAAGACGGCCCACGTGGCCATGGTGGCTGCTTGCGGCGCCACCTTAGCGCGGCATCGCAAGACGCGTCATGCAACTGGCGAGCGAGCCGCCCCGCAGGAAGACTTAATCTCGCAGCCAGATGGCGCTGCGCATACAGCCAAACCCCCGTCCACCTCGGCGCGCATATGGACAGCGCGTCCGGGGCTGGCCGAATTCGTGATAATTTTCGTCAAACGCTGCCGTGTAGCGGCGCAATGGCGTCGCTACGCGGACGGTCGCTTCCGATCCGCGTTTCACCGTGAACAACATCTGATGAAACCCGTTATTGCCCTCGTCGGGCGCCCCAATGTGGGGAAATCCACGCTCTTCAATCGCCTCACGCGCTCGCGTGACGCACTCGTTGCCGATTTGCCCGGCCTGACGCGCGATCGCCATTACGGCGAAGGGCGCACGGGCGAGCGTCCGTACCTGGTTGTTGACACCGGTGGTTTCGAGCCTGTCGCGAAAGACGGCATTCTGCACGAGATGGCGCGCCAGACGCGCCAGGCGGTGGAGGAATCGGACATCGTCGTGTTCATCGTCGACGGGCGCAATGGTCTTGCGCCGCAAGACAAATCGATTGCCGACTACCTCCGCAAGACCGGCCGGCCGATTTTTCTCGTCGTCAACAAGGCGGAAGGGATGAAGTACAGCACAGTCGCCGCTGACTTCTATGAACTCGGCCTCGGCGATCCGCGTGCGATTTCCTCGGCGCACGGCGACGGCGTGACGGAAATGATCAACGAGGCGCTCGACGTCGCATACGCGGGACAGCCAGAAGAGAGCGACGACGAAAAGGAAGCGCGCGGCGTGAAGATCGCGATCGTCGGCCGCCCGAACGTCGGCAAGTCGACATTGATCAACGCGCTGGTCGGCGAAGAGCGCGTGATCGCGTTTGATATGCCAGGAACCACGCGCGATTCGATCTACGTCGACTTCGAACGCCAGGGCAAGCCGTACACGCTGATCGATACGGCTGGTTTGCGCCGTCGCGGCAAGGTGTTCGAAGCGATCGAGAAGTTCTCGGTGGTGAAAACGCTGCAGTCGATTTCGGACGCGAATGTCGTGATTCTGCTGCTCGACGCGCGTCAGGACATCTCGGAGCAGGACGCGCATATCGCCGGCTTCGTGGTGGAGCAGGGTCGTGCGCTGGTGGTTGGCGTGAACAAGTGGGACGGGCTCGACTCCCATGTGCGCGAGCGCACCAAAGCGGACCTCGAACGCAAACTAAAATTTCTCGACTTCGCCAAATTCCATTTCATTTCCGCTGCGGAAAAAACTGGAATCGGTCCGCTGATGCGTTCGGTCGACGACGCATACGCCGCGGCAATGGCCAAGCTGCCCACTCCGAAGCTCACGCGCGCGTTGATCGATGCAGTGGAGTTCCAGCAGCCGCGCCGCCGTGGTCCGGTGCGGCCGAAATTGCGCTACGCGCACCAGGGCGGACAGAATCCGCCGATCATTGTGATTCACGGCAACGCGCTCGACGCGATCACCGAAACGTATAAACGCTACCTTGAAAACCGCTTCCGTGAAACTTTCAAGCTGACCGGGACTCCATTGCGAATAGAGTTCAGATCGTCGACGAACCCTTACGCGGACAAAGGCTGAAACCCGCGTGTGTGTTGGGTTTGGCCGATCAGGCAGGGCCCTCGCGCAAAAACGAAAATCGGCTATAGTGTAGCGGTTGACGGCGGATACCTTTTTCTTCCGTCGTCAATTTAGTCAACCTGCAAAAAAATACGGAGTTTGCTATGAGCAACAAAGGGCAATTGTTACAAGACCCGTTTTTGAACGCACTGCGTAAAGAGCATGTGCCGGTGTCGATCTACCTGGTCAACGGCATCAAGCTTCAAGGGAACATCGAATCGTTCGACCAGTACGTCGTGTTGCTCCGGAATACGGTCACCCAGATGGTCTACAAGCACGCAATCTCGACTGTCGTGCCAGCCCGTCCGGTGAATTTCCACCCGGATTCTGAACAGTCCTAACCCCCGTCGCGGCCGGCGTAACGTCGCCCGTTGGCGATTACTCCCGGCCGCCTCATTTTGATACCCTCCAATTTGATCAATGCAGCGCTTGTCGGCATCGACTTCGGTAAGATCGATTTCGAAGCCAGTCTCGAAGAACTCAGCCTGCTCGCACAAAGCGCGGGCGCGAATCCTCTAGTCACCCTCACTGGGCGCCGGGCCAGTCCCGATGCGAAGATGTTCGTCGGCAGCGGCAAGGCCGAGGAACTGCGTCTTGCGTGTGAGGCGAACGACATCGAACTCGTCATCTTCAATCATGCTCTTGCGCCTGCCCAGCAGCGCAATCTGGAGCAAGCGCTTAATCGGCGCGTGGTCGACCGCACGAGTCTCATCCTCGATATTTTTGCGCAGCGCGCCCGCAGCCATGAAGGCAAGCTGCAGGTGGAACTCGCGCAATTGCAGTATCTGTCGACGCGGCTAATCCGCGCATGGACCCACCTCGAACGGCAAAAAGGCGGTATCGGCTTGCGCGGTCCAGGTGAGACGCAGCTCGAAACCGACCGCCGGCTGATCGGCGAACGCATCAAGGCGCTCAAGACGCGGCTCGAAAAACTGCGGCGTCAGCATGGCACGCAGCGTCGCCAGCGTTCACGCAATCAAACCATGTCGGTGTCGCTCGTCGGCTATACGAATGCGGGCAAGTCCACGCTCTTCAACGCGTTGACCAAGGCGCAGGCGTATGCGGCCAACCAGTTGTTCGCCACGCTCGACACGACCTCCCGGCGCGTCTATCTCGGCGACGAAGCGGGGCAGGTGGTGGTGTCGGATACCGTCGGCTTCATTCGCGAGTTGCCTCACCAACTGGTCGCGGCGTTTCGCGCCACGCTCGAGGAAACGATTCACGCCGACCTGCTGCTGCATGTCGTCGACGCGTCGAGCGCGGTGCGTCTCGATCAGATCGACCAGGTGAACGAGGTGTTGCACGCAATCGGCGCGGACACGATCCGGCAGGTGCTCGTGTTCAACAAGATCGACGCGGTGCCCGAGTTGGCGGCCCGTGGGGACGCGGTCGAGCGGGATGAGTATGGTAATATTTCGCGCGTCTTTTTGAGCGCGCGCACGGGGCAAGGGCTGGACACATTGCGCGCTGCCATCGCTGAGATCGCTACTGCCGAACCTCTTCCCGACACGCTGCCGGGCTCCTCGGAAGAAGACCGGTCGGCGGCACCACGCGACGACCGCAAGGTCACAGAACTCGGGCACTGACCCGTTCCAATTGCACTGACCCGCTGTCTACTCTGGTGAACGAACACAGGTGAACGATTACAACGAGCGGAGTATCTGGCTGCGCATGCGCGCCATGCTTTCACTGAACGATCCGCGCTGGGGCCGTGGCGATGGCAATGGTAGCGGTGAGCGCCAGCGTCCCGGTGAACCCAAGCGTCCGCAGACCAAGGACGGTGAAGGTCCGCCCGATCTCGACGAGATGTGGCGGGATTTCAACCGCCGGTTGAGCCGTATGTTCGGCCGCAAGGGCGGCGGCGTGGGCGGAGGCCGTCCGGACAATGGTCGTGGCGCGCGCATCGGCGTAGGCATCGTGATCGGCGTGCTGATCGCGATCTATCTCGGCAGCGGCGTGTTCGTCGTGCAGGACGGCCAGGCCGGCGTCGTGATGCAGTTCGGCAAGTATCGCTACACGGCGGGACAGGGCGTGCACTGGCGCCTGCCGTATCCGTTCGAAGCGCATGAGCTTGTCAATATCGGTCAGGTTCGCCAGGTGGAAATCGGCCGCAACAATCCCGTGCGTCTTGCCAACGTGAAGGACGCGTCCATGCTCACGCACGACGCGGATATCGTCGACGTGCGCTTTGCGGTTCAGTACAAGGTGCGCAAGCCGACCGATTATCTGTTCCGCAGCGTCGATCCCGATCAGAGCGTGATGCAGGCCGCACAAGCGGCGGTGCGCGGCATCGTCGGCGCCCGCAGCACCAGTGACATCCTTTATCAGGATCGCGAAACAATTCGCCCGCAGCTGATCGCGGCCATCCAGCAATCGCTCGATGAATATCAATCCGGCCTCGCCGTGACCGGTGTGACGATCCAGGGCGTGCAGGTTCCCGACAAGGTCCAGGCCGCGTTCGACGACGCCGCCAAGGTTCGTCAGGAGAACGAGCGTGCCAGGCGCGATGCGCAGGCGTACGCCGCGGAACTGCTGCCGCGTGCGCAGGCCGACGTCGCGCGCCAGATCGACAGCGCGAAAACGTACAGCGACAAAACGGTGGCTGAGGCGCAAGGCGACGCCGAGCGCTTCAAAGAGGTTTACGCGCAGTACTCGAAAGCGCCCGCTGTGATTCGCGAGCGCATGTATCTGGAAACCATGCAGCACATCTATTCGAATACGACCAAGGTGTTTGTGGATAACAGGAGCGGCAACAATGTGCTGTATCTGCCGCTCGACAAACTGGTCGACCAGACTCGCCAGCGCGTGGCAGATGCCGCCGCATCGGGTGCGGCTGTCGCAGGCGCGCCGCAAGCCGCCAGTTCGGGTGCGCCGTCCGCCGCAGCAGCGGCCACCGCTTCCGCGCCCGCCGCCGTCGCCACGCCCGCCAGCCGCGCAGCAGCCAGCAGCGACCCGCTGCGCTCGCGCGACTCCTTCCGCAGTCGTATGCGTGAAGACGACGTTCAATAAGGAGCGCACAACATGAACAAGATCATTGCGCTCGTCATTGCACTCGTCATCGTGCTGTTCGCTGCTTCGTCGATGGTATTTGTCGTCGACCAGCGTCATATGGCGGTGTTGTCATCGCGTGGCGACGCGGCGCCGGCCTTACTCGGCCCGGGGCTGCACGTGAAGTTGCCGCCGCCGTTGCAAACGCTCACGCTGGTCGATAACCGCATCCAGTCGCTCGACGCGCCGGACGAAGACCGCTACGTCACGTCGGATAAAAACGATTTGCTGGCAAACCCGGTCGTCAAATATCGCGTGACCGATCCGCTGAAACTGCTCGCCGAAACGAAGGGCGACGTGCAAAGTCTGCCGGACCGCCTCGCGCTCGTCGCGCGCGGTGCCCTCGGCGACGCATTCGGCAAGTACACGCTGTCCGATGCACTGGCCAAACAGCAGACACTCGCCGACGAAGCGCGCGGGGCGATGGAAAAGACGGCAGCGTCGCTCGGCGTCTCGGTGGTGGACGTGCAGTTGACGCGCGTCGATTTCCCGGCGTCGATGGCGGACTCCGTCTACAAGCGGATGATCGCCGACCGTCAGCAGGCCGCAGCCGACGAACGCGCGAAGGGCGCCGCCGAAGCCGACAAGATCAAGGCGGACGCCGTCGATCAGCAGCAGGCGATTCTCGCGGACGGCTACCGTCAGGCGCAAACCATCAAGGGCGAGGGCGACGCGAAAGCTGCGGAAATCGCCGCGCAGGCCTACGGCAGCGACCCCGAGTTCTATCAGTTTTACCAAAGCATGCAGGCGTACCGGAACACCTTCAAGCCAGGCGACGTAATCGTGGTCGATCCGAGCAGCGAGTTCTTCCGCTTCATGCGTAGCCCGACCGGCGGCCCCGCCCCGGACGCTTCCGCGGCACCGCGCAAACACCAATAACCCGGAACGCCGCGGCATTCGCATCGCGGCCCCTTCTTTCGCATGGATATAGTCGGCTCGTTACTGCTCGCGATCGCGTTGATGCTGATTATCGAGGGGATGTTCCCGTTCGTTTTTCCGAGCGCCTGGCGCGACACGTTCCGTAGAATAGCGGAACGGCCCACGCATCAGATTCGCGTTGGCGGCCTGATCGTGATGCTGCTCGGACTGATTCTGCTGTTTGTCGTGACTTGACGCTGCTGGCTGGCGCTGAGGCCGCGCGGCAAGACTCGAGCGGTACTGGCGGCCGCCTTGCTCGCGTGCCGGGAGGCGCGCGCTTGGCAACAAGGCCTGTCTATGCTCGCCGGTCGATGTTATGGCGGAGGTCCCAACGCCTGCCGCAATCGCCAGAATCGAGCCGTCGCCCGCCATTCACACTCACTTACCGGCGCATCCAGCCGCCGTGTTCAACGTCGTAGGACTGTATCGATGTCGACCTGGTTACTTCCCGAGAATATTGCCGACGTGCTGCCGTCGGAGGCCCGCAAGATTGAAGAATTGCGGCGCCATTTGCTGGACCGTTTCCGCTCGTACGGCTACGAGATGGTCATGCCGCCGCTGATCGAATACATCGAGTCGCTGCTGACGGG
This sequence comes from Paraburkholderia rhynchosiae, assembly GCF_002879865.1. Lineage (GTDB taxonomy): Bacteria > Pseudomonadota > Gammaproteobacteria > Burkholderiales > Burkholderiaceae > Paraburkholderia > Paraburkholderia rhynchosiae. The sequence goes on from NZ_PNXY01000002.1 coordinate 221,911, forward strand.
CGGCGGGCACGATCTGGATCTGCGCACGTTCAAACTCGTCGATCAGTTGTCCGGTCGCACGCTGGGCCTGCGCGCCGACATTACGCCGCAGGTCGCGCGTATCGATGCGCACTTGCTGAATCGCCAGGGCGTCACGCGTCTTTGCTACGCCGGAAACGTTGCACATACGCGGCCGCGCGGCCTGCATGCCACGCGCGAACAGATTCAGATCGGTGCGGAAATCTACGGCCACGCCGGTCTCGAAGCCGATCTGGAAATCCAGCAGTTGATGCTCGACGCGCTGCGTCTCGCGGGCCTTGCCAAAGTGCGGCTCGATCTCTGTCACGCGGGCGTGCTCGCCGCGTTGATCGACGCGGAACCGGCGGCCGCCGACCTGGGACAATCGCTTTACGACGCGCTGGCGGGCAAGGACGTGCCGCGTCTCGTTGAATTGACTGCGGATCTTACGGCCGTCACACGCGATGCGTTGCGCTCGCTGCCCTCGCTTTACGGCGACGCCTCCGTGCTCGAGGAGGCGCGCGCGCGCTTGCCGAATGAGCCGGCCATCGCGCGGGCGCTCGACGATCTGGCATTCCTCGCGAGCCAGGTGGAAGGCGCCGAAGTGATGATCGATCTCGCGGATTTGCGCGGCTACGCGTACCACAGCGGCGTGATGTTCTCGGCGTATGTGGACGGCGTGCCGAACGCGGTCGCGCGCGGTGGCCGTTATGACCACGTCGGCCAGGCATATGGCCGCGCACGGGCGGCGACCGGTTTTTCGCTCGATCTTCGCGAAGTGGCGCGCATCTCGCCGGTCGAAGCGCGAAGCAGCGCGATTCTCGCACCCTGGCAGCATGACGACGCGCTGCGCGTGAGCGTCGCCGCATTACGCGATGCCGGCGAAGTGGTGATCCAGGCGCTGCCTGGCCACGAGCACGATCTCGATGAATTCGCGTTCGACCGCGTGTTGGTCGAGCGCAACGGCGCATGGACCGTCGAACCGCGCTCCTGAGCATGTCCCTGAGCGCGCTCCGACAGGACCCGCCCGACGGCTTTTCTGCCGGCATATCACGGGGCGTCGCACGCACCATGCATGCGTCGCCGAACACGGCGCGGCCACCCGCCGCGCTTCTTTCGCCATACCCACCATAACGTGCATACCGTTGAGCGGAAACGGAAAAATTCCGGAAGCTCTCGCGAAGATAGGTAGAATACGTTTTTAACCAGCTTACGAAACAACATGTCTGCCAGCGCAGTGAATGTGAACCCCGGGCGCAACGTCGTCGTCGTGGGAACCCAGTGGGGTGATGAAGGCAAGGGCAAGATCGTCGACTGGCTGACGGACCACGCTCAAGGCGTCGTTCGCTTCCAGGGCGGTCACAATGCAGGTCACACGCTCATCATCGGCGGCAAGAAGACCATCTTGCGTCTGATTCCGTCGGGCATCATGCATCCCGGCGTCGCGTGCTACATCGGCAATGGCGTCGTGTTGTCGCCGGAAGCGCTGTTCAAGGAAATCGGCGAGCTCGAAGCCGCCGGCGTCGACGTTCAGAAGCGCCTGTTCATTTCAGAAGCCACCACCCTGATTCTGCCGTACCACATTGCCATCGACCAGGGCCGCGAAGCGCGCCGTGGCGCGAGCAAGATCGGCACCACTGGCCGCGGCATCGGCCCGGCGTACGAAGACAAGGTGGCGCGCCGAGGCTTGCGCGTACAGGACCTGTTCGAGCCGGCCACGTTCGCCGAACGTCTGCGCGAAAACCTCGACTATCACAACTTCGTGCTGACGCAGTACCTGGGCGTCGCCGCTGTCGACTTCCAGCAAACGCTCGACACAATGCTGAGCTACGCGGACCGTCTGAAGCCAATGGTCACCGACGTATCCCGCCGTCTATACGACGCGAACGCCGCAGGCAGCAACCTGCTGTTCGAAGGCGCGCAAGGCACGCTGCTCGACATCGACCACGGCACCTATCCGTTCGTCACATCGAGCAATTGCGTCGCGGGCGCGGCGACTTCCGGCGCAGGCGTCGGTCCGCAAAAGCTGAACTACATTCTTGGCATCACGAAGGCGTACTGCACGCGCGTGGGTTCCGGCCCGTTCCCGAGCGAACTGTATGACGCTGACAACGCTGCCCGTCAGGAAGCCATCGGCCTCGAACTGGCTACCGTCGGCAAGGAATTCGGCTCGGTCACCGGCCGTCCTCGCCGCACCGGCTGGCTCGACGTCGCCGCGCTGCGCCGCTCGATCCAGATCAACGGCGTGTCGGGTCTGTGCATGACGAAGCTCGACGTGCTCGACGGTCTCGAAGAAGTGAAGCTGTGCGTCGGCTACATGGTCGACGGCCAGGGGGTCGATCTGTTGCCGCGCGGTGCATCGGAAGTCGCGCGCTGCGAGCCGGTGTACGAAACCTTCGCGGGCTGGAAGGAAAGCACCGTGGGTATCAAGGAATGGGACAAGCTGCCGGCGAACGCACGTGCGTATCTGTCGCGCGTTCAGGAAGTGGCGGGCATTCCTATCGACATGGTGTCGACCGGTCCGGATCGCGACGAGACCATCCTGCTTCGTCATCCGTTCAAGGTTTAAGCGATGGTGCAAGGTGTACCCATGATTGCGATGAAAGATCCGCGCAACGACGACAAGAACCTGTGGGTCGGCTGGGACGAGTATCACCGGCTGATCGAATTACTGGCCATGGCCGTGCATGAATCGGGCTGGAAATTCGACAAGATCCTGTGCCTCGCGCGCGGTGGTTTGCGCGTGGGCGACCAGCTCTCGCGCATCTACGATCTGCCGCTAGCTATTCTCGCCACGAGTTCGTATCGCGAAGCAGCGGGCACGGAGCAGGGCGAACTCGACATCGCGCAATACATCACGATGACGCGCGGCGAACTGCACGGCAACGTGCTGCTGGTCGACGACCTGGTCGATTCGGGCGTGACGCTCGCACGTGTTCAGCAGCATCTGAAGGAGCGCTATCCGGCGATCACGGCGGTGCGTTCGGCGGTGCTCTGGTACAAAGGCTGTTCGAAGGTGAAGCCCGATTATCACGTGCAGTATCTGCCGACCAACCCGTGGATTCATCAGCCGTTCGAGGAGTGGGACACGGTTCGTCCGCACAACCTCGGCGCGTGGATCAAGCGCGGCATGGCCCAAGCGCAGGAGTCCTCGGAAAACTGATGGGCATGCATACGTCGCGGGCATTGCGTCATATCGCAACACCCAGTGCCGCGCCGTGCTAATACAGCGCATCTGAAGCGGAGCCCGATTGGGCTCCGTTTTTTTATGCGCCGGCATTGACACGCGCTGCGTTTCGCCAGCGTGGAACGACATTCACCGCAGAGCGATTCGCACAGCAGACGCGCACATATCGCAGTGCTACACTGCGCGGACCATCCACGTGGTGTATCCACAACAAGCCGGGCGGCGTCAGGCGGGCAGTTTAGAATAGCGGTCGTTTTTTCCGCCCTGGGAACGGATTTCCTCGCGTTTATGACAGATAACAATCACGTGCACAAACAGCCACTGCCGTCCCTCGCGATCGCCGCGATCGGGGTGGTATTCGGCGATATCGGCACGAGCCCGCTGTATGCGCTGAAAGAAGCCTTCAGCCCGTCGCATGGCATCCCACTGACCGATCAATCCATTCTCGGCGTGATTTCGCTGCTGTTCTGGGCCATCGTGATCGTGGTCGGCATCAAGTATGTGTTGTTCGTGATGCGTGCAGACAACAACGGCGAGGGCGGCGTGCTGGCGCTCATGGCGCTGGCGCTGCGTTCGCTCGACGAGAAATCGAAAATGGCCGGCCTGCTGATGATGCTCGGCATCTTCGGCGCCTGCATGTTTTATGGCGACGCGGTGATTACGCCCGCTATTTCGGTGATTTCCGCAGTCGAGGGTCTGCAGATCGCGGCGCCTCATCTGTCGCATCTCGTATTACCGCTGACCATGGTGATTCTCGTGCTGCTGTTCTGGATCCAGCGGCACGGCACGGCCACGGTCGGCAGGCTGTTCGGTCCAATCATGCTGCTGTGGTTCGTGGTGCTCGCTGCGCTCGGGCTCTGGCATATCGTGCAATCGCCGAACGTGATCCGCGCGCTGAACCCGTATTACGCGTACAGCTTCATGGCCGCGCACGTGCTGCAAGCGTACGTCGTACTCGGTTCGGTCGTGCTGGTCCTGACAGGCGCCGAGGCGCTCTACGCGGACATGGGCCACTTCGGTGCGAAGCCTATCCGCATGGGCTGGTATGTGCTGGTCATGCCGTCGCTGGTGCTGAACTATTTCGGCCAGGGCGCGCTGCTGATGCACGACCCGAAAGCGATCGAAAATCCGTTCTTCCTGCTCGCGCCGCAGTGGGCGTTGCTACCGCTGGTCGTGCTGTCGACGGTCGCGACCGTGATCGCTTCGCAGGCGGTGATCTCGGGCGCGTATTCGTTGACGAGCCAGGCGATTCAACTCGGCTATGTGCCGCGTATGAAGATCCTGCACACATCGGAACTGGCGATCGGCCAGATTTATGTGCCGGTGGTGAACTGGATGCTGCTGTTTATCATTCTGTGCATCGTGATTGCGTTCAAGAGCTCCGACAATCTCGCGGCCGCATACGGCATCGCGGTGACGGCGACCATGGTCATCACCACAATCCTCGCTTGCGTCGTGATGGTGAAGGTGTGGAACTGGAACAAATTCCTGGTTGGACTGATCATCGCCGTATTCATTACGATCGACTTAGGATTTTTCGGCGCCAATCTGCTGAAGGTAGAAGAGGGCGGCTGGCTGCCGCTCGGCATCGGCGCATTGCTGTTCTTCCTGTTGATGACCTGGTTCAAGGGCAGGATGATCGTCAAGGAACGCACGGCTGCCGACGGTATTCCGCTGATGCCATTCCTGCAGGGCCTGCTCGCGCATCCGCCGCATCGTGTTTCAGGTACCGCGATCTATCTGACCGGCAGCGATTCGCTCGTGCCGGTCAGCCTGCTGCATAACCTGAAGCACAACAAGGTGCTGCATGAGCGCACCATCTTCCTGACCTTTGTCACGCGCGATATTCCGTATGTGAACGACGCGGAGCGGGTGACAGTGAGGAACATCGACGGTGGCCTATATCTCGTCAAGGCGGCCTACGGGTTCAACGAAACGCCGGACGTGAAGGCCGTGCTCACCGAAATCGGCCGCACGCACGACATGACCTTCGAGTTGATGGACACGTCGTTCTTCCTCGCGCGGGAGACGGTGGTGCCGACACAATTGCCAGGCATGTCGGTGTGGCGTGAACGTGTGTTCGCATGGATGCATCAGAACGCCGCGAAACCGACGGACTTCTTCAGCATCCCGGCGAACCGGGTGGTGGAGTTGGGGACGAAGATCGAAATCTGACGGCGCGAGCCGGTTGGCTCGCGCATCGCAAGGTCCGCGGCCAGAAAAAAACCCACGCCAATGCGTGGGTTTTCTATTTGCTGCCGGGTGTTCAAGCGCCCGCGTTCAGTGCATAGGCGCTTCACGCACCGAACGCACTCGCCGCTTACTTCTGCTTGAGCTTGGCGAATGCAGCGGCCATTGCGCCGCCCGCTTCCGGCTCGCGCGAACGCTGTTGCGGTGCGCCGCGTCCATTGCCGCCCGAGCGGCCGAAGTTGCCGCGGTCCTGCTGCGCACCGGCGCCGCTGCGCACCGCGGCCGCGCCGAACTCGTCGTCCAGACGCATGGTCAGCGCGATGCGTTGGCGCTTCACATCGACTTCCAGCACCTTCACCTTGACGATCTGTCCGGCCTTGACGACTTCGTGCGGGTCCTTGATGAACTTCGTCGACATGGCCGACACGTGCACCAGACCGTCCTGATGCACGCCGATGTCGATGAACGCGCCAAAAGCCGCGACGTTCGTAACCACACCTTCGAGCACCATGCCCGGCGTCAGATCGCTGACTTTTTCGACGCCTTCTCGGAACGTTGCCGTCTTGAACTCCGGACGCGGATCGCGGCCCGGCTTTTCGAGTTCGAGCAGAATGTCGCGCACGGTCGGCAGACCGAAACGATCGTCGACGAATTCGCTCGGCGACAGGCCGCGCAGCGCCTCACGATTGCCGAGCACTTCGCCGACATGCTTGCTGATTTTCGCGAGCATCCGTTCGACGACCGGATAGGCTTCCGGGTGCACGGACGAGCGGTCGAGCGGATTCTCGCCGTTGTTGATACGCAGAAAGCCGGCCGCCTGCTCGAACGTCTTGTCGCCGAGACGCGGCACTTTGCGCAGATGTTCGCGCGACGGGAACGGACCGTTCGCATCGCGATAATCGACAATGTTGCGAGCCAGCGTGGCGTTCAATCCGGACACGCGCGCGAGCAATGCAACCGACGCCGTATTCGCGTCCACGCCGACCGCGTTCACACAATCTTCGACCACCGCGTCGAGCGAGCGCGCGAGTTCGCGCTGGTTCACGTCGTGCTGATACTGGCCGACGCCGATTGCCTTCGGCTCGATCTTCACGAGTTCGGCAAGCGGGTCTTGCAGACGCCGCGCGATCGACACCGCGCCACGCAGCGACACGTCCATGTCCGGGAACTCTTTCGCGGCGAGTTCCGAAGCGGAGTACACCGACGCACCCGCTTCGGATACGACGATTTTTTGCAGCTTGAATTCCGGATGACGCGCGATCAGTTCGCTCGCGAGCTTGTCCGTTTCACGCGACGCCGTGCCGTTGCCGATGCTGATCAGCTCGGCCTGCGTCTGCGCGCAGATTCGCGCGAGCTTCGCGATTGAGCCGTCCCAGTCGCGGCGCGGCTCGTGCGGGTAGATCACATCCGTGGTAAGCACCTTGCCGGTCCGATCGACCACCGCGACCTTCACACCGGTGCGCATGCCCGGATCGAGACCGATCACGGCCTTCGGACCGGCCGGCGCGGCCAGCAGCAAATCCTTCAGATTTCGCGCGAAAACGCGAATCGCTTCATGTTCGGCTTCGTCGCGCAGGTTGGTCAGCAGTTCGTTTTCGATGTGCGGCTGCACCTTCACGCGCCAGCACCAGCGGCAGACGTCGGAAAGCCATTTGTCGGCGGGACGGTTCTGATTCGCAATGCCGAAGTGGCGCGCGATCAGTGCTTCGCCCGGATGCGGCACCTGCGCGTCGAGCTCTTCGCCGAGGCCCAGCTTGACCATCAGCACCCCGGCATTGCGGCCGCGGAACAGCGCCAGCGCGCGATGCGACGGCACCGTGCGGATCGTTTCCGCGTAGTCGTAGTAATCGCGGAATTTTTCTTCTTCAGCGGTTTCTTTGCCTTCGACCACTTTCGACGACACCACGCCCTGATTGAACAGGTAATCGCGCAGTTTCCCGAGCAGATCAGCGGTTTCGCCGAACTGCTCGGAGAGGATGTCGCGCGCGCCGTCGAGTGCGGCCTTCACATCAGCGACGCCTTTTTCGGCATCCACGTATGCGGCGGCTTCGGTTTGCGGGTCGAGCAGCGGATTGCCTAAGAGCGCGTCGGCGAGCGGCTGCAAACCGGCTTCGCGAGCGATCTGCGCGCGCGTGCGGCGCTTCGGCTTATACGGGAGATACAGGTCTTCCAGCACCTGCTTGCTGTCGGCGCCCTCGATCGCGGTACGCAGCTCGTCGGTGAGCTTGCCCTGTTCGTCGATGCTCGCAATGATCGACGCGCGCCGGTCTTCCAGTTCGCGCAGATACAGCAGGCGTTCCTCCAGGTTACGCAACTGCGTGTCGTCGAGGTTGTCGGTCACTTCCTTACGGTAGCGGGCGATGAACGGAACAGTCGCTCCTTCGTCGAGGAGTTGCACGGCGGCCGCGACCTGGCGCGGCTGGACGGACAGTTCGGCGGCGATGCGCTGTACGATCTTGAGTGCTACGGTTTCCGTCATAAGGTCTTGGGGTTCCTGCGGACTCGGTCAAGGGCCGTGCGCCGGCGGCGCCTCGTGGCGCCGGGCACGCAGTGCGTGCGCGCTGCGACCAGGTGGCTAGAGCGGGGCATTTTGCCACAAATGCCAAAGGGCTCAACCGCAGGGGGTGATAGAATTTCGGGCATGTTCCGTTGACCCTCTACGACGTTGCCAATCTCCTTTTCCTTCAACCGCCTGGGCTCGCGCCCGGTCTCCCGCTTGCCACATTTGCCGCCGTTCGCATTGCGCTGGCCGTTCAGTTCGCGTGGGCCGGCGTCGCGTCGCGTCGACGTCAGCACGCTCTTTTCCAGCGGGATGTTCGTGGCGTCGCGCGCGGCGTGTGTGATGGCTGCTGCGTTTGCGTTATCGGCGCCTGCTTCGGCGCAGTCCGTGGCGCCTGAAAGCGGCGCTATTACGCCGGCGGTAAAGCCTGCGGGCTCGGCTACACGAGGCGCGGCATCGTCGGCGCCGGCCGTTGGCGCCAGTGGAGAGATTAATGGCTCAGCGAATGCGAACGCCGCAGCGAACACGACTGCCGATAGCGCGGCGAGCGCCGATAGCGCGGCATCCGAAGACAGCGAGTTCGACGCACGGCAGAAAGTGCTGAACCAACGCAGCGACGAAAACAACTATCGCTACGGCGTCGCCGAGCATAACTGCTACAGCACGTTTTTCGTCAACCACTGCCTGAACAAGGCGCGCGATCAGATGCGCACGGTGCAGGCGCAGATCCGCAAGGAACAGCTCGCGCTTGACGGCGAGGAGCGCGCGCAACGTGCGCGCAAGCGCGACGAGCAGGCCACGCTCAAACGCGCGCAGGAGGAAGCGAGCGCGCCGCAGCGCGCCGCCGACGACGCACGTAACGCTGAGGCCTACGAAGAGAAGCAGCGCCAACATCAGCTCAACGAAGCGCAGCGCAACGCCGAGGCGCCGCAGCGCAGCGCTAACGCCGAGGCCTATGAGGAGAAGCAGCGTCAGCATGCGATCGACCAGGCCAAGCGCGGCATCAGCCCGTCGAAAGCCACGGCCAATCAGCAGGCTTACGATCAAAAGCAGGCGGACTTTCAGCGCAAGCTCGACGAGGCTCGTCAGCAGGGCGCGCAAAAGGCTCAGGAACGCGGACAGAAACAGCAAAGCTTCAAGAAGAAACAGACCGACGCCGCCCAGCATAAAGCCGAAGTGGAAGCGCGCCAGAAGCAGGCTGCCGAGAAAGCCGAGCAGAAACGTCAGGACCAGTTGAGGCAGCAGAAGCAACTGGAAGAACAGCAGAAGCAGCAACAGCAGCAACAGTGAGCCTCGCGCGGCGTCCCGCGCTTGTTCAGCGGGCGCAAGCGCGGTTGTAGTATCGCAGTAGTGCACGCGGTGGTGCAGACAGTCGCCGTAACGCGTTTTAGGCCGGACAGCAACCTCAGGCAACGGGCTGAACATGCCGAACATGCAGCCCGCGCCGCAGACGAGCGGAGGCGAGCATGCGCGATCAACATCCCGTCATCAACGCGGACACACTTCGCGACCGTATTCTGCAACTGGAATCGGAGCATAGTGGGCTCGACCGTTTGATCGACCGAATGTCGGATGAGCCCGGCATCGACGACTTCGAGTTGCAGCGCCTGAAAAAGCGCAAACTCAAAGTCAAGGACACCATCATCTTGCTGCAATTGCAGCTCGAACCGGACGTACGCGCCTGAGTTCGCGGCCTGGCAGGCGCCGGGCGCGCGCCGCGCGAGCCGGATTTTGCAGGAAACGCTTGCCTTGAATTCTCCGCTTGAAACTTCACACCGCGCCACGGCCGCCGACGACGTCTCAGGAACCGGCACGCCCGCGCCGCGTTCTGCCGCGTCCGCGCTGAGCGCGTCGCTCGATCCACGCCGCGCGGCGGAACTGGACGAGATCTTCGCCGACAACGGCTTGCTGGCCAGGCAGATCGACGGCTATCGCTCGCGTGCGTCGCAGGTCGAAATGTCGCGCGCCGTCGCGGCCGCAATGGAAGCATCGGGCCGGGCGCTGCCCGAGCCCGCGATGTTGGAGGCGCAGAAGCGTCCGGCGCGGCGTCTGCAATCTGCCGGCGCCGAGGCAGCGCCCGCAACCGTACAAGGCGACGACACGCCGGGCCTCGATGGTAGCGAAAACACGCTGATCGTCGAGGCGGGCACAGGCACCGGCAAAACCTATGCGTATCTGGTGCCGGCCATGTTGTGGGGCGGCAAGGTGATCGTCTCGACGGGGACCAAGCACCTGCAGGATCAGCTCTTTCAACGCGACATTCCGACCGTGCGCGATGCGCTTGCCGTGCCGGTCTCGGTGGCGATGCTCAAGGGCCGCGCGAACTATCTGTGCCACTACTATCTGCAGCGCACCGCCGATAACGGCCGGTTGCCGTCGCGCCAGGAAACTTCGTATCTGCAGGACATCGTTCGCTTCGCGAAGATCACGCGTACGGGCGACAAGGCCGAACTCGCGAGCGTGCCGGAAACGGCGGCGGTCTGGCCGATGGTCACGTCGACACGCGACAATTGTCTCGGCCAGGAGTGTCCGCATTACAAGGACTGCTTCGTGATGCAGGCGCGCCGCGAGGCGCAGCAGGCCGACATCGTCGTGGTCAATCATCACCTCTTTTTCGCCGACATCATGCTGCGCGATACCGGCATGGCTGAATTGCTGCCCACGGCCAACACGGTCATCTTCGATGAAGCGCATCAACTGCCCGAGACCGCCACGCTGTTTTTCGGCGAGACGCTTTCCACCGCGCAGTTTCTCGAGCTTGCGCGCGATTCGGTCGCCGAGGGCTTGGGCCATGCACGCGACGCGGTCGACTGGGTCAAGCTCGGCTCGACGCTCGAACGTGCCGCGCGTGACGTGCGGCTCGCGTTCAAGGAAGACTCCGTGCGCTTGTCGATCGGTCAGTTGCCGGACGATCATCCGTTGTTCGCTGCGCTCGAAGCGCTGGAGGCCGAACTCGATGCACTGGAGTCGGCGCTCGGGGGGCAGGCTGAACGTGCCGAGTCGATTGGCGTATGTCTGCGCCGCGCGCGCGAGTTGCACGGCGTGCTCGCCGGGTGGACCACGCCGCCTACCGAACGCGAGCGTCAAGCGGCAGATGCCGCTCACAGCGGCCCGGCCGACAGCAAGAGTGAACGTGCCGATCCTGATGAGAAGGTGCGCTGGATCGAGGTTTTCGCGCATACGGTGCAGTTGCACGAAACGCCGCTTTCGGTCGCGCCGATTTTCGCGAAGCAGCGCGCCGGCGTGCCGCGCGCCTGGATATTCACATCGGCCACGTTATCGGTGCGCGGCGACTTCACGCACTACGCGGCCCAAATGGGGTTGAACGCAAAACGTTCGATGACGTTGCCGAGTCCGTTCGACTATCCGTCGCAAGCGCTTCTGTATGTGCCGCGCAATCTGCCGCAGCCGTCGTCGCCGATGTTCACCGACGCCGTGTTCGATGCGGCGTTGCCGGCCATTGAAGCATCGGGAGGAGGGGTGTTCATGTTGTGCACGACGTTGCGCGCCGTGGACCGGATCTCGGCGAAACTGCGCGACGTAATCGAATCGCGCGGCTGGAACTATCCGCTGCTAGTTCAGGGCGACGCAAGCCGCACGGAACTGCTCGATCGCTTTCGCGCTTACGGCAACGCGATTCTGGTTGGCAGTCAGAGCTTCTGGGAAGGTGTCGACGTGCGCGGCGACGCACTGTCGCTCGTGGTCATCGACAAGCTGCCGTTCGCACCGCCTGACGATCCAGTTCTCTCTGCGCGGCTCGATGCGCTGACGAAGAAAGGTCTGAGCCCGTTTGCGGTTCATCAACTGCCGCAGGCTGTCATCACGCTGAAGCAGGGCGCGGGACGGCTGATTCGTGCGGAGACCGATCGCGGCGTTCTGATGATCTGCGACACGCGTCTCGTCGATAAACCTTATGGGCGCCGGATCTGGCAGAGCTTGCCGCCGTTCAAGCGCACTCGTGAGATCGAGGTCGTGCGCGAGTTCTTTGAAGAGAACGGGAAGCCCGCTCAATAGCCGAATTCAATTCTGAGAGTGCCGTCGCAGAAAACGGCGCTTGAATGACAAAACGCCACGGATGCGAATCCGTGGCGTTTTGTTTTCCTGCTCAGGAAATCGCGATGATTTCCCGATGCAGTTTCGCCCGAAGGCGAACCCTATGCGACAGCTTACTGGCTTGCGCCCGAAGCCGGAGCAGCAGCCGAAGCAGCAGCGCCTGCGTCCGAAGCAGCGGTCGTAGCCGAAGCAGCAGCGTCGCTCGCAGCAGCAGCCGCACCCGAAGCAGCAGCAGCCGAATCCGAAGCTGCGGCAGCCGGTGCCGAAGCGGCAGCTGCGTCGCTAGCGGGGGCAGCGGCTTGGTCGTTGCTCTTGTTGCATGCAGCCAGTGCCACAGCTGCCAACAGGGATGCTACGAGGAGGGATTTCTTCATGATCACGTCCTTTTATGGTTAAAGGTAAGCAACAGCGCAAAATAATACCGGTAATGTGCTCCAACACCGACCTGGGCCGCTGGTGGAGACGCTCTTTTGACGAGCAGGAATCTTCCCTACGGCTTGGGCGGAAATTATATGCACTTTCGTACTGACAATCCATAAATCCGGGGTCAATACGTTGTCTTTCTCATACAAAAATTCCAACGTACGTGTATAACAGGCAAGCGGCGCTACACAAGCTCGCCCACCTGTATCCAGCCCGCACGATACCACTCGTGCAGCCGTGCTGTCACCGACGAATCGTGTGAGAGTGTTACAAAGCGTTTCGCACTCAGGCAACGGCGATCGGCGAGATCAAACAACCACTTTTTTGCGCCGTCGAATGACGTTTTCTCTCCATTTACGAAGAAAAAACGGCGGTTGTACAACAGATTGGTTTTGCGGTCCAGCCGAACACCCAACCTCGATGCCTGACTGATAAAACGGGCTTCGTTGAGCGGCCTTTGCGGCGGATCAAAGACGACACTCGGCTTGGGCTCGCTGAGGTACGTGCCAAGGAACGACGCAACGTCCTGCTCATTCCAGCTAATCCCAGCAAGGATTGCGCCAACGCGTTCGACCAACGCTGCGGGCAACTCCGCGGGCCGGTCCACGGCCGGTTGCCGAGGGTCGCGATAGAGCGCCCCCGGCTGGCCGTTCGCTTCGCCGCGTTCGGCCAGGTGGTAAAGGAACTGCGCCGTCAGTTCGCCCGCGGACGGTGCGCGAAAACCGATCGAGCATGTCATGCATTCGCCTTCGGCCACGCCGTCATGCGCGATGTGCGGCGGCAGATACAACATGTCGCCAGGCTCCAACACCCACTCTTGTTCCGCCTCAAAGTTCTGTAAAACTTTCAAGGGCAGGCCGGCTTGCAGCGTCAGATCTTTCTGGGCGCTGATGCGCCAGCGCCGCTTGCCTTTTACTTGCAAAAGAAACACATCGTAGGAATCGAAGTGCGGACCTACACCGCCGCCCTCGGTCGCATAAGAGATCATCAGATCGTCGAGACGCGCATCCGGCACGAAGCGGAAACGGTCGAGCAGGGCGCGCGCGCGATCGTCGTAGAGGTCCACGCCCTGCACGAGCAGGGTCCACGCGCGCTGCTTGACCGACGGCAGTTCGTCGGCCGCGAATGGTCCATGCTCGAGCTGCCATTTGTTGCGGAAATGCGTGATAAGCCGGGCCTCGACTTCATCCCGGTCCGCCAGTTCGAAAAACTCGTCGCGTGCGAGCGGCGACTCGACGTTCGGGATCGCCTGGCGAATCAACAAAGGCTTTTTTTGCCAGTACCGGCGCATGAATTGCGACGGCGTCAGGTTGCCGAGCAGCGGCGTCGGCGTGTCGGGTGAAGGCGGGAGAATCACGGGATCCGGCTTTGTAGCCAGTGGCGAATTGCGTGCCGAAGCTGCTTCGGCCGGGTGGTCAGTGGGCCGCTTGGGCATCGTATAATGTGAGTTGTATTCTGGAGAATCGAATGAAAATCGCAAAGAACACCGTCGTGTCGGTCGCCTACAAGCTGTCGGATGCGCAGGGCAATCTGATTGAAGAGAGCGACGAGCCGATGGTCTATCTGCACGGCGGCTATGATGGCACGTTCCCCAAGATCGAGGAAGAGCTCGACGGCCACGAGGCCGGCTTCGAGACCCAGATCCAGCTCGAGCCGCAAGATGCGTTCGGTGAGTACGATCCGGACCTCGTGAAGATCGAGCCGCGCAATCGCTTTCCGGAACCGCTCGAAGTCGGCATGCAGTTCGAAGGCACGCCGGAAGAAGGGGACGAGGATCTCGATTCGCTCGTCTACGTGGTGACCGACGTCGCGGAAGACAAGGTCGTGCTCGACGGCAACCATCCGCTCGCCGGCATGGCCTTGCGTTTTGCGTTGACGGTGAGAGACGTGCGTCCGGCGACTGAAGACGAAATCCAGCACGAACACGCGCACGGTGCCGACGGCCTCGAAGTCCTCGATGAAGACGACGAAGCCGACGACGACAAGTCAGGGCCCACGCTGCACTGAGCTTGCGGGCACGCCGGGAGCGCTTGAAGCCCCCGGCGCGTGTGGCTGTGAGGGCGGGACCGACTGCGCGGGCGGGATTGAAGTGGCGGGTCCGTATCCGCCGCCGCCCTGGTCGGCTGGAATGCGCGGCAACTGCTCGAGTTGCTGCGAGTCGGGTTGTGGCTGGCCGGGCGTCTGCAACAACGGCGGCAACTCGGACGCTGGCCCGAGCGCTGGCACGGCCGGCATCGACGCGGCCGGCTCCTCGCGTGGCAACGCGGGTTGCGTGGTCGGCATGGGCATCTGCCGCGGCACATCGCGCACACTCACGCGGAACGGCGTTTTTCTGCCGAAGTCCGTTTCTATCTGAATCCACTGGTTAAGACGATCATGCGGCGCGAGCGCGACGCGAGTGAGGTTCGTCACCAGATTTCCCTTGTCATTGCGTAGCGGCTGATCGATCACGAAGCCGGCGCTTGCGCGTTCGTCGTCGGAATGAATCACGAGCACCGGTCCGCGAAAAGTCTGCGCGAGCTTCACGAGGCTGCGCTTGAACTCGAGAAATCCGTCGCGGCGCGGATTGCGTCCAAAGCGTAGCCATGCAAAACGCTCGGGCCGTTCATAGCGCTCGGGATCGGGATCGCCCTGAATGAACACGACGATTGCGCGTGCGTCGCGGCGCTTTGCATATTCGCCCGCGTGTTCGAGCCAGAACGCGTTTGCGATCACGCGGTCTTCGAACTCGCCGTTACGGCCGCCCGCGGTCAGGTAGTGATTGTTCGGACCCGGCGCATTCAGGCCCACGAACACGGTGTCTCCCATCAGCCAGCGCACGTTCTCGCGATACGGACGAAAGCGCGATACTTCGCTCTCGCGCGTCAACGCAATCGGGTTCTGGCCCATCGAGTTCGGGTCGCTAAAGAGCGTCTGGCGTAACTGGTCGAGTCGTTCCACCGGATCGAAACCGCCGGCCTGTGCGGTGGCGCAATCGACCCAGTCGTGCTGCCCCGGAATGAAGATAAGCGCGGGTCGCGAGGTTTCGAGCAATGCATGCCGGCGTTCGTAGAGCGCGTCGTGACAGGTTTCTTTCGGGCCCTTCAGGTTGCCGTCATACACGATGAACGACACGTCGCGCTCCCGGCCGATCGCATCGATCAGCCGTTGCGTGGGCGCTTCGTCGGCGGAACTCTGCATCGTGTTGGCGATGACCGCGAAGCTATAGTTCCGCGCCGCCGCATACGCCGGCGCCGCTGCGATCAGAAACCCAAAGGTCGCGGCGAGCGGCATGAGGCCGCCCGCTAGCATGGAGGCAATGCTCAGCGCCGCACGGAATGTGCGCGGACGCTGCGAGTGACGGCGTGCGTCAATGATTGGCATCCCGCGCGGCGGCCAGCTCATGAAGTTCGTACAGCAGATCGAGTGCTTCGCGTGGGCGCAGGTCGTTAGGATCGATGGCGCGCAGACGCTCGACGAGCGCTTGCATAGCGGGAGATGCCGCAGGCGATTGATTGGCGCTGTCGCGCGCGTCGTCCGCGTCTTCCAGCAGCATCGGCAAGGGTGCCGCGAACAGATCGAGCTGCGGCGCCGGTTGCGCCGCCGATTGCTGTTCGAGATGCGCGAGATGTTTGCGCGCCGCGCGAATCACTGCGTTGGGCACTCCAGCGAGCTGTGCGACCTGCAAACCGTAGCTCTGATTCGCCGGTCCTTCGTTGACTGCGTGCAGGAATACGATGCCGTGTCCATGCTCGACCGCCGACAGATGCACGTTGGCCGCTTGCGGGAACTCGGCCGGCAGTTGTGTGAGCTCGAAGTAATGTGTCGCGAACAGCGTATGGCAACCATTGTGCGCAAGCAGATGCCGCGCGATGGCCCACGCGAGCGCAAGGCCGTCGAACGTGGAGGTGCCGCGACCGATTTCATCCATCAGCACGAGGCTTTGTGGCGTGGCGTCGTTCAGGATTGCAGCGGCTTCCGTCATCTCGACCATGAACGTCGAGCGGCCGCCGGCGAGATCGTCCGCGGCACCGATGCGCGTGAAGATGCGGTCGATCGGGCCGAATGCGGCACGCCGTGCAGGCACGTAGCTGCCCACATACGCCAGCAACGCGATTAGCGCCGTCTGACGCATGAAGGTCGATTTACCGCCCATGTTGGGGCCGGTGATCAGCAGCAGTTTGCGCTCGGGTGTGAGCGTGCAGTCGTTTGCGATGAATTGCTCGACCTGTGCCTCGACAACCGGATGGCGGCCCTGTTCGATTTCGATGCCCGTATTCGGCGAGAAACTCGGCGCGACCCAGTCGAGTGCGCGGGCGCGCTCGGCGAAGGCCGTCAGAAGATCGAGTTCCGCGAGCGCCGACGCGACGCGCTGGCAATCCGGAATGAAAGGCAGCAGCATCTGCAACAACGCGTCGTAGAGCGAGCGCTCGCGGGTCAATGCGCGTTCCTGCGCGGACAACGCCTTGTCTTCGAACGTCTTCAGTTCCGGCGTGATGTAGCGCTCGGCGTTCTTCAACGTCTGACGGCGGCGATAGTCGTCAGGCACTTTGTCGGTCTGGCCGCGCGTGACCTCGATATAAAAGCCGTGCACCTTGTTGTATTCGACGCGCAAGTTGCCGATGCGCGTGCGCGTGCGTTCACGGGTTTCCAGATCGATCAGGAATTGCCCGCAGTTCTCCGAAATATCTCTGAGTTCGTCGAGCTCCGCTTCGTAGCCGCGCGCGATCACGCCGCCGTCACGCACCATGGCGGACGGTTCTTGCGCGATGGCACGCGTGAGCAACTCCACGCAAGCTTGCGGCGGTTCCAGCGACGCGTCGATACGCGCAAGCGCGTCCGCGTTCGACGAAACGGCCGCCAGTTGCGCGCGAAGTTCGGGCAGCGCGATGAAGGTGTCGCGCAAGCTCGACAGATCACGAGGCCGCGCCGACAACAGCGCGAGACGGCCCGTGATCCGTTCGATGTCGGAGATATGCCGCAGCGCGCCGCGCAGCGAGTCGACGCTCGCGCCCGCGGGCGCCTCGAGCAACGCGCCGATAGCCTGTTGACGCGACTGTGCAACCGCCGATTCGCGCGGCGGATGATGCAGCCAGTGACGCAGCAGACGGCTGCCCATGGTCGTGCAGCAGGTGTCGAGCAGCGAGCACAGCGTGGGCGATTCGGTGCCGCGCAGCGTTTCAGTGAGTTCGAGGTTGCGCCGCGTGGCGGGGTCGAGGCCAATATATTCGGATTCGTATTCGACCTTCAGGCTGCGCACGTGCCGCAGTTGCTGGCCTTGTGTGGCCGCCGCATACAGCAGCAACGCGCCGGCCGCGCCGCATGCGCAGGTGAGCGAATGCGCGCCGAAGCCGTCGAGCCCTGCGACTTCCAGTTGATCGCACAGACGCTGCGTACCCGAGGCGATATCGAAATGCCATGCGGGCACGCGCGTGAGCGCGCCGGCATTCGTGGGCGGCGTCCAGCTTGATGAATCGGCAGCCGTGTCGGCCACAAGGATTTCCGCGGGGCGAATCCGTTCGAGCGCTGCCGCGACCTGATCCGGCGCGACTTCTGCGAGCCGCAATGCGCCGCTCGCGAGATTCAGCCATGCGAGCCCCACGCTCGTCGCAACGCCGCGGCGATTGTGCGCGACGCACAACGCGAGCAGAAAAACGTCGCTCTTGTCGGACAGCAGCGCCGCGTCGGTCAGCGTGCCGGGCGTGACCACGCGCACCACCTTGCGCTCCACCGGACCCTTCGATGTGGCCGGGTCGCCGATCTGCTCGCAAATCGCCACGGATTCGCCGAGCTTCACCAGCTTCGCCAGATACTGTTCGACAGCGTGATGCGGCACGCCCGCCATCTTGATCGGATTGCCCGCCGATGCGCCGCGCTGCGTGAGCGTGAGATCGAGCAGACGCGCGGCTTTTTCCGCGTCTTCGAAAAAGAGTTCGTAGAAGTCGCCCATCCGGTAAAACACAAGCGTGTCCGGATGCTCAGCCTTGATGCGAAGGTACTGTTGCATCATTGGCGTGTGTTGTGCGACGTCGCTGGCCGCTGCGGTTTGAATGCCCATCCTCGGTGTCTTTTTGCGTTAGCTGTTCAGGGCGTGAGTTTAACCCGCCGACGCGGCGAGCGGACCCTGGCCGGATGGCCAACGCGCGAAGTCGCGCGTATTGCGCCGCTCGATTCTTGCGCCTGGGGAACCATGCGCGTAACGCTCAAGACGTGCGCTCACGCCGTCGTCACTGTTCCAGAAGCGCGCGCATATCGGCGGTGCGTTCGTTCGCCATGCTGCGCCGTTTCGCGAGCCACATCATGAACGTGATGAAGATGCCGAACACGACAATGATCCACTGCGCAGGCATCTTCGCAGTCAGCAGCAGAGCGTACGCGCCGAGCATCAGAAGCACGGCGAGATTCTGGTTGAAATTTTGCACCGAGATCGAATGGCCGGCGGACAGCAGCGTCGCACCGCGATGCTGGAGAATCGCGTTCATCGGCACGATGAAAAAGCCCGACAGCGCGCCGAGCAGAATCATCAACGGGTAGGCAAGCAGAATGTAGATCGGCGCCACATATGAGCCAATGTGGATGCCCGTGCCCGCGGGAAAGAGGTCCTTGTTGTAGAAGGCCATCGCAATCGCGACCACGCCGGTGACGATGCCCACCGGCAGCACGCGCAGCGAACGGCGCAACGGAATCAGCGCGGCCGCCGCAGCTGCGCCGAATGCAATGCCCAAACCCGTGACGCCTTGCATGACCGCCGCCTTCGACAGCGACAAGCCGAGGTTCACGTTGGCCCACTTCAGCACCAGCAATTGCATCGTCACGGCGCCGCCCCACATCAACGTCGTCACCCACAGCGCGATCTGCGCAAGCTTGTCGCTCCACAGCACGTTGAAGCAATGATAGAAGTCTCCGGCCAGTTTCGTCGGCTCGGAAAGGCGGTTGGGATAGCGCGCGCCAGTATCGGGAATGAAGATGTTGATCGCGGCGGCGATCGCGTACGTGAGCATCACGGCGAACATCGCGAGATCGGCGGACGAGCGGATCAGCGGCAGGTGCGCGTGCGCGACGAATTTATCGGCGAACGTGCTGATGAGCGCGCCGCCCAGCATCGTGCCGACGATCGTCGACAGCACGGTAGCCGATTCAAGCCATGCGTTTGCCTTGACGAGTTTTTCGGCGAGCAGCAGCTCGGTGAGAATGCCGTACTTCGCGGGCGAATAAGCGGCCGCGCCGAAGCCGACCACGCCGTAAGCGATCATCGGATGCACACCGGCGATCATCATCAGGCAGCCGCTTGCCTTCAGCGCGTTCGAGATGAACATCACGTGGCGCTTTTGCATGGCGTCCGCGAACGCGCCGACGAACGGCGCGAGCAGCACGTACGAGACGGTGAAGAAGATCTGCAGCAACGGCGTGACCCACGCGGCTGAGCGGATCACGGATAACAACGCGATGGCGGCGATCAGCAGGGCATTGTCCGCAAGCGACGAAATGAACTGCGCCGCGATGATGGTGTAGAAGCCTTTTTTCATGAAGTGGATGGGAAGCTGCGCGCAGAAGAGGCGCAGATGCTGGCGCGGGCAAGAGCGCACGAGAAGGGCGCCGGCAAGGGCGCAGGCAAGGGCGCAGCGAGGAACGCGAAATGCAGCCGGCGATGAAGCACGCCAGCGCGGCTTCCCGCTTTGTAGCACGAACGCTCGCCGGATGCAGGCGCGCCAACGAAAAAGCGGCCGAAGCCGCTTGTCGTGATTCTATCCGTCGTGATTCCGCTTGCTGCGTTCGTGCTCGGGGTGGTGCAGCGTTTCCCGTTGCACGGCGTAGTGTCGAGCGAACGGGCGCACGTGTTGCCGGGGTTGCGGGGAGTTTCGTCGAGACAGGCCCCGAGCCAGGTCCCGAGCCAGGCCCCGGGTCAGGCCTTAAGCCGCTTGCTGACGCGTGCGGCTGTAGCGCGAGAGGATCGGCACCATTTGCGCGTAAATCTTCGGATTGCCCGCGACAACTTCGCCGACGTGCAGGAAGTCGGAATCACCGGTGTAGTTGCCCACCAGGCCGCCGGCTTCGGTAATCAGCAGGCTGCCTGCGGCGACATCCCACGGATTCAGGCCTTGCTCGAAGAAGCCGTCCATGCGGCCCGCGGCAACGTTCGCCAGATCGAGCGCGGCCGCGCCCGGACGGCGCAAGCCCGCGCACGCTTGCGTCATTTCCGCGAACTGGCGGCCATACGCGTCGAGACCGTCTGTTTCGCGGAACGGGAAGCCGGTGCCGATCAGGCCGTCGGCCAGACGGTCGCGCTTGGCGACGCGAATGCGACGGTCGTTCAGGAATGCGCCACGGCCGCGCGAAGCGGTGAACAGGTCGTTGCGGGTCGGGTCATAAATCACGGCCTGGGTCACGATGCCTTTGTGAGCCAGCGCGATGGACACGCAGTAGTACGGAAAACCGTGAATGAAGTTGGTGGTGCCGTCGAGCGGATCGATGATCCACTGGTACTCGGACTCGTTGTCCGATTTGCCGGACTCTTCGGCGAGGATCGCGTGATCGGGGTAGGCGGTCTTCAGCGTGTCGATAATCGCCGCTTCAGACGCTTTGTCGATCTCCGTGACGAAATCGTTGTGCTGCTTTTTGCTGACCTGAATGAGATCGAGGTCGAGCGACGCGCGGTTGATGATCTGAGCTGCGCGGCGCGCGGCCTTCACAGCAATATTGAGCATGGGATGCATGGACTAAATCCTTGTGCCGGGGCAGCACGGCTGCTTGCCGGTAAATGAGCGCTAGGCGCGCGCTAATTGGCAACCTCTACGAGGCGCGAAAACAGCACGGAACGCTTGCCTGGTACAGGACCGGTGCGCATTCCGCCAACGGAGACGAATTGAATAAGAACGAGGCGCCCGGCTTTGCATGGGCCGTTTGCGCATCTGCAAACAGGTGCTCAGGCCGGGCGCGAATCTCGGTATTTTACCTGAGTCCGCAGCTTGCGACAGCGTTTGGACGGATGCGGCGCGTTCTTGCGCGACTCGGTGCGCGATTCGGTGCGCGATTCGGTGTGTGATTCGGTGTATGAGCCGCGCGCAATTCCATGCGTAATTCCGCGCCCTGGCGCGTTGGCGCTACCATACGCGTTCTTTGGCTTGCAGAACCTTACCGTGGACCACACCCACCATTCTTCCGATCCGGCCGTGGCGGACTTGCGCGGCGGCTTCACATCGACGCGCTTTGTGCTTGTCGAGCCGAGCCACCCCGGCAACGTAGGAGCTGCGGCGCGTGCGCTGAAAACCATGGGTTTTTCGCGGCTCGTGCTGGTCTCGCCGCGTGTGCCGCATGTGCAGAGCGATCCGGAAGCCATCGCGATGGCAAGCGGCGCCGACGACGTGCTCGCCTCCGCGCACGTCGTGCCGACACTTGCCGACGCCTTGAGCGGCGTGCATTGGTCAATCGCGCTCACCGCCCGGCAGCGCGAATATGGACCGCCGCAATGGACGCCGCGTGCGGCCGCCAGTCTCGCGCGCGACGAGGCGTTGCTCGGCGAGATCGCGTTGGTGTTCGGCAACGAGCGCACCGGTTTGTCGAATGAAGACGTTGAGCGGTGCAGCGCACTCGCGCATATTCCGGCCAATCCGGCCTACAGTTCGCTTAATCTCGCCCAGGCGGTGCAGGTGTTGGCGTATGAACTGCGGATGATTTACCTTGTGACCGCTAGCGCGGCGGACTCGGCGTCGGCGGCCGTTCCAACCGCTGCGGCGCCCGGGACGCATGCCGAGCCTGCCGGCGTACGCGCCGCGAGCGATGAGATCGAAAGCATGTTCATGCACCTCCAAAGCGCGCTCGTGGCGCTGGAGTTTCTCGATCCCGCTAACCCGAAGAAGCTGATGTCCCGCTTGCGGCGACTCTTCGCGCGTTCTGGGTTGGAACGCGAGGAAGTCAACATCGTGCGCGGCATCGCCAAGCACATTCTGCTTAAAACAGGACGCAAGGACGGCGACGCGCAATAAGGGCAGGGCCGGCGTCGACTACGGCGACGACCTTTTGCGCTACATGGACTTCCGGCAGGTTTCTGGCAACCGTCCTACAATCCACGAAACGTTCTAAGCAAAGCTGCCGACCTGCTATGCGGCAGCCATGCACGCGTGCATCGTATTTCGCGCATGCGTCTTTCTCCCACACAACATAGTCCCTGCCATGTTCACGAGACTTCGCGAAGACATCGCCACGATCCGCGAGCGCGATCCCGCCGCCCGCAGCGCCTGGGAAGTGCTGACGTGTTATCCAGGCTTGCACGCGCTGGTGCTGCACAGGCTCGCGCACGCGTGCTGGCAAGGGCGGCGCCGCTGGCTCGCACGCTTCGTCTCGCAGATGGCGCGCTTCATGACGGGCATCGAAATTCATCCGGGCGCCACAGTGGGGCGGCGCGTGTTCATCGATCACGGGATGGGCGTGGTGGTCGGCGAGACCGCGCAAATCGGCGATGATTGCACGATCTACCAGGGCGTGACGCTCGGCGGCACGTCGCTCACGCGCGGCGCGAAGCGGCATCCGACGCTCGAGCGCGGCGTGATCGTGGGCGCGGGCGCGAAGGTGCTCGGCGGTTTCACGATCGGCGCGGACGCGAAGATCGGATCGAATGCGGTGGTGACGAAGCCCGTGCCCGCAGGCGGCACCGCGGTGGGTAATCCGGCTCGGGTGATCGTGCCGGCGGCGGCTTCGGTTTCCGCGGCTTCTGTCCCGGCGATGGCCACGGCTGTCGGCGCAAGTGCCAATGGCAGCGCGAGCGCGGCTTGCAACACCGCAGCCAATGAGCGCGCCGCTTCGAATGACGCCGTGCGTGGCGGCAACAAGCGCGTGACCGAGCGCAGCGACTTCTGCGCCTATGGCATCACGCCGAACGCGGACGATCCTGTGTCGCTGGCCATTCACGGGCTGATCGATCACGCGGCCACGCAAGCCAAACGCATCGATGAAATCGTCGTTGCGCTCGAGCGCCTCGGCACGAGTCTCGAAGGACTGCAAGGCGCCGACGCAGCGTTGCTCGATCTGCGGCGGTTGTCCGCGGCGATTGCAGGCAAGGTGGATGGGACGGTGACGGAAGAGCGTTGAAGGTTGGTAGCGGTGCCGCGCGTGCGGCACACAACCGCGCACAAGTTCAATCGACGGGCAGCGCCCTGATCCCGTCCGAATCGATACGCAGATACCCCCCACGGCGTTCGCCGTGATCCAGATCCCAATCCGGCAGCACCCACCGTATCCCGCCTGGCTCGCGATGGCGCGCCGGCCGGTGCGTGTGGCCATGAATCATAGTCGCGGCTTTCGATGATTTGAACAGCGCCGCGACGGCCTTCGGCGTCACGTCGTATTTCGGCGAAATTGGCCGCGAACGGCCTTGCTCGCTTTTGGCCCGCATGTTTTCCGCGAGCGCCTGGCGCCATGAAAATGGCGACGCGAGAAACAGCATCTGCGCAAGATGGTTGCGCGCGAAACCCCGGAAAATTTGATAACCGCGATCCGCGGTGCACAAGCCATCGCCATGCGCGAGCGCGATGCGCGTGCCGAATGCGGTGATCACGAACGGATCGGGCAGCCAGATCGCGCCGGCCGCTTTCATGAAGCGCTTGCCGAGCAGAAAGTCGCGGTTGCCGTGCATGATGTAGAGCGCGATGCCGCGCTCGGTCAGCGTGTGTAACAGCGCGGCCATACGTGCGACGAACGGCTCCGCGAGCATGTCGTCGCCGATCCAGTACTCGAACAGATCGCCGAGAATGAAAACGGAATCCGCCTGGTCTGCGGTGACGCGTATGAAATGTTCGAACGCGGCGACCGTTCGCGGGATCGCCTCGCTCAAATGAATATCGGAGAGGAAAAAAAACGGGCGTGCGGCGTGCGGGCGTTTGCCCTCGCCAGGCACGCCCGCGGCGACGCTTCGCAGCGGCGTTTCTTGCAGCATTGAAGGTGCCTGAGTGTCAGTTTTCTAGTTCGAACGCGCTCGCATTCAGTCGACGACCACGGCCTTTTCGATCACGACATCGTCCACCGGTACGTCCTGATGGAAGCCCTTCGAACCCGTCTTGACCTTCTTGATCTTCTCGACGATGTCCATGCCTTCGACCACCTTGCCGAACACCGCGTAACCCCAGCCTTGCGGCGTGGGCGATGAGTGGTTCAGGAACTCGTTGTCGTTCACGTTGATGAAGAATTGCGCGGTAGCTGAGTGCGGGTCGTTCGTGCGAGCCATCGCGACCGAGCCGTTCACGTTCTTCAGACCGTTGTTCGCTTCGTTGTTGATCGGCTCGGCCGTCGGCTTCTGCTTCATGCCGGGTTCGAAGCCGCCGCCCTGGATCATGAAGCCGTCGATCACGCGGTGGAACACCGTGTTGTCGTAGTGGCCGGCCTTCACGTAGTTGAGGAAGTTTTCAACCGACTTCGGCGCCTTCTCGGCGTTCAGTTCGAGTTTGATGACGCCGTGGTTCGTATGCAGTTCAACCATGATGGAATCCTTTGATGAACGGGGTGGGTGGAAGGCGTGGCGAGCTGTCGTGCGCAGTGTGCATTGACGTGCGTTCGACGGCGGGCCGCGCCGGGGCGTGGATTTGACGCTTCTGCGCGAGCGTTCTCGCGGGTTCTTCGCGGGTGTCCTCGCGCTGTCCTGTTACTTGTTGCCGACGACCGTGGCCGATTCGATCACGACCGGCTTTTGCGGCACATCGCTCATCGGGCCGCGCGTGGTGGTCGGCGTGCCTTCGATCTTCTTAACGACGTCCATGCCGCTCGTGACCTTGCCGAACACCGCGTAGCCATTGCCGTCCGGATTCGGATAGTCGAGACCGGCGTTGTCTACCGTGTTGATGAAGAACTGCGCGGTGGCCGAATTCGGATCACTGGTGCGCGCCATTGCGAGTGTGCCTACCGTGTTCTTCAGACCGTTACGGCTTTCGAGCGGAATCGCCGCGCGCGTGGGCTTCTCGGCGAAGCTCTGCGTATAGCCGCCGCCCTGGATCATGAAGCCGCGAATCACGCGATGAAAAATCGTGCCGCTGTACTGGCCGGACTTCACATAGTCGAGAAAGTTCGCCACTGTCTTCGGCGCTTTCTCAGGATACAACTCGACGCGAATATCGCCTTCCGACGTCTTGAGGAGGACGGACGGATGCGCGGCTTGCGAACCGGACTGGGCAAACGCGGGTGCGTTTGCGATCAGGGCGGCGCTGCCGAGCGCCAACATCAACCATTTCATGAAGATCCTCAGGGTTGGATAAAACGTGTGACAGAAAACGTAGCGGCTTATTGCGAGGGCGCCATGTAAGGCGGCATGGCGAGCGAGCCGTTCGCGCCGCCGTACTGGAAGCTCGGCGTTTGCGTCATGTTCGCGGTGGCGCGGGCCGTGTAGTTCTCCTGCGCGGCGGCGGCTTTTTTCGCCGATGTACCCGCCTTCGGCGGCGACACGATCTTCTGGATGTCGGCGATGCGCTGCGTGGTGGTGGCGCTCGCCTTACCGAGGCTTTGCGCGCGACGATACGCTTCGTTAGCCATGCGCAGATAGAGGTCGCCGAGATTCTCGTACGCGAGACCGTAGCCCGGATTGACCTTGGTCGCCGTTTCGAGCGCCGCGCGTGCTTCGACGTAGCGGCCGTGCTTCGCATAAAGCGCGGCCAGGTTGTTATACGGCTCGGGCAACTCGGGGTACAACTGCGTGAGTTCGGTGAACGCGGTGATCGCTTCGTCGTCGCGATTCAGATGCGCGAGCACGGTGGCGCGCTTGAACTTCGCCTGCGCATCGCGCGGATTGGAGGCGATACGCGCGTCGAGTTGCGTTAATGATGCTTGCCAGTCTTTTTGCGCAATCGACGCGTCGATCTCAGGCGTGTTATCGCGCACGGCGGGGCCTTGCGGCATGGTCGGCGTTTTCTGTGCGAAGGCGGCGGCGCCCGGCAGAATGCCCAGGGCGACAGCCACGGTGACACGCAATGTAACGGCGCGCGCGAACGCACGTGCGATGTCACGGCGGGCGCCGCGTGTATGGCAGCCTGCATGGCCGCGCATGGGGCCGCTGAAGGCCGTCGCGGCGAGGGTCGCAGCGCTGTGCGCGCGGCCGCTGGAAGGTTTCATAGGCTCGGGTCTGGATGTTATACTCCGAGCCATTCTAACAAAAGGTCTGCGCGTTCCGTCGAACCGCCGGCTGTCTTTTCGCCACTCGTGGTCGTCTCCGCCTTGATAGCAGTCTGACCGCCGCACCAGGTGCACCGGTTTGCTGCTGTGCGTGTTGCAACAGTCGAGCAACAGTTGGCCCCCGCCGTCTTCTTCGCGGGGCTGCGCGCACGAAACACATTGCGGATTTCTTTCGGCCCACGCACCGCTCTCTATGGAATCACTGCGCATCTACAACACGCTCGCGCGTGACAAGCAAACTTTCGTGCCGCTGCAGGCAGGCGTCGTGCGGATGTACGTCTGCGGGATGACCGTGTACGACTATTGTCACGTCGGTCATGCGCGTGTGATGGTGGTGTTCGACATCGTGCAGCGGTGGCTGCGCACGCTCGGCTACCAGGTGACGTACGTGCGCAATATCACCGACATCGACGACAAGATCATCCGCCGCGCCGTCGAGAACGGTGAGACGATCAAGTCGCTGACCGATCGCTTCATCAATGCATTGCATGAAGACGCGGACGCGCTCGGCATCGAGCGGCCCGACATCGAGCCGCGCGCCACCGACTTCATTGCGCCGATGCTCGGCATGATCGAGAAGCTCGAAGCAAACGGCTACGCGTATCAGGCGAGCGACGGCGACGTAAATTACGCGGTGCGCAAGTTCGCGGGCTACGGCAAGCTCTCGGGCAAGTCGCTGGAAGATCTGCGCGCGGGCGAGCGCGTCGCCGCGAACGACGCGAAAGAAGATCCGCTCGACTTCGTACTATGGAAGCAGGCGAAGCCCGACGAACCCTCCGACACCGGTTGGGATTCGAAGTACGGGCGCGGCCGTCCCGGCTGGCATATCGAATGCTCGGCTATGGGCTGCACGTTGCTTGGCGAACGTTTCGACATTCATGGCGGCGGGCAGGACTTGCAGTTCCCGCACCACGAAAACGAAATCGCGCAAAGTGAAGCTGCTACCGGTCAAACCTTCGTGAATTATTGGATGCACAACGGCTATGTCCAGATCGACAATGAGAAGATGTCGAAGTCGTTGAATAATTTCTTTACGATTCGCGAAGTATTGGCGCAGTACGATGCCGAGGTCGTGCGTTTTTTCATCGCACGCGCGCATTACCGCTCGCCGTTGAATTACAGCGACGTGCATATCGACGACGCGCGCAACGCTCTCAGCCGCTTGTAC
Source organism: Paraburkholderia rhynchosiae (assembly GCF_002879865.1). Taxonomy (GTDB): domain Bacteria; phylum Pseudomonadota; class Gammaproteobacteria; order Burkholderiales; family Burkholderiaceae; genus Paraburkholderia; species Paraburkholderia rhynchosiae. The sequence goes on from NZ_PNXY01000002.1 coordinate 249,556, forward strand.
ACCGCGCTGAAGGACGTCACGCCGGACGGCGCCGCGCTCGACTGGAACGAAGCGCATGCGCAGCGTTTCCAGGCAGCCATGAACGACGACTTCAACACGCCGGTTGCAGTGTCGGTGTTGTTCGAGTTGGCAACTGAAGTGAACCGCACGCGCGACTCCGTGCTGGCCCGTCAACTGCGTTCGCTCGGCGCGGTGCTCGGGTTGCTCGGCCGTGAGCCGCGTGCATACCTGCAGCAGGCAGCGGGCGCAGCGGTAGAAGGCGCGCTCGAGCCCGCCGCGATCGAAGCGAAGATCGCTGAGCGCGTGGCCGCCAAGCAGGCGAAGGACTATGCGGCAGCAGACCGGATCCGGGCCGAATTGCTCGAGGCCGGCGTTGCACTTGAAGACAAACCCGGCGGGTTGACTGAGTGGCGGCGCGTGTGAGCGCACCTCGCAGTTCCCTCTGAACGACTCGCCAGGCAGGAGGCAGGATGGCAACGGCCACGAAGACGCCGGCTAAACGAGCCACGTCTCAAACAAACGCGGCAGCCGCGGCAAAGTCGACCCGAACGTCGGCTCGCACGGCAAGCGGAGCGGTAAAGAAAGCATCGTCGAAAGGCGCCGGGGCGGAGGCAAAAATCGCAGCGGGCGCTTCGAAAAAGACGGCGGTCAAGCGTGCGCTCAACGGCGCTTCCGCGCACGCGCCGGTTGTAAAGCGCACCGTCGGTTCGCGCACCACGACGTCGCGCGCAAAGAGCAACAGCAGAAGCGGCAACGGCGCGTTGCCGGCCGAACTCGCGGACGACGTGCAGGAACTCGCGCGCGTCCCGAAGGCTCAAGAAGGGAGTGAAGGCGAGATCGTGCGTAAGACGCGGGCGTCGTCCACGACGGGCGGCGAAGCGGCGGGCACGAGCGAAGTCGCCGTGCCGGTGCAGATCGGCGGCCTCACGCCTGAGGTCACGCGTCCGGACTATTGGGACAAGGCGTGTGCCGACCTCGTCAAGCGCGATCGTATTCTGAAGAAGCTGATCCCGAAGTTCGGTCCGGTGCATCTGTTAAGCCGCGGCGATCCGTTCGTCACGCTTGCGCGTTCGGTGGTCGGTCAACAGATTTCCGTTGCGTCTGCGCAGGCCGTGTGGGCGAAAGTCGCAGCCGCATGTCCGAAGCTCGTGCCGCACCAGTTCATCAAGCTCGGCCAGGAAAAGCTGACTGCTTGCGGCTTGTCCAGGCGCAAGGCGGAGTATGTGCTCGATCTCGCGCAGCATTTCGTGTCGGGCGCGTTGCACGTCGGCAAGTGGCGGTCGATGGAAGACGAGGCGGTGATCGCGGAGCTTACGCAGATTCGCGGCATCGGGCGCTGGACCGCGGAGATGTTCCTGATCTTCAACCTCTCGCGTCCCGATGTCCTGCCGCTCGACGACCTCGGTCTGATCCGCGCAATCAGCGTCAATTACTTTAGCGGCGAGCCGGTCACGCGCAGTGAAGCGCGCGAGGTCGCGGCGAACTGGGAGCCGTGGCGCACGGTCGCCACCTGGTATATGTGGCGTAGTCTCGACCCGCTGCCGGTCGACTACTGAACAACGACAAGCAGAAGCAACGCCGCTTTGGAACCTATCAATTGTTAGACTTCGATAGTTGCGAAGTGGTTTTGACATCGGCGAGCGCGGTTAGAATACGCGCTGCCGGTAAGTCCAAGGATTAAAACCAATGAAGACCACCTTTCTGGATTTCGAACAGCCGATCGCTGAACTCGAAGCGAAGATCGAAGAATTGCGCTTCGTGCAGGACGATTCGGCCGTCGATATTTCGGAAGAGATCGAGCGGCTGTCCAAGAAAAGCCAGCAGCTCACCAAAGATCTGTATGCGAATCTCACGCCGTGGCAGGTTTCGCAAATCGCCCGTCATCCGCAGCGTCCGTACACGTTCGATTACGTGAATGAGCTTTTCACCGATTTCCACGAACTGCACGGCGACCGCAACTATGCGGACGACCTGTCGATCGTCGGCGGCCTCGCACGTTTCAATGGCCAGGCCTGCATGGTGATCGGCCATCAGAAGGGCCGCGATACGAAGGAGCGCGCGCTGCGCAACTTCGGCATGCCGCGTCCGGAAGGCTATCGCAAGGCGGAGCGGTTCATGCGTCTCGCCGAGAAATTCAGCCTGCCGATTTTCACGTTTATCGACACGCCGGGCGCCTATCCTGGTATCGGCGCGGAAGAGCGTGGACAGTCAGAGGCAATCGGCCGCAATCTGTACGTGATGGCCGAGCTGAAAACGCCGCTGATCGCAACGATCATCGGCGAAGGCGGTTCGGGCGGCGCGCTCGCCATCGCGGTCGGCGACAGCGTGCTGATGCTGCAATTCTCGACCTATTCGGTGATTTCGCCGGAAGGCTGCGCGTCGATTCTGTGGAAGAGCGCTGCGAAAGCGCCGGAAGCAGCGGAAGCGCTGGGCCTCACCGCGCATCGCCTGAAAGCGCTGGGCCTGATCGACAAGATCGTCAATGAGCCGCTCGGCGGTGCGCATCGCGATCCGAAGGGCATGGCCGCCATGCTGCGCCGTGCGCTCGCCGATTCGCTGCGCCAGTTCCAGGGCATGAGCATCAACGACCTGCGTCAACGCCGCTTCGAACGGTTGATGTCGTACGGCAAGTTCAAGGAAACGACGCCGGGTGCCTGAACCCGCGCGCGTTCTCCTCCGTCCATTGACGCTTGACGCGTTAATACCGCGCTAACGACGTGACTCCCACCGCCGAATCGCCCGCCGACCGCCTCGTTCGCGAGGCGGTCGGCGTTGCGCTTGCCGCGCTGCCCGCGAACGCGCGGATTGCGATTGCATTTAGCGGCGGCGTCGATTCGAGCGTGCTGCTGGATGCGGCCGTGCGTGTGGCCGGCCCGTCACATTGCCTCGCGCTTCACGTGCATCACGGACTGAGCGCGAACGCCGATGCGTGGCTCGCGCATTGCGAGGCGTTTGCACGGGAACGTGGCGTCGAATTCGCGGCGCGGCACGTGGACGTGCCGCGCGACGTGGGTGTGAGCGTCGAGGCTGCGGCGCGCGACGCGCGTTATCGCGCGTTGGACGCGCTCTGCGCGGAGCACGGCGTGAGTTCTCTATGGCTCGCACAACACGCTGACGATCAAGCGGAAACCGTGCTGCTCCAACTGCTGCGCGGAGCAGGCCTCGCAGGTCTTGCGGCGATGGCGCCGGAATTTTCACCCCCGGGTGCAGCGGCGGCGCGCGTGCGGCCTTTGCTTCATCTGCTGCGCGCGCAACTCGAGCAGTATGCGAGCGCACGCAATCTGCGCTGGATCGACGATGAATCGAACGCTGATACGCGATACGCACGCAACGCACTGCGCCACGAAGTCACGCCGGCGTTAGCGGTTCACTTTCCTGGTTTCCGCGATGCGCTCGCGCGCACGGCGTCGCATGCGGCATCGGCACAGCGCTTGTTGGACGAGCTCGCGCGCATCGACCTCGAAACGGTTTCACGCGACGAAGGGCGCGCGCTATCGCACGACGCGCTCATCGCGCTCGACGACGACCGCGCGCTCAACCTGCTGCGCTACTGGATGCGTTTGCAAGGGTTCATCGCAGCATCGAGCGCGCGTCTTGGCGATGCGCTGCGTCAACTGCGCGAAGTGGCGCAATTTGGCTCGAACGGCGACGGGCACCGTCTGCGTATCGACCATGCGGGGCATGCGTTGCGCAGCTATCGCGGGCTGGTCTATTGGGAAGCGGGAGACAGCAGCGATCCCGCTGACGAAACCGCGCTTTCGGCACGCGAGACCAGCGAACTCGCGTGGCAAGGGGAGGCGACGTGGCGCTTGCCGCAATGGCGCGGCACCTTCGTGTTCGCAGCCGTGGACCCGGCTGCTTCCGATGCTGCACGCAGTCCCGACGCGATTCCCGTCAGCGTGCTTCAGCGCGCGTTGCTGAGCGCACGTTCACGCCGCGGCGGCGAACGCATGCGCATGAGCGACGCCCCCGGCGCGTCCAGTCGGACGCTGAAGAACCTGTTCCAGGAGCGCGGCGTTCCCGCGTGGAAGCGCGACGTGCCGCTGCTTTATATCGGCGACGAACTGCTATTCGTCCCGTTGCTGGGCGTGAACCGCGCGGCGTTGCCGGCGCACGTGCCGCTGACCGAAGCGCGCGTCCGGATCATCTGGCGCGAAGATTTGCTGATCGCCTGACCGGCCGGTCGGACACCCGGCGATCCAGCCGGTGAACCGCGGAATAGGACGTGAATACGCACCCGGCAAGGCTTTGCAGACGGCGCGCCGCGCCTGTCCACGGCCCGTGCGGCTTGTCTTTTTGCGCTCGATCGGGTACGTTAACTTGTTTGCCCGGCCCCCTTTTGCCCTCGCTTTTGTCGGTTTTCCGATCGTGATCCGAATTTCCCGGTAAGCCATTAGCGATCAATCACGGGCAAATCCGCGCGTGCTGCACGCGCGCTGCACCCACGCCGCTACACACTTTGCCGCCGTTCACAAGACGTTGCGCCCCTGTGCTTTTGTGCGGACGTCGCCAGCGCCAGCGCGGTTTCTCCTTCAGTTCAGAACGACAATGGCACTCATCGTACATAAATACGGCGGCACTTCGATGGGCTCCGTCGAGCGCATCAAGAACGTCGCCAAGCGCGTCGCGAAATGGCATAAGGCCGGCCACAAGATGGTCGTGGTGCCGTCGGCAATGTCCGGCGAAACCAACCGCTTGCTAGGCCTCGCAAAAGAGATCACGACCCAGCCGAGCCCGCGCGAACTCGACATGATCGCCGCGACCGGCGAGCAGGTCAGCTCGGGTCTGCTCGCCATCGCGCTGCAGGAAGCCGGCGTCGACTCGGTCAGCTATGCCGGCTGGCAAGTGCCGGTCAAAACGGACAGCGCGTTCACGAAAGCGCGCATCAGCGAAATCGACGGCGAGCGCGTGCTGCGCGATCTCGACGCGGGCAAAGTGGTGGTGATCACGGGCTTCCAGGGCATCGATCCCAACGGCAACATCACCACACTCGGCCGCGGCGGGTCGGATACGTCGGCGGTCGCGGTCGCGGCTGCGTTGAAGGCCGACGAGTGTCTGATCTATACGGACGTCGACGGTGTGTATACGACTGACCCGCGCGTGGTGGAAGAGGCGCGCCGGCTCGATCGCGTGACGTTCGAAGAAATGCTGGAAATGGCAAGCCTGGGTTCGAAGGTGCTGCAGATCCGCTCGGTGGAATTCGCCGGCAAATATCAGGTGAAGACGCGCGTGCTGTCGAGCCTGACCGATCCGCTCATCCCGCTCGACGCTGAAATGAAGTCGGGCACCCTGATTACTTTTGAAGAAGACGAGACCATGGAAAAAGCAGTCATCTCGGGTATCGCGTTTCAGCGCGATGAAGCTCGTATCGCCGTGATGGGTGTGCCCGACAAGCCGGGCATCGCGTATCAGATTCTCGGCCCGGTGGCGGAAGCGAATATCGACGTCGACATGATCATCCAGAACCAGAGCGTCGAAGGCAAAACGGCTTTCACGTTCACGGTCGGCCGTGGCGATTATCAGCGCGCCATGGAGATTCTGACGAACCAGGTGAAGGCTCACGTGCAGGCCGAACAGGTGCTGGGCGATCCGAAGGTGTCGAAAGTGTCGGTGGTGGGCGTGGGCATGCGTTCGCACGTGGGCATTGCGAGCACGATGTTCCGCACGCTGTCGGAAGAGGGCATCAACATCCAGATGATCTCGACCTCCGAAATCAAGATTTCCGTGCTGATCGACGAGAAATATATGGAGCTCGCGGTGCGCGCGCTGCACAAGGCTTTTGAGCTGGATCAGGCGTAAATTGATTCGAACAGCGGGGCGTACAGGAGCGTTCGGTTTGTTCATATTTGTCCGCGTGGCCGAGGTGAAAAGATTTCACCGCCGATGACAAAGATTGGCACAAAAAGTGTTCGTCAGACATTGACCTTGGCGGTTCGGCCCGCTATTATCTTGGCTTCGTCGCGCTGACTCCCTGCGCGAGCGAAAGTTTGGGAGACGTGGCCGAGAGGTCGAAGGCACTCCCCTGCTAAGGGAGCATCTGGGCCAAAACCTGGATCGAGGGTTCGAATCCCTCCGTCTCCGCCAATCTGGTCTGTAAGTGCTTGATTTTAAGGTGCTTCCTAAGGCGGAACACGCAGTACCCACGTTTGTACCCATGCGGGGCAATGTGGCGCAGTAAAGAAAAAAGGCCCTGTCCGTTTCGGTGGACAGGGCCTTTTTCTTTGCGCGTCGAATATGGGCGCACTCTTGTGAAAGCCCCACCGCGAGGTGACCACGGCGAGCGAAGCGCAACTGCGTGAGGGTGGCTGGCTGTAGGGAGGAAGCGTCGGGTGGAACTGCGAACTGATGAACAAGAAGCGGATCGAAAGCGTCGTCGACTAGGGCGAGCGCACAAAGCATCGCAAAGCTCTCGAGATCATGAGTCGTGGACGTAGATTTCGGCGGTTGCGCAGTGAAGGAGGCCGTTTAATCCTCTGGGACTTATATCTGCTGATCGGTCCGGAGGGACGCGTTTTCTCAAGCCACAAGGCCGGTCTGTCCATGTTGGACGGTACTGTTGACGCAGCGCTGCGGACCCGCGGGTCTTTGGGCAAGAAATGATGGCTCACGGTTCTCGCTCCACTGGTCGTACACTCATTCTAAAGCGCGTTGAGTCTGACAAGGAAATCGTTGAGCGACATCTCGGTCACGTCAGCGACGAGGAGCTCCGGGACGCATGCGATCGGACTCAATTCATCGAGCAACGACAACGGATGAGTCAAGGCCGGGCCGACTATCCCCTCGCCTTGCGGGTAGCAAGGACAAACATGACGATATGTCGTTGGCCATGCGCGCTAGGGAAAGCACATTGCCGGCGGGCGGCGCGATGATTGGCGACGAGTTGCCACCAAGGCATGCCCCTATCGAGTTGGTTGCTGATATACCGAGTACCTAGGCACGCGTTTCATTGCATGTCAGTGTCGGGTAATCATTTCTGTGTTGCCATGTTTTGAGTTTGAGAATTAATGTGGATTACTGATTAATTTGCGCCGCTTAAGCTTTGAGTGTCCAGGAGAGGACTCGCATTTGTCTTGTAGTGCATTGATTGTTAACGATTATTTTTCAAAGTCGCCGTTAAAACTTACTTCTTTACGTACTCATTTGCGGCTCGCTTGAAATTGTGACGCTTTTTGCGCAAACGCAACGCCGGGTCGACGATACAGTGATGGATGTTTCAGGTTACGGTTCTCCTGCGCCCACACGTGTCGCAGGGAAGTCAGGGGATGTTCAGATTTTTTATGCGTTCATAAAGGGTGAACCAGCTTATCAGCGACGCAACCCGGCGCAGCCGCGTTCCATTGAATGTTATCGGCTTTCGTCCGGCTGGGCGAAGTGATGGTTTGACCAAGGAGGGGAAGCTGACGCTCGATGTGAACGGCGCGGTCCAGCAATACACGCTCGCGGCACGAGGCCGGATAAGATCGCGGGCGGAAGTGAGCGTCCTCGTGGCGAAGAACCGCACCGCGACTTTTCCAGTCCTGCTGGCCACTGCCTATTTGACGCTCGCGTTGGCGGAGGAATGCGTCGAGCGTGACCTGCAGTTCATCGATCTGGCCGGTAGTCTGTACGTGCACGCGCCTGGCCAGTACATACTTGTAACAGGCAGGCCCGCGAATTCCGAGATCAGGCGTTTGACACGACAGGTTCGCGAGTGCAATGGACCGTGATTTCAATGCCGTCAGTGCGTCGCTTGGCGCGTTGTACAAATGCACGCCTGCGTGGTCGGTGGTAAGCAACGTTGCTTACACGGACCGTGCGTCGGCGCTCTATGAACTGTTCGCGAACGGTCCCCACGATGCGACCCGGAGTACCTGATCGGCAATCCCGGTGCGCAGAAGGAGAAGGCCGTCTCGACCGCCCTGTCGCTGCGCTATCAGAGTGGTCCGAACCGGGGTAGCGTCGGCGTGTTCTATAGCCGCTTCAAAAACTATCTGACTGAGTACAACACGGGACGGCTGGTCGATGACGATGACCAGGTGGTCGCGCCCGGTACCGACGACGCATTGAACGAGGCGGTGTATCGCGGCGTGCGCGCCGAATTCTACGGCATCGAGCTCGACGGCAAGTGGCGGCTATTCCAGAGGGGGGCGCACCAGGTCGATGTCGAACTGGTCGGCGACTACACGCACGCGCGCAACATGGATAATGATGAACCACTGCCCCGCATTTCGCCGCTGCGCGCGACGCTCGCGGTGGACTACGGTTATGGTCCGTTCGGCGCCCGCGCCGAAATGGAGCATGCGTGGGGGCAGCACCGCGTTCCCCAGGATGACTTGCCTACTGCCAGCTATACGAAACTCGGGCTCATCCTGACGTATCGGTTTCACGTCGGTTCAACGAACTGGCTGGCTTATGTCCGCGGCGATAACCTGACGAACCAGGACATCCGTTATGCGAGTTCGGTCGTCCGGGATATCGCTCCCGAAGGTGGTTGCAGTGTAATGGTGGGACTGCGCACAACGTTCTAGCCTGGCCGCCGGACATGCATCGGCAGTAGGGACCGGCGCATGTCGCCCCCGTTTCAGGGCAACGTCGACGCGGCCCAGCTCGGCACGGATTGTGCCACATGCCGTCATCCAGCCGGTGGCCATTCTGTTACGCGACGCGACGGATCTCTTCCTGCTGTCACCTCTCAATACGTGCATATACGCACAATCCTGCCAACCTTAATAATGCAACATAGTTGCGTTTATGTATAATGGGGGCATGTGCCGGAGCGCATCGCAAGCCCGCTCCCTGTCCAGTACCCGATTAAGGAGGCTGTCATGCATGCGCAAGAAGCCGACGTCTGCGATCAGGCGTACAAAAACCTGGCATGCGAACTGTCGGCGATCCACGATCCGTCGCGCGAGGTCGCATCGGCAGCGCGTGAGCGCAACGCGCGTGTGAGCGGCTATCTGGATGCCGTCATCCGTTCGGGTATTGATTCCGTACGCTGGATGGCGCAGTGGAAGAAGGGTGAGCCGGTGGTCGATGGCCCGTGGCCACGGCTGCAGGGGGGCGCGGTGTTCGGGCGCGAGCTGTCAACGCTTGCGGCGACGCTCTGCATACTGCTCGACAGTCGCAGTGCAAGGCTACGCATTGAGGTAACAAGGCAGACGACGTGTCCGCGCTTTCATGTGGACAACGTGCCGGCGCGGTTGCCATGCACGTGGCGGGGCCCCGGCACCGAATATCTTGAGCGCCGGTGCGCCCATCGCAGCCGGCTCGGGCCGAACGGCGGCGGCCTGCCGGACGGGCGCTCGGGCCTGATTCCCGACAGTGCGTGCGTTCACGAGATTCCCACCTTCACCGTTGCCGTCCTCAAGGGCGAGTGGTGGCCCGATACGCGCTCGCATGGGGCGATTCACCGTTCGCCGGCAATGCCGCCCGGCGCCAGCCCCCGTGTCATGGTTGCGATCGATATCCCCTGATACAGAAATACGAGGAGTCATTTCATGGATGCACGACTGCCGGTTACGGTCCTTTCAGGCTTTCTCGGCGCGGGCAAGACGACGCTGCTCAATCACATTCTGAACAACCGGGAAGGGCGGCGCGTCGCCGTCATTGTCAACGACATGAGCGAGGTGAACATCGATGCCGCGCTCGTACGTGACGGTGACGCGCAGCTCTCGCGCACCGACGAGAAGCTGGTCGAGATGAGCAATGGCTGCATCTGCTGCACGCTGCGCGAGGACCTGCTGCTCGAAGTCAACCGCCTGGCGAAAGAGGGACGATTTGACCAGCTCGTGATCGAATCGACCGGGATCTCCGAGCCGCTGCCCGTGGCCGAGACCTTCACGTTTGCCGACGAGAGCGGTCAGAGCCTCTCCGACGTCGCACGGCTCGACACGATGGTGACGGTCGTCGACGCGTTCAACTTCCTGCGCGACTACAGCTCACAGGACAGTTTGCAGTCGCGCGGTGAGTCGCTCGGCGATGAAGATGAGCGTACGGTCGTTGACCTGCTGATCGAGCAGATCGAGTTCTGTGATGTCATTGTACTGAACAAGGCCGACCTGATCGGCGATGCTGACCGTGAGCGCCTGATGGCGATCCTGCACAGTCTGAATCCCCGGGCCCGCATCGAGATCTCGGAATTCGGTCGCGTGCCGCTCGCCCGCGTAATGGATACGAAGCTGTTCGACTTCGAGGAAGCGTCGAAGGCGCCAGGGTGGCTCAAGGAACTGCGCGGGGAGCACCCGCCCGAGACGGCAGAATATGGCATCCGCAGCTTCGTGTGGCGCGCACGGCGTCCGATGCATCCTGGGAGCTTCGGGGCGCTGGTCAACAGCGAATGGCCGGGCGTCGTGCGCTCGAAGGGGTTCTTCTGGCTCGCGAGCCGTCCCACGCACGCGGGCTCGTGGTCGCAGGCGGGCGCAGTGTGCCGCCACGGCATGGCGGGCCTCTGGTGGGCGGCAGTGCCGAAATCGCACTGGCCGACCGATCCCGAATCCCTCGAATTCATCAACCGCAACTGGGAGCCGGACGTCGGCGATGCGCGCCAGGAACTGGTACTGATTGGTGTCGACATGAACGAGCCGGCACTGCGCCAACGCCTGGATGCGTGCCTGCTCACCGACGCTGAAATGGCTGAAGGTCCGCAGGCATGGACGCAGTATGACGACCCGTTCCCTGCGTGGGGCGGCCGGGTGCCAGAGGAAGAAGGCGCGGTGTGACTCTGCGAGCCGGCGCGATGACACGCCGTTCGCAGCGTGGCGGGCAACGCCCGACGCGGCGGGGGCGCGGGTCCCGCACCGGCACCCAGGCGCAACCGCCACATCTTGGAAAGCTGGACATACGACACGGGGAGTGCGCGATGGACCTGATTCCGGTAACGCTGCTGACGGGTTTTCTTGGCAGTGGCAAGACGACACTACTGAACCGGCTGGTGCAGCAGCCGGAAATGGCCGATGCGCTGGTGCTCATCAACGAGTTTGGTGAGATCGGGCTCGATCACATGCTCATCGCCCACAGCCGCGAGGACATCGTGGTCGAGATGAGCAGCGGCTGCCTGTGCTGCACGATCCGGGGCGACCTGGTCCGCACGCTCAAGGATATCCACTGGCGGTTCTCGCGCGACGGCCGGCGGCAGTTCAGCCGGGTAGTGATCGAGACGACCGGGCTCGCGGACCCGGCGCCGATTGTGCATACACTGGCTACGCATCGCGACCTGCGCGAGCGTTACCGGCTCGACGGGCTGGTGACGACGATCGATGCGCGAAACGCGGAGGCGACGCTCGACGCGCACGCCGAGGCGGTCAAACAGGCCGCGATGGCAGACAGGCTGCTGCTGACCAAGGCGGATCTCGTGGACGTGGAGACGCTGGAACGGCTCGCCAGCCGGCTGCATGCAATCAATCCGGCCGCGGGCATTATCCGCGTCAGTCACGGCGAGCTGGTGGCAAGCCGGATACTGGATCTGGGTCTTTTCACGGCAGACGGCAAGATTGCGGACGTCGAACGGTGGCTCGCCGAAGAGCGGTATGGTTCGGGCGACGATGGACATCACCCCGGCGAAGCTCATCACGACCACGACCATGTGGATCAGCATGCGCAAGATGACGGGCCCGAACACGGCCATCACGATGCGCAGGATGCTCATGCCGATGAGCCGCATGAACATGATGAACACCCGCATCACCGTCATGACCACGCCCATGATGTCAACCGCCACGACGACCAGATCTGCGCGTTCTGCTTCACGGTCGACGACCCCATTCCGGAACAGGTGCTGACCGACTGGCTCGACGTGCTGCTGTCGCTGATGGGCCCGTCGATGTTGCGCATCAAGGGGATCCTGAACGTGGAAGGCGAGGACAGGCCGATCGTCATTCACGGCGTGCAGCACGTGTTCCATCCGCCGGTGCCGCTCGATGCATGGCCGGGTGACGATCGCCGCTCGCGCATTGTGTTCATTACCCGCGCGGTCGAACGTGAAACGGTCGAATCGACTTTCCGGCTGTTCAGCGAGGTGGGCGCGATCCGTGCGCAGGAGGCGCATTCCGGATGACGATGCCTCCCATTGCGCTCTACAACACGCTGACCCGCCGCAGGGAGCCGCTGCAGACGGGCGTGCCGGATGCGGTCACGCTGTACGTGTGCGGTCCCACCGTGTACAACCATGCGCACATCGGCAATGCACGGCCAGCCGTCGTGTTCGATGTGCTGGTGCGGTTGCTGCGACGGCGCTACCGGGCGGTGCGCTACGCGCGCAACCTCACGGACGTGGATGACCGGATCAACGAGATGGCGCGCCGCGATGGCGTACCGATTGGCGAGGTCACGTCGCGATACATCGATGCGTACCACGAGGACATGCAGTCGCTCGGCGTCCTTCCACCGGACATTGAGCCGCGCGTGACAGCGCACATCCCGGACATCATTGCGCTCATCGAGGCACTCGTCGAGCGCGGGCATGCCTATGTCGCGCAGGGGCACGTGGTCTTTCATGTGCCGTCCTTTCCGGCATACGGCCGGCTGTCGGGGCGCCGTACCCAGGACATGATTGCCGGGGCGCGGGTGGAAGTGGCGCCATACAAGCGCGATCCGCTCGACTTCGTGCTCTGGAAACCTTCGACCGACGACATCTCTGGCTGGGACAGTCCATGGGGGCGCGGCCGCCCGGGATGGCACATCGAATGTTCAGCGATGATCGGGCGACATCTGGGACGTACCATCGACATCCACGGTGGCGGCCAGGACCTGATCTTCCCGCATCACGAGAACGAGATCGCGCAGGGCGTCTGCGCGCACGATGGTGAGCCGTACTGCCGGATGTGGGTACATAACAGCTTCGTCACCGTGGACGGGCAGAAGATGTCGAAGTCGCTCGGCAACGTGCTGCTGGTGCGCGATCTGCTCGCGCACGCGCCCGGCGAGGCGGTCAGGCTGGCGCTGCTTTCGACCCACTACCGTCATCCGCTCGACTGGACCGTGCAGCGGTTACAGGCGGCATGCCGAACACTGCAGCGGGCCTATATGGCGCTCGATGCCGTCTCGGGACTTCCGCATCTGGGGACCGGACCCGACAGCGAGGTGGAGGCGACCCTCTCGAACGACCTGAACGTACCGCGCGCGCTCGCCCGTCTGTATCGGCTGCTGCAGGATCTTGAGCAGGCTTCCCAGGGACCGTCGCAGCAATGGGCGAAGGCGCGCCTGCTGGCGTCCGCACAACTGCTCGGCCTGCTGCAGCAGGATCCTGCTCAGGCACTGGTCGCACTGCGCGGCCGTATCGACGCGACTTCCGTCACGGACGACGCGTGGGTGGAATCAATCGTGGCCCGCCGCGGCGAGGCACGCCGGCAGCAGGCGTTTGGGGAGGCCGATGCGCTGCGTGACGAACTGCTGCGCGCCGGTATCCAGATCGAGGACACGCTGGAAGGGACAGTCTGGCATCGAAGTCACGGAGTCCGGGCATGATCCGAAAAAATCCACGTGGGGACCTGCCTGTGGTCCACGAAAGCGCGTTTGTTGATCCGACCGCCATCCTGTGTGGACGGGTCATCGTCGGCGAGAATGTATTCATCGGCCCGTACGCGGTGATCCGTGCCGACGAGACGGATGCGCAGGGCGGCATTGAACCGATCCATATCGGCGCGCACTCGAACATCCAGGATGGCGTTGTGATCCACTCGAAGTCGGGCGCTGCGGTAACGATCGGCAGCCATACATCGATCGCTCACCGCGCGATTGTGCATGGTCCCTGCGAAGTCGGCGACCGTGTGTTTATCGGCTTTAACAGCGTGCTGTTCAACTGCACCGTCGGTGAAGGCTGTGTGGTCCGCCACAATGCCGTAGTTGACGGCTGCAACCTTCCAGCAGGCTTTTACGTGCCGTCGACCCAGCGCATCGGGCCGGGCACCGACCTGTCGACGATTCCGAAGGTGACTGCCAGTGCGTCAGAGTTCTCCGAGGACGTCGCGCAGACCAATGTGAGGCTCGTTCAGGGATACCGCCGCATCGCGAACGAATTGTGACCGTAGGGGATGACTGATGTTGATCCGCAAGCTGTTTTCGTTTGAAGGTGCGCATGTCGTGCGGCATGCGTCATCGCATCGTTGTGCATGGTCGATCCACGGCCATTCCTATCGCGTGGAGATCATTCTCGAGGCCGATGCGCTCGATCACGGCCAGATGGTTTATGACTTCGGTCTCCTCAAGGGGGAGGTCCGGGAGATCGTGGATGCGTTCGACCATACGCTCGTGTTCTGGAACTGCGACGACCCGGGGTACATGGAGATGTGCCGCAGCCATTCGCAGCGCTGGATTGCTCTGCCGGTGTCGCCCAGCGCGGAGCAACTCTCGCGCGTGTTCTTCGTGCTGGTTGATGTGGTGATGCGTGCGATGCCGATGCGTAACGGCGAGGCGGATGTCAGGGTCCAGTCGGTGATCGTGCATGAGACGGCGACCGGCTACGCACAGTGCTTCCGGCGCGATGCATACAATCCGCGCATGGGGCTGATCAGTCCCGCCCTGATCGGATTCTCGGATGCCGTGCGCCGCGAGGCGACGACCGGTATCCTGGATGAACTGACCAGCGCTGTGGCGTGCGCACCGGCATGCTGACGTCGAAGGGCGCCGCAAGCCGTCATGCCGACCTGCTCGTGCGCGGCGGTACCGTGGTCAGATTGGAAGGAAGTGGGCAGGCGGACATTGCCTGCGTTGACGGCCGGATCGTTTCGATCGACGCGCGCGGCTGGAGCGCTGACCAGGTCGTGGATGCACACGGCCTGCACGTGCTGCCTGGCGTGATCGACTCACAGGTCCATTTCCGCGAACCGGGCCTCGAGCACAAGGAGAATCTCGAAGCGGGCACGCGAGGCGCGGTGCTCGGCGGCGTGACGGCCGTTTTCGAGATGCCCAACACCAGTCCGTTGACGCTGCGCCGCGACGACCTCGAACGGAAGATCGCGGCAGCGTCACGACGCGCGTGGTGTGATATCGCGTTCTACATCGGTGGCTCGTCCGTCAACGCTGGTGAGCTGCGCTACCTGGAAGCGTTGCCGGGCTGCGCCGGCATCAAGGTTTTTATGGGCAGCTCGTTCGGCGATCTGCTCGCGGATGACGACGTTGTACTACGGCGCATCCTCGAGCACGGCCGGCGGCGGGTGGCCGTGCATGCGGAGGACGAGGCGAGACTGCGCGAGCGCCGGTCAATCGCAGAAGCATCGGGCGACGTGCGCGACCATCCACGCTGGCGTGACGTGGATAGCGCGCTCAATGCGACGCGCAGGATCGTCGGCATGGCGCGCGAAACAGGACGGCCGCTGCATATCCTGCACGTTTCGACGGCGGAAGAAATCGCGTTGCTGGCGTCGCACCGCAGCCGGGTGACAGTCGAGGTACTGCCGCACCACCTGACCCTGTGTGCGCCCGAATGTTATGAGCGGTTGGGCACGCTTGCGCAGATGAATCCGCCGGTCCGCGAGGCCCGGCACCGGGAGGCGCTGTGGCGCGCGCTTCGGGAGGGGCGCGTGGACACGCTGGGCAGTGATCACGCTCCGCATACGCTGGAAGAGAAGGGCCGCCCGTACCCGCAGTCACCCAGCGGCATGCCGGGCGTGCAGACGTTATTGCCGGTCATGCTCGATCACGTCAGCGAGGGACGGCTGTCGCTGCAGCGTCTGGTGGAACTGACGAGCGCGGGTCCGGCGCGGGTGTTCGGGATAGCGGAAAAGGGAAGCATCACCGTGGGCTACGACGCCGACCTGACGCTCGTCGATCTCAAGGCAAGGCGCGAAATCACGAACCGCTGGATCGCAAGCGTCTGTGGCTGGACGCCCTACGATGGCATGCGGGTGACGGGGTGGCCGGTCGCGACAATCATTCGTGGCTGTCTGGTGATGCGCGATGACGCCGTGCAGGGATACCCGGTGGGACAGCCGGTCCGCTTCGACAGGGCGATGGCGATCACGCCGGCATGACGCCCGGAAGCGGTCAGAGCTGCGTGGGATTGGGCGCCTCGCCGTACACGGCGACGGGGTCAAACGTCTTCGCACCTTCCGTGAACCGCAAGGTTGCTTCGGGCAGGTCGACCGCGCGGTAAAAACAGCTGCGGTAACCGACGTGGCAACTCGCGCCGCTGCCCGCCACCTCGACGCGGATCCACAGCGCGTCCTGGTCGTCGTCGATGCGCATCTCGACTACACGCTGGGTCAGTCCGCTCGTCGCACCCTTGGACCAGAGCGTCTGGCGGCTGCGGCTCCAGTAGTGGGCGATACCGGTCTCGATCGTCCGCGCAAGGGCTTCCCGATTCATGTAGCCGACCATCAGGACGTCGTCCCGGCCCGCATCACTGACGACGCAGGGAATCAGTCCATCAGGGCCAAATCTGGGCGAGAACGAGCGACCTTCCTCGACTTCGGCGACGGATGTGCGAGGAGCGAATTGGAGCGAGGCAGTCATGATGGGAAGGTTCTCCTGAGGGGGGGCGGTCAGCAGACGAGGGACTTGGTTCACACCCGATGCGTCATGCCCGAAGTGACGTGTTTTCGAGCGCGGCAGCAAACCAGTCCAGTACCCGTTGCAGGTGCACTTCGCCGTAGAGCCGCGAAAACCGCTGCGTCCCGGCATTGCCGGGGTCGCCGAGTACGGCCAGCCGTTCCTGGATGAACGCCGGTGTCAGCGTGATGCCGCACTCGTGCTCAATGCAGTGCTGCCAGTCATCGAAGCTCTGGGGAATCGGCGAGGTCATGGGTACGGCGGGCGCCAGCAGAAAATCCCATGGTAACAGGGTTGGTTATTAATGCAACAAAGTGGCGTTAATAACCTGCTTTCGACCCGCCGAATCAGGTGCAATGATCCTGCGTGCTCACACGCCGTGGGTCGAGCAGTCGTGGCAGGTACCGTGAATCGTGACGGCAGAGTTCGTGCTATGAACGCCGCGGCGGCTAAGCTTGCGCTCGATCCGGGCGAGCACACCGGCCAGTTCCGGATCTTCCGGAAGCGCAGAAATGTTGTGGCAATGATCGCACTCGAAATAACCAGTGGAGCTCTCGTGCTTTGCGATTGCATGGCGCCAAGCCCGGTCAGATCCCTGGATTCGGGTGAGCAGGCCAACGGCAGTCAGCCGGTCGAGGATCCGGTAGAGGGTCACGCGATCCACTTTTCCCGCACCTGTAGCGGCGCCCAGATCGCGGGCGAGCTCTTCGTGCGAACGGGGCTGATCGGCGCCCTCCAGGCGTTCGAGCACGGCAACGGTAAGCGCAGTGGAGCGCAGCCCCGCCTCGCGCAGGCGCGATGGCCAGTCGGTAGGAGCGTGTGGTGGATGTTTGCGCGGAGAGTGGCGGGTAGGCATGAATGACCGTGGATGCAACTGTCCAATAACGGAATGATACATCGTCCTGCGCGGGCAAGGTCACGCGTGTCGTATGGTCGTCGTCATGGACCTGGCGGCATGCCCTGGTCGAACAGCGGTTGCAGGCCATCCTCCGCAGCGATGGCCATCGGACGCCCGACTGCCGTCTGCCGGCCGCCTGCCCAGCGCTCGAGCCGGTACAACGCGCCGAAGGCGAAGGACGGCGGTTGCATTCCGGCACCGAACACAGCCTCGCCACCGCGCCGCACGCTGTCCGCGAGCCATGACATCAGGCGCAGGTGATAGGGGTTGCGGGCAATTTCACCACGGTGGCAGGTCAGCGCCTCGATGATGGTCACGACGCTTGCGCTGTCGAGTTCGACAAGCGTGTTGGGCTGCTCCAGGGTGCCCCAGAATTCTGTCTGCGCAAGCCAGACGGCGTGGGCATGGTGCTGAAGGGCGTCATGCACGAGCCAGTGGACACCGATGTGCGTCGCAGAGCCATCGCGCTCATGCGGGCAGAAGACCACGCGGGGCCGGTAGTCGTCGAACAGCGCGGCGAGGCGGTCGACGTCACGGGCCCAGCCTGCCGGGTCGGCGCGGCGTCGCGCCGGCGTGACCGGCTGGCGACCGTCGAAGGCTGGATCCAGGAGCGCAAAATCAAGCCGGGTACACGCATGGCACAGCTCGTTCCATCGTTCACTGCGGCGGCCCGGATTACTGCCTAGTGTAGCGGCGACGTTCAGTACCTCAAAGCCTGCTTCCTGCTGCAGTCTGAGCGCAAGTCCGCCGGTCAGGCATTCATCATCGGGGTGGGGCGAAACGATCAGCGCAAGCGGCCGCGTGCGGTCCACGCTCCTCGGCGTCGCTGTGCTCTGCGAGATGTCCGGAAGGGGTATCGGCTCGCGCAGCAGTGCGGCGAACGTATCGACGTACGACGTGATGACCTGCGCTCGTGTAGGGTCCCGGTTTGCGCTCCTGTTCATCGACAAAGTTTCCGGGGGGTGGCGATGCCGTCGACCTCAACCGTCGCCAGCATCGTACGGCGGCAGTTCCATGAGCGGCAGCGGCACAGGTAGTTGCGACGGTCTTCCTCAGTGGCGGGATGATCGAACTGAAGGCTGTAGTCGAAGCTCAGTTCCTCGCCTGCGTGGATCAGGCGTTTCGCATGGAGGTACACGCGCAGGATCCCCTGGCGGTCGTAGTCTTCAACCGCCTCGCAGTTCGGTGCGCAACGATGATTGATCCAGCGGGCGGCGTTCCCGCCGGTGCCCGCATCAATGCAGTAGCGTCCGTCACTCAGCGCAAACAGAAAGGTGTGGAACGGGTCTTCGGCGTTGACGGGATGCTGGCGTCGTGCTGCCGCGTGGGTAATGCGCGCCCCCTGTATTCGATGATGCGCAAGCCGCGCGGAATGTCGGCAACGGCAAAGACACCCTTGCCATGGATGGGACTGCGTCGGATCTGGATCAGGCGGGGCATGAATGCAGGAATGTATGCGGTGAAGCAGACTCAAGTATAGCGTTCACTTTTCTAATTATCGCAACTATGTTGCGTTTACGATGCGGGTTAGGTATCGTTCTGCCGGAATCGCGGGCGATCCGACCGCTGGCGCGATGACCCGGACATAAAGCGGGCAGCCTGCACGTGCAGGCATGCGGTAGCCAGGCCGGGGCGCGGGGGAATTGAGTGTGCGATCGATTAGAATTGCGCACGCAAAGCCCGGAAGCTGGTGCAAATCCAGCGCGGTCGCGCCACTGTGACCGGTTTCCTGAAACCGGGAGTCAGACCTGGGCCTTGTCTTCCTTCACCTGTCATGGGGCGCGAAACCCCAGGAGAACCGTCATGACCTGCATCCTCAGTGTCCACCGGGCATCGGCTGCCCGTTGCTTCCTCTTTTTCTCCCGTCGTCTGTGTTGACCCGGTAAGTGTCGCCGGTCAGCACGGCATGCCTGGTTCGTGTTTCCGGCAATCGTGCGGCGTTTCACTGCGTCGATGACATGGTGGATCGGCACGTGTGTCGAGCGCATAAAAAACAGGCGCACCGGATACGGTAGCGCCAGAGAAAAAAGAAAAGAGAGCAGGACAATGAAGAAAACCTCGATCCTTTCGCCGTCGCGAGCGCAGCGACGCCGCAGACGTCAGCTCACAGCGGGGATGCTCGGCTGCGCGTGGCTGATCGGCGCGTCATCCGCGTTTGCTGATGACGGCAGCGGCCCGGCCGCAGAGAGCAGGCAATCTGCGCAGGAGCCGGCACAGACGCTGCCGGCTGTTAAGGTCCAGGCATCGGGCCATACGGATACACCGGACCTGAGCACGCCGATCCGTACCGGCAGCCGGCTTGGACTATCGAGCCTCGATACGCCGGCGAGCGTCGAGACGCTCACCGGTGAGCAGATTCAGGTGCGCGGCGACACCACGGTCAACGAGGCCATTACGCGTGCGGCCGGCTTTGCCACCGACGCGGCACCCGGCAATGGCGGCACTTCGGTCTCGGTGCGCGGCTTCAGCGGGCCGGAGTCGATCACGACGCTCTATGACGGCACGCGCATGTATCCTGGCGCAGGCACGGTGACCTTTCCGTTCGATACGTGGTCGGTCGACCGGATTGAGGTGCTGCGCGGTCCGGCGTCGGTGCTCTATGGCGAGGGTGGCATCGGCGGCGTGATCAACGTCGTGCCAAAGGCGCCGCAGCGCGACTACGCGACCACGGTCCAGCTCGGCGCGGGCGCCTATGGCGAGAAGCGCGTGGCGCTCGATACGACGGGCGCGCTCGGGCCCATGCTGTCATACCGCTTTTACGTGAGCGATGACCGCTCGAACGGCTGGGTACCGCGCGGCGATTCGCATACCACGGCGCTCGGCGGCGCATTGCGCCTCGACGTCGATCCGACCTTGTCATTCACACTCGACTACGACTACGGGCGCCAGAAGCCGGCACGTTATTTCGGGATTCCGGTGCTCGACGGCGCGCTCAATCCGGCGTTCCGGTACCAGAACTACAACGTCGCCGATTCCGCGATCTCCTATTACGACCAGTGGACGCGGCTGAACGCGAAGTGGCACGCCATGCCTGGCATCACGGTGCGCAACCAGCTCTATTATTTGCTGACCAACCGCCACTGGCACGATAGCGAGAGCTACGCCCTGCAACCGGATGGCGATGTGTTGCGCAGCGATTACATCGAGATCCTCCATCATCAGCGGCAGATCGGTGACCAGCTCGACACGACGATCGACGGGCATGCATGGGGCCATCAGAACCGGCTGGTCGTCGGCGCGGACTTCAATGTGATCTCGTTTGTCGATACAAGCAATTCACCATACGGCGGCTCGTCGATCGTGCCGGCATCCGGTTTCGATCCGGGCGTGTTCGACAGTCCCGATCCGACCGTGCCCGCGTTTCGCACCGTCACGCATCAGGCGTCCCTTTTTGCAGAGGACCGGTTCGAGCTGACCGACCGGCTCGCGTGGGTGAGTGGCCTGCGTTACGACCATATCGACTTCCATCGCGACACGTTCGCGACTGCCACGACTGCGGCGGCGTCGTTCGACAGGACGTTCGCCCATACCGGATGGCGCACGGGCCTTGTGTTCGCGCTTACGCCGACGCTGTCCGTGTATGGACAGTACACCACCGGCACCGACGGTGTCAGTTCGCTGATCACGCTGTCGCAATCGAACAGTCAGTTCACGCTGTCGACCGGTCAGCAGTGGGAGGCGGGTGTCAAGCAGGAAGTGCTCGGCGGCCGCGGCTCCTGGACCTTCGCGGTGTACCAGATCGTGAAACGTAACCTCGTGAGCACCGATCCGCTGAACCCGGATCTGAGCGAGCAGGTCGGCCGGCAGTCGTCGCGCGGCGTCGAATGGTCGGGCGCGCTGCGGCTGGGCGGCGGCTGGTCGGTCGAGGCGAATGCGGCGCTGCTGCGCGCGCGGTACGACGATTTCGACGAGGCGGTCGATGGTCAGAGCGTGTCGCGCGCGGGCAACGTGCCCTACAACATCCCCGAGCAGACCGCGAACGTGTGGCTCGACTGGGCGTTCGCGCCTGGCTGGCGCGCGGGAGCCGGGGTGCAGTATGTCGGACGGCGCTTCGGCGACAACGCGAACAGCGTGTCGATTCCGTCGTACACACTGGTCGATGCGTCCGCGTCGTGGCGCGCAACGCGCAACCTGACGCTCGCGCTCTATCTGCGCAATCTGACCAACCGGACCTATGCGGTCTCCACGCAGAACGACGGCACCCAATGGCTGCTCGGCGCGCCGCGCTCGGGGTGGGTCACCGCGACGATGACTTTCTAGCCTCAATGATCTGCAAAGCCATGACCTCACTGCATATCGAAGGGCTAGGCTGGTCGCCGTCGTCGCGGGATGCGAGACGCCCGGACGACGGCGAGAGCCTGCTGCGGCGGATCGTGCTCGAAGTGCAGCCGGGCGAATTCGTCGGCCTGATCGGACCCAACGGCAGCGGCAAGACGAGCCTGCTGCGGTGTGCGTTCCGTTACGCAAGGCCGCGCAGCGGCGCCGTCAGGCTGGACGGCGACGACGTCTGGGTCAAGTCCGGGCGCTGGGCGGCGCAACGCATCGCGGTGGTACAGCAGGACCCGCCCGACGACTTCGGCCTGACGGTGGAAGAGGTCGTCGCGATGGGCCGTACGCCGCACAAGGGGCTGCTCGACGGCGACACCGCCGTGGACACCGCGCTCGTCGACGCCGCGCTGCACGATGTCGAACTCGATGCGCACCGGCAGCGGCCGTTCGCTTCGCTGTCGGGCGGCGAACGGCAACGCGCGCTGCTGGCCCGTGCACTGGTGCAGCAGCCGCGTGTGCTGATGCTCGACGAGCCGACCAATCATCTCGATCCGCGGCATCAGATCGAACTGCTCGGCCTCGTGCGGCGGCAGCGGATCACCACGCTGGCCACGATTCATGACCTGAATCTCGCCGCTGCGTTCTGCGACCGGCTGTACGTGATTGCCTCGGGTGAGATCGTCGCGTGCGGCACGCCGCAGGCGGTACTAACCGAGCCCTTGCTGAAGACGGTGTATGGCGTCGATGCGCTTGTCGACCGGCACCCGGTGACGGGACGTCCGCGCATCACGCTGATTACAGGACCGGAGTCCGGGACATGACGAAAATGAAACCTTCCCTCTGGCGCGCAACGGCGGCCACCATTCTCTGCGCAGCCGCATCGTATGCACAGGCTGGCCATTATCCGGTTACCGTGCGCAGCTGCAACCGCGATGTGACGTTCGCGCGTGCGCCGGCCAGGGCGGTCAGCAACGATTCGAACCTGACGGAGATGATGCTTGCACTGGGGCTCAGGACACGGATGGCGGGGTTCACGGGAATCGGCGGCTGGAAGACGGACGATCCGTCTCTGCGCGTACGCCTTGCGGGGATCCCGGAACTGGCGCGCCGCTATCCGTCCATCGAGACGCTCGTCGGCGCCGGTGCGGATTTCTATCTGGCCGGCTGGAACTATGGCATGCGCGTCGGCGGTCCCGTCACGCCTGAGGCGCTTGCACGCTTCGGCATCGCGTCTTACGAGCTCACGGAGTCCTGCGCACACGTCATGCCGATGCCGGCGGCGTCGCTCGACGACGTTTTTCGCGACCTGCGCAACCTCGGCGCGATCTTCAATGTAGACGCGCGTGCGGCGGGTGTGATCGGGGCGATGCAGGCGCGTATCGCGGCTGTATCGCGCGCGCTCGGGCCCAACCCGGTGCGCCCGCGCGTGTTCGTCTACGACAGCGGCGAGGACAAGCCGTTTACGGCCGGGGCGCTGGCGATGCCGACCGCCCTGATCGACGCGGCAGGCGGTCGCAATGTGATGGACGACGTTCAGCAGAGTTGGACGCAGGTCAGCTGGGAGAGCGTCGTCGCACGCAATCCGCAGGCCATCGTCATCGTCGACTATGGCGCCGTGACCGCCACACAGAAAATCCGCTTTCTCACCGGCAATCCGGTGCTCGCAAAAGTCGACGCAGTGCGCGCACGCCGTTTCATCGTCGTGCCTTACGATGCGGCGACGCCGGGCGTGCGTAACGCCGGGGCCGTCGAGACCCTCGCGCGGGGGCTGCATCCGGAGCTGTTCGGCGCACTGGCCGGTGCCGTTACCGGGGAGGCGCGCTGAGCATGGATACGCTATCGGGCGGCAGGCCGGCGATGCGAACACGTCGAGGCGCGCTCATTCCCTTCACCTTGCTGGGTCTGGTGCTCGCCGGGTCGATCATGGTCGCAACAGGGCTCGGACCGGTGCCGGTTTCGCCGGGCATGACCGTCCGCATTCTGCTCCATCATCTGTCGGGCGATCTAACTGGAGCCGTGCCGGCTGATGCGCAGGATGCGATCGTCTGGATGATCCGACTGCCGCGCGTATTGCTCGGAGTGGTCGTCGGCGCGGCGCTTGCGGTGGTGGGCGTGGCGCTGCAGGCTGCGACGGCTAACCGGCTGGCCGATCCGCATCTGCTCGGCGTGAGCTCGGGCGCGACGCTCGGCGCGGTGACTGCAACGCTGTGGCTCGGCGCCATGTTCGGCCCGCTGACGCTGCCAGCCATGGCGTTCGCCGGCGCGCTCGCGGCGATGGCGCTCGCCGTCACGCTGGCTATGCGCGCCGGCCGGCTCGATTCGCAACGCCTCCTGCTGTCGGGTATCTCCGTGTCGTTCGTGATGATGGCGCTGGCGAATCTGCTGCTCTATCTGGGGGACCAGCGCGCGGCGTCGTCAGTGCTGTTCTGGATGCTGGGCGGTCTTGGACTGGCGCGATGGGACCTGCTAGGCGCGCCAGCCGCGTTCGCCGCCGGCGGCATGGTGCTGCTGGCCGCACGCCGGCGTGAGCTCGACGCGCTGATGAGTGGCGATGTCGCCGCCGCAACGCTCGGCGTGGATGTCGCGCGGGTGCGTCGTGAAGTGTTCGTCGTGAGTTCACTCGTCACGGCCGCGATGGTCGCGGTGAGCGGTGCTATTGGATTCGTCGGGCTGGTTGCGCCGCATGTGTGCCGACGGCTGGTCGGTGCCGGCCATGCGCGGCTGTTGCCCGCGTCGGCGCTCTTCGGCGCCGTGCTGCTGGTCTGGTCGGACGTGGCCGCGCGCATGCTCGCCGCGCCCGACGATCTGCCCATCAGCGTCGTTACTTCGCTCTTTGGCGGTGCGTGCCTTGTGTGGCTGATACGGGGCGAACGGGCGTAGGTCCCGTTCGCCGATGCCGCCAGTGTGGGACCGCTGGCGGCATCGCAGCCAGCCAGCCTACAGGCAACCGTCCAGCCCCGCTGTGAAGACGTCTGCCGGAAGCTGTTTGCCGATAAAGACGATCTTCGTTTCTCGCAGCTCGTTCTCCCGCCACGGCGTGCCCAGGTCGGCGCCGAAGATCATGTGGACCCCTGGACGACGACACGCCGGGTTCGTCGGGGACCGGCAAGGGCAAGGAAACGGTGGAGCGCAATGTCGTTTGTTCAGAAAAGATGAACACGCATACCTCATGAACAGGAACAGCGGGTCGTTCAACCTCTCATTACGTTCTAAGTGTTGAACTACAGCCAATCTTGAACAAACGTTCCCCCGCTTGATGGGCACCGGGAAACCGCTGCGTGCACAACGCTCACTGCCCTAGCGTCCGCTTCGCAAAGGCACACGGCCTCTCAATGGCGGTGCGCGTTGCGGTCACGCAACGACACGGCCTGAGTCGTCCGCAAATGAGTACATCACTGAGTACACGGCAACGCCAATACCACCAGAACATCGTTAATAATCAGTTTATTAACGACGACAGCCAGTACGGCTTGCGAACTTTGACCGCCCAACCGAAACGCTCCTCATACAACTCGTCAATGCGGCCACCGGACGTCTGAGCGTTCCGCTGTGTGTCGTCGACTTCCGTCCGGCAGGGCGAACCATTGCGTCGGCGAGGGAAGGGAAGGTCACGCTGGAGGTGAGCGGTATCAGCCAGTCATACACACTTGCGGCCCGCGGCCGGATAAAATCGCGGGAGGACGTGAGGGCTATCGTTGCCAAAGGCGCCACCACAGACTTTCCAATCCTTCTGGCCACTAGCTACCTGACACCTGCGTTAGCGGATGAATGTGTCGAACAAGGTCTACAGTTCATCGACCTCGCCGGTAATCTGTATGTGCGCACGCCTGGTCGGTACATCCTTGTGACATGCCGGCCGATGAATCCGGACATCAAGCGTCTTGCCTCGAGATCAGGAAAGCCTGCCATTTCCGCGAGTGTCTCGGCGCTCCGGATGATTTTTGTGTTGTTATCCGCTCAAGAACTGGTCAACCGTCCGTACCGAGAAATCGCGTCATCCGCGGGTGTGGCGCTTGGTACTGTTGGCAGCGTATTCGACGACCTACGCGAACGCGGCGTGCTGGCAGGCGCGGATGGCCGGCGATTGCTCGACCCCGCCGCACTGAGGGAAGCGTGGACGATCAACTATCCGCTTCGCCTGTTGCCGAAGCTCAACGTGCAACGGTTTGGAGTGGGCGATCCATTGTGGTGGCAGCATGCAGAACTTCCTGCGCGGCAAGCATGGCGGAGTGGGAAAGTTGCTGCTGCAAAATTGACTGGACAGCTTCGGCCAGCCTCGCAAACGCTCTATGTCGAACCGGCGGCGAGACCAGCCGCAATCATGGCGCTAGCCAAGCGCCGCCGATTGCGTGCCGATCCCGCCGGCACGCTGGAAATCATCGACGCCTTCTGGCATCTCGATGAGACACGGATGAAGCAACTGACGCCGCCGCTGCCGGAAGCAAAGCGGGCTGTACTGAGATTCTGGACCGCGTTGCCCGGCTGATGAACCTACAGCACTTCGTTGTCGGCGCGACGGCGCGAGATATTGCGATGTACCACCTTCATGGCCTCCCTCTCAATCGCGCAAGTCCTGACATCGATTTCGCCACGGCCATCGAGAGTTGCCGGCGTTTAAAGCGCTCAGAGCTGCGCTTCTTCAGGAGCCGACCTTCCGACCGGACACGACGATTTTGCATCGGCTTCACTATTCGTCAGCGGTTCGAGAGGGCTTTCCAGCGGATCTGGTTCCCTTCGGCGGTGTCGAGATTTCGCCATCGCAACTGGCGTGGCCGCCCGACATGGCAATCGTGATGAATGTCGCGGGCTACGCCGAAGCGCTGAATAGCGCGGTGACTGTACACATCGCAGATCATTGCGAGATCCCCGTTGCGTCGATACCTGGCCTCGTGATGACGAAAGTGATCGCGTGGCTGGACCGCGGACAGTCCAAGCCAAAAGACGCCGTGGATTTCCGGTACCCGCTGGAAAACTATGCTGCTGCGGGCAACGTCGACAGGCTTTACGGAGAAGAGTTGCCGTTGCTGGCAGCGTGCGATTATGTGTTCGAGCGTGCTGGTCCTAGATTGCTCGGAATGGATATAGCGTTGATCGCTTGTGCGGAAAGCAAAGGAACTGATCGTCCGTATTTTGACTGATCCCGGACTGCAAGATCGGCTGGTAGTGCACATGCTGCGAGGCGAGTCTCGCTCCGACGATCTGGTAGGGGCGATTGAGAACCGACTCGCTAATTCAGGATCGGGCTGCTCGATTGGCCCGGGCCGTGATTTCCCAATGGCACTTGAGGCAGAACCGCGCAGTTCCCGTTGCACCGTGTCCATGGGAAAGGCTCGCCGTCCGAACATGACGCCGAGCGTTACTTCGGTATGGCTGCTGCTCGGGGCGGATTCAACCGGTCGATGCAATAGTTCGATGGAACCGTTCAGCCGGTGTTTCGTAATCCAGAGTCTTTCGTGGTCGCTCGTTCAGCCTTCGTGCTACTGCGTTGAGTTTGGCCTGTGAGTAGACCGACAGGTCGATGCCTTTCGGAAAGTACTGTCTTAACAGGCCGTTGGTATTTTCATTCGAGCCGCGTTGCCAAGGATGTTTGGGATCGCAGAAATACACCGCAATGTCGGTGGCGATAGTGAACCGTTTGTGGTCCGCCATCTCTGTTCCCCGATCCCACGTAAGCGATTTATAGAGTTCCTGAGGCAGCTTTCCAGCGTGTTTGATGAGCGCATTGACTACTGTTTCGCTGTCCTTGCTGGCGATCTTCACCAGCATCACATAGCGCGTCTGACGCTCTACAAGCGTTGCAATCTGGCTGCCGCCACTGCCACACAGGAGATCGCCTTCCCAGTGTCCCGGCACCGCGCGATCTTCCACGGTGGCGGGGCGTTCACTGATTGATACCGCGTCACGGATCCTGCCGTGATCGTCCGTTTTCTGCGTGTGATGGCGCGAGCGGCGCATGGCCCGGGTGCGCCGTAAATGCTCCAGCAACTCTTTCTTCAGTGCACCCCGTGCCTGGATGAAAAGACTGCGATAGATGGTTTCGTGTGACACGTGGTAGTCCTCGCTGCCTGGCCAGGCGCGTTTGAGCCATCCAGCAATCTGCTGGGGCGACCACTGCAACTGGAGCTTGTTGGCCACGATATGAGCCAGCATCCGGTGCTCGACCAGTTTGCAGACTTTCG
This sequence comes from Paraburkholderia rhynchosiae, assembly GCF_002879865.1. Classification (GTDB taxonomy): domain Bacteria; phylum Pseudomonadota; class Gammaproteobacteria; order Burkholderiales; family Burkholderiaceae; genus Paraburkholderia; species Paraburkholderia rhynchosiae. The sequence goes on from NZ_PNXY01000002.1 coordinate 277,363, forward strand.
GGCGCAGCGACCGATCCCATGCCAGCTGGTCGGCGTGGCTGGCCCGATAGCCGGCCTGCCCACTGTTGCGCTTGATCTCGCGACAGATCGTGGACGGTGATCGCGACAGTCGCCGGGCGATTGACTGAATCGAATCGCCTGCGACGAGGCTTCGCGAAATCTCCTCGCGTTCGGCAAGCGTCAGCGCCAGCCTGGATCGCTGGCGGGGTGCCGGCTGGATTCCTCCAGTTTGCGCCAGAATTCCCTGTACTGACGAGTGATTGCGGTCAAATAGCTGGGCGATGTGCTGCAACGACTCGCCTTTACGCCAGCGTTCCCACATCAATGCCTTCTGGCTTTCGCTGTAATAGATCCGGCGCCTCTGTTTCATTTGCAACACTCCCGCCGCTCATGCGACGTTCATTGTGTTGCATCGACCGGTTGAATCCGCCGGCCTTTGCTGCCGTTGGAGTATCGGCCGCTGTGAGGCAACTCATAAGCGCATTGCCGCCGTTCGTGTCATGGTTGGTTCGAAGCTCAGGTAGCTGGGGCCGTTGTCGCGACGGAAGTCCACGACGGTCGTGAAGTCCGGCGCAAGACGCCCCATCGGCCGCATCAGTTGGATATTGCGCTGGCATTCACGTTCGAGGTGTAGGCGGGACGGAACATGAGTTTGACGGCATTGCAAACCCGATGCGTACATAAGCTGATATAGAATTTGGTCCTGACGTTAGATCTAGTCTCGCAAGTGGACGTTCAATCGTGAGATCGCGATTGCGCCGCCGACATGTATGGCATGCGGGTTGAAGCCATCTATGGAAAAAAAGAACAGGAAATTGGATGGACTGGTACGACCTTGATGAGGTGCTCGCGGCGGCGGACGTGCCGGAGGTTGCTCGCCGCCTTGGGATGGAAGTGGAGAAGCGCGGGGCGAATCTGGTCGCTCTCTGTCCTTTTCACGAGGACACACGGCCATCACTCGTGTTGTACCCGCGAGAAGCTGGACGACATTCGCATTACCACTGTTTCTCGTGCCATGAACACGGCTACGCTGTCGACCTCGTCAAGAAAGTGCAGGGCCTTGAGTTCAGGCCAGCCGTGGAGTGGCTGGCCCGCAGCGTGGGCGTTACGCCGAGGCCAGGTCTCGTTGGGCGCGGTGTTACGAGGCAAGCGCCGCGCGAAGATGCACTTACTTTTGCACAGCGGGTCTTCGAGGAAAGGCACGACGAGTCTGAATTCGTCGAATGGTGTGCCGCGAGACACTTCGACCGCGATTTCGCGTACGACTTCGGTCTGCGTTGCTTGCCAGCTGGATCCTCTCTCGTGCGCGCCCTGAGGGGCGAAACTTTCGGTCGCCGCCAGGAACTGATTGACGGCTTGCTCTCCGTCGGGTTGCTGCTGCGGTTACGGCCTGAAAGGAAAATTGATCTCCAGACATCGCTGGATCTCAGTGAGGAGTTCCGAGACTATTTTCACGACGGGCGCGTATTAATCCCTATCCGCGCTGACCGAAACAGGTTGGTCGGCTTTGCTGGACGCTACCGGCCAAGCCCGGTGCCCGGCGGCAGCGCGTCGAGCAATGTCGCTGCCAAATATCTGCTGACGCCAGGATTTCGGAAAGCCGAAGTCCTGTTTAACGCCGACCTCGCCAGAGCAGCGCTGCACACCTTGGTCAAAGCCGGCGAATCCAGGCCGATGCTGTATGTGGTCGAAGGATTTCTGGACGCCGTGCGGCTGCAATCACTCGGACTACCTGTTGTCGCTGTAATGGGTTCGAGTCTGAGTGAGAGCCAGCGCAAAGGCCTTATTGATCTGGTTGATGGAGTCAACCTTCCCGAGGACACGCATCTCAGCTTACGCCTCTTCTTTGATCGCGATGCAGCTGGCTTCGATGGCGCGAATCGGGCAGTCCGGCAACTTATTGGCCACTCCGGTGTGGAGACGATGTGGGTTGGTTTCGCCGCCGGCGATCACACCGCGAGCGGGAAGGACCCGGACGAAATCCTGGCTTTGGCTGATCAATTCAGCGCGGAAGCCATACTCAAGCAACATTCCCTGCCGGCCGTCGGTATTCTGCTAGCTGCGAGCCTGGGATACAAAGATGCGACACCGCTGGTCAGCGATGAGCTGTGGCGCGCGATCTCCCACTATCCCCGAGAGAGAGCGTTGCTGCAAGCCGCCCGTGCGTTGCGCGCCTTGAGCGGAGGCGCTGCCAACTGGGAACAGCGGCTCGAAGGATTGGCGGAGCCTCGTCCACAATGGGCTGAAGCACTTCTACCGCTCCTGCGGCCCCATTTGAAGAACGCCTCCGGGCAGGTCGCGGCCACGGTGCCGGCAGTTCTGTTAAATCAAGAGGCACGTCTGAACCACGCGCGGATGCTAGCTGAACACGGCTCCCGGCGTGGCGAATTGCCCTGCGATGACGAGAGTTGGCGCGTCCTAGATCGCAACGCACAGATATTCAACTTGCTGGCCCTCGATCGCCTGCAGCAGCAAACCTGGCGTCCTGCGGCTGCATGCGATGCGGTCCATTTGCCGCGCAAGTTGTCCAGTGACGAAACGATGCTAGGAGATCCGAGGCGAAAGGTCATGCCTCATCCAGCGGACCTCCATCTACAGCAGTTCCTCATGAACGAGCTGCTCACCGAGCGGCACGATTTTGCGCACGAAGGACCGCGTGCCTTTTCTGATTGCATACCCGCTGTACGGTGGTACGGAACGGAGAAGGAGATTCGCGTAACCGGTTATTTCAGTGCGCGCGAGTTCGATCCTGCGATAGACGAGGATGGGCGTGGTCCCCACGACGAGGCAACCCTAAGTTTCGCCTATCAGGTTGACATGGACGTGCTGGAAGGGCGTCACAAGCCTACCGACCAGGGCATGTTCAGGCCGTACATTGAGTGCTGGCGGGACTATATGGGCTCACTTGACCGGCAGGCCAAGGCCATTGGTGAGCACGTGCATGTGCTGCGACTCGATGCGAAGCGATACTACGACGAGATCCAACGCTATGTTGTACGCGATCGGCTGTTGGCGTCGATTGAGCAGGCCCTTACCGTCAGTGGCGCGGAGGACTTTGCAGATATTCTGCAACTGCCGCATCCCGATGCGGGAGTGACAGCAGAACGTCTGGTCGATCTGCTATGCGGTAGCCTTTTCGAACATGATTATCGAGATCCCGATGACGGTGGCGAACGCCATAGTGCACACGTCAAGGGCATTCCTCAAGGTCCTGTCATTTCGGCGTGGATTGGGACAATCGCGATGTTCCCGCTCGACGCAGCGGCTCGGGCGTTCATGCGACAGCCCAGTCAGCGTAACCCGAATGATGTGGATAGGCCGCGAGTCGGATACGCGCGATATGTAGACGACATTGTCTTGCTCGCCGACTCTGAGGCACGACTCAACGCGCTGCGCGAGGCCGTGCAGAACGCGGCGTCGCGTCTGGACCTGACACTTGTACGGAAGGGCGATGCTGTAGCACCCGGCACTCCACAAGACGTCATGCAGCAACTTAACAGTGGCCGCATATTGGCGCCGTCTGTGCCAGCGTGGGAGCCGCCGATGATTGGCGACGGTGAAACCGGCTGGGGCATGAACGGAGACGATAGCAGTGCCATTGATCGTCAAAGCGCCTTGCATCTGTTGCGACATCCCAGTCTTCTGGATGACCCTTCAACCGTTCACCAAAAGGTGCATGAAGCCATGCAGGCGCCGGACTTGCGGCCGGGCGACCTCGGCAAGTGCGCTCGAGCGCTTTGGTGGCAAGTGGCCGCGCAAGCGGCCGAACGTTCCGAGCCGGTCACTCCTGAGACGTGGCCAAGACTTTGGCACGTCTTTCGCCAGTGGTGGGAAGAAGTGTGCACCGGGCACGCATGGGCGGCTCTTTATGGACGTGAGGGCTATGACGTTTTGTTTGCGGTAGAGGGGCTCGACATGTTGATGGACTGGAGTCCATCCATGCAACAAGGACGTACCAAGGAATGGATAAAGCAGCATGGCAGATCCCTTGACTCTCTTGCCGCAGCCATTTTGCAAAAAGAGGACCTTCTACAGGGAGTGCCGCTGAAGCGAAATCGCGCGCACATCCAGAGTCGCGTCAGGAAGGTGCAGTGGAAGGCGTTGCAGCGCGTGCCTGCTGCCAAAGCTCCATTGCACGTGGAATCGCAGCGGTCGGTGGCCCCGACGTTGACCCACTGGCTCTGCCTGGCAGCGATGCTCCTGAATCGCTATGACACCAACCGTGACGGACAGTCTCATCCTCTGGACCAGTTGCCGAGCCGGTTCCAGCCGAACGACAGCGTCGGTCCAGATGCAATCAAGACGGCTTGCGCGTATATTCAGGCGCCCGCAATTGGCGGTGAACTCGTCGTTGAACGCGTTGACGCCGATGCCAGCAAGATTGCGCTGCAATTTCTGGTAGCCAACACGGCGGGGCCGCCGCGTCACAGCCGGTGGGAAATTCTCAGGAGATACAGCGACCTGGTCGGCAATGGAATTATCCAGTCGCGCAGCATCTTTGTCTTGCCGCCGGTCCCCGTAGTCGATGCGGGCATGCTGGCCTACGTGGAAGGCGACGACGGCTCGAGTGTAAAGCTTTATGCATTCGAATCCAGTCGTGACGCGCGGTTGCCTTCGCACTTCGCGGGCGCAACCATGGCCGACGTCGGCCCGCAAGGCGTGCCTCCTCTCACCTTCAATTGGAAGGAGCCACAAGAACTGGCACATGGCCTGCAACGTTTTGGTGGTGACCAGAGTCTCCGAATTGCCTTCAACTCTTTAGAGCCGGCAAATCGCGCGCGCTTTGCGGCAGACCTGTTTGAGACGCTGCATGTCATCCAGCAAGCAGACGCAGACGAGGGCAAAGAGTGGGTCGTCATCATGGCGCACGTTGCTCACGAGCCCGTCTCGGGTAGCGTCAAGGAAGTCGGCGCCTGCAAGTGGTATCTGGTTTCTGTCCCGTTAGAAAGCGCGAACCTCGGTGTCAGCGCCTGGGTGCGGGACGGACGCGGTGGATTGCGTAGCGTCAGCGTACCGGGCGGGGAATACACCAGATTGTGGCGTCTCGGGTGTGCGGTAAGCGACGCACTGGGGATGGCGTTTGATCTGCCGGACGATGAGACCTCGGCTGAGGCGGACGAGACCGCATTAGCGCATCCGAATCAAATCCAAGACTATGTGCTGCGCCAGCAACTGAGCAAGTTGCGCGGCACATTAATCGCGGACGCGCAGGTTCAGCGCGAGGGTCCGGATGGACTGCCAAGAACGGTAAGGCGCTCATTGGAGATCCTTCGTCGTTTTGATCCGGCGCATGATCCGGCGGCGCAGGTAAAACTAGTGCTTTATACGGAGGCCGAGACACACGGCATGGCCATGCGTCTGCGGCACAAGGGCGCGAGTGACCTGCGAGATCGCTTGCATTTGCTTCCCGCACTCGTCCTTCAACGCCTGCCGCTGAGCGTGCTGGAGTGGTTGCCATTGCCGCATGATTATAGAGGCGAGCCGCTGCGGACTGACCTTGCGTTGATACTCGCATTGGCCAAACTGATTGGTGCTGACCATGCCGGGAATTCCGGCGAGCAATCGAACCACGGAGGGGACTTCGGGTCTGCGCATGCCTTGCACATAGGCCTTTCGCTGGCCGCCACTGGATCGGCATTGCGTGGTCTCGTCGCGACTGCGTGGGGTGCAGCGCGGCATCGGGATCCTGCGCCGTTGTCTGCGAGTTTACCGATACCGCCAGGCTGGAACTCTCCCGACGCGGGGCGGCAGGATCCCCAGCTTGACTACGAGACCGCGTGCAAGTTTCTGCGCGATGACAATTGGGCGGGGGCAAAGGAAGCGACGCCATGGCAATGGATGCTGGCGCTACTGGGAATTCTCGCCAGCGTTGCCCCGCAAGTGCTAGATGGATCCAGCGAAAATCCGCTGCACGTCCTATATGAGCAATTGCGGCTATGGCAGTCGGCGCCCGGTGAAAGTATCGAAAACCAGCAGTGGGCGTGGCCGTATGACGATCTGCCGACCTACAACGTTGTCGATTGGAATTCGCTCATGACAGCTCTGCCGTTGGCAACCGCGTACGTTGACCGGCATTTGGGCCTGGTCGTCCGACAGATCGAGGCCCCAGCTTATCGGCGTCATCGTGACGACACCGCATTTACCGATGCCGACAGTCAGCAATGGATCCTTGCGAAGTTGCAGTATTCCGGACTCGGGTCCAACGGCAGTGTAGCTCGCGTGCAGCGAGGTCGTAGTCGGCTGGCGACATGGACTGAGGTTCGTCGGCGCTCAGACAACGAGCTCTTGTCGGTTCACACGCTGGACGACAAGCTGGGGCGATGGTGGTCCGTCGAGTCCGCCGCTGAGCAAGATGACGCGACATTGGCGACGCGAACAACGGAGCCATTGACGGCGAAAACGGACGTACGTTTTGACGTTGCCCCTACGGCTCCAGCCGAATTTCCCGAAAACAGGGCAGATGCCGTCGCTGCGCAACCCGCTCAAGCGGAATCGACGGCTGCTGAAAGCGCTTCGGAGGAGCCAGCTACACCTGAGCCCGCCGATGACGAACGTTCTATCGCTGAACCGACCGTCGAACCCGACACTGCTGACCCCGGCACTGCTGAACCTGGTGTAGCTGGGCTTTCTACCGCCGAATCCACAACGTCCGCACCAGTTATCACGACGGTACCCGGGGCCGAGCCAGCTGGCGCGGAAAGCATGGGTGCAGGGATTACCCCGGAAGCGCCCGAGGCTTCCCTAGCGCCGGTTGGCGGGACGCGGAACGCGACTTTGGAAACGGACGCGACTCGCCGCACGGCTCGAGAGTGTCAACACGCATCATGGTCGATGCGTGGCGAAGCCAAGTCTGAGTCACATATGCGTGTCGCTTTGCTGCAATGGCGGATTGAGGAAAGTTATAGCCATCCGATCGCCGAAGTCGGGCTAGCCGGAATGGGTATGCCAGCACTCGAACGCAATGACTTGCTCAAGGAGTTGGATGGCGATGGCACTCTTGCGCGGGCGCATGGAGCCGCCGCGCGCGCAAAAGAACACGGCTGGCCAGAGGGAGATGCCGCATCCGTCCCGAGTTGGCCCGAACATCGGCGGCGCCGCTTCCTTAAGCGCGCTCTTGAGGCGTGTCACGATCTTAAGGTGGAGTTGCTGGTGCTTCCCGAAGTGTCGGTGCGCCGGGAAACGATAGAGTGGCTTGAAGACGAGTTGCGCCGACATCCTAACATCGCCGTGCTTGCGGGGACTTACCGTCATTTCGGTCGCTCGATCCCTGATCGTCTCGATTCGAAAGAGGGTATCACCGACATTCATCCACTAATGGCGCCGCTCACATTGCTGTGGCGACCAGACCAGGCGCTCGCGAAAACTTTTTTTGGGGAGGAGAGCGCACATCGGACTTTGCGGTTCGTGCGGGGCAAGAAATACCGTGCAGTAGCAGCCAACGAACTTTTCCGCCCGGACTGGCGTGCGTTACAGCCACTTTTTGGAATTGATCAGCTGCTTGACCAGCTTGGCAACATACCGAACGAGCGCATCCGACCGGTCGTAAGGGCTGTTGCGGAAAAGATGCCGTCGCTTCGCTACTGCATGGAGCTCGTCTGCTCTGAACTATTTTTGCTTACTAGTCCAGCGAATCGAGGTCCGTTGCGGAAAGAAGCGGCTGCCATGCTCAACCGCTTTCCTGATTCGGCCGCAGGAGACGCCCGTAACATGGTTGACGGCGACATCATAAGTTTGGGCAACTTTTTGTCGGTGGATCAGGCCCATGGTGTTAGCCGCCGCACTATCCTGTTGGTGCCCGCCGCAACGTCCCGAAGCAATGACTATTGGCACGCCGGACAGGCTAGCGTCCTTGCGTCGGGAACGGCTACCGTTTTCTGCAACGCTTCGATATCCGCTATCTCATGCGGGGGAAGCTGCTTTATCGGAATCGATTCGGCTACGAAGCAGCATGGTGCCTCTGCGGGGCTTATCGAAACGCTGACGCCCTATCACGGTTGGCGCAAAGGAATTCTCTCGGCCAAGGCCGACGGTGCGCTTTCGGAGGATGACCAGGCGATGGTTGTCGTCGACCTCGACCCGGTCCATGTGGTGAGCGGTCGACCACGACCGCAATTATTGCCCGAGCCGATGGTGCTGGTGGCCTACTTACCGGTCGTCGAACTCCTTGATCCGGACGCAAACAAAAGGAATATGCACAGCGCTCTGGAGAAGGATTCGGCGTCGCATTTCAAGAATTCTAGCAGGGACGAAGATATTCAGAATGCGTTGGGAAAGGTCGGTACGACGCCGAAGCAGCGGAAACCGTCCGGCTCGCTATGGCGCGCCTTTGGCGAACTAGTCAAAGCTTCGAAGCCGAGCCTGGACGTGTCCCGGCTGGATACTTTCGCCAAGCATTTCGCGGACGACAAAGCTATGCGGGAGCGGTTGACGGCATGGGAGAGGGACAGGGAGCAGCAACCGCACGCGAAAAACGGGCCGCTGGGCCTGGAGCCGGCTTGGTTGGACTTTCTCGAGGTTGATCTCACGCTTCAGAACGACGAGGAGCTTCCAACCATTAAGGTGCCGCCTTGGCTGTCGGACGGTCTCTCTTGAAGCGGTCGTCCTGGCGAAACCTGACGATTAGGGTTTGTCGTCTCTCGACGTCGATGATTGCAATGCCCAGAGTTTGCACCTCCCAGCCCAGAGGTGCGGACTCCCCGTTGCGTAGGCGCCGCGTTGACCAGTCTTCGTCCCCGAGAAATTCGTGCGGTGTCTGATGAAGCAGAAGCGTCCGGCCGTTGCCACTACGATGCGACGTCGCTACGGCTCCTATCTGGGCGAGATCAGCCCCGCGCGTAAAGACACCATCAACGGCGACTTCCTGACGGCAGCCCCGAATGAGCAGTGGCTCACTGACATCACCGAGTCGCAGATTCCGGCTGGTATGGACGAAATACTTCATGCGCGTTACTCCGAGACTCTGACGGGAATGGCTCCGTCTTTCCTGGATCTCAGGGAAGCGAAAGACGCGATGACGAGAATCCATCCCCCAGCACGACAGCCAGCGACACTTCAATCCAGGGCGGCGACGTCGCGCCGGAATTTGTGACCATGTCCGGTGCGAAAATGAGTTCGAACGGATCCACCACTACCTCGCACGAGTCATGAAGCAGAGTGTACGGATAAAGCTTGTTCAGAGACGACAAGCACAGTGGCGTGGGGCCCGCAAGCCTGCAGCCGGAACGAAGGTATATGCGGAAGATGACTATAGGTCACGACTCGCCGCCATTTACTCTCAGCACAAAGAGTTGTTCAAGCGACTAGAAGACGCGTAAGCAGGAGAAGGCCACATGTGGGTCCGCTCCTGCCTTCCGGCTCGTCAACACACCGCCAGTACTCCGGACGACCGTGCAGAAGAGCATCGATTTCCAAGGGTCACGTTGAGACAAAGGCAGCCTATACCGAAGCATTCTGCATCGGTAGTCGCTCAGCAAACACCTTCGAAGCGGTGTCGATAATCTCCTGGTAGTACTCTTTGATTGGTCTTGGGGCGTGACGATCCCACGCATCTGGATGGAAAGTCCTGAAACACTCGATGCCATTCGACCGGAAGTGCCAAAGAGCCTTTGGCTCAACCTTCACAGCCCGACGCTTCGGAAGCACAGCTTTCAAGGCGCGATCGTACTTGTGGCCACAACCGAAGATGATTAGGTCTGGCTTAAGCAGTTCAATTTCAAACTGGACGGCCGCCACCGAGAAGTTAAACAAATGAGCGGAATGCCCGATCGAGGTCCGCGAGTAGCCGCGCCTCGGGCGATGCCAGTCCATCTTCATTAGATTGTTCCAGCAGACGGCCGCTCGATCGCCTCCAGCGAACGCATCAGCGAACCGCTTCCACTGCCTCAAGAACTCACTATTGCCGGTGCCACGGGCGTGTTGATCCTCGTAGCGAGTTTTCGCGATGTCAATCCCATCCGGACGTTCGTAAAAGGCCCCCAGCTTGTCACACCAACCGTTGGTTTCTTTCCCGATGAACATTACGCGGATGTGCGTGTCGAGGTAAGCCTGGGATACGCTAAGGAGAAACGGCGCCGACAGCTCGCGAAAATATGGAATAAAGCCGGGCTCGGCCGCGGTAAGCGCCTCTGCATAGTAAGAATCCAAGACCGCTTGAACGTCGTGTTTGAGCATGGTTCCACCGGCATGCTATGCCTTGGCGGCGGCCCAGCCCATCGCGTTTAGCTCTAGCGTCGGCGGCAATTGTGACATAAGTAGATCAGATGTCAGTTGAAGGCGCGAGTGTCCGCTTCGGCTTTCCACGACGGTCTCTTCCAGGTCGCAAAGACTTGTTCACTCATGGCGCTACCTGACATTCGAGGCTACGATGGCGCGAACGGCGGCAAAACGCGCATGAGTTGCCTCACAGTGGCCGACATGCCAACGTCGGCTATGGCCGAGAACCAGCCTTGCCAAGACGCCTGCTCATATGTCTGTGTCAGGTTTGGGATCTACCTACCGTTGTCCTGCAAGGTCGTTAGCTGCTGCGCCGCGCGCGCGTACACCGTCCGCAAGTCGTCGATGCCCTTGCATGCCGCTCACTCCCTTCCGCGGTGTGATCGAGAAGGACGGCACATGGTAGTCGGCTGCGCAAATGCACACGGTCGGCGAGGTCCGCAAAGTGAGGCGCCTGCTCCGGGTGTTCGCCAGCGAAGACGGTCTATCGATTTATCCCCGCCTCATCGCCTGCATCAGAAACGGCGTTCGGCCAGTGTCGAACGTCATGCGCAGACGGGGGAAGGCATTCCAAAAGCGCTGGAGGAGGTTGGGGCATGGAGTCGGCGACATCGGCTGGCGTGTCGAGTCGAACCTCGCCCAAGAGAAGAAGCTTTTCAGTTGCTTTTCCAACTCGTTGGGAAGACGTTTTTGCATAGCCGATGTGGCTGCCCCAAGCAAGCGTGAGAGTTCATATGTGAATGCACCGATTGCTATCGGTCCGGGAAAAAACACTTTGCTTTTTTCTGTTTCATCCCATGTGTCGACGAGACCCGTAATCCAAGCCGACGCGATTATTTCGACATCCAGGGCCTGACTCAATCAACGCCACGAGCATGTCGCGAAGTATCCACGGAGCAGCGTCGCTCAACTGCTTTTGTGGGCCTCGGAGTATTCTCAGCACGCTGGCCAATTCAGCGCGACCAATACTGACAGGCAGTGCAGACTGAAGCTTAACGATCAGTCCGTCGCGCGCCGGAATATGCGTATGCGTCGCCCGACCGACGAGCGAAGCGAGCAGTTGACGCTTACACTTTTCGTCGAGACCTGAAAGACCGTCAATCGCTTTGGTCATAGTCGGAGCTTTCCGCGACGAGTGTTCAACGACGTTAACGCTCCGCCTCGCGGGCGTCTGAACGTCGTGAGCGTGGCTTCGCGCTGCCGGAGATCACCGCTCAAACATTTGGAATGTCGCAGGTTGAACTCATACGCCTGCAACTTAGTGCAGCGGCGCGAGAGTTATTCCTTCACTACGATAGGCGAGCGTTCCGTTCCGGCGAGAAACTCCCTGAGTTGCTCTTCAGCGTGATGTACCGCATGCAGTGGTGCGCGGGCAAGTTGCGCGTCATACAGAGCTATCAGTTGTTCGAAGTCACCGACGACGTCTGGCGTCAGGCGCCACTCGCCGGTCTCATGCGCGTGCGCCAGCGTCATCTCCACAGCACACTCGGCGATCTTGAAGTGCGCGGCGGGATGCCTTCCGTAGCCCGCGCGTTGCAAAAAATAAGCAAGATAGACGGCGCGCATCAGTTCGTTGATCAGGTGACTATTGGCGCAGCACTCACGACATGCGACCAGCGCCAGATGCAGCCGCATGGACTGTTCGTTAGCGGACGCACGATCCATCGGTAATAGCAGCGCCTTTGTCAGCGGCCGGCGCGACCGGCCGGTCCAAGACGGTTTTCGTTTGGCGGACATCTACTGAAGCAGGGTGGTGTGGAGGTTAGCCCGATTATAGCGAAGCTGTTTGCCGGATAAATTTCGATGGTCGCTCCAGGGGCTTATTCGTCGAGGTATTGGAAAGCGAGTGTGTCCGCAAAAAGCCGCGATAACACAGTTTCCTCGGCGTCAACAGGTCACAGACGAGTGATGCCTTGGTTCGGGAGCGCATCAGCACTCCGTCAATGCCAGTGCCTTCTGATACATGATGCTCGAGACCACAGCTATCTTGCGGAACGGCTCCGGAGGAAGCCACGTCGGTTTTTCCATTGCAAGGACGTCATGAAGGTCTTGCGATTGTTTGCCGACAACAAGTTCACCCAAAAGCTTGCCGAAGACGGTACCTTTCAGCGCGCCGGCTCCGTTGCAACCAACCGATACGAACAGGCCTGGACGTAGTTCCCCAAAGTAAGATGCGCCGTTACGGGTGAGGGCGGTGACACCACCCCATACGTATTGAAACTTGTGAGACGCAAGCTGGGGGTATCGACGTGCGAAGTTGTCACTCAAAAGGCGCTCAATCGAGTCGTCCTTGAGTTCGCGTTCATACGAAAACGCCGAACGAACAAGGAATCGACCGTCCTGCGTACGGCGAATCGTAGAGCCAAGTCTGCTCGCAGGAATTAGGCCCCATTCAGGGGAGTCGCCCAGGAAGGCGAGTTGAGCAGATGAGAGAGGCTCCGTCATCGTATTCGGAGCGACCTTTCGAAGCGACTCTCCCTTGAGCGTGATGCGGTGATGCCGCTGCATGAGTCGGTCGAGCTTCGCGCGGTTATGTGGAGTTTCCCTCTGGGCGCTGTTTGGGCGCGGGGTTGGGGCAGGCGCTCGTCAGCAGTTCGCCGCGCCGCAACCCGCCCGTATACAGCAGCACAATGGGCCTCGCAGGCGGGGTCGAGATGTTTCCTCTTCGACGAGCGGGCAACAACCGCGAGGTCGCGTGAGCCGTCGTGAATCTCGCCGGTGATGATGCCGGGCATATCACCGGACACAGCGTTGTCAAAGATGGCGGAGAAGTGCAGACATAGACGCTTCGCGAAGCGCTGACGTATTGTCGGCGCTGGTCTGTCGATGGCCGAACCTTCGCCTATGCTGTTGTGGGCGGGTCAGTCGACGCGCGTTCCGAAAAAGTTGTGCAGGCGGCCGTCCTCCGCCAAATTTTAGCCTCCTCCAGAGAATTAATGAACGCCGTTGCCGTTGTCGTTGGCGCCGCTATTGGACTGAAAAGCCCCCAGCAAACGTTTCGCGAAGATACTTGACGAACAGTGCGACGGCACGCGGCACGTCAGTCGCGTAGGGTCGTACGACATAGAGCTGTTCGGCGAAGGCCCCAACGGGGCGCCAATCTGGCAAAAGGACGACTAGTTTGCCTGCTCGAATGGCCGTCTCGGCGGTAAAGTCAGGGAGAAGTGCGATGCCCATATCATCAAGCGCGGCGTCTCGCAAAGCCTCGCTGTTGTTGGCTGAAAACTGCCCGTTTACCGTGACCGTGACTGGTCCGGCATCTGATTTGCGTGCCGTCTTGCGATCAAATGACCAGATTCCTGCACCTAGCGCACGGGGGTAAAACAGGCAACTGTGAGACGCCAGGTCCGCGGGGGATTCTGGAAGGCCTCGCCGCTTGACGTAAGCACGCGTTGCAACGATCACAGAGCGTGTCTCGCACAGTTTCCAGGCGACATGTGTTTCCGGTACCTGTGCGCTATGCCTGATTGCGAGATCGAATTCTTCAATGGCAATCGAACTGAGTCGGTCGGACACTTCGAGTTGCAGGCGGACTTGAGGATTCGCCCGCAGAAAGTCCGACACTTTCGGCACTAGTTGCTGTCGGGCAAATGCCACAGGCGCTGTCCCCCGGATCGATCCGCGTGCCACGCCGGCCATTTCCCGGACCGTCGCGAAGCTGGTCGCGATGTGTTCGTACTCTCCCCGTATGTTTTCAACGAGCCGCTGTCCGGCTTCGGTGAAGCGCACGCTACGCGTAGTTCGCTGTACCAGTGAAACGCCCGCGACCCGTTCCAGCTCCGCGATGCGCTGGCTCATCGCCGCCTTGCTAACCCGAGGCGAGCCGCGGCGGCAGTATAGCTTCCTTGTTCCGCAAGCACAGTCAGCCAGTGCAAATGCATCCAGAGGCCCTCGACCTTTTCGATATCCATGAGTGTATTGTTCGCTATTCAAAACAGTCATTTCAATCTTAGCGCCTTTGCGGGATCGATGGTTTTTCATACGCTGCTTCACCGAAATCAAAACTAGAGGAGTCGACATGCAAGCGTTTAATGATACGACCGATGTGGCCCATTTCATTCCCGGTGAAGTAGTCCGTGGTTCGGGGCAGCGAACCCAGCCCATCTTCAATCCTGCGACGGGCGAGCGTCCGCGTCAGTTGTTGTTGGGCGAGGTTGCCGATGTCGGCACGGCGGTCGCAAGTGCGAAGGCCGCATTTCCAAAGTGGAGCAACACGCCTCCGATCCGCCGTGCCCGCGTGTGTTGTTGAACGGTGCGGGTGCATCCAGGTACGACACATCGAGAGGGCCGTACAGGCCGCTTTCGCCGGTACCGTTCGCCATCTCCGTCCCTGTCGGTCTTACCGCGCCGGCCGATATCTGGCGCCGGCTTGGCAACGCTTGCGCGCAAAAGGTGCTGGTGCACCAGCGGGTTACACCGATCCGCTTGGTGCACTGCCGCTGCGCGAAGCGATCGCCGCCTACGTGCGCAAATCTAGGTCCGTACACTGCGAACCGAGGCAGGTCATCGTGACGAGCGGAACGCAGCAGGGACTTTTTCTTTCCAGTCAGGTCTTGCTGGGCCCGGACGATCACGTCTGGGTGGAAAATCCGGCCTATCGTGGCTTGACGGCCGTTCTGGAGAGCACTGGTCATCGCGATTCGATGGTTCGCGTACCGGTCGATTCGGAGGGCATCGATGTTCAGGCGGGGATCCGAATGGCGCCTCACGCGCGTGGTGCATTCGTCACGCCGTCACGTCAGTATCCGTTGGGCATGCCGATGAGCATGAGCCGACGCAACGCGTTGCTGGCCTGGGCGCGAGGCAACAATGGATGGGTCGTCGAAGACGATTACGACAGCGAACTCCGGTACGAAGGTTACCCGTTTCCCTCGCTCCAGGGGCTCGATCCGGAGCGAGTGATTTATCTCGGTACGTTCAGCAAGGTCCTGTTTCCATCGTTGCGATTGGGTTATGTCATTGCTCCCGACGATCTCGTCGACGCCTTCTGCGGTGCCCGCATATTGATGGACCGTCATCCGCCGAACGCCGACCAGCACGTCCTGGCCGCGTCTATGGCTGACGGGCATCTCGAACGCCATATCCGCCGGGTGCGCAATGTCTACGCCGATCACCGCGCGCTCCTCATTGAGGCGCTCACCGCGATGCTTCCACGGGACGTTGCATGGATAGAGCCGGGCGATCAAGGCATGCACCTCGTCCTGTGGCTGGCCCAGAGCATCGATGATCGACTAGTCGTTGATCTGGCCGCCAAGGCGGGCGTCTCTGTGCGCCCCGTATCGACGACGTTCGCGCCGGGAACTGGCTGCCCGGGCCTTGTTCTCGGTTTCGGGGGCTATAGTCGCGAGCAAATGAAGACGGCTGCCGAGCGACTTGCCGCAGTCGTCAATAAGCTCGCCAGGTCTCGCGCTGCCAGACGGGCGTGAGGCAGCCCGACAAAGTTCAGCGTGGAATGCGGGCGGTGTGGTTTTGAGCGGCCCATTCGACTTCGCGATGCACGTCCGTGCCCAAAACCGGCGCTAGCCTCTGACAAAGCGTCCTGCGGTGCTCGCCTGGCAGGCTCCGGGAGCGCCTGAGTGCCGGTTGAGCGAAATGGACCGCCTATACCCGCGACCGCATCGCAGCCTGAAGGTCGCGATAGAGCGATGCCCGACTGATACCGAGAAGTGCGGCTGCCAACGCGCCATGTTGGCCGCAGCGCTCGAGCGCCTCCGCGATAAGTCGTTGCTTCTCGCGCGCGAGTCAGTGGTGCAGATTCACGTCGTCGTCACCAACACGGTGTCAGACGATAAATCGATCAGCGTCCTAGCCGGACGATGCCGGTAACACAACTTTTTCTGTCATCAGCAGCCTGAGCAACACTCCTTCGAGCTGTCGAACATTGTCCGGAGTCGTATTCGGCGACCGCGTCTGCGATGTTCTCGCCCGACCAACCGTCCAGGTACATCCGCAAGAACTGTTGCGTCAGCGATGAGTCCTGTTTCAGCTTATCGATGAGATCGCATTCCATGACGTGGACGCCATTTCGACCGGATTCAGCGGTGGGCCGCCGGCCTGTTCCTGCAGCATGGCGGCGCGACTGTCCCACAAGTGCTTGCGGTTGGGTGCCGAGCTGAACACTGTCGGTGCGTTGACTGCACCCAACTGGCCTCCCACGCCGGACGAAACCTTGTTTCCATCTACGCCACCGATCGGTAGCGTGTGGCAGCTCGCACACGATATCGTGTTGTCCGCCGATAGTCTGACATCGTTGAAAAGCTGCGGCCGCACAGCATGGCGATTTCGGCCAGCAGTACGTCAGCCAGCCGGAGGCAGCGCAGTGTACGGTCGCACTCGGGAAGCCGCCAAAACCCTCGCCGCATGCAGAGGTGCGGAAAGAGGACGCTCGGTTCGTCGTCAAGCCTGAGCTCAAATGCGGCTTCATGCCGGGACCCGTACGTAGGCGCCTGGTAACTTCCGCAGTGAAGGCGGAGCCTCAAGGGTTCACTCCAACTACAGACTCCGGTGGGTCAATGCGGATGCAGCACGCAACGAACTGGAAGATGCTTCGGGCCGCTCACGAAGCTGGACGCAACGAATTCGATTTCTCCCGCCGGCTCAATAAGCCGCAACCTCGGGACCAGTTCCTCAAACAGGATGCGCATTTCCATGTTCGCGAGATGCTGACCCGGGCACACGTGGGCGCCGACGCCGAAAGCGAGATGCCTGTTCGGTTTGCGGTCGATATCGAATGCGAACGGCTCAGGGAAGACTTCCTCGTCACGATTTGCCGAGCCATAGCAGAGCATCAGCCAGTCGCCCTTTCGGATTGTCCGGCCCCGAACGTTGGTGTCGGCAGTCGCTGTACGCATGAAATGACGCACCGGCGATGCGTAGCGAAGGGTTTCGTCGATAAACTGCGGAATCAGCGAACGATCCGCCTGTAGTCGCGGCAGTAGCTTAGGGAAACGGCTCAACGCCCACATTGCTACCGATATGGACGACGAAACCGTATCGTGTCCTGCTGAGGCGATGATCACATAATAGCCAAGACGGGTCGCTTCATCGATAGGCTGTCCGTTGATCACCGCGTTGGCCAGCAAGCTTGCGATATCGTTACGTGGATTCTTTCGGCGGTCTTCGGTCAGGCGGTCGAAATAATCCTTGAAGTCGGCCACAATGGACAGCAAAGCCTTGCCCATCGCACTGCTCGCATCGCCTTGGCGCTGCACTTCGCGCTTGTATTCGGGATCCTCGCTTCCGAACATCTCCTGAGTCAGCGTCAGCATGTGCAGGGAATCTTCCTGCGGAACGCCGAGAATATCCATGATCACGCTCAGTGGGAAATGCAATGCAAAGTCATTCGCAACATCGATCACTTGCCCGCTGTGATGCAACAGCTTCGCGATCGTTATATTTGCCAGCGATCGAATGCGGTCGTCAAGCTCCAGAATGCTGTTAGGCATGAACCACGACTGTGTCAGCGCACGTAGACTCCTGTGCTCGTCGCCGTCGACGTGCACGAGTGATCGGACGATGTTTGGACTACCAGTGGTGGAAATTACATGCTCAATCGACGCTCTTGGCCTGCAGACGACAGAATAGTCGCCGTTGTGAAACAAGGCGTTTTCTCTTGAAATCATGGAAACGTCGGCGTGTTTCGTGACCACCCAGAACGGATCATGTCCATCGGCCAATGCGCGCCCGACAGGGTTGTTTGCACGCGCCCAACTATAGGTTTCATGGAGGCGATTGAGGTCGGTATAGAACTGCGGATCAACCAAATGGTTTGCTATGTCTTTCGGCAGGTCGTAATTTGGCATGCTCATGATATTGATAGTCCGGTTTGTTGGTGGGCGGGCGGCACGATCTAGGCAAGAGAAGGGCGCCTCTTCCCGTCCCATTCCGCTATTGGGCTCTCCGCGGACTCAATGACTGGTCTCGACTTTGACGGTCGATCGCTCGCGTGTACTGAGACCCTTTCCACGGGCTTTGAAGTAGCATTCATGTATAGAGCTTCCTGTCGTCCGATATCTGCAAACTGGTCTCCCGTTGGCGCAGGCACTGCAGCGTTCGCAACGGTAATGTTGTGTGTGAACTAGCGTGACGGACGTCGATATCCGCCCGTCGTATTCCTTCATACTATTCGCTGTCTCCCTGTGTAGCCTTAATCTAGGTCAATTCTTGTTGTTAAGTGATCACTCAGGTGGTCCTTGAGGGCTACTGTTTGTCGGGCCAGTGCGCAACAATCCCGCGGCGTCATAGTTGTCGCCTCTGTATTTCTTTATCAAGAAAAGTTGAAGGCGAAACAGAGGTATTTTGTCGAGTTCAGGAAGCAGGCGCTCTCGAAAGTCCTCCAGCGGGGCAACGGAACGGTTGGAACTGTAGCGGACGAATTGAACGTGAACGTTTTGACATTGACGAAACGGATGGGAGGTGCGGCCAACGCGAACCGGAGCTCGGGTTCGGGGCATGCAAAGCGTCTGGATGACTGGTCGCTGGAGTAACGGCTGATGGCCTTGCAGGAGAACCACGGGTTGGTCGACGAAGCGTTGAAGGGCTGGTGTCGTGAGCGCGGGCTGTTTGCGCATCATCTCGCGCAGTGGCGAGCGGATCTTTCGCACTGTCAGCGCCGCCGGTAGCCGGCGCGAAAGCGCCCCGGAAGTACGGGGTCTCACGCAGGCCAATGTCAGCTTCAGCGTGAGCTGAACCGTAAGGAGATGGCGCTGGCTGAAGCCGCAGCGCTACTGGTGTTGCAAATAAAGTACCGTGCGCTGTTCGAGCGCGAGGCCGAATGACGACTCCTGAAGAGCGCACGGCATTGATCAGCGAGGCGACCCTAGCCGGGGCTCGCCAGGCAGACGCGTGCAACATTCTGCGGATTGGTCGTGCCCGGACAGTTCAGCGCTGGCGACGCGGCAAACCTGACGCGGTGGACGGGCGCTCCTTACGGCACCACGAGCCATGTCCCACAAGCTTTCTGCCGACGAACGCGCCGAGTTGCTGGTGGTCGCGAACTCGGCCGAATTGGTTCATCTGCCGCCAGGCCAGATCGCGCCGCGACTGGCAGACCAGCAACGCTATCGCCTCCGAATCGACGTTCTACCGGATACCGAAGGCCGAGAAACAACTCGCCCTCCGGCGCAGCGAACGGCCGTCGCACACACGCAGCAAACCCGGTTCGGTTCGCGCCGACGCGCCGAAGCAGTTGCATTCCTGCGATTACGTATTTGCCGACGACGATCCGTGGGCAGTACTTTTATCTGTACCTGTTTATGGATGTATTCAGTCGCAAGATCGTGGGTTGACAGATCTGTGCGGAGGAAAGCAGCGCGCTGGCCAGCGTGGTTCTCAGGGACCTCTGCCCGCGTGAAGCGATACAGCCTGACCGGGTGATTCTGCATTCGGATAACGGCGGCCCGATGAAAGGCGCCGCGATGCTCGCCACACTCCAGACGCTGGGTGTCATGCCGTCGTTGAGTCGCCCGGGCGTGCGCAACGACAACCCCTGTTCCGAGTCGCTGTTCAAGCCCCTAAAGTACCGGCCCGCTTACCCGCAAGGCGTTCGATACCCGTTCGCCGCGCGCAGCTGGTGGGCGCACTGGTGTGCGAGTACATCGACGAACATCGTCACAGCGCGATCCAGTTCGTGACGCCGCCGCAGCGTCATGCCAACCTTGATCCAGACATTCTGGATCGGCGCATGGCGCTCTTCAAGACTGCCAGGCAACGCAATCCGCTGCGATGAAAAGGTCGCACGCGCAACTGGCAGCACGTAAGTGCTGTGCTTCTGAACCCGGATCGAACCAACAACCTGCCAGGCACTCCCCAGCGCGATAAGCAGGAGCAAATGGCCGTCCGAACCCTAAACGTTGAGGCGACAACTACGTTGAAAATTCCAGAAGATGGCATCGAGGTTTCGTGGGTCGATGAGCAACCTCCGCCCGGGATAAGTGCTTGCGAAAATCGAGCCAGGGGCGGCCTGCTGATCGTCTTCGGACCGTAGCGATAGAGCGAGCGGCCGGGACGATTGACCGCGTCGTACTGACCACTGGGCAGCAACGTCAGCAATCTTTGAACGGCGACGTAGCGAAAGGTGTTTCGTCGACTGACGGCGACAGACCAGTCCTGATCAGTAACAAACCATCGCACCACACACGTTCGACGCGTCCCCACGAACAGGCTGAAGCAGCGTCCGGGAAGAAACCTCGTCCGTGATAGTTGGCGCTCGTGTTGCAGAGCAACGGAATACCCGTCAGCTTTTCGTACTCGATCAGAAGTTGCGCCACCGGATGCTCGGAAGTTCTTGAAATAGTCTGCAATCGGGCTGATCCGTCAAGATGCACGACGGCAGGGATTTTCTCTCGCCATTCCGCGCGCGTCTGATGATCGAACAACATATAGGAATCAGGGCTGCCCGGGTTAAAAAGGTCCGGCGCACGATCCTCAAGGCAAATTGGCGCCACGGGACGGAAGTGCTCTCGAAACTTGATGTCGTTGAGATGATCCTTCATTGTGGGCAAAGTCGCGGCGGCCAGAATGCTTCGGCCCCCCAATGCTCGTGGTCCGAGCTCGGCCCGGCCGGCAAGGAAAACGACGGGCTTGCTACTGGCGAGTATGCCGGCGAGTTCTGCAATGGAGCAATTAGACGCCGTCCATCCGGGCGGTACTTGGCAACTTTTTAAGGCCGGTCCGCTATATACCGACCACTCCAGTGGCACGAAGCCCTTCTCATCTGCCAGCGCGCAACAAGCGGCGCCAATTGCCGACCCGCTATCGTTGGGAAACGGCGGCACCCAGATTGCGTCGAACAAACCGCTCGCGCGCAGGGCGCTGTTCCATTTGATATTGAGCCCGCATCCGCCAGCGATGCACAAATTTTTCGGCCCCGCAGTCGAATGGCGCTGCAGCGCGATACCCGTTTCATGAACGAGAAGACGCTCGAGGAAAACATGGAACGAGGCGAGTACGTCTTCGGGCGGCTTGGCTTCTAGTCGCAGCGCACTTGCTTCGAAGAACTCTCCTACAGCCGCTAGTGACGCGTCCGCGCTGTGGATGTTCTCGCGATAAGCTTGCGCACACTCCGTGTCGCCAGCAAAGCGTGCCTGATAAAGCCCGCGAAATATCTCAACGATATCTTCGTCAACGGAGCCCAGCGCGATGTAAGCCATCAGCTTGCCGGCCACACCCAAATCCCACCCGGCGCCGCCCGGCTTCTTATAAGGACCAAAGTGATGACCCGCCGCAGCGTAGATGTGACCTATCACGGGGAACAGGCAGTCAACATGGCGGGCGTGGTGGCGTTCTACATGATAAAGGCGTGGGACGATGCCACCGTCCCACACCAAACAGAATGCAGGTTGCCCGCTTTGGGCAAAGGGACTGGTGCAGTACGCGGAGGCCACATGGCCAGACACGTGAGGATAGCTTTTATAAGGAAAGGACTGGCCGCCGACAAGCAGTCCGGAGCCGTCGAGCGAAGCGAGAAGATCATCGGCTCGGCGTTCGGCATAAGGGGCCCCTTTCAGGCTGACGGGAATCGACCCACTGACGACGCGAAATTGCGACTCGACTGCCCCGTCCCAGCCGTCGATGACAAACTGGTCGATATCGTGGGCACGGAAACCATGCTCGGCCAATGCGGTCGCGATCGCGTCGAGGTCGTCGATCGCCTGATACCGCGGATTGTTGTCTCGCTTTTCCTGCTCCACGCAAAAAACCAGTTTTCCATCCTCGACAAGGGCGATCGCTCCGTCGTGCGTCAGTTTGATCCCACAGATGCGCATAATATCTCCCGGCCTAACGCTGGTAAGTTGGTCCACACGAAGGCGAAGTCGCGCTCCGAAAGCAGGCGAGCAGACAGTCTTCATTCAACGACTGACCGACGCACCTCAAACGATCGATTTCAACCAACTCTTCTTCCAGGATGGCTATGACCGTCTCGGCTCCGGCAATGTGGCCCCATCGCCGGCAATTGGCGTCACGTGCCGATCCGAAAACCAGCTGTCCACCGGGCGCAAGCATCCGTGCTAAATTGCGAACAGCGGCGCGCACCTCGGCGCTACCGTCGAGGTAATAGAGAACCTCCGCCACTACGACCAGATCGAACTGTTGCTCAGTCGAAAAATTCTGGACATCGGCGACGATCCAATTGATGTGTGGTGGACTCATCATCCGTTCTCGCGTCCTTGCAATTGCGCGTGGCACGATATCGATTACGGTGAGCCGTTGGCAGTGTGGTGCCAATTTTTCCGTGAAGGCTCCGCCTGCGCATCCGACTTCGAGCGCATTTGTGACGGGTCCCTGCGAAAGTGCCATCCGAAGCATTTGCCTGTGGCGCTCGTGCTCAAAGGGATTGCTGTCGAGCCGCCATGGATCGTCTGCGTCCATTTCCCTGCGCAGCAATTCGAAGTTCGTTTGATGTGTCAATTCCGCCTACCTTTATGGTGCGCCGCTGCAAGTGTCCGGACCATCGGCCGGGATTGGTGCTCCGTTGGAAACCGGTGTGTTGGTACAAGAACTGCACGGCGGCCAAACGCTATCGTTTAACGTTCTAGAAGAATAGCTCGCTAGTGCCGTTACCTCGCTTCAGACCTTCAGTCACTCATTGGAAGGGCGTCGTTACCGTTACAACGCCGTGATGGATGTAGCCGAACCCGACGCTGTTCCCACAATCCGCGCAGCTCCTTAACGAGGGCTACACGTCGAGTCTGCTCAGGCGTAATCGTATCGAGAAGATGGCCGAGCACGGCTTCACCTTCGATCCTCATCAGCAGATCGAACAACTCGTGTGAAATCCGCACACTGTCACAGTTGGAGCCGCCGGTGCGAATTTCGCATACCGTCTCCTGACGATCCAGCGCGGTGTGAGCGCGGACTCGATAGAGCGATGCATAGGGCGGCAGTGAAACCGCAAGCGCAGTCCAATGTTCCTGACTTGTGGGCCGCTTTTTGACGAGGAACGGCCCGACCACGAGTCCATCCAGCTCTGTCGTCAGAAATGTGGCAATCGCGTCTGCAACCGAATCTACGATCGGCTCAGCGTTGTTATTAAAGGAAGTATTGAGCAGGATTGGGATTCCTGTGCGCCTCTTGAACGCATTGATAACCTCCCAGTAGGCGGGATTGGTCTTGCGCGATACTGTTTGCAGCCGCGCTGTACCGTCAATGTGCGTGACGGCGCCGAGCAAGGCACGCTTGGAGTCGCGAACGCGAACTACAAAATTCATAAAAGGGAATTCGCGGGTGCCCTCTGGAAGGTCAAAAAATTCGTGTGCATCGTCCTCGAGCACGGATGGCGCGAACGGTCGATAACCCTCGCGCTTCTTGACCATGGCGTTGATTCGGTCCTTGTTTGCGGCCGGCCTGGGATCGGCAAGAATGCTGCGGTTGCCAAGCGCGCGTGGCCCGAACTCCGACCGACCCTGCACCCACCCGATCACGGCGCCATTGGCCATCCAGTCCGCCGCTCTGCCTGCCACGTCATCACTGCGTTCAACGTCGAGGTGTCCGGCCCACGCCTTCAATTCTTGCTCCACGACCAGATCGCTCCCAAGGTCGGGCCCCCAATAGACCTCCCGCAATCGCTCACGCGGCGCGGGCCGACCGAAGTCGTTTGAAATCATGAGGGCGGCGCCTAAAGCGCAACCGGCGTCATGCGCTGCGGGCTGCACAAAGATGTCTTCGAAAAGTCCGGAATACAGCAGCTTACCGTTCATGGTGCAGTTATGAGCTACTCCTCCGGCTATACACAGTCGCTTCATACCGGTGACCTCGCGATAATGGCGGAGAATGTGAAACACGATCCGCTCCAGCGCTTCCTGCAATGAAGCACCCACATCCCGATGCTGCTGTGTGAATGGCATTCCCTTTCGGCGGACCTCGATGCTGCGGAGCAACGTCGGACCGATGCGGTCCAGGTAGACGCGGTACTCACCGTTGGCGGAGAGTTGATAGAACTGCTCGAAGAGCCCGCGATAGGGAGCGGGATCCCCATAAGGTGCAAGCCCCATGACCTTGTATTCGTCGAACAAGCCGTAACCGAGATACCGGATTGTTTCGAGATAAAACAGCCCCAAAGAATTATGCTCTGCGAAAGTCGCGAGTTGCGTAACTTCTGTTCCAGAACCGAGCGCCAAAATCCCCGAGAGGAAATCACCACCGCCATCGACCGCGAGGATCAGACTTTGCTCAAATCCAGACATCGCAAACGCGCTCACGGCATGCGCGAGATGGTGACTCACGAATGAGACTCGCGAAGGATCGACCTCGGTACCGAATTCCTGCATGAGTAACTTAAGCAGAAACAGCTTGGCATCCACCGGAATGGAGATGTTCGGCTGGGACAGGAACAGGCGTTCGAGCATGACGTTGCAATAGGCCTCCGTAGCGTAGAACGCTATGTGGTCGATGTCGCTTAGCTGAATCCCTGCGGATGCAAGGCAGTATTGAATCGAACTGCTCGGGAACTTGTTAGAGTGCTTGATCCGGTTGAGGCGCTCCTCTTCGACGGCCGCTATTACGCGTCCGTCCCGGATAAGCACCGCAGCGCCATCGTGCAGAAATGTGTTCGGCAGTTCGAGTGGATTTTCATGAACTTTGTCTAGCCCGCCGCTCACTCCTAAGCACAGCATGTCTCTCTCCTTCATCGTAGTAGGAAGGCCCTATTGACAAGACTCAAACCCTTATCATCTAAGTAAGGTGGGTTATCGCTCGCCGCTGCTAACGCCTGTCAGACGTCGCCACGCCCAGAAAATCTCGCGTAGGTTCCATCTGCAAATGGCGCCGCAGTTCATGAGCATTCTGTACCGTTTGGTTCAGTGGTCGCGTTTCCTGGTACTGAACGATGGCGCGACCAAAAAGCTGAAGTGTTGGAGCCTCAAGGAAATCCCAAATCATTGGCGAGCATGCGACGGGTCCGCGAAGACTCCCGATGCATGTGATTGATCGACAACTCCTGCAACGTCATTTCCTCGGCTTCGCTCAGTTCTACGACACACTTCATCCGCTACCGCCGGCACCGCGAAGGCGCCAGCAGGTTGGCGAAATTCAATCGGGTGTGCCAGGAACACTATGCTCCATGCTGTACAATTCGTAAAATCGATTGTTTTGATGGAACACATCCACGCTATGGATAAGCTGGGATCATGCGTTTCAAGGGCCTCGATCTAAATCTCCTCGTCGCGCTCGATGCTCTGATGACCGAGCGTAACCTCACCGCGGCGGCACGCAGCATCAACCTGAGCCAGCCGGCGATGAGCGTGGCCGTCGCCCGGCTGCGCGCCTATTTCTGCGATGAACTATTTACGATGAGGGGCCGGGAACTTGTCCCAACACCGCGTGCGGAAGGGCTCGCCGCCCCGATCCGCGAGGCTCTGGTGCACATCCAGCTCTCCGTTATTTCCCGGGACGTCTTCGACCCGGCCAAATCGGATCGCCGCTTCAGGATCATCCTTTCCGATTTCATGGCAGTCGTATTTTTCCGAACGATCGTGGAGCGTATTGCACGGGAAGCTCCCGCCGTGGGCTTCGAATTGCTACCACTTCCGATGACCCCGATGAGTTTACAAAGCACTGCAGGATCGGGCTGCATCGACCGGCTGTCGCCAATCGGTTTCCACGGCTCGCTGAAAAAACGTCCACGGCATGAAGTCGAGAAAACTCCTCTACAATCAGGTGTGCGAGCGCGAGGCGTTGATTATCTGCAAGGCTTCAAACTGTGGCGATTTCGCGGTTTGCTTCGGGCCAGAATGAAGATCTGGCTGGTCCAGGTAGCCCAGCGTGCCCACCCGGCGAAGTGTGCGGCGAGCGTCAGCTTTGACTAATGAAGCGATACTGAAACGATCGCCATGAACTGCAGTGGAGTTTTGCCATAGCCGTGCCGGGGAGATAGCGTCAATCAGTCAGTTGACCTTCCGGCGGCGATTATCGGGACGCGGACTGTGCGAGCAAGACTTCCACGACGTCCAAGCCTACGCAATCGATCGGGTCCAGCCTGCGCAGCTTGGCGATCAGCTTCAATGCAACGGCGCGCTCACCGCGCCGCACGCTAATGAACGCAAGCGCCTTCAGTGTGAAGAGCCAGAAGCGGCCCGGACCAGGAATGGTGAAGTCGGTGTCGCCCGGCTGTACCGCACACCAGTCGCTGTCGAGCGACGCTTGCTGGGCGGCGACCGCCAAAGCCTTGGTCGCGACCTCCTGCGCCTCGCCAAGTTCGCCCCGGTTCGCATGGAACTTATACAGCAGATAGTAGGGTGGCAGGCAGCGCGGGTACGACAGGACCGCAGTCCACAACGCGCCGGCCACATCGTCATTGCTGCCCCCGCGGGTCCTCTCGATCAACTGTAGGACGGGGGCGGGGACGTTGCCGCCGAACAGAGCGGTCGATTCGATACCAGTAATGAGATCCATCAATTTGCTCCGATATGGTGAGGCGTCCGGCCGCTTTTGCGGCGCGCGGAAGCCGATGTGACGATGGATGTGTTTGTCTACCCGAACTTGAGCTGGATGCCATGCCCGCCGCGCGGATACGCCCATTCGAGGTTGTGATGGTCCATGCACAGAATGCGATAACTACGGCATTTTAGGCAGCCGCCGGTAATCAGCTTGACCGAGCCCTTGCTCTCCTTCCGATAACAGGAGACCGGGCACACGAATGTGCAGTTTTTTGGGAACAGTCGTTGGTGCAGACTTCGAGGATTTTGATGTGTACGTGCGTCGCCCGACGTCCACGCTGTAGAGGTTGTGAAACAGGTTTTCCTCGATATTGACAGTGACCGTTTTCATCGGAATGCTCTCCGAACTTGTACGTCGCCAACCAGCCCGGTCAGCGAGCGACTTTTGCGGAGACTGGCCGTGACCTCGTGCTTTTTGGTCTTCTCTTTCTGCTCCGCGGGCGTGGGTACAATGAAGTGGTTGTCGGCCTTCTGCAGTAAGCATCGATAGACGGCGAGCACGGCCGTCGCGTTGTTACACGGCAGTTCTTTCTGTTGCTCGACGTGCTGAAAGAAGCGCTTGAGGGTGTGCAGGTGGCTCACGTTCACCACTTTCTCGTCGAGTGCGATGTCGAAGAATCGCGGGCAATCCTCGGCCGACGACAGACGACGCAGTTGTTCGATAACTTTTTGCATGTCGTTATTTCTATTCGAGATGTCTGGCCGCCATAACCCCGTTCACGACACTTTCAACCGCGTGCTGCGGGTTTGGGTCAGGAAACGGCGCAAATCGCCCGCACTCGGCGCCTGCTTGTGCTGCGTGGCGAAGGAGCGGATGCGCGCAAGCAGCAGCGGGATGAGCCGCTCCGGCACCCTCACGCCTAGAGCGTCGTAGGCCTCACGCACACTTTGAGATCCAGAATGTTTCCCGAGTATCGTCGACCGTTGCCGGCCGAGCTCTGCCGGATCGAATCCCTCGTAGGTCGCGGGGTGCTCCGCGAGGCCGTCAGTGTGAATGCCTGACTCGTGGGTAAAGATGTTCCTACCGATGATGCTCTTGTTGAATGAAACTACGCGGCCTGAGGCTTGTTCGACCAGCGACGAAATGTCGGGCAGCGCTCTCGTGTCGACGCCGGTGTCTCGTCGCAGCAGGTGCCGTGCGCCCATCACGACTTCTTCCAGCGCTGCATTGCCGGCGCGCTCGCCCAGCCCGTTAACGGTGGTGCTTGCATGGGTCGCGCCGGCCCCAAGGGCGGCCAATGTGTTGGCTGTGGCGAGTCCGAGGTCGTCGTGCGCATGAATTTCGATCTCCAGATCGACGGCAACGCGCAGCGCTGCAATGGCGTAGAAGGTCTTAAAGGGGTCCAGGATACCGACAGTGTCGGCAAAGCGCACGCGCTGGGCGCCGTGCTGCTGCGCGCATTGAGCCACTTCTATGAGAAATGAGGGATCCGCGCGCGAGGCGTCTTCCATGCCGAGGGAAATCCTGGGATGGTTTTTCGCCGCCTCGTCGACGACGCGCGCGATCTGCGCCAGTACCCAACTGCGCGACTGCCGCAGCTTGTGTTGCAAATGAATATCCGAAACGGGAACGGAGAGATGAACGATATCGGCATCGCAGCGCAATGCCGCCGTGAGATCCTCGTCGGTGAGTCGCCCCCAAACCATCAGGCGGGCGTCGAGGTTCAGGTCGACGATTGCAGCGATGCACGCCATTTCGTCTTCGCCCATGGCAGGAATTCCGATTTCGAGTTCGGCCACGCCGGCTTGCGACAGTGCGGCGGCGATTGCGCATTTTTCCTCGGTGCGAAACGCGACGCCGGCGGTCTGCTCGCCGTCGCGAAGTGTCGTGTCATTGATGATCGGATAGAGCATGTCAGGGTCTCTTGAGTTGTCGCCGATGGACCGCAAGCATTGTGCCAAACGCGCATCTGCAGTCGGAGCTTAATTTGCGGGACGTTGACCGGCCCAATGTCGGGTTATGGCGGTGCATCATCCGATTGTTCGTGTCGCGAATGTTACGTTCCGGACAATGCAGCCGCCCTGCAGTTGGCTCGATCGGTTCCATCCGCTAGTGGACAGAATGTCGAACTTGTTCGCTTGATGCATACTCAAAACAATTAGTTAAACAAAGCAATGTTGACATAAACCGGTCGAGAGACCCGCCGCGATCAGGGCCGCAAAAGCGATATACGGATTCAGATCCGCACCGCCGACGCGGCACTTCACGCGCACGGCGTCCGAGCCTTCGCCGCGAAGGCGGAAACCGACCGTCCGATTGTCGTGGCGCCATGCGACCCTGGTCGGCACGAACGTACCGAGATGGAATCGCTTGTGGGAGTTGATGTGGGGCACCAGAAAGAGAGTGATGTCCTCCGAATATTTCAGCAGGCCCCCACGGTAAAGGTGCATCAGATTGAGACGTTTTATGTGCAGATGCGGTACAAACGCTTTGCCGTTTTTCTCCAAAGGAGCGCGCAAAATGGATGCGACTGACCCGGCCGTCCCATAGCATCCAAGATAAGTGGCGTGCCCGATCGCTCGTCCCGCTACAAACGCCGTCATATGCCACCACCAGCGTCGAAGAACCGCGCGTGAGATCCGCTCTGCGAAGCGCCACCGCGATTATCGAAAGTACTGTAGCGTCCGGTGCCGCCTTCGGGTTTGAGGTGACGGCCTGTTTCCACTCCCGTGTGGTACGTGGCAGCAGCGCTCCGTGACAGCCAATCCTATTGCTTAATATACATACGCAGTGCATAGGCTTTCAGCGGGAGCAGGAGAAAGAGGTTAATGGGTGTGTGAAGAGAAAAGCCAAGAAATCGAATCTGGCGAGCGCGAACCGATGCCATGCTACGGCGGATCATCGTCAATGATGCGATTGTCAGGGCAGTCCACCACGGCACTGTCGCTGTTAATGCGAGCTGCGCGAGCCCCGCTAGGAGCGATAAGGCGAGAAATAGCGAGCCCAGATTCAGTCCGATCACGTCCGGCGTAAGGTAACGATCGAAACAGGGCAGCAGGCGCAGCGAAAGCAGCGTGTCCCGATAAGTACAGCGCGCCCAGCGCAGTTGTTGGCGCAGATACGCCCCCAATCTGTCGGGAACGACTGTCGCCGCAATGGCGTCCGGAACGTACTCGGTCCGATAACCTGCGGTCAGCATGAGAATCGTGAGATGGCGGTCCTCGCCGAAGTCGCTCGGCTTCCTCCGAAAAAACTGTGTCTCGTACTGATTTAGCAGCAAAAGGGGCGCGGACCGGCGGTACATGGCACATGGACCGCCGCAGCACGTAACGGCACCGAATCGAGCCTGTGCGCGCGCTCTTCGTTGCAAGGCAGCCAGTACTCCATATCGATCAGCCCGGTCAACCAGGTGTCGCTCCGGTTGCTGGCGGTCAACTGGCATTTTCAATGCAAGCTTCGTGACCACGTCTGAGCCGATTATCGTGTCGGAGTCGACGTTGCGCAACAAATCTCCAAGCGAGCGGGCGTATCGCGGCGATCTGTGCCTTGCGCTTCCCATATTTGGGGGAACGCAATCACCCTGAATCTGGAGTTGCGCGTGTACGCATCGTACACCTCGGCCTCACGGCGTCGAGATGAGTGTCGGAGTCGACACGCCGTCCGACAGCGATGACATGTTTGTCGGCTGGGCATAAGGCGCCTAGGTCCATTTATAGACAGTCGAGAGCAGCGCATAAAACGAGACAGGGACAGTGCTAGTTGTGGCAAGCATGTTCATAGGGCGTCTGGTTCGTCCGGTGAGGTTGAGGAAGCGATCGGATTGCAAACCCCCGGTCATGCAATGCTGGAATCATGAGGGACAGCGCCATGAGGGTCTGTTCGCGCAGAGCAGCGTGAGTGCATCGTTCCGACTCATCGGGAGGGGACCCGTCGTGCAAGAGAACAATTGCGCCAGGCCGGACAGAGGCCAGCACTGCGCTGACAATCGCGTCCACGCCGGGACGAGACCAGTCTCGCGGGTCTACCGACCAGTGGAGGGGCGCCAGACCAGTACTCGCTGACGTAGTGAGCACTGCTTCGGTCCACATGCCGTACGGGGCACGCATATACCGCAGCGAAGCCTGGGGGCACGCCATCCTGATGACGCTGCTTGCCGTTAGTATTTCCTGTTGTACTTCGGTGGGTTCGCATCTGGACAGGTCCGGATGAGTCATCGTGTGGTTTGCGACCTCGTGCCCTTCTGCGATCATCCGTCGGATCAGCTTCGGCTGGTCCGCTGCGTACGCACCGATGACGCAGAAAGTCGCTGGCACTCGGTGTTCCGCCAGCACATCGAGGACGTCCGGTGTGCAAAGTGGATTAGGGCCGTCGTCAAACGTCAAATAAACGCTGCGACGCCCGGTGGTGTCA
The DNA here is from genome assembly GCF_002879865.1 of Paraburkholderia rhynchosiae. GTDB lineage: Bacteria > Pseudomonadota > Gammaproteobacteria > Burkholderiales > Burkholderiaceae > Paraburkholderia > Paraburkholderia rhynchosiae. The sequence continues at coordinate 308,359 of NZ_PNXY01000002.1, forward strand.
GCGCACTTGCTACGCGCTTCGGATAAGCAGTGCCTCACAGCTCTGGCCCGTTCCGATCAATTATCGTTCCGGTCGGCCACTCGCTCATTGACCGTCCAATCGGTAAGACGACAACGAGTACGTCCTCGATGCGCGTGGGCGGCGTATCGAGATGCACTTCTCGAAGGGTCGACCTCACGCGAACTCCAGACACAATAGTCGCCAGACCGTGTCGGCCGAGCAGCCTTGCAATATGTTGCCGCATTGCGTGTCGAACCGTGCCGAAGCCGAATGGAACGCCTAGTTCCTGCAACACGGGATACATCACGCGCATTAAGTGAGGGATTCCGAGCCCCTCAAGATCCGGACGTACCGCGTACAATCCTAGTTCGGCCACCAGTAGATCGACTGCGCCAACCTTGATGAAACGGCGCAGTATGCCGATATGAGCCGCTACGCCGCGTGCGTCGTAGCCGATTGCACGCACCTCTGGCCTCGCACCAGCCCAACTGTGATTGCCTTCGAATGGTTTTGCGTTAAACGCCCCGGTCGGTCCGTAGGTCTTTCGGAAGAACTCGGACAGTTCGATGTGGTCGACGAGTCGCAACTCGTTTTCCCAAGCCAGCCTCCACCGGACCTGAGAGCGCAGGGAGAGAGGTCCTCCAGCTGTGGACACGGCCAGGTTCATGACTGCCTCCTATGCGCCGTCCGGCCTTTGAGGGTGGACCTGACGCACGCGAAGGACTTGCTGGGAAAGCGGTGCGATTGCAAGAAATCGTCTGCACTCTGGAACAGTTCTGGAATGAAGCCCGAAGAAAAGAGCATTACCGTCAACGTTTCACGGACCGATCGAACCTCATCCACAACGGAAATTACATCGAGTGCGCGTGCCTTTCGCACCGGATCTACAAAAGACTTCTCCCGCATCTTCCGCTCGATCTGACTGCGGTCAACACGTGATCCATTTGGCTGGGTCGCTGAAGCATTTGGCATCTGCAATCGGCTGCTACCGATTCGTCGCGAAGCCACGGCGAAGTCGAGCATTGGTTCAACTGTACGAAGGTAAGCGGCCGATACGGAAACGATTTGGACAACTATGCGAAGGTTTGCCGGTAGTAAACGCCTGCGCGTCATGCCAGACACGTGTCGCGTCGTGTCGGCGCGATCCAGCTTGCCCATGCCGCCGAAGACTGTGGCCGCATTGAACATGCGCCTCAGTTGATGCTCTGCGTACAACCGAGGATTTTTCTCGGAGTCGGGGCAAAGATCGACAACCATCCTGATATGCCTAAATTCCATTTCTCCGGCCCGACGTGTTGCTACAGTATTCATGAGAGCGTCCACGAGAAATTGACCTGAAATTTGGTGCCGTGGCTTCCGAGAACGTTCAGCGAGCTCGGCATCGCCGTTTCCTTCGTGCAGGTGATGAAGCGTCGCCAGTGGTGCTTCATGTTCCCACCGTTATGGCCGCCCGTCGGGCCGTACACGTCGCTGTTGCGCCATGCGTGAGCCAGTCACAGACCGACTGCCCGCTCACGTCGGATTGCTCGGCGATGAGCTTGGGCTTGGTCCTTGTCCGAGCAGCGGCAGGGTCGCGCTTGCGTGCGCGTGTCCCGATGCATGTGTTGATTGACAACTGCTGCAACGTCATTTCCTCGGCTTCGCTCAAGTTCTACGACACACTTCATCCGCTACCGCCGGCACCGCGAAGGCGCCAGCAGGTTGGCGAAATTCAATCGGGTGTGCCAGGAACACTATGCTCCATGCTGTACAATTCGTAAAATCGATTGTTTTGATGGAATACATCCACACTATGGATAAGCTGGGATCATGCGTTTCAAGGGCCTCGATCTAAATCTCCTCGTCGCGCTCGATGCTCTGATGACCGAGCGTAACCTCACCGCGGCGGCACGCAGCATCAACCTGAGCCAGCCGGCCATGAGCGCGGCCGTCGCCCGGCTGCGCGCCTATTTCTGCGATGAACTATTTACGATGAGGGGCCGGGAACTTGTCCCAACACCGCGTGCGGAAGGGCTCGCCGCCCCGATCCGCGAGGCTCTGGTGCACATCCAGCTCTCCGTTATTTCCCGGGACGTCTTCGACCCGGCCAAATCGGATCGCCGCTTCAGGATCATCCTTTCCGATTTCATGGCAGTCGTATTTTTCCGAACGATCGTGGAGCGTATTGCACGCGAAGCTCCCGCCGTGGGCTTCGAATTGCTACCACTTGCCGATGACCCCGATGAGGTTCTCCGGCGCGGCGAAGCCGATTTTCTTATCTTGCCGGAATTGTTCATGTCGAGCGTGCATCCTAAAGCGAAGCTGTTCGAGGAGAAACTCGTTTGCGTAGGCTGCCGCACGAACAAGCAGCTATCAGGGCCGCTTACATTCGAGAGATACATGTCGATGGGGCACGTTTCGGTCAGGTTCGGGCGTACGCGGCGGCCCTCCATCGAGGAGTGGTTTTTGCTTGAGCACGGTCTCAAGAGACGGAACGAGGTCATCGTGCAGAGCTTTAGCATGATCCCGCCTATGCTATTAAACACTGACCGTATAGGGACGATGCCTTTAAGGCTGGCCAAGCATTTCGAAGAAACGATGCCTCTGCGGATCGTCGAACTTCCGCTGCCACTTCCCGGATTCACCGAGGCCGTCCAATGGTCTGCCCTTCACAGCGGTGATCCGGCAAGCAACTGGATGCGGGAGATAATATTGCAGGAGGCGTCACGCATGGTTGCTCCGCGTAAGACCACGCGAAGACCGACCCACCCAAGTTAGGAAACTGGGATCCTTGAGCAGGTTTTTGCGGCATGGACTTTCGGGGTTTCGAGGATTTTTTGGCGATATCTATATCGCCACGCCAGGCCTGATTCGGCGCAGTGACGGCAAACGCCTGATCGAGCAGGTTCGGCGCGACCGGCAAGCCGTGTGTCAATTTGGTTATTACCTTGAATTTGCGTTTCTGGTTGCAACGCAACCTTTGATTGCGACGCAGTCCCTTTATCGAATGTACGCCGACGTGCAAGCCATGCGCTACGAGGTGCCTTGCAGGTGTTCGGCCCCATAACTCTCGCGGGAGCGCCGATGTGCGGCAGTATCTCCGCCTCAAGCCGGGCCCCTGCTGCGCGCGGTGACGCCGCCATCGCTCTATCCACGAATCAAAGACATAGTGCGGGGAGATAGTCGATCCTGAAAAATTCAGTTTGCGGTAGCGAGCCAAGCCAAGGGTGCGCCTGTCGGCGAACAGGAATCAGATCGTCGAAAGCGGTTGTGCCGAGCAAGCGCTCGGCTGCAGCGTGACATTGGCGGGTCCATGCAGCACCGCGAGGATGAAAAAATCAGGCCCCAGGCCCAGACGGACGATGGCGCGCAGCAACCAGCGCAGGTTGTAACCGGCAGCGCACAGTACCGCGGATGGCGCATCGCCGGTTTGCCCTTTGAGCCAGCAACGCCGCATGCCGTGGTCGTTCTTCACATCGCCGATGACCGGTTCGTTCGTGTATCGTCGCTTGAGCCAGCGTCGCTGCGTGCTGGTCAGGGTCTTCCGTTTGCCGCGATGAATCAGTTGTACTGGTGATACTTTGGCATTGACGCCCCGAACCCCGTGATCGACCAGCACGGCCTTCGGTTGCGGTGTACCCGGCAGATGCTGCAACAGAAAGGGGCTCTGTTCGAGTTGCTCCGCCAGCGTGTGGCCGTCGTATGGGTTGCATGCGAATGCCCGTGCGCCGACGACCAGTCCTTGTTTCGCCGTGGTCGCGAGACCTCTTGACGTCATGTCGGGTAGCCGTGCATGTACCTTTAATACACAGCTCAATCCTTAAGCACCCGATTTGGGGAGGCGGTTTCGTCACCGTTAGACCACGACTATGGATCTGTTGGTGGCAGAGGAGATGGACCATGACCAGATTGGCCCGCGCACTCGATCCTCCGTCCACACGACGAATGCTTCGGGCAGCCTCAATCGTCCTGGGTTCCCTTCTGCCGTTGGTTTACCAGTATCCCGGCCAATACCCAGTGCCGCGTGCCTTCACGATGGAGGTATCGCGCTCTGATCCATCGTGCGCCCTTGCACGGATGCCGTCGGCAGCACCACTTCCACAACGCCTGCCAGATTGCAGTGTCGACTGCGCTGTAGACTTCTTTCGAGACCACGTATCGATGATAGTTCGACCAGACATCGACGATCGGGTTGAGCAGGCCGATGAGATTGACCTGTCTGGCCGATGCATTGTCCTTGATGACTGCGCGCACTTTCGTCAGAAACGTTTGAAGATTCTTTTTTGATGGCTTGGTGAGTAGCTTGGCGTTCGGATATTTCCGGATGTTCTTCCCGAGGAAGTCGAACCCTTGCGAGATGTGCGTGATTGCGGTCTTTTCAGGGGGAGAGCGTCAGTCCGCGCTCCTGCAGAAAGACCCCGACCGGTGGCCCGACCTCGTCTTCCAGCAACTCTTTCGAGTAACCGGTGATCACAAAGTCATCGGCATAGCTCACCAGACTGAGGTAGCAATCAATGATGGACGACACCCGTAATCGGCTGTACCTGGAGTAGACAAATCGTAGTTGATTTGAGCCACGTCAACGGAAGTCGCGTTCCCGGCGGAATACGCACGGTGAGATCGCAAAAGGAGAAAATAAGTAAATCCAGGCACTATAGTTTCACGGTCCTGCCATGAAAAGGCGTTATCTCTTGAAGTCAGCCCATGAAATTGGGCGCGAAATCGAGGATGATATGCAACACAATACTCGTAAATCCGAACACGGTGACAGGGAGGATGGTCACAACAACGGAGACGTCGTCATGCTGCATATCGCTTCCGTACGGGAAAGGCCTAGCTCAAAGTCCGAGACGGACCACGCGGTCCCTATTGTGCAGTGGTACGAGAGCGCGCTTACCGGCACCTTGGAAATATCGAAGGTGCTTACCGGCCCCTGCGGGCTCGAAGTCATGCTGGCCAACGTCGTCGATCTCCTGCAATCGTTTGTGCAGATGCGGCTCGGGATCGTCTCTCTCTTCGACGATGATGGCGTACCGGACATTACCGTTGGCGCCGGCTGGAGCGAAGGCACCGATGAGCGCTACCGGATGCGCCTGCCGCAGAAGGCAATTGACCAGATCGTGGCGACGGACAGCCCGCTCGTCGCCGAGAACGTGGCGGTGCATTCGGGCTTCAGTGCCGCCGACATGGGCGTGCTCGGTGCTTCCGACGACATGCGAGTGTCGTTCATCGGCGTTCCTATTCGCATCGACGCGAAGGTCGTGGGCACGCTGACCATCGACCGCGTCGTGGACAATGGGTCGAACTTCCGGCTCGATTGCGATGTGCGGCTGCTTACCATGGTCGCCAACCTGGTGGGGCAGACGGTGAAGCTGCACCGCTTACTCAAGAGCGACCGCGAGCGCCTGATGGCGGGGAGGGACGGGCTGCAAAAACAATTGTCCGAGCTCAAGCACCCTGCGCAGGACCGTAAGAAGTTTCAGGTCGAGGGGATCATTGGCGACAGCCCGGCGCTGCGCGGCCTGCTCGAGAAGATCGCGGTGGTAGCCAAATCGAACAGCACAGTTCTGTTGCGCGGCGAATCCGGTACCGGGAAGGAGCTGGTCGCCAAGGCCCTTCACGAGCTGTCGCCGCGAGCCAAGCGGCCCTTCATCAAGCTCAATTGCGCGGCGCTCCCTGAGACGGTGCTGGAATCCGAATTGTTCGGTCATGAGAAGGGTGCCTTTACCAGCGCCTTCAATTCGCGCAAGGGGCGCTTCGAGCTCGCCGACAAGGGGACGCTGTTTCTTGACGAAATCGGCGAGATCTCGGCCTCGTTCCAGGCAAAGCTGCTGCGCGTCCTGCAGGAGCAAGAATTCGAGCGTGTCGGCAGCAACCAGACCATTAAGGTCGATGTTCGCGTGGTTGCCGCCACGAATAAGAACCTGGAAGACGCGGTGGAAAGGAACGAGTTCCGCGCTGACCTTTATTATCGCATCAGCGTGGTTCCCTTGCTGCTGCCGCCGTTGCGCGAAAGGCGCAGTGATATCCCGCTGCTCGCCGTTGAATTTCTCAAGAACTTCAACAGAGAGAACGGCCGTACGCTGACCTTCGATGCGAGTGCGATTGAAGTATTGATGAACTGCGGTTTTCCCGGCAATGTCCGTGAGCTCGAGAATTGCGTGCAGCGGACTGCGACCCTGGCGCCGGGACTATCGATCGTGAGAAACGACTTTGCCTGCTCCCACGGCCAGTGCCTTTCCGCGATGCTATGGAAGAGCGGACCGGACGAGATGGCGCTGCAGGCCGGGCCGATCGTACCAGTGCAAGTGAAACCGGGTACGCCTCAGGCTGAGGCTGCTACGTCTGGCGCAGTTGCGGTCCCGCCTGTCGGCAGCGAGCAGGCCTCGCTAGCGCCTGGCGGCGCAGCCTTCGGAAGCGGTGCGAAGATTTCCAACCGCGAGCGTCTCATCGCCGCCATGGAAAGGTCCGGCTGGGTGCAGGCAAGGGCGGCGCGACTGCTCGGACTGACGCCGCGCCAGATTGGCTACGCGCTGAGGAAATACGGTGTCGAGATCAAGCGTTTCTGAAAGCACTGTCGGACTTGCGGCGTGTCGGGGCCGCGACATCGCGACTGATGCGAATAGCTCAGACAAGTCAAGCCAGGGTTTGGCGCGGACCATGGCATGATCACGATCGGAAGCGGCCCCGCGTCGGCGCCAATTCGGTAATCGTCGAGAACAGTCCGGCCGACCTCAGGGGCGGTCAGTACCTCGACGAAGGTGGTGCGAACGCGGCGCTGTCATCGCCGGTTCGCCGGCCGTGTCGCGCTCGACCATCAGCTCACACTGGATGCGATCGGCGACACAAGCGGTGCTGTTCGATCGCGTTGCATTTGTGGAGGCGCGCCCGGGGTCATATCAGAGAGGCGATTTTGTCGCGCGCCAACAGGATTGCGCGTCGTCTGGGGGCTGTGCGCAGATCAAGGCGAGTTCCGGGCAGAAGACATCTGCCGCCGCGGTTGCGTAGTCAGCCGGCCTGATAGCAAGACAAAACGCTGACAAGACGAGAAGAGTCGACCGATTGCCCAAGTCATCATGACGTGATGGCACGACAGCTTGGAGCGTGCTCGGCAAAGCCCGGGATTGTCCGGTCCGAGCACCGTCGAGTGCGCGAAAGCGACGGGGAACCGATCAGCGAACCCCGTCAGGCACAGCGGCACAGCCACATTGAAAGTCCCAATGTACAGCTTGCAATCTACCGAGCCATCATCACCGATTGAAAACTTGGCAAACTGAAGGTGCCCATGTACTGACATTCGTTGAGTCGAAGTTGGGACTGACCGCGGCTGGCCGCAATGGCCAACATTAAGACATCAGTAGAAGCAAGTGACAACCCAAGTTCGTTCCTCACGCATCACTACCCGTCTGCCCGGCCCCGGCTCGATTCCGCCAAGGTATCGTGTGAGAATTCGCCCAGAATTCCTCACTATCTCCGCCCAAGCGGGGTCCAGTCTCTCGCGGGGCATGGTCAGCGTAACGACACCGGCGAGTTGCCCGGACGGGCCGAACACCGGCGCGGCGATGCCTGCCAATTGAGGATCGCGGTCTCCTGCTAGCGCGATGACCTGCGGGCGGCGGATGTGTTGACCGAGTGCCTCGTCGCCCTCGTGGCAGTAGGCTGCAACACCCGGCCTCCTGTGCCACGATCCAGCGGCAGTAGCTCGCCCGCGCGGATGTGGTCTCGCACAGGCTGTGGCGAGTCGACGCGATAAAGGCATATCCGTCGCGAACCTTGACGTACGTGAAACGCGGCGCTCTCACGGGTTGCGGCCACCAGTTCGTGCAGCACGGGCATCACCAGCGACTCGCTGGAGGACGATTGCGCATAGACGGCATGCAGCCTTGCGACGCCGGACCCCAGCACGTAGCAGCCATCGGCGCGGCGCACCACGAGATGCGCATGTTCCAGCGACGCGAGCAGGCGCAGCACGGTGCTCTTGTACAGGCGCGTGCGTTCCGCGAGCGCGCTCAATGACAGCACGGGCGTGCCGTTGCCGAAGGCAGCCAGCAGGGTCAGCGCACGGTCGACTGCTGCCACGCCGCCGGCTGCCAGATTGTCCTCGGCCATCGATGCGATGGCGGGCTGTTTGGACATCGTACCTCTCCTCAGCCGGACCGTTGCAGCAACGCTTCCACTACGCCGAAGCCGAGGTGATCCGCCGGATCGAGCTGCCGTAGTTGTGTGATCAACTGTGTGGCGGTTTCGCGTTCGCCGCGCCGCAGGCCGATGAAGGCGAGCGCCTTTAGCGTGAACAGCCAGAAGCGGGCGGGACCGGGCGCGTGGAAGTTCGCATCGCCGGCTTGTACCATCTGCCAGTCCTGATTCAATCCGGCGGCATGCGCAGCTGCTTTTAGTCCCAGATGGGCCGCGTGCTCTGCCTCATCGAGTTCGCGGCGTCCGGCATGGAATTTGTAGAGCAGATAGTAGGCGGCAAGGCTTTGCGGAGAGGTCAGCGTGACGCTCCACAGGACTGCGACGATCTGCTCGGCCGGCGCGCCATGCAGGCCTTCGATGAGACGCCGCACGGAGGCCGACACCTCGCCTCCGAACAGTTCGTTCGACTCGACCCCGGTCAGCAGGTTCACCACACCGTCTCCGCGACGATGAGGCGCTGCACCGGTTCGCCGCCTTCGAGTTGACGCGTGAAGTTTTTCTCCATGTCGGCCATCGTCACGCCGCTGTGTAGCACCGCGTCGGGATAGATGAGCACGGTCGCGCCCTGATCGCACCGGCCGAGACAGCCCGAATTCGTGATCGCGACGGTATCGGGCGCCTGGCGTTTCTGCTGGTCCGCCCAGAATGCCTTCAGCAGCGCGGTCGAGCCCTTGCCGCCTGCGCAGGCGACGCGTGGATGCTGCGGCGGCCAATTCTGGGTGCAAGCAAACACATGTCGTTCTGCTCTGGCCATGACGATGTTCCTCAACCGAACTTGAACAGGATGCCGTGACCACCGCGCGGGTAGTCCCACTCGATATTCTGGTGGTCGGTACAGAGGATGCGGCAGCTGCCGCATTCGAGGCAGCCGTCGGTGATCAGCGTCACCGCGCCGTTGCCTTCGGCCTTGTAGCACGAGGCCGGGCAGACGAAGGTGCAACTCTTCGTGCTGCATTCGCTCTGGCAGACGTCGGCATCCTTGATGTGGACGTGCGGCCGTCCTGCATCGACGCGGTAACGGTTCTGGAACAGCTTTTCCTCTACGTTGACGGGTAGGGTGCTCATCGGAAGGCCCTCAGGAGTTTGTAGGCATCACTCACGATGCCGGAAAGCGAACGGGCTGTGCGGAAACTCGAAAAAATCTCGCGCTCCTTGCTTTTCTTGTCCTTACCGTCGACCGTGATCATCGTGCGCGCGGCGCGCGCCATGAGGTCGGGGTAGGTCGTGAAGAACTGCGGATTCTGGTGCAGCACGGCCGGCATGTCGCGGTACTTGTGCAGGTCTTTCATCACGAAGCTCTGATCAAGCGCGGCCTTGTAGGCCTTGAGCGTGCGGGCGCGGTAGCCGTGGCCCGCGGCTTTCGCGTGGATCACCGTTTCGGCGGCGAGGCGTCCCGTGGTCATCGCGAGGTTCGATCCTTCTCGGTGCGCGGCGTTCACGAAACCGCCTGAGTCGCCAACGATCATCCAGCCGTTGCCGTAGACCTGCGGGATTGCGTGAAAACCGCCTTCGGGAATCAGATGCGCGCAATACTCCTTCATCTCGCCGCCCGCAATCAGCGGTGCGATCGACGGGTGCTGCTTCATCTTTTCGAGGAGCACGTAGGGGCTCGTGCGGTTGGGGTTTTTCTTGAAGTCGCTCAGCATGCAGCCCACGCCTATGGTGAGCGATTCCTTGTTGGTATAGAGGAAGCCAGTGCCCATCATGCCGTCGGTGATCCTGCCGACCATCTCGATCACGACGCCGTCGTCCTCGCCGACGTTGAAGCGCTGGCGGATCGTCTCCTCTGGCATGAAGAGAATCTCCTTGACGGCGAGCGCAACGTTGCCGGCCCCGATCTCTCCATGAAAGCCCGCCTTGCGCGCGAGCGTCGAATTCACGCCGTCGGCGAGCACCACCACGTCGGCATAGACATCGCCGTCCTCGCGGTCGCACTGCACGCCGACCACCCGGTCGCCATCCATGATCAGTTCCTTCACCGTGGTCTCGCAGAGCAGCAGTGCGCCGGCTTCGCGCACTTTCGATGAAAACCACCTGTCGAACTGCGCGCGGATGATCGTGTAGCGGTTGTAGGGCGGCTTGTTGTAATCCTCGCTGCGCACATGTGTACCGACAAACGACGTATCGTCGAGCATCCACATCCGCTGCTCGATGACGTGGCGCTCCAGCGGCGCATCGTCGCGGAAGTCCGGGATGATCTCTTCGAGCGCCTTCGCGTACAGGATCGCACCCTGAACGTTTTTGCTGCCCGGATATTCGCCGCGCTCGATCTGCAGCACTTCCAGACCTGCCTTGGCCATCGTGTAAGCGGCAGCGTTGCCGGACGGACCGGCGCCGACCACAATCACATCGAACTGTGAAGATTTTCTCATAGTGATTCTCCTCAGGCAGCCTGCTCGCGGCGCCGGGTCAAATGCTCCACAAAAGCCTGCTTCAGCGCGGGCAACACTTGCAACGCATTGCCGACAATCCCGTAGTGTGCAAAATCGAAGATGGGTGCGTTCGGGTCGGTGTTGATCGCCACGATCACGTCTGCGCTTTCCATGCCCACGCGGTGCTGGATTGCGCCGGATATGCCGGCGGCGATGTAGAGCTTGGGCCGCACCGTCTTGCCGGTCTGTCCCACCTGGCGCTCCCCCTCGACCCAGCCGGCCTGCACGCATGGCCGGGTCGCACCCACTTCGCCGCCGAGCACGTTCGCCAGATCGAACGCCAGCTGGAAGTTCTCCGGGCTCTTCAACCCCTTGCCGCCGCTCACGATCACATCGGCATAGGGCAGGTTGATCCGGTTGCTGCTCGCATCCGGGATAAAGTCGAGCAGCCTCGTGACGATGTCCGTCTCGATCATCCCCAGCGTTCCATGGACGATGTTGCCGGTGCGTTCGGCGTCGCGCAGCGGCATCGGCATCACGCGTGGGCGCACCGTCGCCATCTGCGGACGGTACGCGAGCGTCATGATCGTGCACAACAGCGAGCCGCCGAAGGTGGGGCGCGTCGCCGCCAGCGCCCGCGACGCGGGATCGATGTTGAGTTCGGTGCAATCGGCGGTCAGCCCGGTCAGCAGGGTCGTCGCTACGGAGCCGGCGAGGTCCCGGCCCATCGACGTCGCACCCAGCAGCAGGATCTCGGGCTGATGCCGGTTGACGAGGTCGGTCAGCCCTTTCGTGAACGGCTCGTTGCGATAGCCTTGCAAGACCGGGTCGTGGACGATGTATGCATCGTCCGCGCCGTAAGTGAAGGCTTCTGCGGCGAACTGTTCGAGCGGTTCATTCGCGCCGCCGAGCACCGCGATGCCCACTCGGCTGCCGAGCGTGTCGGCCAATTTGCGTGCTTCACCGAGCAGTTCCCACGAGACGCTGTGCACGTGTCCACGGTCGTGCTCGATAAAGACCCAGACGCCTTTGTAGGCCTTCAGGTGTTCCGGCAGTTCGAGGTTGCGTCCTGCGCGGCCGGCGGGTTTCTTCGCGGGGGCGGCGGGTGCGTTCATGACCCCTCCTTCATCAGCAGGTCAGCTTCCAGGGTAGGATGGCGCGTGAAGATCTTTTGCAGCAGGTTCACCGACACGTCGCACAGACTCGATGCGTCGAGGTCGAGCATCTCCGCTTTCTCGCTGCGCGGCGTCGGTCCAAAGACTTTTCTGACCGCTGTCGGCGAGCCCTTCAGGCCGATCTTGCTGAGGTCTTCGATGCCGGCCTGTTCGCAGTTCCATTTGCGCACCGGATAGCCGGCCGCATGAATCATCGCAGGCAGCGTCGCAAAACGCAGTTCGTTGGTGTTCTCCAGCATTGTGATCAGGCACGGCAGCGCAGTCCTGAGCACCTGCACGCCGCCCTCGGCGCGTCGCTCGACGGTGATCGTGCGCGCATCGAGAGCGGTCTCGACGATGCGCGACACGTAGGTCAGCAGTTGCAGCCCGAGGCGTTTGGCGATACCGGGGCCGACTTGCGCGGTGTCGCCGTCGATCGTCTGCTTGCCAGTGAACACGATGTCCACCGCCTGCTCCTTCGCGATCTGCTGGATACCCGCTGCCAGCGCGTACGACGTAGCGAGCGTATCCGCGCCAGCGAATGCTCGGTCGGTGAGCAGCACGGCGTCGTCCGCGCCGAAGCTGATGCACTTGCGCAGCGCTTCTTCGGCCTGCGGCGGGCCCATGCAAAGCAACGTGACCTTGCCGCCGAAGCGGTCCTTCAGTCGCAGCGCCTCTTCGAGTGAAAACAGGTCATACGGGTTGACGATCGCCGGAACCCCCTGGCGCATGATCGTGTTGGTGACCGGATGAACGCGGATCTGCGTCGAGTCCGGGACCTGCTTGATGCAGACGACAATGTGCATGGTCTTAACGATGTGCATGGTCTTGCTCCACCTGTCAGGCAAGGGTGCGCGCGGGCAGCGACGCGCGCAGACTGTCGAGTGAAACGTGCTGCCGCCCATTTGTGTCCCGGAACACCTTGAACACTTTTTCCTGCGCCGGCGTGGAGGTGAGGAAGTCGCCGTAAGCCTTCAGCAGCAGCGCGTGATATGACGCGAACAGGGCGGGTTCGCCGCCTTCCGGCAGCGCGTCCTGTTGCTGGATGTACTGAAAGAAGCGCTTGAGGATGTGCAGTCGACTCACGTTGACGACCTTCTGGTCGAACGGAATGCCGAAGAACTGCAGGAAGTCCTCGGCTGAGGACAGCGCCTTGAGTTGCTGGATAAAGCTTTCCATCGCGTTTACTCCTGGCAAGCGGATGAGGATAGGTGTGGACAGAACGTCGACTCGGCGAAGTACTTGTCGCAGGCGCCGCTGGTGGCGCACGGCGTCGTCGTGCCCGACTGTTCGGGTTTCGCGACGCACTTCGTGAAGCCGACCACAGCGCCGCTCAATTCTCCGACCGTGTAGCGCAACTCGATCAGGAAGCGATACAGGTCGGCGGCGCTGGGCGTTTGCTTGTGCTGGGTGGCGTGGTGGCGGATACGGGTCAGCAGCAGCACGAGCAGCTTTTCACTGACGGCCAGGCCGAGCGCGTCATAAGCCCGGCGCACGCTTTGCGAACCCGAATGCTTGCCGAGCACGACCGAGCGTTCGCGACCGAGTTCGGCGGGATCGAAGCTCTCGTAGGTCGATGCATTCTTCGCGAGCCCGTCTGTGTGGATGCCGGACTCGTGCGTGAATACGCTGGCGCCGACAATGCTTTTGTTAAGCGCGACCGGGCGTCCTGAAGCCCGTTCGACAAGCCGCGAGATGCTCAATAGCGCGGTCGTGTCGACGCCGGTGTTGCGACCCATGATATGGCGCACGCCCATCACAATCTCCTCCAGCGCGGCGTTTCCGGCGCGTTCGCCGAGACCATTGACAGTGGTGTTGGCGTGGGTTGCGCCGGCGCGCAGTGCGGCAAGGGTGTTCGCGGTCGCGAGCCCGAGGTCGTTGTGCGCGTGGATTTCGATTTCCAGATCGACCGCGTCGTGCAATCGCGCAATCGCTTCATAGGTCGAAAAAGGATCGAGGACGCCGAGCGTGTCCGCAAAGCGGATGCGTTGCGCACCGCACTGTTGCGCGTGCCGCGCCACGTCGGCGAGGAACGAGGGGTCCGCGCGCGAGGCATCCTCCGCGCCCAGCGAAACCTTGCGGCCGCTTTTGACGGCGGCGCTGATCACGCGATTCACCTGCGCGAGCACCCACGAGCGCGGCTGGTGCAATTTGTGTTGAAGGTGGATATCGGACACGGGAATCGACAGGTGAATGATGTCGGGATTGCAGCACAAGGCCGACGCCAGGTCCGCGTCGGTGAGACGGCCCCAGACCATCAGATCGGCGTCGAGATTCAGCGCGACGATGGTCTGGATGCAATCGATTTCCTCGGCACCCATCGCGGGGATACCGATTTCCAGTTCGGGTACGCCGGCGCTTGAGAGCGCCTCGGCAATCGCGCATTTTTCGGCAACCGTGAATGCGACGCCAGCGGTCTGTTCGCCGTCGCGCAGTGTGGTGTCGTTGATGATCGGATTCGACACGGAAAGTTCTCCATTAGGCATTTGATCATACGGTTTGCAAGTACTGCGCCATGCACGGTTAGTGCGAATAGCCGCTTGCTGCGGGGCTTTCCGGTGTTCGCTGGCGCTGTGATGAAGCGGTTCCAACGAAGACCTGTCGCGAATGTCCTGTTTCGAACAACCAGGTGTAGCGATCAACGCGGCGCTGCAGAAAGCGATGCGCGATGCGACGGGCGTGGTCAGCCAGGATGTGCGGATGCGGTCGGCGCGATGCAAACGCTGTAGGGATTGGCTATCCATAGCGACCGCGATGCGGGAAGATAAACACAGGCGGCGGCTATCCGCGCGGCTATGCGCTCGCGGCGATTGACCGCTATGGCGCTTGAAGAGGCCGCACAGCGCTAAGGACGCATGCCCTCAATGCTCACGCGCGAGGTCGCGCGTATGTGGCGGCAGTTCGATCGTCAGGTCGGCGTCGCAGCTTCACGCAGCACGCGAGACGCGATTGCACGTCAACGCCCCACGCATTGTCGAACTGGTTGTTCTCCTCGTCGTCGGGAGGCGCCAGTCAGTGAGATTTTCATGATTGCCTTAGACGGAAAACGAATTGCCGCAGCCACAGGCGCTCTGCGCATTGGGGTTGTGAATGACGAAGCGCGAACCTTCGAGGCCGTCTTCGTAGTCGACGCGCGCGCCGGGCAGGTATTGCTGGCTCATCGAATCGACCAGCAACGTGACGCCGTCCGTGACGGTCTGCATGTCGTCGTCCGCCACCTGGTCGTCGAACGCGAAGCCGTACTGCAAGCCCGAACAGCCGCCGCCGGACACGTACAGCCGCAGCTTCAGGTTGGGATTGCCTTCTTCCTCGATCAGCGAGGCCACTTTCGCAGCGGCCTGAGGCGTCAATTCGAGTAGGCCGGGCATGACGCCGGGTGTGGCGGAAGCCGGTTGGGTGAGCGTTTCCATGGAGGTTCCTCTCAGGCTTGAATGGACTCACTTCGGGTTAGACGAGCAGGTCGGTTGCTCGGCGAGTTACAGGTCGTCGGGTGCTGCGCCTCGAACCGTCTGGCGCGAGCGAAAGTCAGGCACGCCGCCTTGATCGCGTCCTCGGCGAGAACCGACCATTGGATCTCGACCGGCGGCAATGGCAGTTCCTCGACGATCTGGTGCGTGTACAACGTCCCCGAGCGCATGCTGCGCTCGTAAACGCCGCCGTGCATTTGGCACGCGATCCGCATGCGCGGCCGGAGCTCCGCGTACAGCGCGCCAATGCCTTTGGGGCCGTCGATCTAGTGAGCCGAGAGCGACATCAGATCGACCGGCAAAGCGGCGAGATCGATCGGCACCTTGCTGGCGGCCTGCGCGGCACACGTGCGGCAGGATGCCCCGGGCGCGGCAGAGCGCGCCGATTGCGGCGATGTCCTGGATCACGCCCGTCTCGTTGTTGACGAACATCACCGACGCAAGCACGGCGCCCGGCTGGAGCGTTGCTTCGAACACGGCGAGGTCCACGAGACCGCTTTCTTGCACCGGCAACACTGTGACCTCCAAGCCATCGCGATCAAGTTCGAGCATCGCGCCGAGCACCGACTGGTGCTCGGTCGTGAGCGTCACCAGGGGATTGCCTTTGGCGCGATGAAGGTGCGCAGCACCCTTGATCGCGAGGTTATTCGATTCCGTCGCTCCAGAGGTCCAGACAATCTCGTGTGGGTCCCCGTTGACGAGCGAGCCGACCTGCTCGCGGGCCGGTTCCACAGCTTCTTCGCCGACCCAGCCGTAGGCATGCGAACGGCTGGCGGAATTGCCGTACATCTCGGTCCGGTAAGGCAGCATGCGTCTGATCACGCGCGGATCGACCGGCGTGGTGGCGACATGATCCAGATGCACCAGGTTGGCGCCGCGCGGATGCAGGCCGGTACTGACGCGTTGGAAATCCGACATCGCAGGCTCCTGAAAGCGGGGTAACGCGACCTTCATGGCAACTTCCATGCCAGTGGATTTTCACGCTCTAGTGGCCTCTTTCAGCTGGGCCGCTGTTGTTTCGCTGTTGTTTTTGTGTCGATGCGCCCGACGAGCGAAGATTGCCGCCGTTCTTTTTGTCTGATTTGTCGTTACGCGCGCGGGATTCACATGTGTCTTTGCATCAATCGTGCGCCTTGCACTGGTACATCGAAAGCGCGCAGCGCACGAAGGTGAAGACAATGGTGAACATTCAGGCAAGCGTTGCCCGGCAAGCGCTCGACGGCGTCTACGAGGTGAGAAGACGCTGGTTTCGTCGGTCGACGTGGCGAAAGCCTTCCGCGAGTCCCTGAACTATCTTGTGCAGACGATGGAGTGGCGGCGCGCCTTCGTGGTGCTGGCCGAACCGGACGGGCAACTGCGCGGCCTGAGCGCTACGGGTCTTTCGCGTGACGAGCAGCAGCGTCTTCAGTTCCGGCCCGGCGAACGCACCGGCGGCCGCGCGCGAAGGAGCGGCATGGGGGTGATCGTGCGCAACGTGAACGATGAACCGGCTCTACTGTTTGCATGGGTGGCGCGGACCAGATACCGGGGCCTGCATCGCCATGCTCGCGACGCCAATCCACGCCGACCGGCGCACTCTCGGCGTGCTCGCTGTCGATTGCGTGAACCCCGATGCAAGCCGGCTGTTTGCGGACGACCTGCATCCGGTGATGATTGTCGCGACCCTGACGGGGCAGGCGTTGCTAATCCAGCGCAGCGTATGAGCGGTGCACGACAGCATGCAGGATGACGTCGGGCGCATGCGAAAGGCGATCAAGCCCACTTAACAGATCGATCAGGTGTCGGTGTGTCGGCGGCGATGCAGGCGCGGTGTTCGCTCAGGGGCGGACGACCACACGTTCGCGACATCGCAAGCCGGGGAAGCCAGGGGTGAACGCGAACGATTGATCTGGGCGATGGAACGCTGCGGCTCGGTCCAGGAAGGCGGCGCGCTTGCTGGGGATCACACCCCGGCGGATGGGCTATGCGCTGCATAAATGCTCTGTTGAGGTTCGCCGGATCTGGCCAGGATAGAGAATGCTTCGCCTGCCCAGTTTGTGCGGGTCCATCTCGCTGGTTCAGAGCATGCTGTCCGGGTCGTGTGAGATTTGTCGCAACACCGACACGACGCAACGAAATTGTAGGGATACGTCGCGCGCCGGATCAAACAGAACTGCGAAATATATCCTAACTCGTTGATTCCTGGCGTTCTTGTCGAGTGGCATGGATCTGGCTCTATGGCTTGCGCGCGGCCGCCGTTGGTTGCGAGGAGATATCCATGCAAGCGAGTTCAAATGCGAGCGACTTGGCCGCAACCGCCTATATCAGCATCGGGCAGATTAAACCTCTCGGCGCGAAGATCGAAGACCCGTCCACCGGTGGCGGCTGCGGCACGCACGGTGGCGAGGGTAAGGCCAGTTGCGGCGCGCCGGGTAGTCTCGGCGACTTGCCGCCGGACATCTGGGAGAAGGTCAAGAATCACCCGTGCTACTCGGAAGAAGCCCATCATCACTATGCGCGCATGCATGTGGCGGTGGCGCCGGCTTGCAACGTTCAGTGCAACTACTGCAACCGCAAATACGACTGCGCGAACGAGTCGCGTCCCGGCGTGGTCTCTCAGAAGCTAACGCCGCAACAGGCAGTGAAGAAGGTCGTGGCCGTTGCAAGCGAGATTCCCCAGATGACGGTGCTTGGCATCGCCGGTCCCGGTGATGCGCTGGCGAGCCCGAAGAAGACCTTCGAGACGTTCCGGATGCTGCAGGAACAGGCGCCGGACATCAAGCTGTGCCTGTCGACCAATGGCTTGGCGTTGCCCGACCTCGTGGACGAAATCTGCAAGTACAACATCGACCACGTGACAATTACCATCAACATGGTCGACCCAGCGGTGGGCGAGAAAATCTATCCGTGGATTTTCTGGAAGCACAAGCGCGTGACCGGTTACGAAGCAGCCCGCATCCTTCATGACCGGCAGATGAAGGGTCTCGAGATGCTCACCGCACGCGGCGTGCTGACCAAGATCAACTCGGTGCTGATTCCCGGCATCAACGAGGAGCACCTGATCGAGGTCAACCGCGACGTCAAGAAACGCGGCGCGTTCCTGCATAACATCATGCCGCTGATCTCGGAGCCCGAGCACGGCACTCACTTTGGCCTGAGCGGCCAGCGCGGACCGACTGCGCAGGAACTCAAGGCCGTGCAGGACGCCTGCATGGGCGGCGCCAACCTGATGCGTCATTGCCGCCAGTGCCGCGCGGATGCGGTTGGCCTGCTGGGCGAGGACCGCAGCGAGGATTTCACGCTCGACAAGATCGAGCAGATGGAAGTGGTCTACGATCTCGACCGCCGCCGTGAATATCAGCAGCGCGTCGAAGCCGAGCGTCAGGCGCAGCACGACGCGAAGCAAGAAGCGCTGGCTGTCTCTCGCGAGATCGACGTCGCCGACGACATGAAGGTGCTGGTCGCGGTCGCAACGAAGGGCGGCGGCCGGGTCAACGAGCACTTCGGCCACGTCACGGAGTTTCAGATCTTCGAGGTCTCGGCAGCCGACGCGCTGTTCGTCGGCCATCGCCGGGTGGAGCTGTATTGCCGGGGCGGTTACGGCGACGACGAGCAACTACCGTTGGTCGTGCACGCGCTCCACGACTGCCACGCGGTGCTGGTCGCGAAGATCGGCGCCTGCCCGAAAGACGAACTGGCGCAAGCGGGCATCGAGCCGGTCGATCAGTACGTCGGCGAATTTATCGAAAAAGCGGTGCTTGCCTGGTTCAACGACTACCGCAGTCGCATCGCCAGCGGCGCCATCGTGCACCGGGACCGCGGCGATGCTTCGATCCGCCAGGGCGCTTACACCTCGTCAGCCTCAGCGGCGTGACACCCCCACACCCTTTCAGACAGGACAACAGGAGAGCCTCCATGCCTCTGAAGATTATTGGGTCCACCTGTACGGGATGCTCGGCCTGCGAACCGGAATGCCCCAATGTCGCGATCAGCGAGAAAGGCGGCGTGTTCGCGATCGACCCCAAGAAATGTACCGGATGCGAAGGGCACTTTGACGACCCGCAGTGCGTCGCCGTGTGTCCCGTGGACGGCTGCATCGTTCAGGTTTGAGTCTGGCTCGTGGCCGGGCCGGCCATTCATCCATCAGGAGACTACGCATCATGCTGTCCAACGTAACTGTTACGAGCGCCGCCGAGAAGTTCATGCGTCGTATCGTGCGCTTTTCGGGCCTGCCGGCTGGCGCCGGCTTTCGTCTGGTGGTGAGCGCCGGCGGCTGTTCCGGCTATACCGCGAAATTCACCGCCGAGCCGGCGCTGCAACCAGGCGAACAGGAACTCGACATCAACGGCCTGCGCGTATTCCTGCCGGCTGAAAGCCGGCTGATGCTCGAAGGCATAACGATCGATTTCGCCGACACGCCAACCCAGTCCGGCTTGATCTTCTTCAATCCGAACCAGGCCGCTTGTGGTTGCAGCAGTGCGGAGTCGGCGCCGCCGGGCGTGGCGACCATCGATGTCAGCGCGATTGGCCGCGGGCGGCCGCCGCTGCCGCGTCAGTTCTCCTGAAGAGGAGCGATGGCGATGGAGTCTGGCGACCGTGCCCTCGACGACGCAATGACCGCGTTTGCGCAGAGCGCGATTGGCGGCGGCTTGCCGTCAGGCGTCAATGCATTGATCGCCGAGGCGGGTCGGCTGCGCGAGCGCCCCGACGAGGCGCTCGCGCTGTTGCAACGCGCCCGAGCCGCCGCGCCGCGCCATCCGGTGCCGTTGATCGCGCTGTACCGCTTTTACTTCTACGGCCATCAATTGGCGCAGGCGCGTGCGATCGGCGAAGACGCGGTGGCGGTCGCTCGCACCGCGCTGGGCTCAAATTTCGGCGACGAACCGCTTGCGGCTGCGATCGTGACCACGCCTTATGACGCGGCCGCGCGTTTTTATCTGTTCACGCTGAAAGGCCTCGCGTACCTCAACATGCGTCTCGGCGACTTTGAAGAAGCGCGCATGCTACTGCGCGAATTGCGCCGGCTCGATCCCGAAGACCGGGTGGGCGGCGCGCTGCTTTCGCAGGTCTTGGATCGTCATGAGACCGGCGTCGGGTCCGACGATGCAATGGATGCGCTGAGTGAGTATCCGACGCGCGGCTGGACGGGGACGCAACCATGAGCGTACAGAACGTGCGCGTACCAGGCGGCGACTTTACACCGCGTCGCTGGCAGGGCGGCCCGCTCGACTGCGCCGGCTGCGGGTATGTGCGGTTCCGCGAGTTGCCGGCGGAGCACGGTCGCGGGCCAGGTCACGCGTGCATGCAGGATGCGTACGCGCGCCGCATCGAGCGTTTCCTTCACTGGCATCCTGAACTGGCCAACGAGCAGCTTGCGCATCCGTACTTCGAGGTGCGCCCAATCGCCGCGAGTCACGCCGATGTCTTTTGTCTGCCCGCATTGCTCGGCGACCCGGACGAGATGGTCCGGCTGCAGCTCGCGTTGCGATTGCCGCAGGCGCAACTGGCGCGCCTGATCCACGATCCGCATCGCGAGGTGCGGATTCGCGTGGCGCAGCGCCTGTCGTCTGCTGCATTGGTCGGCATGCGGGGCGATTCCGACTACGGCGTGCGCGAATGGGTGGCTCAGCGTCTGCCGCTCGCGCTGCTGCCGCAGATGATCGGCGACCCTGATCGCGTAGTCCGGATGCGACTGGCCGAGCGTCTTGAGATGCCCGCGCTGCTGCGTATTGGCGACGACAGCGAGGCCGAGGTACGCCGCAGCGTCGCGGAGCGTCTGCCCGCGACGCTGCTATCGCGCCTCGCGTTCGATCCCGATTGGCGAGTGCGCTGGGAAGTCGCGGGGCGCGCCGCTGGCGAAATCGTGGCGTCGCGGGTGGACGACGCGGACGAAGAGGTGCGCGCGCTCGCGCGGCAGCGCCGGCAGTCGGGCGAGGTCGCGAACCTGATGACCACTGGACAGACGCAACGATCAGCGGGAGTGAAGCATGGCTGACATCAACCGCGACGACGACCTGATCGAGGTCGCGTTTCCCCCGCGCTTCAACTACGGCGAGCGCGTGATCGCACGCGCGGTGATCCGAAACGACGGCACCTACAACGGCAAGGACATCGGCGAAGTGCTGGTGAACAAGGGCGAGTTCGGCTACGTCACCAGCATCGACACCTTCCTTCAGCGGTTCTATATCTACGCAGTGGAGTTCGTCGAGAGCGGCCACCGTGTCGGCATGCGCGCGAAAGAGCTATGCACGCTCGACAACCTGCCGGACGTTGTGCTGCAAGGCTTGGGCGAGCGGGCCGAAGCGCTGCACAAGATCGGCACACGGGTCCAGCTGGAAACGTCGCAACCGCAGGAGCCGTCAGCATGAGTATCGAACCGGTTCAGCCTGCTTATCAGTGGGGCATGCGCGTGATCGCGCTGGATGACCTGTGCAACGACGGCAGCTTTCCGGAGCGCGGCCAGGACGATTGTCTGGCCGAGGCGGGTACGGTCGGCGAAATCGTCAACGTCGGCCGGGTGGTTGAGAGCGGCGAGCCGGTCTATATGGTGGAGTTCGGCAACTGTGTCGTCGGATGCACGGAGAATGAAATTGCGCCCGCACCCGCCGGCCTGCTACCCGAAGAAGGAGCCATGTCATGACGGTTCAGGCGAGCGCGCCAGAAGCGGCGCCGGCGCGCGACGGTTTGCGCGCGGGCCGCCCGTTCGACCTGACCCAGCGCCAGATCGAGCAAGCGTTGCGCGAGCGTACCCGCTACCGCTATGTGGTGCCGCGCGTGCTGCGCGATGGGCAGGGGTTCCGTGTCGAGAGCCCGTGCTGCTCCCACAATGTCGACGCGAATGGCGGGCTGATCGACATAGCCTGGCTCACGCGCGATGAAGACGGTATGTGGCACCTGAGCGCGCGCGATCATGCGTCGCACCGATGGATGCCCCAGCATGAGAGCACCAATCTGGCCGAGCTGCTGGATACGCTGTGCATCGATCGCGAATGCGTGTTCTGGCCGTGAAGCAAACTAACGGAGCCGGGCGACGATCTATCTCGATCACAACGCGACCATGCCGCCAGCCTCCGCCGTGGCAGGCGATGCTGTCCATCTTGACGGATGTGCGGGGCAACGCGTCGTCGCAGCATGCCGGCGGGCAGAAGGTGAAGGGCACGCTCGCTGCGGCCCGCGCGACGATCGCGCGAGCGCTCGGTTGCAAGCCCGCAGAGTTGATCTTCACCAGCGGCGCCACCGAAGCCAATCACCTGGCCGTGTGCGGGCTGCGCGCGGCGGCGCCGGAGGGCCGGCACCGTGGCGTATCCAGCGCGATCGAACATGCAGTGCACCTGAAGCTGGCGCGTGCGCTGGCTGCACGCGGCGGTGCGGCTGCGCTCGGCGAAATCACTACGGCGCAGGACATTGAGTACGTGCTCGCCCATCTGCCACCGTTGCTTCGTCCACTGCTGGAGGAAGCAGCGCATTCCGCTTGAACCTGTCATCAATCTCCGGAGTCCGCAACCATGAAAGTCATGATCCGCAAGGACAGCAAGGGCGCGCTGAGCGCCTACGTGCCAAAGAAGGACCTGGAAGAGCCCATTGTCGCGATGGCGCAGCCCGGGATGTGGGGCGGTCTCGTCACGCTCGCGAACGGCTGGCAACTCGAATTGCCCGCGATGGCCGACGATACGCCGCTGCCGATCACGGTCGAAGCGCGGCGCATTGCTGGCGTGGAGGAGTGAGATGAGCCTGAACGCCGAGCAATTGGACTTCGCGGCGGACCTGCTCCGCACGGCACCGACGCTACGCGACGCCGCCGCGCAATGGCACGAACGTTATCCCGAGGTGCGCACAATGCATGTCAGCGCAACGGTGATGCGCGACGAGACAGCAGCGCTTCGGTTCGGTGTGCGCAGTATCTATTTCGCGATGTCGGCCGGGCATTGCAGGTCCATCACGCAGCGGCCTGAAGAGGCCGATGCGTTGATCCTGACCGAGGAGAAGGCACATGGAAATCGATGAGATCGCGCTGAGCGAACCGGCCTGCGCCGCGCGCGAGATCGATCTCGTCAACGCGGTGCTGCAATCCTCGCGTTGGAGCGACGGGCCGATACTTGATTCATTCGAGCGCGCGTTTGCGGGCTGGGTTGGCCGGGAGTATGCGGTCGCGGTCGCGAGCGGCACGCTCGCCACCTGGATTGCGTTGCGCGCGATGGGGATCGGCCCGGGAGACGAGGTGGTCTGCGCGTCGCACGCCTGGCATCAGGTGGCGCAGGCGATCACGCTGGCGGGAGCCGTGCCGGTGTTCGCCGACATCGACTACTGGAGCGGTTGTCTGAGCGCCGAAAAAGCCGCGCAGAAGATCGGCCCTCGCACGCGCGCGATCCTCGCCGGCAACACCAACGGCCACCCGGCTGCGTGGGCGCTGCTGCGCGAACTGGCCGACGCGCAGCGCCTGCGGCTGATCGAAGACAGTACTGAGGCGTTGGGCTCGCGCTACCGGGGCCGCAACGTGGGCTGTTTCGGCGACGTATCTGTGTTCGACTTCTCCAGCCCGTCCGCGCTGTGCACAGGAGCGGGCGGCATGCTTGTCACCGACGATGACGAACTCGTCCATGAACTGCGCTATCTGCGCGAGCGGCGCGTGACGGACCGCGCGTCCGTCTCGGTCGGCTCGTGGGTGCCGCTGCAGGCGGGCATCAGTGATCTGACCGCCGCGCTCGGTCTCGCGCAACTGGCCGAACTCGACACGCGCCTCGCGCAGCGAAAGCAGGTCGAGACCTGGTATCACGAAGAGATGCAAAGCTTCGAAGGGATCAAGCCGGCCTACGTGGCCGAGGACGTCGAAGAAGTGCACTGGATGCTTTACGTTGTGCATTTGGGCAAGCGTTTTACGCAGAGCGCGCGCGCCCAGATGATCGACGACATGAAATCTTGCGGCATTGAGACGGTGGCCTACAGCCATCCGCTGCATCAGCAGTTTCACTACATGAACGCGGGCGATGCGATCGGCCGCAAGAGCGGCCTGTTGCCCGACACCGAGCGCATCGGCGATCGCGCGCTGGCGCTGCCGCTGCACACGCTGCTCGACACCGACCGGGTCAAGTACATCGTCAAGACGCTGAAAGACACCGCGACCAACGTGGGCGCCGGCGCCGCCATTTATCTGTGAGGCGCACTCCATGACCGTTTCAGTCCAGACCATCGCCGAACGCCTGTGTGCGGGCGGCGTCATTCCGTACCTGGGACCAGCGCTGCTCGCGCTGTGCCCCGATACGGCCGTCCCTGCCACGCCGCTCGCGCTCGCCGAAATCATCACGGCCAAGGTCAGCGTGCTGCAGAAGATCCGCACCCGGCTGACCCAGGCGGCGCAGTTCATCGAGAACTTCAAGCATCGCAAGTCGCTGGTGAGCGTCATGAATGAGGCCTTCGCAATGACGCCGACGCCGTCGGCACTGCATTGCGCGCTGGCGGCGATCGGCGCCGGGCTGGTTGTCGACAGCTGGTACGACGACACCTTCGCCTGCGCGCTGGCGCAGGCGCGGCCGCAGGGCGGCTGGGCGCAGTTGCAGGGGCTGTCGCAGGCCGAGCATTTCGGCCATTGGTTCGCGGCCTATAGCGCAGACGGCGCGTTGCTGGATGACGTGCCGGCCTCGGGCGCGCTGCTCTACAAGCCGATTGGCGGCCGTGCGCCGGCCTCTAACTACCTGGTCTCTGACAGCGACTTCGTCGAAGTCATGACCGAGATCGATATCCAGACGCCCATTCCGCCCGCCGTGCAGGCGTGGCGCAGCGGTCGCAGTTTTTTGTTTCTGGGCTGCCGTTTCGACGACCAGCTCACACGCAGTTTCGCGCGCCAGATCATGAAGCGCTCCTCCGACATGCACTGGGCCGTGCTGCCCGACGAACCGACGCGTATGGAGGCGCGCTTCCTCGAAGAGCAGAGCATCACATGCATCGCGATGCCGCTGGACGGGTTCGCCGAAGCGTTGGTGGATGCCTTGCAACCCGCACTGGCCGCGTGAAGCGTGGCCGCTATTCATCGTTCTTCATCCGTAGCCTTTTATCAAGATCGCCATCATGACCACACTGACCGTACTGCCTTCGGGCAAGACCTACGACGTTGCCGCCGGCGCGACCCTGCTGCAGGCACTGCTCGCCGTAGGCGAGAGCATCGAGCACAAGTGCAACGGCAAGGCCGACTGCGGAACTTGCCACCTGTTCGTACAGGAAGGGCGCACGAGCCTGTCGAAGATCCAGCGGCTCGAAAACGACAAGCTCGATAGGCTCGTGGACATCGGCTCCAGGTTGCGCCTCGCCTGTCAAGCCGTGCTGGCCGCAGAGCCGGTGACCATCGAACTGCTGACTTCGTCTGAGCGGCGAGATGACCGCGGTCGAATCGCTGGTGGTCGACGTGGCCATCGTCGGCGCGCGTCTAGGCGGCCTCGCGCTGGCGCGCGTACTGCATGCGCACGACGTTTCCGTCGTGGTCATCGAAGCGCGCGAGGGCGGCCGTGCTGACGCAATGTTGCGAAGCCACCGGCGAGACGCTGGGCCTCGTTCCGGCTGGTTCTGGCCCGATGCGGAGCCGCCCATCACCGCGCTGCTCGACGAACTCGAACTGGGTATGCCGAGCGTGCGGCAGCACGACCCCGGCGATGCGCGTTGGCTCTCGACCTTAACCGCGAACCGCAGCGGCGCGAGGGGCCGCTTGGGACGCATGCCGGGGGCGCGCCACATCGCAGGCGGGACGGCGCGTCTGGTCGATACGCAGGCTGCCGCGCTTCTGGCAGCCTGCGTGCGGACCGGCAGCGCGTTGCTGATGCTGCGTGACCGCGGCGCCTAGCTTGAACTGCAAACCGGAAGTAGCGCTGCGACACGCGTGCTGCGTGCCCGCCGGGCGGTACTCGCGTTGCCGCAGCGGCTGGTCGCGGCGCATGTCAGGTTCGATCCGCCGCTGCCCGCGCTGCTTGCTGACGCGCTCGCGGCCACACTGACCCTGCTGAGCGCGGCGCTGGCGTTCAACAACACGTCCTGCGCGTTGTCAGAACTTCCCTGGCGAGCACCACCCGGACGCGGCGCTGCTACGTGCGATCGCGCTCGAATTGAACGCGCGTCTCGTGCATGCCTGTCCGGACAACGATCCTGCGGCCGTGCCGGCATGACCCGCAGCGCCGCTATCGAAACCAGCGCGCGGCTGGCGATCATCGAGCAGGCCGGCACGGCGGCGATGATCCTGACCGAAGGCGGGGATCCGGGTAGCGTCGAGATGCGGGCAGATGCCCTTCGCGCGTTCCAGCAGGCTGTCGGCGGTGGCCTGTTCCAGCGTGCCGGCCATGAAGACGGTGAGACTGAGTGCCATCCCGTAGGCGCCCTCGAGGTTCATATACATCGACAGCGCGATTCCCCGTTCGGCTCAGCGCAGCAGCTTGCGGCGCTCGGCGGGCGAATAGTTGCTGAGGTGCCCTTCGCGCGCCGCCTGACGCCGCGCGCAGGAAATGATCGCGCGGCTCTTGCCGGGCGAGGCCGGCGCGCTGACCTGCTTGTCCAGCGCGGTGCCGCCGCATTGCGGGCAGACGGGCGTGTGGCCAGCGCGTACCAGCGTTTCGAATGCGTGGCCGCAGGCCGCGCAACGGTAGTCGTACAGGGGCATAGTGATCAGATCTCCGTTTCAGGTGGATGGGGCGCAGCGGATCGCCCGTTGGTGCGAGCTGTGGTCCGTCATTGCGGCGCAGCCTTCGTGCGGCATGTCCGGGGCCGGTGCGTGCGCGCCGAGCCCGATCCAGGTGTGTACCAAGGCCGCATTGAAGCCGACCATGCGGCGCTCGTCGCATTGCATCAGTAGCCGGCGAGCAGCGGCTCGGCCAGCAACAGCGCCAGCGCGACGTTGGCGTCGATCGTTTCCGGCACCACTTCGCTCGACTTGATGCGCGGTGCCGCGCGGTAGAACCTCTCGCTGACCGGCCGCGGCGCCATGAAGGCCCGCAGCGTGCGGCGATCCAGAGCCAGCTCAGTAGTTGCGCCCGTCGAGTGTGTGGCCGGCTATGCGCAGCAGGGCTTTCTGGCGCGCATTGCCGGAGCAGCCGGGTTTTTGGGTGAGGTGGGCCATTGCCGGGGTTTTCAGTTTTGACGCAGCAGTTGCAGGCAGTCGAGGCTGGCCGCCATGTCGAGGGCAGTGAAGTCGTCCTGGTAATGCACAGCCGGATCGGCGACCAGCCTGAGCAGCGTGCGCACTTAACAACGGAATGGGACACTCGCTGCGCTCGCTAGAACTTCATCCCGACGCCTATTCCCAGTACCAGTGGGTCGATGTCCAGTCGGCCCAATGAACTGCCGCCGACCGAGGCGTCCGTGTGCATCCAGATCTTCTTGATATCCGCGTTGAGAAAGACGGTCTTCGTGATCTGCACGTCGACGCCAGCCTGCACCGCCGGACCGAAGCTGCTGCGTGACACCTGGATGCCTTCGGAGCCCACGCTCAGGCCGTCGTTGTAGAAGTACGTGTAGTTGACCCCCGCGCCGACATACGGTCGGATCATGCCGGCAAGGTTGAAGTGATATTGCAGCAGCAGCGTCGGTGGCAGCACGTTCACGCCACCCAGATCGCCGAGGCCAGACGTCACGTGGTGCCGCGAGGTGCCGAGAATCAGCTCGATGCCGATCGCGTCGCGGATCATGTAGGTCAGGTCCAACTCCGGCACGAGTGCGTTATTGACACCCACGCCGAGCGACGACAACGTGCCGCTGGTGTGTACTTCCGGCTCGATAGAGATGGCACGCAGACGCACGAGCACGTCACCGGCGTGGATCCCATCCGCCGGCACCTCGCCTGCCATCGTGCTTCCGTTCGCGCTTACGTCATCCGCGTATGCCCGCACTTCGAACAAACCGGTAGCGCACAGGCTTGCCACGATCATCACGGCCTTAATCATGTGCTTCATCGCTTTCCCCTTGTTGATGTATGCGGGGAATTGTCGACGCGCAAATCAGGGCTGCCCTTGCGTAGGATCAACCGATCCCGAGCCCGAAGTCAAGATGCGACATTGGGTCACGCGTCGGAACGTCGAGATTGCGGGAGCCTTGAGCCTGATGGCATGAACTCCCGCCCCCTTCTGGGCGACACTTACCTCACCAATTCCCGGGAGAACGTTAATGCCTGCACTTACCATTGGCCTGGATGTCGCGAAAAACGTGTTTCAGATTCATGGCGTCGATCGCCATAGCAAAACGGTAGTACAGCGGAAACTTCGCCGAGCTGAGGTGTTGAAGTTCTTCGCAAAACTGGAATCCAGTCTGGTTGGTATCGAGGCCTGTCACGGCTCCCATTTCTGGGCCCGTGAGCTAACCTCGTTGGGACACACGGTCCGCCTGCTGCCGACACAATATGTGAAGCCGTTTCTGCTCGGTGGCAAGAACGACGCGAATGACGCGGCGGCGATTTGCGCGGCAGTGAC
This sequence comes from Paraburkholderia rhynchosiae, assembly GCF_002879865.1. GTDB lineage: Bacteria > Pseudomonadota > Gammaproteobacteria > Burkholderiales > Burkholderiaceae > Paraburkholderia > Paraburkholderia rhynchosiae. The sequence continues at coordinate 336,942 of NZ_PNXY01000002.1, forward strand.
GCGCTCAGGCATTCACTTCGTTGCGATCAAGAGCGCTGAACAGCAGTCGCTGCAGTCGGTTCATCGCATGCGCCAACGGCTCATCCAGGAGCGGACAGCGAAATCGAATCAGATCCGGAGCATGTTTGCTGAAGAGGGTGTGATCTTCCCGGTCGGACTTCCGCAATTGAGAAAGGGAGTGGTTGAACTCGTCAACAATCCCGATTCCCCCATTACCGCTTTGCTCAGACGGCTTGGCTCGATGTACCTCGAGCAACTGAAGGCACTGCAGCAATGGCTCGACGAACTTGCTGCCGAGATAGCGAGATCTTCAAGAGCAATGAAGGCTGCCAACAGCTCGCTACCGTTCCAGGAATCGGGCCCGTGATCGCGACCGCGCTCATCAGCAGTGTCGGTGATCCGTCCCAGTTCAGGAACGGCCGGCAATTTGCGGCCTGGCTGGGGCTGACGCCGAGGCAAAAATCCAGCGGAGGCAAAACCAGGTTAGGCGGTATCACAAAGCGCGGCGACACTTATCTCCGAACCCTGCTTGTAGAGGGCGCCCGCGCGGTCATGCACTTCGTGAACCGTCGCGACGATCGGCACAGTCGCTGGATCAAGGCTGTGATGCAACGCCGCCACGTGAGTATTGCTTTATTTCTTTCGCGATTGCGCAAGAAGCGGCAAGCATGGCGAACCGGTCGGACCGGCGCTTGCAGATCCTGATATATCCGGCGGCTGTGGTACGAAGCCAGAAGGCCGATGAGGAGCAAGCGCGCAAATTTCCATGCTGGCTCGTGCAGCAGCAAGCACATCAGAAGCCGAATGCACGGACGCAGTCGTGACCCTCAAAATGCAAACCAATCTTGCTCATAGGCGGGAGTCCATGTACGGCTATTGGCCTTCAACCGCATTGACTGGTACCAAGATGTTTCTCGCACCGGGAGACACCGATTTCGCAGCCATTACCGGACTGCCTGCAGCCGCCGAACGCCACAGCCATGCGCGATGCTCCGCAGTTGAGATCAATTTGGCGGGTGCGAAAACGCCGCGCGGCACGCGTCGTACCCAGTGCCCGACCACTCAGGCTGTACGGCAGATCGTTGGCAATTCGTGCCGCTGCCGAAGCCAGTCAGCTTCCCGAAGAAGCCGTTGTCAAGGCTATCTAGCGCACCCGACCCGCCCGTATCTGACGCTTTCCCGTCCTGGATGCCCTTCCGGACGCTCGGCCGCAGGCTCTGCCGTCACCATCAACACGAGCTCGCCGGGGCGTGACGTCCCGTTGCCCGGTCGCAGGCACGTAATTTCAGGCGGCCGGCTTCGCGAGATTGCGCGCCTGAGCGTAGCGCTATCCCAGAACGAACGTCCGTGCATATCACGAACACGTCCCGCGCCTCACCTCTCACCTACACAGGACTACCGCGCTCACGACACCTCGTATTGATACAGATCAGCGCTTTCCGGGCTCCATGCAGGACAATCGGGGCAGCCGTGTTCGCCGCGCTGTCCGCGCGGAAGGTTCTGGAGATGGAGATGAAGAAACGAATACACCGCGAAGCAGACTATCAGCCGAAGCAGAGCACGCGGATGCGGGAAGCAGCATCCCGAGCGCCTGACAGTCCGAAGATTCCCGCGGAGGTGGTTCGCCACTTCGACCGTTCGGGGCCTCGCTATACCTCATATCCCACCGCAGATCGATTTCATCCCGGGTTCGAGGAGCGGGCATACAAACGTCAGCTTGCCGCTCGTGCTACTGCCGAGAATAATCCGCCGCTCTCCCTATATGTTCATCTGCCGTTTTGCAGATCACTCTGCTACTTCTGCGCATGCAACAAGGTCATTACGCACGACCATGGCTGCAGCGCTAGATATCTGAGCTACCTCGTTCGTGAGATGGACCTGGTCGCGTCACATCTCGGACCTGACCGGCGAACCGTGCAGCTGCATCTGGGAGGTGGAACGCCGACCTTCTTCCCTGTTGCCGAGCTCGAAGACCTTGTCCAGCAACTGCAGAACCGCTTCGCGTTCTCGATCGACGCAGAACTTGCCATCGAAATTGATCCGCGAACCGTCAGCAACAAAACGCTTTCACCACTCGCGCGCCTTGGCTTCAACCGAGCGAGCTTCGGCGTACAGGACTTTGCTACCGACGTTCAGCAGGCCGTCAATCGCATCCAGCCACTCGATGTGGTGGAACGCGCACTCAGCGGCGCACGCGATGCGGGATTTCCCTCAATTAACGTCGACCTGATCTACGGTTTGCCGCAGCAGACTGCCGCCAGCTTTGCCCGCACACTGGACGAGGTGATCCGGCTGGCGCCTGATCGCGTCGCTCTCTACAACTACGCGCACTTGCCAGACCGCTTCAAGGCCCAGCGATTAATTGACGCAGCCCGATTGCCATCGACCGAGGAGCGCCTGCGCATATTTTTGCTCTCGGCCCAGCGCTTTCTCGATGCCGGATACATCTACATCGGTCTCGACCATTTCGCCAGACCCGACGACGAGCTGAGCATTGCGTTGCGCAACGGTAGCCTCCATCGCAATTTCCAAGGCTACACGACGTACGCGGAGTGCGATCTGGTCGGCTTCGGTGTGTCGGCCATCGGCAAGATCGGCAGCGCTTACAGTCAGTCGACGAGCTCGTTGCAAAGCTACTACCGATCACTCGACGAAGGCCGGCTGCCGGTCGAACGCGGAATTGCCCTATCGCCTGACGATGCGTTGCGTCGGGAGGTGATCATGACGCTCATGTGCAGCGTGCCGCTGAATTTCGCGGCGATCTCGCTAGCCCATCAGATCGACTTCGTCCGCTATTTCTCAAGTGAGCTTACCGCCCTGGAACCATACCGGGAGGCGGGACTGGTGAGCATCGATGGAAACGGCATCTCGATTCCCCCGAAAGGCCGGTTCTTCGTGCGCGCAGTGGCCATGGTGTTCGACGGTTATCTTGAGCGCCCCTCGAGCGCGTCCTGGTCAAAACTGATCTAGCGGCACGACCGCCGGTGGCTCGCGCAAACAACGCGACGAGACGTGTTCGTCGAACTCCGAAATAGCAACGCCAAGGTGCGTATTCGCTGATCCGGATCAGATTGTCCCGCGCATCGAGAATGCTGCGAGCGTTGCATTACCCGCAAACCGCACCGTCAGCAAGGTGTTCCCCTGTTCACAGGGGCGCCGTAAAGTCTGTCCTTCGTTCCGCGCCACGTCCCCGTTACGACCCTCGATTGCCAGATCGAGGCCATCCCTCGCAGCCTGGCTCTGCTTCAGTTCAGCCATGAAGACATGGGCGATCGCCTGATATAGCCCGCGCACTGCGTCAGTGCACCGCACCCCGCCGCTTTATTCATTCTTGATCGACATCAATCACAAAGCTGGCCAGTTGTCGGACCATGACGCTGCGAGTGTGATGCCGCATGCGTCAAGCCAGCTTCAGGTCAAATGTGCCACAACCCGAACGTAACCACTATGACAGACAGAAAAGCCTTAAGGAAACGGTCGATAGCCATCGTCACGACATTGAGCGCCTGTCTATCGGGATGTGATCTGACTGTGCTTGATCCAAAAGGGAGCGTCGGCGCGGCCGAGAAGTCGCTGATTGCCACTGCCACGTGGGCGATGCTGATCGTCGTGATCCCGGTGATCCTGCTGACGCTGTTCTTCGCATGGCGCTACCGTGCGTCGAACCGTCACGCGGTCTATGCACCCAAATGGGCGCACTCGACGGCGATCGAGATCGTCGTCTGGACGATCCCCGCCCTGATCATCCTGTACCTCGGTATTCTGACGTGGCGCACCACGCATGAGCTCGACCCGTACCGGCCGCTGCAGTCGAGCGTGAAACCGATCGACGTCGAGGTGGTCGCGCTCGACTGGAAGTGGCTCTTCATCTACCCGGACCTCGGCATTGCGTCGGTGAACCAGCTCGCCGTGCCAGTCGATACGCCGGTGAACTTCCGGATCACGTCGGACTCGGTGATGAACTCATTCTTCATCCCGCAACTCGGCACCCAGGTATATGCAATGATCGGCATGCAGACCCGTCTGCACCTGATCGCGGATGCACCGGGAAATTTCGAAGGCATGTCCGCCAACTTCAGCGGCAAGGGATTCGCCGACATGAAGTTCCGCACGCTCGCGACGAGCCTCACCGACTTCGACGCATGGGTGCGGAAGGTCAAGGCTTCGCCGGACCGCCTGAGCATGGACGAATACGCCGAAGTCGCGAAGCCGAGCGAGAAGCAGTCGGTACGCTACTTCTCATCGATTGACCAGCACCTGTTCCGCAACATCGTTGCCCGATACAACAACGGCAACGTCACGGCCTTCCGCGACGCCGCCTGTCGCACGCAGACCACGGAGTAAGCCATGTTTGGAAAACTCACGCCCGGCGCGATTCCGTTCGATCAGCCGATCATCATGGGCGCGGCCGCGTTCATGGCGCTCATCGTGCTGGCGGTCATCGCCACGCTCACGAAGCTCGGCCGCTGGAAGTGGCTCTGGACCGAGTGGCTGACAAGCGTCGATCACAAGAAGATCGGCATCATGTACATCATCGTCGCGGTGCTGATGCTCGTGCGCGGTTTTGTCGACGCCGTAATGATGCGGCTTCAGCTCGCGATCGCGTTTCACGGCCCCGGTTACCTGCCGCCGCACCACTACGACCAGATATTCACCGCGCACGGTGTCATCATGATTTTCTTCATGGCGATGGCGCTGATGGTCGGCCTCTTCAATCTTGTCGTGCCGCTGCAGATCGGCGCGCGCGACGTCGCCTTTCCGTTCCTGAATTCGCTGAGCTTCTGGATGACGGCGATCAGCGCGATCCTGATCAATCTGTCGCTCGTGATCGGCGAGTTCGCGCAGGTCGGCTGGCTCGCGTATCCACCGCTGTCGGAGCTGCAGTTCAGTCCGGGCGTCGGGGTCGACTACTACATCTGGAGTCTGCAGCTCTCCGGCGTCGGTACGCTGATTACCGCGATCAACTTCTTCGTGACGATAGTCAAGCTGCGCGCCCCCGGCATGACGCTGATGAAGATGCCGGTGTTCACGTGGACCGCGCTGTGCTCGAACGTGCTGATCATGGCAACGTTCCCGATCCTAACCGTGACGCTCGCACTGCTCGGCCTCGACCGCTACGCAGGCATGCACTTTTTCACAAATGAGCTCGGCGGCAACGCGATGCTGTACCTGAACCTGATCTGGGCGTGGGGCCACCCGGAGGTGTACATCCTCGTGCTGCCCGCGTTCGGCATCTACTCGGAAGTGATAGCGACCTTCGCGAAGAAACCGCTGTTTGGCTACAGAACGATGGTCTACGCGTCGTGCGCGATCACGGTGCTCGCATTCCTCGTGTGGGCGCACCACTTCTTCACGATGGGTTCCGGCGCGGACGTTAACGCGTTCTTCGGCATTATGACGATGGTCATCGCGATTCCCACGGGCGTGAAAATCTTCAACTGGCTGTTCACGATGTACCGCGGTCGCATCGAGTTCACCGCACCCGTGCTGTGGACGATCGGCTTCATGGTCACGTTCACGATCGGCGGCATGACGGGCGTGATGATGGCGATCCCGGGCGTGGACTTCGTGCTGCACAACAGCCTGTTCCTGATCGCGCACTTTCACAACGCGATCATAGGCGGCGTCGTGTTCGGCTATCTCGCAGGCTTCCACTACTGGTTCCCGAAGGCGTTCGGCTTCAGGCTTAACGAGAAGCTCGGCAAGCGGGCGTTCTGGTGCTGGTTCGTCGGCTTCTACGTGTCGTTCGTGCCGCTCTACGTGCTCGGCTTCATGGGCATGACCCGGCGCCTGAATCACTACGACAACCCGACCTGGCATCCCTGGCTGTTCGTCGCCGCATGCGGCGTAGTGCTGATCGCACTCGGTGTCGTGCACCAGATCGCCCAGGTCGTCGTGAGCGTGATCCATCGCAACGAGCCGGAATACGGCGACCTGACGGGCGACCCGTGGAACGGCCGCACGCTCGAATGGGCCACCGCGTCGCCGCCCGCTGTCTACAATTTCGCGCGCATACCGGTCGTCCACCAGCTCGACGCGTTCGCGCACATGAAGGAAAGCGGCGCAGCAAATGCCGCACTGGCGCATTACGAGGACATCCACCTACCGTCGAACACCGCGGACGGGTTCCTGATCGGCGCATTCAGCCTCGTGCTCGGCTTCGCCGGCGTCTGGCACATCACGTGGCTCGCCGTGCTGGCCTTCGTCGCGATCGTGGCCGCGCTGATCGCGCGTAGCTTCCGCGACGACCATGGCTACGTGATTCCGGCCTCGCGCGTGCGCGAAATCGAAGCACGTCGCGGCAGCGCACGCACCCCGGCCGCCCTTGAACTACCCGAATCCGCGGAGACCTGATCCATGTCGCAATCTGCATTACTCGTCCATCACGGCAGGTTGAGCGCTGACCACGGCCCAACGCCCACCGTGTTCGGCTTCTGGCTGTACCTGATGACCGACTGCGTGCTGTTCGCGTCGCTGTTCGCCGTGTTCGCCGTAATGGCGCACCAGTTCGCGGGTGGTGCGTCCGGACGGGACCTGTTCGACATCCCGGGTGTCGCACTTGAAACCGGCGCGCTGCTGCTGAGCAGCACCACCTACGGCTTCGCGATGGTCGGCGCGCAGCGCCAGGGGCGTGGTGCCGTGATCAGCTGGCTCCTCGTGACGTTCGTGCTTGGCGCGCTGTTCCTCTCGTTAGAGCTGCGCGAGTTCTCGCACCTGGTCGCCGACGGTGCTGGGCCCAGTCGCAGCGCCTTCCTGTCGTCGTTCTTCACGCTGGTTGGCACCCACGGCCTGCACGTGACAGCCGGCCTCGTCTGGATGGCCGTGCTCGTCGTGCATGTCGTCCGCTCGCCTGAACTGTCCGGTCGCGACCTCACGAGTCTGACATGCCTGAGCCTCTTCTGGCACTTCCTCGACATCGTGTGGATCTGCGTGTTTTCGTTTGTCTATCTCGGGAGCGTGCTCTAAATGGTCCATTCACACTCGACGTCCACGACCGCCTCGCGTGGTGACGTCGCTAGTTATATCACCGGTTTCGTGCTTGCCGTGGCGCTGACTGCTGGCTCATTCTCGATCGTCACGCAACGGTTGCTGCCGTCCGGTTCCGCGATTGTGGCGCTCGCGTTGCTGGCGTTCGTGCAGATCGTCGTGCAACTGGTAACGTTCCTGCATCTCGACCTGTCGCGCGGCCAGCGCTGGAACGTGCTGGCGTTATGCTACACCGCGCTCGCCGCGCTGTTCCTGATCTTCGGCACGATCTGGGTGATGCACAATGTCAGCATGAACATGATGTCGCGCTGACTCGCCACCAGCGCGAAACGGTCTGGTCACATCATCGCGGACACGGCATGCAGCCGTCGGCGCGTGCGTGGTGTTGTGCTGCACCGCTCTACCGGTCTTCTTCATGAACAGTCCGAATCACCCCGTTCCCGCCAATGAGCCATTGCCCCATCGCAAGGTCATCCGCTCGTGGCTGACGCCGTTCGCCGAACGCCGCACCGCCTACGCGCTTCTGCTGCTCGTGTTCGACTACGTTTTGCTATTGTGTGCGCTCGCCGCGAGCGTGTTCGCGCACGGGTTCGTGCTGAAGACCGTATTCGGATGCATGGCGGGCTTCGTCATCGGACGGCTCTTCGTCATCGGTCACGACGCATGTCATGAGAGCCTGACCCGGCACCGCACGCTCAACCGCTGGCTGGGCCGGATCGCCTTCCTGCCGTCGCTCACGCCGTACAGCCTATGGCAAGTGGGTCACAACGTGGTGCATCACGGCTACACGAACCTGAAAGGCGTCGATTTTGTGTGGGCACCGCTGACGATCCAGGAATATCGCGCCTTGAGTGGGCCACGGCGCGCACTGGAACGTATCTATCGCAGCGGCTGGGCGCCCGGTCTCTACTACATGATCGAAATTTGGTGGACGAAGATGTTTTTCCCGTCGCGAGCCGCAATGCCGACGCGGCGCCCCGTGTTCTTCCGTGACTGCACGCTGGTATCGGTGTTCGCACTGCTGTGGATCGGCGCGCTCGCGTGGATCGCTCGCGCGACGCAGCGGGGGGTAGTCCCGTCAATCGCATGCGGGTTCGGGGTGCCGTTCCTGTTCTGGTGCGCGATGGTGGGTTTCGTCGTGTACGCGCACCACACGCATCCGCAAATCCGCTGGTACGACGATCGCGCGAAATGGGGGCGTTCAGATCCGTTCGTATCCACGACGGTGCACTTGACCTTTCGCTGGCGTTTTGGCGCGCTGTTTCATCACATCATGGAGCACACCGCGCATCACATCGACATGAGTCTCCCTCTATACGGGCTCGTCGGTGCTCAGCGAACCCTCGAAGCGATGCTTCCGGAACGGATCGTCGTGCAGCGGTTTTCATGGCGTTGGTACTTCGACACCGCACGAGGCTGCAAACTATACGATTTTTCGACTGATCAGTGGACCGATTTCGCTGGTCGCGCGACGCACGTCCCTCTTAAGACTCGCTAACAAAGCCTGTCATCCGAAAGCAAGCAGCAGTTGCAGCCCGAGGTCGGCTGCCATGTCGAGCGCGCTGCGGCCATCCGGTGCGCACAGTTCTGCGTTCGCCCCATGCGCAAGCAGCATCTGCAGGACGTCGAGGCGACCGCTCGCGGCTGCCTGCATCGGGCATGTGATGTCGTCGTCGTTCACATGGTCGATCGGCGCGCCGGCGTCGATCAGCCGCAGGATGGTCGCGGGGCCGCCGTGCAGGCACGCGTACCAGAGCGCATGGTTGCCGTCGTCATCGAGCGCGTCGGCGCGTGCGCCGAGTGCGAGCAACGCTTCGACCACCGCGTCCTCGCCATGCTGCGCGGCGCGCATCAACGGGGTTTCGCCGTTCAGGCAGCGCGAATGGGGAGCAGGGAAGCCGTGGTACGCCAGCCAAGTGGAAAGTGCGGCGGGCACGATCGTTTCGAGTTGTGCATCGGGGTTCCGGACAACGCGCGAGGCCAGGCGTTCGCGGACGACGAAAGCAGTGTCAGTGTGCATGATCATGGTCGCGTTCGGGTGCAAGGGAACATCGGTTGGCGCAGCCGCGCGGGCGGCAGCCGTTGGGCCCCGCGCTTCAGACAGGCCGGTTCTCGTTGGGGTTGCGCACCGGCCCCATCAATTCAAGCCCTTCGCTGTAGGTGATCGTCTCGAAGGTCACGTCGAACTTGATGGCCGCGTCCGCTACCGCATCCAGCTTGCCGCCTGAGTCCTTCTTCTTCAATTCGTTCTTTTCGAGGTGCAGCAGTTGGAGCATCTCGTTGTAGACGGTGGACTCGAAAATCGGCAACACATAGAACATCGCGTCCTTGTATGGCACCTGATATCGCTTGCTCAGGTCCATGTTGTCGCAAAAAAGAAAGTACTTGCCACCCGCCGAGAGCGTGTCGCTGAGCACCCCGGCCACGTCCTTCAGATGCTCGAAGCTCAACAGATACCCGGCGAAGAACGGCAAGTGCTTATGGCCGATCGTCGCGCATGCCATCACCTGATCGCAGGTCAGCTCCGGCGGCCGCGCTTCGTCGGCGAGCTTCGGGGCAAACCGCAGAGCAAGTTCGCCGCGGAAGCCGACCCGGTCGAGCCTGCTCGTCAGCCCCTTGAGAACCGGGTTGAGCAGACGGCCTTCATGTTCGAGACGGGCGAACGCGGTGTCGTCGATCTCCTTGTGCGCGAGCGTTTCGGTCATCACAGATCCTTGGGTTAAACAGCGTTGAAGAGGGATTCACGTCTGCGTATTGCGCATCCGGTCGGCGATTTTGAAAAAGGCCTGCATCAGTTCATCGCGTAGCACCGGATCGACACCCGTCTCGTCGAACGCGGCGCGCATGCAAGCTAGCCACGCATCCCGTTCGGCGGTGCCGATCGCGAATGCGGCATGACGCGTGCGCAGCCGTGGTTGGCCGCGCTGTGCCGAGTACCGCTTGTCGGCGCCGAGCCATTCGCACAGATACAGCACCAGCACGGCCTTCGTCGAAGACAGGTCCGGGTGATGCATCGCGCGAATGCGCTGCGCGTCGGCCCGCGTATCCATGTGCCGATAGAACGCATCGACCAGGCGGATGACGGCGGTCTCGCCGCCTAGACGGTCGAAGTGCGTCTCGCGCGGCACGGGTCGCGAAGCTTGGGAGGCTGGTGTGTCCATGGCGCGATCAATGCAATAACCGAACCAGGCCGCAACCCGGCGATTGTCCGGCTGCACGCAGGCCAATACGACAGAAATCGCACGACAAACGCGCCCGAATGGTTTCATTGGCGACGAAGTTCGCGTGGTTTGTCGCGAAATCGACAAGACAGAAGAGGAGTCCGCAAAAGTCCCGAACCAACCGCCGCAGCGCGGCGGGGCGGACGCGTCGCAGTACCGCTGGTGACGTGGCACAGAAGCTGCGTTTGGAGTCCAGCGCGGACACAGGTCCGGCCGATGCGTGACTCGATATAAGAAGACCCATACAGGCACGACAGGCTGACATGGTCGCGGTTACGCAACCCTGGTTTCAACCCTTCTTCCTGAATGGAGAAATGCAATGTCTAAACTTCGGCAAATCGCTTTCTACGGTAAAGGCGGTATCGGCAAGTCGACCACCTCGCAGAACACCCTGGCTGCCCTGACTGAACTCGGGCAGAAGATCCTGATCGTCGGCTGCGATCCCAAAGCGGACTCTACCCGTCTGATCCTGCATGCAAAGGCGCAGGACACGATCCTGTCGCTAGCGGCCGAAGCCGGCTCGGTGGAGGACCTCGAACTCGAGGACGTGATGAAGATCGGCTACCGCAACATCCGTTGCGTGGAGTCCGGCGGTCCGGAACCGGGCGTCGGCTGCGCGGGCCGTGGCGTCATCACGTCGATTAACTTCCTCGAAGAAAACGGCGCCTATGACGGCGTGGACTACGTGTCGTACGACGTGCTTGGCGACGTGGTGTGCGGCGGTTTCGCAATGCCGATTCGTGAGAACAAGGCGCAGGAAATCTACATTGTGATGTCCGGCGAAATGATGGCCATGTATGCGGCCAACAACATTTCAAAGGGCATTCTGAAGTACGCGAACAGCGGCGGTGTGCGGATCGGCGGGCTCGTGTGCAACGAGCGTCAAACCGACAAGGAACTCGAACTCGCCGAAGCGCTGGCGAAGATGCTCGGTTCGAGGCTGATCCACTTCGTGCCGCGCGACAACATCGTGCAGCACGCCGAGCTGCGCCGCATGACGGTGATCGAGTTCGCGCCCGAATCCAAACAGGCGGAAGAGTATCGCCAGCTCGCCACCAAGGTGCACAACAACGCGGGCAACGGCACGATCCCGACTCCGATCACGATGGATCAACTGGAAGACCTGTTAATGGAGCACGGAATCATGACGTCCATCGACGAATCGCAAGTCGGCAGGCCTGCAGCGGAACTGACCGCCTAAGCGAGCGCCGCTGCGCGCGGCCCGGTGTTCTCCTTCACGCGATGAACCGGGCCATGCCGGCCACCCGCTGCCAGGCTTGATACTCACCCTATGGAGCATTCCCATGAGCGTCACTGTTGAAGAGCGCAAGGCCGCGAACAAGGCCCTGATCGATGAAGTGCTGAGGGCCTATCCGGAGAAGATGGCCAAACGGCGCGCCAAGCATTTGGGCACCTTCGAGGACGGCAAGCCCGACTGTGGTGTGAAATCGAACATCAAGTCGTTGCCGGGCGTGATGACGATTCGCGGTTGCGCGTACGCCGGCTCGAAGGGCGTGGTCTGGGGGCCCATCAAGGACATGATCCACATCAGTCATGGTCCGGTCGGTTGCGGCCAGTACTCGTGGGCCGCGCGTCGCAACTACTACATCGGGACTACTGGTATCGACACCTTCGTGACGATGCAGTTCACGTCGGACTTCCAGGAAAAGGACATCGTCTTCGGCGGCGACAAGAAGCTCGACAAGATCATCGACGAGATTCAGGAACTGTTTCCGCTGAACAAGGGCATCTCGATCCAAAGTGAATGCCCGATCGGCCTGATCGGCGACGACATCGAGGCCGTCTCGAAGAAGAAGAGTGCGCAGTATGAAGGGCACACCATTTTGCCGGTGCGCTGCGAAGGTTTTCGCGGCGTCAGCCAGTCGCTGGGCCACCATCTGGCTAACGATGCGATTCGAGACTGGATATTCGACAAGGCCGATCCGGACAAGCGGCCCGAATTTGTTTCGACGCCTTATGATGTTGCGATCATCGGCGATTACAACATCGGCGGCGATGCCTGGTCGAGCCGGATTCTGCTCGAAGAGATCGGCCTGCGCGTGATCGCGCAATGGTCGGGCGACGGCTCGATCGCCGAGCTCGAGAACACGCCCAAGGCCAAGCTCAATTTGCTGCATTGCTACCGCTCGATGAACTATATCAGCCGGCACATGGAAGAGAAGTACTGCATTCCGTGGGCGGAATACAACTTCTTCGGCCCGTCGATGATCGAGAAGAGCCTGCGCGAGATCGCCAGCCACTTCGACGACACCATCAAAGCCAACGCGGAGAGGGTGATCGTCAAATATCGTCCGCTGGTCGATGCGGTGAACGCGAAGTTCAGAGCGCGCCTGCAGGATAAGACCGTGATGCTGTTCGTTGGCGGCCTGCGCCCGCGCCACGTGATCGGCGCCTACGAAGACCTCGGCATGAACGTGGTCGGCACCGGCTACGAATTCGGCCACAACGACGACTATCAGCGCACCACGCACTACGTGAAGGACGGCACGCTGATTTACGACGACGTGACCGGCTACGAATTTGAGAGGTTCGTCGAACAGGTCCAGCCCGATCTGGTCGGCTCCGGCATCAAGGAAAAGTACGTGTTCCAGAAGATGGGCGTGCCGTTTCGCCAGATGCACAGCTGGGACTATTCCGGTCCATATCATGGCTACGACGGCTACGCCATTTTCGCGCGCGACATGGACATGGCCATTTCCAGCCCGGTGTGGGGGCTCGCCAAGGCACCCTGGAAGAAAAACCCCTAAGCGCCGGCCACCGCACCGATCACCGGACTGATCGCCGGCCGGCAGGCCTTTGAATTGAATATCAGGAGCATCCCGTGCCCCAATCCGCAGACCAGATTCTCGATCAGGAACTCCTGTTCCGCGAGCCCGAGTACCAGAAAATTTTCCGGGCGAAAAAGGAAAATTTCGAGTTCAACCATTCAGACGAGCAGGTCAAGCAGATCGTCGAGTGGACCAAGAGCGAAGACTACCGGCAAAAGAACTTTGCACGCGACTCGCTCACCATCAACCCGGCCAAGGCCTGCCAACCGCTCGGCGCAGTGTACGTGGCCAACGGCTTTCACAAGACGCTCAGCTTTGTGCATGGCTCGCAGGGCTGTGTAGCGTTTTACCGCTCGCACTTCTCGCGTCACTTCAAGGAGCCGACCTCGTGCGTCAGCTCGTCGATGACCGAGGACGCGGCGGTGTTCGGCGGCATGAACAACATGATCGACGGCCTCGCAAATGCGTACAACCTGTACAAGCCCGACATGATCGCGGTCTCCACGACCTGCATGGCGGAAGTGATCGGCGACGACCTCGACGCGCTCATCAAGAGCAGCAAGCAGAAGGGCAGCGTGCCGGAAGACTACGACGTGCCGTTCGCGCACACGCCGGCCTTCGTCGGCAGCCACGTGACCGGCTACGACAACGCGCTCCTCGGCATCCTCAAGCACTTCTGGGACGGCAAGGCCGGTACAGCGACGGCGCTTGAGCGCGTGCCCGACGACAGCGTCAACTTCATCGGCGGCTTCGACGGCTACGTGGTCGGCAACATGAAGGAAATTCGCCGCATCTTCGATCTGTTCGGCGTGACGGTGAATATCATCTGCGACCCATCCGAAACGTGGAATACGCCGACCGACGGCGAGTTCCGGATGTACGAAGGCGGCACGACCAAGGAGGAAGTCGAGCGCGCGTTGAACGCGAAGGCGACCTTCGTGTTCCAGGAATACTGCTGCGAGAAGACCAGCAAGTTCATTGGCGAGCATGGCCAGGAAGTGGTGGTGCTGAACTCGCCGGTTGGCGTCGCGGGCACCGATCAGTTCCTGATGGAAATCTCGCGCGTGACCGGCAAGCCGATTCCGGCGCAACTGGAGAAGGAGCGAGGCCAGCTCGTCGATGCGATGGCCGACAGCCAGGCTCACTTGCATGGCAAGCGCTTTGCACTCTACGGCGACCCGGACCAGATGCTGGGCTACACGCAGTTCCTGCTGGAACTCGGCGCCGAGCCGGCTCACGTGCTGGCGACCAACGGCAACGAAACCTGGGCTGCGAAGGTGCAGGCGCTGTTCGACGCGTCGCCCTACGGCGCCGGCTGCAAGGTGTATCCGAAACGCGATCTGTGGCACATGCGCTCACTGCTGTTTACCGAGCCGGTGGATTTCCTGATCGGCAACACCTACGGCAAATATCTCGAGCGCGATACCAAAACGCCGCTGATACGCATGGTGTTCCCGATCTTCGATCGCCACCATTACCATCGCTTCCCGACCTGGGGCTATGAAGGTGGGTTGCGGGTGTTGGTCACGCTGCTGGACGAGTTCTTCGAAGCGCTCGACGCCAACACGATCGACGTGGCGAAGACCGACTACAGCTACGACATCATTCGCTGACGAGGAGAGCGCGGCCATGGCAGACACAGCAGAGGCATCGGGCGCGGCAGATGCAGTTCTGGTCAAGATGACGCAGGACGGCCGTAACGTCGAGGTCATCAGCGGCCAGGTTTGCCTGGCCGGTGTGGGCGAGGCCGACCACCGCGTCCCGCTGCCCGAACACCGGAACCCGCAGATGATCGCCCACGTGCTGCCCGGGGGCCCGCGCATGTGGCCGGCCGGTTGCCATTGACGCACGAGGAGATTGCGATTGCACAGGGTGCGATGTCGGCGGCTCGACGGCAGTTCGACGCGAGCCCGGCGGGCATCGCGCCGCGGTTACCTCGTGCGGTGTGGGCGAAGATTGCGGCGGAGGGTGTCGAGTAGCGGGGCACCGCTGAAAACGAAATTGCTGCGCTGTATGTAGCTAGCTGTAGCGACTCGTTGTTGCGCGTTCGCATCGGTACTTGGCGCCGCCATCTAATATCAAAGAGTCCGTTCATGAACCAGTTCACCGATATTGATCACAAGAACCTTGACCCGGTAAGGCAGCAATTTGCATGGGAAGCGCTAGCTGCGCATTTTGATGATCGGTCCCCGGAAGAGCTCACCTCCTCGCAGCGGCAGTTTCCCCATCACACGCGCCCCGAGCTTCAACAGACGCTCTCCCGCCTGCTGACGCCGTTCGCTCCGCGCCTTCTCGGCCTCAATCAGGTTCATGAGCGGTTTCCGTTGACAATTTCCTCGCTGTTTGTGCAGAGTACCGGCCCGATGTCTACCACGGTGTCCCTTGCTCCTGTGAAATACCGGGATGTCGATGTCGGAGAAGAAACACCGGTCGCGGTACTCGACAACGGCTTGTGGCTGATCACCGATGGCGAGCTGAGAGCCGCTGTGCTGTTCGAGCAGCACATGGAAGGAATGAACACGTCTATCGCGAGCGTGGAGATTGTCAGTCTGCCCAACGCGCGCGGGCTGACCTTCGGCAGCGAGGTGTATGCGGGGCTGGAGCAGGCAATTCGCGAGTCCCGTCTGTACCGGGGCAAAGTTCTTTCCCTCGAGGTAACCGAGGATTATTCAGGCCAGCCCCGCAGCATCGTCGTGCACCGTCTGCCTGCCGTGGAGCGTCAGGACGTCATCGTGTCACCGCAAACCATGGAGCTGCTTGATCGCAATATTTTTGAATTCGCACGCACCAGAGAAGGATTAAAGATCTTACGCCAGTCGTTGCAAAAGGGTGTCCTGCTGTACGGGCCGCCCGGAACGGGCAAAACCCATACGATCAAGTACCTCGCCAGCAATCTGCCAGCGCATACCACCCTTCTGATCAGCGCCAATCAAGTGGGGCAACTCGACAACTATACGCTGCTGGCCCGGTTGCTACAGCCAAGCATGGTGGTCATCGAGGACGTCGATCTGATCGGGAGACATCGCACCGAGATGCGCGGCCCGAAGGAAGAGAGTCTGCTCAACCGCTTGCTCAACGAAATGGACGGACTTCATCAGGACGCCGAGATCCTGTTCGTGCTTACCACCAACCGGCCGGAGGAAATCGAGGAGGCGCTCGCGGCCCGTCCAGGCCGGGTTGATCAGGCCATTGAAATACCGGCACCTGATGCGGATTGCCGGGCGCGCCTGCTCCGGCTCTACGGTTCGAGGATGAGCATCCCGGCAGACGTCGCAGCGTTTGCAGTGGAGCGGACTGAAGGCGTCAGCGCTGCATTCATCAAGGAACTGGTGCGCCGGTTGGCCCAGCAAAGTATTGCGCGTAAGGCACAGGGCGAAGTGAGCATGGAGGATGCTGAAAACGCGTTGCAGGACATGCTGGTGCGCAGCGGATACCTGAGTCAGGCGCTCCTTGGCTGCGCACCCGCACGGGAAAAACCGCAAGTACGAATCGTGGGTGACCAGTGCTTCTGAGCGTTGCAGGGAGCGGGGGGTCCGGTCCGGAAGAATGATCGGAAAGGGCCGGCGGCCCATATGCCGCCCCTGACTGACCATTTCATCTGCTGGCTACCGGCGTGCCCGTCGAGCATTCTCACTGATTGTGGATCCTGGCCGATGTTATCGAGCCGTTCTCAGTTAACGTGACCCCGTTCTCACTTAATGTGGACCTGGACGCGCCGATATTCTCAGCCAATGTAATCCCGAAAAGGCGCTGTTATCGGGCCTTGGAGATTTATGTTATCGAGCCGCTACAGCTAGCCTGCGTCACGAACCTCAGCGAGGGAGCGGGGCATGATTTATGTAGTCGAGCAGTCTGACTCAGTGCCGCTGCGTGCGTGGTTCGCCTACGACGATTTTGAGCGCAAGGTGGCGGCGTCCGACCCGTTGAGCCTCGCGGAGATCAATGACGAGGTAACGCCGCGCGAACTGCTCGCGCTGGTCGACGACGACTGAGCCGCCCAGCGGGGCAGGCGGCGCGAATGGCGCATACACACTGGAAGAGCGTTCGGGATATGCGCGCAGGCGCGCTCGGTGCATTGCTCGAACGCGTACCGGCCGAGATCAGGCCTGAGCGCTTCGAGCGCTTGCTGGAAGTCTGTCTCTGCGACTTTGCGGCGTATCCCGGTCATGGTAGACGGACTACGCGAAAGCTCCACGGATGCGCCGCGCGCTGACTGCTTACCTGGCGGTTCGCGAACCCTTGAGGCCGGATGCGTTGCCGGAGGCGCGCGCGAATGCGATCGCGCGGGTCCTGCTCAATACGGAACGGCAAGGCAGGCAGTGAACGTGTGTTGTCGTTTTCTGTGTCGCGAACCGTCTGTCGCAAACCGTTCAAACTCGCCATGACGGTGCGCGCGAGCGACTGCTTCAGCGCCAATTGGCACGTTTTCAAGGCGTTTCCCGGTGGTATGGAACTTGCCACTAGAGAAACGTCCATCCATCAGGAGCACATCATGTCTGCTTCGCTCAATGCCCAAATCGCCGAAGTTTTCGACGAGCCGGGTTGCGACAAGAATCAAGGCAAGAGCGAGAAGGAACGCAAAAGGGGCTGCACGAAGCAGCTTTCGCCGGGTTCGGCCGCAGGCGGGTGCGCGTTCGACGGCGCGAAGATCGCTTTGCAGCCGGTGGTGGACGTCGCACACCTCGTGCACGGGCCGATTGCTTGTGAAGGTAACTCGTGGGACAACCGGCACGCCGCTTCGTCCGGTTCGCAACTCTATCGCACGGGCTTCACCACCGATATCAACGAACTCGACGTGGTGTACGGCGGCGAGAAGCGCCTGTTCAGGAGCGTGCGCGAAATCATCGAGAAATACGATCCGCCCGCAGTGTTCGTCTACCAGACCTGCGTCACTGCGCTGATCGGCGACGACATCGAGGCAGTCTGCAAGCGCGCCACCGAACAATTTGGCAAGCCGGTGATTCCGGTCATTTCCCCCGGTTTCGCAGGGCCGAAGAATCTGGGCAACAAGCTTGGCGGCGAGGCGATCCTCAACTATGTGATCGGCACGCGCGAGCCCGAGTACACGACGCCGTATGACATCAACGTCATTGGCGAATACAACCTGTCGGGCGAACTCTGGCAGACCAAGCCGCTGCTCGACGCGCTAGGCATCCGTATCCTCTCGTGCATCTCCGGCGACGGGCGCTACAACGAGATCGCAAGTTCGCATCGCGCCAAGGTCAACATGATGGTCTGCTCGAAGTCGATGATCAACATCGCGACAAAGATGCAGCGGCGCTACGGCATCCCTTACTTCGAGGGCTCGTTCTATGGGATCGGCGACATGAGCGACACGCTGCGCCATATCGCCAGCCTGCTCGTGCAGCAGGGCGCACCGGACGATCTGCTCGAGCGGACCGAGCGCCTGATCGCCGTCGAGGAAGCGCGCGCGTGGGAGCGCATCGCGCAGTACAAAGCGCGCCTTACCGGCAAGCGGGTGTTGCTCATCACAGGTGGCGTGAAGTCTTGGTCGGTGGTTTCCGCGCTGCAGGAAGCAGGGCTCGAAATCGTCGGCACCAGCGTCAAGAAGAGCACCAAGGAAGACAAGGACAAGATCAAGGAGATCATGGGCGACGACGCCCACATGATCGACGGCATGACTCCGCGCGAGATGTACGCGATGCTCAGGGACGCGCGGGCCGACATCATGCTGTCGGGTGGCCGCTCACAGTTCGTCGCACTGAAGGCCCGCATACCGTGGCTCGACATCAATCAGGAACGCCACCACCCTTATGGCGGCTACGAGGGAATCGTCGAGCTGGTGCATGAGATCGACCGCGCGATCTACAGCCCGGTGTGGCAACAGGTGCGGATCCCTGCTCCGTGGGGCGACGACGGGGGAGCGCTCGGTGTGGTCCAAGCGCAAGCCGCGCGCCCGCCGTCGAGCGCCCCGGGGTGGGGGCGATGAGCCTCGAACCCGGTATACACCGACCTGACGCCCCCGAACTCGAGAACATGCCATGGCCGATGTCGTCGAATCTATGAAAGCCTGTGCGGTCAATCCGCTCAAGATGAGCCAGCCGCTGGGCGCGAGCCTCGCGTTCCTTGGGCTCGATGCCTGCATGCCCGTGATGCACGGCTCGCAGGGCTGCACGTCGTTCGGCCTCGTGCTGCTGGTGCGCCACTTCAGGGAGGCGATCCCGCTGCAGACGACAGCCATGGACGAAGTCACCGCGGTGCTCGGCGGCTACGAGAACATCGAGGCCGCGCTGCTCAACATCCGCAAGCGCGCTGCGCCGAAGGTCATCGCGATCTGTTCAACAGGTCTCACCGAGACCGAGGGCGACGACGTGGCCGGCTATCTCGTTACCGTGCGCAAGCGCAAGCCCGAACTCAACGACACTGAGATCGTCTATGTGTCGACCCCCGACTATGTCGGCGCATTCGAAGACGGCTACCGGCATGCGATTACCGGCATCGTCAACGCGCTGGTCAAGGCGTTGCCAACGGTGGCCAATCAGGTGACGCTGCTGCCCGGCAGCCATCTGTCGCCTGGCGACATCGACGAACTGCGCGAGATCATCGAAGCGTTCGGCTTCGATGTCATTGTGCTGCCCGACATTTCCGGCTCGCTCGACGGCCATATCGCACCGGACTGGCGCGGCACCACACTGGGCGGTACCACGCTCGCGGAGATCCGGGCCGCGGGTGCATCGGCATTTACGATCGGCGTGGGCGAGCAGACGCGCGACGGCGCGGAGGCATTGCATGCTATCGCTGGCACGCCGTTCGAAGTGTTCGGGCGGCTCACCGGACTGGAACCCAACGATCGTCTGCTGCAATTGCTCGCGCAGCGCTCCGGACGACCCGTTCCCGCGAAATACCGGCGTCAGCGCAGCCAATTGCTCGATGCGATGCTAGACGGCCATTTCTACACTGGAGGCATCAAGGTCGCGATCGGCGCAGAGCCCGATCTGCTGTTCGCGGTCGGCAGCGTGCTGCACGAGATGGGCGCGCAGTTGCGCTGCTGCATCAGCACGACGCGATCGCCCGCGCACGCGTTGCTGCCCGCTGATCAGGTCGTGATCGGCGATCTCGAAGACATGGAGCGCTCCGCGGCGGACTGCGACCTGCTGATCACGCATTCGCACGGCAGGCAGATGGCCGAGCACCTGCAAAAGCCGCTCTTCCGGATCGGTTTTCCGGTCTTCGACCGGGTTGGGAACTCACATCGACGCTACGTCGGCTACCGCGGCACGATGAACCTGATCTTTGAGATCGCCAACCTGATGATCGAACGGATTCCGCATCACGATCCGGCCGACTGGCCGCTGCCGCAGGCCGCTATCGATCTGGCCGCGCGCGATCCGGCGCGGGAAGCGAACATTCCTGTCGTCGCGGCCGGTGCTTGACCCACCTAAAGGAGCACACAGCATGAAGATCGCGTTCGCCACCCAGGACAGGCAGTTCGTCGATGCGCATTTTGGCTGGGCGAGGAGCATCGTCACCTACAACGTCACACCGGACGGCTACCAGTTCGTCGAGGCGTTCGACTTTGGTGGCAAGCTCGAAGAGGACGGCGACGAGGACAAGCTCGTGCCCAAGCTCGAAGCCGTCAAGGATTGCGCGATCCTGTACGTCGCCGCAATCGGCGGCTCGGCCGCGGCGCGAGTGGTTGCGCTGAAGATTCACCCGATCAAGGTGCCGCGGCCCGAGTCCATCGAGGAGACTCTCGGCAAGTTGCAACAGGTGCTGAAGGGCACGCCGCCGCCGTGGCTGCGCAAGGCGCTGGTGAAGGGTGGCGAACGTGTATACGACTTTGAAGACGATGAGGTATCCCATGGCTGAATCATCCGCAATTCCGTCCAAGGCCAGCGATGAAATGCTGCTGGTCGCACCGTTTGTGCAGCAGCTCGTCAGGCAGTTGCGCGCGCAGGACGCCCGCGGCGTGTGGGACGGAAAGACCGACCTGCAACTGCTCAAGCCGTACATCCACACGCCGGAGGAACGCCGCGCGATTCCGATCATGGGCGACCCCGACCCCGAAACGCTGTGGCGGCTCGAGCTTTTCTATAGCGCGATTGCGGTGGCGATCGAGCGTGAGACCGGCCAAATGGTTTCGCCGATGATGAAGATGAGCCACGAGGGCTTCGGGCGCATGGTGTTGCTCTCGGGGCGGCTCGTTGTCGTCAACAAGCAGTTGCGCGACGTACACCGGTTCGGCTTCGCTTCGCTGGAGAAGCTCGCCGAGGCGGGCGCAAAGCTTCTCGACGAAGCGGTCGAGGTGATCCGGACGTACCCCGCCGTCGCACAGTACGGAGCCTGAAGGAATCGTGAGGGGACCGAGACGATGAGCACCGATGCCGATGAACTCAAGGCGCACCTGAAGAAACTCAACGCGCAAGCGACCCAGGCGAAGTTGGACCTGCACGACCTCTCAGAGGAACTCCCGACCAATTGGGAGAACATTCTCGCTGTCGCCCAGCGCTGCCATGACGCCCACGCCGCGCTGATGGCAGCCCGCAAGGCTGCCGCTGAGGCAGCTGCCTGAACCAGCGAAGCCACGGAGCCACATCATGAGCGATACCTTCAGCGTTACGCTGCCGAGCGGCGCCAGCTGGACGCCGACCTTCGTCAACAGGCTCGACGAAGAAAAATGCATTGGTTGCGGACGTTGTTTCCGTGTCTGTCCGCGTGGCGTGCTGCAACTCGTCGGGCTTAACGAGGACGGCGCGCACATCGCACTGGACGGCGACGACGAAGACGAAGACGACGAGTACGAGAAGAAGGTGATGACTATCGTGCATCGGGAACTGTGCGTCGGCTGCACCGCGTGCGCGAAGATCTGCCCGAAAAAGTGCTACACGCACGCGGCCGCCGTTCTCTGAGCGATGCCGCGATGAACGCCTATGCAACCCTGATGGCGTGCGCGGTGGAAGCGGGCGATCCCACCGTGCTGGCACTCGCCGGCGTGCTGTCGAGCGGGTTCGAGCACCACGGCGTCGATGTGCTGCCGATGCCCGGACTGGACGCCGACCAGACGCACCGAATGCTCGCGCGCTGGTTCCCAGGTGCCGGGCCGGCGCTCGGTCTTACGTGCGTCTTGTCGCCCGCCACGATGCCGCGTGACGACGAACTGGAAGACCTGGTGGCGTTGCTCAATCACCATGCCGATCCGCGCGCCGGCCCGGCAGACGAGGCGAACTGCGTGGCCCATGCATTGGCCTGCGCGAGCCTCGGGCAAAAACACCTTTGGCAAGACCTGCTTCTGCCGTCGCGGCGCGAGTTGTCCGCATTGATCAGCCGCTGGTTTCCGCGGCTGGCCGCGAAGAATACGCATGACATGAAGTGGAAGAAGTTCCTCTACAAGCAACTGTGCGAGCGCGAGGGCCTGTTCATCTGCAAGGCGCCGAGTTGTGGCGTGTGTTCGGACCATGCGCTTTGCTTTAGAGCGGAGTAGGCAGCACGCGTCGGTCACCGCTTCGATTGTGTCGCGTCGCGGGTGGCCGACGTCGTGGTCGAGTCCTGCGGCGGGCTGCTGTATTACGGCGAGCGGCATGCGCATCTGCAGGCGGCCTTTCGGGCCGCCGTTGCTGTTTGACGAAGAGGGCCGCGAACCTTGGCTGATTCAACTTTGGCACGCGTTCGACGACGTCGGTTTCCCGCCCGCGCTGCGCGCCGACTTCTGGGGCTTGGCGAAGCCGCTGTCCGAGCATCGGCTGGCGCCGCACGCGCGTCATGCCGGCCGGATGCGCTACACGAACGACGCGGTGCGTAGCTGGTTTCTCACCCCGGCAGCAGGCGAACGGTTCGCGGGCCATGTCACGAGGCGCTCTCCATGAGACCCATGCCGCCTGCCGTTGCCGTAACGGTGCGATCCGAAGCGCAGCCCGTCATGAATCAGACCCGCGGCACATGCCTTCCCGACAGCAGTGCGAGCCTGTCGCTGGAGCGCGCGCGGGCACATGTCGCGAGCCTGCAGCACGAGTTGTTCGCGGTTGAGCAGGCGCTGCTCGACGACCGCGGATTGACGCGCGCATTGAGCGGGCGTCGATGGGTTTATGTGGGCGGGCGGCCAAGCATCAACGCCGTGCTGCGTGCGCTGGTGGAGGCGGCCGGAGGCGAGTTCGTTCATCACACCGGGACCATCGACGACGATAGCCGTGCCGAAGGCTTCGAGGCTTTGCTGTCAGGCGCCTACCGGGTGCTGTGCCCATTGGGTCTGATCGACCCGGACTCGCTGGTCGCGCTGCGGCGGTTGTGCGCGCGTCACCGCGCGCCGTGGTCCGCTTTGCGTTCGTCGAGCGTGACGAGCTCATCGCGGCGTGTTGCGGGCTCGGCCTGCCCAGCCGCGGCGTGGTCGCAGCGTCGCGCTTCTGCCTGAGGCATGGCTGACGTCGTCATGACTTTACATACCGCGAGATGTGGGCGCAAAACTTGCCTTTGATGTGGTCTTTCCACGAGAGGGCCTGCCATGTAGGATTCCGCACAACGCTACGGCCTTTTCCTCAACGTCGAGAACCCCGACGGCGACGCGCGCGATGCGCTGACGCAAACCGTGCGTAATGCGCCGGCCGCCCAAACGTTCGGCTGCCACGACGTGTGGCTCGCCGACCATCACTACAGGTCGTACGCGATCAGCAGCGCGCTGACGCTGCTGTTTGCCCACACCGCGACTCGTTTCCGGTGCTATATCGGGCTGTAGGGATACCGTCGGCGGATGAGGCGCGTGCGCGGATGCACGAAGCGTTCGCGTTGACACGACATGGTGTTTTTCCTAGTCACTCGTACAGGCCATAGCTAACATTAAGACATGAGGCGTCGACGTAACACCGCCACCGACAGGAAGAACGGCAACACCGTGCAAATGCAGAGAGCGCCAATATGCAGGGCAACACTGCCCACCGGGCGTCCGAGCATCGCGGGACGGATAAGGTCGACGGAATGTGCGAGCGGTAAGAAGCGCGCTACGTCGCAAAATACGGCAGGTAGCTTACTGATCGGGAAGATCACGCCGCTCAGGAGCACCATGGGCGTGAGAACGAGCGTTTGATAGAACACGAAGTAATCGTGACTGGGTGCAAGCGCCGCGAGGATCATCGCCAGACTCGCGAAGGCGAGGCCAGTCAGGGCGATGGCAGGCGATGCATAGAGAATGGATGACCACGCTGAATAACCCAGCACGGTGGCTACCACCATGACGGCGATGCCGGCAAAAAAGGCCTTAGTGGCGGCCCATGCGAGTTCACCGAGAACGATATCGCCGAGCGTGAGCTGTGTACACAGGATCGCTTCCCACATGCGCTGAACATGCATACGAGAGAAAGCTGCGTAAATCGTTTCGAAGGTCGCGGAGGTCATCGCGCTCGTGGCGACCATGCCCGCCGCGAGAAACGCGATATAAGATGCGCCATCGACGCGACCTACCATTATCCCGAAACCAAAGCCGAGGCCGAACAGATAAATCATAGGATCGGCAAGGTTACCGAGAATCGAGGCAAACGCGACTTTTTTCCATGCCAGATAGTTGTGGCGCCACACTGCAACCCAGTTCCACACGTTCGCGGGCAGGGCCGCTGCATAAAACTCTCTCATCGTTCACTCCTTCATCCCGCGCCCGGTTAACTGCAAAAAGACATCCTCGAGATTTGCTGGACGCTGTAAAAGGCGCAGCGCCGCGCGCCCGCGCAACTGTACACACACCCGTTCCGGATCGGACACATAGCAGAAGACGGTCCCGCCACTGACCTCGATACGCTGCGCGTGCGGCGCGATCAACGTGCGCAGCTCATGCGGATTGCCGCCGCGGATCTCGACCACGTGGCTCCCGATCTGTTCTGCGATCAGCGCGCGAGGCCCGCCTTCGGCGATCTTTCGCCCCTCCTCCAGCACACACAGTCGGTCGCACAACCGCTCGGCCTCTTCCATGAAATGGGTGGTCAAGAGGATCGTCTTGCCGCGCGCCAACAGGGAACGCAGGCGTTCCCAGATCAGGTGGCGCGCATGCGGGTCGAGACCCGTTGTAGGCTCGTCCATGACCAACAACTGTGGATCGTTGATCAGCGCGCGTGCCAGCATCAGCCGCCGCTTCATGCCACCGGATAGTTCGGTGACGCGCGCATCGACCTTGCTTTCGAGGCGGGCAAATTCGAGCAGCGACGGCACGACCGCTTCAATTTCACGTGTGCTCATGCCGAAGTAGCGCCCAAACACCAGAAGGTTCTCGCGCACGGTGAACCCGGGCTCGAGGTTGTCGAATTGCGGCACCACGCCAATGCTCATACGTGCCGAGCGAGCGCGCGCCGGCACTGGCTCCCCGAGCACGATGATCTTGCCTGCGTCGGGCGGCGCCATGCCGAGAACCATACGCACCGTCGTGCTCTTGCCCGCGCCATTTGGCCCTAGCAGACCGAAGCACTCTCCAGGCGCGACGCTAAACGACAATCCGTCGACTACGATCTTGTCGCCATATGACTTCCTTACGCCGGTGAAGCTGATTGCTGCTTTGGACATGGAGATAAGAAGGGAAATTACGCACTTGTCTTAGAGAAAAAGAAGCCGTTCTGCTGCTGCGGCGCGATTGAAAACGCCCTGGTCGATAGACGATCCTTGCCTGCCACGCGGGAGAGTTACTGACAATGGAGTACCAGGATTTCGGTGAATGCACTGGCGTTGGGAAGACGACAATCGAGCCTTTGCGTGAGACGATCGCACTCAAGCGGACCAGTGACAATGGTGGGCGGTTCTGGGTTGGCGCAATACTCGAGATCTATATGTACGATTAACTAATCGCCATCGAATGCTTCGTCGGACGTCGCTAATGTTGAAGACTCACACGCGTGATCCTCCCGACGGTGCGGAGTCGCAGATCTTGACGCTGAAGTCGCGTTCGGCTTTGTAACCGGATTCGAAGTATCGACCTGTTTTTCACGAACGTTCGATACGTTGCCTGCAGAGCCACGGGACAGCCAATCGCTATTGCTCAATGTACACAGCGCATAGGCTTTCAGGGGAAGTAAGAGAAAGAGGTTGATGGGTGTGTGAAGAAAAAAGCCAAGAAATCGAATCTGGCGAGCGCGAACCGATGCCACGCTACAGCGGATCATGGTCCATGATGCGATTATCAGGGCAGTCCACCACGGCACTGTCGCTGTTAATGCGAGCTGCGCGAGCGCCGCTAGAAGCGATAAGGCGAGAAATAGCGAGCCCAGATTCAGTCCGATCACGTCCAGCGTAAGGTAGCGATCTAGACAGGGCAGCAGGCGCAGCGAAAGCAACGTGTCCCGATAAGTACTGCGCGCCCAGCGCAGTTGCTGGCGCAGATACGCCCCCAGTCTGTCCGGAACGACTGTCGCCGCAATGGCATCCGGAACGTACTCGGTCCGATAACCTGCCGTCAGCATGAGAATCGTGAGATGGCGGTCCTCGCCGAAGTCGCTCGGTTTCCCGCGAAAAAGTTGCGTCTCGTACTGATCGAGCAGCAAAAGGAGGGCGGACCGGCGGTACATGGCACACGGACCACAACAACACATAACAGCGCCGAAGCGAGCCTGTGCGGCGCGCTCTTCGTTGCAAGCCAACCAGTACTCCATATCGATCAGACGGGTCAACCAGGTATCGTTGCGGTTGCTGGCGATCAACTGACCCATGGCGGCGCCTATCGTCGTGTCTCGCATTCTCAATACGAGCTTCTTGACGACATCGGGCGCCAGCGTCGTGTCCGAGTCGACGTTGAGTACCAGTTCCCCGGATGAACAGCGTATCGCGGCGATCTGTGCCTTGCGCTTTCCCATATTTTGGGGAAGCGTAATGAAGTTGAATCTGGGGTCGCGCGCGTGGGCATCGTATACCGGCCTCACGGCGTCGAGATTCGCAGAACCATCATCGACCAAATAGACGCGCAGTTTACCGGCGTAGTCCTGGTTTGCAATGGACTCCAGGCACGCCGAGAGCGTGCGCGGTTGCTCGTTAAAGCACGGCACGATGACGTCCACGTCCGGCAGAAAGTTGGGGTCGGCGGCATTGGGCGAATTCGGCGGACCACTCGTCGGTAGGCCATGGAGGGCCTGTACGCTTTTGTAAACAGTCGAGAGTAGTGCATACAACAAAACCGGGGCAGTGCTGATTGTGGCAATGGCATTCATAGATGTCGGTTTGTTCAGGATGGTTGGGTAGCGAGCTGATTACAAATCCGCAGTCATGCAGTGCTGGAATCAGGCGGGAAAGCACCATGAGCGTCTGGTCGCGCAGCCCAGCATGACAGCACCGTCCTGACTCGCCGGGAGGACGTCCGTTGTGCAAGAGCACAATTGCGCCAGTCCGGACAGAGGCCAGCACCGCGCTGACAATCGCATCGACGCCGGGCGAGACTAGTCTGACGCCAAGGGTCTACCGACCAGTCAAGAGCCGCCAGCCCCGCCTTTGCCGCTTCAGCGACCACTTCGTCCGTCCATGTTCCGTAAGGGGCACGTATATGCCGAACTGTGGCTTGGGCACACGCCATCCGGATGATCCTGTTCGCGTCCAATATTTCGCGTCGTACTTCATCAGGTTCGCATCTGGACAAATCCGGATGAGTCATCGTGTGAGTGGCAATCTCGTGTCCCTCGGCGATCATTCGCTGGATCAGCTTCGGCTGGTCCTCTACGTACGCGCCGATGACGCAGAACGTTGCTGGCACCCGGTGTTCTGCCAGCACATCGAGGACGTCCGGTGTGCAAAGTGGATTAGGACCGTCGTCAAACGTCAAATAGACGTCGCGACGTCCGGCGCGATCGTGGCACTCGTCGCGCGCCTCGGATGCGCAATCGAGTACCTTCACAGCTCTGGCCCGTTTCGTTCAATTATCGAGCCAGTAAGCTGCTCCACAGCCGATCGTCCGATCCGGAAGGCCGCGACGGGCACGGTTTCGGTAAGCTCAGGCGGCGTGTCGGGAGGTAAATCCAAAAGTGTGGGCATCATGGAGACATGCCTAAATATGTGTCGTACTACTTAGGTGTATAAATATGAAGTGTTCGATCAATCAGCTCAATTCACATTTCCGCAACGACGGGTCCCACTGTGCAACACAAGAAGCGATTTGTAAAATCGATTGTATCGATGCCTTTCATCTATAGCGTGGATACGTTGAGAAATGCGTTTTACAGTAGGTAGATGCAGTGGGTGGCAGATCTTGCCCGCCCAAATGATCGTTGAGCGCGTGTGCGGTTCGAGACGACCCATCCTGACGATGTCGGACAGAATCGCAGAAGATGATCAAACCATATCTGGAACCCATCGCGGAGCCGGTGTTTCATGACTATCCGCATGGATATCGTCCTGGCCGGTCAGCGCATCAAGCAGTGGCCATGGCGCGCGTGCGTTGCTCGCAATGCCTGGGGCTGGGCTGAACAAGGCGCCAAATTAGCGACGTGTTAGCGATTTGAACGTCTCGAAGTCATGAAGCCCATTTCGAGCCGTGTGGTTTCGACCCTTTCGGGCCTTGTGGGCGGGCACTTTGCCCGCTTTTCGCCCACTATGGGCGTATCGATGCCATCAATTGCCTGCGCGACAGGTAGACGTTGGCTAGCGCGAGCGCGACGAACGCCCGATTAGCGTTCTTTGCCAGCCCGCGATAGCGTACCTTCGTAAAGCCCCACAGTCGCTTCACGACCGCGAAGACATGTTCGACACGCGCCCGGATCTTCGACTTGTTGCGGTTCTTGCGGCGCTGCACCTCGTCGACGTCTCCGCCCGCACGGCGTATACGCTGATTGGTGAAAGTCAGCCTCGCGGAGTCGACGCATG
This sequence comes from Paraburkholderia rhynchosiae, assembly GCF_002879865.1. GTDB lineage: Bacteria > Pseudomonadota > Gammaproteobacteria > Burkholderiales > Burkholderiaceae > Paraburkholderia > Paraburkholderia rhynchosiae. The sequence continues at coordinate 365,707 of NZ_PNXY01000002.1, forward strand.
CCATGAGAAAGTCTGTCTACAACCGAAATCTCGCGACGGAGTTTGCGCATCTGAAACTTGAAGAGATCACACGGTCGCGCCTGATGGCCAAGTGCAAAAAGATCAAGGAACGGAGAGCCGCCGCTCTCGCCCGTGCAGGCACACGATATCGTGCTGCAGGCCTACCGTTTCGTGCAGGCCAGGGGGCTGAAGGTGGACAACCCGGCAGAAGCCATCTGGCCGTCAGCCATCGCGCGGTTCAAGCCTCGCGACCGGGCACTGACGCCCACCGAAATCCATGTTTTCTTCAAGGCGCTGGAACGGACGCCTACGTTGCCAACGCGGCATCTGGCTATCAAGTTCCTGCTGCTCACAATGGTGCGCAAGTCGGAATTTATCCTCTCAGCTGCGGCTCCCTTGAAATTGCGCAATTTTTTTAAACGCTGAATCGACGTCAGAGTGATGGGTGTTTCACGCCGTGGTTCCCCAACGCCCGGACGTGGCGCGGGAATGTTAGGCGTGTTCAGATGGGGTCGTCATAAAGTATTGAACAAGTCAAAAAGGCTGAACATGTCGTGCACGTCGTTCATATGGTTGCATGTCCACGATTTCTGAACAGGTGGAAATTGTGAACGACACGACCCATATGGCCTTACGGACTTCGATCACCCGACCGAAGTCCTGCTCAGTCAACTCACCAGCGCCCGGCAACCCGGCGCTGATATGGTACTGTAGGTTTGCTTGATCTCAGCGTAGCCACACTCTTTTGAAGCATGGGAGTAGCGCTATAGCGGAGCGCCACCGCGTCGATCTCGAAGCTCCTGCGACCGCTGTCACGAAACAAAAGATGCTGCCAAAATGATGCCACTCCTGTAGTGGCGATCGGCCACGAAATACGTCATCATTATGCGGAGAACAGGCGTCGAGAACTACCGATTCGCAGGCTTCTGGGACAGAGACTCTGCGTAAAAACTGATCTTGCATTAAACAAACCGTTCAAGGCATGGTCGGAGGTGTTCCCGAATGCGGCCTGCGTCGTCTCGCTGGTCGACCGCCTCGTGCTTCGCGCCGAGGTCATCCTCATCGACGGCGAGTCGTATCGCGTCAAGGACCGCGCGAGCCGGCCGAGCAGCGCGCCAGCAGGCGTAACGCCGCGCGCCAGGAGAAAAAGCCATGAGCCGCTGCACCGCACCTGCCATCGGGCCTGTCTGGCGGACTGGACTTTATGATCGATGCCAACGGGTCGCCGCAGCAGGCGTTCGCGGTCTTCGAACTGCTCAGCGATCTGCGCGCGCGCATCTGGATACGTTACTGCGTCGAGTTGCACGAGCTGATCCGCGAGCAGCGTTACCACCCAGCGATGCCGACATCGACGACAGCGGGGGCGGGTTCTGAGTCTGTCTTCCTCACCTCGCGGGCGGCGATGCCTGCGGGGCATGGCCGAATCGTGCACTCGTCCTTGCGCCACCGTCTGGTGTCGGATTTGCACTGCCGTGAACAAGTGCTTGTGCGTCCCTTGAAGACGACGGCAACGACACGCCGATCGTGCTGCAAACGGGACAACGGGTTTCTATCGAGTTCGTAGCGGATGAACACATAGGCCATTAGTATGCCTAATAAAGAACCGAGCACTCGCAAAAAGGACGACGGTTCGTGCATCATCGGCAAACGGCAAACGGCAAACGGCCAAGCGGTTTTGCAACGTTCATACCAGCGCCGAATCGGGTTTTGGCGATGGCGAAGACGCCAAAGCATGGAGGTGAGCTCGTGCTGCGAGTTGCATTTGCGACAAAGACGCGCGGGTTTGTCGGGAAGCTGACGTCGCGAACGTCGCAAGCCGCAATTCCGGAAACTTGCGAGAAGTCCTATTCGGCTGGGCTCTGGACGCCTCGTGCGCACATGGCACGATAGCTGCGTGAGAGCGATCCGCGCGGACACAATCCGACCGACGCGTGACTCGACAGAAGAAGACCAGACGGGACGAACCGCTGGCTGAGGACATCGTCGCGGCTTTGCAGCCCAAACTCGCACCCTGGCTTTCACCTTCTATCTCATTGTGGAGTACGACAATGTCTCAACTTCGGCAGATTACCTTCTACGAAAAAGGTCGGATCGGCAAGCAGAAGGGTAGCGTACGGGAAGACTACGATGTGCCGTTCGCACACACGCCCGCGTTTTTCGGAAACCACGTGACCAGTTGTGACAATGCGCTACCGGGCATTCTGAAGCACTTTTGGGGCGGTAGGGCGGGAACTGCCACCCCGCTTGCACGCGTGCCGGACGACAGCGTGAACTTTATCGGCGGATTCGACGACTTCGTCGTCGGCAACATGAGGGAGATTCGGCGAAAATTCGATCTATTCGGCGTGACGGTCAACATCATCTGCGATCCATCCGAGACATGGAACGCATCGACCGATGGCGACTTCCGGATGTGCAACGGGGAAGCGACACAGGAGGAAGTCGGGTGCGTGCTGAACGCAAAAGCGACATTTGTGTTCCACGAATATTGTTGCGAGAAGACGAGGAGGTTCACCGCCGAGCATGACCAGGAGATTATCGCGTTGAACGCGCCCATCGGCGTCGTAGGTACCGACCATTTCCTTATGACGGGAAGGCGGATTCCTGCAAAGCTTGAAATGGAGCTGCGCCAACTCGTCGATGCCATGGCGGACAGTCAGCCGAATCTACACGGCAAGCGCTATGCACTCTATGGCGATGCCGACCAGATGCTCGCATTCACTCAATTTCTGCGGGAACTTAGCGAGGAGCCGGCGCACGTTCTGTCCACCAACGGTACCGATCGCTGCGCGTCGAAAGTGCGGCCGCTTTGGGACGCGTCGCCATACGGTGCACAATGCAAGGTCTACCCAAAGCGCGACCTTTGGCACCTTCGCTCGCTTCTATTCATAGAGCCGGTGCAGTTCCGGATCGGCAACACACATGGCAAGTATCTGGAGCGCCACACCGGACATCCCTCGTGCGCTTGTATTCCCTATATTTGACCGTCACCACTACCACCGCTACCCGACTTGGGGGGCGGCGGATTGCGGATACTGCTGGCACTGGTCGAAGAACTTTTCGAAGCACTGCACGCGAGCACGATTTCTGTGTCGAAGACCGATTACTGCTATGACATCGTCCGATGACGGCAACATGGCACAGGTATTCCGCGGTCGCGCGAAGCGATCGAGGTACGTTTCTTACTGGCTGAAGAGGGCTTCATGAATCACATCTGGCTTCGATGCGAAAGCAAACGTTTTGAGCGCCGCACGCCCCTTGTACCGGCTCATGCTGCGATGTTGGCCAAGAAAGGTATCGTAGTGACCGTAGAGCATTCGCCCATGCGGTGCTTCCCGGACGAGCAATACGAAAAAGTCGGGTGTGAGATCGTCAAGTCGCATTCTTGGAAAAACGCGCCTTCCGATGCGTACATTCTAGGACTGAAAGAGCTAAGTGAAGACGTCAACGAGGTCCGCCATACTCACATCTATTTTGGCCATGTTTTCAAGCAACAGACGGCCGCGGTTGAGGTGCTAGACCGGTTCCGCCGAGGCGGAGGCACGCTGCTCGATCTTGAGTACCTCCGAGACTTTCGGGGTTTGGAGCTTGTGAGTCGGGGAGTAAGTTTCTGGGCGGGCGTGTGTGGGGCGGCCGTGACGCTGGAACTTATGGAACGAAAGATGAGTGATGCGGCAGAAGTATCGCTCGAGAAAACGTTCCATAGTAGCTTTGAAGAGCTAGTAGAGTTTCTGCAGCGGAAGATTGAAAAAGTAAGAAACGCGAGGATCCTCATAGCTGGTGCACGGGGAGTGACTGGATCGGGAGTGCGCTACCTGTTGGAGACCGTTGGCCTCGGTCACGAATGTTGGGGAAGGGCGGAGACTGCCTCAGACTTACGTCATGAGCTTCTAGATTTCGACATCCTTTTCAACTGCATACGGTCAGACGAGACAACAACGATACTGCTTCACCCAAAAATGCTCGAAAAGCCACATCGGCTTTCGATGATTGGCGACGTAAGTTGCGACGCGGCCAGTCCGTACAACCCACTACGTATTTATCGAGAGTCGACCGATTTTTCCAAACCAGTACAGACGTGTGGTTCAGGGGAAAACGCCGTTGATGTAGTCGCGTTGGACAATGTTGCCTCGCTGTTACCTGTGGACGCGAGTTCGGCCATAAGTAGAGAGTTATTCCCTTTCCTTTGTGAGCTTGTTATAAGCGGAGGCTACTCCATCGACTCAGCGTGGGGGACTGCATATCTCAATTTCGCCGCGAGTCTTGCGAGGACGCAAAAATGCAAACCAGAAGCAAAAACGTGATTGTGATTGTTGATGGATGGTCGTCGGGGCGATATTTGGCACCGGCTTTCATCGGCCATGGATACGAGTGCATACACATTAGCTCAACAGAAAAAACGTCGCGGTTTGGCTACAAGCCGGTTGACTACATTGCCAACTTTCATCTCGAATCGACCGCCATGTCGGAAATACTTGAAAATCTCCGCGGGTATTCAGTCAAAGCAATCATGCCCGGTAGTGAGTCCGGTGTCGTACTAGCAGATTTATTAGCAGATAATTTCGCTGTTCCGCGAAATGACGCCAGAACAACGCAGGCTCGCAGAAACAAATTTCATATGATCGCAGCACTTAAGAAGGCTGGTGTATCCAGTATGAGGCAGTTCGCTTCGCGGTCGCTCTGCGAGCTTCTCGCCTGGTACGGTGAATCTGAGTTGGATACGGTCATATTGAAGCCGACAATGGGAGCCAAGTCGGATGGTGTCGCACTTTGTTCGAATGCGAAGGACATAGAAGCTGCCTTCGTGGCCACTCATGGTAAACCGAACGTGACAGGAGTAATCAATACGGAATTCGTAATTCAAGAACGTCTTCAAGGCCAAGAGTTGATGGTAAATAGTGTCAGTTGCGAGGGCCATCATTTTGTGACCGATATGTGGATTGGCGTTGGTGGCTTGGTGGACACAATCTCGACAGACGAGTATGCGCAACTCGTAATGCGGCGGACGGAAATTTTCGAGAGGGTCGAGAAATATGTTCTTGAGACGCTGGACGCGCTTGGAATTTGCAACGGCGCGGCACACAGTGAGGTGATGCTGACAGTCAATGGACCGCGGCTTATCGAGTGCGGCGCGCGTCTGACCGGCGCTCAACTCTTCGCGGCCGTCGAGGAGGCGCAGGGATACAGTCAACTTTCTGTGATGGTTGAGACGGTATTGAATTCCGGACAGTTTCAAAGACGAGTGAACGCATTGCGTGGGTCAAGACAAAAAGGCCTAAGGTTTGTTTACATGTGTTCGAATCGGGAAGGATATGTTGTGAACAATCCCGATCTCAGTCGATTTGGCGAATTGGCGACACTGGACCGGATGATTGTATTCCCGAAAATCGGCGATTATCTGACAAAGACAAACGGCAGCCTAGGGCGACCGGGATATGCGTTCCTCTTGTCCAGTGATAATCAAACCTTGGACATGGACTATGTCCGCTTCCGGGAACTCGAGGCAAAAATGTTTCAGCATGTATTGGAGGCATAGGCAACCTCCCCCAACGACCGGGCCGATAGATTGACTGACATTTCGGGACCGTATGCAAATTGTTAACTTTTCGCCAGGAGCACAGAAAGATGCATGTTCAACAAGCGAGCGGAGTTCGCCTAGCATTCCGAAGAGGGAGATAGACTTGAAATTTGCGAATCTCGTCGAGCGCTTGCAGGGCGAGCGAACGTCGGCGTGGGACATTCACAGGGCGGCTAGGCTGGCGGCCGTTCAAGGCGAAGATGTGATCGTGCTCAGCGTCGGCGATCCGGATTTCCCGACTCCCGCTCCCGTCGTTGAACGTGCCATCTCGGCCCTGCACGAAGACGATACACATTACACCGGCGGCGCCGGTCGGGATAACCTGCGTGAGGCGATCGCGGCTGAACATCAGGCCGACAGCGGCCGTGCCGTCACCAAGGCGAATGTAATCGTCTGTGCCGGCGCGCAGAACGGACTGTTCGCGTCGTCGCTCTGCGTCTGCGAGGCCGGCGACGAAGTGCTCGTGCCAGAGCCGATGTATCTGACGTACGAAGCTGCAATTCGCGCCTCCGGCGCCACCCTCGTGCCCGTAGCGGTGGACGCCGCGAATGGCTTCCATCTCGACTGCGAGGCGCTTAGAGCCGCAGTTACCGCGCGCACACGCGCAATCTTCTTTGCGACGCCCTGCAATCCCACTGGCGTGGTCATGCCGCGCGAACATCTTGAACAGATCGCCGCGTTGGCGCGCGAGCGCGACTTATGGGTCGTCTCTGACGAGGTATACGCGGACCTCACTTTTGAGCGCGACCACATTAGCATCGCGTCTTTGGAAGGCATGGCGAGCCGAACGTTGACGTTAGGCAGCTTTTCAAAGTCGCATGCAATGACCGGCTGGCGGCTAGGCTGGGTAATCGGGCCGGAGGCAGCGATCGATCATCTGGGTCGACTGGCACTTTGCATGTTGTATGGACTACCGGGTTTCATCCAGCAAGCTGGATTGGCGGCGCTCGAACACCGTCGTTCCGTGATCGCGCAGATGAGAGACGTGTATCGCCGGCGGCGTGATGCCGTGTTTCAGCGCCTGAATGCCGTTCAGAATCTTCAATGCCTGCTTCCAGAGGCGGGCATCTTCATGATGATCGACATTCGGGGAACGGGAATAGGCACACACGACTTCACGTGGCAACTGCTCCGAGAGAAAGGCGTCTCTCTGCTCGATGCTAGTCGATTCGGTCCGACTGCAAACGGTTTCGTGAGGCTGGCACTAGTGGTGGATGAGCCGAAGCTGAATGAGGCCTGCAATCGGATCGAGGATTTCGTTCGGCGACGTCGCTAACAATTCGCTCCGACCTACTGATAGTGGCGGTCATGCCCGCAAGGAGGCAAAACTATGAAGATCCGCAAACTCGGAAAGAGCAATCTGGAAGTCTCTGCCCTCGGCCTTGGCTGTATGAGCATGAGCGCAGTATACGGGCCGCCGAGCGACAAGCACGAAATGATCAAGCTCATTCGAGCAGCTCATGAGCGCGGCGTTACGCTGTTCGACACGGCCGAATCCTATGGGCCCTTTGTCAACGAAGAGCTTGTCGGGGAGGCGTTGCAACCGATTCGCGATCAGGTGGTTATCGCCACGAAATTCGGCTTCGACATCGACATGGCGACAGGTGAGCGCGGGGGCGGTACGAACAGTCGCCCAGAACATGTGAAGACGGTGGCGGAAGCCTGCCTGAAGCGTCTCCGCACCGACCGGATCGACCTGTTTTATCAACATCGCGCCGACCCTGAGGTTCCGATTGAGGATGTAGCCGGTGCGGTCAAAGACCTCATGGCTCATGGCAAGGTCAAACACTTCGGGCTATCTGAGGCGGGCGAGCAGACCATCCGTCGCGCCCATGCCGTGCAACCGATGACAGCCGTCCAGAGCGAGTATTCGCTGTTTTGGCGCGGGCCTGAAGCGGGGCTGTTGTCGACTCTGGAAGAACTCGGTATTGGCTTCGTGTCGTTCAGTCCTCTAGGCGCCGGCTTTCTGACTGGCAGGATCGACGAGTACACCCGGTTCCATCCGACGGACTTTCGCAATACCGTCCCGCGGTTCTCCCCGCAGGCGCGCAAGACGAACTTAGAGCTGGTCGACGTGCTCAAGGCTTTCGCCGCACGTAAGAACGCCACGCCGGCCCAGGTTGCGCTGGCGTGGCTGCTGTCGCGAAAGCCATGGATCGTGCCGATTCCCGGCACAACCAGGCTGCACCGCTTGGAGGAGAATCTAGGCGCCCTCGACCTCGCCTTTACTGAGGAGGAGGTGAGCCAGATCAGTGAGCAGGCATCGAAGATCCAGGTGAAGGGCAACCGATTGCCCGAAGCGATCTTAAAAGTGATAGGGTGCTGAGCGCTGTGCGTCTGTACGATCAGATGTGTTGAATTTGACCAGTTACTAACCAGTGCATAAGTAGGCGAACGTAAATCGACGCCATCATCTAAGCTTAAAGGGTCTTGAGAAAGGGTCTTGAGGAGAGACGTGATGCGCGAGGACGACGGTCGACAGCTTTCACACGCAACACTTGAAGAGATCCGCATTCGCGCGGTCAAGCGTGTCGAAGCTGGCGAGTCGCCTGAGGACGTGATCCGGACATTGGGATTCTCGAGAGCGCGTATTTACGAGTGGTTGGCGGCCTGGCGCGAAGGAGGTATTGAAGCCTTACGGGCCGAGCCTGTTCCGGGCCGGCCGACGAAGCTGTCGTCCGAGGCTATCCGCTTTGTCTATCGGACGGTCACAACGAAGAATCCAATGCAGATGAAGTTCGAGTTGGCGTTGTGGACACGAGACATGGTGCGGGAGTTGATTCGCGAACATTTCAACGTCCGGCTCTCTGAAGTATCGGTCGGCCGGCTGCTCAGGAAGCTCGGACTTTCACCGCAGCGGCCGCTGGCGCGTGCTTACCAACGTGACCCTGAACTGGTCGAGTCATGGATGCGAGACGAATATCCGGCGATTGTCAGGCAGGCCAAACGCTGTGGGGCACAGATTTTCTTCGTCGACGAATCGACGGTGCGCTCGGACTATCACAGCGGCACGAACTGGGCACCGATCGGCCAGACACCCGTTGTCGGAACCACTGGCGCTCGCTTCAAAGTGAGCCTGATCTCGGCGATCAGTCCGCGCGGTCAATTCCGTTTCTTGTGTTTTGAAGGCAGCTTCAAGATTGCGGCGTACGTCGATTTCGTCAGGCGACTGGTACTCAATGCCGATGCCCCCGTCTTCCTGATTGCAGATGGTCATCCAGTTCATCGTTGCAAAGCGATCCGCCAGCTTGCCGCAGCATCAGATGGACGCATTTGTCTTTTCTTCCTGCCTGCTTACTCGCCGGATCTGAATCCGGATGAGCTCGTGTGGGGTTATCTCAAACATCACAAGATCGGCAAGCTTGCTATCAAAGGTCCCGGGAATCTTAAGCAGTGTGATGGTCTAATTTCCTCGGACAGGTCGATAGGAGGACAATCCTGAATCGACGAGGAAAAACGATAGATGACAAGAAGGCGCCGACAATTTGACGCCAGCTTCAAGCTGGAAGTGGTACGGATGGTACGAGACCAGGGTTTATCGGTCAGTGAAGTCAGCCGGTCGATGGACCTTGTTGAGACAGCCGTACGGCGGTGGGTGGCGCAGTACGATGCGGAACGTGCCGGCGGCCCCGGTGAGGGCAAACCGCTGACGGCGGAACAGCAGCGCATCCGGCAACTTGAAGCTGAGAACCGGCAATTGCGAGAGGACAACGCGCTGCTAAAAAAAGCGTCGGCCTTCTTTGCCCGGGAACTGAAGTGACTTACCGCGTGGTAAATCACTTGCAACAGGAGGCCGTATCGGTCAGTCACGCCTGCCGGGTTTTGCAGGTGAGCCGCTCTGGCTACTATGCACACCGGCGCGCAAAGCCGAGTGCAAAGAGTCTGCAGGAGCGGACCCATGTCAAGGCAGCATTCGCCGCCAGCGGCGCGAGCTATGGCAGCCGGCGTGTGATGCATGCGCTGCGGCAGCAAGGGCTGCATATTGGTCGCTATCGGGTGCGTGCACTGATGCGCGAAGCGGGCCTGCGCACGAGCTGGAAGCGCAAGTTCGTCGCGACGACCGACAGCAGGCATACGCTACCTGTTGCGGAGAACGTGCTCGACCGGCAGTTTGACGTGGCCGAGCCGAATCGAGCGTGGGTTTCAGACATCACGTATATCCGCACGGCGCAGGGCTGGCTGTATCTGGCGGTCGTGCTGGACCTGTATTCACGCAAAGTCGTCGGCTGGGCCATGTCGCCCACCATGCCGGCCGGACTGGTCATGTCGGCACTGACAATGGCGCTGCAGCAACGCCGGCCAGCGCCGGGCCTGGTCCTGCATTCGGACAGGGGCAGTCAAGGCGGATTCAACCGGTCCTCGCAACACTGCATTGTTGAACAGATTTTAGGTAGTCGTCCAGGGCTTCCGCAGGTGTCTTCCATCCAAGAGTTTTTCGCGGCCTTGAGTTCAACGTATTAGCAACGGCCTGGATCTCCCGGGCACTCCACCGGGACAGGTCTGTGCCTTTTGGAAAGTACTGTCGTAGAAGGCCATTAGTGTTTTCATTTGTACCACGCTGCCACGGGCTTTGCGGGTCGGCGAAGAATACTTTCACGCCAGACTCGATAGTGAAGCGGGCATGATCGGAAAGCTCCTTGCCACGATCCCATGTCAATGACCGCCATAACTCAGCAGGCAGGTCAGTCACAGTCCTCTTGAGTGCGTCGGCCATCGTGACGGCCCCGTAGCCGGCTAGCGCAGGCCCGTTCTTCGTGCGCGGAATCAACCCGTAGCCTTTCTCTCGAGGTAAATGCACAAGCATCGTGAAACGGCTTGATCTTTCCACTAGCGTACCGATGGCGGATCGATTCAGGCCAATTAGGAGGTCGCCTTCCCAATGGCCCGGCACCGCACGATCTTCCGCCTCAGCAGGCCGACTAGAAATCATCACCTGCTCACTGACATGCGCCCACGCCTTAGCACGCGCTCTCGCTCGAGGAACGCGCAACGCGCGCCCGGTGCGCAGGCAGCCCACCAGCTCTCGCTTGAGTGCGCCGCGCCCTTGAATATAAAGCGCTTGATATATGGCTTCGTGGGAGATGCGCATCGATTCATCATCCGGGAAATCTACCTGCAACCGATTGGCAATTTGTTCGGGTGACCAGCCATTGACCCAAGTTCGATCGCCGCGATGGGGCTTATTTCGACCCTTAAACGGTGCCTGCCTAGGCCCAGCAATTGCACGGCCATTAGCGTCATGAACTTTGCCTTCCAGGCGCTCCTGTACATATTGACGCAGTCGTTCATTAGTCGCCAGCTTCGCTGGCTTCGGTCGTTTCGCGAATCGATCCGCCTTCCACTGCGCAACAGAGGCACGATACTCGAGAGACCCACTGCGCGTTGCAGCATTGCGAGTGAGTTCTCGCGAAACGGTAGATGGACTGCGTTCGATACGCCGAGCGATTTCGCGCACTCCGAGGCCTTGGACAGAGAGCAATGCTATCTCTTCTCGCTCAGGGAACGACAAGTATCGACCAGCGATAGGTTTGGACATGAATAGGGGCATGCCGCCACGATAGCGGAACCAGCGCGAGCCCACTGCTTGGGATGCGCCTACCGCCTCCGCTGCCTTCTCGCTTGTAATGCCAGTCGCGATCTGTTGCCAAAAGCGACGCTCGATCCCGTTTCCAAGCGATGGCGCGCCCGGCGAGTACATCGCTGCTCGACCGGTCAACCGATACACCTGCTTTGCACTTCGCACCATGCAACACCTCCTCAGTTAAAGGTGTTGCGAGGACCGGTTGAATCCGCCTCCGCGATACATGGACGCCCGAAGCAACGGCGGCATTGAACAGCCGGGCTCCGTCAAAGCGCCGGCTATCAAATTCACCGGTTTCGTCTTCGATCCAGCACATCTGAAATACGCGCTTCGAGATGTCGAGCCCGTAGGTCGTGGTAGCCCTGGTCGTTCCTCGCTTCAAAAACGGGAGCTAGCCGCGTCACTTTGGCATATCGAGGAAGGTCGCATCGGTACAGACTTGGCTCCTGCGACTTCAGCACGCCCTTTCTTTCCCCGAGCGGAGGGCGGCGTTCATGCCATCTATCCACTTTGCCAGCTGACACCAGCGCCGCTCAGGGTGGTAGCTAGCAAGCGCGAAAGTCGCGGCGGTACGCCGCAGCGAGGCGCCCAGGCACAGCAGTTCCAGAACCTGGTGCTGCAGCGCCCAGCCAAACTGGTGGTGCGGGCGGATGCAGCGGCAGGCGTGAAGACAGGTACGTCGGCATGACGGACAACGGAAACGCGGCTGAGGTCACAGTCGACACGACGGTCGGCCCTGCAGTCGTAACAACCGTGCCCCGTGCCCGCACGAGATGGCGCCGCGCCATACCAGCGAGCAGTTCGTGGCCTTCCTCACCGACGTTGTAGCCAGCCAGCGGCCCAAACAAGAGATCCATGTGATCTGCGACAACGTCAGCAGTCACAAGACCCCGCGCGTGCAAGATTTCCTGCGGCAACACCGAAACGTGCGGTTGCATTACACGCCGACCTATACCTCCTGGCTAAATCAGGTGGAGAACTGATTCTCGCGCATCCAGCGCGACGTGTTTGCGCGAGGCATCTTCACCACGGTAAAGGATCTGGAGCGCAAGCTGATGCGCTATATCCGCGAGCACAACAAGAATCCCAGGCCGATTAAATGGAAGTACGACGATCCATCGCGGCGAGTTCGATCAGTGCCATTTCAACGACGCAGTCGGCTAGTGGCCGTGATAAAGCGATCTTATCTCCTTCATCGCGCAAACTCACCCGTACAACCATCCTGCTAACGTGGAAGAGATCATCAATCCCCGAACCACCATCGTTGATATGCTCGCCCGCCGTCAAGCTCCCATGCGCTGGAAATTGTTTTGGTATGCTTCACGTTGCTTCTGCGTGCGCTAACCTTGTTTGCGAAGAACGGAATCAAATAACCTCCGTCGTCGCTACAGATGGCTTGCATCTCTGCGTATATCTCAGAACGCCTTTTCTGATCGAGCATTGACTTCGCCGTCAGAAGAAGCGACTGAAACCTGTCATTGTGCCAGTGCGTATCATTCCACGCAGCGCCATCCTCAAAGAACTGCGAGAACACAACGTCCGGTGTTGGTCTTTGCCCGGCGTTGACAACGACGAACGGCTTTTTTAACCACACATTTGACCAATAACCGTCAGCAGATTCCCGGACCACTCCGATGTCGATCCCTGCCTTCGATGCGCCCTGCGCGAACAGAACTGCCATGTCTACGGCGCTAGCGCCTGCAGCATCACTTGTCGAAAGTTGAACCTTAAGCGAATCGAGTCCTGCTTTTCGAAGATAGAACTTAGCCTTGTCGGGATCGTAGTGACGTTGCGGAATTTTCGCGGCGTAGGGCATGATCGGGCTCACTGGTTGATCGTTTCCCACCGTCGCGTGACCGTTCATAATCTTCGCGACGATTTCTTCGCGATTTAACGCATATTTCAGCGCGAGTCGGACATTCGGATCCTTGAACGGCGATGACAGACAATTCATCGGCATCCCGTTGTAGCTACCGCCCGCGACCTCGTCGATTGCGACTGACCGATTGCGACTCAGAAGAGGTAAGATTCTCAGGTCAAGGCTTACGATGGCATCGGCCTCGTTGTTGAGCAGCGCCGTCTGCCTAGCGTTGACGTCGTTCAATACCATCAGGTGAAGCGCATCAAAGTACGCCTGGTCAGGTCTGTGATACCTGTCATGACGTGTTAGTTCTGCGCCTATACCGGGCTGGAAGCGGATAATTTTGTACGGTCCAGCGCCTATTCCCGATCCCCAGTCAATCCCGCCATTACCGTCTCCGGGCATGATCGGGAAGTGGTAGTCTGCCATGAGATAAGGTAGGTCTGCCATGCCGGCGCTCAGCTTGATAACGACAACACCAACACCATCAGCGCTAATGTCCGCGATGTCCTTCAGGAGGGTCTTAGCGCCAGATGTGGAACCTGGCCGTCGATGGTAGTTAATTGAGGCTACGACGTCGCTCGCAGTTAATGTCTTGCCGTTATGAAATTGCTGGCCGCGAAAGAGCTTGAACTTCCATACCTTGGCATCGGGCGACGACTCCCATGATTGAGCCGAGTCCGGCCCTACCTGGTTGGACGGAGTGATCTCAGTCAGGTATGTTCTAAATGCATACCCCAACTGGATCATGTACAGACTGGCTGTCGTTGCCGGATCAAGCGAATCGGTCGTGCTGCCGTCGCTTAGCCCCGCGCGGAAGGTCCCTCCTTTTTTCGGCGTGGCGTATGCAGTTTGTGCCCACAAAGAAGGGGCAGTCGCACCTAGCCCGAACGCCCCGGATGTTTGCAAAAATTGTCTGCGGGAAACTTGGGATCTGGAGACGTCTCGCAAGAGAAGCTCCAGTTTATAGCCCATTTCGTTATTCATATTTCCTCGTTGTGCGTAGACTGGATTGCGGGTTTTTGGAATGTGCGAGCTAAAGTGAAAAACAACCGTCTCTTACGTCCGGTCAAGCGCCGAGCGGATTGCTCATGCCGTTTCGCTCCAATTAGCGATGAAATTTCCCAACTTGCGCAGCTCCCTCTGGTTGAACCACGCCTATGGTCTGTATGACCCGCGACGGTTAAACCGAAGACTTAAGTCTTGTGGAACCCTTCGGCCGCCTTTGACTGATCGTCGAGTCAAGCCATCCAGGGTCAGTTTGCGGAACTGATGAAAGAAGCAATTCGGTGTAGGGAGCATATGGTGGGGCCATAATGGCCTCCTTGCTTCCCTGGTCAACTATTCGCCCATTCTGCATTACCACCACTTCGTCACTGATGGCTTTTACTACGCCGAGATCATGTGTAATGAAGATATACGTGACACCGAACTCCCTCTGCAGTTTCATCAGCAACTTAAGTACGCCCTCCTGCACGACCTGGTCGAGGGCTGAGGTGATTTCGTCGCAGATGATGAGCTCAGGACTAGCCGCAAGAGCACGGGCGATGCTTACGCGCTGCCTCTGGCCACCAGAAAGCTCAGATGGCCGACGCGAGGCGAAGCTATCATCGAGTTCAATTTTCTTGAGTAGATCTGACACTCGTCTGGATAGCTCGGGATCGGTGATTTTTGAATAGAACGCGAGCGGACGAGCAAGGATATCCCGCACGGTGTGATGCGGATTCAGTGCAGTATCGGCCATTTGATAAATCATCTGTACGCGGCGGAGCTGCTCGCGGGAGCGATTCACATAAGAACTAGGAAGAATTCGGTCTTCGAGCACAACCTCACCACTACTTGGAATCAGTAAACCTGCAATCACCCGAGCTATCGTGCTTTTACCCGATCCGCTTTCACCGACGATTGCAACAGTCCTCCCTTTGGGGATAGTCATGGTTATTTGATCAAGAACCTTGACGCTGCCGTAATGCGCCGAAACGCCTTCTAGTTTGAGAAAAACCTCTCGAGATTGATTGGCAACGAACGGTTTTTCCAGCGACCGTACAGCCCACAATGAGCGTGTGTACTCGTGTTTCGGCTCATCTATCATCTCTCTCGTGGGCGCTTCCTCTACGCATTTTCCCTTGTGAAGAACCATAAGACGTGTAGCCATTTGGGACACTATCGCGAGGTCATGCGTGACGAAAATAGCGGCCACGTGATAACGTTCAACGACATCCTTGATCGCGGCCAATACCTCAATCTGCGTCGTCACGTCGAGAGCGGTTGTGGGTTCATCAAAGATGATCAGATTCGGTTCCGGCGACATAGCCATCGCTGTCATCACTCGCTGCAGTTGACCGCCGGATACCTGGTGTGGATAGCGCCTGCCTATCTGTTCGGGTTCAGGAAGCAGTAACGCGCGAAACATATCCTTGGCATCCCGGGCCGCATTGCGACGGGTCTTGATGCCATGGACCACAGCACTTTCCACTGTCTGCCGTATGAGTCTCTGCGATGGATTGAAGGAAGCTGCGGCGCTCTGGGCGACATAGGTGATTTGTGATCCGCGGATGTTCAGTCGCTCCGACTCCGACGCGGTGACAAGGTTTCTGTTCAAGAACTCGACCTTTCCGCTCACAATTCTGCACCCCGGCCGCACATAACCCATGGCTGCCAGCCCCAGCGTCGACTTGCCTGAGCCCGATTCACCTATCAGACCTACGACTTCACCGCGATGTACACGAAGATCAATGTCGTCGATAATCCTATGCCATTGACCTTTGCTGAAACCGTCAATCACAAGGCCTTCCACGTGAAGAATCACATCGCTTTCACTCAGGTTCCTATTGGTCATCGCGTTTCCTTCAATCCGCCAACGAGTTGAAGAGTCCAATCTATTATCAAATTCATCGAGATAGTCACCATGCCTATCGCGAACGCCGGAATGAGCGGCGTTAGCGCAAGCATGGGATCGCTATCCAGGAATCCCACCAATGAAGCATTTTCCCGGACCATTGATCCCCAGTCCGCGGTTGGCGGTTGAATACCGACACCTAAAAATGAGAGCGCAGCGACGGTGAGAAAAACGTAGCAAAAGCGTATTCCAAACTCTGCTACAAGAGTCGGGATGATGTTGGGTAGAATTTCTCGCCGCATGACCCAAATCCAGCCTTCCCCCCGCAGACGGGCAACCTCGACAAATTCCATTGCTACAACGTTGACTGAAACGGCCCGAGTAAGACGATAGACCCGGGTGGCATCGAGAAAAGCAATGATCAGCACAAGGTTGAGTACTTTTGTACCGAATACGGACAGGAGCATCAGGGCGAAGATCAAAGTCGGGATTGCCATTAGGATGTCGTTCACGCGACTCATGATCTGATCTGTCCAGCCACCGCGGATCGCAGAAAGGGAACCGGCCGTCGCCCCAACGGAAAAGGAAAGCGTTGTGGTTGCTACTGCGATGAGGATGCTGTTTCGACCACCGAAAAGAAGGCGGCTAAAGACGTCTCGTCCCAACTGATCTGTACCTAACCAGAACTGGCTGCTCCAAGGTGCTAAAACGGCATCAAACGTTTGGGTTTGGCTGTAGGGTGCAATTATCGGGGCAAGGGCTGCTGCCGAGAAAACCAATAGAAGTATCGTCGTGGCGATCTTTACGTTCGCCGGCGACGAACACATCAAAGCGATAATTCGGTCAGTACGAGAGTTCTGATCGAGACCACCCGACGAATCCGGCTGGGTTGACGCGTGATGGATTGTATTCATGAGTTATCTCGGATGCAGGAGCCTAGGATTGCATAGTATTGAAGCGACGTCAGCGAACAGGTTTAGGACGATATAGATACCACCAAAAAGAAGCGCGCAAGCTTGAACCACGGGAATGTCGCGGCTGGCCACAGAGTCCACCATTAACTGGCCCATGCCGGGGTAAACAAAAATCACTTCAATGATGACAACGCCAACTACCAGATAGGCGAGATTGAACGCGATGACGTTGGCGATCGCCGCAACTGCATTTGGAAGAATGTGCAATGCAATGATCCGCGTGCGCCGGAGACCCTTCAGGTTGGCCATCTCGACGTATGATTGCGTCAAGAGCGAAACAATTGCAGTACGCGTCATTCTCATCATGTGAGCCGTCACAATGAGCGTCAGTGTGAGCGCTGGAAGGAGAGTGACATAAAACCTATGTACGAGCGAGGAGTCGGGGCCAATTGACGCTATTGACGGAAAAATCCCGAGCTTCGAGCTCATGAAAAGAATCATGAGATACGCGATAAAGAACTCCGGAAACGAGATGGCGCCGAGTGTTATCAAATTCACTACTCTGTCGTACCAGGAATTTCGGTAGATCGCGGCCGTGATCCCAAGAACCAATGAAACCGGAACGGCTATGAGAGCGGTTAGACATGCGAGGAACAGGGTGTTGCCGAGACGAGGAAGCACGATTCCAGAAACCGATCGACCGCCCGTTGGCGACCATCCTGAGAAAGAGAATCCGAGGTCCCCGCGGCAGAGGTGTTCGATCCAATGCACGTACCGCAACGGCGATGGCTGAGCAAGTCCAAGTTGCGTTCGCAGCGCTGACACTGTTTCTGGAGTGGCCGATTGTCCGAGTATGGCACTAGCGAAATCTCCCGGCAGCATTTGCACAGAAAAAAATATGACCATCGAAACTGCAAGTGCTGTCACCACGCCTAGCACGATTCGTTGCAGTAACAAGATCGAGAGTTTTCTCACGTCACTGTCCTTTATCCTGTTCCAACCTGTCGCCATTTGCCCGCGAGATAGTCGGTAAATGGCCTGTTTTGCTGCGTGCGAAGTTGGACCCTCGTCGGCTCTGGGCTCCGAGTGGCCCTTGGAACCAACTTCCCATGGCATACGACGGCTTCCGGTCGAGACGTTCGAAGCCGTTCCGAGAGGTATCGCGAATGAGGGTGAGCCTCGGATCCGTGATTGAATTTCGTTTTTGGTTCATTCCATCAAGGCACTCCGCGGATAGCGGAAAATGATCAACAGAAAGCGCGTGCTTGTCCGTTAGTGATGCGCGGGCGGATGTTGCGAAAGTTTGTAGCCTTCTCGAAGGCCGCCGCTAATTGGATAAGTTTGTGTTCCATAAACGGTTTTGCTGCTATCTGAACGGACACTGGCATGTGGTCTATCCCGAATCCGGAGCAGAAGACGATGCTTGGCCAACCAGTGATATTGAACGGTTCGTAAAACCCTGGTTTTTCCAGATCACCCCACCTGGGCACATCCGTCATGAATGGAGCTCCATTGGCTGCACCCGCGGTAACAATCACGTCCACGTCGGCAGTTGCGGCAGCCGTTGCCATACATAACCGTCTGCGCTGCCTGACTGCGTTGACATAATCGGCGGCACTGAGTGTTGCGCCTAGCAATAGTCGAAGTCTTAGCTGCTCGCCGAAGTCAGATGGGTTGGAGCGCAACGCCTTCTCGTGAACGGAATAAGCCTCTGCTGTCAAGATCACGAAACACGTTGCCCGATACTCTTCTAGCCGCGGCATCGTCACCTGGTCTACATGTGCGCCCTGTTCCGTCCAAACTGAGATTGCGCGATCCAGACCTTCCTTGACAGCGGGCGTAACGGGGTGTTCTGTTTCATGCCAGTCTGACGCAATACCAATACGAATCCCTCGCACGTTTTCTTCAGCCCGCACAGCGAGATCCGCAGGCGCTCGCTTTGCGCTGGCCGGATCCTCGCGGTCATATCCGGCCATTTCCTCAAGAAGCAACGCACAATCTTCGGCGGTCCAGCACAAGGGTCCAACATGATCCAAGGAGGGCGCGAGCGGTAAGATGCCCCGTTTGCTGCATAGACCGTATGTCGGCTTCAGCCCCACAACGCCGCATAGGGCCGCCGGCGCAGCGATTGAGCCCGCTGTATCAGTGCCTGTACCGCCTAAAATAAGGCCGGCCGCAACGGCAGCGGCAGTACCGCTCGATGAACCGGACGTGAAGCGCCGTGTATCCCACGGGTTCCGGGCTGGCGGCCACGGCAGATCGAATGACGGTCCACCTAGCGCAAATTCGTGCATCGCCAGTTTGCCCAACGATATCGCGCCTGCATCCGCGAGCGAACGCACGACGTGAGCATCACCTTCCGGCACCCAACCTTTGAGATGTTTCGAATGCGCACTAGTCTGGACGCCCTTCGTGAAGAGAATATCTTTGTGGCCGATTGGAATGCCGTCCAGCCTTCCACGTAGCTCGCCTTTCATCATCCGGTGTTCGGCCTCAATCGCTTCTTGGCGCGCCCTGTCCACCGTTACTGTAATGAATGCATTCAAGCTGGCGTCGACAGACTCGATCCTCGTTAAACACGCGTCGATAAGTTCGACCGGTGATAGTTTGCGCTTGTGTATCAGGTTCGACGCTTCAGCAATCGTAGGTATTTGCATCAAAAGATCCCTATGCAGCTAAATTGTCGAGCACTGTAAAAATATGGGAATGCTCGACGGCTTCGTTGTTTTCAATGGCGCCGGAGTATTCACAAATGCGCAGCACATGAGGCACCGCTTCCCACAACACTTTTAGGTCATGGTCCGTAATTGTGAGATCCTGTTTCTCCAGGAGATATCTCAAGTCGCTTAATGTCTCGCATCGCACCATGCTCCCCCCTAATCACTAATTGATATTGCCGCCCCGTTCGATGACCGCAACCATGTTGAAATCCGCAGCGATGTCGGAGCACTCCGCGATGAATCTGTCGGTGCCATGGAGCATATCCGCAGGCCATCCTTGAATCAGATCCGAACGGTTCTCTTCTGTTTTGCACCTATGTCATACGATTCTCAATACTGTCCACTGCCAACAAGTAGCCGTCCCGTAGGCCCATGTTTCTGGCGAAGGTGTTATGGGACGGATGGTAGGACTGCGATGCGGCCGAAGCAATGTGGCCAATAACGGTTAGGTATTCGAATAGTGGATAAGGGTATTCCCTATTCGTATTGTTCGCCTCAAAATTGTCTGCCCAGTACGGACGCGTGGTGTGCGCCTAAGGTCCGCTCAACGAAGCGTGGGAGTTCTGAGCAGTATCCTTCATACATTCCAGACGATGTAAACGACGGGATTCGATTAGTCGGTATCAAACCGCGATATGCTTTCGGTCTTCTTTGGACCTCTTACTCCCCGCACGTGTCCTGCTAAATTTCGTCAGCACGTTGTGCGATGATGCTCGCGCTTGCGCACGGATCTACGGCATAGGAATGCGGTCGATTCTGCGCTATGCGCCACCGTTCATCATCTCATCGGTTCCGGCAAAACGTGAAAAACTCCATGCCACTCGCAACGCGAGGACAAGCCATATTGATCAATCGTCGCGCTGAAAGGGCGGATAGGAAAACCTCTGCTGGGCCTGCCGGGCAAGATCATGCTCGACCAAGTCGCGCAGTTGAACCGGACACCGACCCCGGACGTCTCACACGGTTGATACCACGCTGGCGCGTACTGCGCCGGAGGCGCGTCGTCGCTGACGATGCGCGGCCAAGCCTATCTGTTTTGCAAATAGCTAACCGTTATTGGCTACATTGTTTCAAATGTATCCACGGCCTACCATTCCATCCATAAGTTCAATGCGAAATTCCGTTAGCGCCAGAGCCCTGCGTTCACGGCTGACGATCATTTCGCCGTTGCCGTCTCGTAGCCGTGTCACTGCCGATGAACTTACTGAGAAGTTTGTCCGCGATTGCGGGCGCGACGCAGCCATCTCGCCAATCGTATCTCGCCATTTAAGAAGGGAGGTCGGCTGGGGTGATGCATGCGTTTAACGAGCGACTAAGGAGAGAAGTCGTGCGACCACCGCTTAAATTTCTCGACCACGAGACCTTCGACGTTGTCATTATTGGCGGAGGCATTAACGGCGCCGCCGCCGCCCAGGAAATCATTGGGCAGGGTCACAGCGTCCTTCTCGTCGATAAAGGTGACTTCGGTTCGGGGACTTCGAGTCGCTCCAGTCGTCTTTTGCATTGTGGTCTGCGCTATTTGGCGCCAGGTCGTTCGATCTGGGACTTTGTTGTGCATCCCACGCGCTTTATGACAGCGATGAAAATGGCGAAACAAGCGATGGAGGCGCGGGCCGAGTTCGTCGAGACGTCATCGTTGCGCACTCGACCGCTCCAGTTCGCCTTCCCGATTTATCAGGAAGGTCCCTATCGCGCCTGGCAAGTGGATATTGCATTCCTTATTCTGAAACTGCTCGGTCCTCGCAACCCGCCTCTTGATTACCACCGTATCTCTGGTGCCGAAGCGCGTAATATGCCGCTGATGAACGAATTGCGTGATCTTGACCGTATCCATTCAGTCGCGGTGTATCGTGAGTACGAGTTCGACTGGCCCGAGCGAGTATGCATGGATTGTATCCTCGACGCGGAACGCATGGGGGCGGTCGTTCGCAATTACACCCTGGCCACGCTCGGACGGCGTCGCGACGGCGGCGTCTGGCCAGTCGTGCTTAGGGATCAATTGGACGGTGCGACCGTAGAAGTCAGTGCTTCTATCGTGCTTAACCTAGCAGGCATTTGGATCGACGAGGTCAACGCCACGCCTGAGCCAAACGCTAAACGCCGCGTGCTCGGGACCAAGGGAACGCATATTGTTGTCAAGCTCCCGAACTCCTGCGCCGGTTACGGCGTCGCAACGCTGAACAGTAAGCGCGAACCGTTTTACTGTATTCCCTGGCACGACCTGCATTATTTCGGGCCGACAGAGACCCTCTACGAGGGAAACAAAGAGGACATCCATGTCACTAACGAGGAACAGGCCTGGCTGCTCAAAGAAGCTAACCGTCTTATGCCAGGCATAGGGCTTTCGGAGAAGGAGGTTCGGCTGACCTGGGCAGGCGTCAGGCCGCTGACGTATGACAAAGCCGTTCCTTTCGGGAATCGTTCCCGGCAACTCCACGACCTTACTGAGGACGGTATGCCAAATGTACTCGCGATGACCGCCGGGCCCGTGTTGAGCCATCGTTCGGCCGGCCGCCTCTTGGCTAAGGCGGTTGCAAAGCGGCTAAGACCCCAGCACCGACGGCAACGACCAGACTATGCGCCAAAGCAGCCGCCCGCAAGCGACAGTTCACCCGCATTGGTATCGGGACTGTCAACACGACTTTCAGATCTCCAGCATGGCATACAGAAAGAACATGCCGTGACCCTCATGGATCTTCTTTTTCGGCGCACCGGACTTGGTTGGCGGCATCAATTCAGCGAGGCTGAGATCGATCAAGCAGCGTCCGTGCTAGCGACGGAGCGCGGCCTGTCCTCTGCGGAGAAGTGGCGAGAGATCGAGGCGTTCAAAATCGAATGTGAGAGGCTTTTCGGACGACGTTCTTCACAAGACTCATTCACGAGTACGATTGCAGGGAAAGACGGAGATGATTCCGGATAGCTTTGAGTAAGCTAACAGCCGTTTGTGTGGCCGATGTGAGGATCCGCTGAATGTGCTTTCCACGCACAGTCATTGTCGCTCCGATCCAAGAGTCCGATCATCGCTGTGTTGCGGATGCGTGCAAGCGAGCTGAACCGCAGGCTGGTTGGTTTAACTACATGCAGGCACGTCAGACTTGCCTGTAATAGCTTGCTTCAGCCCCAGCGTGCGGGAGATAGCCGAGCGATTCCATCAGACGATGATGGTTTTGCCAGCCCACACATTCCAGCGTTGCTTATTCGACGGATTCCCTCGTTTTCCAAGGGGCGCGGCGATGAAACAGTTCCGTCTTGTAGATGCCGTTCATCGGTTCAGGCAGCGCGTTGTCACGCTCGTCGGCCGGCTTCTGACCGACGGGTCGATTCCAGCCTCAGTCAGTCGTTGGCTGTATTGAATGCTGACGTAGTGACACGCTCCGTCTGGTGTGTTCACGTGGCTCGCCAGTTCGAATGTCGGTACGGTCTTTTGTGAGAATTACTTCAAAGGACGTATCAAGTCTACCCTAGTGAAGCACCGGATGCTGGCGTGTCGATCCAGAATCGGTATCGAGGCGCACCCTATACGGGTTTCAAATACCTGACCTATTTTGGCCGGATTGTGTCGTTCACATCAGCGAGGCAGACTTCTATCGATGCCACTGCATTCGTTAGTGGCGGACAGCAACGAATCACGAATCACGAACCGCGAACGAAGAATTCGCCCAATGGAGACAGAAGATGACTGTGCTTGATGAGCGCCGGCCGCCACACTCGCGATTCGCGCAATCGGAACGACGAGTGCCTACGAGAGCGGTTGTTGCGGCGATCGCGGGCAACGCTCTTGAGTTCTATGATTTTGGGATCTACTCGTTCTTCGCGGTCTACGCAGCACGGGCTTTCTTTCCATCCTTGGACGGACTGACAGGAATTCTTGCTTCGGTCGCAGTTTTTGGGGTGGGTTTCGTGACTCGCCCTCTTGGTGCGCTGTTTATCGGCCGGCTCGGCGACCGCCTCGGACGCAAGCCGGCCTTGCTTCTTACCATCGCGCTGATCATTGTCGGCACTATGGGACTGGCCTTGACTCCCGATCAGGCTACCATCGGCGTCGCCGCTCCGATCATCGTGGTCATCAGCCGGCTCATCCAAGGGTTCGGCTTGGGCGGCGAAGTCGGGCCGGCCGTAGCATTCCTTATGGAAGCTGCCCCCGAGGGGCGACGCGGTTTCTATACGAGTTGGTCGACCGCCAGCCAGGGCATTTCGGGTTTCGCCGCAGGGATTGTCGGCGTCACGTTCACATCGCTACTGGCGCCGGAGAACATGCAGAGTTGGGGATGGCGATTAGCGTTCGCCCTTGGGCTCCTACTCGTCCCGGTTGCGCTCTACTTGCGCAAACAGATGCCCGAGACCTTCGATGGCCGTAGCCGTGAGGCGAATACGACGGCCACTCCATGGCGCGATTTGTGGCGCCATCGCCGAGCCATTTTGCCCGGCATGGCCATGCTCGGAGGTAGCACCGCGGTTTTCTACGTGGCGCTCTACATGACCACATACTCCATCGCGGTACTGAAAATGCCGCCGCATATCGGCATGTTTTCGGCGATAGTGTTGGGTGCGTCGCTGATCGTGTTCGGTCTGCTTGGTGGGTGGCTCTGTGATCGCTATAACGTCCGGGTCATAGTGGCGCTTCCATACACGGTCCTGCTCGCGGGAATCTACCCGGCATACCACCTTCTTATTCTCTCGCATAGCGTGCCGACCTTGCTCATCGCCACCGTATTGATGAGTGCCATGCCGGCCGTAGCGGGACCTTCGGTTCTGATGCTGATTGGCGAAGCGTTGCCGGCGCGCGTGCGAGCTCTCGGCCTCAGTGTCACTTATGCCGTTCCGATCACTATCTTCGGTGGCACCGCACAGGTTGTCGTCACCTGGTTGCTGAAACACACCGGCAATCCCGCTTCTCCAGCGTTCTATGCGGTTATGGCAAGCGCGGTCATGCTTTTTGCCATCATGGCCTTTCCAAAAGGTCTTGACCGGTTCGGTCACGCGAATGGAGTTGTGTTGGATTGAAGGCGGCCTGTCCCTCGGAAGACTAGAGTTTCAAACCTGTTTTCAACTGATGCAGAGAGGCATATCAATGGCAGTCGCGAAAGAAATCTGGAACCTCGTCGAAGCAAAAAAGGAAGACTTCTTCGTGCTCAGTGACAAGGTATGGGCAACGCCGGAACTGTCCTATAACGAGTTCAGATCGGTTACCCAGCATGTGGCGATGCTGGAGCAGGAGGGGTTTCGTATTGTCCGGAATGTCGCCGGCATTCCGACCGCCGTTATGGGCGAGGCCGGCGAAGGCGGACCCATCATCGCGTTCCTGGGCGAATACGACGCGCTCCCCGGACTGAGCCAGGCGGCCGGACTGGCCGAGTTCTCGCCGGTCGAAAAGGACGGACACGGACACGGGTGTGGGCACAACCTTCTTGGCGCCGCGGCTCTCTTGGCGGCGACGGCCGTGAAGGACTATCTCGCGGCTAACGGATTGAAAGGCCGCGTGCGTTACTACGGCTGTCCAGCAGAGGAGGGTGGAGCGGGCAAGGCTTTTATGGCGCGCGCAGGCGCCTTCGACGACGTCGACGCCGCCATCACGTGGCATCCAGCCTTTTTTAACATGGTATGGGACTCTGGCTCTCTCGCCACTCTCGGAATCGACTTCAGCTTTACGGGGCGCACCGCCCATGCTGCAGCTACGCCGCATCTCGGCCGCAGCGCGCTGGACGCCGTCGAACTCATGAACGTCGGCGTCAACTATATGCGCGAGCACATGTCGAGCCATGCCCGCATACACTATGCCATCATCGATGCAGGCGGCATCGCGCCGAATGTCGTGCAGAGCCACGCTACGGTACGTTATTCGATCCGCGCCGCCCAACAGACGGAATTGGTCGAACTAGCCGAACGGGTCCGCAAGGTAGCCAAAGGCGCAGCGTTGATGACAGAGACCGAGGTGAGCGAAGACGTGCACGCTGCGGTCGCAAGCTTGCTTCGCAATCGTCCCTTGGAAGAAGCGCTCCACGCCAATTTGACGAAGTTGGGGCCTACTGGCTTCGACAAACGTGACCGCGCAATCGCGGCGCCTTATCAGGCGTCCTGTTCGGCGAAAGCGATCGCTGCTTCCTACGAGTTGTGGCAGCTCGCGCCGCGCGAGCACACGGTGCTGTGTGACGAAGTCTGGCCGTTGCGCGACGTCACTGAGCCGGTCATGGGATCGACGGACGTTGGTGATGTGAGTCGCACGGTGCCAACAGTGCAGCTTCTGGCGGCGACCCATGTCATTGGTCCGCCGTCCCACACTTGGCAATGGACCGCCCAGAGCAATTCGGATCCGGCGCGCAAGGGTTTGGCCTACGCTGCGAAGGTCATGGCGGCAACCGGAGCGGACGTCTTGACGGACGATAGGCTCCGCACGGCCGTCAAGGATGAGTTCCAGCGGCAAAGCGCACTTGACCCATTCACCTGCCTGATGCCCCCCGAACTGGGCCCCCGCTTGCCGCAACAGGCCGACTGAGAAGGAGTCCGTCGCAGTCCCGGACGGCCTGGCGAATCACAGTGCGGGAGTGCTCTTTGCAGGCCCCCCGATGCCGCGCCGCGTCTGACGCTCCTTCCTTGGAGGCGAGCTGTCTACCATGCGTCGGCTCGGCTTCCGGAGTGGGGGACGAACGTCGCTGATACGGCACCGGTGTCTGCGCGCCGACCAGGGTCGCGGGTTGTTCGCAGGAACAGGCGTCGTTGTATGGATCAACGACTGTTAGCGACGCTCGACCTTGACGCGATCCAGCCGTAACGTGGTTGCGGCGAAGTCACCTTGATTCGGATGCGCTGTCGACCGTGTCAGTTCAAATTCAAATGGGTATCGGGGGGATTGGTCGAAGACTATTAACTTAGTACAACATATAAAAACATGTCACTGTGTCGCAGTCTGCACAGTCATTCTTCAATGATCGATGGAGATCAAATGCACAAGAAAAAGTCTGCTGCTATTGTGTTGGCGTCAACCGCACTCGTCGGCGTGGCTCATGCGCAATCGAGCGTTACCTTGTACGGTTTGATTGACGCAGGTTTTGGCTACGTCAACACCAATCAAGGCAGCCGCTATGTGATGATGAACGGTAATCTCAATGGTGATCGATGGGGGTTGAAAGGCGTAGAAGACCTGGGTGGTGGGTTGGCGGCAATTTTTCAGATTGAAAATGGTTTTAATGTCGGCACCGGCGCATTTGGTCAAGGTGGGCGCGAATTTGGCCGGCAGTCGTGGGTCGGTATCACGAGCGCCAGTGTCGGTACTCTTAAGCTGGGGCGGCAGTATGATCCGGTGGTTGACAAGGTTCAAGGGTTGACACTCGAAAGCGTCTTCGGATCTCCAGCCACAACTCCCGGAGACGTCGATAACAACGACAACAGTGCGCGCATCTCGAACGCAATCAAATACGTTAGCCCCTTGTTTGGAGGTATCCAGTTTGAAGGACTGTACGCACTGAATGGTGTGGCTGGGCAGCCTGGGTCAGGAAATACCTACTCTGCGGCAGCCAGTTACACTGGCGGAGCATTGAGCATCGCGGCAGGCTATCTTCATGGAAGTAATACTGCGGCCGCCTCGGGACAGCTTCGGACCACGTGGAGTGGTACGATGGATTCGATCTTTGACGGACCCATCAGCAACGGCTATCAAACTGCTGCAACGATCGGAATAGCGCATGCAGCGGCCCGCTATCAGCTTTCTGCGCTGACGCTCGGAGCTGTGTATAGCTACGCGGCGTTTAACGCGGACGCGCAGTCGACGTTCAAATCGCAGCAGCACTTCAATTCGGGAAAAGTGTATGCCCTCTATCAGATTAGTCCCAGTGTCCTCGGCGGACTCGGATACATCTACACCCGCGCTGGAGGTGACACGTCTGCAACGTATAACCAGGTGACGGCGGGCGCTACCTACGCCTTGTCGAAGCGCACGGACTTCTACGCGGTTGCCGCTTACCAGCATGCGAGCGGAACGCAGCGGACGGCCGCAGGAGGGCTCGTTGATGCAGTCGCGTCGGTCGGTTCATATGGGCTGACTGGAAACGGTAACTCCCAGACACTGGTGGTTGTCGGTATGCGTCACCGATTCTGACATCCAAAGATGCAGAACAATGGTCCACGGGTGGACGGCGCTCCGTCTACCTGTGGTACTTTTGAAAGATATATATCTCTGGTCTCTTTATTCGCGTAAAGGACGAGCCAGACCCTCGTCATGAGCGATACCACGCCTTTGTCCGCCGCATCACCGGTCCAGACCGTGCCCGCGCACGATGCCACTGACGCCGGTGTGCGACAGGTGGCGACTTCGCCGCGCTGGTTGCACCCGACGCCGAAGATTCATTGGCTACTGCCCCCGATGCTTCGTCGGCCGGTTCAACTACCGATTCGGCTACTTCGCCGCCCAACGCCGGATCACCCGCCGCCGCGCTATTCGCCAGATCGGGGGCCGCCGCCGCGGCCAAGGCGAGCATGCCGCCGGGCTTCGCGGCGCAGCCGGATTTCGAATCATTGCGGCCACCGCCGGCCGGCGCGGCGTCGGCGGCACCAGCACGTACCTGCGTCGTAGCGACAGGCGATGGTCGGCGCTCGGCCGGATCATTGCGGCGCGCGCTGCGCGTGTTCGATCGTGCTGGCCAGCGAAGCTCGCAGCGCACGCTGCGCATCGGCGTGTCAGCACGGATCTTCCATCCGAAGCCCGGCGCGCCGGGGTTGCGTGGTAAGACTCTGCAGTATGTGGAGGAATCGATTGCGCACCGTGTGATGTCGCGCGACGTCCTCGTGTTCATGATCCCGACCGTCGGGCACCAAGGGACGCTGCATCCGAGCAACATCCGGCTGCGCGACTACGCGAAGCATCTCAATGGGCTGCTGCAAGGCGGCGCGGACGTGTCGCCGCAAACCTACGCCGCATCCGACGCACGGCCGGAATGGCCGGGCGATCGGGTGCACGACATGTACGCGCTCGAGTGCTGCACGAGTTCGTAGAGTCGGGCAAGCCGGTGCTCGGTGTGTGCCGCGGTTGTCAACTCATCAACGTCGCATTCGGCGGATCGCTGTATCAGGACATCGCGACCGAGGTGCCGACCGCGAACGCGCACGTGAGTGAGCGCTACAGCCAGCACCGTTATGCGATCCGCTTTCCGGAACGCTCGACGCTGGCGAGCATGTTGCCGGGGCGCAGGGAAGTGATCGCGAACTCGATCCACCGTCAGGCGATCCGTGAGCTCGGTCGCGATCTTAACATCGAGGCCGTGTCGTCCGACGACGGGATCATCGAAGGAATCCGCTATAGGCGCGCGGCGTTCGTCGTCGGCGTGCAGTGGCACCCGGAGTTCCACCGCGCAGGCGGCCCTGAGTTGCTCGACTGCGTGCCGCTGCTCGATACGTTTTTGCGTGCGGCGCGCGATATGAGGCTGTGACCCGTGTCTGAGCTACCCGTCTCGCAGGCGGTGAAGGGTTATCGGGAATCGCAGCACCCTAGGGGGTGAACCCGGGGCGACGCTGCTTTTTACGATCTCCGGCTGTCTCCGACTCGACCGCCGGAGTCCGACGCAATCTTCCGAAAGGTCGTTGCTGCACGCCGCGCGATATATGACGTGTCGTCGGTGTTGGCCGTGTGCACGTACGCGGGTGGCCCGGCCCGTCCTGCGGTGCCGGCACCGCGCAGACAACGGCAGTGGCGTCGATACACTCCCCGTACCTCGGCGAAGAGCCGTTCGCAGAGTTGGTGCTTTAAGCAGGCGTCGGACTTGACGGCGTTGTCACATCCGGTACGGCTTCCCAGCCCAGATCAATGCCCACAAAGCGACGCAGGCTGGTGGTGTCATACAGGGCCTCTTTGCAAGCGAGCTCGGCCAGATTGAAGCAGCGCTGCACGAAGAGAATCCACAGCATCGGCTCCGAACGAATCGGCGGGCGACCCCGCGTTTCCGGTAATACAGTTCGACTACCGCGCACACAGTTCGGCCCACGGAACGATCGTGTTCATCGTGTCAAGAAACTCGTTGCGTCGCGTGCGTTTGCGTCGGGTCTCGAACCCGCACCCAAGCATTTCCGCCGCTCCGCTGAGCGCACACCGAGCTCCATTGGGCTCGAAGGCGTCTCGGTGGCGGATGTATATAGCCGTGCGAGCTATGGGTCCCGCCGTCAAAGGAGGAACCTCCATCCCTACGAGCAAAAACGGCTTAGGGCGAAGTCTTCGATGCCGACCTGTGTGCGATCGCCTGTCACCAGATCGGCGAGCACAGCGCCTGCGGCCGGTCCTATGCCGAAGCCATGGCCTGAAAAGCCGGAACCGAGATAGAAACCCGGTATCTGCTCGACCTTCGAGATAACCGGCAGCGCATCGGGCGTGACGTCAATCATACCTGCCCACGTACGTGCAATCGTCGCATTGGCGAACGACGGAAAGGTCTGCTTCAGGCAATTCATTGCGTCGTTGAGCATTCCGTTGTTCGCCTCAGGATCGAGCACGCGGTACGATTCGAACGGCGTCGGGCGGTCAATGCTGAAGCGGCGCGGAATCTTCAGTTCATCAAAAAAGGGGCGTCCGAAACGGAGTCGCAGATACTTGCGCTCTTTGAGCCAGGCCCGCAGGTATTTCGTGCTCAGGCGAATGCTGTCGGGCGTGAGGTCGGCGACCGAGGCACCGAGTTTCGACACTGTGTACCCGCCGTCGCAGCGTTTGCGGCATGTGAAGTCGCCCCCGTTGATTGCGACATTCAGTTTAGCGTCGATAGGTGCGGTTTGCAGCACGGAGGCATGGACCTTGAGTTGCGGAAACTCAATTGCATGGTTGCCGCAGAATAGCCGCGACCATGCGCCGCCTGCCAGTACCACGTCGGCGCATTTCACGACGCCGTGCTCGGTCACGACCCCCGACACGCGCCCCGCCGACACGTCGATGCCGCGCACCGCGCAGTGCTCGAAGATGGATGCTCCGCTCGCGCGAGCGAGTTCGGCGATGCCGCGTGTGGCCATCGTGGGTTCGGCGACACCGTCGGTCGCGCTATACAGCGCCCCGTCCCATGTGCGGCTCGACTGTGGGAGAAAGCTCGCGAGTTCGGCCCTGCCGAGAAGGCTGACGCGGACACCGCTGGCGCCGGATGCATCGATCCATTTTTGATGCAGCGCCATCTCCGACTCGTCTTTCGCAAGATATGCGAGTCCCGTCATCCGGTAGCCCACGTCGATTTGCGACTGGATTGACTGCCACAATTCGTTAGCGAGGACAGACAGTTGCAGTTCCTTAATGTCGCGTCCGATGGAGCGCACCCAGCCCCAGTTGCGTGAAGACTGTTCGCAACCGATCGCGCCTTTTTCGAACACCGCGACGTCGACACCTTTGCGCGCCAGCGCAAGCGCGCAACTGATTCCAATGATTCCGCCGCCAATAATTGCGACGGAGACCTGCTTGGGCAATTCGGGTTTCAATGTGATTTCTTGAATGGGCAGCATGTTAGCTCGGAGATATGTCAGTTGACGCGCTTGCGGCTGGCGATCAGAGCCACGAGCGCCAGAGTCGAAATCACTATCAGGTAATAGGCCGGCGACATGATGCTGCCCGTCAATTTCACGAGAAGGTTGGTCACGACAGGCGTGAGTCCGCCGAACAGCGTCATCGCGATTACGTAGGCGAGCGACGAGCCGGTGGTACGGCAGGACGTAGGAAACAGTTGTGAGAGCAACGAGCCGACCGGCGCGTAGTAGAAGCTGTAGAACACCAGTGAAAGGGTGCACTGGAATGTGATCAACGTTGCGGTGCTCGGCGCACGCGTGAGCATGTAAAAGAGCGGCAGGATGAGCACCATGCCGCACAGTAGCGCGGCACGCATCACCTTGACGGTGCCGAGCCGGTCCGCTGCGATGCCGCCGATTATCGGGAAAACGACGGATACGAGGCCGCTGAGCGTCGACGACAGGAAGGCTGCGTCCTTGCTGACTCCCAGATTATGAATTGCGAACGTCGGCATGTAGATGTTCATAAAGCTAGCGAGGCCACCGGCGCCTGAAATGACCGCCCCCATGAGCACGCTCGACATATGGGATTGCGCCGTTTCGCGCAACGGCTTGCGAACCGCTGCACTTGCCTGCGCGAACGCTACCGTCTCGTTCACCTTTCGTCGGATATAGAGACCAATCGGTCCTATCAGACAGCCAAAGGCGAATGGCAGACGCCAGCCCCACGATTCGACCTGTTGCGGCGACAGATAGCGATTCACGCAGTAGGCGAAGAGCGACGCCACCAGTACGGCGAGACCTGACGTCGACCATTGCAGGCTTCCAAAAAACCCCCTGCGCTTCGCATCCTGTTCGGTCAAAAATGAATTGGCCGCTCCAAATTCGCCGCCTGCTGAGAAGCCTTGGAGCAGGCGTCCCGCGACTAGAATTACCGGCGCGAACACGCCGATCTTGTCGTATGTGGGCACAAGTGTGATCGAGGCAGTGCCGCACAGCATCAGAAACGCCGTGAGGCTTAACGTGAAACGCCGGCCATGTTTGTCGGCGACCACGCCCAGGATGATCGCACCGACCGGACGGATGAGGAATGAGCTTGCGAAAGTGAGCAGACTAAGCAACAGCGCCGATTGTTCGTCGCCGGTCGGAAAAAATAGCTTCGACACAGTGATTGCGAACATTGCGTAGACGAGCAGGTCGAACCATTCGAAAAATGTGCCAAAGTTTGCGGCGATAACATCGCGCATCCAACTTGTTGCTGGCTTCGGGCAGACGATGGGGTCAAGGGTGTTGGCTCTGTTCGGCATCTTGTTTCCTTTGCAGTCGGTGCTGGCGAGCAGCCCAACGGGTGTATCGCCGCGCGTCGCGTCGCGACAGCAGCGGCAGAGAGAGACATCGCTTCTTGGCATTCGCCGCCGAAATCGGTGTCTTTCAGTTGCGGTGGTTATTCGTTGCGCCGCCGGGCCATGCACGGGTGGCATGAGTAGGATGGTGTGCCGTCGACGTGAACGACACAATGCCGTCAAAAAGGGTCTGGTATTTGAAATTCGTATAGAGGGTTTCCCCGGATACGGACAGACTTCACTCGGCAAACTCATTGCCTCGCGCACCGAGCATTTCTTGGCCGTCGATCTCCAACGTCGATGTCGATAAGCGCGGCTACCGGTGCGCACTGCACAGACCGCCGGAGATGCAGGGCTGCGTTGCAGGCAGTACACCGGATCCGTCTAGCCTTTACCCGAAGAATAAGGGGATACCCTTATCCACTTTTCAAATAGTCGGCCGCTTTTGGCGACATTGTTTATCGGACGGTGAAGCGCGAATATTCACCCATACCGCCATGTTTCGGGCGGAACAGTCCACGAATGGGAGCGCTTGCAATGACCAAAGACGGAAAAATGAGGCTCGGCCTCTCGATGCGATATCTCGGCTATCACGTGGCCGCCTGGAGGCATCCGGACGTGCCCGCGGACGGCGCGCTCAGTTTCGAGTACTTCCTGAGCACGGCCCGCAAGGCGGAAGCAGCGCATCTCGACATGGTTTTCTTTGCTGACGGTCTCGGGATCCGCGCCAATGACAATCCGAAAGGATCTCTTGCGCGTGACATGCGGAATGCTGAGTTGGAACCGATCACACTCCTCGCCGCATTGGGCGCGACGACGTCAAATATCGGCCTGGTGGCAACCGCTTCGACCACGTACAACGAACCATTTCACATCGCGCGCAAATACGCTTCGATCGATCACATCAGCGGTGGCCGCGCCGGATGGAATGTCGTCACATCATGGTCAGATGAGGAAGCTCAAAACTTCAACAGGAACGAGAACCTTGCTTATGAGGACCGGTACGAACGAGCCGACGAGTTCGTCGATGTCGTCAAATCCCTTTGGCGAAGCTGGGAGGATGACGCGTTCGTCCGAGACAAGGAAAGCGGACTTTTCTACCACGAAGACAAGTTGCACGTTCCTGATCACAAGGGCAAGCACTTCCAGGTGCGGGGTCCACTGAATTCGGCGCGCACACCGCAGGGAGAGCCGATCATCGTGCAGGCCGGAGCTTCCGAGGCCGGACGTGAACTTGCTGCTAGATGCGCGGATGTGGTTTACAGTAACTCGCACGACCTGAAACATGCGCAAGATTACTACGGCGATCTTAAGGCGCGGCTTGCGAAGTATGGTCGCGAGCCCGAAGAGTTGCTAATCATGCCGGGCATTACACCGTTCGTAGGTAAGACCAGGCAAGAGGCGCAAGACAGGTTCGACCAGCTTCAGGAGCTTATCCACCCGCTGAGTGGTCTGGCCTCGCTCTATAACGCACTGGGCGACCTGTCTGGGTATCCGCTTGACGGGCCGGTGCCGGACATCGGTGGTCAGAAACTCAGGAGCATCGCATCAAACCTCTTGGAGATGGCTCGTACCGAGAAACTCTCAATTCGGCAACTCTACCAGCGCGTCGCATCGACTTTCTGGGTACGCCTCGCGATTGGAACTGCGAGCGACATCGTTGATGAGATGGAAGAGTGGTTCAAGAATGATGGCGCCGACGGCTTCAATTTTTGCCCGGCCATCCTTCCGGGCGGCATGGAAGACATTAGTGATCTCCTCATCCCGGAACTGCGCCGCCGCGGGTTGTTCAGGGATCGCTATGAAGGACGAACTCTGCGCGAGAACCTTGGCCTCAAACCCAGCATCTTCAAGCTTGCGTGATCCGTCATAGTCCAGGCAGGTGACCAAATGCAAACCATCGATTCAAGAGCTAACTTCCAGCAGGCGATGTCGTTGTTCGCTGCCGGCGTTACAGTTATTACCGCAATGCACGACGCAAAGCCGGTCGGCCTCATCGCTACATCGGTATGCAGTCTATCCGACGAACCGCCGTCGGTCATCGTCTGCGTGAACAAGAGCGCTTCGTCCCACGACGCGATCCTGAGGGCAGGTAGTTTTGCCGTAAATCTCCTTTCGACAGCGCACTGCGGGGTCGTTGACACATTTCGCAAAACTAAAGGGCAAGCCCGCTTCACTTCCAACCAATGGGCATCTCTCGTGACCGGTGCACCGGTCCTGGCTGATGCAACGGTTGCATTGGACTGTGAAATCAGTGATCAGCATGACGGATTCACCCACTCCATCATCGTTGGAGTGATCAGAGAGATTGCATTTAATGAGACCGCTGATGCGGGATGCCTTCTGTGGCACGAACGCGGTTTTGCACGGAGCGCACCTCTGACTATTTGACTGCGGACGCCGGTGCTTCAAGTCGAACGGATTGTCGGCCAGTGTAATCGCTCATCGTGACCGAATCTTTATTGAGTGGTGCCAGCCGCGAAGCACCAGGAAGGCCCGACCGTCAGAACACCATGGTCGGTACATCCTTGCGACGCTGGTCCGAAACATAGATGATGGCTGTTGAAAGTGGGCTATCAACTGGGAAACTATGAACATCCGGCAACTTGAAGCATTCCGCACGACTATGATGGTCGGCACTGTAAACGGTGCTGCGGACTTACTGGGGCTGTCTCAGCCATCGGTGAGTCGCTTGATCACCGAGCTCGAAAAGGAGCTCGGCGTGACATTGTTCAACCGCGCTGCTGGCAGGCTGGTGCCGACGCCTGAAGGAAGGATGATCCACGAGCAAGTAGAGAACACATTTCGTGCGTACCAAAAGATCGGGGAACTTGCCGCTGATGTGAGGAAACTTCGCGTAGGCAGCGTCTCGATCGCATGCATGCCGGCCCTAGGAATAACTTTTTTGCCGGCAGTCATAGCCCGGTTTTGTGAAGCTCATCCAGACGTTGATATCTCACTGGATGTTCAAAGCTCCACGAAGGTGGAAGACTGGATTGCGACGGAACGAATCGATCTTGGCCTTGCAGAAGTACCTTACGACCGCGAGGACCTTTCAGTAGACGAATTCTGTAATGTTCCCTACTACGCCGTCATGAAGAAGGGGGACCAGCTCGCGGAAAAGTCGATGCTTTCACCGACGGATTTCGAAGGGCGTACGTTTATTTCCACCACGGCGCACTATCAAGCCCGGCCGCATGTTGATCGCCTTTTCGAATCGCGAGACGTACACCGTGTCATGCGCGTCGATACCTCGTTCTCCCACTCAACATGCGAGTTGGCCGCACTGGGAATGGGTGTCGGTCTTATCGATCCATTCAGTGTTCACGGATACCTTGATCGGGTCGATGTTCGTCTCGTAGACCCTTGCATTACCTTCAGGGTTGGACTGCTATACCCAAGGTCTCGCCCGTTGTCGAAAGTAGGGCGAACATTTGTTTTGTTTATGAAGGAGTGTCGTGACCGATGGTTCGCTGAGGTGGCCGCAGCTTGCAGACCTCCTGTATGACTCCGCAGAGACTCTTCTAACCCCGGGGTGGCACCGGCGGTGTCGATTGATTTCTTGAATAGGTTAAGACTCAGGCGTGACTCCTGAGACATCCGTCTCAAATGTTGCGTCTATTTTTGGTTTCGAATAGATCGTTATCGAGCTCTGACTATGGCTATCAAAACGCTTCGCATACCTAGCTATCCAATCGATACGCAGTTCGTCGAGCGCTGGTCACCTCGCGCCTTCACATTGGATCCTATCGATGAGGGTACCGTTCTCATTATTCTCGAAGCCGCCCGTTGGGCTCCTTCCTCTTATAACTCTCAGCCTTGGCGGTTTGTTTACGTCCATCGGGACACGGATCACTGGGACTCGTTTCTTTCGTTTTTGAATGACTTCAACCGCTCGTGGGCAGTCCGTGCCGCGGCGATCGTTGTGGTTATGTGAAAGCGGACATTTCGGATAACTGGAAAAGATGAGCAACTATCGTTGCCCACGCATTCATTTGACGCTGGAGCTGCCTGGGCGTTTCTTGCGCTGCAGGCTAGCCTTATAGGGTGGGGCGCTCATGCTCTTGCAGGGATCAACAGCGACCACATCCGTAGCGAACTGAGCATTCCAGACGATTTTTCAATCGAAGCTTGCGTAGCAGTGGGTCGGGCTGGGGATGCTGCGCTACTTCCGCATTTTCTCCAGCCAAAGGAGGTGCCGAGTGACCGTCGACCACTGGTCGACATGGCGGCGGAAGGACGTTTTGTGGACGGAACATAACTGTTTTAGAAGCGCCATTTTCAACCACGCGTGCGGGCTCGTCGGGCTATGGGAGCTGGCGTGCGGCGGCGTGCAGACCAGGTGTCAGCAGCTAAGCACGAAGGTGCCCGAAGGGCCCGCATGCGCCGTCTCTTACGCGTTGCCCTATGACACGGGCAACGTAACAGCGCTTTTTATTAGGAGAAGCTATGGAACAGTTGACTTTCGAACGGGTTTGTAAGATCGACCCGACTCAGCTGCAGGAGAATATGAGCTATCCCGCTGACGAAATGCTAATCACTGGTAGGCCGAAGAGAATCAGCCGTCCTTTGGTGGACTTTGAACCATCACGTCCGGGTGTCGGTTTCTGGGAGGCAGAGGTTGGCGCCTGGAAGTTCGTCTATCCATCAAACCGCAACGAGATCTTCCACGTCCTGGAGGGTACCTTCTCGCTCGAGAGCGAAACCACACCACAGACTGAATTCTCCAAGGGCGACACGGGCGTTATCCCCGCCGGCTTCTCAGGAACTTTGAGAGTCACCGAGGCAGTTCGAAAGATATACGTTCTTCTCACCTGAGAAGCGTCACCAACGACGTCGCAAGTTGACTCGCGAAGCGTCTTCGCAAAGTCGCGTTGAGCTGCATTATGACGGAAGGTAGTTAAATGACCTATTCAGATACCAAGCTTTTCATTAACGGAACTTGGTGTGACGCACTTGATGGAGCGACCATCAATGTGATCAGCCCTTCGACCGGCGAAAGGATTGGCGTGGTCGCCTGCGCGGCAAAGGAGGACCTTGAACGCGCTGCATCCGCTTCAGAAGCGGGCTTCGCTGAATGGCGCAACTTCGCAGCGGTTGAAAGAGCGAGGATAATGAGAGGCGCGGCAATGCTTCTGCGGGAGCGCGTCGAGACCATCGCTTCCCTCCTAACGCAAGAGCAGGGAAAGCCGCTTGCTGAAGCGCGGGCGGAAGTCTTCTCGGCGTCGGAGATCATCGAATGGTTCGCTGATGAAGGCTTGCGCGTCTATGGACGCGTCGTTCCGTCGCGAAGTCAGAATGTTCAACAACTCGTGTTGAAGGAACCGGTCGGACCGGTCGTAGCCTTTACGCCCTGGAATTTTCCGGTTAATCAGATCGCTCGAAAGCTGTCGGCCGCGCTGACCACGGGCTGCTCTTTCATTGTGAAAGCGCCGGAAGAGACGCCCGCCTCGCCGGCGGCGCTTATTCGGGCATTTTCGGACGCAGGCGTTCCTCGGGGCGTTTTAGGTCTCGTCTTCGGGAATCCTGCGGAAGTTTCTGAGTTTCTTGTTTCCTATCCAGCAGTTCGGAAGGTCACGTTCACAGGATCAACGGCTATCGGCAAGCAGCTGGCCAGTCTGGCCGGCCGACATATGAAACGGACGACGATGGAACTGGGCGGTCATGCGCCAGTCATCATCGCTGCAGACGCTGATGTCGAGGAGGCTGCGAAAGTTTTAGGTGCCGCAAAATTCAGAAACGCGGGACAGGTCTGCGTTTCGCCCACGCGATTCCTCGTGCATAACAGCTTGCGCGGGTCGTTCGAGGCTGCGATGGTCGCGTATGCCGAACAGTTGCAAATAGGTGACGGTCTGGAAAAAAGCACGTCGCTAGGGCCGTTGGCAAATAAGCGTCGCTTGGCGGCCATGAAAGAGGTCGTGAGCAACGCACGTGAGTCTGGAGCCAGGTTGTTGACGGGTGGAAACGAGATCGGTGATCGAGGCAATTTTTTCGCGCCTACGGTGCTTTCCGACGTGCCATTAACCGCCGCGATCTTCAATGAGGAGCCATTTGGT
The DNA here is from genome assembly GCF_002879865.1 of Paraburkholderia rhynchosiae. GTDB lineage: Bacteria > Pseudomonadota > Gammaproteobacteria > Burkholderiales > Burkholderiaceae > Paraburkholderia > Paraburkholderia rhynchosiae. The sequence goes on from NZ_PNXY01000002.1 coordinate 404,056, forward strand.
CCTGTCGCTGCGATACGAGGATTCGATGCCCTCGACGAAGCGATATCAGAAGCGAACAGGCTTCCGTATGGACTTGCGGGATACGCATTCACGAATTGCGTGAAGAGCGTACATCAGCTTTCGCAACGCCTGAATGTTGGAATGCTATGGATTAATCAGGGCGCTACGCCGTGGCCTGAAATGCCGTTCGGCGGCGTCGGGGATTCCGGTTACGGTTCGGAAGGCGGTCCTGAGGCGTTGGAACCTTATTTGGTTACCAAAGCCGTCACGATCAAAAGCTGATCACCGACGTAGAGGCCGGATCCCTTCGCAGAAAGTAAGGCCATGGGCCAAGTCAAACCATCAAACACGTACTCCGCGGCGGCGGCGGGTTCAAGAGAATAGATCAATGCACAACGCAAACGTATCCAGACTGCTCGATGTCCTACTTGGCGAAGAAAAGACTCGCGTCCTTTTTTCCACGCTCAATTTCCCCTCCATTCTCAACGACTGGGAAGAAGGCACTGTAACCCGCGCCGAGTTGGCGCAAGCGATGAATATGGCGCTCTTCGATGATCTTCTACAGCGGTCGGAAAACGGCCGCACCTACACGAAGGAAGCGATTGCGAAGGGCGGGTCAGTGTTCTTCGATCACGGAGCGCTGCGCACGGTGCGCTGGCCCCACAACGGCGCGCTGCCGCCCGGCGAGGCCGCGTTCACTCGGATTCTTCGTCCGCTCGGCTTCAGGCTCAACGGCCGCTATCCACTCGTCAAGCTCGGCATGACCGGCCGTGCGTATGCGCACGAGGACGCACCCGATGAGATCGCCCAGTTCTTCGTCAGTGAGCTACACCCGGAGCGTTTTTCGAAGGAGTTCCAGCAGGCTGTGACGAACGTCGTCGCTTCATCCAAAGATCCGTTGACGGCGCTCGCGATCTCACAGCTTTCGGACCTGGAGCGCGACGGATCGTTGCCCGGCGACGCGGCGGAACAGTTGCTGCCCGTCATCGTCGGCGCATTCTCGCGCCAGCACGCCATTCCACGAGAGACGGATTACGACACGTTGCTGCTTGAATCGGCGGAGATGGCATGGATCGCGACTGAGGGGAATGCCTTCAATCATGCAACAGATCGTGTCGAGGACGTATTCAGCCTTTCGGAGGATGAGAAGTCGAAGGGTCGTCCGATGAAGCCCGATGTCGAACGTTCGCGTTCTGGGCGCGTGTTCCAGACGGCTTATAGGGCGGATACAGTGCGGCGCGCTTTCCGTTCGTCCGATGGCGACGAGATTACCCGAGAGGTGCCGGGCTCGTTCTATGAGTTCATCACGCGCAAGCGTGAATTCGATCAGGCAAAGCGCGGTTGGCAGGTAGACCTGCGCTTCGATGCGGGCAACGCCACCGGTATCTTCAAGATGACAGCCAAGGCAGCGAAGTAACGTGAAATCAGCCAGACCGTTCCAGGCGAGCTTGCCCCTTCTGCAAGCCTTAGAAGCTGAAATGCGTGCGAGGGTGCGCGGCGAAGTGCGTTTCGACGCGGGCTCCAAAGCGCTGTATGCGTCCGATGCATCAAACTATCGGCAGATACCGCTCGGCGTCGTCGTGCCCGCCGATATCGAAGATCTTGTCGCAACGCTCGACGTATGCCGTCGCAAGGACGTTCCATTTTTGACCCGCGGAGGGGGTACCTCGCAGAACGGGCAGTGCGTGAATGTGGCCGTGGTGGCCGACGCGAGCAAGTATGTGAATCGCGTGGTATCGGTAGATGCGAAGACGCGCACGGCCATCGTTGAGCCGGGCGCGATCTGCGACACGCTGCGCGACGCCGCCGAAGCGCACGGCCTCACGTTCGCCCCCGACCCGGCCACGCACAGCCGATGCACGCTCGGCGGCATGATCGCCAACAACTCGTGCGGGGCGCATTCGGTGATGGCTGGGAAGACCGTGGAAAACGTTGAGGCGCTCGAGATCGCCACTTACGATGGCGCGCGCTTCTGGGTAGGCCCGACGAGCGACGCGGAACTCGATGCCATCATTTGCGAAGGTGGAAGGCGCGGTGAGATTTATCGCAAGCTGCGCGATTTGCGCGACCGCTACGCGGGTCACATCCGCGACGAGTTTCCACAAATCAAACGACGCGTCTCTGGTTTTAATCTCGACCAGTTGCTCCCGGAGAACGGCTTCAACGTGGCGCGCGCGCTCGTCGGCACGGAAGGCACGTGCGCGGTGACGCTTCGGGCCAAGGTTCGACTGGTGCATAGCCCGGCATGTCGCGTGCTGTTGGTGCTCGGCTTCAAGGACATTTACACAGCGGCGGATGCGGTACCGCATTTCAATCGCTTTTCACCCCTCGCCATCGAAGGGCTCGATCGCGGCATCATTCGTGGTCTGGAGGTGCGCGGACTGAAATCGGAAGAGATCGCGCTGCTGCCTGAAGGCGACGCTTGGGTCGTGCTCGAATTCGGCGCCGACACGGTTCACGACGCGCTTTCGCAAGCGCAGGAAGCGGATGGGTACTTCAAGGCGGGCCTGGGTGGTGAGAATGTCACGAGTTTCGTCGTCGAGCAGAAGGTGAAGCAGCAGAAGATCTGGTCGATTCGTGAGACGGGTGCATCCGCTGTTTCGCTGTCGATCGATCCGGCTACGCCAGACCCGATCGTCGGCTGGGAAGATGCTGCGGTCGACCCAATGCGTCTCGGCGATTATCTGCGTCAGTTCCAGACGCTGGTCGACCGCTACGGCTACGAGACGTGCCTTTACGGACACTTCGGCGACGGTTGCGTGCATGCGCGAATCACGTTCGATATTCGAACGCCGGAAGGCGTGCTCAGGTGGCGCGAATTCTTGCGCGATTCGGCGCAACTTGTTGTCGACTACGGCGGGTCACTGTCCGGCGAACATGGCGATGGACAAGCGAAGGCCGAGTTCCTTCCGATTATGTACGGGCCCGAAGTCATGCGGGCAATGGAGGAGTTCAAGGCCATCTGGGATCCTGCGAACCGGCTGAATCCAGGTAAGGTCGTGAACGCGTACCGCGCGGATGAGAATCTGCGCATGGGACCGTCGTACAAGCCCGTGAAGCTCACGACGAAACTGACGTTTGCCAGCCGCGAAGGCGATGGCTTGCAGCGCGCGGTGGAGCGTTGCATCGGCATGGGGAAGTGCCGTTCTCTTGATGGCGGCACCATGTGTCCGAGTTTTCGCGCGACGCGCGAAGAAAAGTATTCGACCCGTGGCCGCGCGCATCTGCTCTGGGAAATGCTGCAAGGAGAAGTTATCACCGACGGATGGAACAGCCGCGAGGTGAAGGAAGCGCTAGATGGCTGTCTCGCGTGCAAGGGCTGCAAGTCTGACTGTCCGACGCATACCGACATGGCGTCGTACAAGGCCGAGTTCTTGTCTCACTACTACCAGCGTCATCGCCGGCCCAGGCAGGCGATGTTTATGGGCAGGATCGGGCAATGGGCGCCGCTGGCGAGTCGTTTTCCGTGGCTCACGAATCTTATGACGTCGTCGCGTTTCATCGCGCCTATCAGCAAGTGGGTCGCGGGCGTCGCGCCGCAGCGCGATCTGCCGCTTTTCGCGTCGAAACCGTTCAGACAACTTGCGGATGGTCATCGCGTACGCGACAGGCATCCGAATGCAAAGCAGACGGGCAAGGTCATTCTGTGGGTTGATACCTTCAACGATCATTTCTCGCCTCAAATTGCAAGCGCCGCATTCGATGTCCTGACACTGCTCGGATACGACGTGGTATTGCCTCACAAGCGTCTGTGTTGCGGGCGTCCGCTGTATGACTACGGGCTCATTGACCAGGCGAAGGCCTTGTTGCGACGCGCGGTCGACGAGCTATCGGAAGACATCCTGCTCGGCGTTCCGGTCGTCGGACTTGAGCCCGGTTGTCTGTCCGTGTTCAAGGACGAATTACTCAAGCAGTTGCCGCAGGATGACATTGCGCGAAAGCTCTCGGCGCAAACGCATCTCTTGTCGGACTTCCTCGCCGAAACGGAATTTCAGTGGCCGACGCTCGATGCCGATGTCATCGTGCACGGGCATTGTCATCAGAAATCGCTGTTCGGCATGCATGGCGAAACCGCGCTGCTCGACAAACTCGGTGTGCGCTGGAAGCTGCTCGTTACAGGATGCTGCGGCATGGCTGGATCGTTCGGTTTCAACAAAGAGCACTATGAACTGTCGATGAGAGTGGCGGAAGACAAGCTACTGCCACTTTTGCGCGCAGCGCCGTCGGATGCATTGATCGTGACGAACGGCTTCAGTTGCCGTGAGCAAATCGAACAAGGTGCGAAGCGACCGGTCTTGCATATCGCCGAGCTCGTGCTTCGTGCGCTTAGGAGTGCGCATGCCGGCCATCTTGGCTCTCGATCCAGCATCGCGGGCGACCTAACTTCAGCTGCAAATGGCGCATCTTTGCGCTCGATCCGGACAGATCAGGCCTGAGTAGCGTTCAACACTTCTTGGTCGGGTCCCTTCACGGAACGAGGAACGTTATGGCGATTTCAGGATTGTCGTTGAGAAATATGGTGCAGGACTGGTTGGCGCCTGACCCGAAGAGAGGATTTCGGGTCAGCCATTACGGACGATCCGGACACGGGCGCTACGTTTGTGTCGTCGCAGACAATGGGGCGGGCTCAAGGGCAATGTTCTTTTTTCGCCACCGTGACGGGTCATGGTGCATCTTCCCGCCACAGCCAGAAAGACCCGCCATGCAGGTTGCGGGGAATTGTGTTGGACACGAAAGCGTAAATCAATAGGCCGACGGAGCTGTTAGCCGGACTATGCTCCGATTCCCTTATCGTTGCCTCCTTGGAAGGATGCAATGGTTAAACCAATACCCGATGATGTCCTGTGGTCACTAATTCAACTATCTTTGCCGCCGATCAAGCGGCAGCGCGCTTGATAACCCGCATGTGCGCCTTTGTGCTGCGGCGCAGTGCTAAAGAACCTTCTGTCCGTGCACGTCCCGGAGTGATTCGACGAGCACGGAGCGGTAGAACAGCCTGCGTGCACGAGCTTGCCTTCCGTCACGCATCGCGACCTACGGTGCCGCGATGAGCAATCGCCTTCGGCTCGTCCGCCGGTCAACGGAGGTCAGATCGCTTTCAATAGCGGAGGAGGAAAATGTGCAGGGCACATGCGAGGCAGCGAACGAAAGTCCGGTGTCCGAGAGCACCGCACGCAGGAACTCACTGTGCATCGTGGCGTCAATCCGTAACCTCGCGCACATTGAAAGCGCTTACGGCACCGCAACCGCGCTGAACGTCAGGCATGTTGTGCACGGGCGCGCTCGCGATTTCTGTACGCGCGAGTCGGGCATCATGACGCGCAGCGGAGAGCAGATTGTCGTTCTGATTGACCGTGCTGTTCCTGAAGACCTGGCGAACGCTCACGCAGTTTGCAGCGACCATAGCATCGTCGATGCGGTCGTCGCGGCGCTGGGCGACGCGCCGGTGTTCACGTCGATGGGCCCGATCCGCGCAGCCATCGGTGCATCGATCCCGACCTGCGACGGCACACCGTTCGACCCCGAAAAAGAAGCATCCGCGGAGATGCGCATGGGCACCGGAAAGTGGCGGACCCGATACGCGCGGGACATGGAAATTGCCGGGGAACTGCTAGGCGCGATGGAACGCGACGAGTTGTGCTTCCGCTATGAGAAGGTCTGCAGCGCGACCGGTACGGAGAGCGTCAGCTATTGGGAGGCGTTGTTGTGCAGGACCGGAGATGGCGTACCGGTCAGTGTAGGCAAATGGATTCCCGCTCTCGAACGGCTCGGACTGGTGAGCCGCCTCGACAGATGGGTCGTGACGACCGTGATCGATACGCTGCGTGCGCATCCGGGCATGTCGCTGGGCTGTAACGTGTCAATTCAGAGTGCAGCGCTCGGCGGCTGGCGGTCGACGGTCATCGAAACCCTTGCCGGGGAGCCTCAGGTCGCGGCACGGCTCGTCATCGAGTTGACGGAAAGCGCGCCGCTGACCGACATCGACGCAGTCGCGGACTTCGTCCGGGCGCTGCAACAGCTCGGATGTCGCGTCGCTCTCGATGACATCGGTGCAGGCTACAGTTCCGTGCGGAGTCTTATGGAACTGGGTGTGGACATTGCAAAAGTCGATGGTGGATATCTGCATCGGGCCCGCTCGAACGGATGCGCACGAGTACATCTGGGTGCGCTGATCCGTCTGGCGCGAAGATGCGCTTCGCATGTGGTGGTCGAACGTGTCGAGGACGAGGAAGACCTGCACCTATCCCAGGCCTGTGGCGCGCATTGGGTTCAGGGATATCTCTTCGAGCCCATCTTCGCCGCCGGTTTGACACAATCCGCGTCTGAGCCCGAACGGGACTGATGCGCGAGATGGAAGGTCCTGCGTGAGAAAGGAGAAGTCATGAGCGACGTCTATCAGTACAAACCTGGAAGTGGCGTGCCGGTCGTCACACAGCCCATCCCTGGCACGCGGAGCTGCAGGCCCGCCTGCAATTTTCTTCTTCCGCGACAAAGACCGCGCCTGATGCGTCTTCCCGCCTGAGTCCGAACGTCCGTGATGGAGTGTTTCCCGCAGGTGCAGCGCGACAGAGGATCGACGCGGCCATCAAAGCCGGGCAAGTCCGGGATTGAGTGGAGTACAGAAATGTTTGAGAAATCGAAGCCGCTAACGCCCGAGTACGCCCGCGAGCTGGAAGTATGGACGTGCGCCTGGTACGACGAAGCCGTTGCGGCGAATTTCGTGCGCCCGCCGTATCACCCTGACGCGACGATCATCAAACGTCTCCAGGGCTACTTCCACGCCGGCCTGGCGCCGGCTGAAGCCGCAGTGGCATGCTTCGGAAGGAATCACTGAACGGTGTCGTCATCGCGTCCCCGCTGGGCAAGGATGGTCCTGCGGAAGGCACACAACGATCCACGGAGGCAATGAATGCCCAGCCCGTTACACGCGTGTATTAACCACTGGGAATCGGGCAACAACTTTGAGCGAAGGTGCGCGTCTGTTGGTGTACGAAGGCAGCGCCTTGGCACCTGAACGACGGAAACCATCGACGCGAAGCCCTCGGGCGGCTGTGGGGCGGCGCCGCCGCATTCCAGACAGAATGTTTTTTTGTTGATACCTATGCGTGGTTCGGGAGGAGGGCACGACGTTTGAACATGATCGAACTGGAGACGTTTGCCGCGGTGGTCGAACATCGCAGCTTCGCGCAGGCGGCGGTTGCGTTGAATATCTCCTCTGCTGCAGCGACGCGCCGCGTGAAGCGGCTCGAACAGTCGATCGGGGCGCTGCTGCTGATTCGCGAACCGACGGTGATGCCGACGAAAGCGGGCGAAGACGTGTTTCGTCATTTCATGGCGGTCCGGCTTCAGGAAGATGACCTGCTGCGGCGTGTCACGCCGGGGAAAGCGGCGACAACAGCGCTTGCCCTTGCCGTCAACGCCGATTCGCTTGCCACCTGGTTTGAGCCGGTCACGCGTGAGCTGGCGCAACACCATGTGGCGCTGGAGATCGTCGTGGACGACCAGGACCATACGCTCGAGGCACTGGCGCGCGGCGACGTCAAGGGCTTCCTGTCCACGCAACCGGAACCGGTGGTCGATCGTTTCGTGGCGGAGCCGGTCGGACAGATGCGCTATCAGTGTGTCGCTACACCCGGATTCGCCCGCCAACATTTCGCCGGTGGTCTGACCTTGCCGGGGGTGCTCGAGGCCACCGCCATCCTGTTTGACCGCAAGGACACCCTGCACGATGTGTTTCTAGGGTTGCATTTCGGGGTGACGGTCGGCCGGTACCCCCGACACTATTTTCCTTCGCCGGCGGCCTTGCTCAATGCGATCCTGGACGAGCTCGGTTACGGGCTGGTTCCCGCCATGCAGGCGGAGCCGCTGGTCCGTGGTGGCAGACTGGTGGCGCTCGCCCCCGGGCACGACCTGATGCTCGATCTTTACTGGCATCACTGGGAGCAGGAGCCCGAGCCGCTTGCGACGATCAGCGCACTGGTCATGGCAGCGGCGCGGCGGAGTCTGGTTCAGCCGGTCCCGGGGCGAGAGCGCGCCAGTTGACGGAGCGTTGCGACTCGCGTGATCCAGGCAGTGATCGCGTCACTGTGAAAGTTGCGATCACCGGCGACGTTGTGGGCCTCGGCGTGCTGGCTTGTCGACCGGTTGATGGTGCCGGTTGGTCGCTACATGGCTAACACGCAGGAGCACGATCGGGGCGCGTTCGGGTCGCCAGGCGATTCTATGACCGCGCGCGCCCGAGTAACGGCGCGAACTGCCATGCGACCGGCACACAGGCGGAGGCGAGCAGCCCTGCCGGAAGCGGGAGCCAACCGGGCAGATTGCCGATACCGGTCCAGTTCATTACCGAAACGAGCAGGGAAACGATGGTGCCAGACAGCAACATCGCTGATGCACAGCGCGGGGGGATCTGTCGACCACTCTCGTGGAAGACGAACAGCAACCCGACGGCCGCAACATAGACGATGTTCAGTGAAACGATGGTCGACACAATCGCCTGACCATCAGTCGCGATTGCGCAGCCAATGGCGATGATCAGCAGGCGCGACGCGTAGCCGTAGCGACCATCGCCGGCATGCAGGCCCTCAAGTGCCGATGACATCGCGCGTGTGATCGCGGTCCCTGATCCGAGAGCAGAAAGCAGGATCACGCCGATGCAAACGGGTCCCATCGCCCCACTCGTTTGCAGCATGATCCACGGGATCGCGCTCGCGGTGTCCGTCAGGCCGGACAGCTGGCCGGCGTGAAGCGCCGCGATAACTGTTGCGGCCGGGAGAAACCCGGTCACCACGAGCAAGACGCTCGCGAACACGCAGCCTAGCCACGCATCTCGTGGTCGGCGTGCAGCGATGACGAACTGTTGATAGTCCGATCCTGTGATCACCAGAAACCCGACTGCCGCGGTGGTCACCAGTGTTTCGGCGCGTGGCGCGGCGCGTGTTTCCTGGATAAAGGACGGCCAAGCATGGAGGTACACGGTTAGCCCGTTCGAACCAACAAGCGCATGCACGAGTGCGATGTTCGTTGCGAGCAGGCAGCACGCGAAGAGCGTTGCCGCCATGCCGAGGTCGATGGAGGACATGACCAGCAGCGCCGCGGCGATCACCGCCAGTGCATGGGTTGCCGGCAGTCCCGTCGCGACAAGCACGGCGATACCGCCATGGATCTGGGCGGCCAGCACGCCGGACATCCAGACGAGCGAGAGGAGCGCGACGAGCTTGCGCACGACGGGACCGTAACGCTCGCCCAACACGTCCCAGATGAGTTCGCGTCCCCGCCAGAGCGCTGGTGCGGCCAGCGCCAGCGCGAGCATGCCCAGTGCGGTGACGATCGCATACAGGCTGCCCGCCATACCAGCATGGAGTGCCATTTCGCCGGAACCGAGCAGGAATGCCACACCGTAGCTTGCCGAGACCAGCAGCGCAGCCACGTGGACCGCACCGAGATTACGCTGCAACATTTTCGCCTCCATGGACTTCCCATTCACGCACGACTGCATCAGGGCCGCGAAAATACGCGTGGCAGACTCTGGCCGCGCCGGCGAAGACAGGCAATGCCAGCAGCTCGCGTTGCGCATGTGCGAGGCGGTGATAGGGAATCGACGGCATCAGGTGATGCGTGAGGTGGTAGCCGTTGTTGTGCGGGTGAATGATCCGCCGCCATAGACTGCGGGAAGAAGCGTCGCGCGTGTAGCTGAAGATCCCGCCTCGCTCCAGACCAAAGTGGTCGCACAGCTCACGAAACGTCGTGATCGCGTGAAAGGCAGTGGCTCTCGCCAGCATCCATATGCCGAAGAAAAGCGCCGCCGGGTAAACGCCCCATACAAGCGTTATGGCACCCAGTACGGCGGCCCACCATCCGGCCATGCCGAAGCGCTGCATCCAGCTGAGCCTCGACAGATGCAGATGCCCGAACGTCGAGCTCGACCAGGCCGCTGGCGCGAGCAGAACCTTGAAAAACGGCTGCCACCAGCGTTCGCCGGGATTCGGACGAACGGCGATGTAGTCAGGATCGCGCGCCGGGTCGCCGAGCCACGCATGATGGCGGGCGTGGAGCTCACGATAGAGCGCAAGGCTGTTGAAGAGCGCCGGTTCGATGAAGAGGCGCGCGAGGGCATCATTGAGGCGAGATGAGCGGGCAAGATTGCGGTGCGCGGCGTCGTGCAGCAGGTTGCCGAGCGCACGCTGCCGGTTACCGACCCATGCAACGATCGCCGGCGCCGACCACCATCCAAGGCGCTGCAGGATCAGCATGGCGGCGGTGATGCTCATCCAGTCGAATACGATATCGACGACGACATGGATTACGTCGGGCGATGTCATGGCACGGTGAATCATGTTCCACTCTGGAAACGCGGAGCGGATCAGATCCTGGTCCCGGATCACGGCGCGACTATTCATGGATACCTCGCATGGGTCAGTTCGCAAGGAAGACAATCACGTCGTCCGCAGCGGACGCGAACTGCGCGGCAGGCGGACGGGCGAAAACACAACTGAGTTTTGATCTTACGAAAGGAGGGGGCCGGTCGGTCACGCGTTGCGCAAATATTCGTACAGTTGCATTTTCGGCAGCGGCATGCGCGATGGGCCTCCTTCCTTGCCGGCTGTTTCCGGCGGCAAGGAAATGAACGGCGCGAGTGTGAACGGGCAGACACCTGTGCGTTACGCTTCAGGGATATTGGGCGTGTGGGTCAATGCCTGGTAGAACTGCGTAACGTCACGCGATAAGACGCAGTGAGCTTTGAAGAAGCACTGAACAGACAGGCGGTCCGGTGGCGTTGTAGCGTCAATTTGCGTGCTGTGTTGTCACGTGCCCTGTATGGAATCCGCGGCGACGCGGTGCTTGCCTATGACGATGGCCGCAGGCAGTGTTACTGGCAACCGTTGTCATGGTGTCAACAGGATTGCGTCGTGGACTTGGCGAATCAAGGCACCATCACGGGGTGATGCCGTATCGTGCGGAGCATTGATCAAGGGGCCGCAGGATTTTCACGAATCAGCGTGCTGGCCAGGCCCAGAGCCAGGAACGGAACGTACACGGCTATGATGGTCCGCCGTCATCGACCGGTTCCGTCGAGAGGTGGATCTGAAACCCGATGGGTACCTGCTGTGCAATGACGAGTTCGAGACGGATATGTATGTCGGGTGCCGACGGGATTTTTGCGGCATGCCCGCCACGCGCAAGCAGGGCATCCTTCTCGATCTCGGTTGCCAGTTGATCGAGTTCCTTGCTGATTTCTTCCCGGCGTCCCATTCCATTCTCCCGACCGATGGCGATATCGCAGGCGTTTTCACGCATGCGCTAAAAGGCGTTACGTCGGAAGATTAATGTTCGCCCGATGTTGACGGGCGCCGTTGCAGAATTGTTCCCGCTGCTGACCTGGGCGCAATCATCGCGTCAGGCGACCGATGCGTGAATCCTTCAGGATCTGCTCGGCGCTCTCGCCCAGCAACTGGCACTGCTCGTAGAGCAGGCCAATGAGTCGCGCCTTTTTCTTCGCATCGAGTGGCGCCTCTAGACGCTGTTCGATCCGTTCGACGGAGACCAGCACGCTGTCGAGCGTCTTCTGGTCGAGCCGGTACCGCACATCCCGGTCGAGAATCATGCTGCCGTCGCCTGACAGCAGCCAGACGGGATCGACTGAAAACCGCTCGTATAGCCCGCGCAGCAGTTCGATCGGGATCGCACGCTCCCCGCGCTCGTAATTGGCATAGGCGCGCAGAGACAGCCCGAGCTGCCGGGCCATCTTGTCCTGCGACAGGCCGAGATGCTCGCGCACCTGTGCAACCCGCTGATGAGAGTCTTCGTGATCAGTGGTGCTTGACATGTCTGTCTCACATTCCTAGAGTGATCGTGTGCCTTGATTATAGGTACATTCGAGTAATAGACAATCCTGGACGTACCCGAACGAAATGAGCTCTCGCTGGACGGGTGGTGCGTCGAGGTGCCGTGGAGGGAAAGTGACAAGCAGGCGCTTCTACACGCTGGAAGAGATTGCGCGAGAGCTGCATATCGCGCCGGCGACAGCACGCAACCGCCTGACGCTCGGGCTGCCGATGCCACCGTCAATTCGCGTGGGGCGCCGGCGTCTTTTTCCGGTCGACCAGTATGAAAAGTGGATCGCCTCGCAACTGACGCACTCCGGTGGAAACGAGGCCGCCGGAGACGTCACCGAGGACGGCAGTCGCGATCCATACGGGCCGTCTCACGATCCGACGTAGCGACCATATTCTTTTTCATTAACTGAATTTCCACTCAAGCGATGACGCTGTACTGGATCTCCCACCGTGCCGGTAGTTATCTCCTTCGTCTCCACCAAAGGCGGCGTCGGTAAGACGACCGTCGCCGCCAATCTTGGCGGCCTGCTCGCAGCCTTCGGCTTGAAGGTTCTCGCGATCGATGCAGATGTCCAGCCGAGTCTAAGTAAGTTCTTTCCCGTCCATTACCGTTCATCGCAAGGTCTGACAGCAGTCGTGACTTCGGGCGGCAATCCGTCGGCCGACTGTATCAGCCGCACGATTTTCTCCAATCTCGATCTGGTCTATTCCGATACGCCCGATGCTGCACTGCAGGCCTGGCTCAATCGCCGTGAGGATCGCCTGATGATCCTGCGCCGGGCGATGCGCAGTCCGCTTGTCGACCCTTATGACGTAGTGCTGATCGACACGCAGGGTGCGGTGGGTGAATTGCAGAAGTCTGCCGCGATGGCGGCAGACGTGATGGTGTCGCCCGTCAAGCCGGATGCGCTGAGTGCCGGTGAGTTCGCCACGGGCACGATCGCGATGCTCGACGAGCTGAACCGGCTGGCCGACCTCGGCGCATCGTTCCGTTCGGGCGACCTGCTTGCGCTGATCAACGCACACGAGCGCACCACCAATGCGCGGGCGCTCGCGGCAGTACTGCGGCAGCGGTTTGCCGGACACGCGAAGGTCAGGGTGCTCGACACCGTGATCCCGTCAGCGGCCGCGTACGCGGCGGCGGCGACCGCACGCGTCCCGGTACACGACTTCGATCGTCGCCGGCGGTTCGGGAATTCCGCGTGGAACGTCATGCACCGTGTCGCATGGGAATTGTTTCCGTCGCTTGCGAACGTCTATGCCGGTGCGCCGCAATGTTCGACGGGCGAGACCGGGGCCGGCGGCATCCGGCAGGGGGCGGTCGCATGAACGTGTCGGACAAGCCGCTCAGTGAGGCGCGCGAAGCGCTCGCTGCCCAGCGCCTGGACGTGTCCCCGCCGGGCGCTCAGACGCCCGATCCGCAACTCACATCGGTGGTCCGGCTGAAGATCACCGATGTGATGGTCTATGAGCGCAATCCGCGGCGCGCGTCGCACGAGCGCATCGTCGAACTCAAGGAGTCGATCCGGGTGAACGGCATCGAGCAGATCGTGACGGTGACCCGCCGTCCAGGCGAGACGCGCTACGTGGTGGCGAAGGGCGGCAATTCGCGCGTGACGGCAGCGACGGCCCTTCACGATGAAACCCGCGACGAACGCTTCCTTTACTACGACTTTATCTACGTGCTGTATCCCGGTGAGGCGAAGCTGCTGGCGGCGCACCTGCGCGAGAATGACCAGCGCGCCGACCTCTGCTTCTGGGACAAGGCGAATGGCTATCTAGCGCTTAAGACCGATCTCGAAGCCGAACGTAGCGAGACGCTGTCGTTACGTGAATTCTCCCGGCTGCTTGAACAGGAAGGGGCACCGGTGAGCCATGTGCTGCTCTCGCTCTTCCAGTTCGCGGTCGACCGTCTCTCCGGGCTTGGACCTGCGACGGCGTATCTGAGCCGGCGCGCGCTCGTCGATGTGATCCAGCCGGGTATCGGCATGCTGCTGCGCCTCACGAGGCGCCTCGGCTTCGACGATCAGTGGTTGCAGGTGCGGGTGATCGATCCGCAACTGACCGGCATCGCCGCCCGCTGCAATCCGGACAACCCGGATGCGGCCGGCACGCTGGCGCAGCCTGCACCATTTGATGCTGCGCAGCTGGTCGACGGATTGAAACAACGGCTGGCAGGCGAGCTCGGCGTGCCGCGCGACGCGATGGACCGGATGTGTCATCTGCTGGAGCGCACACCGAACGCTGCCGGTGATGACTTACGTGAAGTCGGTGGCATGCCGGGTGAGCGACGTGAATCTTCATCGATCGCATCCGATGTCGACGCGAATCGTGCAGCGACCACACCGGATCCTTCGGCCTCGTCGGGACCCGTGAGGTTGACCCGGTTCGACGAACAGCCTCGCGCCACGCCGGCTGCGGATGGAACCGTGCCACGCCCGACCTGTGTCGGGCAACGGCGTGGCGAGTCAGTCGTGTCGACGGCTGCTCCGCAACGCGCACCGGATAACCCATCCACGGTGGTGACTGACGACGTTCGCCGGGACAGCGCGCTGCACGCTGCGTCTTCTTCAAACCAGGGTGAGCTTTTCCGGGAAGCGGTGCTGACTTTCGCACGAACCTGCGGTCTCGATGGCTGCGTACGCGACGCACCCGCATTGCCCTACGGATTCATGGTCGAGCCACCGCCGCCGGAAAGACCGCGCTTCTCGCCCGGTGTCGCGCCTGGGTTGTCGCCCGGCGTCGGCGCGCAGCGTGACGAAGAGATGCTCAACCGGTATCTCGGCTGGTGGTGGCTCGTGAGCCTGTCACGGCAAAACACCGCAACGGGCATCGCGCGCGTTCCCTCCGGGAGTCTCTTCGCACAGATGGCCCGCGATGACGAGACGTGGAACCGCACCTGTGACGCGAGCGTCGGCGAGCCGTTGCTCGCCGACCGCATGGACGTGATGTTCGACGTGATGCTCAATCCGGATCACCCGATCGGTCAATGGTGGGACGAGGTCATTCGCGCGGCGCGCGCATTCCGGGCGGCGTGCCCCGAGCGCTTTGCACCAGCGCGCTGGCCCGAACCGGGTGCAGACGAGCGGCTTCAGCGGGGAGGGGCGTGATGGACAACGCTTTCCTGCGGCTGGAGAGCGAAGCGCTCGAGCATTTCGTGCTGCTCGAGCTGATCGCGTGTGCTTGCATGACAGATCGGTATGTCATCGCAGGACATCAGGATAACGAAGTTTCATGTGGAACAGCGTCGCCGCATCGGACATCGTTGACAGATCGGCTACCGGGCGCAATCAGGCGTGTGCTCGGTGATGCCCGTTCGCCGGCGCTCGTGCACGATCTGCTGGGCGCCGGTGCACTGCGTGTTTTTGTGGATGCCGGCGCGTTGCAGCGCCGCTGCGAACTGATTGAGCGGCAGTGGCGCGATCGGGACCTGTTGCGCGCCTTTGTGGAGCGGCAGGCCAGTATTCCGATGATCCGAACGTTTTTCCGCACCACCACCCGCGCAACGATCGCGCAGCTGCGCGCCGAACTCAATGTCGCCGCGCCGACGAAACCGCGTGCGCTGTCGCGCTCCGGAATGGATCTGCTGTTCGATGCGTGGGCCAGTCTGAAAGACATCGGCGACCTGCGCGAACGCTATCTGGCGCTGCATGAGCAATGCGACGGGCAATGGTCGCTCGCGACGCTTTTCGCGGCGCTCGATGCGGACACCGGCGAGCTTGCCCCACCTTCTTCCCATCAGGAGTCTGACCATGTATGACATGCGACTTGATCCGCAGGGCAACCTGCTGCCCGGCAAGACCTGGGATGATTCACCTGGACTGCCGCCTGCCGAAGCCGAAATGGTGCTCTCGATGCTCGACGTGCCGATCACGATAGACCGCTGTTTCGTCGAGGTCTGTGGCGACCTCGCCGCGGCCGCCATGCTCACGGAACTGTCGACGGTTGAGAGCGAGACGGGACGTCACCATGACTGGCTTCAGGTCGCGGTTGACGAGTTCGCGCGCAGACTGGCGCTCACTGAGTCGCAGCAGCGCGCGGCGCGGCGACTGCTCCGGTCGAAAGGCCTGATCGCGCATCGTCGGCGCAAGACGCTGCTGGCGGATGAGTTCCGTATCCTCTGGCCGGCTGTGCTCGCGCTGCTTCAGCGCAAGGCGCAGGAGCGCACCGCGCATATTGTCTGGCCCCCTGTACGTCCCGATCAGCCGCAACAGCTGAACCAGCCAGAGGAGGTCCAGTCATGATGCCCGGTTGCCATCCCTATATCACCGAGTTCGAAACGATGTGGACTCTGCTCAGGCCGTACCGTCCCATCGCTTTCGGGACGCGCATGGCCCGCATCACCGGACATCCGAAGCAGGCGCTGCTGCTCTCGCAGCTCGTGTACTGGACGCGACGCGGACGCGATGTGGAGGTCAACGGCGGCTGGATCCACAAGACGCGCGAACACTGGCTGATCGAGACAGGCCTGTCGCGTGAAGAGCAGGAAAATGCACGGCGGCGCATGCGGGACCTGAACCTGCTGGCCGAATGGCGTGGTGGCCAGCCTGCGCGCATGCATTACCGGCTGGAGGTAGAAGCCATATCGGCCGCCGTTCGCGCGACCTGTCCAATGGCCGTGCAGCTCCCAGTATCGATCGAAGCGATGCGGGCGGATCCATTCGCGGGTGACGTGCTGTTGGGGCCGACTGTTGCGTACCGACGCGTTTTTGTTGATCTCGTCGGCAACGTGAATGCCGCGCTGCTGCTCTCGCGCATGGTGCAGTTGCAGCGCCGCGAGGCCGACCGGCAATGTACCTGGTTCACGCACACAGCCGGAGAGTGGCAACGCACGCTGGGACTTAACCGCCGTCAGCTCGATAACGCGAGAGCGCGGCTTGTGCGCCAGGGGCTGATTCGCGAGTTCATGCGCCAGTGCACGGGCCGGCGTATTTTCACCCAGGTCAATGCGGGCGAACTGAAGCGCCAGCTTGAACGCCTGGTGTCGCGCGGCGATATGCGCGAGCGGCTCGCGACGCGCAAGCGCCTGCTCGCGCAGAGTCTGCATGAAGAAGACGCGCGAGCAGCCGCAGCGACGCTACCGGCTGTTACCCCGGGTAACACCCGGCCTTCCGCCATTGAAGTTCATGCGCCACACGTGCGTGCCTGGGCGGTGGAGCGCCCGAAGTCGCCAACCGGAAGTCTCCGGCTGTATGTGGATCCGCCTGCGGTGCCGCTGCAGTTGGCGGGTTTGATCCATTACCGATGGCGGGAAACGGGCATTCCAGACGCGCGCGTATACGGAAGGATTACATACAGGACTACAACGACCGCTGGCCCAGCGATCTCGACCGGCAACAGGGCAAACGCGGTTGTGGTGGGAATCGATCCTCGCGCCGATTCTGCTTCGCCGATCTTGCCATTGCCTGCGGCAGACGACACCAGCGTGCTCGTTTGGCCCACCATGCTGCCGGTCAACGATCGCGCACTCATCGCCTCGCACCTCGCACGGGTTCCTGCGACCGACCGCCAGATGTTGCTCGACGAGATGGCGGCAGGCCACCGGCGCCAGCCGGTGCAATTGCCCGTGGCGTACATCGCAGGGCTCGTGCGCCGCTACATCGGCGGCGAGTTCGTCCCCACCAGGGCGCACCTCGAGCGCGCGGCACGCAGGCGGGCGACCGGCGGGGAGGGCACGAACGCTGGGTCGGTGCTTCCAGGCGATGCGATGGAGCCGGGCGCGTCAACGCCTGAGACGGCCCGCCGGAATCTCGCGGCCATTCGCGATGCACTGCGCGAACGGATCGCACATCGGCCTGCGCGTCATTCGGCCTGCGGGGCGGCCAGTCAGGCGGACGCCCATGCGTGACCGGATCCATCGCGTTTGCGGAGCACATGCGCGTACCGGCCCGTGTTTTCCCACCGCGCGCGCTGTCACCGCAGTTAACACGCAACTGTGCGGGACCGCCTGCTGTTACCCGGGGTAACAGCGCTGGCGTTTCCCTCACCGTTCAATGAATAGCTGTTTGGGAGTCTCTTATGGACACACCGTCCCCCTCTTCGTCTCACACCACTGATCCGTCTGTTGACGCCTTCGCGCACTCCACGTCGTCCCCGTTTGCCGACGGTTATGACGTTAATACTGAACGCGCCGTCCTTGCACACCTGATTGCCGACGGTGATCCCGACCCTGCCGATCCGCTGTTCGGCCGCTACCAAGTGCTTCTCGAACGCGAGGAAGCGCTGAATCGCATGCGCGAAACTCACACGCTGCGACAGGGCAGCGATCCACTGGTACGCCCCCACGAGGCCCAGGAGATCAGCCGCATTGGTCAGCTCGGTAGCGACGGTGCGGACCGCATGCGGCTGCACACGCGCGACGCGATGCGGCTGTTTCTTGGCCGGGCTGTTGCGCCAGGGGAGTCGGGACATGCGATGGCGGGCGGCCGCCGCGTGGCTGCGTCGCTGCGCGCGTTGTGGTCGCTGTCGGGCAACGACAATCCGTACGCGGACTGGAAGCTCATCGAGATCGCGGATCGCATCTCCGGCATCCGGCGCGCGAACGAGCTCGAGCAGCAGCATGCCCGTCAGTTGCTGGATGCCGCGCGTGAAAAAGGCCTCGAGTATTCGGTGCTGCAATCGCGCGAACCCGCTCAGGTGTCGCTCGGTTTTGGCTCACCGTACGGCTACATGATCGTGATGCTGCTCGTCGAGCTGGACTGGCTGGTGCGCTTCGTGCGTTCCGCGGTGTTGCGCGACCTGATGTCCTCGACAGAGGGCTTCCGGCGCATCGGCTCAGCCAGGCACCGGTGCCTGTCCGTGTTTCATTTCGCGGTGCACTGCCAGCGCGTGCTCACGCGCGCCGAACTGCTGCCGCTTTCGCGCATCGACTTCCTGCGGAATGCGGATGCTGCCGCACGCCAACGCGTTGAAGCGGCGCGCGCGCTGCTCGGTGTCTTGCCGCGGGACGTCTTTACAGGCGCGCGTGAGCCACGTCACAGCCGGCGGCGCGTGAGCCGCCTGTCGGATGCGGAACTGCGTCTGCTCGACAGTGTGCCGCTGTCCGGGAACGACGCGCTCGCGCAAGCTGCAACAGACACCCTGGTGCAATGATGCGAGGACTGCGGCAATGACTGACCGACTTTCGGATCTGGATCGACGTTCAAAGGCCTTTAAGGGTAAGGGAGCCGGCAGCCCTGAGCCAGCGATGGCGCTACCTGTATCACGGATCGCGGGCGATGCCGGGATGCGCGTGCTGCTGCGCTCGTACGAGCACTGGCTCGAGGACACTGTGACGGAAATGCAGACGCTGGCCCTGGAGAGCACGACCACCGGGCTCGACGTGTCGCTGCGCTGCGTGCGCATTGCACTGGCGAGCGGCGCGACGCGCCATCGTCTCGACTGGTTCGTCCGCGGTGAGCCGCATGCTATCGCCGGGCCGCGCGCGAAGCAATGTTTCAATCGCATTCCGGCGCCGCTGCGCGCGTACCTGCAGCAGTGCGACGCGCGCGCGAAGGAGCTCAACGCACTGGAGTCGGTTTTCCGGTATGCGGCGAGCCAGATCACGATGTACCTGGAACACGGCACCGTCAAGGTTCGAAGGATCGACGGCACCTGAGACAGGTGCGTGGTCCCGTCGCGTTGCGACCGGCGGAGTCATCAGGCTGACGCAGAGCAGCCATCCAAAAAAGCAGGCAATGGACAGCGCGTTCGTATCACAGGGGCAATCCTTGATGAACGGAGTCCGCAATGGGCATCTACGCAGAACTGGTCGGCAACGTGCTGGTGTCGCCGACGATGAAGCAGGTCAACACCGCCAGCGGTGCGCGGCGCATCGTCGAGCTGCGGGTTATGTCCGCCAGTTACCGGCGGCTTGAGGACGGCACGCTGGAACAGCGCGAAGGTCGGACCTTCCCCGTCGACGTGACGGTGTGGAACGAGCGCCTGACCGAGCGCGTGATGCAGCACATCCGCACGGGCGCGAGCGTCGTCGTGCGCGGCGACTTCTACGTGAGTGCGTGGATCAATCGCGAGAACGAGGCCGACGCGGGCGCCCATATCGACGCCGAATCCATTGCCCTGAACCTCGTACGCATCGATCAGGTGGTGTACCGCCCGCGCCAGATGCGCGGGTCCGATGTCCCGGTACAGGACGAAGGCGCCGGTGAGCCAGCCGGTCCAGCCGATGGCGAAGCGGAAGAGTCCACGTCGGGCGAGGAACCAGGAACGCCGCCGGATCACGCAGACTCCGATGCGGCTACTTCTGGCCAGCCTGCAGGCCGGCGTTCGCGTCGGGCGGCGCGAGCCACGGCCGAATAGCTTGCACCTTCGTCGATGTCATGCGCGCGCGCACCTTTCGCCGTGCATGACTTCTACGCTGGAATATGGCGGAGGACGCGGAAATGATCGACGTCAGTTCGCCGGCCATGCCGGACGTTGAGGAACTGCGGATGTTGCGGGCGCTGGTGTATGAGGGCGTAGCGCTCGCGCGCCACGGGCCGTACGTTGCGCGGTTTCACAAATGGATCGTCCAGGTCTCGCGCGAGGGCCGCTGCAGCGCGGGTTGCCTTGCGCCGGTCACGGTCGAGATCCGTCACCCCCATGGCGACTTACTCGAGCGCACCTGCCTGGTGGTTGACGACCGCGCCGACCGCGAGACAGGACGATGAGGGTGCTAGCGTCATCGCTGGATCGATGTCTTTGGCTCTGGAGATTGCCGCGTTGAGGCAGGCGGCAGTGACCGTCCATATGCGACGCTGTGGCTATTGGCTTACCATATCGAGTCCGTCGAATTGGCGAGAGAGGGCAAGAGAGGGCTTATGCGGTCGACTGTCTTCGGGGTAGGGCACGCGGATTGGTTTGCTTTGCGGCCGTCCGCGTAGCCGACCACGCCATATCGTGCCGTCTTAATTTTTGCATTGACAGAAGGAAAATCCATGAACAAGCAGGAACTGATTGATGCCGTCGCGTCAGCAACGGGCTCGAGCAAGGCCATCGCGGGCGACGCCCTTGATGCTTTTATCGGCGCGATCACGGAGGCGGTGGTCAAGGGTGACACCGTGCAACTAATCGGATTTGGCTCGTTCAGTCAGGGCAAGCGTGCGGCGCGCACGGGCCGCAATCCGGCGACCGGTGAGGAGATCAGCATCGCTGCTGCGAAAACGGTGAAGTTCACCGCAGGCAAGGGGTTCAAAGACGCGGTCAACGGCGGCGGGCGGTAGGAGCGTTATCCCATACCGAGGTTACCTGGACGGCGGTTGCTTCGCCGGGTCCTGCTATCGGATATGCGGCGCGAGCACGTTGCCGACGAATGCGGAGGCTGCACCCGGCCCGAACTGTTCGAGAAGTCGCGCGTTGAGTGCATCGCGGGAAGTGCCGTTCACGCAGACCGCATCGGCGAGCGTCGCATAGGCATCGAGCACATCTGCCGCCGTGATCTCGTATCCGGCGTCGGCGTCGATCCAGCGCAGTGCGGCCATGCCGCAGGTGATCGCGAACGTCGGCTGCCGCTGCACGAACTCCCGTGCTGCCCGAATCAGGGTGCGCGGATCGGTCGGGCTGGTCTGGATGAGCGACGTCGCGAGATCGAAGAGCCCCGCGTCCTTCGCGGACGCAAACCATTTGCCTTCCGAGCCCGGCTCGCTTTCGATCAGGTCCTGCAGGATTGCTGCCTGCGATCGCCCGGGATACTTCCTCGCGATCGCACGGAAGGTCGCGAGATACGTCCCAGATCGGTTAGCCGCGATCGCATACCGCTGGTAGGCGTCGTCCATCATGCCGCAGGTGAGCAGGATCGTCTCGCAGGCGACGGCGATCGCGCTTTCCGGTGCATGGGCGTTACGCGACTGCTCGGCGTAACGCAGCGCCTCTTCGGGGCGGCCGAGTGCCACGAGCGCCTTTGCACCCCATTGCCGGTACCCCCACCATGTCATGCGCGCAGAGTCGACCAGTGCGAGCAGTTCGTCGAATCGGTGCGCGACGTAAAGCGCACTCATGCACGCGGTAGTGCCGACAAAAAATCCACCCTGGCCGTCGGGGCCGATTACATGCGCCGTGATGGGCAGCAGCCTGTCCGCCCATGCGGATGCCATACTCGGCGTCACAGCAAGCTCTCCCCACACATCGGCGAGGCGTTCGATATACGGCATCTGGTCTTCCTGCAACGCCTCAAAGAGACGTTCCAGCCATGCCTGTCTGATTGTGGAATCAACTTTTGCTGCGGCAATCAGGGGAGCCAGTGCATCGATGGTCCGATTGACTGCGGTGCCCATCGCGCCGGACGAACTGTCGACCTGTTCCAGTGCCGGAGACAGTTTTTCGAGCAGGAGCACCGCGCCTTCGGCGGCAAGGATGACATCGGAGCGCGCCACCTGCCGGATCTCGACGACCGCTTCCTTCAGCCGCTGGATCGGCAGCGCTGATTTCCAGCCGAAGGCGTTACGCCGGAAACGGGCGGCAAAGGTCCATCGATGTGAGCTCGTGTGTGACATCCCGGTTTTCAGCATTCAGCGCGTTTTCATGTAGTGCCGGTAGAGCGCATCATGCAGATCACGCAGATCGCGGCGGCTTTCGATCAATTCGTGGTGACGGCCCTCGCGTTCGAGCGCGAGCAGCCGAAGCACCAGTCTAGCCGCACGTTCGGGCTCGGTATCACGGCACGGTTGCGCCTGCTTCAGCAGTGGTGCGAGGCTGGTTTTCTGGATCAGTACCCAGGCGGGAAACCACGCGAGGTCGGCGACATCGCCGCTTCCTTCAAAGGACGCATCGAATGCCTTGCGCAGCGTATCCAGCAAACTGTCCTCAAGATGGCGGAGCAGGCCATCGAAACGGACGGGTGCAAGCCATGCGAGTTCGGCCAGAAGCGGCCAGGCGGCCTCAAGACCATCGAGCCGGTATCGGCATTCGGCCATCCACATCAGCGGTGCGGGAATGCGCCGCCACGATTCGATGTGCGTGACGGCGTCTTCGGCGGCTTTCCAGTCGCCCGCATCCAGGTAGAGCGCGGCGCCGTGTGCATTGGGCTGGGCCGCACGGAACGCCAGACCCGCGGCGCGTTGCGCGAGTTCGTTCCAGAACGGCGCAAGCCAGGCGATGGCGGCCCGTTCGCCCATCAGCTGGTTCGCCAAGGGCCGGATGTGGGTCAGTAGCGTCTCTCGCGCGTCAAGCGCGGCGTCATGGTTCGCGAAGGGTAGGCTGCAACGTGCTTGGAGGGCGGTCACGAGCGTGTCAAGCGCCACGAGCGCCGCATCGTCCGGATATTCATGCCCGAGGATCTGTAGCGCACGGCGGGCACCGGAGGCATCGTGGAGTTGCAATGCCGACAGGACATCGTTGCGCAGCATCACATCACGGCTGTCGTCAAAAATATCAAGTTGCATGGGTCGGACTCAAAAGAGCTGGTCGCCAGGACTCACAAGGTTATGCCACTTCACTACGCTTCTCAACGGGCGTCCGTCTTCAAGGACGGACTCGATAACGGCGCGTTGGCCGCTCGCCTCGGCAACCACGCGCACCATCCTGTTCCGGTAGCGCATCAGCGCACCGATCGACGGGCAAACGGGGCGCTTTCGTCTTCGGTCTGCTTTCGGCATTGCTGCATCAGGACAACGGGAGCGGGAACGTGGCGAATTATCCCACGCCTGCCCAGACCAACGGCGGCTACCGGTTCACCGCGCGCAGCAATGGCACACCGGACAGTCGGGCGATTGCGGCGACGCCCTGGCGCTGGATCTGTGCGAGCGCGAGGTCGGAATCGAACCAGCTGTTGGACAGGCTGACGAGCACATCGGGCGAATGCAGCAGGATGCGCCAGTGCGGCCACCACAACAGGTCTTCGTAGCAGATCGAGAAGGCCACGCTCTTGCCTGCGACCATGACGTATGGCTGGCTGAGACTTCCGCGGATCGCGCTGATGGCCGCACCGGGGCGCCACAGTGCCGCCGGCACCGGCTGGCGACTATCCAGGCGGCCGTGGTCTGCGCCAACGACGACAGCGCTGTCGGTATACCGGAGCGGCGTACCGGACGCGGCCAGGTCCATGCCGACGATCAATGTTCGCCTGGCCGCGGCGAACACCTTGATATCGTCACGCCACCAGTAGCCCATCGCCGGGCGCCACAGCCCCACGATTTCCTCGGGAAGGACCACAACGGTGCCGCCTTCGCTGAACGCACGCTGTGCGATCGTCTGGACCTGTTGCGTCCGGGCATAGAGCGACGCGTAGCTGGACTGATCGAACCGGCCAAGGCGTGTGTCGAGTGCTGTCCACCGGGACGGTACAACTGGCGCGCTCGCCATACTGCGCGCGAGAAGGGATAGGATCACCAGCAGCATTGCAACATGTCGGGCGAAGCGACCGCGTGAGACGGAGGCTGCGCACGCAGTGGCGGTTATGCCGAGCACCAGGCCTGGCGCCTTCCAACCGGGAAACAGGGTGCTGGCGACATATGCCGGCGATAACCACCCAATGATCCCAAGTGGTGGTACGGTCACGAGCACCGTCGCGACGGCGGCGCACAAGGCGTGGCGTGTGGCGCTCGCGTCCGACTCAGGTTTGAGCACAGCCCACGGTGTCGCCAGCACGCACGCCTGCGCGATCCAGAACGAGACGCCGAGCATCAGCGCTTCTGGTCGCGTCAGATCTCCATAGCCGGAAAAGAAGCGCATGCACACGAGGGGAATATCCCGTGCGCCAGCAAGGTAATAGCCGGTCCAGATCGCGAGTGCCGAGGTACGTCCACGCACGCGTGACCATACGGCCGGCAGGAGCAGCAGGAGCACCTGCCAGTGCCCCGGGTACCATGTGGACAGCGCCACCAGCGCGCCGGTGGCGAACAACGCCACGCATGCGAGGCCGCGTGGGAGAGACTGGACAGGAGCCCGCGTCGATGGAAGAAGTGGAGGCAGCGCAAACATGGGTCCAGAGGGAGGCAGAAGTTAGCGGCACGGTCGATGCCGGCCGGGCTTTCCCAGTGATGCGCGCGCTGCATTGTCGAGCATAGGACAGCTTTTTCGTTCGCGCTACGTCGAGAGATCCGCGTCGGGAGAAAAGACACCAACACAAAAAGCTCTTCGCGGAATAGCGGGGAACGCAGAGAGAACTGTCGGCCAGAAAGCGACCTTCGCCCGACGCCTACAACTCGGCGTGCAAGGCTAAAAACTCAATGGGCACTTCTTGCCGAAGATAGCCACCTTTGCCTTTGACCCGAAATCTGACCTCTACAGTGCCGCGCTTCGGATGCGGCGGGAGCGGCTCTGCCGTGTAGGACTTGTCAACGAAGCGAATTTCGAGCGCGGGTGGAATTCGCATCGGCACTGCGCACACTATCCGATACTCGCCCCTTGCATTGGGTGAATACAGTATCAAGCTCTGTGTTTGATTGATCTGTTGGTGAAAGCGCGCAAAAGCCGTCGGCTCGTCAAGCAACGGCGTGGGAAACCCCTCTTTGACCGCGCAAGTAGTTACGTGCTGCGCCAACTCTCTAGGTAATTCGATTGCGGGTTCACCGATTTCGACGACAAGTGCAAATAAGTTGTGAAACCGAATCGCGCCGTGATTGACCAGCGGCACATGCTGCCATGGCGTCACACAAAATGAAAACTGCAAACGGCCGTCCGTTTCGAGGTCGAAAACGAAATCGCTCTCGCGAGCTGCTTCCAACCTGTCCAACTTCTGCACAGACGGAATGATGTAAGCGACAATTGGGTTGACAGTGCACACAGCGCACAACGGCTCACGGTATACGTTCCGATGATCAGCGTTGTGATACCTAATGAGGCCTGATGCGTGGTACGAGATTTTTTTCGTCTTTGGTCGCTGTCCTTTGAAATCGACCCTCGTCGGTTCGTCTCGCCCAAGCTCATGCAATAGACTATGGTCGTTAGTACCTTCTCGAACCAAAAATAGGTATAACGATCCATCGTCTTCAAGCGCGTATGACGCAAGATGACGAAGCTCGTCATCGACTTTTAGTACCAGGCGTCCCTCAATCATCGCACCCCACCGCTTGGAATCGGAAGAGTCACAATTATGCCTGCACGCGATGTTGCTGCGCTCATGGTTAATCAGCCGATTGACATATTCGGGGCACAAAAGTCCACTCCCTGAGTGGAGCGGTCGGTGGAGCGGCCCTCAAAACATGAGAGTCAATGGCTGAATCTGGCCGACTGTACGCATTCGCTCAAGCCGCCACTAAGCTGCCAGCCGGAAGAATTCGTCCGGCGCCAACGACGGCTCTGTGGCACCGCGTTCAGCGGGTGTAATCGGCCAGTTTCTGCCGTTCGGCCGCCGCACAGCGCAGTCGTTCGAACGGCCGCTCCGCCCCCGAAACCCGCCCAAGGCCGACGCGAGCATTGTGGCCAATCCGAAGGTGCGGATCATCCGACGAATACAACCCCTGTACGGCACCGCACGGACGCGCCTGCAGGACAGACTTCTAGACGTCTCATGCGGATAGCGTTTTTATTGGATCGGAAATCGGGCAATGAATCACGTACCTTCCGGGATCGACGATGAAACGGTGAGTGTCCCGCCATGCGAACGACAATCTGCTTGCAGATGAGCAGATCAAGGCCGAGGCCCGATCCAGCCGGTGCGCCGGCCGGACGCCAATAAGGCGCGAAGACAAGACTCGGGTTCTTCGCGCCGACAGGCAAGCCTCTATTCGTGACCGAAATAATCAGGTCATCGTCTTCGACATGGGCATTCACATTAATGGGTTGATGACGGTCACCATGGGCGATGGCGTTAACGACGAGAATTGATAGGAGTTGGATCGGCGCGGCCAGCGACATCACGGAGCGGAGGGAGGCCGAGCAGAGGGTTAAGGACGCCGACCGTCGCAAGGACGAGTTCCTCGCCATGCTGGCTCATGAACTGAGAAATCCGCTTGCCCCAATTGGTGCGGCAGCCGAATTAAAAAATTTTTGCGAATCCGTATGCAATCTCTCATTCTCTATCTATCCCGCAATGGCTGAGTTTAAGCACGTCGATCCCGAGGCGTTACCGGCAAAGAAACGGTCCGGGCTGCCTTCAGTCAGGACGCAGGACGCGGCTACGAGCGCGGCATGTCTTGCTTGGGCTTATTCGAAGGGTTCCTGCCCGGCGGAGCCGGATCCGGCTTGCGTGGAACGGGCGTCTTTTTAGGCGGGATTTTTCTCGCTTCGACGACTGGAGGTGTCTTTTTAGCTTTCTTTCTCGTCGCTCTGGTTCGGCTAGAGGCTCCCGAGCTAGACGGCTCTTCGACGAGGAACGGCGTTCTGTCCGAGGCTTCAGCAATCCACTTTGGCGGACGGCCACGTCCGCTCCACTCAGTTCCCGATATCGGATCCCGGTATCGTGCAGCAGGACTCTCTTTGCCAATCGAACGGCCCCTGCCGCTATCGCCGCGTCCCTGTCTGTGCAAGTCATCGACGCTGATGCCATATGCGCGCATCATCTCCTTGATATTGCGAATAGCCTTCTGTGACTCCTCTTGCTTCTTTATAACAGCGTCAGCTTTCTCGGCTAACTTCCTGATTCTCGCTTGAATTTCTTTAAGCGTCGCCATGATTTTTCTCGTTTATTCTGGGAACTAAGATCCGTGTTGAGGCGATAGCCAAATGCCTTTTCCTGGGCGGATGCGGAACGTTCAGGCTGTGAGCGAATCTTGTACGAGGAACACCGGCTGCGATTGGGAGATGACTTTTCCGTTTGAACGCATCTCGACCGAGTAAGCACCTGCATAGATCGGAGCTACAATGCGAAGCGAAAGGCCATCGAGCCAAGCGCCCTTGTAGTGAACCGGATGGGGATTTGGCATTTGTTGCGGCGGCTTCATTTCTTGCCCATGTTCGTCGGTCAACTTGATGAGCATGATTTCTGCATCCAACTGATCGAATAACTGGGTGCTTGTCAGCACGACCTGCAGTTTGAAATTGGGCTCAACGACTTCGTTGCCGAGGCTCACCTTAAAGTCACCCTCCACGCCCGCTAGACTGCCAGGCTTACCAAGTAGCGAGCCTAGCGCCAGTAACAATCCGCTGTCGTTGAAGATGGTGCCGTGCTCGCCGCCGACAGCAAGTTGTTGCACGCCTCCGAGCGTCGCGCTCCACATTGGTACGGTGCCGTCACCTCCTCCGGAAACCGATACTGCTTGGGGTATCGGCTTGGACACCGTCATGTCGACGCGCATGTGGCCGTACGTGTCCATCTTCGTTCCGACAAAGCAAAAATAGGACACAGACTTGGGCTTGCTTCGGATGTCAAGTGAAGCTCGGAAGGTCCGAGCCGACTCAAGGTTCGCGTCGGACAAACCGAGCGTCTGGTGCACCCTGGGGTCGTAGATATCGACGGCGGCTAGTCTTGCGCTCGAGGCCAAATTCCACAGAAACGGCTCGTCTTCGGGCGGTAGGAGCTGATAGAGGGCAGGAAACGCTTCATTGGATGCAAGCGCCTGGACTTGTGTCGCACTCAAGAACAGTTTCCTAACACCGCCTAGGGCCGCAGCCAAAGCAAGAGGAGCGCCACGGTGCGGCGTACCCATAGTTGTCAGGCTACGGATGTTGTCAAAACCGCAGCAATTGACCTCGCCAAATCGACCCGATTCCAAAAAATGCCGTGCGACTAGACCACCCATAGAGTGCGCCAGAATGTCAATCTTCAAGTCAGGTCCATGAAGCTGGCGCAGGTATCTCACCCGCTCCGCAAGTCGCGCAGCGGATTCTGCGTTGTCCTTTCGCCAGTCGTAAGGACACACAACAAGGTTAGGGTTCGCCTCTTTTTCCGAGAAGCCGCATCGACCAAGAGCATCTATGAGCGGCCCATAGACGCCTTTTACCACGACCCAACGGATAATGTCGCCGACCTCAAGGTCGGGCTCGAGAAGCTTCTCGAGCTTGTTGTAGGGGGTGAGAACTTCCCACGGGTTCCCAGGCCAGACGAGGGCGCCGTCTGCCTTCAATTCGCTTCCCATGATCCCTGGGACCAGAATGACTACATCGGTCATGTCAGAGTCGCATCTCGCTAAGAGCGTTCATCATTGCACGCGCCGCCTCGCCGTAGCGCTCCTCTGCGAAGGCGTCCACACACCGTTCTTCTATCGTCATGGCGCGAATGCTAACTGCCATCTCGTCGGGCTCGTCATTAAAGTCGAGCACACAGCCACGCGTCTCCTTGTGATATTGAAGGTCATCGTCTGACCAAGTGACGGCTTGCCCGACGATTAACATACCTACTGCGGCCTCATAAGGACGCTCGGCCTGACTCGCGTACTGTCGTACATGGCGTGTCGAGATCATGCCGATGCTCTCCCCGCCGCTCGTATGAAGGCGCCAGTCAGGTCCGTCTTCGCCGATCTGCGCGAGGAACGTCGGCGCCACACCGATTAGAAGGTCTACGGCCGTCTCCTCTTTTATTACCTTACCGAAGTACACAAAGTCGTCGGCGAATAATGCTGGTTCGACCGTTTTCACTTCTTGTTCGGTAAGCCGACCTCCGCGATTGGATTCGACCCACGCTTTGACGTGTCGTGCGCTCCTTACCAAGCCTGCTGGCATGGGCGCTTGCACCTCGACGAAGAAAAATGCATTTTGGCTTGCGTTCAGCCGAGCAAGAAGATCGTCGAAGTCTGCAATCCGTGCACCCAAGTCAATGAGCCCGATAGTGAGCACATCGCTGTTCGCAGGCGCTGTTTCAAGCACTCGCTTAACTTGTTCGCGCGCTATCGCCAGATGAGATCCGGTCGACGCGGTTTCACCGGAAGAAAGCCCGAGGCCTGACATGCCCAAGCGGCTCACGACCTCGAATGCGGAGGATGAGACGATGAACGTTTGTATTGCCGGCGCGAGCGTCTGAAACTGTGCAGACAGAGACTGGTCGCTCCGGAGCACGTCCTGAATCAATCCCTCGGCGGTTTTACGCGGCAGCGATGACTCAGCTGGCAAGCTGACGATTCGAAAGGGGTGCTGCATGCCCATCGCTTTACCTCATCTGAGTCATGCTACGTTGCTAACGATCCGTAAGGTGGAAAACATCTAACGAACTACCGTCGTTCCTTTTCGCTCTTGGACTACCTCGAACAATTGTCCGGATCCGGGCAATCGATACAGCGTCGGAATGCCCCACTCGAAGACAGCGTCGCCCCGCCTGACTGTGCTCTGCAGTGATGCATTGAGTGCGACTCTTGCATCCATCACCGCTGTGTCGATGTTCCCGGTGCGTAGAAGAGAAAAATACAGCTCCGCTACGAACGGACCCACGGAATCTGTCGGGATAGCGATCTGACTCGCGACGACAGCCGGAAGTCCGGACTCCAACAACGACGAAGCTACATTCACAAATGAATCGGCGGTCGGGTTTCCAGCTGAGGAATAGCATGCGCTCAAAACGCACAGCCGAAGCTCTCTACCCGAGAAGATGTTCGCAAGTGCCACACCCGAGACATCCTGCCTTTGGTTCGTCTTAACGTCCAAGAAACAAAGATGACTCTCGCCATCGATTACCCTTCCATGCCCGATGAAGTGAAAAACATCATAGTCGTTCTCGCCGAAAGCTTCTCGTACGCTGTCCAACGTGGCAGCCTGGATGATAGTAATTGTTGCGAAACCGACAGTATCTGCGGAAAAAATTCGCTTGAGCTTGCTTTCGATCGCCCCCCAACCCACACCCGGCTCTTCAGGGGGCTCCGCGACGGCCATCAGAACACGGAGCGGGCCCGGTTCGCGAGGTCTAATTTCCCCTCCCGAGCATGCCGGGTGAATGCGAACAACGCAGCGATGCCGATGCGGCACGGGACGTTTGTCGGGCGGCGCAAGATACTCCCATGGAACCTGCAATATATCCGGATGGTTCGCGAAGATTTGAATGCTTACCGCTGAATCGCCGGGTAGCTTGTCATATAGCGAACGTCCCCTGTCGAAAAAAATTTTCTTGAAAAGCAGATCGCCGACGGATCGCAACTCCTCGACAGTCGGTCTGCTCCCGCCTTGGGCGGCGTCATCCACTTTCCGCGCAAAATCGTTCAGTTTGCGAACTGCTGCGTCGATTTTGAGTTTGTCGACAACCGTGTGCGGTCCGCGTCTGAACAGCAAGATGGCCGTTCTACGGGCGTGCAGATTCAACACAAACAGATCAAGCACATGCTCCGACATCGCTGCACCCCTACTAATTGTAAGCAGGCAGCCTCCGCAAATTCCCGGGCTGCCGGAAAATAGCAGTATAGACGTGATCATACGTCGGTCTAAACTGCCAGCGAAGCGACCGCCACGAGAGAAGTTTTCTCGATGCGTCGCGATGGCGCTATTAGTCGAAACGCCAACTTGCACAATCGGAGCAATGAAAGACTTACCGGTCTACAACCGCGCAGATCGACGGCTGCAATGCATCGCGA
Source organism: Paraburkholderia rhynchosiae (assembly GCF_002879865.1). GTDB lineage: Bacteria > Pseudomonadota > Gammaproteobacteria > Burkholderiales > Burkholderiaceae > Paraburkholderia > Paraburkholderia rhynchosiae. The sequence goes on from NZ_PNXY01000002.1 coordinate 435,239, forward strand.
AGAGTCATTCGTGACCTAATAGCTCGAAAGCCCGCTGTGGGTCGCGTGCTGCCAAACGCAGCCGTGCAAGAGCGAAGCACGTATGCCGAACGCACGAGCCGGCGCCCGGCCAGTTTCAGCCATTCGACCTTCTGGGGAAAATCGTCGACAATTTGCGGAGGTATGGCGAATTGGTTGGGATCGTACTGCATGAGGAAGACACTTGGTTACCTTCACGAGGTTTGGCTCTGCCCGGACGAGTTCGGCAACGCTCTTCCCGCATGCATCGCCCATGGACCGGACGGAGATGCCGCCCGTGCTCTGAACGAGCCAGGCAGCGACTGGATATGGACGTTTTGGCATCGTCACCTGCTGAGGCGATGTGTGTTTATTACGAATTCGTCGGCTATGGGAAGTACACATCCCAATCCGACGACGATCTCCTTCCATATCCGCAAGATTGGTATGAGCGCCAGGTCGCGTATTTGAACTGCAAGTGATCGATGCTTACGCGTCGGCCCAGCGCCCTTGTGAGTCGGTCACGGTAGGCAGCTTTGGGCAATAGCCGGGCCAGGAGCGGTCAATGGCTTCAGCAGACTCTGCGTCCGTTAGCCAGCACCAAAACGGACGGTGACGGGGACTTGGCCCCCCCGGGGGCCGAGACGTATTGTCAAACAACCATTGAGCCGATTCGCGGTTTGACGAACTCCTGCACTCGACACCAACTGAGCCCGGAACGACGCTGTTTGACCGTTAATGGCATCAGCGCCGAATGACTGCCCGACTCTGCAAAACGTGCGAGGCACGTGCCATTCGTTTGCTCAACCACTCGCGCAACTGTTTCGGCTACGTCGTGCGGATTCGGAGCGTTGCAGCCTGCGCACAGGGCTTTCCATGTTTTTACCATCTTCCTCGAATGCGCCGGTTTCGCTGTAGCCACGACCGCGCCGCGTCGCTCGACCGCTGAGCGCTTCCGAAAATATCCGTCGGATAGTCGCTGGGTTTGAACGTGAACCACGCGTCGAGGCACACTCTTGCGCCGCCGGGGTCTCCAATTTCGCATACCTGATTTGACTCGACGCCACTGGGACGAGGGCTGGGCGCAACGTAGAGTTTGTCGAACGGACTTGCTCGGCCGGTTCTGTAAGGAACAGTGGTCCAGAGCGCCTACAAAAAACCAACTCAGGAGACACCCATGGGATTCAAAGGAAAGACGCGATTCGCGTGTGTTTTGGCCGCCATGACCGCCGCGACTGTTGGCGCTGTTTCAACAGACGTTCAGGCTCAGAGCTCGGTCACTCTGTATGGCCTGCTTTCCGTGGGCGTCACCTATGCGAACAATCAGGGCGGTAACCATCTATACGAGTTGCAGAACGGGCCGCAGCAGCTACCGCGCTTCGGTTTCAAAGGGGTTGAGGATCTTGGCGGCGGGACGAAAGCGCTGTTCACGCTCGAAAACGGATTCAGTGTGACCACCGGCGCGTTAGGGCAAGGCGGACTCCTTTTTGGCCGTCAAGCCTACGTAGGATTGAGCTCAGATAAGTTCGGCACAATGACCGCTGGTCGTCAGTACGAAGAAATGGCCCAGCAACTTTTCTGGTATGAGTCGGGCACCTTATACGCTACCTACGGTACTCACATTGGTGACAACGACAATATCTTTAATACTTTCCGGTTCAACAACTCTGTCCGGTATTCAACCCCGAAGTTCGGACCGGTTCAGGCCTTCGGTTCGTACGCGTTCTCAAACAAAGCCGGAGGTTTCTCGGATAACAACGGCTACAGCGCCGGTTTGTCGTTTGAGCAGGGTTCGTTCAAAGCGAACGCGGCGTTCACCCTCATCAATTTCCCCGGTGACACGACAAACGCAACGGGGGCGGTAGACCCAGCGGGATACGGATTCAGTTCGCCATTTATCAAAAGTCCGGCAGGCGCTGGCGTGCACCAGCAGTCGATCTATGGTGCAGGCGCGTCTTACAACTTTGGCCAGATCACAGCGGCGCTGCTGTACACGCATTCGCATTTCCTCTACAAGGACGAGTCAACACTAAATCTGCACAATATCGAAGTGTCCGCACGAGATTTCCTGACACCAGCATTCGCGATTGGCGCCGGCTATATCGCCACGCTGGGAACCTACTCCCAAAATGATCAGCATCCGCTTTACCAACAGGTGAACCTCAGCGCTGACTATTTTCTCAGCAAGCGGACGGACCTGTATCTCGTCGGGGTATATCAGAAAGCGGGCCGGGACGCCAAGTTTGCCCAGATCTACACGTTTTCGCCATCAAGCACCAACGCGCAGGTCGCGGTTACGGCCGGCATCCGGACGAAGTTCTAGGATACGTTATTGGGAACGCAAACTGGCGGCGATCGAAGGGGCCGCACGGTTCCTTCGGTCGATGGGCGAGTGCTTGCTAAAGACTGCTGCGAGAGCAAACGGCTTAGCCTGCTTCTTCTTCGATACACCTTCCGCCACCACGCTAACCAGCGTCCCAGACCAGTCCGGTAGATTGCTCCGGTCAAAGAGCGCTCAAAAGAACCAATACTGCGCGACGATGGGCAGTTCGACTTCCTCTTGCCAGGGCAGCCCCACTGCAGAACCCGAACGACCAGCCAATCAGTCGCCGACCGTGAAAACCGCGTCGATGCAGTATCAGGCCGACAATCACTCAAAGTGTCATAACTGCCGTCCGGTCTCGGCTCAGGCTGGACGCTACAAACGAGACGTTCGCGTGCTACGCTAGCGACAGCGATCTGACACTAGCTGCTGTACCGCCCGCGAGTTTCAAGTACCGCCTTTCGGACGCATGCTGGGGGCACGGCATTACGGTTACGGGCCATAAATAACGTTCAACCGAATTTCCAAATTACCCATGGATCTGGACAGACTGAAGCTGTTCGTACAGGTTGCGGAGGCAGGAAGCCTGAGCAAGGCTGCAGTCCTTCTGGATTCGGTCCAGTCGGCCATCAGTCGGCAGATCGCAACATTGGAAGCTGAAGCCGGGCGCCGTCTGTTTGATCGGACCGGGCGTGGAGTCGCGTTGACCGAGTTCGGTAAACGGCTTTTCCCCGAGATTAAGGCACTTGTTCTTGAAGCCGAGCGCGTCGAGAGTCTGATGCAAGGCAAAGACGAGCTTCCCGCAGGCGACGTGCGTATCGGGCTAATGCCGTCTGTGTCCGAACTGCTGGTCGCGGCATTATTCAAGCGGATTCGCGAAAAATTTCCGGCGATCCGCCTGCGGATCTTCGAAGGTTCGAACGGGCAGCTTGACGAGTGGGTTTCGAACGGCCGTATCGACATGGCGGTGCTCTATCGTTACGGGAAGTCGGTCAAGCGGGGCGAGGACGTGCTCTTCGAGGTCGACACCTATCTCGTAGGACCGCCCGGCGATCCGCTCACGACCCAATCAACCGTAGACTTCGAACGACTCGACGGGCTGCCGTTGGTGCTGCCGGGTGCACCCAATGGGCTCCGGGTGGCGCTGGACCAGATCGCCCGACGGCAGCGCGAGGGGTTCGCCCTGTCAGTGGTGCTCGAAGCCGATTCGCTTCCCATTCAACGGAGTATGGCCAGCCACGGTGAGGCTTATGCCGTGCATGGCGGAGTGGTCGTCTGGCGCGACGTCAAAGCCGGCATTGTGAGCGCCTCGCGGATTGTGAATCCCGAGATGCGGCGCTCAATGGTACTTGCAACAACCACCCAACATCCGCTCACTCTTGCTTCGCGGGAGACCGCGACGATCGTCCGCGGCATAGCGCAGGAATACGCTGGCGCCGGGACATTCGATACACCACAGCCGGATCATTCGAAGCCGTAAAGCGCCGCCGGGTTAGTGACAAGTACGCGCTGTCGGACTGCGTCGTCGTCGACCCATTGATTCAGTAGGTTTAGCAGACCAGCGGGATCCGGCCGCCAGGTGTTCATGCCGAGAAACGGCCAGTCGCTGCCCCATAGCAATCGCTCCGGATTGGCGCTGACGAGCGCCTGGTGAAATGGTCTGACGTCATCTAGCTCCGGCTGCCGTTTCGAGTTTCGAAATGCGGTCAGCTTGATCCATGCCGCGCCGTCTGCGACAAGCGCCAGGACGGCCTGGAAAGCCGCATCATCTACACCCTTCGACACATCGAAGTATCCGAGGTGGTCGATGACAATAGGCAGACCGAGTTGACGAAGCGTGTCTGTTTCCGACTCGAAAACGCTTGCGTTGGCCCAGATCACGGCATGCCACCCTAACTGGCGCATACCTGGCGCTAGTCTATGCAGGGCCTTGAGGCCCACGCGCCCTGCGAAGTCCTGCGCTGCATTCGGACCAGCGACTTCGGTGAAGCGCAGGCCGCGGACACCTGCCTTATCCAGCCTTTTCAATTCTGTTACATCGGCGTCTGCGGATAGTACACCGACTCCTTTGAGTCGATCAGGTGCGCTCGCAATCGCGTCGAGCATTGCACGTTGATCCCAGCCATGCGCCCCGCCGTGGACCAGGACGCCGTGGTCAAAACCCATGGCATCAAGCATCGCGAAATACTGTTCCTTCGGTGCGGGCGCTGGCGTGTACGGTCGCGGATCCGCAAGCGGAAATTGATCATACGGGCCGAATACGTGAGCATGCGTATCGCAAGATCCGCGCGGAAGACGCGTTGCGGGCGGAGCGAATTGTTGGGTGGAATCTTGTGACATAGGCCTTCAGGGTTTTGGAAGTTCGCTGCGCGCAGGCAAAGAAGGCGTGGCCCCTGCGGGCAGGGGGACCTCGTGCGCATTCAACGTCATCGCGATAAAGCTGTAGTAGCCAATCACAGCGACAAGTTCAACGACGCCTTTTACGCCGAGCAACTCCTGCGTCTGTGCATAAGTCGCTTCATCGACGAAATGCCTGGCCAGCAATTGGGAGGCGAAAGCATAGATTGCCTCCTCTTTTTCGTCGGCTAACGGCGGCTTGGTACCGCGAGCGATCGCGTCGCAGGTCGCATCCGCGACGCCTGCCTTACGGGCAATCTTCTCGTGTTGAATCCATTCAAACTGGCAGTCCCAATGGCGCGCTGTGATGACAATTGCCAGCTCGCTGAGGCGGGGCTCGAGTGAGGTCCGATAGCGTACCAGCTCGCCGAACGCCTGGGCCTTGTCAGCGAGCTCGGGCGAATGCAGCAAAGGAGCATAGGGACCATTGAGCCACGTGCCCCTGGAGCGAACGATGTCCTCATAGACGCGCCGCTGTGCGGCGGTCATCTGTTCCGGAGTAAGGAATGGGGTTCTTGTCATGAATGTGTTCGGGTCAGTCCGCGGACCTCAATTGAAGGATGTCTCTTGCCTCGGCAGGCGTCGCCACCTTTGAACCAAGTGCTTCGACGATCTGCACGGCGCGCTCGACAAGCTGTGCGTTGCCGCTGGCGAGTTGCCCTTTCGCGATGTAAAGATTATCTTCCAGACCAACGCGTACGTGTCCGCCCAGTATCGCAGCCTGTGCCACCATCGGAAATTCGTTGGCGGAGATGCCGAAGCCAGCCCACACGGCGCCCGCGGGCAGGGTGTTTCGCATAGCGATCATGTTTTCTGGTGTGCCGGGAGCTGCCCAGGGGACACCCATGCATAGCTGGAACAGCGGCTTACCTTTGATTATCCCGCGCTCGACCATCGACCGGGCAAGCCATGCGTGCCCGAGGTCGAACACTTCCAGTTCCGGCTTTACGCCGGCTTCCTGAATCAGTGCCGCCATTTCTTCGAGCTGTTTCGGCAGGTTGACGAAGGCATACTGGGGAAAACTCATCGTGGCGACGTCGAGGCTGCAGATGTCAGGCTTCAATTTGATGATGTGTTCAACCCGCTTCTCCGACGACGCCATCGTGCTGTCTGCGCTCGCCTTCATCGGATCGACGTCGTCCGGCCGGTACCTTGCGCCGGGACCCGTAGTCAGATTGATCAGGACGTCGCTGCCCGATTCGCGGATCCGCCAGACCACCTCTTCGTACAACCCGAGTTCCATACTGGGCAGGCCCGTCTCGGGATCTCGGACGTGGATGTGGACGATTGCCGCGCCGGCAGCATGTGCCGCCAACGCCTCCCTTGCAATCTCCTCCGGCGTGACAGGGACGGCCGGATTCACCCTTTGCGGCGAAGCCATTGAACCGGTCAGGGCGGCTGCGATGATGATTTTTTCCTGCATTACGTTATGTCTCCAGAGCGGCATGAGCCAGCGTCAGCCTTAGACCAAAGTGTAGAAGGCGCCCGTCTGACGTGATACATGGCTGCTTACAAACCAGATATGTTCCGGCAGCAGGGCCTCCGCCCGAAGCCCCAACAGAAACCTCATATCTGGTTTCGCGCCATGCCGCTTGTGAGGGAGGTACGACACTCCTAGAATTTCCTCACGATGTTCGAAGCAACCGGCCTCGGACAGGCAGGAGACAACCGTCAGGTAGCGGCAAAACATGAAACTACATTGGGGACCCAATTCTCCGTTCGTGCGCAAGGTGATGATCACGGCGCATGAAACCGGCATCGCCGGGCGCATCACGCTTGTGCGCTCGCCTGTGGCAATGAACAAGACCAACGTTCATGTCATGGTCGACAATCCTCTCAGCAAAATCCCGACTCTTGTTACTGACGAGGGCCAGGTTTTCTATGATTCCGACGTCATCTGCGAATACCTCGACAGCCTGCACACAGGCGCACGATTAATCCCGCTAGCCGGGGTCACGCGTTGGGAAGTGCTCCGCTGGAACGCACTGGGTAGCGGAATGCTTGATGCGTTGGTCCTCTGGCGCGACGAACGCATGCGGCCGGAGGGGCACCAGTCCGTCGAAACGTTGCTTGCCTATCAGCAGAAAAGCTCGGCGACGCTGGAGCGCGTCGAGAATGAAATCGCTGCTCTGGAGGGTTTACCCTTCAGCCTGGGTCATATCGCCATTGGCTGCATGTTTGGTTACCTAGACCTACGCTTTGCCGACGTGGACTGGCGCGATGGGCGTTCCGCCAGCGCTCGCTGGTTCGACACCTTCCGGACGCGGCCATCTGCGCAATGCACGGAGCCGTCGGTCGCCGACAAACTCGTGCCTTCAGATCCTTCCATACAAACTGCCGCCCATCCGGCCACCCTCAAATGATCGCTATCCAGGACATCATGTACGTCCGCTACCAGGCCCCCGACCTGGACCGGATGGAGCAGTTTCTTGTGGACTTCGGCCTGCATCGCACTCACCGTACCGAGACAACGCTCTATATGCGGTCTAGGGGAGCGATGCCGTACGTCCATGTCACGGACCTGGGACCCGAACGCAGCGCCGCATTCGGTCTGCTCGCGAAAAGTGTTGCCGACCTCGAAAAGCTCGCAACCGAGTGCGGCACTCTGGTTGAGCCGAACACAGAGCCTGCGGGTGGCTACATCGTCCGTCTGAGGGACCCTTCCGGATTTGACATCCATGTGCTTGCAGACGTGCAGATGGTTAAGCCGATGCACATGCGCGAGCCATTCGCTGGCAACCGTGGTAGGCAGCGCACGCGACTCGGTTCGGTGGCCCGCGTCGTTGCACAACCGTCGAGTGTTTTCCGCCTCGGTCATGTCGCGCTGCGCGTCGCCGATTTCGAGGGTACCTTCCGCTTTCTGACGGAGAAGCTGGGTTTCAAGCTCTCGGACAGCGGATACGCAGGCACCGAAGAGAACGTAGTTGTGCATTTTCTTCATTGCGGGCGCGGTCAGGAATACACCGATCACCACACGATTGCGATCTTCAAGCGGCCGGAGAGCAAGATTGATCACAGCGCGTTTGAAGTGCTCGACTGGGACGACCTGATGGTGGGCAACCAGTACCTGCTTTCGAAAGAACGTCATCACCAGTGGGGCGTGGGACGTCATGTGGAGGGCAGCCAGGTGTTCGACTATTGGCGTGATCCCTTCGGTAACAAGATCGAGCACTGGACGGACGGTGACCTGGTGAACGACGACTACGTCGGAAAGGTGTCAAAGCTCTCTCCCGAAGGCTTGGCTCAGTGGGGTCCGCCGGTGCCTGCGGATTTTTATAAATAAGGGGGGAGACATGATGCACGAGACAGATTTTGACGTTGCCATCGTCGGATACGGCCCAGTGGGCCAAGGCCTCGCAGCATTGCTTGGTCAGCGCGGCTACCGCGTGGGGGTATTCGACCGGTGGCCTAGCCTCTATCCATTGCCACGGGCCTGCGTGATAGATCACGAAATCATGCGAATCCTGCAATCGGTGGGTGTCGCCGAAAAGTTTGCCCGCCTGACGGTGCCGACTGCCGGCGAGTACGTCTGGTTGAACGCGCGTGGCGAGATCCTCTATCACTTCCGCTATAACAAGGACGGCGTGTCTGGGTGGCCCGCGCGCAACCTGATGTATCAACCGGACCTTGAACGCCTGCTGGACGAACGTGTTCGTGAGCTACCGAGCGTCGAAGTCAATCAGGGCTGGGAAGCAGTGACTTACCTTCCTGGCGCCGACTGTGACGAACTTGTGTTTGCCCAATGCTCGGTCAACGCATCCGGCGCAATCGAGCGCGGCAAAAAGACCCGGCGCGTCACCGCCCGCTATGTGGTGGGTGCCGACGGCGCAAACAGCTTCGTCCGGCAGTCGGCGGACCTGCCGTGGGTCGATCTTGGCTTTCGCGCCGACTGGCTGGTTGTCGACTACCGCCCGAATGATCCTGAACTTGAACTGGACATGCCGGAGGCTGGACAGATCTGCGACCCGGCGCGACCCATCACGATGATGCGGCGCATGGGCAAGAAGCACGTGCGCTGGGAAATGATGCTGTTGCCGGGAGAGACGGCGCAGGACTTCGCCGATGCCGGGAAGGTCTGGTCGCTGATCGATCGTTGGGTCAAACCTGAAGACGGCGTCATTGATCGCGCTGCTGTCTACACGTTCCGCTCAGGTGTCGCTCAGAGCTGGTCGAGGGGCAACGCGATTCTCGCTGGCGACGCGGCGCATCTGATGCCGCCGTTTCTCGGACAGGGACTTTGCTCGGGGATGCGCGACGCGCTTTCATTGTTCTGGCGACTTGACCTTGTTTTTGCGCGGCGTCTCACCCATTGACCTCATGCAGAGTTATGAGGAAGAACGCAAGGCCCATGTCAGGACCATCATTGATCGCGCAGTCGCTCTCGGCAAGGTAGTTTGCATTACCGACGCAGAAGAAGCCGCAAAACGTGACACGTCCATTCTGGCAGGAACTGCGCCTCCGATCCCCGCGTTTCCGCAACTGACCACCGGCATCCTGAGGCGGGACGCGTGCGGCAACGTCAAGGCGCCAGCCGGGCAGTTGGCCCTGCAAGGGCGGGTGGCAATAGACGGAAAAGAAGGGCTGCTTGACGATATGGTCGGCAAAGGTTGGCTTGTCCTGACACTCGACGAACCGGGTGACGCCAATCTGTCCGCTGTCCAGCAAGCCTTCACAAGGGCGCTTGGTATGCATTTTATGACGCTGAAGCAGGGGGCGCCTGTTCGCGACGTCGATGACGCCAGTCGCACCTTCATGACTGCGCTTGGAGTCGTCGCCCTGATCATTCGGCCTGATTTCTATATTTTTTCCGGCGTGCATTCGACGGATCAGATTCCTGAAATGCTCGACGATCTGAAACAGCAACTGAACAGCGATTTCGCGACTGATTTACATCCGGTCGCAGCCTGAACACATCATTACAAGGAAGGAACCATGAAACTCGTAACCTACACGTTCGAGGGCAAGACGTCTGTCGGGAAAGTTGTTGGCGACAAGGTGGTTGATCTGTCCAAAGCATATGAGGACGTGCCCGCAACCGTGCTTGGCATTTTGCAGGGTGGCAAGGAAGTTATGTCCCGGCTGGAGGCCGTCCGGCCTGAAGACGCGACAACGATCCCTCTGTCGGAGGTCAAATTGGAGGCGCCAATCCAGAACCCGCAGAAATACCTCGCAATCGGGTTGAACTATAAAGATCATGTCGAGGAAATTCTGAAGCGCGGCGGCAAGGGACCGGAGCATCAGATGTGGTTTAACAAGAACGTGTCATGCATTAACGGTCCCTACGACCCGATCAATCTCCCGAAGGTGTCGGAGGCATTGGACTACGAGGGTGAACTGGGGGTGGTCATCGGCAAGCGCTGCAAAAATGTGCCCGAGAGTGAAGCGCTAGACGCGGTTGGCGGCTATCTTGTTATCGACGACGTCACGTGTCGGGACTGGCAACGCAAGACCACACAATGGACGTTGGGAAAGTCATTCGACACGCACGGCCCAATCGGCCCCTGGCTCATCACGCCCGACGAGGTCCCCGATCCACACGCATTGGAAATGCGGCTCTTCGTTAACGGCGAACTACGTCAAAAGACATCGACAGGCGGGATGGTCTACGACATACCCGCACAGATCTCATACCTCTCCACGGTCATGACGCTAGAGCCCGGAGACATCATTGCTACGGGGACATGCTCCGGTGCAGGCTTCGGATTCACACCGCCGCGTTTCCTGAAAGTCGGCGATTTTGTGCGGGTCGAGATCGACGGAATCGGTCACATCGAGAACGAGGTCGTTGCCGAACCCTGAGTCAGTAACCTGGGCGGAGACAGAGGACAGGAGCCGGCAGCGGTGACAGGTGTGGCCGTAACTTGATCGCAGGCAATCCCCCACTTTCTGCCGATCGTTTCTCGGACGGCTCGAGACCGTCGAATCTATAAATAGACTGGAGCGAGACATGCGCAAATTTTTCTATGGTTGGGTTATCGCTGCCGCTTCCGGCTTGGGGATCGGATGCGGAGTGTCGGTGTTCATTCCCTCGACGCTGGGGCTTCTCGTCGGGCCGCTAGGCAAGGAAATGGGCTGGACACCGCAAGCTCTCTTTCTATGCCCGCTTTTTGCGGCCATTGCGACTGTTTTCATTGCCACCCCCGTCGGCGCACTTATAGACAAATATGGCGCGCGTCGGATGATCGCTTTTGGCTTCCTGGCGCAGGCTGCCATCACCGCATCGTTTTTTTTCCTCGGCACCGACATTGCTGGCTTGTACGCTCGGTACGCACTGTTTGCCATTCTCGGAACTGCGACGACAGCCGTTGCCTTCACAAGGCTCGTATCGGCATGGTTTGACCGGGATCGAGGTTTGGCCCTTGGCATTGCTCTGGCTGGCACCGGGGTCGGCGGAGCAATATGGTCCTTGCTCGCACAGTATTTCATTGTGAGACATGGCTGGAGAGGGGCCTTCCTGTGGGAGGGCGGTGTGATGCTGCTCGTGCTATGCCTGATATTGGCGGTTATCCGCGAGACGCCCCAATCGATGGGCCTGAACGTTGACGGCTCTGCAGCCAGCGCGACGCAAAACGCGCTCAGACAGAAGACGGGGATGACGCTCGGCGAAGCGTCCAGAACCAGGGCCTATTGGTTCATGGTCATCGCGTTCCTGATAGTTGTCTCCGCCGTCTATGCGGTCATGCTGCATCTCGTGCCGATGCTCAGGCAACGGGGTGTGTCGGGGCAGACGGCCGCAGCAATACAGGCCTCATTGTGGATTGCCGTGGTGTTCGGTCGCGTGGTGACTGGCTGGCTTATGGATCGAGTTTTCGCTCCGTACGTCGCCGCCGCGTTTCTGGTGCCATCCGCAGTGGGCATGGGACTGCTGGCAAGCGGTGCGACTGGAGGGCAGGCAGTGCTCTCCGCGATGATGGTGGGTGCGGCAGCGGGCGCGGAAATCGACGTGGTGGCCTATCTCTGTGGACGGTACTTCGGGCTGCGCCACTATGGCCGCATATATGGCAGCCTGTTCGCCGTTGCCGCGCTCGGTACTGCGATTGGACCGGCGCTGGCTGCGCAGTTGCTACCTGTAGTTGGTGGATATCCGGGGGTTCTCTGGTTCGAAGCGGCGCTGGTGGCCCTCGGTTTCGTTCTGTTTTTGCAATTTCCGCGCTTTGACTTTCAGCGACACGCCGAGCAGATGCAGACCAAGACGAGCTGAGGCCATGTGTCTATACGGGTAGCTTTCGCCATTTGGGCAACGGGGTTCTTTGATGACTGATGCAACACTTGCCACAGGTCGGCGCGGACATGCCGAGCATCCCTCAGTCTTGCTCGAGTTCGAGCGTTGCCGAGCCCTGGAACGCTCCGATCTTGATGCGTTGGACACTATCTTCGCCGAGACTTTGACTTACATCCATTCGACGGGCGCCGTCCATGACCGAGCCCAGTTGATGGAATACCTGCGGAGCAGCGTCAGGTTCTCACACGTACGCAGGTCCGGCATTGCAGTCTCTCACTGGGGATCCTTGGCGATCTGCACCGGGCTGCTGAAATTGCAAGGTTACCGGCTTGCGGACAGCGTGCCCTTCGAATCCGTCTCATTCGTCACGCAGGCCTGGACAAATCATGGCACTGGGTGGCGGCTTGGATTAATGCAGTCGACCAAAGTCGCAGACACTTTGTGGCCGATGGCGGGCAATAACCCAACAGGTATTATCGATGAATGATCTGACACAGTTGCATGTGACATTCGATGGGAACGTCGCGACGCTCACAATGGATGCGCCTCCGGTCAATGCGTTGACCCGAACGCTCAATGACGAACTTACGATAGCGCTCGATCGAATCTCAGAAATGGACGAGGTGCGCGTTGTCATCCTGACTGGCGCGGGCAAAGTATTCTGTGCGGGTGCCGATCTCAAGGGACGCGCGCACGTGATCAAGCGGCCCGGCGACCTATTGGCCCATTCACGTCGTACACGTGAATGTTTTCACGCGATACGGGAGTGCGCCAAGCCAGTAATCGCAGCAATCAACGGCGCAGCGCTTGGTTCTGGCGTTGCCATGGCTGCGTCAAGCGATATTCTCGTCGTTTCCGAGAATGCGTCGCTCGGTCTGCCTGAGATCGATGTAGGTCTGATGGGTGGTGCGAGACACGCAATGCGACTATTCAGCCACTCGCGCCTGCGCCGGATGGTCCTCACCGGAATGCGTGTTGCCGGCGCTGAGTTGTACCGACTCGGTGTTGTCGAGGCATGCGTAGCATCAGACGATCTGTTGCCAACGGCACATGAAATTGCGCGAACAATCGCAAGCAAGAGTCCGCTTGCGACGCGTCTCGCAAAGCACACGTTGAATGTCATCGAAGAAATGAGCTTGCGGGACGGCTATCGTTACGAGCAGGACATGACGGCCGCGATTAGCAAGACCGAGGACGCAAGAGAGGCGCAACTTGCATTCCGGGAAAAGCGGCCGCCGGTGTTCAGAGGCCTTTAGCATAGCGCTCCACGCAGAGGACTTGCGTTGACGCCCCCGCTCACAAGCGTTGCAAGGCGAAATCGCGGCCATCGCAACCATCGAGTCGAATGTTTGGCTTGGCTACTCGAACACCCATTATGGATGGTTCGACATTCACTCGTGCTTGCCCGGCCGGCTCAAACCCCTAAGGCATCCGACCGTCCGCTCCTTGCGCAACTGCGGCCGCTCGCCGCGACAACATGGACTTCGCATGACGGTCGAGAAGACTCATTCGCCAATAACTAAAGCTGACATTCGCCGACACGTAGTCGCGCATGTCGGTAAAGCGACCTCGAACGGCCACACACTCCTTATCGGCCACTGTAGGCAATGGCCGAATTCCAGTCTCGCAATGCGAGTCAACGAACGTCCGTAGGACCTTGGAAGCCGCCCTATATGTCGCGCCGGGTCGACGGGCGGTAGTGGGTAGTCGGCGGCATCCACGGAAATCCGCGATGAACCAAAAAAAAAGCGCCCGGTCCCCGAAGGGATCAGGCGCTTTGAATGGGAGCGAAAAGGAGGCAGACCTTTAGGACCGCGAGGCGACAGCGTTGATGTAGAGGTAGCCGGTATCGGCTTCGATCTGGAGATCGAAGCCTTCGACGATCACGCGGTCGAAGACCGCATCGTTGCGATCGAGATACTCGACGAAATCATCGCCGCCGAATTCTGCCCGGGCGCGCTCCCACCAGTCGTCGAATGGCACCGTATCGGGATCGCATTCGACAGTCCACGCGATGATGCTGCGTCGGCCGTTTTTCATTTCGCCTCTCTCCGAGAGCATGTAGACGCCGTGATCCTTGACCAGCACGATTCGGCATTGCTGTGTGCGGGCTTCGCAGATGACGGGGCGCAGATCCGCTGCAACGAAGTGGATCATGATGAATTCCTCCATGAGGGGATGGGTTACTAGTTCAGGTTCCGACTATTCCTGACTCACCAGTTGCCGCGCGAGCGCAACTTCGATGCTCTCTCCGCCCTGATTGAGGATGTCGAGACCGGACTCGGGCATGTCGCCGGAGGTAGACTGCGAGACGGCAATCTTCTGTCCCATCAGCTTCAGACACCGCATCTGCGTTGTGGCCTCGTAAGCGAGAAATCGCACGGTGACGTCATGCGTCTGACCGATACGCCAGCTCCGGCGTGCAGCCTGTTGAAGCGTGTAGGTGTTAAAGCCCGACTGAAGAAATGCAATCGTCGGGAATTCAAGGAGATCGAGTCCGGTTTTGACCAGCTCGGGGTTCGTGATGATGACTTCGGCGCCACGCTCCAGCTGGTCGGCGACCCAGTCCTCACGCTTTTCCGCAGGCACACTCGCACGAAGCACGGATGCCCTGACACCGACCGCATCGAGAAGATTCTTCAGTCGCACCGACGTGTCGCGCGTGCCCGTATACGTCGTATAGACCAGCGTGCGCCGGCGGTTCAGCAGTTCGCCGCGCACGAGTCGCAGCAGCGCTTCTTCCTTGGGACCGGGTTGATCGTCGCGCAGCAATGCAGGCACTCTGGCCAGGATCCGCTTCGTGCGAGGGTGACGCACGATTTCAGGACGGAAACAACATTCCGGCCACGCGAGCAACGCATTGAGCACCACGCCCAGCAGACTCTTGTCGCCGCAGCGTAACGCGGCGCGCAATTCTGATGTCAGTGTCGATTCGAGCGTGCGATAGGCGGCCGCCATTTCCTCAGTCAACGCGACCGGCAGCAAGGATTCGTCGTAGGGAGGGAGAACGTTCTGGCCGATCTGTGAGAGCTTCAGGAAGGCTGTATACGGCACGACGTACCGCATGATGCCCTTGGGGCCGAAGCCCGGACCTTTCACCGTCGAAACGCTCTTGCGGTCGCCTTTCGCCGTGCGGTGCGAGCCTTCGTCGACCTGCTTGTGAATGTCGATGAGCACGCCATGCTCGCGCATGAACGCCATTGTGGCGGCCGCCATTGAGCCGTTGCTGTTGTAGTTAAACCCGTCGTCGATCAGCATGGTCGGGTTCAGGCGATAGAGCAGGTGATAGAGGTCGTCGGCATAGCCGCCCATCAACGTCCCCGTGAGCAGCAACGTTTTCGACGCCTTCCGGGCGAGCACACCCATTGCCTGGCCTTGGGCGGAGTTTTCGTTCTTGTATTCGTGGCCTTCATCGGCGATAAGCAGACCGAAGTAGCCCTGCGGAAAATACCGTTTAACGAACTCTGAGGCTTGATAGCCGCCCTGTCCGAACGAGATTTCGGTATGGGCGAGCGCGCGTTCCATACGCTTGGCCTGTCGGTCCGAGAACACGAGTTCACCGCTGTCGTCCATCAGGTTGATGAACTCGTACAAGTTATCCTGCAGCATGTCGGCGAGCATCGATTCGCCAAACCGGGAGAGCAGGCGTTCGGCGGTTTTCTCGCCGACGGTCGGCATCTGAAGCAGTGCTCCCTTCACCAGCTCGCGCATCGACCGCGTGCCCTGGCCTTTCGGTGCCAGGGTCCACAGGCGTTCGCCGCAACTGCACGCGCGACGCTTCTCGTTGAGCGCGGGCCGAGCCTGGGTAGGTGTCAGCGGATTGCCGTCTTCGTCGCACACGAACTCGCCGCAGGAAGGGCAGCAGGCAAACACGCGCGTGATTGCGTCAGTCTCCATATCGAGCGTTGCGACGCGGCGCGCGAAGGCAGGCTTCCAGTCGAACCCCATGCGCATGCGCACGCGGCCGAGAATGAAAAACTCGGGTACCGCTGGCCTCGAACGCATGACACGGAGCTGTAGGAGCTTGCGCAGCGTGTCCGGGCCATTGAGGATCCAGACACGTGCGCCCGGCACCGTCGTTCTGATTTCGCGGCGCCACTTGTAGACGAGATGGGGCGGCGCGATGACGAGCGTGCGCGGATAGCCGCAATGGTGGAGCAGGACCGCAACGCCGATGCCCATCAGCGTCTTACCGGTACCCATTTCGGCATTGATGACACCGCCTGGTGCGTGTTGCGTCAACAGGGTCGTGATCGCGTGAATGACTTCCCGTTGCGCCGGGAACGGTTGTCGCGACAGTTCGTCGAGCAGTGCGTCCCATCGTGAGGGCCGTTGCCCATCGTAGATCGACGGGTTTTGTTGGCGGACGGCGTCGAGCAGTCCGGCGCCGAAGTTCGAGATGAAGTCCGGCAGGGCGATTACGTCGCCGGCATTGTCGTCGGCTGTGACGTCGTGTTCGGCATCGCCGTCGACGACGGCGGATTGCAGATCTTCCATGATGCGTCTCCAGAAGACGCGGGCCACATGCCCCCGGGACGGGGCGCAGGTCCCGCAGATTAGGAAAATAAAGAGAGGGCCGCCAGCGCATCCAGGGGCGGCAAGACCGGCGGAGGGGTTAGTCGATTGCGAGCGCGCCGCTGCGGACCAGGCTGGAAATCGCCTCGGTGAACGAGTCAGGGAGTGCGATCCGGAAAGCGTGGATGCGTCCGACGGGTGAGTAAGGTGTCTCGTCGAGCCTGCTGACCATTTGCGCTCCGAGGCTGGCGAGGACCAGGGAGCGCCAGTGCGGCAGCAGCGGTATCGGACTGAGCTGTTCAATAAGCGACCACACGCGTGCTTCCAGCGACGCTTCGTCGTGTGTCTGGGTTTCCCGGTCAACCAGCAGCCATGCCGAGCCGGTGGCTTTTGACGGTGTCAGCAGCGACTCGTCGTAGATCCACGTATGCACGAGGTTGCCGAAGAGGTTGTCCTTTGGCAGACGACCGCTGTATTTGTCCAGCCGCCGCGGATCGCCGATAGATACCGTGACGATCGGCTGGCTGCTGTCGGGATCAAGCAGGGTGATCTGACGGATGCCGCCCTCCTGGACGCCCAGATGTAGCGAGGCGTAAAGCTGCTGAACGGCTCCATCTCGACCGAAGACGGACACGAAGGCGAGCTCGCCGTCGGGTGCACGCACGCAGGCATCGATGAAGATGTCCTGCAGTTCCTTGATGGGATATAGCATGGGGTGCTCCAGCGTGAATGCCCGGCGCACCCGCCAGGCGCTGACCCGGGTGGGTTAAGGAAAATTCCGGGGCGTCCGCAAGGGAGCCGCCGCCGCGCAGACGAAGGCGCCGGAAAGAAGCGGCTGGGGTACATCTGAAGGTGTCGCGTCACGGGCGACAACGGGTCTGCTACCGGCAGACCAGCGGGAAAACGTGCAGCGCGAAGCGCTTTCCTTGAGCGTCCCGGTGAACGGTCAGGGAAAGCGCCCTGGAGACAGGGCGCACAGAGGTGTAGAAGGAAAGGCCGCGGTCAGCAACCAGTCAGCGTTCCGAGCAAGGCGCGAAGTTGGCGGACCTGTCCGGCCGTGAGGGTCATCGACACCAGGGCTTCGGGATGCCAGGCCTCGATCGTTGCTGGTTGAGGCGATCGTTCGTCGACGAGTCGCGCGAACGCGAGGAGTTGGTGTGCGGCTGCGTGCAGCCGCACAGCTCGGACCGAGACGTCGGCGGGCGGCCATGCCGTGACGCCCGTCGCATCGAAACTGAGGACCTGTCCGTCGAGTTCCTCATAGTCGTCGTAGAGCAGCGGCATGTTCGGCGCGTCATCCCACAACGTACCGGCGTCGAATGCCGCACGCGCGATGACGCACGCCGCCTCGGCGCTGGCGGCCCGGATGCCGACGACGACCCGGTGCGTGTGGTCGAGGCTATAGCCGACCAGGTAGGGAGGCAGTGGCTGGTTCGTGGGGCTTGTATCAGTCATGATTCGGTGTCCTTGTAGGGCGGAGCCTGCCCCCTGCGGGGCAAGGCCCCGCAGGGTTGAAGACGTGACCCGCGCTAGCGGATCGTGACAACGCGGCCGAGATTCGGGCCGGGCGTGAAGTCAATGCCCGCGATCGTGGGAACGAACCGGTCGCGCATCAGGATCGTGGTCCGGATATCGCCCTTGTCCGTTTCCTCGATCTGGACTTCCTGCTCTTTCTGCTTGATGGTGTCGCCGCGGATGAGCAGACGTGTGCCATCAACGCCGGTAACCACACCGGTAATCTGGCCGGCCGCAAGCGCGAGGGCGAGGTGCCAGTCGGACAGGTCGCGCAGGGGACGGCGAGGCGTGACCGCCTTTGCTGCGAACATCGCAGCGAACTGCGGCCAGAGCGTGGCGTGCTGCAGGCGTTGCAGTTCGTGCTCGAGCTGCGGCGCATCGATCCGTGTGGACATGAAGACCTGTTCACCGGCGGCCGATGGAATGCAGTACGGATGTGCCGTCCAGGTCTCAGGCTGTTCAGGTGGCAGTTCGCCGTCGCTGATGCGGGTGAGACGTGCGGCGAGTGCAGTGTCGACACCATCCGCCCGACGCTTGACGCCGAAGAGAACGAGCTGTTTGAACGTCTGGTCGGGGGCGAGAAACACTTCGACGCGTGTGAAATTACGGGCGATCATCGTGGCGAACTCGCGGTCCATCACGTAGTACGGCACGATCAGCACGAGCACGCCACCGAACGCGAGCCAGGGAACCGCCTTCAGATAGAAGAGCTTCTCCAGACGGTCCGGCTGACGCTCGCCAGTCTGGGCCTTGTCCGATACGACGTCGCCATACGGCGGGTTCAGGAACAGGAGTCCCATGCTGCGGGCGGTGATGAACATGTCCTGGATGTCGGTGTGTGCCACGGTCTCCAGGACATCCTTCGCGTGCCATGCACGCTCGCGGTCATACTCGACGCCAAATGTGCGGATCGCATCAGGTGTTGCGGACTGCCTTCCAAGTGCGTCCTTTAGCTCGTGCAGCGCGGCGCCTTCGCCGCAACATGGGTCGAGCAGCCGTACGGGGCGGTCTGGATCGACCAGCGCGAGCGCCGGGATGATCCGTCCGAGCGTGACGGCATCGGTCGGGAAGTAGCCGTTTTTCACGAAATTTCGGGCGAGGCGGGGAAAGATCAAAGCCATGTCGATCTCCAACGAATCGTGGCGTGCCGCTCGCGGAAGGCCCGGCGAGCCGCAAGTGGAAGGAATCAGGCTTTCAGCCAGGTCTGGCTGGAGGCCTGGAAGGCGTAACCGAATGCGCGAAGCTGGTCGCGTTGCTGACGGAACGCGCCGCGCTCGACGGTTGGATCGAGCTTCACTGGCTGGCCGGCGACAATCGCATCGGCCAGCTCGGTTCCGAACAGGTCGGGCAGATACAGCTCGCCAGAATCGCCTTCGGTTTGTACGGGGGATGGCCCCTGGTCAGCATGGGCGGGGGCTACGGCACTGGGTATGCGCTCCTCGTCGGCAGGATCCGGCTCGGTCGAGGACGGTGCCTGACCGGCCTCGCTGAACGGCTCATCGTTGTCGAGCTGCACATCGGCGAGCCTCGCGCGGATCTCGACGGTGACCTTGCCGTACCACACGTAGCTGTGCGGATAGATCTTGTCGATCAGGAAGGTACCGGTATAGGCGCCGGGCTCGAACTGCTCGAGCACCTTGTCCTTGACCTTGAATTCCCCGACAGACGTGGTCAGTTCGCCGACCTGGAACGGGCCGTTGCTGCCCTTGATGGTGCGCACGTCGAGCGTGCCGGCAAGAGAGATCATGATGCCTCCACGTGGTGAGGCGGAACCATCCCTCGCGGGCATGTAGTCCCGCCGGTTTGGAAAGTCGTATGCGAATTGATTCCGTCTGGCCGTATGCCGGGCAGGCAGCCGCGCAGACAGGAAGGCGCCGGAAAACTGCAGCTATCGCCTCACGTGGCGACGTACGGTTCTGCAGGTGGCGCGGTGCAGCTATCCCGAAGCGGGTGCGATGCCCCGCGGGGAATCCACCGTTGATTCGGCGCAGGCGAAAGAGTGACGTGATGCGGCACCAGGGCTCTGGTCACAAGCGCCGTTGTGAGCGAAGGTCGCGACCGATGACGGTACGCACCGAGCTGATAATGAAGACTGTCCAGTCGGCGAAATACCGCCCGTCGAAAACGATCGCTCCCGCGTTCAGCATGAGCTGGATCGGCATCGTGATCCTGCCGGTAGGCGTCTGCCCGTCGCGTCCGGCCACGTGCTCCATGTCGGGGAAGAACCGATAACCCTCGAACGGATCGAGGGATTCGAGCTTGAGGTCGCGGGCCTCGACGGTGTGGCAATAACGCAGCCGGCCGATCAGCGGTCCATCAAACCCTGTAACGAGCGGGGACCCAAGCGGGTCGTCGCGTCCATTGAAGAGCCCGAGGTAGAGGCCGTCGGGAAGATCGACGCTCTGCACCGTATGGCGCGGCAAACTGCGCCCGTCGCGGCACTGGAAGGCCTGCTGCGACGGATCGTCGTCGTTATCGGGCTGATGGCAGCGTGAAGCTGTGATGCTAGTCTGTGCCGGAAGCTGTACGCGTGTGCCAGTGACCCGTGGCGCGTACTCGTATAGAAGCCGCTGATGGCGGGGCGGGAAGGGGTGATGGAAGTGCAGATTGACATCGTTGTCTCCGGGAATGTTGCGGAGACGCGCCCTGCGGGCTGCGTTCCGCAAGGCGTGAAGAGTAAGCTGGGCGTCAGTCCATCCGCCCATCAATCGACTGCCGCGAAGATCTCGCGCGCCTCAGGGTGAGATGGAACGAAGGCGAGCAGCCTGTGATAGAGCTCCGTGAAATGCGGGTCTTCTGTCGACCACGCCATGGCGTTCATTGCGAAGAGGCTGGCAACAATACCGGCGGCGTCACTGCTCATTTCGCCATCGTATCCGTTGCCATCGCATGTGATGGGCAGCGGGCCATCCAGACGGGGCGTCATGTAGAACGCGCCGTTGGACAGCTCGACGTAGTCCCAGAATCCGCCGTGGTAGGTCGGGCACAACGACGACATCGCGGTGTAAACAGCGAATTCGGCGCGGATCATATGCTTGCCGAAGTATCGCGGCAGGATTTCCATACGACGGTCCTCGGGCACGATAGTGGCCACGATGCCGTGCGTTTCAGTTGTCTGGTTCATGACATCCTCCGGAAAAGGAGCGAGGATGGCTGCCCGGGCGGGGAGCGCATTCCCCGCGAGGGTTGAACAAAGGAACTACCTGAGAGCGGGGAAGCGAGCTATTCCGGACCCGGCATCATGGCGACGCGGGTACAGCCGTGCAGACAATGGCACCGGAAGAGGGCTGTGAAGGTGTCGCCTGACGCGGCGACAGACGGACCTGCAACTGGCAGGTCGGCAGTGAACACGTTATGCCTCATTGGCCCTCATTGGCGCCGACTGGCAGTGAGGGCGAATGACGCATAACGCCTGGCAGTTAACCCCTGCCAGGCGCGTGTCTGGGCCGGAACGATCGGTCCGGCGCAAACGGCACGGCGTAGTGGGGCCACCGTGGACCCGGTCGACGATCTGCGGGACGGTACCGGCTTTCCGGAGCGGGCTCGGGGAGTGTCGCTCTGGAAAACCGGCAGTCCGGTCATGCGAGAGAGGAAGCCCCCGCACGAGGCGGGGACCGAGGGGCGCCGGTCATTCGGCGCTGGCGGACGGGCGACGGGCGCTCCCGTTCGCATGACGGCGCAGCGGCGGATAGCGGTTGCTGCGCGCCTTGGTGCGTTCGGCCGTGCGTTCAGCCGCTGCTGCATCGTTGCTTGACGCTCCGATGTCGCGGCTGTTGGCCGGTTCGTCCGCAGAAGGCGTATCGCGGTGATCGCTATTGCCCGTCGACGGTTCATGCCCATTGACGGTCTCCGAAGAGGTGTCGGCGCCTGCTTCATCGTCGTCGTCTTCGCGGTCGCCTTCGTCACGGTAGACCTCCTGGCCGTCGACCTTGATCCAGAAGAGCTTGAGCAAGCGCCCCTTGAGGACAGCACCGGTCTCGCCCGCGCGGTTGCCGGTACGCTCGAACGTACGGATGTAATGGTCACCCGCGCGGAAGGAGACAAGGACTTTCACGTCCGGATCGTTGGCATCGTTCATCACGGCGCGCACAGCTTCCTTCGCCTTCTCGCCCGAGACGATCAGGTCCAGCGGAAGATACACGACGCCATTCTCGACGTTTGGATCGCCGTGAAACGCGGAGATGGCACAAGCGAGGAAGGGCCTGGCCTTGCTGCGGCCATTGCCTTTGGCCGTAACATCGCGGACGCGGGACAGATACCCAAGGCCGCGCAGATGAAGATCGAAATACTTGCGGGGTTCGACAGACTGATTCATGACGATTCTCCAGAACGAAAAAAGGGAATCGCCAAGGCCCGTGTCGGGGAATGACAATTCCCCAGACGGGCAAGAAAAGAAAGCTTCCGGTCAAAAGACCTGCGGTGGTCCAGACAGTGGGACGAAGCGAACCGCTAAAGGTGTCGCACGAGCGACGGTACTGCAAAAGATGCTGGATGGGCTCCAGCGGGCAACTTCAATCGCGAATCATAGTCGGCGATACCGAAAAATCAAGGCGGTTTTCCCAATCATTTCTGTTCGCTATTCAAATGAATTTGACGGGATTGAACTTGATCTCCCGATGCGTCACGATGTCTCACAGGCGAAGACCTGGCAGGTCGACGGATGTGCCGGCGCTCTGATTGCGGAAAGTGGGTGGGATTGCACAGCAGACCAATCACGCAAGTCACGTGAGCTCATCAAAATCCAGCATGGAAGCGGGAGAAACGCCGAGTGTGGCGGCCAGCACGCAGATGTTATAGAGGGCGATATTGCGCTGGCCCCGTTCGATCCCGCCAACATACGACCGGGCTAGGCCACTTTCGAGCGCAAGGCGCTCCTGTGACCAGCCGCGCGCCTTGCGAAGCTCGACCAGGCGTTTCCCAAACAGGGCAAGGGGGTCGTACTTCATCGACATCTCGATCGGAAAGATATCGAAGCGTACGTATTTGACCTGTTTGAGGCCACGCTCTATCATGACACGCACTATGAGTGACAATTTTGCATGTCGGCTGCAATAGTTTTGTTATTCGACGTGGGTACGGCTCGCGATGCCGCGGTCGGTGAACCTACCCGATTGACCCTCTTCTTGTACAGGGAGCGCAGTGAGCCAACCCGTCTCGGATCTCGCACAGCTGCTGGCGTCGATGCAGCCAGAGCTGAATGAAGGCGCCTATGTTTTTTCGTCCGTGCTGGCAGACAGGGACGTGTCGCAGCTCGCTCCCCTGGCGACGTTTCGTGAGCGCGAGGGGCTGACCATCATCATCGATGAACCGACGGCGCTGCGCGAAGGGTTACCTGTTCTTTTCCGGGCAGCCTGGATCACGCTGAACGTCCATTCCGACCTGGAGGCTGTGGGACTCACAGCTGCAGTGGCCGAAGCGCTGACCATGGCCTGCATCAGTTGCAACGTCGTTGCTGCCGCATTTCACGATCATATTTTTGTGCCCGTGGAGCGCGCGCGGGATGCGCTTGCTCAGTTGACGGACCTCCAGGCGCGGGCAGGACAGGGCGTGCCGGGTTAGCCGAACACCGGTCGGGAATGCTTCCTGCCCGGGTCGGTCAAGTCCGGCTTCCTCGCTGCACCGCCGCGACAAATTCCTGGCGAAACGCGTCAAAGAGCTGATTGATCCGTTCAGCCGTATCGCCGCCGAAAATCCGTGCGCGGCTTGCCATCATGTGCGTCAGTATCAGGGGCGACGGATTGTCCGGCGCAATGACCGCGAGGATCTGATCGCGCACGTCCCGCGTGACGATACCCGCCATGTCGCGGCCGAGGAGTGCCGCGCCGCCGATATCGGGATCGTGCTCGTGCCGTTCGATCAGGTCGAAGGCGTCGTCGGCATACAGCCTCTCGAGATTTCCTGCCTCACCGTACCATGCCAGCAGGAAAAGCAGATCGGTTGCGTCCTTGCGATCGACCGCGTGACGATCTTTCCAGGCGATGATCTTGAGCATTGCCTGCGCCGGAAGGGAAGCGACAGGCACCACGAGATCGGCATCCATGCGTACCGGCACAGCGACCTGCAGCGCCTGTTCGAAGCCGGCGACGTTCATGCGGATAACCTGATCGGGCGGCCAGGCGATTTCGCCGCCATCGTCTGCGATGCCCCCGAACGGTACGATATCGAGCCAGGTTCTGGCGCCAGTCTCAGGGGACTGGTAGTGCAGCCGGTGGGTTGCACTACCTCGCTGCTCGAAGTGGCCCGACGTGAGCAGCGCCGTTCTCAGTGTTTCATGGCCGGCCCAGCTTTCGATGGCGATGCCGATGTCAACGTCCGCAGTGGCCCGTGTCGGTTCGATATCGTGGACGTGCGTTAGCACGATGTCGCGTGCGCTCGCCCCACCGACAAACCACGGGATGCCCTTTTCGGAAGCGGCGGCAGCTACTTCACGCAGAAGGGCCACCATTTCGGCTGGAAAAGGGCGATGGGGGCGAGGTTCAAGCGGGGAGATATTGTTCACGCACTAACCGGGCCGTTTCGAGATTGCGCGGGTCGCCACTCGCCACGAGATCAGCGTAGACGAGCAGGGGCGGCGCGATGTTTTGCGGAAGTCCAGCCGCAGGCTGGAGCTGGATCGGGGACCTCAGGAATTCAATGTTGCCGTTGCGATCAGGCCGCAGGCGAGCCTTCGCTATCCACTCCCTCGGGACCTCGCTGGCACAGTATACGGTGAAGGTGGCTGGTTTCAGGTATTGCGTAAGGATGGCTGCTGCCGGCTCTCCACCAAACTGGCACCGGCCGGGAAGCTCGGGAACGTTTCTCCACCAGTCGGGGATGTCGGTGCGGAAGTGGCCGAGCTGAAGTGATCCACGCAACAGTGTCGGGTACAACGTGGTCCATTCATCGATGAGCCGGCCTGCATCGGCGAACTGCATGCCGTGCCCGCCGGGCTGCTCGATGAGGTCGCGCCGGTCCAGCATGCCGTGAATGGCATTCTGGACCGTTCCGTGGCTGACGCCGGCAACCTGGGCGATATCCCGGTAGGTTTTTTCCAGCAGCGAAGGGACGGCGAGCAGGGCGAGCGCGACGCGCAGTGTCGATCTGGTCCAGGTCGGTCTGCGTGCCTGCGGGCTGCTGTCCGTGCGTGGGCGTCCAGACACGAGAATGACGCTGTCGCCTAGAAGAAGACTGGCGTTGCCGGCCAGGTCGAGCGCATCAACCTGCATGTCGCGGCACGCGTTAATGATGTTAGGCGATAAATACGATGTCACGAGCAGGAGCCGGTCATCGTCGTCCGGCGCGGCCTGCGCGCGGAGAGCGGCCAAGGTGCCGTAGCGGTCGATCGTCCGCTTGACATGCGCAAGGCGTTTGTAGCGGCGGGTGCCGACATGGAACTCCAGTACTGCATCCGCGCCGGATCGGGGTGGCGCCTTGCGCAGGTGGACAGGAACGCCGGTCGCATCGCCGAACGCGGTGGCGGCAGCTTCCAGCAGAGGAGACAGATCGTGGTCGGCCGGATGCATGGCAAGGTCGCGGTTGTCCAATTTTATTCATTGTACACGTACCGTGGACGGCGTGACATTTTGGATGCGACCCGGTTTGTCCAAAAATACGGCTCGTCCACGTTCCGTGGACAGGGGCGAATTTTGGACGCGAGGCTCTTTCTACGGGGATGGCTCGTCGCGAGGATTGACGCTGCCGGCAGGGGCGCCTTTTGCCGCCCGGGTTGAAGTAACCGGCGTTTGCTCCGATGGCCGAGCTAGCCCGAAGTGAGCTATCCGGGGCGGACCGGCCGGCACCGTTCGTACCGCACGGGCTTCCCAGCCTGCGGCGCGAAATACCAGCGCGGTGTCCACCCTGTCGACGACGACATAAGGCGGGTCGGGACGCCAGCGCATGAGCACCAGGCCGCCTGGCATGTCGGCGAAGATGGCCGGCACGTGTTCCGGTTCGTCGAACTGCAGGTAGATGTGCTGGCCGTCGTCGAACACCTG
This sequence comes from Paraburkholderia rhynchosiae, assembly GCF_002879865.1. Classification (GTDB taxonomy): domain Bacteria; phylum Pseudomonadota; class Gammaproteobacteria; order Burkholderiales; family Burkholderiaceae; genus Paraburkholderia; species Paraburkholderia rhynchosiae. The sequence continues at coordinate 461,181 of NZ_PNXY01000002.1, forward strand.
ATTCGGTCGTACTTCGGCGGCGCCGCTCAGACGCCAGTCAAAATCATAGACCGGCCCCGTAGTGGGCGGCGGCTCGGCGCAGGCCGTCTGGAGCAAGCAGCCCAGGATCAGCAAGGTTGCAGAAAACGCGGTGGTTGGATGTTTCATCGATTGCAGCTCCCGTCAGTGACGTTGGGCGGCAGCATCATGTCCCGCTGTGTAATGAATGTGATGCGTTGACCGGGCTCCAGCTTCAGGGTCGGCTGGATGTTCATGTTGCGCTGGAGAATGGTCTGGGTCGTTTGCGACAGGGACTGTGCTGCCGCTTCCGACAGATCGGTCGACGCGCCTCCGTTGATGTTGATCGTGGTGCCGCTCTGCTGACTCTGGTTGTGGCCGATCCACGCGCCGACGCCGGCGATCAGGAAGGTCGACCCGAAGATCCTGAAGAAATGGTTATTGACCTCGGCGCTGACGCCCGCCTCGCCGTCGGGATCATTGCCCGTGAGTCCATCGAGACGCATGGTCGCGTGCCGGAAGATCATCCGGGTGGCAGCCATGAGCATCAGGTCCTGGCCGATTGCCACGTTGTTGTTCGTCCGCCCAAGAATCCGGGTTCCCTTCGGGATCAGCTTGCAGTTGCCATCGATACTGTCGTAGATGTCGCGATCGACCATCGCGCGGAAGGTACCCGGCATGTCGCTTTTCGCGCCCTGCAGGATCACCGTGGGAATCGGTGTGCCACCCAGTACCATATACGGTGATCTGAGCGGGATGGGGACCAGTGGTTTTTCGTCACTGGTCTCATCCCCTTGCTGTTTCAGCCAGTCGGTGTTGCGCCGGTCTGTCTCGCTCGCGACACTCTGCAAAGGGGGCGGCGCTGTACCGCGCGCGGCGTTGGCTGCACCGCCGGATGCAACGGCAGGTTCGGACAGGTTCGCGAAATTTTCTGAAATCGGATTGGAGCCCTCGGCACTGGATGTCCGTGCGGGCGCGTCCTGCAGGTCACGCGTTGCATCTTCGTACGCGACAAGCGACTGGTTCTGCATTGCTTCCATCTGCCGTTCAAGGGCAAGACGGTCAGCATCGCGGTTCACAGCCGGCTGAGTGGCGTTGCGATTGTTGGGAGGAAGTGGACCTGCGTCATCTCCGGGCACTCCCTTGGGGATACCGTCAAGCGGCGTGCCGCCGAGCGGAGCGCTGGCCGTTTCGCTGCCGGCACGAGCCATCGCGAGATTGCGCTGGTCCTCGAGCCGCTTGCGCAGCGCATCAGGCGACGCCCTTGGCTGTCGGGCCTCGGCCTCGAGCTGCTCCCTCGCGCGTCGTTCGGCAGCAGTCTCATGCGGGTGAGACAGCGCGTGAACGAGCACAATCGCGACCAGTGCCGATCCCAGCGCGACGAGCAGCATCTTTGCGAGATCGCGCCGAACGCGCGTCAGGCGTGCAGTGTCGGGCGTGATCGGGGACCCGCTGTGACCGCTGTTTTCGGGAGGAACCATGATCAGGGCTTCCCGTAGACGTTCTTCATAAGCCCCGAATCGCAGCCGAACAGCCCGCAGCCTTTGCCCTGGCCATTGAAGATCCGCACCTCCTCCTTGCCGCGTTTGAGCAGCAGGCCGTATGGAACGGTCTGCTGGACTTCGTAGAAATCGTTGCCGAGCGGAATGAAGCTGGCGATTTCCGCTTCGCGCTTGTCATCCATCAGCAGGATGGCTGGCAGTTCCGCCTGATGCGGAAGCTGGAGGTAAGTGAACCGTCCGTCATCGAACACAATCACGGGGGCGAACTGCGCGCGCCCCTCGACGCGGTAGTCGAAGTTGGCGTGATCGAGCGCAATGTGGGGGCCATCCGGCCTGGCTCTACCTGACACTGTTTGTCCTGCGGGCAACGCGTTACCCGAACCTTCAGCAGTGTTATTCGAGGGCACATTTCCGGGATATTCGATGCCGAACGGTGAGACATTTCGTGCTGCCGTCTGCGTGTCGGTATCGAGGTAGTGCCAGGAGACCCGGTGATAGACCTTGCCCTCGTCCGACGAGCGCAGACCGAGCTCGTATCGCCGCCGGGACGTGATGATGGTGGCCGCATTCTCGAGTCCGGGAAGCCGGGCTTCGATGAATACATCGCGCTTCGTGATCGCTGTATGTTGGAGCCAGCGCTTGCCGGTATCGGACAGATAGACGCCGACGACTTCCTCGTCCGGCGCGAAAACAAGGTGGGTCTCCTGACTGGTTCGCACGAGCACCGGGTACGAGTAGTCCGGATCGTAGTCGTACACGACGAGCGACGCATCATCGGGTGCGGGGTAGGGGCCGTTGATCGCGGTACGCTGTGACGCACCCCGCCGGTGTCGCATCGACGCAGGGTGGCGGGGCGTCGCGCTGTCAGCTTGCGCCTGCGCTGCCGACGGCAGGCCCGGCGGCAGGGGAGAGGACGGGACCGTAACCGACGATGTAGATTGCCCGTAAGCGCTCGCCATGACGGCACTGAGCAGCATCGCGAAGCATGTGACGGATGCAATGACATTCATTGCGAGGCTCCCGGATTGACGCCCAGGTAGGGCGTGAGACTGAAATGGGTGATGCGCAGGCCGATCGGGTTGTCCTTCTCTTCGCCGGGTTTCAGGGTTTCAGGCGCGAGCAGGAAGCTGATGGTGAGCAGCATCTGTTTCGGTCGAGACGGCTTGCCGTTGACGCTCTCGATGAGCGTGAAGATCAGGTACGCGACCTGGCCGTCGGGCGAAAACGAGGTCGAGTTCTCGACGAATTCGCGGGTGAGCCCGGGCATCTGCACGACACGTTGCGCGACAGGATCAGTCACCGTGATCCAGGTCTCGAGTTCCCGCGTCGCGGCGCCTGAGGTCCAGCCGAACGCAGCCGGAATCTGCCGGGTGAGCGTGTCCTGACTGTCGGCCTCGATCGTGAAGACACGCGATGCCCATTTCACCAGGAAATAGCGCCTGTTTGCCGCTGTCGCCGAATAGGTTTCGGCGTAACGGTCCGAGACCCACACCGCGCCGCTCTTCTCGTCATGCTCGACGAAATAGGGGCGCGGACCACTATGCGTGCCTTGCACGATCAGTGCGGCGCATTCACCGGCGGCGATCAGCGCGAAGGCGGCGGCCACCTTGATCGCGAGACGCTTCTCCCACACTGGGCGCTGGAATGCTGCGAACCATGCGGCCACGCCTTCTCCAGTGTTGGGCGGCGCGCTGAGTTCGGTACGAGCAGCAGCGGTGACGCAGCCAGAATGTGGCCGATGCGATCGTGGCGTTTGTTCGTCCAACATCGGTCATACCTCCGCGCAGACTCGCGCGTGCGGTGCTACACTAAAACGCAATTCATCTGCTGCGAGGGTGCAGCCGTGGCCAGACTCAAAATCATCCTGCTGTATTTCGCGTTGCCAATTCTCCTGTTCGCGGCGTTCGTCCTGTATCAGGTTGGCGCGCAGCGTTTCGGCGTCGCAATGATGCTCGCAGGCGCCGTCGTGTTCCTGATCTGGTCGTGGATCAGCACCACGCCGAAGGAGCGGGAGGCCTCGCGGATGGCGGACGACGAGCAACGACGTAGAGCGAACGACGACTGGAACTCGGTCTACTCGATCCAGCAGGCAAATGACCATCGGCAACATCGCTAACCTCATCGTTATTTCAGCGCGTTTGGCGTTATCCGACGGCCAAGCGCGCCCTTACCGAAGTTGCTGAGACCAGCTCCTCCGCCGCCAGAAATCAATCCTTTGGCAATGTCCGGCACCTGCCACATCATGAAAGCTCCCACGCCGCAAACGAGCGCGAGTGCCAGCATTCCGAGGTAGTTCGTGGCGTAATACGCGTCGCTGTTCGTGCCGCTTTGCAACGCGGTCTGTTGCACGAGTCCCTGGATGCCGGGCAGTACACCGGTATAGACGATCGCCATCATCAACCAGGCCACGACCTTGAACAGCCCTGCGGAGATCGTGAAGCGGAGCCACCCGTCGAAGAGGAATTCACCAGCGGGCGGCACATACCAGGGAATAAGTACCGGGCCGAGGCAGAAGGCAATGTCGAGGAGAAACGAGCCGAACTGCACGATTACGACGAAGATCAAGGTCATCAGCGTGATCGCGATGATCGCGAGCGACTTTGCAAGGAATGCGAGCAGGACCAACGGCAGGTTCCGGATGAGCGTCCAAATGGAACTTAAGCCCGCCGAGTTCGCGCCCGCGTCACCCGCCGCACCGCATTCCTGATGTTCGCTGTTCGGAATCACGACGCCTTCGGGCGTGACGTCGGGCACTTCCTCGCAGACTTGCGCCGCTTCGGTTCGGACGCCCTGCATGATGGTCGATGCCGCATTGACAAGCGCACGCAGCAGGTCGCCCGGATTGCCGTCGCCGCCGGACACGCGTGAGGCCATCGTCTGCATGTTGACGACGAAATAGCTATGAACCGTTGTGCTCCACGCCGTGAGCAGCACCAGGATGACCGCGCACCTGATCAGATGGCGGAACAGGTTTGCGAAGAAGCCGGGGAAGTCGCCCTCGAGCAGCCACAGAAACACGTGCCAGGTGGCCATGACGAGACCCAACGCCGCAAGCAGGTCCAGGCCATCGGACAGAAACAGCGTCTGCAGGCTCATGCCTTTCGCCTGCATCGTCGCGAACAGCGTGTTCAGCACCGAGATGACGTCGTTCATCGCGCGGCTTCCTGATGTTCAGCGCAGAGCGCCTGCCAGGCGCGCCATTGCCAGCAGCGTTGCGAGCGGCAGGGCGAGCCAGCCTGCTGCGAACACCTGGGGGTTGTCGGCGTGCAGGAGCAGCAGTCCGGTGAGCAACGACAGCCGGATGTTGCAGGTGATCCGCCGGTCAAAGCGCCACGTCTCGTTGCGCTCGTCACCGATGGTCAGGCCGTGCTCACGATAGGCACGCATGCCCTTGAGCACGACGCGCAGTTCGGTCGGTGTCGTACAGAGAGAACGGACCAGCCAGCGCAGTATCATCATCGTCTCCCATTACTGATCCTGCAGCAGGTCGAAGTCAGGCGCGCCCTGCGTCGTCTGCTGCTCCTGCTGGTTGGTCAGCCCCATCGCCGCGGCCCGCGCAGCTGCGAGTTGCGCTGCAGTTCCCTGGGCCTGCGCCTCACCGGCCCGATCCTGCATCTGCTGCGCGACCTGGCGTTGCATGAGCGCGTGCAGGTCCACCATTTCGCCGGCCAGGACGTTGGACTGCTGGTTCAGCATCTGCAGGCCCTGCACGGTGCCGGCGACGTTGGGAATCTGCGACTGGATCTGCTGCAGGTTCTGCGCGCGGGTAGTGAGCGCGTCGACGTTCTGCATGTCCTGGGTCAACTGCTGCTGATAGATTCCGCCGCGCGTCGAGGCAAGCGACGTATAGGCCGACAGCCACTGCGCCGGCGACATGCCGGTCGTATTCATCTCCGACAGGCTGCGTCCGAAGAGGCTGCTCGTGGCGTTCGCTGCCTGCTGCAACTGCGAGATCGCCGTGGACAACGACTGGAAGTTCGAAATCTGCGTGCGGTAGGGGCCGATCGTCTGGTCGATCATCAATGCCGGTACCTGCTTCAGGTTCTGGACCATCGTCACGTACTGCTGCAGGCGCGTGATCTGCGCCTGGACATTCTGCTCGACCATCTGCGCCTGCTGGGCGACCGACGAGACGAGCTCAGCGTGGTTCAGGAGTTGCGTGATTTCCGTAGCGCCGGTCATGCCGCCACCGGCCCGGGCGGTGCCGATAAACAAGAGCATGCCGACAGCAAGCGAAGCGCGAGCGAGCCGGAACGGGGTATCACGCATGATCGACGTCGCCTCCTGGCTCGGGCGTGGACATTGCATCGCCGCGCGCCTGCGCTGTCGCTTCCTCGATGTAGCGCTCCTTCCAGTCTGAACGGTCCGAATGCAGGTGCCGGTCGAACAGGATCTGCGCGCTCATTTCGGAGCGCAGGATCGCGATGGTGCGGGCATCGAGGGGCACCGAGATGCGGCGCGATGCGCCACCCTGTTCGGCGATAAAGTAGTCGCGTTTTGCAACGAGCTTCTGGATCGTGCGGATCTGCCCGTCCGACAGCCCGAAATCGCGCTGGTAGGCGGTCTTCGCAGACGGCGTGAAGTTCTCGACGGGCACAAAGATGCGCACGAGCACGTTGTCGCGGATCTGCGGCCAGATCGCCGAGGACGACACCTGCTCGGGCGACTGGGCATCCATCCACACGCAGCCGAGCTTCTTGCGCATCGTGACGATCCAGTTGCCAATCTGCTTCGCGAACGACGCATCGTCGAGCAGGTTCCAGATCTCGGGCAGCATGACAAGCGTCGGACCCACCACCCTGTTCGCGCGCCGCTGCTCGAGCGAATCCTGGATGCGGTAAGTCACGTACGACAGGAATGGGCGTGCGATGACGGGATTCGCGAGAATCCTGTCAGTTGCCATCGAGAGCCAGCGCGCGTCATCGAAGCTGTCGTCGATGTTGTCGAAGTAGTGAGCATGGACGGCGTTGCCGACCCACAATGCCAGTTCATCTGCGAGCGGCCCTGCGGCCAGTGACGCGTGGACCGTGCGCAGTCGCCATAGTCGCCGGTCAGCGCGGCTGCCCCGGCTACGAACAGCGGCGAGAGCCGCTTCCAGTTCGCGCCGGTCGCCGGCCGTGACGCGATAGGTGCCTCGCTGCTGCACGAGCAGCACGATCCATTCGACGAGGAATTCGAGATGGCGCTCGTCAGCGAGGAGCGTGAGCGGATTCATGGTGGCCAGCTCGTCAGCGTGAACATGGCCCGCGTCGCTTTCGAACTGCATGTAGCGGCCGCCCTGCAGGATCGTCGGGATGCGCATCGACAGGTCCTTGTCAAAGCCATACAGCCACGCGTTCGGGTACTTGCGAAAGAGCGTCGCGCACAACAGCATGAAGATCGTCTTGCCGAAACCTGTGCGCCCGCACACGAGCATGTGCCCGACATCACCGAGGAATGCGGTGAACCAGTAGGGCGTGCCGAATTCGGTTGGAAAGGCCGCGAGCGCCGGGCAGAGCACCCCGGTTTCCTTCGTCAGGTGCGCGTTGACGCGGTGACCATCCGAGACACCACGCAGCGGCAGCAGACGCGCCATGGCTTCGGTGTCGATGAAGGACCAGCGCGCGCATTCGCGCCACATGCCAGGGATGGTCGTGGCGAACGCCGACAGGGCGTGCAGCGTTTCGCGTACTGGCGTGAAGTGCGCCGCGCGCAGCGCTTCCTCAACCGCCTTGTGGGTTGCCACGACGTGGGTCCATGCGGCGTCAGCGGCGTGTCCGTCGTCGAACGGGCCGGTTTCGAACACGGGCGAGTACGCCAGCACCGACAGGTTGTAATACCCGTATAGCTCTTCGGCCATCTCAACCTTGCCGGCGCGGCGGTTTGCTTCGTCCGCCGCGGCCGAGCGTGCCTGATTCTGCCGCGCACCCGACAGGTCCCCGCCGCGCAGCGTGGCGGCCAGGAGCGATCGTGTATCGAGCCGGCGGCCCTCGTGATAGCGGCGCACACCATTGATGAAGCGCATCGCGGCAGACGGCGAGGTGACCCGGAAGCAGTGACTGATGGTGAGCTCGCCCGGCACCTTGAGCAGCCCGTCGAGACTGGTCGGCAGGACGCTGTCCGGCCAGAAGTCACGCCTTGCGGGAATGCCCGCGGCGATTGCGTAGCGCTGGCGACCGCCGGCGTAGAAATGGAGATAGTCATGACCGGGGCGCACTTCGGTATCGCACATCGCGACGTCGAGGGCGGGAAGGTCCGGGACGGGCACCGCCTGCAGGTGATCGCTGGCGGGCGAGGCGCACGCGTGCATGAACGCGCCCAGCCGGTCGCCCGACAGCCGCTGACAGGCGAGGCGCGGATTGCCGGCCACGAAGCCGAACAGGATGTGCTCGAAGGCTTCCACGATGGCGGCAAGCTCGGACGCGGTGTACGCGAACAGGTACTGGTCGGTGAAGGTGCCACGAACAGCCTGTATCAGCGAGCGGGCGACAGAAAGCCCGTCGTGCGTCATGCCATGCGTGACCTTACCGGCAAAGCGGTCGATGCCAACCTCGGGCGCGAGCGTGAAGGTCACGTAGTGACGGTTCGTATAGTTCGCAGCGTCCTCGAACGTTACCCGCCGTGCGTCGTCGACCTGCTGCGAGACGGGATCGGGCATCGGTGTGCTGAGATACCGTGCGCTGCGACGGCGATGGACCGTCCACCACATCGTGACTGGACGCCGGGCCATGTCCCGCAGGGATGTGACGAGGTTATCCATCAGTTCGAGGATATGACCCGTGGACATCGCATCGGCGTCAGGGCCCGAAAACGCATACGTCGCCATCAGCGCCGAATCCTTGTTGACGAGGAGCGACTCGTTGAAACGGAAAAGCCACGGCACCAGTTCAGCCGTCGATCGACGATCGCCGTCGGTTCGCTGTGCGACGCGCGCGAGCGATTCCCGGTCGAACGGGGAGCGTGCGAAGGCGGGTGTCAGCATGGCAGCCCTCGCGCAAACCCTTTCGGACGTGCGTTGACCTTCTGACGCACAAGCTGGCGCGGTTCGTAGTAGTCCCCCTGGCGGCTGTATCTGGTGTAGCACCGGATCTGGTCAGGGTCGCGTCGTACGGCGAGCCACAGGACGGGATGCGTGACCAGGACCGCGAGCAACACCCACGCGTTGCGCATGCCGGCGGCGAACGTGATCACAATGGCGATCTCGGCGATACACCAGCGGCGATCGATGCCGAGCAGCAGAAACTGTTCGAGCATGGTCTTGCGGATGCGTGCTGCGAGTGGATCATTGGGCCCATCAACTGCATCGCGGTGACCGGTGTGCTGTTCGTCCATTGCGTGTCTCAGCAGTTGCTCCGTCAGAGCGTGCCGGTGCAGGCCGCACCGTGGTTGAAGACCTGCGCCCACAGCAGCGGCATGTTGAGGATCGCAAGCGTGCCCAGCACGCCGCGCAGCACATGAGTCTTGATGTTGCTGCGACCATCGTCGAGCAGCCAGAGGACGATCGAGCCGACCAGTGCGGAGAGCGACACGACTTCCAGCAGCTCGTTGTCGAGCACGTCCTGATAGACGGTGCACAGGCCACCGTTCCAGATACCCGCGTGTGCGATCACGGGAACCGAGCCGAGCCATAGCGCAATGAGCGATGCTCGTATGGGACGTTCGTGGCGCAGCAACAAGCTTTGCCAGGCTGTGCCAACCGCATGACACCAGGAGACGACAGTGAAAAGCGTGCGACGCATGGCAGACATGCTCCGGGAAATGTGGGTGGTTTCAGGCATGAACTGCCTCCTGGACGTCGGCGTATCGGGAAAAGAGACGCCGCGTGCGGTAACGGTCGTGTTCGACGCCGAGCACTTCGCAAATTTCAACGGGGCCGCGCACCGCGCCTTGCCGTTCGGCATGCACGAAGAAGCGGAACGTCGAGGCGATCTTCTGGCGCAGGTCGGTGATGGTCATCAGCCGCCCCTCGTCGCTCATGCGAATGAGCGATTCAAGCCGCGCAGGTGCGGTATCGGCTGAGTCGGCATGAAACGACACAATGGAGCCGGGGTGCCCCGTGTTGAGCGCTTCCATCAGGTCGAACGCTTCGGGGCCGCGCACTTCACCGACGATGATCCGGTCGGGTCGGATGCGCAGCGAAAAGCGCACGAGATCGCGGATCGTGATGCCGAGGCTGGCTTCCAGCGCCACGTGGTTCGGTGCATGCACCTGCAGCTCGGCCGTATCTTCGATGGTGACGATCCGCTCACCTGCCGGCATCGCATCGATCATCGCGTTAAGCAATGTGGTCTTGCCGGACGAGGTTCCTCCCGAGAATGCGACGTTGATCCGCTCGCGCATGACCCACTGAAAGAATTCGCGAAGCGCGGCGCCACCATTCGCCAGCCGGTCGAGCAGGGCAGCGTCGCGACGTCGCGAGAACGGGCACCGGGTGGCAGGCAGCACGTCGAACGCCCCGCTACGCTCGTAGTCGGCCAGACCGATGCGGCGGCGTGCATGCCTGCGGATCGACAGCATGTCGCCGTGGACGGCAACAGGATGTCTGGCGGCCGCGAGCCGCAGACCGGGCAGCCGCGCATCGAGCAGCGGCGTCTGTGCTTTCGCATTGACGTTGGCGAGGATCGTGATGGCGCGATCGAGCGCGTCCGGATTCACGTCACACCCGGCCACGAACGAGACGGTGCCGTTGCGCTCGACAAAGATCGTGTCGGCGCGGTTGACCATGATTTCCTGCACGTCGGGATCGGCGAGCATCGGTTGCAGCGGGCCGAGGTAATCGTTCAGTACCTCGATCGCGTATTCGTACGTGAGCCGGCTCATTGTCCTTTCCCCCATGCGATGGGTTCAAAAAGCCGGGCAATGAAGTTCGAGCTGGAATGCCGGGCCGTCACGGCTTCCCGCGGCTGAGCCACTGGTGCCGGAGCGAGGCGCAATTCGCGGTAGACGCGCCGCGCATAGGCAATGCGCTTCTCGTGGGTGCCGGCGTTGTACGCACCGATGGCATCCCACGTGAGACCGAGGCGATGGATGTTCTGCGACAGGATCCATGCGCCGACATAGGCGTTGGTGCAACCGTCATGGAGGCCTGCACGCGAGACGCCGAAGCGCGAGAGCGTCGTAAGCCACCGGCTGTTGATCTGCATAAGCCCGATGTCGGTGGTGCCGTCATCATTGAGATGGACGACATTAGCGCGCTGTCCCGATTCCACGGTGGCGACCGCGCGTACCAGCCGGACGTTGACGTGATGGAACCGCGCGGCATCGTCGAGGCAGTCGGCGCGGCTCGTTGCTGCAACGAGCAATGCACACAGGGGCATCATCGGGACACGCTTCACATCGACCTCGTCCGGTTGGCACTGCCTTCAGGAACATGAACCTGCGAAAAAGAACCTGCCGGGCGCGGGGCGCAGCCCGGCAGGTCAACAGCGCGCGTCAGTCCAGGGGGGGGACTGACGGCTTCACTTTAGGC
>NZ_PNXY01000030.1 GCF_002879865.1 Paraburkholderia rhynchosiae
AACAGGACCGTGAAACGACTCTACGCCGATGATAGTGCGGATTACCCGTGTGAAAGTAGGTCATCGTCAGGCTCCCCTGCAGCACCAGAAACCCCACCCCGAAAAAGGTGGGGTTTCTGCGTTTACGGCGCGATAACACGCCACACACCGCGGCAGGAACATATCCCATCGCTCGTCAGTCCTTGCCGGTCCGCGTTCATGCGGCCCCAGCGCACTGTTTCACCAAACATTGGCGTAGAACGGCTTTCCACAAAGCCATCTTCTTGCCAGTATCTGTTTCATAGCGCTACGGACGGCAAACCAGCGTTCAATGGCAAGAAAAAAACCTGATCCAATCGTCTTCTCGGCACCTCAGCCGCCCCTCGTCCCGTCTTAACACCAACTCCAAAATACTGTATAAATATACAGTTCCGGCTCGTCGTCATTATTTGGCCCGAGGTCGGGCAGGGCGGAGCATTCTCTTCGAACGAGCGTGTCTATGGCAGCAGCGATTCAGCTTGCGACAACTCCGTTGACGCCACAATTGCGACGTCAAATATGGCAAGGCAATGAGCTTGCCGAGGCGGACTTGCGTGTGGCGCCGAGCGGCTCTACCGAGCGGGATCGGGCGTTATCGTGACGGGGTCGCCGGCCGGTAGCGTGACGGAGTTGCTGGTCGAACATTGTGGCGTTGGTGAAATGCGTTTGCTGGCCAACGCGCTTCGGCATCTTGCGAGGCAAGCCGGACGGCATGTCATGCTTGTGGCGGCGCCTCCTTACCAGCCATGCACCGCGGCATTGAAGGCTTGGGGTGTCGATGTCGAGTGAGTCCTATGAGTGCGTTCGAACGAAGACAACGCGCTGGGTGTGGCCGCTCAAGCATTGAAGCAGGATGGCATCGGCGCGAATCAGGCTGGCAAGGCAAGACGGAAGCACAAAGGCGAGGTGGTTCATCTAGTCGCCCATCATCCGGAAGATCTAAGTGAGTGGCTCGGGGATCTGGCTACCGCGAGCCGCGATTTTCATTGACGCCGATTTCCCTCCGTTCAGCCCGGCTATCTGCCATTCGCTTGTCAGGCCGCCGTATCGCCGCGCCACGGAAAGGCGGCCAATACCTGAGGTATCGCCGTCTCGAACGGCGTGCGGCGGCCGATACCAAGCTGTTCGAGTCGGTCCGACGCGAGATGGCAATTATGCGGGCGAGGCGTCGTATCGGTCGGCGTGTGCTGCGGCGTCAATCGCGCGTCGAGTTGCAGCGCATGCGCCAGACGCAGGGCGATCTCGTACTTCGTCATCGGTTCGTCACCCGACCATTGCACGATGCCGCGGATCGCGTTGCCCTCGGCATGACGCTCCAGCATCTGCCGGATCACGTATGCGACGTCCGGCGTGAAGGTCGGATAACGGATCGCCCAGGCGTCCATGGCAGCCGCCTCGCCCTGCGCCGAAGCCGCTGCGGCAATCGCCGGTACGAGACTCGTCACGGCGGATTCCGCCCAACTGACGATAGGCCCATATAGCAGCGGCAAACGCAGCACGCAGCCCAGGTCGGTCGTCTCCGTCAGCGCGTGCTCGCCCTCCAGCTTGCTGCGCCCGTACGCATTGAGCGGCGCGGGCGCGGAATCGTGCCGATAGGGCGGGTGTGTGCCGTCGAAAACGTAATCTGTGGAGATCGACAGCGTCCATGCGCCGCTCCGGTGCGCGGCAGCGGCGATTGCGCGCACGGCATCGACGTTCAGTGCGCGGGCAAGTTCGGGATGACGCTCGCACACGTCCGGGCGGCGCTCGGCGGCCGCAATCACGAGCGCGTCCGGCGCTTCGCGTTCGACAAACTGCCCGATTGCCCGCGTGTCGCGGACATCGAGCGCGACGGTGTTCGGACCGGGCCGGCTGAACGCGGTGGCCACGACGTCCCAGGTCTGCTGCCTGACCAGCTCATCGACGACAGCGCGGCCAAGCAGGCCCGAAGCCCCGATAACGGCGACTTTGAACATGATTGCGTCCGCCCTAATGTGCCGCGCCGCCGCTCGGGCCGCTCGCCGCGTCGGACGAGATGTCTTTGACGGTATAGCCGGCCTCGTCGATGGCGGCCTTCAATGTCTCCGCAGACTGGGTGGATTCAACCGCCACGCGGCCCGACGCGAGATCCACCTGCACTTGCGCGCCTTCGTCGTGTTCACGGATAGCGTTCGTGACTGCCGCCACGCAATGCTGGCAGCTCATGCCTTCGACCTGGAACTCAGTTTTCATCGAGATTGCCTCAGCAAACTATTGCGATAGTTGAATTATGCCTGCGGGACCCGATTTAAGTCGCTGACCTTCCCATGATGGGAAGGTGTACGATCGACGCAAACAGTGGGGAAACAGTGATGAACATCGGTGAAGCGGCCCGCGCGTCGGGCGTCACGGCGAAAATGATTCGCTACTACGAAAGCGTCGGCTTGCTCGCGGCAAAGGCTCGGACTAGCGCCGGCTATCGGGTCTATGGTCCGCAAGAGGTACATTCGCTGCGTTTCATTCGCCAGGCGCGGCGGCTCGGCTTTCTGGTCGAAGACATTCGACGGCTGCTGGCGCTGTGGCACGACCGCTCGCGCGCCAGTGCGGAAGTGAAGGCCATCGCGCTAGACCATGTGGCCGACCTTGATCGACGCATTGCTGAGCTCACCGATATGCGCGACACCTTGGCGCACCTCGCCAATCATTGTCACGGCGACGACCGCCCGGATTGCCCGATCATCGAGCGACTCGCCGACCACGAGGCGGTCCGCGGGACAGATTGCACGGCAGCGTGAGCGGCTACGGAGCGGCAGGGTGGAACCACGAGAGTTAAAACATCGCCACCGGTGGAAAATGCATCGTTATGGTGCAATATGCGCAAATTAGCTCGCCCTTTCAAAAACCTCGCAGCGGCGTTAATGAAATCAAGGACTTCTTTGCACCGTCGCCGTGCACCATTCCAAATCGGAATGCACTCCATGCGAGCATTTCACTGGCGCGGTTGCACCACGGGCCTATAATCAGGGTTAACCCTTTAACGGGAAATCCCTGATGCCCAATCCGCCGGGGATTCAATCTGATCCTTGGAGAACATCATGTTTGCATACGTCCTTGAAAAGCTGAGTACCTGGTTTGAAACTGCCGAACGCGATCGTCGCGAAGCGTACCTGGCTTCGTCGTCGGACATCGTCCAACTCGAGCAGCGCATCCGTTCGCTGGAAACCAATGGCTATTCGCTGTAAGTAGCATCCGGCGGCGCATGTTTCGCTGCCAGCGCAGTTCAGTTAAGTCAAGTGTTGAGCCCCGTCTGCGCGGGGCTTTGTCACATCTGGGCGCCACAATTGCTTCGGAAGGGCCGCCGAAAAAGTCAACGTGGCGAAAATCGCCTAGCCTCCGGCCCCGCGTCGCGGTAAGGTAAGACGTTTTCCGCGCAACCCCGGCATTCCTGAGTCAAACCGGTCCGCCCATGTCTCCCATCCGCTCGCTCAAAACCGCTGTGACCGCCATAGCAATCTCGCTGACCGTGGCGTGTTGCGCCGTGTCGAGCGTATTAGCGGCGTCGAGCAATAGCCGCAAACCGGTGATCCTCGACTCTCAGAGCGGTATCAGCGACGGCCAGAGCGGGACTGTCCTGCAGACAGCGCCGCTGTCGCGGCAGCCCATCGTCGAAGCACAGCCGATCGCGACGCCTACCGAACTGGCGCCGAATTCATCGGTGCCGATCGTCGTTGCGCCTTATATTCAGTTGCCTATCGGTGCGGGCGCGACGCCGCAACCGCAGCCTCGTCCAGCGCCGCATCCGCAGTAGGCGCAATCGCGCAAATCCCGTCTGTAGCTGTTGCTCACGTGCGCGTCGACGCGCCGAGCTGGCGAACGTGCGGCTCGCGTGCGCCATTCGGGTTTGGGCGCATGGCGCGGCTCCACTTGGACGACGACAATCTTCAAGCGGTCTCTCGCCCAAAGCGCAGGCTTCAGCTAGCCGGCTCAGCCACCGCATCGAACGAAAACAGAAAAAGGAGACGTCAAATGCCCAATCACTGGATGCGACGTGCCGTCGGCGTCTGTGCCGCCTTGTTTGCCGTCGTCGCGCTGCACGGCCAGGCGCTTGCGAAAGACACACCCGAAAAGCCAACGCTGACCATGGCCGTCGGCGGCCTGCCAGGTCTTTATTATTTGCCCGTACTGACCGCGCAGCAGTTGGGCTACTTCAAGGACGAGGGCCTCGACGTCACGCTCGAAGATTTCGCGGGCGGTTCTAAAGCACTGGAGGCGGTGGTAGGCGGCAGCGCGGATGTCGGTGCCGGTGCATTCGAGCACACGCTTTTCATGCAGGCCAAGGGACAGCGGTACCGGGCATTTGTGCTGATGGGCCGCGCGCCGCAGATCGTAGTCGCGGTATTGACGAAGGCTGACAAGATAAAAACGCTCGCAGACTTCAAGGGCGCGAAGGTCGGTGTGAGCGCGCCGGGATCGTCGACGGATCTCGTGCTTACCGTGGCGTTGCGCAAGGCAGGTGTCCAGAGAAGCGACATTTCCGCAATCGGCGTAGGCAGCGGCGCAACGGTGCTCGCAGCGGTGAGCAACGGTCAGATCGACGCGCTTTCCAACGTCGACCCGATGATAACGAAGCTCACGCGCAGCGGCGCGATCAAGGTGCTCGTGGATACTCGCACCGTAAAGGGCACGCAGGAAGTGTTCGGCGGGACGATGCCCGCAGCCACACTTTACGCGCCGGAGAGTTTCATCCAGAAGTATCCGAAGACGACGCAGGCGCTCGCCAATGCCATTGTGCGCGCGGATCATTGGCTACAGACCGCGAGCGATGCCGATCTGCTGAAGATGGTGCCGCCGGCCTATCTGCTCAACGACTCCGCGCTCTATGTCGAGGCTTTCCACAACGTACGCGACGCCTATTCGCCGGATGGCCTGATGCCCGCCGACGGTCCAGCGACCTCGTTGCGCGCGCTCGCGTCGTTCGATAACCGGCTCGACCCAAAAAAGATCGATCTGAACGCGACTTATACCAACGACTTTGCTCGCAAGGCCGCCGCACAACTCAAGTAAGCGACCTGGCTGGAGGCGCATCGTCCGCTTGCTTGCGCCTCCGGCTGAGACTCAATCGCCGCGGTATTCCACCTTGAACTGCGCGGCCTTGTCTTCGCCGAGGGCTTTCACCAGCCACGGCATCTCATCCTTCAGCATTTTCGGCAGCGTGTACGGCGGATTCAGGATGAACATGCCGCTGCCGAAAAGCCCAAAGCCGTCCTCCGGCGGATTGCTCACGGTCAGACTCACGTGCAACCAGTTGCGGTCCTGCAGCTTTTTCAACTGATCGGGAAAGCGCTGGGATTCAGGCCGCCTCACCTGCGGATACCAGACCGCGTACGTGCCGGTCGGAAATCGCTTCAGGCTTTCTTCGACGCAGCGTAGCGTGCGCGTGTAGTCGCGCTTGTCCTCATATGACGGGTCGAGCAGCACCAGCGCGCGGCGCGGCGGCGGCGGGAGCAAAGCCAGAATGCCGTCGAAGCCGTCGCCCGCATAGAGCATCGCGCGACGGCCGGCGTCGCGGAAATTGTGACGCAGTACGTCGATTTCAGTGGTGTGCAACTCGAACAGACGCATGCGGTCCTGCTCGCGCATCTGCCGCCAGGCGATATACGGCGAACCGGGATAGAAGCGCAAGTGGCCGTCGGAATTGAGTGCAGCGACTTCATCGACATAGTCGGCGAACATGGGCGGCAGATCGTTGCGTTCCCACAGCTTGGCGATGCCCGTCTGGAATTCGCCGGTCTTGACCGCGTAGCCTTCCTTCAGCGAATAGACGCCTGCGCCCGCGTGCGTGTCGATGTACCAGTAGGCTTTGTCCTTCTGGCCGAGATAGCGCAATAGCTGCAACATGACGGCGTGTTTCAGAACGTCGGCGTGATTGCCTGCATGAAAGGCGTGGCGATAGCTGAGCATGATGAGGAGACGCTGAAAGAGGGCGCGCCGCTCCAGATGGATTCGGCGATGCGGATGCAATGCGGCGGCACAGCGGCAAGGAACGCCGGAGTGCAGCGCGGTCGCGTATTGTACGCGACGCCGCGCGCTGCGCAGCGCAGTGCGTTGACGCGGCGCTTCTTGCGCGTTACCTGAGCGCAATGCTCACTGCGCGGCCACGATTCTGCCGCGGCCATAGCCAGAAGTCGGATACAGCGGCGTTAGTCGTACACATCGCCGAAAATCCCTTCGATCCGCTCCTTGATCTCCGGCGTGATCCGCTCGGCGACCTCGGCTGATTTCATGTTCTCGGCAATCTGCTCGACGCGCGATGCGCCTGTAATCACCGTGCTGACATGCGGATTTTTCAGAACCCACGCAATGGCGAGCTGACCGACGGTGCAGCCCAATTCGTCGGCCACTTCGGCGAGATTGCCGACCACATTGTTTTTGCCCGCGTCGGTAAGCTGTTTGCGCAGCCAGTCGTAACCTTGCAACTGCGCGCGGCTTTCCGCCGGCACGCCGTTGCGGTATTTACCGGTCAGCAGGCCCGACGCAAGCGGGCTCCACGTGGTCAGCCCCAGACCGATATCCTCGTAGAGACGCTTGTATTCCTGCTCCACGCGTTTGCGGTGAAACAGGTTGTACTGCGGCTGTTCCATGACCGGCTTGTGCAGATGGTGCCGCTCCGCAATGTCATAAGCGGCGCGGATTTCGTCGGCGCTCCACTCGGACGTGCCCCAGTACAGCGCCTTGCCGCGCGTGATCATGTCGCTCATTGCCCATACAGTTTCCTCGACCGGCGTGTTCGGATCCGGACGATGACAGAACACCAGATCGACATAGTCGAGCTGCAGACGTTTGAGCGATGAATCGATTGCGTTCAGCAGATATTTGCGGTTCAGCGTGTGGTACTGATTGGGCGCTTCCTCGAGTCCCCAGAAGAACTTGGTCGACACGACATAGCTCACGCGTGGCCACGCCAGTTCTTTGAGTGCCCCGCCCATGATCTCTTCGGACTTGCCGCCGGCGTACACCTCGGCATTGTCGAAAAAGTTGACGCCCGCGTCGCGAGCGGCCGCGAGCGACTCGCGCGCCGCGCGATGGTCGACCTGATTGCCGTACGTGACCCATGAGCCGATGGACAATTCGCTGACTTGCAGGCCTGAGCGGCCCAGACGCCGATAATTCATGCAATTCTCCTCGATAGTGATGCGACTTGAATGCTGCCGAAACGCCTAGTTTAAATAGATAAGCCCGGATGTGCGTTTTACCGATCGAGTCCACACGGTTCATGCACAATAGCAGGATTGGCCGCAGTGCAGCATTCAGCCGGACGGTATAGGAGAACGCCTATGCGGGCCTATGCCATTCGGCTGACTTCACACTGCGCGCGGCTCGTGGTCTCATTGCTCATCAACTGCATGGAGGTTCTGGATGTCGTCACTGAACACAAATCTGAATGGCAAGGTCGCGGTGGTTACGGGCGCGGCGAGCGGCATCGGCAAGCAGATTGCGTTGACTCTTTCGGCTGCGGGCGCGGCTGTCGCAATCGCCGATCTGAACCAGGACGGGGCGAACGCCGTCGCTGAAGAAATCACGAAGGGCGGCGGTAAGGCGATCGGCATTGCAATGGACGTCACAAACGAAGACGCGGTCAACCAGGGCATCGACAAAGTCGCCGCGGAATTCGGCTCGGTCGATATTCTCATTTCAAACGCCGGCATTCAGATCGTGAATCCAATTGAAAACTACTCGTTTTCGGACTGGAAAAAGATGCAGGCGATTCACGTGGACGGTGCGTTCCTGACCACCAAGGCGGCGCTCAAGCATATGTACAAGGACGATCGCGGCGGCATTGTGATTTACATGGGCTCCGTTCATTCGCATGAGGCGTCGCCGCTCAAGTCCGCATACGTGACGGCCAAGCATGCGCTGCTCGGGCTCGCGCGCGTGCTTGCGAAGGAAGGCGCGAAGCATAACGTGCGCTCGCATGTCGTGTGTCCCGGCTTCGTGCGTACGCCGCTCGTCGACAAGCAGATTCCGGAGCAAGCGAAGGAACTCAACATCAGCGAAGAAGAAGTGGTCAAGCGCGTGATGCTGGGCGGTACCGTCGACGGCATTTTCACCACCGTGGAAGACGTCGCGCAAACGGTCCTGTTCCTCTCGACTTTCCCCACGGCGGCGCTGACAGGCCAGTCCTTTATTGTGAGCCACGGCTGGTACATGCAATAAGGAGGCGCGCATGGCGCAACGCAATCTCAAGCGGGCGCGCATCGGCGCGCCCGGCAATGGGGAAGGCGCAGGCGCCGGCACGGCGTCCGCAACGGCTCCAGGCGGGCACACCCAATTGCCGGACTACGAAACCATCGCGCTGACGCTGCAGGGCGGCGGCGCACTGGGCGCTTACCAGGCCGGTGTTTTTCAAGGGCTTCATGAAGCCGGTATCGAGCCGAACTGGTTGGCCGGCATTTCTATCGGCGCTTTGAACACGGCGATCATCGCAGGCAATCCGCCGGAAAAGCGCGTCGAACGGTTGCTGCAGTTCTGGGAGACGATCTGCCAACCGGCATTCGGTTTCCCGTTACCGGCGTTTATCGAGCACGCGCTGTTCAATTCGAGCGACGCCGTGCGCAAGGCGTTCACGGCAACCCAAGCCGTCGGCGCGCTCGTCGAAGGGCAAAAAGGCTTCTTTGTCCCGCGCTTCCCGCCGCCGTTGCCGACTGTGTCTGGGCCGCCGCAAGCGGCCAGCTACTACGATACCGCGCCGCTCAAAGCCACGTTGGAAGCGCTGTGCGACTTCGACCGAATCAACTCGCGCGAAATGCGTGTGTCCGTGGGCGCTGTCAATTGCGGCACAGGAAATTTTGCGTACTTCGACAATACCCGCACGACGCTGAAGGCTGAACACTTCATGGCGTCGGGTGCGCTGCCGCCGGGCTTCGCGGCGGTCGAGATCGACGGTCAGTACTATTGGGATGGCGGTTTGATGTCCAACACGCCGCTATACGAAGTGATGCAGACCACGCCGCGTCGAGACACGCTGGCGTTCCAGGTCGATTTGTGGAGCGCGATCGGGCCGGTGCCAGACAGCATCACCGACGTGCAGGGGCGCATGAAAGACATTCAGTATTCGAGCCGCACTCGTCTTGTGACCGACATGCTGCAACGCTCACAGCGATTCCGGCATGTGCTGCGCGAGGTGCTGGACCGGGTGTCGCCGGACCAGCGCGACGATCCATGGTGCAAGCTCGCGGACGACCTATCGTGCTCCAAGCGCTACAACGTGATCCATCTCATCTATCGGCACAAAGAGTACGAAGGGCATTACAAGGACTTCCAGTTCGGCCTGTCCACCATGCGCGAACACTGGAAAAGCGGTCTCGAAGACATTCGCCATTCGCTGTCGCAGCCCGACTGGCTCGCTATGCCGGATAACGACGCGGGCTTCGTCACGCACGACATTCATCGCGATTCGCGCTGAAAGCCAATCGCGCAAAGCCAGCTCGAAAAACAAAAACGGCGCCCTCGGAGGGGCGCCGTTTCACGAGCAATTGAAGCAGCAGCAATCAGCACTGCAACTCAGAATCAGCACTGCAACTCAGCTTCAACAAAAAGCGCACGTCACCGCACGCTTGAAAACGCTTTACTTCAAAACGCGGGCCACCGCGTCGGCCACCGCGTCGAGGTTGCGCGTGTTCAACGCAGCCACGCAGATGCGGCCCGTGCTGACGGCATAAATGCCGAACTCTTCGCGCAGACGGTCCACTTGTGGTGCCGTCAGACCCGAGTACGAGAACATGCCGCGCTGCGCATTCACGAAGCTGAAGTCGCGATCCACGCCGCTGGCCTTCAGGCGTTCGACGAGGCCAATGCGCATTGCGCGGATACGGTCGCGCATTTCCGCGAGTTCCGTTTCCCACGTGGCGCGCAGCTCCGGCGACGCCAGCACCGCGGCGACGACAGACCCGCCGTGCGTGGGCGGGTTCGAGTAGTTGGTACGGATCACGCGCTTGAGTTGCGACAGCACGCGCGTCGCTTCCTCCTTGCCGCCCGTGATAATCGACAGCGCGCCGATACGCTCGCCGTACAGCGAAAACGACTTCGAGAACGACGACGAAACGAACACGTTCATTTCCGATGCCGCGAAGAGGCGCACGGCAGCAGCATCTGCCTCGATGTTGTCGCCGAAACCCTGATAAGCGATGTCGAGAAACGGCACCAGTTCGCGCGCCTTGACGACTTCGACGATCTGCTTCCATTGATCGACGGTGAGGTCGACGCCGGTCGGGTTGTGGCAGCATGCGTGCAGCACGACAACCGTGCCTGCTGCATAGCTGTTCAGCGCGCCCAGCATGGCTTCGAAGTTAACGCCGTGGGTGTGCGCGTCGTAGTACGGGTACGACACGACTTCGAAGCCTGCCGCTTCGAACAGCGCGCGGTGGTTTTCCCAACTCGGATCGCTGATGGCGACCTTGGCGTTCGGGTTCAGGCGCTTCAGGAAGTCGGCGCCGATTTTCAGCGCGCCGGTGCCGCCCAATGCCTGCGCCGTCACGACTCGGCCCGCGGCGATCAGCGGCGAGTCGTTGCCGAGCAGCAGCTTCTGCACGGCTGCGTCGTATGCGGCGATCCCTTCGATCGGCAGATACCCGCGCGGCAGAGCGGCTTCGACGCGCGCCTTTTCGGCCTCGCGCACCGCGCGCAGCAGCGGAATCTTGCCTTCTTCGTTGAAATACACGCCAACACCGAGATTGACCTTGGTGGCGCGCGTATCGGCGTTGAAAGCTTCGTTCAGGCCCAGAATTGGGTCGCGGGGAGCAAGTTCGACGGCGGAGAACAGAGACATGATGGGTGGGCAGCAGTAGTGAAAAGAGGGCGGCTACGAGCATGCGCGGCCATGACGGCGAGGTCTGATGCAAAACGCAAACGCCGGGTGACGCAAAACACGGACAGCGGCAAACGAGCGCAACGTCGCATTGTAACGAATCCGCGAACGTTTTTCGGACGAGAAAGTCCATCGGCGGACTTATTTGCTTGAAAAACAGGCAGTGCGTCTCTAAGTGCCTGGAGCGAACCGTCTCCAACAGCACTGCAAGCCTACGCAGACCCGCTCAGTTCGTCTCTGCGCAACCCGTTAGAATAGTTCTTTGCCCAAGGCCGCTGCCGCCCCCATGTCCGAACAACATCTGACCGAAGCCGACAAGACCGAAGCTGACAATACGCTCGACGAATCCAGGTTCGTCAGGTTCGAGGGCTCGCCGTTCCAGCTCTACCAGCCCTATCTGCCCGCCGGCGATCAGCCGACGGCGATCGAGACGCTCGTCGAAGGCGTCGAGGACGGCCTCGCATTCCAGACGCTGCTCGGCGTGACCGGGTCGGGCAAGACCTTCACGATGGCCAACACGATCGCGCGGCTCGGCCGCCCGGCCATCGTGTTCGCGCCGAACAAGACGCTCGCGGCGCAGCTTTACTCGGAGTTCCGCGAATTCTTCCCGCGCAACGCGGTCGAGTACTTCGTTTCGTACTACGACTACTATCAGCCGGAAGCGTACGTGCCGCAGCGCGACCTGTTCATCGAGAAAGATTCGTCGATCAACGAGCATATCGAGCAGATGCGGCTGTCGGCCACCAAGAGCCTGATGGAACGGCGCGACGTGGTGATCGTGGCAACGGTGTCGGCCATTTACGGTATCGGCAATCCGTCCGAGTACCACAAGATGATCCTCACGCTGCGCACGGGCGACAAGCTCGGTCAGCGCGACATCATCGCGCGGCTGATCGCGATGCAGTACAACCGCAACGAAGCGGACTTCCAGCGCGGCTCGTTCCGGGTGCGTGGCGATACGATCGACATTTTCCCGGCCGAGCACGCGGAAATGGCGGTGCGCGTCGAATTGTTCGACGACGAAGTGGAAACGCTGCAACTGTTCGATCCGCTCACCGGCCGCGTGCGTCAGAAAATTCCACGTTTTACGGTCTATCCGTCGTCGCACTATGTAACGCCACGCGATACGGTCGTGCGCGCGGTCGAAACCATCAAGAACGAGTTGCGTGAGCGGCTGGAGTTCTTCTATAGCGGAGGCAAGCTGGTCGAAGCGCAACGGCTCGAACAGCGTACGCGTTTCGATCTGGAGATGTTGCAGGAGCTCGGCTTCTGCAAGGGTATCGAGAATTACTCGCGGCACTTCTCTGGCGCGGCGCCCGGCGAGCCGCCGCCCACGCTGGTCGATTATTTGCCGTCGGACGCAATCATGCTGCTCGACGAGTCGCATGTGCTGATCGGCCAGTTGAACGGCATGTACAACGGAGACCGGGCGCGCAAGGAAAATCTGGTCGACTACGGTTTCCGTTTGCCGTCCGCATTGGATAACCGGCCGCTGAAATTCAACGAGTTCGAGCGCAAGATGCGCCAGGTCGTGTTCGTGTCGGCCACGCCGGCCGATTACGAGAAGAAGACCGCGGGACAGGTGGCGGAGCAACTCGTGCGGCCGACCGGGCTCGTCGATCCCGAAATCGAAGTGCGTCCGGCCCGCAGCCAGGTCGACGACGTGCTCGCCGAAATCAACGAGCGCGTCAAGGCGGGCGACCGCGTGCTGGTCACCGTGCTGACCAAGCGCATGGCCGAGCAATTGACGGAGTTTCTCGCCGACCACGGCGTCAAGGTGCGCTATCTGCACAGCGACATCGATACGGTCGAGCGGGTCGAGATCATCCGCGACTTGCGGCTCGGCACTTTCGACGTGCTCGTTGGGATCAACCTGCTGCGCGAAGGTCTGGATATTCCGGAAGTGTCGTTGGTCGCCATTCTCGATGCGGACAAGGAAGGCTTTCTGCGCGCCGAGCGCTCGCTGATCCAGACCATCGGCCGGGCGGCGCGCAACGTCAACGGCAAGGCCATTCTGTATGCGGACAAGGTGACCGATTCAATGCGCCGCGCCATCGACGAAACCGAGCGGCGGCGCGCCAAGCAGATCGCGTTCAATCTCGAACATGGCATCACGCCGCGCGGCGTAGTGAAGCGCATCCGCGACATTATCGACGGCGTGTACAACGTCGACGACGCTCGCGCCGAGTTGAAGGAACAGCAGACGCGCGCAAAGTTCGAGGACATGTCCGAGAAGCAACTCGCCAAGGAACTCAAGCGCCTCGAAAAGCAGATGATGGAGCACGCGAAGAATCTCGAATTCGAGAAGGCCGCACAAACGCGCGACCAGCTCGCGTTGCTGCGACAGCGCGTGTTCGGGGCGAATGTCGGCGATCACGTGTCGGGCGTCGAGTAAAAATGGCAACAGCCGCGGCGGGATAAACCGCAAGCCACGCAGCGAAATGAGCATGCCATGAAGCACTGCGCGGCAATGTGCCGCGCCTTCAGTGCCTTTCCTGTTGCATGACAGACGCGAGCCCCACATCCGCTTCATCGCCTCACACCGACATCCTTAAGGCTCCCTTAAGACCCTGCTGCCATGAGGTTTTGCGTGCGGCCATATTTGTTCCGGCAAGCGATCGATGATAAACTCGACCAATATTGAGAATGGTTCGCATTAACGTTCGTATATGCGATCTGCTTCGGTTTGTCGCCCGACGCACTGTTCCAATGGCTTGAAGTCGAGTCTGATAAAAACAAGGAGTTTTAATGCGGATTTCTTTATTTGTGCGCGGCGGCGTAGCAGTGGCGGCTGCGGTGGCGGCTCTCTCGGCAACAGCGGCTGAATACCCGATCGGCAAGCAGCAGATTCAGGGCGGCATGGAAATCGGCGCGGTATATCTGCAGCCGATCACGATGGAACCAGAAGGAATGATGCGTAAGGCATCTGACTCGGACATCCATCTTGAAGCCGACATCCACGCAGTCAAGAACAATCCGACCGGTTTCGCCGAAGGCGACTGGATGCCGTATCTGCAAGTGCGTTACGAACTGACGAAAGCCGGTTCGAAAGACACGCAAAAGGGCGACATGATGGCAATGGTCGCCAACGACGGCCCGCACTACGGCGACAACGTCAAGCTGCAAGGCCCCGGCAAGTACCACCTGAAGATGATCGTCGAAGCGCCGATGCAAACCGGCCATATGGCGTTCGGCCGTCACGTCGACAAGGAAACCGGCGTGGGAGCGTGGTTCAAGCCGATTACGCTCGAATACGACTTCACGTTCGCCGGCATCGGCAAGAAGGGCGGTTACTGATTTCGCGACCGTCGCGGCTCGCCATGCGGCATCGGGCGAGCACGCGTGACCAGTGAGTAAATGCAGCAGGCGGCGCGCGGACCCCACGCCTCGCGCCGCGTTTTCCGGAAAGACCCATGAGAATCAACCGAAAGATCGCGGTCCTCGCCTCGTCGATGTTGCTGGCGGGCGCAGCGCATGCAGCCGATCTGCCCACCTTCAAGCTGGAAATGAACGACGGCAAGCTGAATCCGGCGCGCATCGAAGTGCCGGCCGGGCAGCGTATCAAGCTCGAAGTGCGCAACATCGGCAAGGGCGCGGCTGAGTTCGAGAGCGTCCAGTTGCGTAAGGAAAAAGTGTTGGCGCCGGGCGCAGAGTCGTTCGTCGTGATCGCTCCGCTCGAGCCGGGCGAGTACAAGTTCTTCGACGATTTCCACCAGCAGGCGCAGGGCGTGATCGTCGCGAAGTAGCAGTGGTTTTTCAGGCGAGCGCAAGGCTTCCGAGCGGCCTGCGTTGGCGACAGCCGTAGCGAAGCAGAAGGGAGAGCTTGATGGGTCAGATTTTATTCATCGTGTGGCGGGAAAGTGTCGAGGCGTTGCTGGTCGTCGGCATCCTGTACGCGTGGTTGAAAAATGGCGACGACGATGCGCGCCGCGGTATGCCGTACCTCTGGGGCGGCGTCGCCGCTGGGCTGATCGCGGCCGTGGCGCTCGGCGCGGCGCTGGTCGGCTTTACCGAAGTGCTCTCCGGCGACGCGCAGGACTATTTCCAGACCGCGATGGTGCTCGTCGCATGCGTGCTGATCGTGCAAATGGTGCTGTGGATGAAACAGCACGGCCGCTCGCTGAAACGCGATATGGAACAGTCGCTGCAGAAAAACCAGCGCGACTCGAACTGGTGGGGCGTCGCCCTGCTGGTGGCATTGGCGATCGCGCGTGAAGGCAGCGAGACGGTGATCTTTCTGTACGGCCTGGGCTTCGGCCAGTCAGGTCACGTGGACGGCAGCCAGATGCTCGCGGTCGCGATCGGCCTAGGCCTCGCGTTTCTCACGTTCTATGTGCTGCAACTGGGCGGCAAGTTTTTCTCGTGGCGGCTTTTCTTCCGCGCCACGGAAATCATGCTGCTGTTCCTCGGCGCGGGTCTGTTCCAGACGGGCGTCGACAAGCTGATCGACAAGGAATTTCTGCCGACCATCGTTGACCAGTTGTGGAACACGTCGGCGATTCTCGATGATTCGCACACCTTCGGCTCACTCGTCGCGACGCTCACTGGTTATCGCGCGCATCCGGCGCTGATGAATCTGGTTGCTTACGCGGTGTACTGGGCGATCGTCTATCTGCTACTGCGTCGTGCCAACCGGAAGCCGGCGCGGCAAGCCGCAGGGCGTGCAGCATGAGTACGGTGATGACCCGTCCGGGGCGTCTCGCCGCGGCCGGGCAGTGGATGCAGCGTCATGGTGCCGTGATCCGCCACATCCAGTGGGTCGTGGTGGCGGTGTACGCGTTGCTGATTATCGTGCCGGCGGTCATGCCGCTGCCCGACGACAGCGCACATCTGTGGAACAACCTGACGCTTGCCGCGCAGTTCGTGTTCTGGGGCATCTGGTGGCCGTTCGTCCTGCTGTCGATGGTGATGCTCGGGCGCGTCTGGTGCGGCGTGCTTTGTCCCGAAGGCGCGCTCGCGGAATTCGCCAGCAAACACGGCCGCGGCAAGGCGATTCCGCACTGGATGCGTTGGGGCGGCTGGCCATTCGTCGCGTTCGGCATCACGACTATCTACGGTCAGATGGTGAGCGTCTACCAGTATCCGAAAGCGGTGCTGCTGGTGCTCGGCGGCTCGACCTTGGCGGCCATTGTCATCGGCTTGCTTTACGGGCGAGAGAAGCGCGTCTGGTGCAAATATCTGTGTCCTGTAAACGGCGTTTTCTCGCTTCTGGCGCGCCTCGCGCCGTTCCACTACAAAGTCGATGAAGACGCGTGGCGCCGCTCGTACAAGAACGGCGAGCACGGGCATCGCGTGATTCCGATCAATTGCGCACCGCTCGTGCCGTTGCGCAATATGAAGGGTGCGTCCGACTGCCACATGTGCGGCCGTTGCAGCGGTCACCGTGACGCGATCGCGTTGACGTGGCGCGCGCCGTCGTCGGAAGTCGTGCAGCTCGGCGACAAGCAGGCGAACGTGTGGGACACCGCGCTGATTCTGTACGGCCTGCTCGGCATCGCGATTGGCGCATTCCACTGGACAGCGTCGCGCTGGTTCATCGACCTGAAGATGTTTTTCGCCACGTGGCTGGTCGACCACGACATCACCTGGCCGCTCGACACCAACGCGCCGTGGTTCCTGTTCACGCATTACCCGCAACAGAACGACGTGTTCTCATGGCTCGACGGCACGATGGTGATTGGCTACATCCTCGCGACGGCGCTCGTCTACGGCACGGCGCTGCTGGTGTTGATGATGGGCGCGACGCGTATGCTGGGGCGCTTCAGCACCGTGCGTCTGCATCATCTGACGCAAGGGCTGATTCCGATTGCCGGCGCGGGCGTGTTCCTTGGCTTGTCGGCGACCACGCTGTCGCTGTTGCGGGCCGAGCATGTGCCGTTGTGGTGGGCGTCGGATCTGCGTATCGCGATTCTGGCGATTGCCAATTTGTGGAGCGCTTGGCTTGCCTGGCTCGTCACGCGTCGCTACAGCGAGCGCTTCGTTCAGCGCGGTCTCACGATGATCTGGTTCGCGGCTGCGTTGGCCGTGGTCGATAGCGCGTGGTGGCTGATGTTCTGGGGCTGGGCGTCGAAGTGAGCGGGCTTTCAGGCAAGCCGCGCCGAGGTTGAAGCAAATTCAGTCAACGCAAAAACAGAAGCCGTGGAGATGACATCATTTCCACGGCTTTTTCATTGGCATGACGGCATACGGCGTTTCGTGTCCGCATGGGCGGGAACCAAAAAAGCGGCCTGGCTGGCTGCGACGGCTGGCTTGGTGTCTGCACGAAGGGGTCTAGTTCTCACGTGCAAGCCGTCGTGGCTGGCTAATGCCCAACACCTCTCCTGGGAGGTGGTCCCCACAATACCCGGTACTGAAATCTCGTTTGCGTTACTTTGTCAAAATCAGCTTGCGCAAACGCGTGGCACGCAATTGGTAAGTTTCGCCGTTGTGCACGATGCTGACGTGACTATGTCCTTGCAGCAAAGCGTCGCTGCGTACAACGCGTTCTGCCGTTTGGTTCGACGCGCTCGACTCGTCCGCGCGGTTGGCAGCTGGCTTGGCGACGGCCGTTGTGCTTGCCGCCGCCGGCTTCGGGCGGCTTGTCAACGCGGCGGCCGGACGGCGCAGGCTGAGCGTGGAAGGTCGGGTGGTGTCGGTCATTCGTTCTTTGCTGTTGCTTGATTCGATGGGTGAATTCTAAATGATAACCATTCCTATTTACAAGAAGTAGAAATTGATCGGATCACTGTTTCGATAGCGGCGGCTAAGAGGAGGGCGAAAAAGTGCCGAGGGGAAAGGGTGACGGCTGCGCTTTGCACGCAGCGTCCCGCACCGCCCGCACCGCCCACTTCGCCCACTCTGCATGCGCACCGTGGGGGCCCTGCGGGCGGCGAGTGCAGGTGTCAGTGCAATGAACCCGGTTCCTGCTTCGTTTGCACGAACTGGCGAATCAGCCGCACCGTGTCGATGTCGTTCTCGCGATACGCGGACTTCACGATCTCCTGCGTCTGCACGGCGTCCTGGTCGTCGGAGACCGGCAGCGTGGTCGCGTATTCGAAGCGCAGGAACAACTGCAGTTCGTCTGGCTGCTCGATGGTCATCGTCAGTGAGCCGCCCACGTGGTCCGCCGTCGGCAGGATGTCGTAGCGCACGCTTTCGCTTTCGTGCAGCGTGACGCGGTCGCGGACCGTCGCCTGACCGTAGTGGAGCTCCCGTTCGAGCGTGTTGCCTTCGCGCGAAAGAATCGTGCAACTGTCGAGTCCGATCACGAACAGTTGCGGCTGTTCGGCGCGCAACACGAGCCCTTCCCACAACTGCTCGCGGGTCATCGAGTCGACAAATGGATTCAACGGGTCGTTGATCTGGATAAGGTGTTCGAAATTCAAAACGACAGCATCCTATGAAAACATTGCAATACGCGCGGCCCGGCTAGCTTGGCACGCTCGTCGGTCATTCGCCACGTCACGCGACGGTCAGCCCCGAGCGGATCGTGATCGAGCGCGTGAGTATCTTGTGAACCGGACACGCATTGGCGATTTGCAAAAGCCGTTCCCGCTGTTCGTCGGACAGCTCGCCGTGCAGCGTGATTTTGCGGTCGATAGTCGAGCCTTCGTCGCCGATTTCGACGTTGAGCGTGACGTGGACTTCTTCAAGCGGCCAGTTTTTGCGCTGCGCGTACATCTTCAGCGTGACCGAGGTGCACGCGCCCAGGCTCGATAGCAGCAACGAAACGGGAGTCGGGCCGCGATCGCCGCCGCCGAGCGATTCCGGTTCGTCGGCGAGCCACGTGTGCTTGCCGTCGTCGAAATGGACCTGGTAATTCGGCGAACCGATATGGGCGGTGACGGTGGCTTCTGCCATGCGCGCTCCTGAGCAGGGACGGAGATCGCCGCGCGCAACGGCTCAATGACTCGGAGACGAGGGCGCAGCACGAATTGCTATTGTGAACGAAGTCAGCAGCATTTGCGCCGTGCGATGCACGCCGGATTTGCGTGTCGGCGGATGCGGCAAGTGGTGCAAACGGCGCGGCAAGTGATGCAAATAGCGCAACCCACACGCGCCGCCCGAGAGGTTCAGTGCGTGATCGTACCCATGCGCCCGGCCTGATAGTCGACAACCGCCTGGCGGATTTCGTCTTCCGTGTTCATCACGAACGGGCCGTAACGCACGACGGGTTCCTTCAACGGCACACCGCCCAACAGAAGCACCTCGAGCGGTTCCGCGCCGGCCGTGAGCGTGACCGAGTCACCGTCGTTGTTGAACACGACCATCTTGCGTGCGTCGATTTCCTGGCGTGCGTCGCCTTCGCCGTAAAAGCCTTTGCCGGACAGGCCATACGCGAAAACGCGATACTCCGCGGGCACGGACTGCCGGATCGTCGCGCCGGGCTGCAACGAAAAGTGCTGATACAGAATGGGCGTGCGCGTTTCGACGGCGGCCTTCACACCAAGTGCCTCGCCGGCGATCACCTTGACTCGCACCTTGCCGTCTGCGGATGTCGCCACCGGAATTTCCGACGACGGCATTTCCTGGTAGCGCGGCGCGATCATCTTGTCCTGGCGCGGCAGATTCACCCACAGTTGCAAGCCGTGCACGCGTCCGCCCGTGCGCACGAACGACGGGTCCGGCATTTCGCTGTGCACGACACCGGCTCCCGCGGTCATCCATTGCACGTCGCCGGCGTGCAGCGTGCCCGAGTGGCCTGCCGAATCCTCGTGACCGAACTGGCCCTCGAGCACATACGTGACGGTTTCGAAGCCGCGGTGCGGATGATCCGGCGCACCCTTGGCCTCGCCCGGCGCGTAGTCGATCGGTCCCATCTCGTCGAGCAACAGGAACGGATCGAAATCCATCAGCATCCGGGTAGGAAACGGGCGGTGGACGATAAAGCCGCCACCTTCGGTTGTGCGAACGGCGGGAAACGTGCGTTCGATGGTGCGTGTAGCGGTCATCAATGTCACCTCGGAAAATGGGGAATAGCGTTATTTTTGAAACATGGAGCTATTATAGGGACCGTTTTTACGGGTGCCAGCCGCCATCACGCAATGGATTGTTCTGTTAATGGAACGATGAAATGAAGATCGATTCGCACAATCTGAATGACCTGATGTATTTCTCGCAGGTCGTCGAACATGGCGGTTTCTCCGCCGCCGAACGCGTGCTGGGCATTTCCAAGTCGCGCTTGTCGCGCCGCCTGACCGAGCTGGAAGCGTCGCTTGGCGTGCGGTTATTGCAGCGCTCGACACGCAAACTCGCGCTCACCGAAGCCGGGCAATTGTTCTACCAGCATTGCCAGGCGATGCTCAGCGAGGCGCAGGCGGCCGTCAACGTCGTGCAGCAGTTGCGGTCGTCGCCACGCGGCACGGTGCGCGTGAGCGTGCCGGTCACGGTCTCGCAGACCATTCTGTCGACGATCCTGCCGGAATTCATGCACCGCTATCCGGAAGTGCGCGTCGTGATGCGCGTGACGAACCGTGTGGTCGATCTGTTCGAAGATTCGATCGACGTCGCATTGCGCGTGCGCTCCGACCCGCCGGAAAACGCCAACATTGTCGTGCGCCCGCTGTGGCGCACGCAGCAGATGCTGGTCGGCGCGCCCAGTCTATTGCAGCAAAACGCGCCGCCGTTGCAACCGAACGATCTGTCGCGCTTCGAAACGCTTGACGTCCCGACGAGCGATGGACGGCACGTGTACAACCTGATCGCGCCGGACGGCACGCGTCACGCGCATGAACATGAGCCGCGTCTCGTGACCGCCGATTTCCTGACGATTCGTGAAGCCGTGCTTTCCGGCGTGGGCATCGCCGCTTTGCCCGAGATGATGTACGGCGCCGCGTTGCGCGCGGGACAGTTGTCGCCGGTGATGCCTGGCTGGACTTTCCCGATGCCGCAGTTGTACGCCGTATTCGTGTCGCGGCAGGGGATGGTGCCGGCCGTGCGCGCTTTTGTCGATTATCTGGTCGAGATGCTTGATCCCGACGAAGGCAAACACGTCATGGGCGAGTGCCCCGTACGCGAGGAGCCGACCGCCACGCGAGCGGCGGCCATCGCGCTATAGCAGATCGCGCGCTCCGTGGCATCGCTTTTAGCATTGAAGCGCGGCTTGTCATGAGTACTTTCAATGGCCGTTTGCTTGAATGCGCGAGCTCATGGGGCTATATTGAAATCCCTTCGCTAAGGAGTCTCTTATGCGAAAACTCATGGCCGCTATCATAGCCGGCCTGATAGGGCTGACCGCGCTGTCCGTGTCGAGCACGGCTGTCGCATGCGGTGAATCGAACTATCAGTCTTCGACCGATGGCAAATGATCCCGCCGCCCGAAGGCGCCGAGCGCGCACAAAAAAAGGCCTTCATCAGACGATGAAGGCCTTTTACTTTTCTACCCTTGTTTCAAGGGCTTTTCTTCATTTTCAGCAGACATTGTCTGAGTGGTCGCGGGCCCGCGAACGAATCACTTGCCTTTCGGTTGTGTGACGAAACCGATCTTCGTCAGGCCGCCTGCCTGCGCCGCCGACATCACTTGCGCCACCTTTTCGTAAGGCACTTTGCGGTCCGCATCGAGATGCAGTTCCGGTTGCGGATTCGCTTGCGCGGCCTCTGCAATTTTCGCGCTAAGTTGGGCTTCGTCCACTTTCTTGTCGTTCCACAGGACGTTGCCGTCCGCATCGACTGCGACCGTGACTTGGGAAGGCTTCGTGTCTTCCTTCTGACTGCTTGCGTGCGGCAAATCGATTTTCACCGCATGACGGATCACCGGAATCGTCACCATGAAAACGATCAGGAGAACCAACATCACGTCGACGAGCGGCGTCATGTTGATTTCATTCATCAGGCCGTCGTCATCGTCGCCGGCGAAGGGGCTCATTGCCATCTGTATGCCTCGTCGTTCAGTTGGCGCTTCAATTGGCGCGAGTCGCGAGGCGCAGGCCGTCGCCGCGTTTGGACGACGACAGGCGTGCGCCCGTCACGAAGAATGCGTGCAAGCCGTGCGCGAAGCGGCTCAGCTTGGCGACGATCGCCTTGTTCGCACGCGTCAGCGCGTTATAGCCGAGCACAGCCGGAATCGCAACGAAGAGACCGAATGCGGTCATGATCAGCGCTTCACCGACAGGACCGGCCACCTGGTCGATCGACGACTGGCCGCTTGCGCCGATCGCCAGCAACGCGTGATAAATGCCCCACACGGTGCCGAACAGACCGACGAACGGCGCTGTGCTGCCGATCGACGCGAGAATCGCCAGGCCGCTCTGCATGCGTGCGACGCTTTCGTCCATCGTGTCCTTAAGGCAGCGCGTGACCCAGTCGGACACGTCCATGCGATCGTGCAGATGCGGCTGCGTCTGATGGTGATGATCGGCCGCTTCCTGGCCCGACAGCGCGAGCGCGAGGAACGGATTGTCATGCGGCGTCGACGACCCGGCGCCAAGCTTCTTGACGCCGTCGGCGAGATCGTCCGAATGCCAGAACGCCTGCTCGGCATTTTTCGTGAGGCGGTTCAAACGCATCACATTCCATCCTTTGATGACAATCACGCTCCACGACATCACGGACATCACCAGCAGCGCCAGCGCAATACCGCGCGTGACGAAATCCCCTTGCGCCCACACGTGCGCCAATCCGTAGTTTTGCATAGCAATTCCTTTTTCTAAAATCTGCTTCAATCTTCGAGATTGAAGTTATAAGGCTGGGTGTACGCGGCCCGAACCGGCTGACCGTCCTCGAGATAGGGCTTGCACGCGCTTGCATGCGCGGCGGTGAGCGCGGCGTCGTCGAGGCGGCTGAAGCCGCTGCTTTTCTTCAATTCGATGTTCTCGAGCTTGCCGGTCAGGCCAACCACGAACTTCACATACGCGGTGCCAGTTTCGCCGCGGCGTCTGGAGAGCGTCGGATATTCGGGCTTGGCGATATTGCAGTCGAGATGCGAGACGTTCTTCGGCGCGGTGATCTCCATCGTCTGACGGCCGATGGTGGGCGCGGCCGGCGCTGGCGGGGCAACGGACGCAGGAGGGGCAGGCGGCGTCGGATCCGGAGCCGCCACGGGCGTCGGCGACGGTGCGGGCGCCTCGCGTAACGGCGTGGGAGTCGGTTTCGGCGTCGGCTTGGGCTGAACCTTCGGCTTCGTACGAACCGGCGGCGCGGGCGTGGGCGTGGGTGGCGGCGGCGCGACCGACTGCATCGCGACCGGCGCGGCAACAGGCGCGGGAGGCAGCAACTGCGCGGTCATCACGCGCGACTCGAGCGCGGGCTGCACGGGTTCGTGACGCAAGGTCAGGACCACGGCAAGCAACGCGACATGAACCGCTGCGACCATGGCGGTCGCGGTCAGGACGCGGGGATTCATTCGGGTGGACGAAGCCGGCGCGGCGCCGGCTGGGACGATAGGCGAAGCCTGCATGTTAGCGTGGCGACGCGCTGTCGATGCAGCGCGTCTGGCAAGACATCGTCATGTTCGGAAGATCAGCAGCGAAATAAACAAGGTGGTAACGAAACCAATCAGCAATTCCATCTCGAACTCCTTTGACGGGTGAGCGGGTAGCTGGCTGGCAGGGATACTGGCTTGCTGACGGCAGTGGGATTAACTCAACCGCGCTAGAACAGCGGTAAAGGAGTGCTAAAGGAGCGGCAAACGGTGCAGCACAAGCGCTGGGATGTGTCCTGCGCCGCGCGTCGCAATCCGTCTTAAGCCGCCTTGCGTTCGTAAAACGTCAGCGGCACAGCTTGCTGATGATGCTCGAAGCCGCAGCGGCTGGCGCACACGCCGCTTTGCATCATCACATCGCGCACGGAGTCCGCGCACTTGCCGCAGCACGACGCCACGCCGAGTTCGAATTGCAGCTCGTCGAACGAATCGACGCCTTCCGCGATCGAGGCACGGATCTTTCGGTCAGAAACAGACTTGCAGACACAGACAATCATGGCAGGCGTCATAGCTAACGTTAATGCGAATTATTATCATTATGTTTGAGTCGTTTGGCAAGCGTCCCAAGTGGTTTTTTGTAACAAAACCAGACTGTTAGAAGGGTTTCGGCTACGGGACGACCGCCTGGACCGCCGCCTGGCTGTACCGCGCAACGCATTGAAACAGCATAAAGAAGCAGAGAGAGGGCGCCACAAACGGCGGCGGAAGCGGCTTTTCAGGCCGGCTGCGAGGACAACGCCGCCGTGCGGGGCGAAGGAATGACCACGCGCTCGACGTCGGCGTCGATTTGCAGCAGTGTGGCGACGATTTGCCGCAGATGCGCGCCGTCGCCGGTGGAACAGAAGCGGGGCGGCGCGGCGCCCGCCGTTTGCGGCGCCGCGCGCATGCCGTGCTGTTCGAGCACGCGCTCCAACTGGCGGGCAATGGCCACGCTCGTGTCGATGAGCGCAAGCCGGTCGCCGACAATGTCGCGGATCGCCGCATCGAGGAACGGATAGTGAGTGCAGCCGAGCACCAGCGTGTCAGCGCCGGCGTCGAGCATCGGCTGAACGTAGTCGCGCAGCAACGCCCGCAGTTCCGGCGAACCGACGTCGCAGCGCTCGACGGCCTGCACGAGACCGTGGCCGGGCTGGCAGAGAAAGCGGCAATCCGCGGCGTAGCGTTCGAGCAGCGCCTGAAAGCGCGCGCTGCGCAACGTGACTTGCGTGGCGAGAACGCCGGCCACGCGGGTTTTCGACTGCAGCGCGGCGGGTTTGATGCCCGGCTCGACGCCCACCAGCGGAATGGGCAGTTTTTCACGGACCAGCGCAATGGATTGCGCGGTCGCCGTGTTGCAGGCCACGATCAGCGCTTTCGCGCCCTGTTTGACGAGCCACTCGCCGATTGCCAGCGTGCGGTCGGCGATGAAGTCGTCGTCGCGCTCACCATAGGGCGCGTACAGCGAATCTGCGAGATACAGCAGCGCCTCGTCAGGCAATTGCGCCCGGACCGCCCGCAGCACCGACAAACCGCCTAGACCCGAATCGAAAATGCCGACCGGCGCGCGCGACTGCACTCCCACGGAGGCAACTGACGCGTTCAAAGACGATGGTTCTGCAGGCATAGGCAATCAGGACACGCGCGAAGCGGCGGTCAGCGAAATCTTGGGCAAGGGGCGAGCGCAAGTATATCGCCCGATATCGCCCGCACGGCGCATGCTGTCTCGCATGAGCGGACTCATGTGCCGGCGCGCGGAGGTGCCGTGTGATCCGCTCAGGACTCGACCGAGCCCATTGCGGTCTGCTGATAGTTCTGAATGCCGACCTTGTCGATCAGGTCGAGCTGGGTTTCGAGCCAGTCGATGTGCTCTTCGGTGTCGTCGAGAATCTTCACGAAAATTTCACGCGAGATGAAATCACGAACCGATTCGCAATAGGCAATGGCTTCCTTGCAGGTGCTCTGCGAAATCTGTTCGAGCTTCAGATCGCATTCGAGGATTTCTTTCGTTTCCTCGCCGATCAGCAGTTTGTGCAGATCTTGCAGGTTCGGCAGACCGTCGAGCATGAAGACGCGTTCGATCAACCAGTCGGCGTGCTTCATTTCGCCGATCGACTCGTCGTATTCATGCTTGCCGAGTTTCTCGAGGCCCCAATGCTTGTACATCCGCGCGTGCAGGAAGTACTGGTTGATCGCGGTCAGTTCGTTTTTCAACTGAGCGTTCAGATACTCGATAACTTTCTTGTCGCCTTGCATGATCTTTCCTTATTTGGGGACTTCAATTTTCCAACAACAATAAACGCCATACCTGAAAAAGCCAAGAGAACGGAACACCTTTTGACGTCGTTCCTGGCGTTGTTCCGGTCGTCATTCGCTAGACCGCTTATGGCGCGCGGCCGGCCATGAAAAAAGCCGGGACCGTGGTCCCGGCTTCTCAGAACACGCGATGACACGCGATACGCGTGGGCGGCGAATCAGACGGTTGCGACCGGAATCTTGCCGATCTTCGCTTGCCATTCCTTTGGGCCGGTCTGGTGCACCGAGGTGCCGCTCGAATCGACCGCGACCGTTACCGGCATATCTTGCACGTCGAACTCGTAGATCGCTTCCATGCCGAGGTCTTCGAACGCGAGAACCTTCGCGCTGCGAATCGCCTTCGACACGAGATACGCTGCGCCGCCCACGGCCATCAGATAGGCGGCCTTGTGCTTCTTGATCGCCTCGATCGCAACGGGCCCACGCTCGGCCTTGCCGATCATCGAAATAAGACCGGTTTGGGACAGCATGGTCTCGGTGAACTTGTCCATGCGCGTTGCCGTGGTCGGGCCCGCCGGGCCGACCGCTTCATCGCGCACCGGATCGACCGGGCCGACGTAGTAGATCACGCGGTTCGTGAATTCGACCGGCAGCTTTTCGCCCTTTGCCAGCATATCGGCGATGCGCTTATGCGCAGCGTCGCGGCCCGTCAACATTTTGCCCGACAGCAGGAGTGTCTGGCCCGGCTTCCACGCAGCGACTTCTTCCGGCGTCAACGTGTTCAGATCGACACGCTTGCTGGTTTCCGTGTTCGGTTCCCACTGCACTTTCGGCCATGCGTCGAGCGACGGCGCTTCGAGCTTCGCAACGCCCGAGCCATCAAGCGTGAAGTGCGCGTGACGTGTGGCCGCGCAGTTCGGGATGATCGCAATCGGCTTGGACGCGGCGTGCGTCGGCGCCGCCATGATCTTCACGTCGAGCACGGTGGCGAGACCGCCCAGACCTTGTGCGCCGATGCCGAGCGCGTTGACCTTTTCGTGCAGTTCGACGCGCAGCTCTTCGATCCAGTCTTTCGGGCCGCGTGCGATCACGTCTTGGATGTCGATGGGGTCCATCAGCGATTCCTTGGCCATCACCATCGCTTTTTCAGCGGTGCCGCCGATGCCGATACCGAGCATGCCCGGCGGACACCAGCCCGCGCCCATGGTCGGCACGGTCTTCAGAATCCAGTCGACGATCGAGTCCGACGGATTGAGCATCGCGAACTTCGACTTGTTTTCGGAGCCGCCGCCCTTGGCGGCGACCTGCACGTCGACTTTATCGCCCGGCACGATCTCGTAGTGGATCACGGCTGGCGTGTTGTCTTTCGTATTCTTGCGCGCACCTTCCGGCGGGCTCACGATCGACGCGCGCAGCACGTTGTCCGGATTCAGATAACCCCGGCGCACCCCTTCATTGATCATGTCGGTGACGCCCATCGTCGCACTGCCGTTTTCACTCGCCCAACGCACGTCCATGCCGACCTTGACGAACACCGTGACGATGCCCGTGTCCTGGCAGATCGGCCGCTTGCCTTCGGCGCACATGCGGCTGTTGGTGAGAATCTGTGCAATCGCATCTTTCGCGGCCGGGCTCTGTTCGAGTTCGTACGCGCGGCCCAGGGCCTGGATGTAGTCGAGCGGATGGTAATAGCTGATGTACTGCAACGAATCAGCAATGCTCTGAATCAGATCTTCCTGTTTGATGACGGTCATGGCTAAGCTCGGTGGGGACGGTAGCGCTTTTTTCTGTTCGCAGGCTATGCGGTCAGTCGTGCGCATTCAGGGGAGTGGAACCATTGGAGCCCAGCGGCCGTAAATCCGCGGGTTCCTGAAAATGAGTCGGATGCGTATGCGTGGTCAGCCGGTCGACGAAGGCCATGATCAATGCCGAGAAGAGGAACGCGACATGGATGATGACTTGCCACATGATCGTGTGCGTCGAATTCTGGTCGGGGCTGATAAACGTTTTCAGCAGATGGATCGACGAGATGCTGATGAGCGCCATGGAGAGCTTCACTTTCAGCACGCCGGCGTTCACATGGTCGAGCCATTCCGGTTCGTCCGGATGACCCTCGACACCGAGCCGCGACACGAAAGTTTCATACCCGCCGATGATCACCATGATCAGCAGGTTCGAGATCATGACCACATCGATCAGGCCGAGCACGACCAGCATGATGTTGGTTTCGTTGAGCGTCATGGACGCTGTGACCAGATGCCAGACTTCCTTCAGGAACAGCACCACGTAGACGCCCTGGGCCACGATCAGTCCCAGATAGAGCGGCACCTGCAGCCAGCGGCTCATGAAGATGATGACGGGCAGCGGGCGCATGGGGCGGCGTTGACGCGCAGAGTCGGGTCGCGGAGCGGACATAGGCAAGAGTCGGATCGAACGCAGGTGATGGAACGTGGACCAAATGCGCCGCCCGCGTGCGAATCACGCGCGGATCGGGCACGCAAAGCGAGGCGCGGATGGCGGCGGCGCGAGAGGGAAGCGGCCCGCTACAGGTCATCAGCGAGCCACTAGCGGGCCGGCAGCGCTCGCATCAGCGCGCGCTATTGTACAGCGTCGGGCGTGTTTGCTGCGGCGCGGCGGGCAGGGTGGGCGCCGTGGCGGCGCGAGCAATGCAACCGGCGCGCGATGCCCCCGCATGACCCCCCGGCACATCACGGCGTGAATAATGTCGCCATGGCGATCATGAATCCAGCAGCGCAAAGAGAGGAACGGGACGTGCTCGACAATTAATCTACCAATCCGACTGCTGCGCGCCAGGCATCGAAGCGATGAGAAGCAGGCGTAGCGATTCAAACTGGAATCCGGGGGGCTAGTTCAGTTAGCATTGTGTCGGGGCCCGCAACGCAGCGTAAACGCGAGCGCCCATGAACGCAGCGTAGCGCGTAGCATGCTTGGCTTGATGAACGCGTCGGACGAATCGCCTAAGGGTTTGTGCGGGCAAGCCAACGCCGCCCGCGTAAGTGGCCGGTAAGTTGCACCGCTTATGGTTGAACGTGAGAGTGGACGTTGCCGCGCAAGTATTCATGTTGCATTGCCACATGAGTGCAGGCTGACGGAACGGTCTGCGGCGCAGCGACTTTTGATAGTCGACGCGCGAGGCGGGAGACAGCGCGCCGGCAATCGGTCTTTCCGATTGCGGCGTCAACATGACACGGCGCGCCAACGGTGCGCCGGCACAGGTTTTACGTTTCATCTTCACCAAGGGGTTGTCGATGTCTGCGATTGAATCGGTTCTTCACGAACGCCGTGTTTTCCCGCCCTCCGCTGAAGCAGCGGCCGGCGCCACGATCTCCGGCATGGACGCTTACCATGCGCTGACCGCCGAGGCCGAACGCGACTATGAAGGCTTCTGGGGGCGCCTCGCTCGCGAGACGCTTAGCTGGAACAAGCCTTTCACGAAGGTGCTCGACGAATCCAAAGCGCCGTTCTACACGTGGTTCGAAGACGGTCAGCTGAACGCGTCGTACAACAGCATCGACCGTCACGTGGAAGCGGGCAACGGTGAGCGCGTCGCGATTATTTTCGAAGCCGACGACGGCACCGTCACCAACGTCACCTATCAGGATCTGCTGCAACGCGTGTCGCGCTTTGCGAACGCGCTGAAGAAGCGCGGCGTGAAGAAGGGCGATCGCGTGGTGATCTATATGCCCATGTCGATCGAAGGCATTGTCGCGATGCAGGCTTGTGCGCGTATCGGCGCGACG
Source organism: Paraburkholderia rhynchosiae (assembly GCF_002879865.1). GTDB lineage: Bacteria > Pseudomonadota > Gammaproteobacteria > Burkholderiales > Burkholderiaceae > Paraburkholderia > Paraburkholderia rhynchosiae. The sequence goes on from NZ_PNXY01000030.1 coordinate 29,231, forward strand.
CACTCGGTGGTGTTCGGCGGCTTCTCGTCGAAGTCGCTCAACGAGCGCCTCGTGGATGTGGGCGCGGTCGCGCTCGTCACGTCCGACGAACAGATGCGCGGCGGCAAGGCCTTGCCGCTGAAGAACATCGCCGACGAAGCGCTCGCAATGGGCGGCTGCGATGCAGTGAAAAGCGTGATCGTCTACCAGCGCACTGGCGGCAAGATTGCGTGGGACGAAAGCCGCGATCTGTGGATGCACGAGATCACGCAGGCCGAGTCGGATCAATGCGCGCCCGAGTGGGTCGGCGCGGAGCATCCGCTCTTCATCCTTTACACATCCGGTTCGACGGGCAAGCCGAAGGGCGTGCAGCACAGCACCGGCGGCTATCTGTTGTGGGCGGCGCAGACCATGAAGTGGACCTTCGACTGGAAGCCCACCGACGTGTTCTGGTGTACTGCCGACATCGGCTGGATCACGGGTCATAGCTACATCACGTATGGTCCGCTGACGCTCGGCGGCACCCAGGTCGTGTTCGAAGGCGTGCCGACCTATCCGAACGCCGGCCGCTTCTGGGACATGATCGCGAAGCACAAGGTGACGCTGTTTTATACGGCGCCAACCGCGATCCGCTCGCTGATCAAGGCCGCCGAAGCGGACCAGAAAGTGCATCCAAAGAGCTACGACCTGTCGACGCTGCGCATCATCGGCACGGTCGGCGAGCCGATTAATCCGGAAGCGTGGGTGTGGTACCACGAGAACGTCGGCGGCGGGCGTTGTCCGATTGTCGATACGTGGTGGCAAACGGAAACCGGCGGTCACATGATTACGCCGTTGCCGGGCGCAACGCCTTTGGTGCCGGGTTCGTGCACGCTGCCGTTGCCGGGCATCATGGCGGCGGTCGTCGACGAAACCGGACAGGACGTGCCGAACGGGCAGGGCGGCATTCTCGTGGTGAAGCGGCCGTGGCCGGCGATGTTGCGCAACGTGTGGGGCGATCCGGACCGCTACAAGAAGAGCTATTTCCCTGAGGAACTCGGCGGCAAGCTCTATCTCGCCGGCGACGGCGCGGTGCGCGACAAGGAAACCGGCTACTTCACGATCATGGGCCGCATCGACGACGTGCTCAATGTGTCGGGTCACCGCCTCGGTACGATGGAGATCGAATCGGCCCTGGTGTCGAACCCGATGGTCGCTGAAGCCGCGGTGGTGGGGCGTCCCGATGCTACGACCGGCGAAGCGGTGTGCGCGTTCGTCGTGTTGAAACGCGCGCGTCCTGAAGGCGAGGAGGCGGTCAAACTCGCCAACGAACTGCGCAATTGGGTCGGCAAGGAGATCGGTCCGATCGCAAAGCCGAAGGACATCCGCTTCGGCGAGAACCTGCCGAAGACGCGTTCGGGCAAGATCATGCGCCGTTTGTTGCGTTCGCTTGCGAAGGGCGAAGCGATCACACAGGACGTGTCGACGCTCGAGAATCCGGCGATTCTCGATCAACTCGGCGAGTCGCTGTGAGCATGCGTTTGGCTATGCGTTTCATGTCGTCGGTATGAAAAGGCGGGGGCGTGTCGAACGACGCGCTCCTCGCCGGATGCCTGGATCAGCCATCGCGCGGACAACCCCGATTGCCTGCCCGGTGCCTTTTTGATACATAGGCGCATGGCCGCGCCACATCACTCTTCTCACGCTACGCAAAATCCTGCGCCCGAACCGCCCGCGGTTTCGGCCGCGCTGGCTCGCGCGCATCAAAAGTACTGGCGCTTCAACCTCGCGCTGATTGCAGCGTTGATGTCCGTGGGCTTCGCGGTCTCGTTCCTGTTGCCGCTAGTCGCGCCCGCGCTGTCGCACGTGCGTTTTGCCGGCTTCAGATTGCCGTTCTACTTTGGCGCACAGGGTGCGATCCTGATCTACCTCGCGCTGATCGTCGTGTACATCCTGTCGATGCAGCGTGCCGACCGTCAACTGCAACGCGCATTCGATGCCGACGCCAATGCGGCCGCGAATGCCAACGCCGATTCGAGCACCGCTGCCAACGCCGCTGCAAGCGTGACAGCAAGCACGAATACGGCCGCCGATGCCGGCGCGCACGGAACGTGAGCCGATGAAGCTCACGAACCGCCTCATCCGCTCGTACGCGTTTTATACGCTCGGCTTCCTGTTTTTCATCTATGTGATGTGGCGCATCGAGCGCAAGACCGGTCCGGGCATGTGGATCGGCTATGTGTTCCTGTTCGTGCCGATTGCCGTGTATGCGGTGATCGGCTTGCTGTCGCGCACTTCCGATCTCGTCGAATACTACGTGGCCGGGCGACGCGTGCCGTCCGCGTTCAACGGCATGGCGACCGCGGCCGATTGGCTCTCGGCAGCATCGTTCATCGGTCTCGCCGGTTCCATCTATGCAACCGGTTATGACGGCCTTGCCTATCTGATGGGCTGGACCGGCGGCTATTGCCTCGTTGCGTTTCTGCTCGCGCCGTACGTGCGCAAGCTCGCGCGCTACACGATTCCCGACTTTCTCGGCACGCGCTTTTCGAGCAACGCCGTACGCGGCCTTGCCGCGTTGTCCGCGATCCTGTGTTCGTTCGTCTATCTCGTCGCGCAGATTCAGGGCGTCGGTCTCATTGCGACGCGCTTTATCGGTGTCGACTTCGCAGTCGGTATTTTCTGCGGGCTCGCCGGCATTCTCGTGTGCTCGTTTCTCGGTGGCATGCGCGCGGTGACGTGGACTCAGGTTGCGCAATACATCATCCTGATCGCTGCGATCCTGATTCCCGTTTCGATGATCGCGCATAAAGACGGCCTCGGCTGGGTGCCGCAATTGAGCTACGGCCGTTTGATGGAGCGCGTCGAAAGTCTTGAGAAGCAGGTGCGGGATGAGCCGCTCGAGCAGACCGTGCGCGACGACTACCGCCGTCGAGCCGCGTTGATGCAGCAGCGGCTCGACACGCTGCCGCATTCGTTCGTCCAGCAAAAGCTGCGGCTCACGCAGGAAGTTGCCGACTTGCGCCGCCATAATGGTCCGCTGCGCGAGATCAAGGAGCGCGAAAAAGCGCTGGAACAATTTCCGCGCGATGCCGCCGCCGCGCAGATCGTGTGGACTCAACAGCGCGACGAAATGCTGATGCGCGCTGCGGCGCCGCTGCCGATGCACGAGCCGTTCCCCGCAGCAAGCGACGAAGAGCGGCGCATGCATGAGCGCAATTTTCTTTCGCTGTTGCTGTGTCTGTCGCTGGGCACTGCGAGTCTGCCGCATATTCTGACGCGCTATAACACGACGACGTCGGTGGCTTCCGCGCGACGCTCCGTCGGCTGGACGCTGTTTTTCGTCGCGCTGTTCTACGTGACCGTGCCGGTGCTCGCGGTGCTGATCAAGTACGAGATATTGACGAACCTCGTCGGTCATCACTTTGCCGATTTGCCGCAATGGCTCACGCAATGGCGCAAGGTCGAGCCGAGCCTGATTACTCTCGCCGACACGAACGCCGACGGGATCGTGCGATGGAGTGAGATTCAGATGCAGCCCGACATGGTCGTGCTCGCCGCGCCCGAGATTGCGGGGCTGCCGTATGTGATGTCCGGCCTGATCGCGGCGGGCGCGTTGGCCGCGGCGCTGTCGACCGCCGATGGCTTGCTGCTAACGATTGCCAACGCTTTATCGCACGACGTGTATTACCACATGGTCGATCCGGGCGCATCGAGTCAGCGGCGCGTGACCATTTCGAAGATTCTGCTGCTAGGGGTGGCGCTGTTTGCCTCGTATGTGGCGTCGCTCAATACCGGCAACATTCTGTTTCTGGTGGGCGCGGCGTTTTCGTTGGCTGCATCGAGCCTGTTCCCGGTGCTCGTGCTGGGCGTGTTCTGGAAGCGCACGACGCGGCTAGGGGCGGTGGCCGGCATGCTGGCGGGACTGCTGGTGTGCATCTACTACATCGTCTCGACGTATCCCTTCTTCGCACAGATGACGGGTTTCGCGGGACCGCGATGGTTCGGCATCGAGCCGATCAGCTCGGGCGTGTTCGGCGTGCCTGCGGGCTTTCTGGTGGCGATCGGCGTGAGTCTCGTCGACCGCAAACCGGATGCTTATACGAGGGCGCTGGTGGACTACATCCGGCATCCATAGACGCGTTTGCGCGGGAGTGTGGCGCACCGCGCGAAGTTTGCTATAATTCGGCTCCCCGCCGGAGAGATGGATGAGCGGTTTAAGTCGCACGCCTGGAAAGCGTGTATAGGTTAATAACCTATCCGGGGTTCGAATCCCCGTCTCTCCGCCACCCTTCCATCAAGCCTTTACGGCTTTTCAAAGTTCAGCGCTGAGCCACAAACCCACGCTGTGCCATAGAAATTCATTCCAAACGTCTCACGCGTTCCGGTTTTTTCGCCGGTAAGTCCGCTGCATCATCTTACCGTCGGCATGCGCAAGAAGTGCTTGAGCGTGCACGAGTGTTTCGGCATCGCTCGTGTCGCCGCGGAAACTGCGCTGGCGTTCGTACTCGCCGCCCATGTACAGCTCGTGACGCATGCTCGTGACGCATGCCCGCGAGATCCAGATTGCCGATCGCGCCGACGGTGGCGCCGTAAACGACAGTGAGGGCGCCTCAGCAAAACAGATAGCGTTGCTCTAAACTAGCTGCCCGCCCAAGCCAGCCAGTAGAGACCACGACTCGATGCCGCCCGTTCCCGCCAATCCCAACGATTCCAACGACTCCAACGACTCCACCGACTCCACCGACTCATCAACACTCAGCTTGCCGAAGCAACCGGCGTTTCAACGCTTCTGGTGCACGCGCATTCTGTCGTCACTGTCGTTCCAGATGCTCGCGGTCGCAATGGGATGGCACATCTACGCGCTCACTCACAGCGCGTTCGCTCTGGGCCTCGTCGGCCTCGCACAATTTCTGCCGATGTTCCTGCTCACGCTCGTAGTCGGCCACTTCGCGGACCGCTACGACCGTCGACGTATCGCGGCCATCTGTCAAAGCCTGGAAAGCGTCGCTGCGTTGCTATTCGCGTGCGGCACCTTCGGTGGCTGGATCAGCGCGCCGGTCATCTATGTGCTGGCCGCATGCGTGGGCGCGGCGCGCGCGTTCGAGTCGCCGGCGGTCGCTTCGCTGTTGCCGGGCGTCGTGTCGCGCGGCCAATTGCCGAAAGCGACGGCGTGGGCCACCTCGGCGAATCAGACCGCGCAGATCGCCGGTCCGGCGCTGGGCGGTCTGCTGTACGGCATCGGCCCGGGCGCCGCTTATCTTGCGTGCACGCTGTCATTCGCCGCTGCGGCCACGGCCGTGTGGGGCATTCCGCTGCGCATGAAGCCGGCGAACCGCGCGCCCGTCACGCTTGGATCGGTGTTCTCCGGTATCGCGTTCATCCGCAAGGAGCCGGTGATACTCGGGGCGTTATCGCTCGATCTGTTCGCCGTACTATTCGGCGGCGCGACGGCGTTGCTGCCGGTATTCGCGCGCGACATCCTGCACACGGGGCCGCTCGGCCTCGGCCTGTTGCGCTCGGGCACCGCCATCGGCGCGCTCGCGGGCACCATCTGGCTTGCGCATTTTCCGCTGCGTAACCGGCCCGGCGCGGCCATGTTCGGCGGCGTGATCGCGTTTGGCTTCGCCACGCTCGTGTTCGGGCTGTCGCATCAGTTCATCGTCTCGCTGATTGCGCTGATGGTTCTCGGCGCGTCGGATACGATCAGCGTCGTCGTGCGCCTGTCGCTCGTGCAGCTTCGCACGCCGGATGAAAAGCTCGGACGCGTGAGCGCCGTCAATTCGCTTTTCATTGGGACGTCGAATCAATTGGGCGAATTCGAATCCGGCGTGACGGCAGGCTGGTGGGGCGCGCGAACGGCTGTGCTGGTGGGCGGTGTCGCGACGATCACGGTCGCCTTGCTGTGGATGAAGTTCTTCCCCGAACTCAGGAACACGCGTTCGCTGGAGCGCGAAGAGGAACTCGTGCCGAGTGCCTGAGGTGCGTGCGGCTCATAAAGCGCGTTATTCTCGATTTATGAAAACCCGGTTCCCAATTCAGCCGGGTTCTCTGCAAAGACTCAAACGGGTAAGGTTGAACGCGTCACCTGCGGGGCATCCCGCGAAGGAGCCGCTTCATGACACGCCTCGTCCCGCATCGGCACGTTCACCCCAGCGACATTGCCTTTACGCCGACCGTCAAGGCATTGCAGAGTCGCAACGGCTCGCGCGATGCCTATGCGCGCATGGAAGAAGACCACGGGTGGCAGACGCGCCTGACGCCTGACGTCGCGAGTTTCATCGAGCAGCAGACGAGCGTGTTTTTTGCAACGGTCAGCGGCGAAGGGCAGCCGTATATTCAGCATCGCGGCGGCCCGCCGGGTTTCTTACGCGTGCTCGACGACCACAGCATTGCGTTTGCCGATTTCGCCGGTAATCGCCAGTACATTACGGCCGGCAACCTGGTGGACAATCCGAAGGCGCATCTCTTTCTCGTCGACTACGCGCATCGTCGGCGCATCAAGATATGGGGCGAGGCACGCGTGATCGACGACGATCCGGCGCTGCTGGCGAAGCTGATGCCCGAGGATTACAAGGCGCGCGGCGAACGCGTCATCGTGATGACGGCGCGTGCCTGGGACGTCAATTGTCCGAAGCATATTCCGCAGCGGTTCGAGGCTGCCGATGTGGCTGCCGCGCTGAAGGAGCGCGATGAGCGCATCGCGGAGCTGGAGGCGCAAGTGGCGGAACTCAAGCGTTTGGGGGCCGCCTCCGCCGCATGATTCAGGGCGATTTGCGCCGGCTTGATTGCCAAAGTCGAAACCGTCAGGCAAGCAGGACGCGACTCGTTGCAAAGCTATGCGAACGCCGGTGTGCCGATGCGTTGAGGCTGCCCTCGTTCCCTAGAATCCGTTGCGCTATCCAATGCTTCATTGCAAGCGCAACGCTTCACGCGATCACGAGGAGAACGCACGTGACCTGGGACACGGGCGGGCCGATTGCGGCGACCGTCTCGAGCCGGCTGGCTTTCTCCGTCGTGCGTCGATAGAAGCGATGTCAGAGAACGCGCATCGCGTAGGCGCTCCTCTCAGGCCGCAGCCTCGGCGGCAGACAACAGCGCGGTGCGAATCGCGTTGGCCAGTTCGCCGGCCGCAAACTTGGCGACATAACCGTTCGCGCCGGCGTTCTTCACATGCGCCTCGTTGGCCGCGCCCGTCAACGAGGAATGGATGATCACCGGAATGTCGCGCGTGCGTTCGTCGGCCTTGATCTGGCGAGTCAGCATGAAGCCGTCCATTTCCGGCATCTCCAGGTCGGTCAGCACGAGGGCGATGCTGTCCTTGACGCGCGCGCCGCTCGACTCCGCTTCTTTGGCAACCTGCTGCAACGTCTGCCAGGCCTCTTCGCCTGTCTTGGTCATCACGTACTCCGCGCCGATCGCGGTCAGCGCCTGTTCGATCAGCTTGCGGGCGAAGCCGGAGTCGTCGGCGGCAAGAATCTTCGCGCCGGGGCGAATGCCCAGCGCGTCGCCGACCGACGCCGGGTCCACGCTCGGATGCTGCGACGGGAACACATCGCGCAACACCTGCTCGACGTCGATCACCTGCGCGAGCCGCGAGTCGCCCGTATTGCCGTCGATCCGCGCAATGCTCGTGACGAGATTGCCGCCGGCCGCGCCCTCGGCGGATAACACCTGATTCCATTCGAGACGGACGATGTCGTCGACTTCCTCGACCGCGAACGCCTGCGTGGAGCGCGCGAATTCGGTCACGAGCAGAATGTTCAGGCCGCGCGTGGGCTCGCAGCCCATCAGCCGCGGCAAGTCGATCACAGGGATGATCTGGCCGCGAATGTCCACCGCGCCCATCACGTACGGCGACGAACCGGCGATAGGCGTCACCGTCGGCATGGTCGAAATCTCGCGGACCTTGAATACGTTGATGCCGTAAAGCTCGTGCGCGTCACTGCCGGGAACGGAACCCAGCCGATACAGCAGCAGTTCGAATTTGTTGGAACTCGTCAGGTTGCTGCGTTCGTCGTGCGCGCGGTTATCTGCTGCCATCGAATCTCTCCAGGATTACGGTGCCTGGGCGCGCGCTCGCGTTGCGTTCAAGCCCACGCGCCTCTTACTTTCAGTTATCGGCGCGGTTGCCGAAAAATTCAGCGCTTCGTCGCGATTGTGCTCGGAATCCCTGGGTGAGCCGACGCACGTTCGGGAGTCATTTGTATGAAGGTTACCTAACGTTACACAAGCGACAGCGTCGTTTCACACGTTCTTCCAGGCGGCTCCTAGAATTTCCCGGCGATGAAACGTGGCGCCGCGCGGCGCTTGCGGCGGCTCCCAAACGCGGGCGGCTGTGAAATCGCCAGCCAGTCGGGCGGGCGCGCAGTCGCAGCGCAAAGGCGCACGCATCGTTGCCGTTTCGCATTCAATCGAAGGAGAACATATGATCCGCTTGCCTCTCGCCACTATCACGAGTGCCTGCATGGCCAGCCTGCTGGTCGTTGCCACGGCGGCCAGCGCCCAGACGGCCCCGGCCGCTACGACAGCCGCCGCGCCGGACGCGGGCCGTCTGCATGCCGCCGACCAGACGTTCATCGCCGACGGCACCCAGGCCGTCGCCACGCAACGCGATGCCGCTCGCATCGCCACGTCGCGCTCGATCGACCGCGACGTGAAGGCATTCGCCGAGCGCGTCTCGACCGACAACGCCAAAATCTCGGACGCGCTGCGCGCCGCAAGCCCCCGCGGCGTCGACGTGCCGAAGAACGATCCCGATACCGCAGTGCTCGCGAGCATCAACAATCTGCGTGGCGCCGAGTTCGACAAGGCGTACATCGAGCAGGTCGCGCTTGCCGGCGAGCGCAAAGCGCTGTCGGCGTTCCAGGCGGAAATCGCTTCGGGCCGCGATCCGCAGTTGAAAGACGCGGCGAGAAAGGCGCTGCCGACCATCCAGGAGCATTACGCGCTAGCTCAGGAACTGGCCAAGCGCAAGCATCTGACAGCGGCCGCGCAGTAATCTTTTTGCGGAGCCCAACGCCGCTCGTGAATGGCGTGATCGTGCCGATATTCGCGCGCGGCGACACGTCCTGGTATCCGCGCGCGAGGCTGTCCAGGCAGCCCGCGGTGGGCAATTGGGGCAGCGTGATGCAAGCCGTGCGCACTGCACTCGCCGACGACGCGTTCGCGCGGACCGGCGTAGACTGAATCTCCGTTTCACGACGGCTATGCCACGGAGATTCATCAATGGAATACAGACATCTGGGTGCATCCGGTTTCAAGGTGCCGGTGCTGAGTTTCGGCACGGGCACGTTCGGCGGCAAGGGCGATTTTTTCAAGGCATGGGGCTCCACTGACGTCGACGAAGCACGGCGTCTGATCGACATCTGCCTCGATGCGGGCGTGACCATGTTCGATACCGCCGACATGTATTCGCGCGGCGCTTCCGAATCGGTGCTCGGCGAAGCGCTGAAGGGCAGGCGCGATAAGGCGATCATCTCGACCAAGGCGACCTTCCGTTTCGACGACGGTCCGAACAACGTCGGCTCGTCGCGCTTTCATCTGATTCAGGCCGTCGACGCGGCGCTCAAGCGCTTGCAAACCGATTACATCGACCTGTTCCAGTTACACGGTTTCGATGCCAGAACGCCGGTCGCCGAAGTGCTGTCCACGCTCGACGACCTCGTGCGCGCCGGCAAGATCCGCTACACGGGCGTGTCGAACTTTTCCGGCTGGCATTTGATGAAGTCGCTCGATACGGCGGATCGCTACGGCTATCCGCGCCATGTCGCAAACCAGACGTATTACTCGCTCGTCGGCCGCGATTATGAGTGGGAGCTGATGCCGCTCGGCATCGATCAAGGCGTGGGTGCGGTGATCTGGAGTCCGCTCGGCTGGGGGCGTCTGACCGGCAAGATCAAGCGCGGCCAGCCGTTGCCCGATACGAGCCGTCTGCACAAGACCGCCGACATGGGCCCGCCGGTGCCGGAAGAGTATCTGTTCCGCGTGCTCGACGCCATCGACGAAATCGCCGTGGAAACCGGCAAGACCGTGCCGCAGATTGCGCTGAACTGGCTGTTGCAGCGTCCCACGGTGTCGACGGTGCTGATCGGCGCTCGCAATGAAGAACAATTGCGGCAGAACCTCGGCGCGGTCGGCTGGAATCTGACGCCGGAGCAGGTCGCGAGGCTCGACGCGGCGAGCGCCGTGCGGCCCGCTTATCCGTACTGGCATCAGGAAGGGTTCGCCGAGCGCAATCCGAAAGCGGTGTAAGCGAGATTTGCGACGTGCTTTGATGCGTTAGTTCGGGGTTTCTTTATAAGTGTCCGAACTAACGCTCGCCGCGCTTCTGTTCATGCCGCTTCTCGGCCGCTTTGAGCCGCCGAAGGCCACTTAAGGCCACATCAAGTCCTCAAGTCCTCAAGTCCCCAAGCCACCTCAAGCCAGCCCGCCGTTCGCGCGCAGCACCTGGCCGTTGACCCAGCCGGCTTGCGCGCTGACGAGGAACGCCACCACCGACGCAATGTCTTCGGGTTGGCCCAGGCGTTCCAGCGGCGGCATCTTCGCGAAGTGCTGGATCTGCTCCTCGGTCTTGCCGTCGAAGAACAGCGACGTCGCCACCGGACCCGGCGCCACCGCATTCACGGTGATGTTGCGCCCGCGCAGCTCCTTCGCGAACACATGCGTGAACGCTTCCACAGACGCCTTCGTCGCGTTGTAGATCGCGTAGCCGGGCATGTTGAGCGCCAGCGTGGTGCTCGAAAAATTGACGATGCGTCCGCCGTCGTTCATGCGGCCTGCCGCTTCGCGCAATGTGTTGAAGGTGCCGCGCACGTTGATGTCGAATGCGCGGTCGTACAACTCGTCGCTGGTATCGGCGAGCGGTGTCGGCTTGTTCATGCCGGCGTTGTTGATCAGCACGTCCACTTTGCCCAAATGCTGCTCGGTGGTGCCGAACATGCGGCGCACATCGGCAGCGTTCGACACATCGGCCTTCACTGCGATCGCCCTCGCGCCGGCGGCATTGAGTTCGGCGACGAGCGCGTCGGCTTCCTTCGAGCTCGACGCATAGTTGACGGCCACGGTGAAACCGTCGTTTGCGAGACGTCGTGCAATGGCCGCGCCAATGCCGCGCGATGCGCCGGTCACAATGGCGACTTTAGCGTTTCCGGTCGTGTTCATGGTTCGTTTCCTTCTCGGTAGTGGGTAAGAGTGACGTCAATGATGGACGCGTTCGACGTCGGGATAATCGGGTTAGACTTGCCATCATCATTCCATTCTCGTTAACAATAGGTAAGGCCGGCCATGGACCGTTTCGAGGAAATGCGGGTTTTCGTGCGGGTCGCCGAGCGCCGGAGCTTCACGCGCGCCTCCGACGACCTGCAGATTCCGCGCGCCACGGTGACCAACCTCGTCAAGCGCATGGAGGAGCGGCTCGGCGCGCGGCTGCTCGAACGCACCACGCGCACGGTCCGCCTCACGCCTGACGGCGAGGCGTATTACGGCCGCTGCGTGCGGCTGATCGCCGATATGGAGGAGGCGGAGGGCTCGTTCTCCAACCTCGCGCCGAAGGGACTGTTGCGCGTGAATCTGCAAGGCACGCTCGCGCGGCACTTCGTGGTACCGGCGCTGCCGGCGTTTCTCGCGCGCTTTCCCGACATCGAACTGACAATCGGCGAAGACGACCGCCTCGTCGACCTGGTGCGCGAGGGCATCGACTGCGTGTTGCGGGCGGGCAACCTGCAAGATTCGTCGATGGTCGGGCGACGCGTCGCGCAATTGCGGCAAGTGACCGTGGCGAGCCCGGTCTATCTGGAGAAATATGGCGAGCCCGCCGCTCCCTCGGCGCTCGCCGCGCACCGCGCGGTCAACTATGTGTCGAGCGCGACTGGCAGGCCGGTGCCGCTGGAGTTCAGCATCGAAGGACGCATGACGCCGATGCTGCTGCCCGATGCGGTGTCGGTGACGGGCACGGAACTCTATACGGGCTCGGCGGTGGCCGGCCTCGGCATCGTCCAGGTGCCGCACTATCGCGTGACGGATGAACTGGCGGCGGGGCGGCTGAAGATCATCCTCGCGGATTTCCCGCCGCCGCCGATGCCTGTCTCAGTGCTGTATCCGCAGAATCGCCAGTTGTCCTCGCGCGTGCGCGTGTTTGCGCAGTGGTTGCGCGATATTTTCGAAGCGGCGGCTGCGGCAAGCACGGCCGGCACGCCGTGAACGCATGACGTTGGCCGCAATTCGGCTGTGCCGGGCGAGGCGCCATGCTTTGCCGTACGATCTTGCCGGTGATCTCGTTCGAAGGAATGGAACATGTTGTCAGAGGAAGAACTAGCGTTGCTCGAAGCGATACGGCAGACGGGCAGCCTGTCGCGCGCGGCGGCGCGCCTCGGCAAAGCGCCGTCGACGGTCTCGCATGCCGCCCGCCAACTGGAGACGCGCTTCGACGCGCTGCTGTTCGACCGGCGGCGTTATCGCCTGCAACTCACGCCCGCGGGTCAGCTTCTCGCGGATGAAGCCGCGCGTCTGATGCTCGACATGTCGCGCATGACGCAGCGCGTGCGGCAGATCGCGAGCGGCTGGGAAGACCGGCTGTGGATCGTGACCGACGAGGTGATCGAATTCGAACTGCTGATGCCGGTCGTGCGCGCATTCGATGCGCTCGACTCCGGCGTCCGGCTGCGTTTCACGCACGAGGTCTTGAGCGGCACATGGGAAGCGCTGCGCGACGGCCGCGCGGATGTGATCGTCGGCGCGACTAACGAGCCGCCGGCGATTCCCGGTCTGCGCTGGTTCGAACTCGGCGTGATGGACTGGGCGTTCGCGGTGTCGCCGCGTCATCCGCTGGCGAGCATCGACGGCCCACTCGAACGCGAGCGCATTCTGGCGCATCGCTCCGTCGTGGTGGCCGATTCGTCGCGTACCACCGCAGGTCGAGCGTACGGCGTGATAGGCGGGCAGACATCGCTTGCGGTGCCGACCATGCGGGCAAAAATCCTCGCGCAAAGGGATGGCCTCGGCGTGGGTTGGCTGCCGCGTCAGCGGATCGCGTCGTTGGTCAAACGAGGTGAGCTGATCGAAAAGACCACGGCCGATCCGCGCGAGCCGAACGTGCTGTATGTCGCGTGGCGCGGCGACCATGAGGGTCGTGCATTGCAGTGGTGGCTCGATCAGTTGCGGCAACCGCGGCTCGCAAAACGGCTCGTGCGCGGTGTGGATATCGCGGTCAGCGCATGAACAGGAGCATGACGAAGCGTTGTCTCCGATTTGCAAGCGGCGCCGCGTCTCATGGGATCATACGCATCGCGCACGGTATGCGCGGCATGCAATCAAGGGAGCGGAAAGATGATAGATGGACTGGTGAGCGGGCGTTTATACGGTGAGGCGCAGATTCGCACGGGGCAAAACGGCACGCGTTTCGTGACCTGTAAAGTGCGCGCGGCTACCAATGACGGCGATACGCTCTTCGTCAACGTGATTGCTTTCGACAACGACGTACAAACCGCGTTGCTCGCCTTGAGCGACGCCGACAGCATTGCGTTGAGCGGCGCGCTGACGCCCAAGGTATGGACCGACAAGAACGGTCTCGTGAAACCCGCTGTCGACATGGTCGCCCAGAAGGTGCTGACGGCGTATGACGGACGCAAGGAAGGCGGCGCCTGAAATTGCGGTTCCATGCCGCGCTCACTGCCTGGTGCTTGCGCTGCGTGGCTTGCGGCCTGAGCGGTGATGCCATGCGCTGACTGCCGCGCGGCCACGCCCGGCTCGGGCCGTCATGATGTGATCTGCGCGGCTCGTGGAAAACTGTATAGATATACAGTATAGTGTTCCACTGCCGGCGGGCCTTCGGCATGTCTTCGTCACCGCCCGCTGCACTGAACTTGCGCGGTCGCGAGGCGTCCGTGAGAGGTGGCCCACTCATTCAGATGGTCGAAAAATTGTCATCCAACGGCATTATCAAGATTCGCGGCGCGCGCCAGCACAACCTCAAGAACGTCGATCTCGACGTAAGAACCGGCGAAATGACGGTCGTGACCGGCCCGTCCGGTTCCGGCAAGTCGAGCCTCGTGTTCGACACGCTTTATGCGGAAGGGCAGCGGCGCTACGTCGAAACCTTCAGCGCCTACGCCCGGCAGTTTCTGGATCGCATGGACCGGCCGCAAGTCGACCGGGTCGACGGCGTGCCGCCCGCCATCGCGATCGATCAGACCAATCCGGTACGCAGTTCGCGCTCCACCGTCGGCACCATGACGGAGCTGAACGACCATCTGAAGCTGCTCTACGCTCGCGCGGCCGAACTGTTCGACCGCAAGACTGCGCGGCAGGTGCGCCACGACACGCCTGAGACCATCTACGCGGACCTGCTCGAGCGCACCGTAGAAGACGATCCGCGGCTCGTCGTCACGTTTCCGGTCGAATTGCCGGAGTCCGCATCGGAGCAGGAAGTCGAGCAATGGCTGTCGGCGAGCGGCTATACGCGGGTACAGGCGCAACGCGAGGTCGATTCGCCCACCGGCAAGCGCAAGCTGCTCGACGTCGTGGCTGACCGCTTCCGCTTGCGTCAGGCCGACAAACAGCGTGTGATCGAGGCGATCGAGGCGTCGCTCAAGCGCGGCGGCGGGCGCGTCAATATTTATGTGCTGCCGAGCGCTCCGGAAGTGCCGCAAGCGCCCGAGGCGCAGCAACCCGAGCCGCCAATCTGGCGGTTTTCCACCGGCCTGCACAGCCCGGAGAGCGATCTGCGCTACGCTGATCCGCAACCGGCGCTGTTCTCGTTCAATTCGGCCTACGGCGCGTGCGACGTGTGCCGCGGATTCGGCCGCGTGATCGGCGTCGACCTCGGCCTCGTCATTCCCGACGCGCGCAAGACGCTGCGCGACGGCGCGATCAAACCCATGCAAACGCCCGCGTGGAAGGAGTGTCAGGACGACCTCATGCGCTACGCGGCGAAGGCCGACATCCGCCGCGGCACGCCGTGGGGCGAACTCACGGATGCCGAGCGCGACTGGGTGATCAACGGTTCGCCGGACTGGAACGGCAAGTGGCAAAGCCATTGGTACGGCGTGAAACGCTTCTTCGAGTATCTCGAATCGAAAGCGTACAAGATGCATATCCGCGTGCTGCTGTCGAAGTACCGCAGCTATACGCCGTGCGAAACCTGCGGCGGCGCGCGTCTGAAAACGGAATCGCTGCTGTGGCGCCTCGGCACCAGGGCGAATGCGGACCAGGTGCTGACGCCCGCCCAGCGCTTCATGCCGCGCGGCGTCGAATGGAACCGCGCGCAACTCGAAGCACTGCCCGGCCTGACCGTGCATGACCTGATGCTGATGCCGATCGAGCGCATTCGCCGCTTTTTCGACGAAATCAGTTTGCCGAGCGCCTTGCTCGACGACGCGCTCAAGCTGCTGCTCGCCGAAGTGCGCACGCGCCTCAAATACCTGTGCGACGTCGGCCTCGGCTACCTCACGCTCGACCGGCAAAGCCGCACGTTGTCGGGCGGCGAAGTGCAGCGGATCAACCTGACCACGGCGCTCGGCACATCGCTGACCAAAACGCTGTTCGTGCTCGACGAGCCGAGCATCGGCCTGCATCCGCGCGATCTGAACCGGATCGTCGAAGCCATGCATCGTCTGCGCGACGCGGGCAATACGCTGGTGGTGGTTGAGCACGATCCGTCAGTCATGCTGGCGGCGGATCGTCTGATTGACATGGGGCCGGGACCAGGCGAGCGCGGCGGTTCGATCATTTACGACGGCGCGCCCGAGGCGATCCGCTCGTCGGGCACGCTCACCGGCGAGTACCTCGGCGGCCGCCGGCACGTGGCGGACGCGGCGCACTGGTCACAGCGTCCGGTCGATGCGAGCACGCCGCGCATCGTGCTCGAAGGCGCGACCGAACATAACCTTTGCGATGTCACGGTGGAGATTCCGTTGCAGCGGCTCGTCTGCGTGACGGGCGTGTCTGGCTCGGGCAAGTCGACCTTGCTGCAAGACGTGCTGCATCCGGCCATGGCGCGGCACTTCGGTCTCGCCACGGAGTCGCCGGGCGCATTCCGCAACCTGACCGGCGCGGACCAGGTGAACGACGTCGTGTTCGTCGACCAGTCGCCGATCGGCAAGACCGCGCGCTCGAATCCGGCCAGCTATGTCGGCGCGTTCGACGAAATCCGCAAGCTGTTCGCGAAGGCGCCGCTCGCACAACAACGCGGCTATGGCCCCGGCATGTTCAGCTTCAATTCCGGCGACGGGCGCTGCCCGACGTGCGGCGGCTCCGGTTTCGAACACATCGAAATGCAGTTCCTGAGCGACGTGTACTTGCGTTGTCCGGATTGCGACGGGCGCCGTTATCGCGCGGAACTGCTCGAAGTGAAGATCGAACGCGGCGAACCGGCGCGTGCGTTGAGCATTGCGGACGTGCTGGAACTGACCGTCAGCGAAGCCGCTGCCTATTTCGCCAGGGATGCCGAAGTATTGCGTGTGCTCCAGCCGATCGTCGATGTCGGCCTCGAATATGTAAAGCTCGGGCAGCCGGTGCCCACGCTGTCGGGCGGCGAGGCGCAGCGGCTCAAACTGGCTGGTTTTCTCGCCGAATCCGCGCAGGCGCGCACCGCGCGCGGCGCGAAGCAGGCGGTCGCCAAACGGCTTTTCATGTTCGACGAGCCGACCACGGGCCTGCATTTCGACGACATCGCGAAGCTGATGCAGGCATTCGGCAAGCTGCTGGCAAGCGGCCATTCGCTGATCGTGATCGAGCACAATCTCGACGTGATTCGCGCGGCCGACTGGCTGATCGATCTCGGTCCTGAAGGCGGCGACGGCGGTGGCCGCGTGTTGTGCGCCGGCACGCCGGAAGACGTCAAGCGTTGTCCGGAATCGCATACAGGCGAGGCACTGTTGCAATACGACCGCGCGATGGGCGCGGCGGCGGAACACGCCGAGGCAGCTTCGCAAGGCATTCCGTTGCAGAAGGCGCTGAGCGCGGCGCGGGCGCGGCGGGCTATCGAAGGCGAGGACGTGGTGCGTATCGTCAACGCGCGCGAGCACAACCTGAAGGCGCTGGACGTCGACATTCCGCATGGCAAGTTCAACGTGATCACCGGCGTGTCCGGATCGGGCAAGTCCACGCTCGCCTTCGACATTCTTTTCCACGAAGGGCAGCGTCGTTATCTCGAATCGCTCAATGCCTATGCGCGCTCCATCGTGCAGCCGGCCGGGCGGCCTGAAGTCGACGCCGTGTACGGCATCCCGCCGACGGTCGCCATCGAGCAGCGTCTGTCGCGCGGCGGCCGCAAGAGTACCGTGGCGACCACGTCCGAGGTGTGGCATTTCCTGCGCTTGCTGTATGTGAAGCTTGGCTTGCAGCATTGCATTCATGACGGCACGCCGGTTACGTCGCAGAGCGTCGAGTCGATTGCGGCGCAGTTGCTGCGCGACCACAAAGGGCAGCACGTCGGATTCCTCGCGCCGCTGGTGGTCAACCGCAAGGGCGTGTACACCGATCTCGCGAAGTGGGCGAAAGCGCGCGGCAATACGCATCTGCGGGTGGACGGCGAGTTCGTGCCGGTGGACCCGTGGCCGAAGCTCGACCGCTTCCGCGAGCACACCATCGAATTGCCGGTGACCGACATGATCGTGTCGGCGGACAACGAAGCGGAGCTGCGCCAGGCGCTCGATCAGACACTGGAAGTCGGCAAGGGCGTGATGCATCTGCTTGCGCCGCTAGACGGCTTGCACAACGCGATGAACGGCGGACTGCCTACTGCGAAGCTCGGCGCCGTGAAAGTCCTGTCCACCAAGCGGGCGTGTCCCGTGTGCGGCACGAGCTATCCCGAGCTCGATCCGCGCATGTTCTCGTACAACAGCAAGCATGGCTGGTGCACGACCTGTGTCGGCACGGGCCTCGCGCTCACGCGTGAACAACGCGCCGCGTACGACGATACGATCGTCGTCGACGACAATCGCGGCCGTGAACAAAGCTTGCCGTCCGAAGAACAGGAACCCGAAGGTCTCGTCGACGAACCGTGTCCGGATTGCACGGGCACGCGTCTGAACCCAACGGCGCGCGCGGTCACGTTCGACGCGCACGCCATTACGGGCGTCGCGCAATGGACCGTATCCGGCACGCGCGCGTGGGTCGAGAGCTTGCAGATGACCGGCCGCGACGCGGAGATCGCCCGCGACGTGGTCAGCGAAATCGGCAGCCGTCTGCAATTCCTCGAAGAAGTCGGGCTCGGTTATCTGAGCCTCGACCGCGCGGCGCCGAGCCTGTCTGGCGGCGAGGCGCAGCGCATCCGGCTCGCCGCGCAACTGGGCAGCAACCTGCAAGGCGTCTGCTATGTGCTGGATGAGCCGACCATTGGCCTGCATCCGCGTGACAATCAGATTCTGTTGAACGCGCTGCGCAAGCTCGGCGACAAGGGCAATACGCTGGTGGTCGTCGAGCATGACGAGGACACGATCCGGCGTGCCGATCACATCATCGATATTGGGCCGGGCGCGGGTAAGCGCGGCGGCACACTGATCGCGCAGGGCAGCGTCGCAGATCTGTCCGCGCAACCCGAATCGCTGACCGGGCAGTTTCTGGCAACGCCCATCGTGCATCCGTTGCAGCCGCGCCGCAAAGTGGTTGCGCCGGGCAAACGCGCCGCGGCGGTCCCGGAGAACTGGCTGACCGTGCATGGCGGCAAGCTGCACAATCTGCGCAACGTGACCGTGGGAATTCCGCTTTCGCGGCTCGTTGCGGTGACGGGTGTCAGCGGCTCGGGCAAGTCGACGCTCGCGCGCGACGTGCTGATGGCCAATCTGCTCGACGCAGTCGGTCGGTCGGTGTTGTCGTCGCCGGCCACGAGGCGCGCGCGCGCCGCGGCGGCGGAGAAGCCGGCCGCGAACCGCCGCTCGAGTGTGCTCGCACGCAGCGCGCCGCGAGCGCCGCTGAACGTCACGCATACGTGGCAGGGCTGCGATTCGATCACGGGTTGGGAAACCATCGACCGTGTGCTCGAAGTTGACCAGACGCCGATTGGCAAGACGCCGCGTTCGTGTCCTGCAACTTACATCGGCGTATGGGACGCGATTCGCAAGCTGTTCGCCGGTACGCTCGAAGCGCGGGCGCGCGGCTACACGGCGTCGCGCTTCTCGTTCAACACGGGCGAAGGCCGTTGTCCGGCTTGTGAAGGGCAGGGCGTGCGCACCATCGGCATGAGCTTTTTGCCGGACGTGAAAGTGCCTTGCGATGTTTGTCACGGGCAGCGCTTCAATCCGGAAACGCTCGCGGTCACGTGGCGCGGCAAGAATATCGGCGACGTGCTCACCATGGAAATCGACGAAGCCGTCGAGTTTTTTGCGCCGATCTCGAACATCGCGCATCCCTTGCAGTTGATGAAAGACGTGGGGCTCGGTTACCTCACGCTGGGTCAGCCGTCGCCTACCTTGTCCGGCGGCGAGGCGCAGCGCATCAAGCTCGTCACGGAGTTGAGCAAGGTCCGCGACGACATTACGCGGCGCGGTCAGAAGCCGCCGCATACGTTGTATGTGCTCGACGAACCGACCGTCGGCTTGCACATGGCCGACGTCGCGAAGCTGATCCGCGTGCTGCATCGTCTCGCTGACGGTGGACACAGCGTGGTCGTGATCGAGCACGATCTCGATGTGATCGCCGAGGCGGACTGGATCATCGACCTGGGGCCCGAAGGTGGCGTGGGTGGCGGAACGATCGTCGCTGCTACAGACCCGGAAGGAATTGTTCAAGTGCGGGCGAGCCACACGGGGGCCGCGTTGAAGCCGGTGGTCGCACGCGCGGCAAGCGCTGGTGCGGGTGCTTCGGGCGCTGCGCCAGTCGAGGCGGGCGAAGGTACAAACGGGTAGTGCGGTTTCCGCATCGGTTGCCATACGGAGCTTGAATGATCGATGAACGTTGGGCGCAAGCCGCCCGCTCGCTTACGAGCCGCGCTGCATTCTGGTCACTGCGCATTGTCGACGAACAGATCGACGATCATGAGATTCGCAACGACATAGCGCAGCCGCTGCGCACGGTGCGCGATCGCGGCGCGATGCTGATCGCGTGGGTCGGCGCGGGAGCTGGTTACGCGGCGACGGCGAATCTGTCGGCGGCCGGTTTGCAGAAGGCGCTCGATCTCGCCACCGCGCGCGCCGCAGCGATGGCGGCGTTGTCATTGATCGATCATCGCGAGGTGGCGCGTCCGTCGGCGAGCGGGGAGTATGTGTCGCCGAATGCGCAGCATGCGTTGCCGGGCCGCGCCGAGTGGCTCGATCGTCTGGGTGCCGAATGCGCGGCCGCGAATCTCGATTCACGCATCGTCGAGCGGGTGGCGGCGGTGCAGATCATCCACACCGATCAGCTTTACATGACCGGCGACGGCGTGCGTATCGATCAACGATTCCGTTTCGTGATGCCGCAATTGAGCGTGGTCGCGCATGCGAATGGCGACACTCAGACGCGCACCCTCGGCGGCAATTACGGCACGCTCGGGCAGGGCGGCATGGAAGTGCTGGCGCGCTTCGGCTTCGAGGGCTCGGGCGCGCGCGTGGCCACGGAAGCGTTGCAATTGCTGGCCGCGCCGAACTGCCCGTCGGGCAAGCGCGATCTTCTGCTGATGCCCGACCAGATGATGTTGCAGATTCACGAGTCGATCGGACATCCGCTGGAACTGGACCGTATTCTCGGCGACGAGCGCAATTTCGCGGGCTGGAGTTTCGTGAAGACCGA
This sequence comes from Paraburkholderia rhynchosiae, assembly GCF_002879865.1. Lineage (GTDB taxonomy): Bacteria > Pseudomonadota > Gammaproteobacteria > Burkholderiales > Burkholderiaceae > Paraburkholderia > Paraburkholderia rhynchosiae. The sequence goes on from NZ_PNXY01000030.1 coordinate 49,895, forward strand.
CATGTTCGGCTCCTATCGCTACGGATCCGAACTGCTGAACGTCACCTTCGACCCGGAGTTGCGTGAAGAAGCCGCAGCCTACGCATTCGACGACGACGGCACCGAAGCCCACAAGGAATATCTGATTCGCAACGGCGTGCTCGAACGTCCGCTCGGCGGCGCGCTTTCGCAGCAACGCGCGGGCATGCCGGGTGTCGCGAATTCGCGCGCGTCGAGCTGGAACCGGCCGCCGATCGACCGCATGGCGAATCTGAACATCGAGCCTGGGAAGAGTTCGCTCAGCGAGATGATCGGCAACATCGAACACGGCATTCTGATGCGCACGAACACCTCCTGGTCGATTGACGACCATCGCAACAAATTCCAGTTCGGTTGCGAATTCGGGCAACTGATCGAAAACGGCAAGCTCGCGCATATCGTCAAGCAGCCGAATTATCGCGGCATTTCCGCGAATTTCTGGCGCAGCCTCAGCGCGGTCGGCAACGCGGCCACGCGCGAAGTGTATGGCACGTCGATGTGCGGCAAGGGAGAGCCGGCGCAGATCGTTCGCGTCGGACACGCGTCGCCGGCTTGCGTGTTCAGCAATGTCGACGTATTCGGAGGCGCATGATGAGCCACTTCATGTCATCGCGCGCCACGCACTCGGCGGACTGGCAGCGGTATTTCACGTCGCTCGCCGACGCGATCGAGCGTCTTCAGCAAGGCGGCGAAACTACGCTCAGTTCGTTCGCCGGCGAGCAGTCCGATTTCATCCGCTTCAACGCAGGCAAGGTGCGGCAAGCCGGCACGGTGTCGCAAGGCAAGCTGACCTTGCGTCTGATCGACGGCGCGCGTCAGGCGTATTCCACGCTGACGGTACGCGGCGATCTGCAACAGGACGTCGACGACGTGAGCGCCGCGCTCGCTACGTTGCGTGACGGTCTGCGCGATGCCGCCGACGATCCGCATCTGCTGTTCGACACATCCGCATGGCAACGCTCCACGCAGCGTTCCGGCAAATTGCCCGAGCCGGAAGGCTTGTTGCGTGTCGTCGCGGAATGCGCGCAGGGGCTCGATTTCGTGGGCTTTTACGCGGGCGGCACGATCGTGCGCGGCTTCGCGTCGACGCGCGGCAGCCGCGGCTGGTATCAAGTGGACAATTTCAGTTTCAGTTGGTCGCTGTACGACCCGAGCGGCCGCGCGATCAAAACCACTTACGCCGGCGACGACTGGAGCGATGCTGTATTCGCGGCAAAAGTCGACCAGGCGGCCGCGCGCCTCACGGTGCTCTCTCGCACGCCGCGCGTGCTGGCGCCGGGGCGCTATCGCGCGTGGCTCGCGCCAGCGGCGCTTGCCGAACTGCTCGGCGTCACCGCCTGGCGCGGGTTTTCGGCGCGTGCTCAGGCCAGTTCGCGCAGCGAGTTGTACAAGCTGCACACGGGAGAAATTGCGCTCGACCCGCGCGTGACAATCGGCGAAGAACTGAATCTCGGCATTACGCCGGGCTTCAACGACGACGGCTATTTGCGCGACAGCGTTGCGCTCGTCAATGGCGGCCGCAGCGCAGGGCAACTGACCAACGCGCGCAGTGCGCGGGAATATGGCTTGGCGCCAAACGGCGCACTCGCGGAAGAATCGCCTACGGCGCTTGCCATGCAGGGCGGCGACCTGGCGGAAGGCGACGTTCTGGCCCAACTCGGCACGGGGCTTTACATCGGCAATCTGTGGTACGTGAACTTCTCGGACCGGATGAATTGCCGCCTCACCGGCATGACGCGCTTCGCGACGTTCTGGGTCGAAGACGGGCAGATCGTTGCGCCGCTGGAAGCCATGCGTTTCGACGACAGCCTGTATCGTCTGCTTGGCAGCGAACTCGAGCGGATCGGCGCGCAGGCCGAATTGCTGTTGAGCGACTGGACTTGGGGCGAGCGTGGGACAGGCGGCATGCAATTGCCGGGTATTCTGCTGAAATCGTTCCATTTGACTTTGTGAGCGCCACAAGTCCGGCTTGTTGCTGACTAACGCGGGCCGTGCGGGCCGTGCAGGAGTGCGACGGTGCAACACGCGCGCGCCGTGCACGCGTCGCCCCCTGTCCCCGTTCCCGCCGTTTGCGTGACGTGTGCGGCGGCTAGCGCCCTCAGCAGCCAGCCTGCACTCGCCAAATTGCGCCGCGAAACCACACGCGCCCGCCGCACTGCAAAAACGCCAGCTAATCGTCTGACCATCGGCGAAGCCCGCTTCCTTACAATGGGATTAAATCAGATGAATCAGCGTGCAACGTTTCAAATCCGAAACATTTTCCGCGGGCATGAAAGCTGTGCATAAAGAGATAATCATCGAAATATAATGCCCGCAGCGCAATTGCCAATAGGCCGGCGGGGAATTGCCGATTTGCGAATAGAAAATCGAATTAAAAGGGACATTGTGGCGCGCCGGCGTGTTCACCTTTGAAACATTTCCGCTCGCTCAGAAACCGGAGCGCGGCCCTATTCGATGCCTGTATCCGCCGCCGGCTGGGAAGGGCCAGTGCACGCGGTTCTCCGAGCGCCCACTCGGACGACCCGGTATGTTTTTCCGCTGCTTTTCGCCCCAGTGCTACATATTACTTACATCAAACGAGAATCGATTTCTTCATACTTTAAACGCGCGTCTATTACAGGCGTTTTCAAATTTACTAATGGGATTCATTCGGATAACATCACGCATAATCCGTGAAGCGGCGTTTGCCGAAAGTTTGAATCGCGATTATCAATCATCGATATCGTCAGGCGGACGCGCGTCCTCGTCCAACCACGTAGACATTTTGAGGAAGACCATGTCTCACATCCACGTCGATACTGCGAGGGTCACCTGGTTGCATACGCCAACCGTCAACGTTCGTACCGCAGCGCGGCGAATCGGCGTGCTGCTGTTCGACGGTTTCTGGCTGCTCGGCCCTGGCACGGTCGTCGAAATGTTCCAGACCGCGAACGAGCTCTCGGGCGCCCGGCCAGGCGAAGAGCCGCCGTATGAAGTGCAGTTTCTGTCGCTGGACGGCGGCAGTGTGCCGAGTTCGTCGGCCGCACGGATCTGGACCGACCGCATCGACACGCGCTATGGAAGCGGCTTCGACGTTCTGTTCGTCGCCGGGGGACACGGCGCGCACGAGGCCGCCCACGACCCGCGTCTGCTCACCTGGCTGCGCTCGGTGCAAGCACGTACTCGCGCGATCGAAACCATCGGCGAAGGGCGGCTCGTGCTCGAGGCCGCCAATCCCGGCGACCCGGAAGTCTTGCAGATTGGCCGCTATGGTCGTAGCGCGACGGACGCGATACTCAGCGCGTCCAACGACCGCAACGACTGCGCCCGCAGCGCGCTGATGTTCATCAAGCGCGATCTCGGCGCCGAGCTTGCGCGCAGCGTCGCGGAGCGCGTAATGCCCGGCATGGCGGCGACGTGGGTTCCGCTGCCGGCCGAAGGCGGCACGCTCAGCGTCGCCGAGAAGATCCGCGCGGCGGCGCGCTGGATGGAAGCGAACTGCGACCGTCCTGTGTCGGTGGCCGACGCCGCCCAGGTCGCCGCCATGAGCGAGCGCAATTTTCTGCGGCGCTTCAAGAATGAAATGCACGTCACGCCGTCGGACTATCTGTTGCAGGTGCGGCTGCGCATCGCATGCAACTTCTTGACCGAAACCGAATTGCCGGTCGACAAGATCGCGCGGCGCAGCGGCACCGGCAACGGCGACCGCCTCGCGAAGATTTTCCGCAAGCGCATGGCGTTGTCGCCCACGGAATATCGCGCACGCAGCCGGCTCGCTGCGGCCGAACCCTGATAGCCAAGCGGTGCCTGGAATGGAGGCACGCCTTCAACCGTCGCCGAGCGCGCGGCGGCATCCTGTTCTTTGTTCGGGCAGTCTCTTACGGGCACAGTGGCATGGGCAACCAGGTGTTGGCAACGGCACTGCCGGAAGTGAAACTCATCGAACCCGAGGTGTTTGGCGACGAATCCGGTTTCTGTTACGAGAGCTTCAGCGCCGACGAGTTTGTCGACGACATCGCGCGCGGTTTCGACTTCGTGCAGGACCGGCATCTGCGCGCGGTGCATGGCGTACTGCGCGGGCTGCACTATCAGGTGCAGCGTCCGCAAGGGCGGCTCATGCAGGTCGTGGTGGGCGAAATATTCGACGTCGCCGTGGACGTGCGGCTCAAATCGCCGAACTTCGGCAAATGGTGCGGCTCATATTTGAGCGCGGAAAACCATCGGCAGGTGTGGGTGCCGCCGGGCTTCGCGCATGGCTTCGTGGTGCTCTCGGAGGTCGCCGAATGTCTGTGGAAGACGACCGAATACTGGTTTCCCGAACTCGAGCGTTGCATCTTGTGGAGCGACCCGGATATCGGCATTGAATGGCCGATCGCCTTCGAGCCGATCGTCGGCGCAAAAGATGCCGCAGGGCGGCGCTTGTATGAAGCGGAGAATATGGCCTAGCGGCCAATGCGCTGCCTGTCGCGTTGCCTGCTGCGTTGCCTAGCGCGCGGCCATCACCGCGCCGACACTCGCGGCAACCACCAGCAATGTCCCCACGATCTGCAAAACGCCCATCGGCTGATGCAATACGATGAAGCCTGCCACCGCGCCGATAGCGGGCTCGACGCTCATCAGGATTCCGAACGAACCTGCCGGCATATGACGCAGCGCCACCATTTCGAGCGCATACGGCAATAGCGGAACGAGTATCGCGAGGCCCGCCGTTGCCGCGAGTTGGCCTGGCGCGATGTGCAGACCGCTCTCCGCGAGGCCGAAAGGCGTGGCGATGAGCGCCGCTGCAATCAATGAAACCGACAGGCCCTCGAGTCCGACGAACAGCTTGCCGGCCTTTTTCATCAGCACGATGTAGCTGCCCCAGCCTAACGCCGCTGCCAATGCAAGCAATACGCCGAGCGGTTCGCCGATCCTGCCTGCGCGATCGCGCGAGAGCAGCACGACGCCCGCAATCGCCAGCACGGGCCACAGCAGCGCGCGTGCGCGGCGCACAGCGAGCGTCGCGACTGCCAGCGGCCCGAGAAAATCGATCGCGACGGCAAGGCCGAGCGGGATGCGTTGAAGCGCCGCAAAAAAACATAAGGTCATGCCGGCCATCGCGGCGCCGAGCGCGCCCGCGGCGACCCAATGCGCACGGGAATAAGCGAGAAGCCGCGGACGCACCAGCACCGCGAGCACCAGTGCGGCCCAGCTCAGGCGCAGCCACGTCGTGCTGAGCGAACCGTAAGCGGCCATGGTCGGGGCGGAAAGTGCAGCGCCGAATTGCACACTCGACATCGACAGCATGCACAGCAGCGCCGCCCCGGCTGCGGCGCTCGCCGGCTTCATGGTGGTGTGCGCCGGGTCGATCGCGCGCTTGATCGTCGTGTGCTGCATGGTGTCTTTTGCGGTTTATGGGGAATGGTCACGCTATCTTATCGGCTCGTGCGCTACTAAGATAAGTTGATATTTCTTATGCCGGCTTCAGGAATCGTGATGACCCGTGACATCGACAGCAGTTTGCTTCGCGCGTTTGTCACCGTTGCCGAGGCGGGCGCGGTGGGAGTGGCCGCGAGCCGCCTCGCGCGCACTCAGGCGGCGGTGAGCATGCAATTACGCCGCCTTGAAGAAGACCTCGGCCAGCGCCTGCTCGACCGCTCGCCACGCGGCGTGCAACTCACCGAAGCCGGGCATCTGCTGCTGCCCTATGCGCAAGCCATCCTCGGCGCAGGCGCGGATGCACGGCGCGCGCTGAGCGCGGGGCAAGTCTCCGGCACTGTGCGGCTCGGCATGCTCGAGGACATCGCGGTGGGCCGTTTGCCGCGTGCGTTGCGGCGCTTCTCGATTGCTTATCCGCGGGTCGCGCTGGAGATCGTCGTGGACAGTAGTGCCACATTGTCGAAGCGCCTCGCGGACGGCGGTCTCGATGTGGTCGTCGCTGATCCGGCGCTGGTGGACGCGGCGCCACTGCTCACGTGGACGCAGCCTTTGTTCTGGATTGGCGCGCGCGGCTATAACCGCGAAGCGCAGACGGCCTTGCCCGTGGTCGCGTTCGGCGGCCCGTGCTTGTGGCAGCAGAATGTGTTGACGGCGCTGCGCCGCGCGGGCATCGCGTGGCGCATCGTGTGCACGAGCACGAGCTTGCCGGCGGTGCAGTCGGCGGTTGAAGCGGGGCTCGGTGTGTCGGTATTGCTCGAAGGCAATATTCGTTCGGAGTCCATGAAGATTCTCGGTCGCGCCGATGGCCTGCCGGATGCGCCCACTGCGGACTTCGGACTCTTTATGCGCGAAGTGGTGGGCACACAGGCGGCTGCGGTGCATACGTTGCAGAGTTTTCTGTGTGAGGAACTGCATCTGGGCTTGCGCGAGAGCGAGCCTCTGCTGCCGTCGATGGACTGACGTTCATGCGGACGCAGGATGCAGAGGAACGTCGAAGGGAAACGTCGAAGGGAACCGGCGCGAAAAACTGATAGCTTGCGTAGAGCATTGCGCCTGCTGCATTGCGGGGAAACCCCAGCGGGAGCAGCAACTATTGCAATACGCCGTGGCAAGTATTGCAACGTGTCACTGGCACGCGCGCCGGGGCGGTCGTCCTCCGTTCACACAGTCAATTCGGCGATCAGCGCCGGATCACGCCCATCAGCAAGGTGACGAGGAAAATCACCACGAAGATGAAGAACAGCACCTTGGCGATCTCGGATGCGCCGGCGGCGATGCCGCCAAAGCCGAATACCGCGGCGATGATAGCGATGACGAAGAAGATTGCAGCGTATCGAAGCATGAGGCCTCCCACCGATGAATTGCTGGTTGAAAACGGCGACTCGCGCTGGCGTTGCAAGCCTGGACGAGCGATCTGCCGGCGAGCGAGATTGAGCAATAGCTGTGCCCATGCATATCGTCCACGGATCGTGTGGGATACGCGGCAGCGGCCGGCATGAGCCAGACTCGCGCAGTTGTCTCTTTTGCAACAACCATCGTCACCTGACTGCCATGCGTCAGCCATCTATCTTGCAATGAATTGCTGCCAAACCGTACCCGCCGCTGCGCCCTTGATAGCCAGGAAAAGGAATTTCCGCTGATGATAACGTTTGCGCGGGCCGATAAACCTTCGAATTACATAATCTAAGGCGCGGAAGTTATGTGAGCCGTCATAAGCTGCGCGGCTGACTTGAAAGATCGTCAGTTGGATGTAATAGCCACCCCGTCAATATGAAAGCCGCCCGAGCTTGTGGGATCATTTTTGCGAGCCTCAGCGGAAACTCACTGCGGCTGCTTGCCCAGTGCCTGGAAAATCAGACCAGAATGCGCGCAAGACGTACTGCCATCCGCGGCGTGTCGCGATCGCGAATCCAGTTTCACGATTCTCGAAGAAATAAGGTCGATCCAATAGTTAGGACTCGAGCTGCGTATGTGAAATTTTTATGAAATAACGAATGCCGGAATCCGTCCGCGATTTCTTGAGGTCGAGCCGGATAATAGGAGTGAGAGCGCATGTCCGAGGCGATTTCTCGTTAAAGCCAGTTTGACTCCGTGCCGCTGAGGGAAGCGGTGGGCCGCGACGCGCCTGGCTCGCTGCGGATAAGCCGCGTCGAAGGCCACATCGAGTCCGCCGCCGCTCGGGGGCCACACCGCGACCGCGATAATTTCCAGTTTGCACTTTATGGCACCGTATGGCGCGGAGCTAACTTTGCCCGGTTAATCTGGCGGGATCAGGTCACGAAACGGTTAAGTCGTTTCGCAAATTGTTAATTGCTGTCAAATCCAACGCGCTTCAAATGGAGTGGTTGCAGGACGTAAAACGTTTGCGGAGTCGTACTCGGCGCAGTAGCGCGCGAGTTAGTTCAGGTTTGTCCATCTTTGACCATTGTGGGTGAAAATTTCTTGCCGAGAATGCTCGTGCAATTTAAAAAAAGAGCCATTAGAATGCGCAGCCTGGACGCGAGGCGACTATTAACGGGCAGAGGGGCTCCAGCGGTATTTTTGTACGCCGCTGTAAAGGTCGACGGAGAGCGTGTCAAAAAGGGGCGGTCAATTCCGGCGGGCTGCGGTAAAACCCAAAGAAAAGCTGCGTTCAACGTGAGTCGGTAAAAGAGCAATAAACCAAGAAGAAAATCACATGCCATTGGGGATTCAAACGATAGGTGGAGCGAGGCGGGCGCTTCGCGACGCACCAGGCGGCGAGCCGGGACCGACGCGTCTCGAGCGGCGACGGGCTCAGCCGCGCCTCATGCGCATGTCGGAACGCGCTGTCCTTGCGGCGCTCGCCATCGCCTGCGCGAGTGCGAACGCTCAGTCGACGCAACCGCAACCCCGATCCGCGCCGGTGGCCGCGCAGCCGCTAGCGCACGCAGAAGCGCGCGTTGCGGAACCGCGTCCCTCGCCGTCAGTCAATCTCGCGTTTTTCGACGGCCCCAATGTGCCGGTCGATCTGTTGCAAGCCTTCGATGCCGTCGTCGTCGATCCGTCGCACGGTTTCGATCCGACCGCCCATGCGTTGCGCCATACCGTATGGCTCGCGCGCACCCATGCGGATGCCGCGGCGAGCACGCCCACTGCATTCGTCCCGAGCCAGATCGAGCCGCTGTGGCAGCGCGGTTATCGCGGCTTCCTGCTGGACACGCCGCAAGCGCTTGCATCGATCGGCGCGATCCGCGCGGTTCACCCGGACGCGCGAATCGTGGTCGGCGGCGCTGACGCGCTGACGCTCGCGACGCCGCATGCGCAAGCGCTGTATGCGGTGGTGGGTCCGTCGCTCGTCAGCGGTGCGAGCGCGAACGGTGCGGGGCAGACCGTCGTTTCCGCAGACGACCGCGCGGCGCGCGTCGCCGCTGCGCAAGCATTCATGCGGCAGACGGGCGTGCCCGTCGTGTCGATCGAATATTGCCCCGCGGATGACCGCGCGTGCGCGCGCAAGACGGCCGCGCAGGTGGTGGCGGCGGGCGTCACGCCCTACGTGACCGACGTGGCGCGCGGTGTGGTCGGCATCGGCGCAATCGAGGTGCTGCCGCGTAAGGTGCTCGTCGTCCAGGATACCAGCGGCGACCTGCTGCTCGACGAAACCCCCGGCGTGCGGGATCTGGCAATGCCGCTGAACTATCTTGGCTATGACGTGGAGTACGCGAACGTCAACGGCACGCTTCCCGACGACGTCACGCCCGACCGCTACGCCGGCGTCGTTGCATGGCTGCAGGGCAGCAGCACGCAGGACAGCGCTGTGTGGCGCAGGTGGGTCGATGCGCGCGTCGCCTCGCACATTCCCGTCGCATTTCTTGGCCAGTTCGGTTTCGACGCGGCCGAGGACGAAGGACGCGCGCTCGATCTGCAAGCAGTGCCGGGTCCGTTCAGCGACAAAGTGGACGTCGTCTCGCGCGATCCGATGATCGGCTTCGAGATCGATCCAAAGCTCGGCCCGCGCGATCTGACGGGCGTTCAGGTGGGCGCTGCGAGCCGGCCGCTGCTACGCGTGAAGAGCGGTCAGGCGACGGTGGACCCGGTCGCGATCACGCCATGGGGCGGCTTTGCGATGAGCCCGTACACGGTCGTGTCGCTCAACGGCATCGACCAGGAACGCTGGGCCATTCAGCCGATCTCCTTCCTTGCCGCTGCATTGCGTCTACAGCAGATGCCGTCGCCGAGCGTTACCACGGAGAACGGGCGGCGCCTCTTCATGTCGCACGTCGACGGAGACGGTTTCGCGTCGCGTGCCGAATTTCCCGGCGCAGACTATTCGGGCGAAGCGCTGTATCAGCAGATTTTTACGCGCTACAAGGTGCCGATGACGCTCTCGGTCATCGAGGGCGAAGTGGGTCCGACGGGTCTCTACCCGAAAATCTCGCCGCGTCTTGAGGAGATCGCGCGCAAGATGTTCGCGCTGCCTTACGTCGCAATCGGCACCCATACATACTCGCATCCGTTTGACTGGGGCAGTGTGGACGCGAAGACCGGCCAGCGTGTGGACCGCGGCGGCGGCGACACCGCGTTTTCGCTGGAGATTCCGGACTACACGTTCGACATCGACCGCGAGGTGACGGGCTCCATCGATTACATCAACACGCGCCTTGCGCCTCCCGGCAAAAAGACGACCATCCTGCAATGGCCGGGCAACTGCAAGCCGCCCGCGCTGGTGGTGCGCAAGGTCTATGCGGCGGGCGTCGCGAACGTGAACGGGGGCGATACCGTCATCACGAAGAGCGCGAGCAGCTGGACCAACATCGCACCGATCGGCGTCGACAAGGGGCCGGGTGCGTACCAGGTCTATGCGCCTAATCAGGACGAGAACGTCTACACGAACGACTGGCTGGGCCCGTTCTACGGCTTCACGCGCGTGCTCGAAACCTTCGACATGACGGACAAGCCGCTGCGCTTCAAGCCTATCGACCTGTACTACCACATGTACAGCGGCACGAAGGTCGCCTCGCTGCGCGCGCTCGACCAGATTTTCACCGCGGTGCTCAGGCAATCGGTGCTGCCGGTGCAGATGACCGACTACACGCAGAAGGTGCTCGACTGGCGCTCGTTCGCGGTCGCGCGCGCCGTGCGTGGCGACGTCGACGCGAATCCGGATGCCAATGCGCCCAAGCGCGCGGACGGCGACTGGATCGTGCGCGGCAACGGCGAAGTGCGCGAGTTGCACTGGCCGCTGTCGACGGCACCGGATCTGCACGCGTCGGCCGGTGTCACCGGCTATTCGTCCGGCCCGGACGGCACTTATATCCACATCGCGGACGGCGCCGCGCGCGTGTCGTTCAACCGTGCCGATGTCCGCGATACCCCCACCGGAGCGCTTTCGAAGGCGAGCGCATTGCCCTACATCGCCGAAGCCAACGGCTTCGTGCGCAACTTCAGGCGCGACGCAAACGGCATGTCGTTCGAATTCGGCGGCTACTACCAGCCGTTCGTCAGGCTCGCCCACGCTGGGAGCTGCAGCGTGAGCGTCGCGGGACGTCCCGTCGCTACCCATCGCGACGGTGCTGGCTTGCGCTTCGATACGCCGGCCTCCCCCGGTCTTCAGGTGAACTATCAGCCCGTCGAGATTTCCTGTGAGCGCTAAACGTCCCCGTATCGCTCCGACCTGGCTCGTCTGTCTGCTGGCGGGCGTCGTGCTGCTGACGATATACGGTGTGTCGCCGCGCGGCGGCTTGCATCAGCGCGTGGCGTCGGTCGGCGCGCCCAGCGAGCTGAGCATCGCGTATCTCGAAGCATGGTCAAAGGGACGGCCCGATAACGAGGAGTTCCTGTCCTTGCTCGGTGCGCAGTATTCGTATCTGGGGCGCACCGCGGATACCGAGCGGATCGCCGCGCGCATGGATGCGCTTGGCACCGACGACATGCGTCGCAGCGCGACGATGCTGCGTCTTTCGGTGGCCGAGCAACGCACGTTTGCGATTGCCGAAGACGATCCGCGCCGCGCCCGCGAGCTGAGCGACCTGCGCGTGCATTTGCAGGAAGCAGCAAAGCTGCAGTGGGCGCCGAAGGACCTCGAATGGCTCGCGCAGCGCGCCGCTGGCGTCGGCTTACCCGATCTCGCGATGCAGCTTTACGCACGGCTGTCGGCTAACGATCCCGACGGTCGCATGAAGTGGGACACACAGATCACGCGTTACGCGCTGCAAGTGGGCGACTATCGTGCGGCTGCCGATGCCTGGTTCCGTCAGCAAGCGGTGGCACGCACGCGCGACGAGCAGCGCCGTTGTTTCGTGGCCGGCCTGCACGCGTTGCAATCGGGCAATCTGCTGGATGAAGCGCTTGCTGCGGCGGACGCGCGTGGCGGCAAGCTCACTGACGATCCGGCGACGCTGGTAGTGCTGCTGAATCTCGCGCGCGCGGCGAATCGTCCGCAAGCCGTTGATCGCTACGCGAAGATGCTGGCGCGCTATGCGTCGAACGAATTGCGTGAGTGGCAGCGGGGAACGGCGCCGCAGCAGCAGCGCGCGCAATACGCATATATGGACGGACCCGTCGCGCGGCATGGCGGCTTCGTGCTTGCGAGTTTGCGCGAGGCGATGCGCGGCGACGCGCAAAAGCCGGGCAGGGCGCACGTCGTTCGCGTCGGGACCGCAGCGACCGCAGCGACCGCAGCGACCGCAGCGACTACGACAACCCCCGACTCCGGCATCGCAAGCACCGTATTCCAGGCGTTCGTCGAATCCGGCGACCTCCCGAGTGCACAAAAAATCGCCGCGCAACAGGTGCAGCGCGACCCGCGCTCGGCACTGTGGGTCAAGCGTCTCGCTCAGGTAGCCGAATGGAACCGCGACCCCTCGCTCGCGCTGAAATCGTGGCTCGAATATGCGCAGGTATCCAACGATCCCGTCGGCTGGCAGAACGTGCTGCGTATCGCGCCAATGCTGAACGACGACGAAGCGTATCTCGTCGCGCTGGTTCACCAGGCGCGCGCAACGCCTGGCGACATGAAGCTTGTTGACAGCGTTACCGCCACGTACGAACGCCTCGGTCGCCCCGACGACGGTCTAGCGTTCCTGCGTTCGCTGCCGCGGGGCGCGAATGGCGACGCAATCGATCAACGCATCGGCGGGCTGGCGGAACGCGCGGGCCACGACGAAGAGGCGCTTGCGACCTACCGTGCAGTGCAGGCGCGTCATCCGAACGACGCCACGGCCGCGCTGCGCACCGCGAGCGTGCTGTATCGCCAGGGCGACTATCGGGCATCGCTTGCCGCGCTGGCCGCCGCGCGCGCGGGCGCAAAAGACAACGACGAAGTTTTTTGGCGCAACTACGCCGAACTGGCCCGACTGGTGCAACGCGACGACGAGGCGAACGAAGCGTATCGTCATCTGCTCGCGAGCGGCGTGGCGACGCGCGAGGACCTCGGCGAAATGACGGACTTCTACGATCCGTATCCGATCGACGCCGGCCGCATCGCCGAATTGCGCTTTCATCGCGAACACACGGCGCGTGCATTGCGCGACGCGATCTACTACTACCTGGACGCCCAGGCGTTGGACCGCATTGCGGCGCTGCTCGCGAATCTGACGCCGGACGAGCGCAAGACCGCAGAGGCCTCGCCCGCATTGCTCGGCGTGCGCGCTGAATACTATCGCCTGATGGGCGAGCCGCAAAACGCGCTTGCCGATCTGAAGGGGGCGGTCGATCTGCCTGGCGCGGGCTCGGACGTGAGCGCCGCCTATCTGTGGACGCTCGTCGACTACGGCAGCGACGCCGACCTTCGCGCCGCGCTCAAGCGCTGGCGCGGCAGCGCTGCTCAAAGCTCGGCCTTGTGGGGGCCGTTCGCCGCAGCCGAAATGCGCCTGAACCGGCCCGTCGCCGCGCTCGAATATCTGCGCCGCCAGACGGGCATGATGTCGCGCGATCCGCTGTGGCTGCTGACCTATGCCGACGCACAGGAACAGTCTGGTCATGCGGGACTCGCGTGGATGATCCGCAAGAAGGTGTGGCTGCAATTGCAGGACGAACAGGTGAAACTCGCAAAGCTTCACGGCGCACAACGCGCGTCGATGCGCGGCCGCACCGCACAGGATGCCGAAACGGCAACCGATCTGCGCGGGCGGCGCGTGACCTTGTCGACGGAATTTGCAACTGGCGACGTCTCCGCCGCGTTGCTCGACGACCTGATGGCGACCCATGCGACGCCCGCCGACGTCGCGCAAATGCGCCGCACTCTGATCGGCAACGTGAAGGGTCTGCCCGGCGGCGCGCCGATGCAAGGCGCCGATCTGCCGCAAAACGCGCAAGTGCGGGGCGCGGTCGCGAAAGACGTCGCAATTGCATGGGCGCTGTCGCACGAAAGCAATCCGCTTGCGAAGCGCTGGCTCGCGCAGCAGTATGCCGAACGCCTGTCGCGTCCCGCCGACGCGCGGCTCACGATCGCCCTTGCCGGGAACGACGTCGGCGAGATGGAGCGCCTGCTGGAACAGGAACGCTCGCGCTTGCCGATCTACGACCGCATCGACGCGACGATCGCCGTCGATCATCCTGATCGCGCGCAGCAGCTTGCGTTCGACGCCCTCGGCGGCGCGCCCGAAGACACCGAACTGCATACGCGGGTCACGGAGACGACGCTCGACTGGCCGCAATCGATCGACGCGAATGTCACGAGCTACGTCGAGCATCCGCTCGATTACGTCGAGGCAACGCTCGCCGGCAGCCGCAAGGTCGCCGAGCGTTATCTCGTCGGCGTGACGTCGGTCCAGCATTTCCAGCATTCGACCGACATCACGCAGCTCGTCAACGTACCTTCGGTGGACCGTTGGCTCAACATCTACGGGGAGCGGCGCACGCGCGACACGTCGTTCACGATCACGGGCGGCCGGCGCATTGCATCCAGCTCGTTCTACACGCTCGATCTGGCGGGCGAGATAGGCCGCAACTCGGCCCTCACGCTCGGTCTCCGCGCGGGCCGCAATCAGGTCGCCGACGAAACCCAGGCGCTGCTGGTCGGCGGCATGAAGGACAACCTGATCGGCGACTTCACGTATCGCATGACGCAGCACATCACGTTCACGGGCAGTGTGGAGGCGGACCGTTTCTATAGCCAGGCGCGCAGCTATATGGGAAGCGGCGTCTTGTCGACGGGCGAAGTGAGTTACCGGATCCGCACGCAGTACCCGGATTACACGCTGCGCGCGCTCATTACGCACGGCGGCTATGGTGCGAGCGGCCAGGCCGATGGGCTGATTTCGCGTCTGTTGCCGGTTGCGCTGCAACCGGCAACGCCGCGCGACTTCATGCCCGACACCTACACGCAATACGGCCTCTTCTTCGGCGCGGGGAACGATCTGCTCGAACAGTACACGCACCGCTGGCGGCCTTTCTTCGACGTCGGCCTGCTGCACGATTCGATACAAGGCTGGGGGCCGCAATTCAACGTGGGCATCGCGGGCACCGTGTTCGGCGGCGATCACGTGGCCTTGTTCCTGCAACACCAGCGCGTGTCGAAGATCGGCACCCCCGTCACGGTGTTGGGCGCACGCTATAGCTGGTACTACTGATTACCGATTCTGTTCTATTGACACCGCGGGCGTATCGCGTCTGCGACGAATAACGACATTACTGAGGAGTGGTTCGATGAACAAGATGAAAAGAGGGTCCGGCCTCGTCAAATGGTCCGCGATGGTAGCGGCGTCGGCACTCGTGCTGGGCGCGTGCGGTTCGATCCGTCAAACGGGTTCGCCGGCGCTCGGCCTAAAGGACCCGGTTGCGGTCATGTCGATGGCGAACTTCACCGAAACTCCGGCGGCAGGCAGCAGCGCGGCTGCGATCGCGGCGAATACGCTGCGTGCGAACGGCCTGACGGACGTGCGGATCGCCCCCGTCGATGCATCGGCGAACGCGATGTTCGATACCGCGCAGCGTGAGCTCGGCGAGAAAAAGCTCGCCTGGGCGCGTGAGCAGCACGTGAAATACGTGCTAACCGGCGCGGTGGAAGAGTGGCGCTACAAGGTGGGTGTGGACGGCGAGCCGGTGGCGGGCGTCACCTTCGAACTGATCGACGTCGCGTCGGGCCAGATCGTGTGGAGCGCCACGGGTTCGAAGAGCGGCTGGGCGCGCTCGAGTCTTGCAAGCGTTGCTTCCTCGTTGATCGGCAGTCTCTTGTCGCCGCTGCGCTCTCGTGGTTGATGAGCGCGTTGCGCCACGTCTTGCATGACGTTCCGCGTCGCGCAAGCATGCTGTCATTCGTATCTCGAGATGTCATGAGGAGTCGGCTGTGAATACCGTCACCGCGCAATCCGCCGCTAGTGCGGCGAAGCCGCGCCATTCGAATCCGCTCGGCAATCTGAGCGCGTTGCGGCGCTTCGTTGCTCCCGCGGTGGCGCGGCCGTTTTCCATCGTCGAGACGGTTGCATTCGTTGCCGCGGTCGGCGCGTTGAGCTGGGCGCTCGACCGCAACGATCCGTTTCTGCTGCATGCCGGTTTTCCGTGGCTATGGTTCGCGCCGCTGATCGTCGCACTGCGCTACGGCACGCTGCTCGGGCTGCTCGCCGACGCAATGCTGATCGGCGCATGGCAGGTGCTGATGCGCGGCAGCGCCGACGCATGGCCGACGCTATTCTTCACCGGCGGCCTGTTGCAGACCATCGTTGCGGGTCACTTCGGCGATACGTGGGGCAACCGGGCGCAACGGGCAAACGCGTTGAACGACTACCTGAACGACCGGCTCGTCGCGATCACGAATAGCCATTATTTGATGCGTCTGTCGCACGAGCGGCTCGAAAAAGATCTGTTGTCGAAGCCGACGACACTGCGCGATTCGATCACCGAACTTCGCCGTCTGTCGGTCGCGCATGGGCTCGATAGTGCGCCGGCCCTGCCGTCCCACACTCTGCCGGGCGCCCATGCGCTGCTCGAATTCGTCGCGCAGGCGTGTCAGATCGAAGTCGCCGCGCTGTACCCCGTGCACGGCGGCAAGCTCGCGCGTGAAGCGCTCGCTCGCATCGGCGATGCGTTCGACCTCGAGCCGCGCGACGAGCTCGTCGCACGGGCGCTCGAAACGCAAGCGGTAGCACATCTGAAGAGCGGCGAGCACCCTTTCACGAACACGGGCCTGCTCGTGTGCGCGCCGATGATCTCGGCGGACGGGCGGCTCATCGCCGTTCTGGCGATCAAGCGGATGCCGTTCCTGTCGCTGAACTTCGACAACCTGCAATTGCTGCTGGTCCTGCTCGGCTATTACGCCGACGGCGTCGAACACTCGCAGCAGGTGCGAGCGATATTGCAGACGGTGCCTGACTGCCCGTACGAATTCGCGCTCGACGTGAGCCGCCTCACGCGCCTCGAGCACACCGCGGGTATTACTTCGTCGCTCGCCGCGCTGGTGTTTCCGCACGACGACGAAGGCGACTCGTTCTTCGAACATGTGATGCGCCGCCGCCGTGCGCTCGATCTGATGTGGCCGGTCAAGGCTGCGGGGCAGTCGGTGCTGATCAACCTGATGCCCGCAACCGATGCCACCGGCGTGGACGGTTATCTCGCGCGGATCGAAGCAAGCCTGCGCGCGCAGTTCAATCTCGATCTGGAAGGTGCGCGCATCGGCGTGCATACGCTGCATCTGGGCGGCGAACCGGGCCCGGCGTTGAAGCGTCTTCTCGTGCGCAGCGGCCTCGATGTCTGAAACCATGCACCCCCAATCCATCGGCCGCGCGTTGAGCGCGCCTCGCGCCGTGACTGCTTTCGTCGGCATAGCGCTCGTCCCGCTCGTGCAATGTGTTGTTATCTGGCGCATCGCGAACCGGCCGGCGGCATTCGACCCGCTGTTGCCCGTCGTCGCGATCAATCTGATCGGCGGTGTACTTCAGGCGCTGCTGTTTCGCATGCTGTTGCCGTTGCGCTACCGCGAGCCGCGCGGCTGGAGCTTGCTTCTGCTGTGGCTCGGATGCGCGTTCGTGCCGCTATTCGGCGGGCTTGTCGTGCTCGTGAGCTGCGTCTGGGCCGCTTGCTACCCGCGTTCGCATAGCGGCGAAGAACTGGACGATGTGCCGGCGCCCGAATTCGTCACGCATCTTATGTCGCGTGTTTCCCACGGCGGGGGCGCACGCTTGCAGGCGCGCATCGTCAATACCCAGGTGAACGCGTCGGATCGTCTGTCGGCGCTCGTCGCGATTCAAAGCATGCCGACGCGGACCACGGGCACGCTGTTGCGCGAGCTCCTTGCGGACCCGGTGGAAGACGTGCGCCTGATCGCGTACGGCACGCTGGATCAAGCGGAAAACGAAGTGACGCAGCGCATTTTCCAGACCGGGCAAAGTCTCGAGGCGGCTACTACCGACGCGCAGCGTCACGCGATCAATCGTCAGCTTGCCGAGCTGTACTTCGAGCTCATCTATCAGAACCTGGTGCAAGGCGCCGTCTACCGGCACACGCTCCAACAAGCCGATCGTCACGCACGCGCGGCGCTCGAGATCGACGACGGCGACGCCGCACTGTGGATGATACGCGGCCGCCTCGCGCTCGCGAACGGCACCGCGGACGATGCGGCCGACTGCATGGCGCGTGCCCAGGCGCTGGGCTTTCCGCGCGAGCGTCTGGTGCCGTGGCTTGCCGAAGTGGAATTCCTGCGCGGCGACTTTGCCCGCGTATCCGAGCTGCTGGCGTCGCTCGGCAATGCCGCGACGCTGCCGATGCTCAAACCTGTCGCGCGTTACTGGTCAACATGAAACCCTCACTGCTGCGCCGCGCCGCCCACGCCGATGTCTGCCTGCTGCTCGAAGGCACGTTCCCGTATGTGCGCGGCGGCGTGTCGAGCTGGGTCAACGACATGATTCGCTCGTATCCAGACCTGCGATTTTCCATTGTGTTCGTTGGCAGCCGCGAAGAAGACTACGAAGGCGCGGCGTATGCGCTGCCGGATAACGTGGTCCATTTCGAAGCCCACTACCTGTACGAAGCGGCGCATGCCGATAAAGACGCGTCGCGGGAAATTCCCGGCGATGCGCTGGCATTTGCGCGCTCGGCCGCATTGCACGACGCATGGCGCAACCGCGGCAGTTCGGATCCGGTCTCGGACCCCGGCGCGCTGATGGCCGACATGGTGCAACTGATCGGCGACAACGGGCCGCTCAACGAGGAGCAGTTTCTGTCGAGCCGCGCCGCGTGGGACTTTATCGTCGACCAGTACGATCGGTATTGCACGGACCCGTCGTTTACCGATTACTTCTGGACCGTGCGCATCATGCACAAGCCGTTGTGGCAGCTTGCGCGCGTCGCGGAGCAATTGCCGCCGGCGAAGGTGTATCACACCGTGTCGACGGGCTACGCGGGTTTTCTCGGCGCACTGCTGCATTATCGGAGTGGGCGGCCGTTGCTCGTGTCGGAACACGGCATCTATACGAAGGAACGCAAGATCGATCTGCTGCAAAGCCAGTGGATACGCGACAACCGCGGGGCTTTCGAGCGCGACATCTCGAAGATCAGTTACTTCCGCGAACTGTGGGTGCGCTTCTTCGAGGCGCTTGGCAAGCTCGCCTACGACGCCGCCGACGACATCGTCGCGCTCTACGAGACCAATCGCCAACGGCAGATCGCAGACGGCGCGCTGGCTTCGCGCACGCGCAACATTCCGAACGGCGTGGACGTCGACGCACTGGCGCCGCTCGTTGAAAAACGCGTTGCGCGGCCGCGCAACGTGGTCGCGCTGATTGGCCGCGTGGTACCGATCAAGGACATCAAGACCTTCATCCGCGCGCTGTTTATCGCGTCGCGAACAATGCCCGATATCGAAGGCTGGATCGTCGGACCGGAGGAAGAAGACCCGGCCTATGCGCTCGAGTGCCGCGCGCTGGTGCAAAGTCTCGGGCTCGCGAAGAACGTGAAGTTTCTCGGTTTCCGGCGCATCGATGAAGTCCTGCCGCAAGTGGACGTGATCGCGCTGACGTCGATCAGCGAGGCGTTGCCGCTCGTCGTGCTGGAAGGCTTCGCGGCTGGCGTGCCGTCGATCACCACGGACGTGGGCTCGTGCCGTCAACTGATCGACGGCTACGGCGACGAAGACCGCGCACTGGGCTCGGCGGGCAGCGTCGTGCCCATCGCGAACCCGGCAGCGTTCGCGCAGGCCGTGCTCGATCTGCTCGGCGACGAACCGCGCTGGCTCGCGGCGCAACAGGCAGGCCTTGCACGCGTGCGGCGTTTTTATATGAAGAAGCACATGGTCGATGAATACCGCGTGTTGTATGAACGCCTGACGGCTGCGCCCACGCGTGACGGTCGCGAGAGCGGCGGCGGCGCGGCCGACGCGCGCGGCGGCTGTCCGATGCATCACGGGGCGCTCGCCGGGGCCAGGCATGAAACCGCAGATGCCGCCGCGCCAAACGGCAGCCCGCGGATCCAACCGCAAGAGGTGCGCTGATGGCCGGCATCGGTTTCGAGCTCCGCAAGATACTCAAGCACCAGACGCTGTTCGGCGTCGCGCGCGCCTATGCGTACGCGGGGCTGATCAGCTCCGGGCCGCTCATTCTGTCTATCTTCGGTATCCTGATCATTGGTCTGTTGAGCCTCGCGTTCGTGATCCCGAAGTACGCGATCGTGCAGTTTCAGGTGTCGGTGACCTACCTGGTCGCGTGCAGCCTGATCCTGACCGGGCCGCTGCAACTGTCCTTCACGCGCTTCATCTCCGACCGTCTGTTCGAGAAACGCGACGACCTCGTGCTGTCGAACTACAACGGCGTCGTGCTGATCTCGACGGCGGCCTCGGGCGTGCTCGGCGTGATCGCGGTCGCGTTTGGCTTTCGCGGCGAGCCACTGATCTACCGGCTGCTGATGGTGGCGGGCTTTGTCGTCATCAGCAATATCTGGATCGCGGTGATCTTTCTGTCGAGCGTCAAGCAGTATCGGCAGATTCTCTATGTATTCGCGCTCGGCTACGGCTGTACCGTCGCGTTCGCGCTGATGCTCAACCGCCATGGGTTATCGGGCCTGCTCGGCGGCTTCGTGGCGGGTCATATCGTGCTGCTCGCCGGCCTGTCCGGACTTATTTATCGCAACTATCGCAGCGAGCGCTTCATCTCGTTCGAGGTGCTGCAAAAGCGCTTTGCGTATCCAAGTCTCGCGCTCGTCGGGCTGCTGTTCAACCTGGGCGTGTGGATCGACAAGTTCATGTTCTGGTACGCGCCGGGCACGGGCGCGCGCGTAATCGGTCCGCTGCACGCGTCGGTGATCTACGATATTCCCGTGTTCATTGCGTACGTATGCGTGATGCCAGGCATGGCGACCTTCCTCGTGCGGATCGAGGCGGACTTCGTCGAGTATTACGACCGCTTCTATGACGCGGTGCGCAGCGGCGCTACGCTGCGCCATATCAACGACATGCGCGACATGATGGTCGGCAGTGTGCGGGCAGGGCTGTACGAGATCGTGAAGGTCCAGGCGGTCGTGCTGCTGTTGATTCTCGCGTTCGGGCACCTCGTGCTCGAAGCGCTGGGAATTTCGACCCTGTATTTGCCGCTGCTGATCGTGGACGTCATTTCAGCCAGCTTGCAAGTGTTGCTGCTCGGGTTGCTTAATGTGTTCTTCTATCTCGACGCACGCCGTGCCGTGCTCAAACTCACGGCGGCTTTCGTCACGCTGAATGGTCTGTTCACGGGCATCACGCTGTGGCTCGGGCCGGATCTATACGGCTATGGTTTCACGCTGGCGCTGCTACTGGTAGTGATCGCCGCGGTGACACTGCTCGATCGAAAATTCTTGTCGCTCGAGTACGAGACGTACATGCTGCGCAACTAGGCGGGAGAATTGCGAATGAGTATCGAGCGACGTCAGCGCTGTGACATGTGTGCGTTCTATCGGCGCTTGGTGGGCGCGGCGCGTCTCGTGATCGTGGGCCTGCTGTCGTCGATCGCGCATGAACGCGCGTGGGCCGACGCGGGAGGTGCGCCATCCATTGCGCTCTATTACGGCACGCAGCCGCCGGTTAGCCAGTTACGCAACTTCGACGTCGCGGTGGTCGAACCGGACAGCGGCTTCGAGCCGCTCAGGCACAAAAGCCCGCGCACCGCATGGTTCGCCTATGTGAGCGTGGGAGAAGTGGAGCCTCAACGGCCGTATTACGCTGCCATCCCGAAAGCCTGGCAACTGGGCGACAACGCGGTGTGGGGCGCGAAGGTGATCGATCAGGACGCGGCGGACTGGCCCGCGTTCTACGTCGAGCATGTGATCGCTCCGCTGTGGAAGAGGGGTTACCGCGGCTTTTTCCTCGACACGCTCGATTCCTACCAGCTCGTTGCAAAAACGGACGCGGCGAGGACGCGGCAGGAGCGTGGTCTGGTTGCCGTCGTCCGCGCGATCAAGACGCGCTTTCCGGGTGCGCGGCTGATTTTCAATCGTGGGTTCGAGATACTGCCGCAGGTTCACTCGCTGGTGTACGTGGTTGCATTCGAATCGCTGTACCGCGGCTGGGACCAGGCGGGGCAGCGCTACACCGAGATCGTGCAGGCCGACCGCGATTGGCTGCTGGGGCAGGCGAATACGATTCGCGAACGATACCGGCTGCCGGTACTCGCAATCGACTACTGCGCGCCCGCCGACGGCGTCTGCTCGGCCGATACGGTCAGTAAGATCAGCGCCGCGGGCATCGTTCCTTATGTCACGGACGGCGGCCTGCAGACAGTCGGTGCGGGGCCGGTGCGTGCGGGAGAACAGTGATCGAGCGTCGCGTGCGAATCATCGCCGAAGCGTTTCATCCAGCGGCGGGTGGCGTCTTTCGCTCAGCGAGCGCGGCGGAGCTTGCGCCGCAATTGCGCGCTTATCGCGGCCATCGGATCTATCTGTTCGACGGTCCGCACTATGTGTCCACTCGGCTCGTGCAAGAGTTGCTGGGCCTGGAACAACCGCCAGGCTAGCGCAGCTCGCTGCGCCTCACCAAACACGTTGCGCCTGATTCAACGCAACTGCGTCACGGCCAGCAACAGCACCATGCCGCCAATGGCGCCATCCAGCACGCGCCACGCGCTTGCCCGGCGAAACAGCGGCGCAAGAGCGCGCGCACCATAACCCAGCCCGATAAACCAGATGCAACTGGCGGCCATCGCGCCGATGGCGAACGCGCGCCGCGCGCCGTCCGGTTCCCGTGCGCCTGCCGTGCCGATCAGCAGGAATGTGTCGAGATACACGTGCGGGTTGAGCCACGTGAAGGCGAGCGTCATCAGGACGATCGGCATGGCGCGTTGCGCGGGTGGGGCCACGGTGTTCGCATCCGCATCCATCACCGCATGTGCGGGCCGCACCGCGCGCCGCAACGCGTTGATGCCGAACCATGCGAGATAGGCGAGCCCGACGTACAGCATGACGTGGACGAACACCGGATAACGCTCGACCAGCACCGCTGCGCCGCCGACGCCCGCACCGATCAGAATGCAGTCCGACAGCGCACAGAGTGCGACGATCTTGCCGACATGCGAGCGCATGATGCCTTGCCGGAGCACGAAGGCGTTTTGCGCGCCGATGGTCACGATCAGCGACGCGCACAGCGCCGCGCCATGAGAAAAAGACAGCCAGTTCATAATCGATCCAGTAGACGGGAGAGGCGAACACGGCTAGTCTGCGCATTTGCGTCTCATAAGAGAAGCTAATTTATCTAACGCTCATTAAGGAGCGCTAATGCTCGACTATGCGTTGCTCGACGCGCTTGCCGCCGTCGTACGTCACGGCTCGTTCGACCGCGCGGCCAGCGAACTGAGCGTGACGCCGTCAGCCGTGTCGCAGCGAGTCAAGCTGCTCGAAGAGCGGGTGGGCAGCGTGCTCGTCAAGCGCGGCCAGCCTTGTGTCGCGACGACCTCGGGCGCGTTGCTGTGCCGTCATACCGAACGCGTGCAACTGCTGGAAGCGGAATTGACCGGACGCGTGCCGGCATTGCCGGGCGGACTCGTCGAATCGTGGCCGACGCTGCGCGTGGCGGTCAACGACGACAGCGTCGGCACGTGGTTCATCGATGCGGTCGCGCCGTTTTGCGCCGAACGTCAAATGCTGCTGGATCTGGTGATCGACGATCAGGATCACACCGCGCAGCGGATTCGCGACGGCAGCGTGCAGGGCGCGGTGACGACGCAAGCCGAGCCGGTACAAGGCTGCCGCTCGACGCGTCTTGGGCGCATGCGTTATCTCGCGGTTTGCTCGCCGGCGTTTCTCGCGCGTCATTTCGCGGACGGGGTCACGCGCGACAGTTTGCGGGGCACGCCCTGCGTGGATTTCAATCCGAAGGACCAGTTGCAAAAGCGCTTCATGCGCCGCATCACGCGAGCGGAAGTCGATCCGCCTTTGCACTGGATTCCGCACGTCGCCGGATTTTTGCGCGCTTGTGTGACGGGCCTCGGCTGGGGCATGTGCCCTGAGCGCATGATCGCGGCGCACCTGGCGAGTGGTGAACTCGTGGAGATGGCGCCGGGCAAGCATATCGACGTCGATCTCTACTGGCAGAGCTGGCGTTTGTCGATTGGCTGGCTGGACGATTTCAGCGCGGTGCTGCGTACGCGCGCGGCTGAGTTTCTCGATTAAGTCCCCTACCTGACCGCCGACCCACCGCCATCCGCCACCTCCGCGCCATCCTCGGCCGCGGCCGCGTCGCGCGTCTCGGGCATCGCCGCCCACACCAGCAAAACAGCCAGCGCCCCCGCGGCAGCGAGCCCAAAGAACGCCACCGCATTGCCGAAATGATCGGCGGCAAAACCGGCCACCGTCGTGCTCAGCGTGGCCCCGATACCGGCCGCCAGTCCGAACAATCCGATGCACAGGTTGTAGCGCCCCTTGCCGCCGGCGACATCCGCGGCAATCAGAGGCAGCATCACGCCGAACACGGCCGCGCTCAGACCGTCGAGCATTTGCACCGGCACGAGCAGGTAAGGGCTGCTGATTCCGGCGAACAGCAGCGCGCGAATCGGCAACGCCGAAAAGCCGAGCAGCAGGATCGGCCGGCGTCCCCAGCGCTCGGCGGAACGGCCGACCCACGGCGACATCATCGCGACAATGGCTTGCGGCACGATGATGCACGCCGCGATCACCAGCTGCACGTTGTCGCCCATGCCGGCAGTCACTTCACCTGCGGCAAGGTTCAGCATCGCCGCGTTCGACAAATGGAACAACACGATGCACGCGGCGAACAGCAGCATGCGCCTGTCGCGCAGCAATTCGCGCAGACTTTCGCGCCGCTCGATCTGCTCCGGCGTCGGCGCGGCCTTCGGCAACTGGACCGTATCGGTGCGCTGGATCATCGTCAACGCGAAGAGCGCGGGCACGGCGAGCCCCGCGGTCAGCCAGAACACGGCGCGCGGCGAATAGTATTCACCGAATACGCCCATCAGCCCGGCTGCCACAGCGCTGCCAATCGACGCCCAACGCGCATTGCGTCCGAGCCGGTCGCCGAGATTCGCGCGTCCGACCAGCGCAAAGGAGATCGCGGCGAGCGCCGGCGTCAGCATGCAGCTGGCGAAGCCGTGGAAAACCTCGGCGGCGATCACCGGCAGCACCGTCGGACTCGCGGCCAGCAAGACCGCGCTCAGAATGATCGCGATGATCGCCCACGCGGCCGCGCCTTTCTTGTTGCGCAATGCGTCGACGGCGGCGCCGCCCGGCACCTGGCTCACCATCGCGCTGATCGTCCCCACCGATAGCGCCATGCCGATCTCGCCCTGGGTCCACTTATGCGACGCGAGGTACGACGCGATGAACGGCCCAAAACCCGTCTGCACATTCGCAACGAAGAAGTTCAGCCAATCGAGCGCGCGGAGGCTGCGTGCCGTAACCAGAGTGCGGCCTGTCATCGGACCGCCCGTGCGTTGGAACCCGTCGTGGCAGTCGCCGCGGAGGCTGGCGCCGCAGCGGCGGCGGGAGCAGGGCCAGGGGCGGGAGGCGCGGGCGGCGCCGGCGAGACAGCCCGGATCGGCTTGTCGTTCGCGTAGGGCGGTGTCGCGTTGATCTGCGCATCGCTCAGATCGATTTGCGGATGCAGTTCCTTGTCTTTCGCGACGAAGCGCAGCGCCGACCAGTTCGCCGCAATCGTGCGCCGCTCCGTGCTCACCATCCCGTTGACGTCGAGCACCACCGCTTGCGGCTGCGCATTGGCGTCGATCAGCACGTCGATCACGCGGCCGACCTTTGCGCCGTTCGAACGCTCGACGGTTGCGTCGATCAACGGCAATTGCATCGCGGCATTCGACTTTGCGGGGTTCACCGGCGTCGCCGACGGGTTCAGCGTGATCGGCGCGGCCCTCGCGGCCGGCGTAAAGCGGAACGCATTCCACGCGAAATTGACCTTGCGATCGCCGACACCCAGAAAGCCTTGCAGATTGACGACGACTTCACGCGGCTTGCCGCTCGCGTCCGCGATCATGTCGACCGCGCGTCCGACCACTTTGCCGTCGGGCTTCTGCACTTCGCTATCGAGCAGCGTATGCGCGTCGTTGCGCTCGATGGTGCGCCTGTCTCTTATAC
>NZ_PNXY01000031.1 GCF_002879865.1 Paraburkholderia rhynchosiae
GCACCGCCCGCGCCCGAACTGCCTGCGCCGTGACCGCCAGCGCCTGCACCCGAACCGCCTGCACCCGCACCGCCTGCACCGGAACCGCCTGCGCCGGAACCACCTGCGCCCGAACCGCCTGCACCCGCACCGCCTGCGCCGGAACCACCTGCGCCGGAACCACCTGCGCCTGAACCACCTGCACCCGCACCGCCTGCGCCTGAACCGCCTGCACCCGCACCGCCTGCGCCCGAACCGCCTGCGCCCGAACCGCCTGCGCCCGAACTGCCCGCGCCGGAACTGCCCGCGCCCGAACCGCCTGCGCCATGACCGCCAGCGCCTGCACCCGAACCGCCTGTGCCCGAACCGCCCGCGCCGGAACCGCCTGCGCCCGAACCGCCTGCACCGGAACCGCCTGCACCCGCACCGCCTGCCCCTGAACCGCCTGCGCCCGAACTGCCAGCGCCTGCACCCGAACCGCCCGCACCGGGACCACCGGCACCCACACCGCCTGCCCCTGAACCGCCTGCGCCCGAACCGCCCGCACCCGAACTGCCCGCACCCGAACTGCCCGCGCCCGAACCGCTTCCGGCGTGACCGCCTGCAAGCTGACCTTCAGCCAGCCGCAGTGGAGCAGAATTCGGAGGAGGTGCACTGCGGTGATCGAACGAAGCGGAAGACATGGGCGGGGCAAGCTGAGTACTGCCAATTGCAGTTCCCCGGGCGGGAGGTGATGATGATTTCGCAACATGACCGGACGAAGGCGCTTGTTGCGTTGCCGATGTGGGTCCGGTGATCCCGGGAGCATGCCGCGCGATTGCTCTCACGTGCGGCGCCGGATGGCGGCGATTCTGTGTGGCGGCATGGTTTGCTTGATCGGCCCCCCGTGTACCCGACTGCGGCGCAACAAAATACGGAGCACGTCCAGCGCGGTTATCGGACTGAGCGGAAGACTCAGGCGGGGCGAGCTCAGCACTGGCAACCGCGGTTCCGCGAGCGGGAGGCGGCGATAGTAGCGCGACATGACCGGACCAGGACGTGACTTGCGTTGACGACGTGGGTCCGATGATTCCCAGCGCCTGGTCATAGTCGAACCGATCGTCATACGCGACGATACCCAAAATCCCGACTGCCAACGCACTTGCAGACGCAACCCAAAGCGCGCGGTGTCTGTCTCTCGCAGGCGGTGCGGCCTTGATGTCTGCATCGGGGCTCCCTGCACCGGAATGCGCAAATTCGGCCTGTCTGAACATCGCAACACGCTTCGGATCATTTCGTCTGATCCTTCCATTCACTGCTTTCATGTGACGTCCCCTTGCGGAGCGCTCATCGAAATGAGCCGCGGGATCCCGAAACAAGTGTGTGAAGCCGCCGGAACCCCCAGGCGAGTGACGCACCGGCCGGCGGACCGTTTCGTTTCACCGTTCTGCGTGTTCGCCCCCGGTTCCCCCACGGCAATGCGAGCGATGTTCCAGGTTTTCTATCCTGAGCCCTTGAGCTATGAAAGCGCTCGTGAGAGACACTGTCCGAACCGATGGACGAGCAGCATTCGCTGTGCCTGTCGGTCGAACGCAATCGGATGTGGGATCGTCCACGTAGTTATGGGGCATACGCTGTCGAACTACCTGCGCCAAGGAGGCGGAGTCGACTTGGGGAAAGTGAAAAAGGAGCGTCTATCTGTGAATCTCGTCAAAGCCTTGACGCGGAAATAAGGCAAATCCGGGAATGGCTTATGACTTACCAGCGCGATAGCGAATAACTTCTTTTCAATATCGACTGACTGATTTGGCGGCGCGTCGTACTCGAACAGCGGACAAGGCCCGACGTCCGAGCCGTAGCAGTATCATGGATGAGTACATCTGCAAATGTTCGTCGGCCGGCAGGCGCTATTCATGGCCGCCGCCAATATGCGGTGACGGATCCAATGGCGTGACCCAAAGGCGCCTTGCGGTCACCGCTCGCAGGGGAGACGTCATGACTACGACAATTAAATCAGCGCTGACGGTTGGCTTGCTGTCCGTGATCTGCCTGGCCGTTACGGGCAGTGCCGAGGCGGACGACCGCCTTTTGAAGCTGCTGCAGCTCCAAACCTTGAACCGCATGGCGTCAGATGCCGCGCCCACGAAAAAGAACCATTCGAGCGACGACGGCACGCGTCAGAACAATGGGGCAGACCGCCGATATTCCCAACCGCAGCCGTCCAGTCGCGGCGCTCCCGGCAGCACACCCGCGCGACAGCCATAACGACTTTGCCGGCGTTCTTGGCACGCCGGGTGCCGGTTGCCCTCGGCGTGCGTCCACGGGTAGCAAGCGTCGCGGGACCGGTGCTCTTGTCGATGCATTCATCTGAGCCATGGACGCCCATGGCGGTGAACGTCCGCCTACCGTATAGTGCCGCCCCCGTTTAACTCTGCCAGTACGGCCGCCGCCATACTTCACAACGACGTGTCCACGCCTAACGCTTCGGCAGCTTTGCGCAGATAACCGCCTGTCGCGAGCAACAGGCTGCGCGAGTACTCGTTCTCGACCTTTTGCGCGCGAACCCTTTCTATGTCGAGCTCTTCAACGATCTCTCCATTGCGCATGATCGCCACGCGTGAGCACAGAAACCCGACCACCGCGAGATTGTGACTGACGAGAATCATCGTCAGATTCCGCTCGCGATGCAGGCGCTTCAGGAGGTTAAGTATTTCGGCTTGCACGGAGACGTCGAGCGCGGACGTGGGTTCATCGAGCAGCAAGACGCGCGGCTCGACGATCAACGCACGCGCGATCGCAACCCGTTGTCGTTGTCCGCCCGAAAGTTGATGCGGATAGCGAAAGCGAAATGACGGATTAAGGCCCACTTCACGCAGCGCATTCACAATGCGTGCTTCATGTTCGCCGATCCCGTTGATACGCAGCGGTTCGCGCAGCGTCTGGTCGACGGTGAAGCGCGGATGCAGCGAACCATACGGGTCCTGAAAGACCATCTGCACATCGCGCCGGCGTGTGTCGCGATCCGATCCGGCGATATGCAGGAACCCTTCGGCAACAGGCGTGAGTCCGCTCAGCGCGCGAAGAATAGTCGACTTGCCGGAGCCCGATTCGCCTACCAGGCCGAATACCTCGCCTGCCGCGACATGAAAGCTCGCGCCGCGTACTGCATCGACGAGTCCCGCGGCCGTCCTGAAGCGCACGGTCAGTGCATCGACGCGGATCATAACGGCGCTCCTTGCTGTTCGCCCAGGTCGTTGAGCCACGCGGAGTCGCGCGAGAGCACAGGCAATTCGGCGGGCGGATCCACAAGCGGCGGATTCGCGGCAAGCAGCCCGCGGGTGTAGGGGTGTTGGGCGTTGACCAGATCGCGCGCCGCGCAGGTTTCGATGACGCGACCGGCGTACATCACCACCACGCGGTCGCAGAACGACATGACGAGCGGCAAGTCGTGACTGATGAAAATGAGGCCTGTCTGATGCTTTTCGATCAGTTCATCGAGCACGGCCAGCACTTGCATGGAGACCAGCACATCGAGCGCGCTCGTCGGTTCGTCTGCGATCAGGAGGCGGGGACCTGTCGAGACCATCATCGCGATCATCACGCGTTGCCCCATGCCGCCTGACAACTCATGCGGATATGAGCGGGCGACGCGTTCAGGGTTGCGAATATGCACGGACTCCAGCGCCGCGACGACCTTTGCCCGCATCGCACGACGGTTAAGCCTCGGCTCATGCAGCGCGAACGCTTCGCGCATCTGCTGCTCGACGGTCATGACCGGGTTGAGCGAATACTTCGGGTCCTGGAGGACCATCCCCATCTGGGAGCCGCAGAAGCGGCGGCGCCTGTCGGCCCGCATGGTCAGCATGTCATGTCCATCGAAGCGCAGCGCTTTGGCCGTGCAATGCGCGGCGGGCGGCAACAAGCCCAGCAGCGCGCGGCCCGTGAGCGATTTGCCCGAGCCCGATTCGCCGACGATGCCGAGTCGCTCGCCCTTCTTCAACGTGAGCGACAGACCGCGTACCGCTTCGTTCAGCGTGCCGTCATGCGCGCGAAAGGCGACGCGCAGATCGTCGATTTCGCACAGAGGATGGTCCGCTTCGTTCGTGCGCATGTCAGTCTCCATGACGAGGATCGAACACATCGCGCAACCCGTCACCGAGCAGGTTGAATGCGAGGCTCACGAGCAGAATCGCGAAGCCCGGCAGCGTGGCCACCCACCATGAATCGAGCAGCACGTTGCGGCCGGAAGCGACCATGAAGCCCCATTCGGGACTCGGCGGTTGCGCACCGAGTCCAAGAAAGCCGAGACCCGCGACGGTCAGAATGATGCCCGCCATGTCGAGCGTGGCTCGCACGATCACGGACGACATGCATAGCGGCATCACATAGCGCAGCAGGATGCGCAGGTTCGACGCGCCTTGCAGACGTGCAACCTGAATGAAATCGGCCTGCACGAGCCTCAACGTTTCGGCGCGCGCGAGACGTGCATACGCCGGCCAAGCCGTGATGGAGATGGCGATTACGGCATTGATCACACCCGGTCCCAGGGCGGCCGCGAAGGCGAGCGCGAGCACGATTTTCGGAAACGCTAGGGCAATATCGGTGACACGCATCAGTACGTTATCGACCCAACCGCCGAAGAAGCCCGCTGTCGTGCCTATCATGAGGCCGATTGGCACCACCACGACGACCACGAGTATCGCTATCGACAAAGTGAGGCGCGAGCCATAGATGATGCGCGAGAGAATATCGCGCCCAAGCTGGTCGGTGCCGAGCCAGTGCGATGCCGAGCCCGGCGGCAGCAGCCGGTCCGACAGCACCTGGCGCAAGGGATCATGCGGCGCGATCCACGGTCCGATGAACGCGACGATCACGAGCACCATCAGGATCGCAAAACCGAATACCGAGAGCGGATTGCCCGCGAAACGCCGCCAGCGCCGATAGGCGAGGCCCAACGCGGCCTGTTTGCGCGACGCCGGCGTGTCGGTAAGCAGCCATTGCTTCCACGTGAGGCGCGCGGCTTTCATCGGCCAGTCCTGCGTCGAATGTTCAAGAGGTTGGCGCACGTGGAAAGTCTCCGTTGCATCAGCGGGCGCGCGGATCGAACACGCGATAGAGCGCGTCGGTGAGCAGATTCAACGCGATGAAAGTGGCGCCTATCACAAGCGTGCTGCCAAGCACGGCGTTCATGTCCGCATTGAGCAGCGCACCCGTCAGATACGATCCGATGCCCGGCCACGCGAATACGATCTCAGTCAGCACCGAACCTTCCAGCAGGAAGCTATACGAAAGCGCGATGACCGTAAGCAACGGCACCGCGATGTTGCCGAAGGCGTGTACCCACACGACGCGCCGCTCGGGCACGCCCTTCGCGCGCGCCGTTGTGATGTACTCCTGGTTTAACTGGTCGAGCATGAACGAGCGCGTCATTCGGCTCAGATACGCAACGGAGTAATAGCCGAGTATCGCGGCAGGCAACGCGACGTGCGAGATGGCATTGAAGAACACATCCCATTCGCCGGCCATCAGCGAATCGACGAGCAGGCTGCCCGTGCGCGGTTCCACCATGCCGTCGAACACGGGGTCCAACCTTCCGGGACCTGAAACCCAATGCAGCTTCGCATAGAACAGCAATAGTCCCATCAGGCCGAGCCAGAACACAGGCACGGAACTGCCGACCAGGCCCACGAAGCGCGCAACGTGGTCGATCCAGCGGTTATGACGCGTCGCGGCCACCACTCCGAGCGGCACGCCGACCAATACGCCGGCGATGGTCGCGAGGGTGGCGAGTTCAAGCGTCGCGGGAAACACACGCCGGATATCGTCGAGTACCGGATTGGCTGTCAGCAGCGACATCCCCAGATTGCCGTGCAAAACCGCATTCACGTAGATCAGGAATTGGTCGGCAAGCGGCTTGTCGAGACCGAGCTGGATGCGCGCCGCCGCATAGGCGCTGGCCGACGCGCGATCGCCAAGTATCGCGAGCACGGGGTCGATCGGCACCTTGCGGCCGATCACGAACGTTACTGCAAGGAGGCCCGTGAATGTGACGGCGAGCGTCAGTGCCCAGCGCAGCACACGCAGCGTCCAGCGCACGCTTGCGCGGCGCGCGGATGCAGCGCGAATGCGGTCGATCGGAGTCAACGTTGTCGACATGATTCGGACGCCGTCGGGCGATTACTGCTTTTTCACATGCAGGTACGAAACCAGGTCGTTGATCGGCCCGACTTCAAGGCCGGATACGCCTGGCCGCATCGCTACCTGCGATACCTGCTGGAACATGATGACGAACGGCGAGCGCGCGAGCATGTCCTTCTGCATCGCCTGGTAAAGCTGTGCGCGCTTTGCGGTGGACGACTCGGCCAGTGCGGCGTTGGTCTCTTTCGTCAGATCGGGAATGTCCCACGAATTACGCCATGCAAGCATCTTGTACGAGGACTTGTCGGAGTTGTCCGGATTCCACGCGAAGCCCTGCGCATTGCTGTGCGGATCGATATAGTCGGCAGACCATTCGCCAATGTAGATGTCATGCTGGCGCGCACGATACTTCGCGAGCGTCTGCTTGTTATCGCCGGGAATTATCTCGACCTTGATTCCACCTTGAGCCAGATTGGCTTGTACCGCCTGTGCAATGTCGTTGTACGGGTAGGCGCTACGGACGTCCATCGTTACATTGAAGCCGTTCGGCAAGCCTGCTTTGGCGAGCAGCGCCTTTGCCTTCGCGACGTCCTGATGATACGGGTTGCTGTTGAGTGCGCCGAGAAAGCCTTCCGGCAGAAACGTCTGGTGAACCTTGTAAGTCGTCTTCACGACGTTCGTCTGTATGCCGTTGTAATCGATCAGCCACTTCATCGCTTCCTGCACTTCGGGCTTCGCGAGATTCGGGTTCTTCACGTTCAGACCGAGATACAGCAATGTGGCTTGCGGCACGGCCATTACGTGCGCTTTGTTCGACTTCGTCAACGCAGCGAGATCGTCGGGGCTCAGATTGCGCGCTACATCCGCGTCGCCATTTTCGAGCAGCAGCCGCTGGCTCGACGCTTCGGGAACGTGACGAAGCACAATGCGCTTCATCGCGAGCGGCATGCGGTAATCGTCGTATCTCTGCAGAATGATGCTGTCGTTCGCCGTCCATTTGACCAGCTTGTACGCGCCCGACCCCGCCTCGTTCGTGCGCAGCCATTCGTTGCCGAAGTCATTACCTTTCTGATGCGACATCAGCAGTTTTTTGTCGAGCACGGATGCAGGCCACGCGCCCAGAACATTCAGCACGAAGGTGGGCGCGTATTTCTGATCGGTTGTGATGCTGACCGTTGAATCGTCGATCTTTTTGACTTTCTGTAGCGCGTTCTCTTTGGTGAGCCCGATGCCTTGCAGCACGGCGGCCGCGCCCTTGTCCAGAAGCACGCAGCGCTGGATCGACCATGCGACGTCATCGGCCGTCAGCGCATTGCCGGAGTGAAACTTGAGACCGGAGCGGACCTTGAAGGTGAACGTGAGTCCGTCGGGGCTCACGCTCCAGGATTGCGCGGCGTCGCCGTTGAATTTCGACGGGTCTTTCAGGTCGACGCGCACGAGCCGGTCATAAGTGTTCGCGACGTACTCTTCCGGCACCAGTTCGTAGACTTCGCCGGGATCGAGCGTCGAGAACTCGTCGAGCGTCGTGGCGATGACAAGCATGTCTTTGGGCGTCGCCGCGAGCGCGTTGCCTGTCATCGTGATGGAAAATGTCAGCGCGGATGCGACCGCGACTGCTGCTAGCGCATTGCGCAAAACCAGATTCATACTCGCTCCGCATGTAAAGGAAGAGAACCTGCAAACGCACAGCCAGGAACCTATCAAGTCACATCAATTTCAACGGACCACTTTCGCTGTTGTCGATCACAGGCAGCGCGCGCGAGCCAGGCAGTTCGTAGTGCCACCATTCGCTCGCAATGTGCGTAAAGCCGGCCGCGTGCATGATGCCGAGCAACAGCAGGCGATTGCGCTGCACATGTTGCGGCAGGCCGTGGTGGAAGTGCTCGGAAGCGTTCACCATCTCGTCAAAACCGGTGCCCATGTCTAGCGGTTCACCGTCGCCGTCTATCAGCGTCAGGTCGACGGCCGTGCCCCGGCTATGGTTCGAGCCGCGGCCCAGTTCGGCTATATAAGTCGGGTCGGGCAGAAAGTCCCACAGCACCTTTTGTGCTTGTGGCGGACGGTAGGCGTCGAAAATGCGCAACGTCATGCCGATACTGTCCGCGAGTTCGACGGCTTTGCGCAAGGCAGCTTCGGCTGGCTGGAGCAGCAGGCAATGCGCTTCGCGGTAGATCGCCTTGCCTGTGAAGTTGTGCGGCGTCGCATACACGAGGTCGATATCCACGCGATGTGTGTCGCGAGTAATGTGTATGAGGTGAGGGGTATCGGTCATAGCGGTCAGAATTCGAATTGATCGAGTTCACGCTGCAGTTCGCGGTTGCGTGCAACGCGCTCGTCGATGGCCGGGCCGAGGCGCTCGACGATCGAGGTCAGCAACAGATTGAACAGACACGTGAGCGGCGCAAGTGAGTCCCAGAACTGGCCGACGTCCGTCTTCGCTTGCAACAGATCACAGTTGAAGTCGCGCGCCCAAGGGCAATAGAGATCGGTGACGAGAGCGAACGCAATATTGCGCTGCGCCGCTGCTTCGCAATAACGGCGTGCGATACGCGAATAGGCGCGCGTGTCCGTCACGATCAGATAGGGCGAAGCAAATTCGGAGTTCAGTGAATCCACATACGAGCCCGACATGCCGTCGGAATAGAACACGCGTGGCCGCAGATATTCGAGGTAGCTGAAGAACGCATTGGAGATGCCGCGTGTCGATTGAATGCCGACTATATAAACGGCCTCTGCATTCGCAATGCGTTCCGCGACCCGTGCAAATGCTTCGCTCTCCGCGAGCTGATAGACATAGCGCACAGCATCGACTTCCAGATCCATAGACCGTGCGAGTGCCGCGCCTTGGCGGCTCATGTCTTGCGAGTCTTGCAGATGGCGCTCGCTGCGATACGCTTCGAGGCGGTCAGTAATGAACCAGGGACGCGTTTGCGCACCGCGTAGTTCGCGCTTCAGATCATCCAGATTGCGATAGCCGACGCTGCGCAGAAAGCGTCCAACGGAAATGCCGCTCGTTCCTGTTTGCTGCGCGATCTGATCGGCCGTTTCAAGACCGAGCCGATCGAGATTCGCCAGCATGTAACTGGCAATGCGCTTGGCCGTCGGCGTGAGCGTCGTAAAGCTCTCTTTGACCGTGTGGGCGAACGCAGTTGGCATCGAATCTTGTTCGTTAGTTATCTGTCATGGAAGCGTGCTCTGGTAGCTATATGACAAGGACAATAAAGTGGGCGCTACCTTAATTTTTCAATCGGAGAGTGCGGGTTGATAGTCGTCGGTTGGCTCTTCTCGTCGCGAGCCGCGAAAGTCGACGCGTGGCCATGGGCAGTCACGCAGCATGCGGACACCGGCATGCCCTGATTCGATAAGAAGTTTGCGCACGTCAAGCAAGGTGGTCGTGCTTAACCCGGCGAAAACCGTTAGTTAGGTTGCCGAAGTGGTGCTATTCGCGGAGGCGGAAATGGCATGTTGGGCGCGGTGCGGAAAATGCCGCCGGTCCACCACGTGGCGGAGGGCACTCATGTTTTTCTGTGGCCGCAGTCGAAGCACGACGCAAGCAGTCAATGCCCGTTCCGGGGCCGATTCCACCAATGCCTGCGTGCCCCGGCGCGACGAAGCCGTTCGCGCAGATCGGCGCGGCGTTCTTGCGTGACCATAAAAAGGACCACCAGCACGAGTATCGAGCCGGCAACTGCTAGCTGCACGAGGAGATCCATCATGACGCGTCTCCAGTACATTACACGGCGCGATTTGCGCGCCGTCTTCGCATGCTCAGGTAAATAGCGGCACGGCTTCGATCAGCGCGAAGCCGACAAGCGCCCCGACAGTGGCGCCGATAAGTCGCGGGTGCAGCCTTTGCAGTTGCAACGTATCGAGCAGGGTACCGATCAGAATGATGCCCAGCAGCGCAAAAGCGAGCAGCAGGAAGCCGATTTCGAAATCGTTGCCAATGATCATTTGATCCTCCCGTACGAAGCGCGACCGCAGCAAAGGGCTTGTTCTAACCATCGCTCATGTGGACAGTATATATCACATTGTGACGTATATAGGCGTTGCCTGGTGCATGGGATGCAGCGGTCGCCGCCGGGCTCCTCGGGTGTGTCGCGTCACGCACGCTTTCAATGCATGAAACATCCGCTTAAGAAGACCCGGCGAAACGGCACACAAAGCCAGATCAGCTCCCACCCACGCGCCGTCTCCAGGCAGCGAATATTATGGTATTCCATAATATTGAAACGCTTGATTTCGACCACCGTGTGGAATACCGTAATACCACGCGCCGCTCATCGGCGGTCGACATCGCGCGGCGGCATAGTAAAACGCCCCCGCAGCAGGACCGACTCACCGCTTTCCGCACATAGGTCGATCATGAAATTCTCGCTGTTTGTTCATATGGAACGCTACGACGGTGGCACATCCCACCGTCAACTGTTCGACGAGCTGACCGAACTCGTCCAGCTCGCCGAGAACGGCGGTTTCGAAACCGCCTGGATCGGCGAGCATCATGCGATGGAATTCACGATCGCACCGAACCCGTTCGTCAACCTGTCCTATCTGGCGGCACGCACCGAGCGTATCCGCCTCGGCACCGGCACCGTCATCGCGCCGTTCTGGCATCCGATCCGGCTGGCGGGCGAAGCCGGCATGGTCGATGTCGCCAGCAACGGGCGGCTTGATCTGGGCATCGCACGCGGCGCCTATTCGTTCGAATACGAGCGCCTGCTGCCGGGACTCGACGCCTTCGGCGCGGGCGCCCGCATGCGCGAACTCGTGCCGGCGCTTCGCGAACTGTTCAAGGGTGACTACGCGCATCAGGGCGAGTTCTGGTCGTGGCCATCCACGACGCCGGTTCCGCGTCCCGTCCAACAACCGCATCCGCCGATGTGGCTCGCCGCGCGCGATCCGAACTCTCACGAATTCGCGGTGCGCAACGGCTGCAACGTCCAGGTAACGTCGCTCGCCGCAGGAGACTCTGAAGTCGTCAGCCTGATGGAGCGCTTCAACGCCGCGTGCAAGGCGAATCCGGATATTCCGCGTCCGCAGATCATGATGCTGATGCACACCTTTGTCGGTGCGGATGCCGCTGAGGTCGACACCGCGGTCCAGGACCTGTCGCGTTTCTATTGCTACTTCAGCAAGTGGTTCAAGAACGAGCGTCCGGTGAAGCAGGGTTTCATCGAGCCGCTGACGGATGCCGACATTGCTTCGTTCCCGCAATACGCACCCGAGCAGATTCGCAAGAACCTCGTGATCGGGGAACCGGGCGCGGTGATCGACCGCCTGCGTCAGTATGAAGAACTCGGCTTCGACCAGTACAGCTTCTGGCTCGACAGCAATATGAGCTATGAGCGCAAGCGCCGTTCGCTCGAACTGTTCATTTCGAACGTGATGCCCGCTTTCGCCGAGCGCGCCTGAGCCGCCATTGAACCGACGTTCTGCACGCCAGGAGCAGAAGCAATGTTGAAGTCGTTCCAGCTTTACATCGACGGTGAGTTCTGCAACGCGGAGAACACCTTCGACAGCGTCAACCCCGCGACCGGCAAGGCCTGGGCGACGATGCCCGCAGCGGGCGCCGGCGACGTCGATCGCGCGGTCAAGGCCGCCGACCGCGCGTTGTTCGCGCCGCAATGGGCGGATCTCACCGCGAGCCAGCGCGGCAAGTTGCTCTACAGGCTCGCCGAGCTCGTCGCCGCCAACGCGCAGGAACTCGCGGAACTCGAAACGGCGGACACGGGAAAGATCATTCGCGAGACGCGTGCGCAGATCGGCTACGTTGCCGAGTACTACCGTTATTACGCGGGCGTCGCGGACAAGATTCAGGGCGCGTGCCTGTCCGTCGACAAGCCCGACATGGATGTGTTTCTGCGACGCGAGCCGGTTGGCGTCGTGGCGGGCGTCGTGCCGTGGAATTCACAACTGTTTCTGTCGGCGGTGAAGGTTGGGCCGGCGCTCGCGGCGGGCTGCACGATCGTGCTGAAGGCATCGGAAGAGGGTCCTGCGCCGCTGCTCGCTTTCGCCAGGCTCGTGCATGAAGCGGGTTTTCCGGCGGGGGTCGTCAATATCGTCACGGGTTTTGGCGCGGACTGCGGGCGCGCGCTGACGAGCCATCCGCTGGTGTCGAAGATCGCCTTCACAGGCGGGCCCGAAACCGCGCGCCACATCGTGCGCAACTCGGCGGAGAACCTCGCGGCGACGTCACTAGAACTCGGCGGCAAATCGCCGGTGCTGGTTTTTGACGACGCCAATGTGGACAGCGTCAGCAATGCGGTGATCGCCGGCATTTTCGCGGCCACGGGGCAGAGTTGCGTCGCGGGTTCGCGGCTGCTGGTGCAGCGCGGCATCCGCGACCGGCTGCTCGCGCGGCTCATCGAAAAGGCGGAAGCGATCAACATCGGCGATCCGCAAGACGTCGCGACCGAAATGGGTCCACTCGCCACAAGCCGGCAGCGCGATCACATCGAAGCGGTACTTGCCGCGAGTCTCAAGGCGGGCGCCACGTTGCTGACGGGCGGCGGCCGTCCAGAAGGGCACGGCGAAGGCTTCTTTTTCGAACCGACTATCGTCGATTGTCCCGCGTCGACGGTGCCGAGCGTCGCGCAGGAGTTGTTCGGTCCGGTGCTCAGCGTGATGACATTCGATTCGGAAGCCGAAGCAATTGCGCTCGCCAACGACACGAAATACGGCCTTGCATCAGGCGTATTCACGCGCGACCTGACGCGCGCGCATCGGCTCACGCGGCGTCTGCGGGCCGGCATTGTATGGGTCAACACGTATCGCGCCGTGTCGCCTATCGTGCCGTTCGGCGGCTACGGATTGAGCGGCCTCGGTCGCGAAGGCGGACTCGACGCCGTGCTCGATTACACCCGCACGAAGTCGGTCTGGATCCGCACGTCGGACGAACCGATTGCCGATCCGTTCGTCATGCGTTGATCGTTAAAGAGGTCACATGTACTACGAAATCCGCACCTACCAGATAAGAACGGGCGCTGTGCCCGCCTATCTGAAGCTGGTCGAAGAAGAAGGCATCGAGCTGCAGAAGCGCTATCTGGGCGAGCTGGTCGGCTACTTCTTCTCGGAGATCGGGCCGCTGAATCAGATCGTCCACATGTGGGCGTATCCGAGTCTCGACGAACGCGAATCGCGCCGTCAGCGTCTCGCGCAAGACCCGCAATGGCAGGCGTTTATACCTAAGATTCAGGCGCTGATGGAAACCATGGAAAGCAAGATCATGAAACCCGCTGCGTTTTCGCCGTTGAAGTAAGTATCGCTGACATCCGAAATACACCTATACAAGACCTCTCAAAGCAAGTCGTATCCTTTCCAAGGAGCAGTCGTCATGAAGCAAGCGCTACGTTTGCCCGCTCGGGCTCGGGCAGTGGCCATCGCGGTGGTCACCACGGTCGCGGCCGCGTCCGCGGTGTTGATCCATACGCCGGCGTCGGCGGCAGCCGCGCCTATCGTATTTGCCAGTTGGGGCGGCACGACGCAGTCCGCGCAGCAAAAAGACTGGGCGCAGCCGTTCACGCAGACGTCGGGCATTCAGGTGCTGATGGACGGCCCGACCGATTACGGCAAGCTGAAGGCGATGGTCGAAAGCGGCAACGTGCAGTGGGACGTAGTCGATGTCGAAGGGGATTTCGCCTATGCGGCACTGCGCGACGGTCTGGTCGAGCCGATCGATTACACGGTCGTGAACAAGGCGGACCTCGACCCGCGCTTCTCGTCGCCGGGTGCGGTCGGCAGCTTCTATTACTCGTTCGTGCTCGGCTACAACAAGGCGTCGTACAAGAACGGCGCTCCGGCGAACTACGCCGATCTGTTCGACACCAAGCGTTTTCCGGGCAAGCGCACGTTCTATAAATGGTCCGCGCCAGGCGTGCTGGAAGTCGCGCTGCTCGCCGACGGCGTAGCGCCGAACAAGCTCTATCCGCTCGATCTCGATCGCGCGTTCAAGAAGCTCGACACCATCAAGAGCGAGATTGTCTGGTGGAGCGGCGGCGCCCAATCGCAGCAGTTGATGGCGTCGGGCGAAGCACCTATCGGCGTGTTCTGGAACGGCCGCTTGCATGCATTGCAGCAGACCGGCGTGGACGTCGGCGTGTCGTGGAATCAGAACCTCACCGCCGCCGACATGCTGGTCGTGCCGAAGGGCTCGAAGCACAAGGCCGAAGCGATGAAGTTCCTCGCGGCCGCGACCGGGCCGCAAGCCCAGGCGAATTTCGCCGCCGAAACCGGCTATGCGCCAGTCAACCTCAAGTCCGCCGCGCTGCTGCCGCCGAACGTCGCGAAGACCCAGCCGGATCAGTACAAGGCCACGCAGATCAATCTGGATATGAAGTACTGGGCCGATCATCGCGACGAAATCGCGAAGCGCTGGTACGCATGGCAGTCGAAGTAACGTGGCAGCCGGACCAAGCCGGCGAAGGAGTCATCATGTCGAATGCAGTCAGTACCATCACGGAGCCGCCGGTCGTGGCGCCGAAGATGGCCGCGGCTTTCCGCAAAGGACGCCTGATCGCGCCGGCGCTGTTGCTGCTGGTCGTGTTCTTCGTGTTGCCGGTCTTGTCGCTGCTGTTGCGCAGCGTTCTCGAACCCACGCCGGGCATTCAGAACTATGCGCAGTTATTCGGGTCGAGCACCTATCTGCGGGTGTTCGGCAATACGTTCTTCGTCGCGGGCGTGGTAACGGCGGTGACGGTCGTGATCGGTTTTCCGACCGCGTGGCTGCTCGCTATCGCGCCGCGCTGGATCAGCAAACTGGTATTCGCGATCCTGATCCTGTCGATGTGGACCAACCTGCTCGCACGCACATTCGCATGGATGGTGCTGCTGCAACAGACGGGGCCGATCAATCGTCTGCTGATGTGGCTGGGCGTGATCCATGAACCGCTGACGCTGGTGAACAACCTGACCGGCGTGACCATCGGCATGACCTACATCATGTTGCCGTTTCTCGTGATGCCGTTGCACGCCACGTTGCGTGCAATCGATCCGACCACGCTGCGCGCGGCCGCGATCTGCGGCGCGAGCCGCTGGCAGGCATTCTGGCGCGTGCTGGTGCCGCTCGCCATGCCCGGCATCGCAAGCGGCGCATTGATGGTGTTCGTGATGGCGCTGGGTTACTTCGTCACGCCGGCATTGCTCGGCGGCCCGAACTACATGATGCTCGCGGAACTCATCGCTCAACTCGTCCAGCAATTGCTGAACTGGGGACTTGCCGGCGCCGCCGCATTCGTGCTGCTGCTCGTCACGCTCTCGCTTTACGCGGTGCAGCTGCGCTTCTCGGGCCGCGCCGCTACCGCTACAGGAGCTCACTGACATGCTGCTCGACTTCGATCGTCTTGGCCCATTGCGCTGGCTGCTGGTTGGCGTCGGCGGCGCGGTGTCGCTGTTCCTGCTGCTGCCGGTGCTGTTCATCGTCGCGTTGTCGTTCGGCAATTCGCAATGGCTGATGTTTCCGCCGCCTGGCTGGACCTTGCAGTGGTATCGCATGCTGTTCTCCGACCCGGGCTGGTTCGACTCGCTGATGACGAGCATCGAGCTCGGCATCGTCGTGATGGTGTTGTCCGTTGTTCTCGGGCTGTTCGCTTCGCTTGCGCTCACACGCGGCAACTTTCGCGGACGCGCGTTGCTCAAGGCGTTCTTTCTCACGCCAATGGTGCTGCCCGTCGTCGTGCTGGCCGTCGCGTTGTATGGCTTCTTCCTGCGTATCGGTTTGACGGGCACGCTGGTCGGCTTCGTAATCGGGCATCTGATCATCGCGCTGCCGTTTTCCATCATCGCGATCTCGAATTCGCTCGAGAGCTTCGACACGTCGCTCGAAGACGCCGCGCTGATCTGCGGTGCGGGTCCGTTCGAAGTGAAATGGCGCGTCACGTTGCCGGGCATCCGTCTCGGCCTGTTCGCGGCGGCGATCTTTTCGTTCCTCGCTTCGTGGGACGAGGTGGTCGTGTCGATCTTCATGGCCAGCCCGACCTTGCAGACGCTGCCCGTGCGCGTATGGAGCACGTTGCGGCAAGACCTGACGCCGGTAATTGCCGCGGCATCGTCGCTGCTGGTTGGGCTGACCGTTGTCCTGATGTTGCTCGGCCTTGTACTCAAGAGAGGTAAATCGTGAGCTCCCCGTTTCTGCAGATTCAGCGTCTTCGCAAGACCTACGATCAGGTCGTCGCCATCGATCAGGTGTCGCTCGACATCAGGAAGGGCGAGTTCATGACGTTCCTGGGCCCGTCAGGCTCGGGCAAGAGCACGACGCTTTATATCGTCGCCGGTTTTCAGTCGCCTACCGAAGGCCGCGTGCTGCTCGACGGCAAGTCGTTGCTGTCGGTCGCGCCTAACCGGCGCAACATCGGCATGGTGTTCCAGCGCTACACGCTGTTTCCGCATCTGACGGTCGGCGAAAACGTTGCCTTCCCGTTGCGCGTTCGGCGCTGGTCCGACGCCAAGGTGCGGGCCAAGGTCGATGAAATGCTCAAGCTGGTGCATCTCGGCGATTGCCGCGACCGCATGCCGGAGCAGTTGTCGGGCGGGATGCAGCAGCGTGTCGCGATTGCGCGCGCGCTCGCCTACGATCCGCCGGTCCTGCTAATGGACGAGCCGCTGTCCGCGCTCGACAAGAAGCTGCGCGAGGAACTGCAAACGGAATTGCGCCGTATTCATCAACAAACCGGCGTGACGATTCTGTATGTGACGCACGATCAGGAAGAGGCGCTGCGCCTGTCCGATCGCATCGCGGTGTTCAACAAGGGCCGCATCGAGCAGGTCGGCACCGGCGAGGATCTGTATCGCAAGCCGGCGTCGCGCTTCGTCGCGAGCTTTATCGGCAATTCGAATTTCCTGCCCGTCACGCTGACGGGAGGCGGGGCCGATTCGCACGCGGTGTTTCCGAACGGCAAGCCCGTGCCGATTGCCGGCTACGATCACGCGCTCAATAGCGGCGATGGCGGTGCGCTGATGCTGCGGCCCGAACAGATCCGCATTCGCGCCCAGGCGCCGCAGAGCGCGCACGACGGCCTGTCTGTCGTCGTGCGCGACATCACGTATCTGGGCGACACGATGCACTACTCGGTGGCGACGCCGTGGCAGCAGGAAATCGCGGTGCGCAGTGCAGCGGGCGCGCACGAAGCGGCGCTCGCGATCGGCGCACAGGCGTGGCTCGACTGGGATCGCGGGCACGCGCAGGTGTTTCCCGCATGAGGTGCGTGATATGTATGGGTTGACTTGCATGAGGCGGCGCGTGGCGGTCGACCGCCCGTGCCTATGCGATACTATGGGATTCCAAAAACCAGTCTGCCCAGTTCCTTACTTGGGGACCTCGCCATGATCGAACAGATGCGCGTTGACCGTAGTGCACCGACGTTGCGCGAACTCACGCTGGAGAAGTTGCGCGACGCCATATCGCAGGGCTTTTATCGTCCCGGCGACCGGTTGATCGAACGCACGTTGTGCGATCAGCTCGGTGTGAGCCGCACGGTAGTTCGCGAAGTGCTGCGTCATCTGGAGACCGAAGGGCTCGTCGAAACAGTTGCGCATTCCGGACCGATCGTCGCGCGCCTCGACCCCGAACAGGTGCAGGAAATCTATGAGATCCGCGCGCTGCTCGAATCGGAAGCGGCCCGCGCGTGCGCACAACTCGCCACGCCCGCACTCATGAAGCAGTTGCGCGAGATCCGCAAGGAAATCGAAGACGCGTTCGATGAATCCGACTTTCGCCGCGTGCTCGCCTATACGGAGCGCTTTTACGAAGCGATGTTCGCGGGCGGCCATAAGCTGATGATGCATCAGGTGGTGAAATCGCTGAACGGGCGCATCAATCAGCTTCGCTCCGTGACGATCTCCTCGCCAGGACGCGGCGCCGAGTCGAATCGCGAGATGAACCGGCTGCTAAGCGCAATCGCGAAGAAAGACGGCGATGCCGCCGCGGCTGCGTCGCTCGAGCACGTGCGCCGTGCGGCCAGCATTGCGATGGCCGCGCTCGCTGAGCAGGAGTCGGATCAGAGCGCGTGACTGGCTGGGCGTTACTTATGGGCGTTACTTAGGCTCCATTAGAAACCGTCGCGTGCGACGGTTTTTTTTCGTCCGATGGAGTGTCGTAAACCCGCCATTCGGCCCAAAGCACTTGCATACGCTAATATGGAATACCATAATATTCCAACGCGTCACGCAT
Source organism: Paraburkholderia rhynchosiae (assembly GCF_002879865.1). GTDB lineage: Bacteria > Pseudomonadota > Gammaproteobacteria > Burkholderiales > Burkholderiaceae > Paraburkholderia > Paraburkholderia rhynchosiae. The sequence goes on from NZ_PNXY01000031.1 coordinate 18,260, forward strand.
TCGGCGGAGGCGCATCTGTCTCCGGAGAAAGTCATATGAAGCTCGAAATTCGCAAGCTGGTCACGTATGTTGAAGACACCTTCATTGAAGGCGGCAAGGTCGCGGAGCGGCCACTGAAGCTTTTTGCAGCCGCAGCGGTGCTGCGCAATCCGTGGGCAGGGCGCGGTTTCGTCGAGGATCTGAAGCCCGAGATTCACGAACTCGCGCCGCCACTCGGTGAAGTGTTGACCGCTGAGATCCTGCGCGTGGCGGGCTCGGGCGAGGCAGTCGAGGGTTATGGCAAAGCGGCGATTGTCGGCACGTCTGGCGAAGTGGAACACGCGTCCGCGTTGATCCATACGCTGCGCTTTGGCAACAAGTTCCGCACGGCGGTGGGCGCAAAGAGCTATCTGAGCTTCACGAATCTGCGCGGCGGGCCGAATTGCCCCGTGACGATTCCGCTCATGCACAAGGCCGATGAAGGCATGCGCTCGCACTACCTGACCATCCAGTTCTCGATCATCGACGCGCCCGCGCCGGACGAACTCGTGATCGCGCTCGGCGCGTCGATTGGCGGCCGTCCGCATCATCGGATCGGCGACCGCTATCAGGATCTGAAGGAGCTTGGGTCCAATGAAGCATGAAACGCAAACCGGGCAGGCAACGACCCACTCGACGACCCACTCGACGATCGACGGCACGTTCGACGGCACCGCTTATAGCGTGGCAGGCGAGGGCGAAGCGCTCATACTGATTCACGGTGTCGGAATGAACCGCCGCGTGTGGGAACCGCAGGTCGAAGCGTTGCAGGGGCAGTTTCGCGTCGTCAGTTACGACATGCTGGGACACGGCGCGAGCCGGCTTCCGGCTGCATCGCCGCAACTCGAGGAATACGCGGCGCAGTTGCTGGCGCTGGTCGATCACCTCGACATTGAAACGGCGCATGTGGTCGGGCATTCGATGGGTTCGCTGGTCGCGCTGGAGTTCGCATTACGTTACCCGTCGCGTGTGGCGAGCGTGGCTGCGCTCAATGCAGTGTATGACCGCACGCCGGCGCAACGCTCCGCGGTGATGCAGCGCGCGGCGTCGCTGAATGGCGGGCTCGATCAGCCGAGTATCGACGCCACGATTGCGCGCTGGTTCGACGATCCGGTGCCGGGTCATCTGGCGAAGGCCGCTCAGATGGTGCGCTCGCTGCTCGAAAGCGTCGACCTTGAAGGCTACGCGCGCACGTATCGTCTGTTCGCGAGTTCGGATCAGGCGCATGTTGGCCGCTTGACGCAACTCGCGATGCCCGCGCTTTTCATGACCGGCGAATGCGATCCGAATTCGAGTCCGGCGATGTCGGAGTCGATGGCGGCGGCGGCGCCGTTGGGCCGCGCCGAGATTATCGCGAGCGAGCGGCATATGATGAACGTCACTGCGCCGTCGATTGTCAACCAGCGGCTCCTGCGCTTTATTCGCAATGTGAACCGCGTGTCCCGAGGAGCAGCATCATGACCGATTCATCTTTCGACGCCGTCGACTTTCGCCGTGCGCTCGGTGCATTCGTGACCGGCGTGACCGTGGTGACGACGATTCAGGAGGACGGCACACCGCGCGGCTTCACGGCGAATTCGTTCACGTCGGTGTCGCTCGATCCCGCGCTGATTCTCGTATGCATCGCGAAGACGGCGTCGAGTCATCCCGTGTTCTCGCAGACCCAGCGTTTCGCGGTCAGCGTGCTCGCGGAAGATCAGCGGCCGGTGTCGGGCGTGTTCGCGTCGAAGAGCGCGGACAAGTTCGCGCAGGTCGCATGGCACGCGCGACGCACCGGCAGCCCGGTGATGGACGGTGCGGCCGCGAGTTTCGATTGCGAGACGCACCAGGTGGTGGACGCGGGCGACCACATCATTCTGATTGGACGTGTCGTGGATTTCACGCATTCGAGCGCGACGCCGCTGGGCTATTGCCGTGGCGCATATGTGGACTTCAGGCTCTCGCAGGAAGCGCTCGCCGCAACGGGACAGCGTGCGCAGGTCGGCGCGATTCTCGAACACAGAGACGGGCTCGTGTTGATTCAGACCGCGAGCGGCTTGCAGTTGCCGACGGGCACACGGCTCGAACCGCAGTCCGATACGGCGAGCTTGCGCGGTGTACTCGCCGGATTGCAACTCGGCGTGAATCTGGACTTCCTCTTCGCGGTGTTCGAGGAGAAGGGCGTCACGCACATTTACTACCGGGGCCGGGTAATCGACGATGCGCCCGCGTCGCCCAACGTGCGCTGCGTGCCGCTCGATGCAATTCCGTGGGACGAGATTCGCGATCCTGCCGTGCAGTCGATGTTGCGGCGTTACGTGAAGGAGCGCACTGAAGATGCATTCGGCATTTATGTGGGCGATGTCGAGAAAGGGACGGTGCAATCGCTGGCGAATGCCTGAATGGATCAACGCGTGGATGCATAGCAAAAGCGGCTTCAATTCGAAGCCGCTTTTTTTTTACGCAACTACCTGAAGATGCTCAACGTGGAACTGGACGGCCATTGATTCTGTTTTACCTGAGGCGGCTCCGCGCCTCAGGCGTTGCCTTCCTTCCGTTGCCCGGGTACGCGGCGACGGCTGAACTCTCAGCCTCGACGCCTCCCCGAATTCTGAACTCTCGGAATGCGTCGATGCCGACGCCGGTCGGCATGAGATTAATCTCCATAAAATCAATGGCTTGGTGGAATTGCCGCGTAGCCCCGCCATTGGCACAGGCCTTGCCTTATAGCTATCCACGAGCGCCCACCGCGCAATCCAAAAGACCCTCACGGAGACATTCATGACCCTGCTCACGCCCCGCTGGCTTGCGCGACGCTAATCCCGGCGCCTTCCGCTTTCAGCTTTTCCCTGGTTTTTCCCAGTGCTGGCTCGACGAGCCGCAGTCGGCCCACGCGCCGGCATCTGTATCGAATCTCGACGCCGCTATGCAATGCCGGCGCGCCAAAGCAAGGAGACATGTTTTGTCCACACCCTCACATACTCAGGAACATTCGCGGCCGACGCCCACGCAAGAGCCCGCGCCGTTGTCCAACGAGGCAACCCGATTCTGGCCTGAAGGCTGGTGGAAGCTAATGGAATACCGGATCGGCATCATCCCGCTGCCGGTCTATTTCATTCTTCTCGCGCTGATCGTCGGGTTTGCAGTGACGGGCAAGATGCCGGGCGAGATATCGATGGCGATTGCCGTGCTCGCTTTCTTTGGTTTCACCTGCGCCGAGCTTGGCAAGCGCCTGCCGCTTCTGCGCAATATTGGGGCCGCTGCGATCTTCGCGACGTTCGTGCCGTCGGCGCTCACGTACTACCACGTGTTGCCCAAGCCGATCCTGCACCTCACGACCGAGTTCACCAAGTCGACCAATTTCCTGTACCTGTTCATTGCGTCGATTATTGTCGGCAGCATTCTCAGCATGGACCGGCGGTTGCTGATCAAAGGCTTCCTGAAGATCTTCGTGCCGCTTGCGGCCGGGTCGGTGGCGGCGGCCATCGTCGGGATTGCGGTGGGCTCGGCATTCGGCCTCGGCGCGCGCCATACGCTGCTGTACATCGTCGTGCCGATCATGGCGGGCGGTGTCGGTGAAGGCGCCATTCCGCTGTCGGTGGGCTATTCGGAAATCATGCACCTGCCGCAGGGCGATTTGTTCGCGCAGGTACTGCCGCCGGTGATGCTCGGCAGCCTCACCGCAATCATTCTCTCGGGCGCGCTCGACATGCTTGGCAAGCGCTTTCCTCATCTCACGGGCGACGGGCGTCTGCAAGTCGGCGAGGCCGACGAAATGAATCCCGTCGACGAAGAAATTCGCGGCCATATCGACGTCACGCATATCGCGGCGGCGGGCATCACGGCTATCACGCTGTATCTGCTCGGCCTGATGTGCCGGAACCTGTTCGGCGTGCCGGCGCCGGTCGCCATGCTGTTTCTCGCGGTGCTCGTCAAACTCGCGCGCGCGGTTTCGCCGCCGCTGCAGGAAGGCGCGTTCGTCGTCTACAAGTTCTTCTCGACTGCGGTGACCTACCCGCTGCTGTTCGCGATCGGCGTCGCAATGACTCCGTGGGACAAGTTGACCGCTGCATTCACGGTCGGCAATATCGTGACGATCGTCGCAACCGTGGCGACGCTGATGGGCACCGGTTTTCTGGTTGCCCGCAAGCTTAAGATGTACCCTATCGACACAGCGATCGTGAATGCATGTCATAGCGGGCAGGGCGGCACGGGCGACGTCGCGATTCTCACGGCGGCGAATCGCATGCAACTGATGCCCTTCGCGCAGATCGCCACGCGCATCGGCGGCGCTATCGTCGTCACGCTGACGCTGATCGTGCTTGCGCATGGCGGATGACGTGTCGCGCTCGGGTGCCGCGCGCGCGTGGCATCGTCGGGCACCGGGTATTCACGAGGTTGAACATCAAGTGAAAATAAGAGGCATACCGCTGTGGGCATGGGCGGTTGCGGCTCTGCTGTATGTCGGCATGGCCGCGGCAGCGGTCGAGCTCGCATGGAACCGGGCGATCGATGCGCTCACCGAGGCAGGCGCGCATCAGCTCGACCTGTACGGCGCGAGCCTGAAAAGCGAACTGGGGCGCTTCGAGATGATGCCCGCCATCGTCGCCCGGCAGGACAGCGTGCGCGCCTTGCTGAATGCGGGGCCGCGCGCATCGCCGCAGCTCCTGCACAGTGTCAATACGTATCTTGAAGCGGTGAACCAGGAGGCCGGCAGCGTCGCGGTGGACGTGATCGACGCGCAAGGCTCGGTGATCGCTGCGAGCAACTGGAATCAGCCGGTCAGCTTTGTCGGCACCAACGTGTCGTACCGGCCTTACTTCAAGGACGCGCTCGCGCGCGGCGCGGGGCGTTTCTTCGGCATCGGCACCAACACCGGCGTTCCGGGACTTTACTTCGCAAGCGCCGTGCGCGATGGCGGTACGCCGATCGGCGCCGCGGCAGTCAAGATCAGCGTCGACGAACTCGAGTCGGCGTGGCGTCGGCCCAACGAGGCCGCGATGGTGGTGGACCGCAACGGCGTAATCGTCATCTCGACGGTGTCCGCGTGGAAGTTCACGGCGCTGCGGCCCATCACCTCGCAGCAGCAGCGCGAGATTCAGGCCTCGCGACAATACGCGGGCCGTGATGTCGAGGCGCTGCCCTACCGGCGCTTGGGTGAGTGGGGAGCGAGCGCCTGGCTCGGCCGCTTTCCGGACCCGCGTCGCCCCGGTCACACAACGCGTTATCTCGTGATGTCGCGGCCCGCCCCGCAGGCGGGCGACTCGATCATGGTGCTGCTCGATGTCGCCGGCGCACGCCGTCAACAGGAGCTGGCGCTGGGCTTCGTGACCGGAGGTTTCCTGATCGCCGGGCTCTACGCGCTTTACGCGATGCAGCGCCGCCGGACGATCGCCGAAAAGCTGAGAGCGCAGGACGCGTTGCGCCGCGCAAACGACGAACTGGAGGCGACCGTCGCGCAGCGTACCGCGGCGCTCACGCAAACGAACGAACGGATGCAGCAGGAGATTGCGGAGCGCAAACGAACCGAGCAGCGCTTGCGCGAATCCCAACAGGAGGTCGTCCATGCGGGCAAGCTCGCCGTGCTCGGCCAGATGGCCGCCGGTCTTACTCACGAGTTGAGCCAGCCGCTCGTCGCGATACGAACGCTGTGCGACAACGCGCGTACGTTTTTCGAACGGGACCAACCTGCACATGCCATCGCCAATCTCGAGCGCGTTTCGCGTCTCGTCGACGGCATGGCCACGCTCACCGGCGAACTGAAGGCGTTCGCACGCAAGCCGGTTGTCGAGCGTGTTGCGGTGTCGCTCAACGAAGCGGTCGCACATGCGCGGCTCATTTACGACGCGAGGATCCGCGACGAAGCCGTGCAACTCGACATGAAGATTCCGCCCGGCACGTTCGTGTGCGCGGAGGCGAGTCAGTTGCAGCAGGTCATCGTCAATCTGCTCGGCAATGCGCTCGATGCGGTTCGCAACGAAGACAAGCGGGTCATTACGCTGGAGGCAGTCGAGTCGGAGGCGAATGGCCGCGTGCTATTTTCGATCGCGGACAGCGGCACGGGCATCGCGCAGGAGGTGCTCGACCACCTGTTCGAACCGTTCGTCACGACGAAGCCGCGAGGCCATGGCCTCGGCCTCGGGCTGGCGATCACCTCGCGCATTGTCGAAGCGTTCGGCGCGAAGATATCCGCCGTCAATCGCGAAGAAGGCGGCGCGCGATTCAACATTGACTTTGCGTCAGCGAAGGGAGTAGTCGATGGGAGATGAAATTCGGGTTCTCGTCGTCGAGGACGACGAGAACGTGCGCTTCGGTGTCCAGCAGGCCGTCGAGCTCGCGGGGTTGCCTGTATCCGCTTACGGCGCTGCGGCGGACGCGCTTGCCGAAGTTGCGCCCGGCGCGCCACTCGTGATCGTATCGGACGTGAGGATGCCGGGTATCGACGGCTTGCAGCTGCTCGAAAAAGTGATGGCAATCGACTCGCAGATTCCCGTCGTTCTCATCAGCGGACATGCGGACATTTCGACGGCAGTTGGCGCCATGCAGGTCGGCGCATACGATTTCATCGAAAAGCCGTTTTCGTCGGACCATATCGCACGCAGAGTGGCGCGCGCGGTCGAGAAGCGGCGCCTGACGCTCGAAGTGCAGGGCTTGCGCGCCGCGCTCGACAACTGGCAGGGCATCGAGGCGCTCATTCTCGGCAAATCGCCAGCGATGGCCGAGGTGCGCAAGAAGATCCTGCGTCTCGCCGATACGTCGGTATCGGTTCTGATCACCGGCGAGACCGGCACGGGCAAGGAGTTGATCGCGCGCAGCCTGCACGAGTTCGGCGGAAGGCGCGACAAGCATTTTGTTGCGCTGAACTGCGGCGGCTTGCCTGAACAGATCTTCGAAAGCGAGCTGTTCGGTCACGAAGCGGGCGCGTTCACCGGCGCGATCAAAAAGCGCATCGGCAAGATCGAATGGGCCCATGGCGGGACGCTCTTTCTCGACGAAATCGAAACCATGCCGGTGTCGTTGCAGATCAAGATGCTGCGCGTGCTACAGGAACGCACCGTCGAACGCCTTGGCGCGAACGAGTCGATCGCGGTCGATTGCAGGATCGTTGCGGCCTCCAAGGCCGACCTCCTGCAGCTTTCCACGGACGGTCTTTTTCGCGCCGACCTGCTGTATCGGCTGAACGTCGCGCAGATCGAACTGCCGCCCTTGCGCGAGCGTCGCGAAGATGTGCCCTTGCTCTTCGAGCATTTCGTGCTCGCGGCGGCGCGCCGTTTCGGACAGCCCGCGCCCATCGTGTCCGCATCGCAGCTCTCCGAACTGATGACGCATTCGTGGCGCGGCAACGTGCGGGAATTGCAGAACGTCGCTGACCGGTTCGTGCTGGGACTGACAGGCGACAGCTTGCTGAGTCCGGGCGGCAACACGAGCAAGGGCGGCACGCTTGCCGGGCAGCTCGCGTACTTCGAGCGCATGTTGATCGAAGACATGCTGCGGCGTCATAACGGCAACGTCGCGGAAGCCAGCGTCGAATTGGGCATGCCGAAAAAAACGCTGTATCACAAGCTTCGCCAACTCAAGATTTCCTCTCGCGACGTCCCAAGCGAGGAGAGCGAAGTAGACAGGCCATCACCAGGAGGCGAGTAGCGCGAGCATGGACCGGATACCTCTGACAACGCAGGACCCTATCGAAGGCTCTATCCAGGGCTATCTGATCAAGGGCATCACGCACTCGCAGAAGACGTTCCGGCCAGGCGACTGGCCCGAACGTCTGACCGGCGTCATCACGCTTTTCGTCGGCGAGCGGCGGCCCGGTATTCATATCGCCTGCACTCGCCTCGCCATGCCTATCGTCGATTCGGGAATCAAATGCCTGTTCGTTTCGGACGAGCTGCGCTCCATCTGTGCGGATGCGTTCGACTTCGTCATGCGGTTCGCGGAAGACAACGATTTGCCCGTCGAGGTTCGGCGCGCGCGCAAACTCGCGTCCGGGGACGTGTTCGGGCCGGACGCGTCCGCAGCCCGCGGCAGCGACGCCCCGTTGCTGTGAACCCGCACCATCGCTGTGCTTCTACGCGTCAAAATACGTCGCCTCGGCAGACCTCTGTCCCGGCGCTTTTTCCCCAGAAGGCCGTAGGCTCAACGATCGTCCCGCATGGCATAGCCTTTGCATAGTGCTTACGCAAAGGATCAAAGGCGATCCCTCCCGATTGCATTCGTAGCAGCAACCTGACAAGCAGCTTTGGACAACGGCGTCCCCCGGAACCAGGTCATCCGACCGGTTCCGCGGGACGCTTTTTTGTTTCTGGAACGACGATGGCAGATAAAGCAACCCGCATAGACCTTTTCAGCCTGCGCACGCCCTCAATGCGCGCTTTCCATCTGACGTGGATGGCATTCTTCGTCTGCTTCTTCGCGTGGTTCGCATGCGCGCCGCTGATGCCGCTCATCAAGCGCGAATTCGGCCTGTCCGCCGATCAGATCGCCAACATCAACATCGCGGCGGTCGCCGTCACGATTCTCGTGCGCCTCGTGATCGGTCCGATGTGCGATCGCTACGGGCCGCGCAAGGTCTACTCCGGCCTGCTGCTGGCAGGCGCATTTCCCGTGCTCGGCGCCGCGCTATCCACGGGGTACGAGAGCTTCCTGGTGTGCCGTCTGTTGATCGGCGCAGTCGGCGCAAGCTTTGTCATTACGCAGTACCACACGTCGATGATGTTCGCGCCGAACGTGGTCGGCACAGCCAATGCGACGACCGCGGGTTGGGGCAACACGGGAGCCGGCGCTGCCCAGGCGCTCGTACCGTTGCTGCTGGCCGCGATCATCGTGTCAGGTGTCGGCGAGTCGTCGGCATGGCGCGTGGCGCTCGTGGTTCCAGCACTTGCGATGCCTGTCATGGCCGCGTTTTACTGGCGCTTCACGCAGGATTGCCCGCAAGGAAACTTCGCGGAACTGCGCGCGCGGGGCATTGCCATCGACGGCGGCAAGAAAGGCGGCTGGGCGAGTTTCCGCGCGGCTTGCGCGAACTACCGCGTGTGGATGCTGTTCACCACCTACGCGGCGTGTTTCGGTGTCGAGGTGTTCATTCACAACATCGCGGCGATCTATTACGTCGATCACTTTCATCTGTCGCTGAAGGAGGCCGGCATGGCCGCGGGCAGCTTCGGACTGCTCGCGCTGTTTGCTCGCGCGTTGGGCGGCTGGGTGTCGGACAAGGCCGCTGCACGCCGCGGCCTCGATGTTCGCGCGACGCTGCTGTGCGCGCTGATCGTCGGCGAAGGTCTGGGACTCATGTGCTTTGCACACGCCAATAGCATTGCGCTGGCTCTCGTCGCGATGCTGGTTTTCGGCCTGTTCACGCACATGGCGTGCGGGGCGACTTATGCGCTCGTGCCGTTCATCGACCGCAAGGCGCTCGGCGGCGTGGCGGGCATCATCGGCGCCGGAGGCAATGTCGGCGCGGTGGCTGCGGGTTTTCTGATGAAAGGCGTCGGCAGCATCCAGCAGACGCTCGCGACGCTCGGCGTGCTCGTCACGCTGTCGGCGCTGTGTGCGTTGGCCGTGCGCTTTAGCGGCGAACACAAGGCGCGCGAAGCAGCGTTGAGGGAGCGCGCGCTCGCCGCCGCCAGTAGCCAGAGCGTGGCCAGTTAACGTACTTGCCGTCGCGGCCGGTTCTTTCTCTTCGACGGCGACACGCTGCACGCGGAAGGTGCTGCGTCGCACCATCATCGCGCTTTCATGCATCGGAATGCGTCAGCTTTAGTCGAGTGGATTCGCGCCGCAATAAGCGCCCCAAGCTTACTGGGCGGGCGCTCGGCGCGGTTCCCGTCTAATGGCATGGGCTTTGCATTAACGAGGCTGCGGATCAATGACGATCCGGCCTGCACGCAGCAACAAGTCTCTCTTTAGACCACTGGTTTTGGACAACGGCGTCCCACGAATACAGTCGCACTGGCGATTGCATCCGCGGGACGCTTTTTTATTTGCCGGATAAATCATGTCGCGAACCGCATCGCAAATGAACGAAGCCTCTGTCATGAACGTTGTCGTGATTGGCCACGGAATGGTGGGTCACAAGCTCCTCGAGTGTCTCGTGGACGATACCAGGTCCGCGCTGCATGTCACGGTGCTGTGTGAAGAGCCGCGTCCTGCATACGATCGCGTGCACCTGTCCGAGTTCTTTTCCGGCAAGTCCGCGGATGACCTCTCGCTTGTGAAGCCAGGCTTCTTCGAGCGCGAGAATGTGCTGCTCAAGCTCAATGCAAAGGCCGTCTCGATCGACCGGAACGCCCGCACGGTGAGCCTTTCGAGCGGCGAGACGCTTTCCTACGACAAGCTGGTGCTCGCGACCGGTTCGTCGCCGTTCGTGCCGCCTGTGGAAGGCCGCGACCGGCGCGATTGCTTCGTCTACCGAACGATTGAAGATCTCGAAGCGATGCAGGAGTGCGGCGCGCGCTCGAAGACCGGCACGGTGGTCGGCGGCGGCCTGCTGGGTCTCGAATGCGCGAAGGCGCTTCGCGACATGGGCCTGCAAACGCATGTGGTCGAATTCGCACCGCGCCTGATGGCGGTTCAGGTCGATGAGGGCGGTGGCCGCGTGCTGCGCGCGAAGATCGAAGAACTCGGCGTGACCGCGCATACGCAAAAGAACACCACCGCGATCGTCGATGGCGAAGCGGGTACGCACCGCATGCAGTTCGCGGACGGCACGCATCTCGACACCGACATGATCGTGTTCTCCGCGGGCATTCGTCCGCGCGACGAAATCGCGCGCGCCTGCGGCCTCGAACTGGGTCCGCGCGGCGGCATCGCGATCGATGCGAACTGCCGCACGAGCGACCCCGATATCTATGCGATCGGCGAATGCGCGGCATGGAACGGCATGGTCTACGGCCTCGTTGCGCCTGGCTATGACATGGCGCGAGTCGCCGCCAAGCATCTGCTCGGCGACGACGCAGGCTTCGCCGGCGCCGATATGAGCACCAAGCTCAAGCTGATGGGCGTGGACGTGGCGAGCATCGGCGATGCGCACGGCAAGACGCCGGGCAGCCGCACCTATCAGTTCAGCGACGAGCGCAAGCAGGTCTACAAGAAGCTCGTGGTCTCCGAGTGCGGCAAGCAGCTTCTCGGCGCCGTGATGATCGGCGACGCAGCCGAATACGGCACGCTGCTGCAGATGATGCTGAACGGCATCGAACTGCCCGAAGCACCCGAATTCCTGATCCTGCCGCAAGCGGACGGCAACGCGAAGCCGGGGCTCGGCGTCGACGCGCTGCCCGAGGCCGCGCAGATCTGCTCGTGCAACAACGTCTCCAAAGGCGCGATCTGCGCGGCGGTGTCCGCGGGCGCGACCGACATCGGCGCACTCAAATGCGCGACGACCGCGGGCACGTCGTGTGGCGGCTGCGTGCCGCTCGTCACGCAGGTGATGAAGGCCGAGATGAAGAAGCAGGGCCTCGCGGTCAATAACCACCTGTGCGAGCACTTCCCGTATTCGCGGCAGGAGCTGTACCACATTGTCCGCGTCGAGCGCGTGAAGACCTTCGGCGAACTGCTCGGGAAGCATGGCCGCGGCCTCGGCTGCGATATCTGCAAGCCGGCCGTCGCCGGCATCCTCGCGTCGTGCTGGAACGAGTTCGTGCTGAAGAAGGAACATGCGAGCCTGCAGGACTCGAACGACTACTACCTCGCCAACATCCAGCGCGACGGCACGTATTCGGTGGTGCCGCGTATGCCGGGCGGCGAAGTCACGCCCGACGGCCTGATCGCCGTCGGCCAGGTCGCGAAGAAATACGGCCTCTACACCAAGATCACCGGCGGCCAGCGTGTCGATCTGTTCGGCGCGCGCGTCGATCAACTGCCGCTCATCTGGGAAGAGCTGATCGCAGCCGGCTTCGAATCCGGCCATGCCTACGGCAAGTCGCTGCGCACGGTGAAGTCGTGCGTCGGCTCGACGTGGTGCCGCTATGGCGTCGGCGATTCGGTGGGCCTCGCCGTTGCGATGGAAAACCGCTACAAGGGCCTGCGTTCGCCGCATAAGCTCAAGTTCGGCGTCTCGGGCTGTACCCGTGAATGCGCGGAAGCGCAGGGCAAGGATATCGGCATCATCGCGACCGAGAAGGGCTGGAACCTCTACGTGTGCGGCAACGGCGGCATGAAGCCGCGCCATGCCGAACTGCTCGCGTCAGATCTGGACCGCGACACGCTGGTGCGCTACATCGACCGCTTCCTGATGTTCTATGTGCGCACCGCCGACCGTCTGCAACGCACCAGCGTATGGCGCGAGAACCTCGAAGGCGGGCTGCAATATCTGATCGACGTGGTCGTCCACGACAAGCTCGGGCTCGCCGCGGAACTCGAAGCGGACATGCAGCATGTGATCGACACCTACGAGTGCGAGTGGAAGATGGCCGTCACCGATCCCGAGACGCGCAAGCGTTTCCGCCATTTCGTCAACAGCGACAAGCTCGACGAGAACGTGACGTTCGTCGAGGAGCGCGGCCAGATTCGTCCCGCAACGCCGGCAGAGCGGCAGGCGAAGCAGTTCCCGATACCAGTTGTCGCCGAAACCGCCTGACCATTCACCTACCTGACGTAAGGAACCCAGCATGAGCAACGATCAGACTTCAGCATCCTGGATGCCCGTGTGCGCGCTCGATGACATCGTTCCGAATACGGGCGTCTGTGCGCTCGTCAACGGCGAGCAGGTAGCGGTATTTCACGTCGCAGATGGCGACGGCGGCGTGTTCGCGATCGACAATTTCGATCCGGGCTCGCGCGCGGCGGTACTCTCGCGCGGACTGATCGGCAGTCTCGGCGAGCGCATCGTGGTGGCTTCGCCGATCTACAAGCATCATTTCGATCTGCGCACCGGCGAGTGCCTGGAAGCGCCGGAGAATTCCGTCAGCGCCTACCCGGTACGCGTGGAGAGCGGCAAGGTGTGGGTCGCGGCATGAGACACGAAATCGACGCGCAGTCACCAGGAGGCACCCCGTTCGCGGCGCCTTCGCGCCCGCGCCTCGTCGTGATCGGCAACGGCATGGCCGGCATGCGCACCGTCGAGGAACTGCTGAAGCTCGCGCCAGACCTCTACGACATCACCGTGTTCGGTGCCGAGCCGTACGGCAACTACAACCGTATTCTGCTTTCGCCGGTGCTCGCCGGCGAGAAGACCGTCGACGACATCATCCTCAATACGCGCGACTGGTACGAGGAGAACGGCATTCGTCTGTATGCGGGCGATCCGGTGGTCGCGATCGACCGCAGGCGCCGCATCGTGCGCTCGCAAGGCGGCGTCGAAGTGGGCTATGACCGGCTGCTGATCGCAACAGGCTCCAAGCCTTTTCTGATTCCGGTGCCGGGCCACGAACTGCCAGGCGTGATCGCGTTCCGCGACATTCAGGATGTCGAAACGATGCGCGCCGCGGCGCGCAGTCATCGTCACGCGGTGGTGATCGGTGGAGGTTTGCTCGGGCTGGAAGCGGCGAACGGGCTTATGCGCCAGGGCATGTCGGTGACGGTCGTACACGTCATGGACAGTCTGATGGAGCGCCAGCTCGACAGAAGCGCGTCGGCCTTGCTGCAGCAGGCGCTGGAGCGCAAGGGCCTGCGTTTCCTGCTGAAGGCGAATACCGCGGCAATCGTCGGGCCAGATCGCGTCACCGCAGTGCGTTTTGACGACGGCACGGAGATTCCCGCAGATCTCGTCGTGATGACGGCCGGCGTGCGCCCGAACATCGACCTCGCGAAACACGCGGGGCTGCATTGCGAGCGCGCGATCGTCGTCGACGACACGCTGCAGACCTACGATCCGCGCGTCTACGCCGTCGGCGAATGCGTGCAGCATCGCACGGCGACCTTCGGACTTGTGGCGCCGATCTGGGACCAGGCGCGCGTGTGCGGCGCACATCTCGCCGGCGCGGGGCATCGCCGATACGTGCAGCGCGCGACGGCGACGAAGCTGAAGGTCACCGGCGTCGAACTGTATTCAGCCGGCGACTTCATCGGCGGTCCGGACAGCGAAGACCTCGTGCTGCGCGATCCACGACGCGGCGTCTATAAGCGCCTCGTGATCGAAGATAACCGCGTGGTCGGCGCGGTGCTCTATGGCGACGTCAAAGAGGGCGCGTGGTATTTCGAACTGATCCAGAACCGGACCGACATTTCTTCGCTGCGCAGCCAGTTGCTGTTCGGCAAAGCCCTCTGCGAAACGCAGGCTGCCTGACCTGGAAGATATCGTGAGTTTCCCCATCGCTATTTCGAGCGCGGCTGCTGGCAGCCGCGACGCTGTCAAGACCACCTGTCCGTACTGTGGCGTCGGTTGCGGCGTGCGCGCGAGCGCGCGCCCGGACGGTGGACATGACATCGCCGGCGACGAACTGCATCCCGCGAACTTCGGCCGCTTGTGCGTGAAAGGCTCGGCGCTCGGCGAAACGATCGGACTCGACGGACGGCTCCTTCATCCGAAGATGCGTGAGCCCGCAGGCGGCGCCTTGCGCGACGTGTCGTGGGACGATGCACTCGATGCGGTAGCCGGCGGCTTTCGCCGGATCGTCGATGAGCATGGGCCGGATGCTGTCGCGCTCTACGTCTCGGGACAGTTGCTGACCGAGGACTACTACGTTGCGAACAAGCTGATGAAGGGCTATGTGGGCAGCGCGAACATCGATACGAATTCGCGGCTGTGCATGTCGTCTTCCGTTGCTGGACATAAGCGGGCTTTCGGCGAGGACGTGGTGCCGGTCTGCTACGAAGATCTCGAACTGGCGGATCTCGTCGTGCTGGTCGGTTCGAACACGGCGTGGTGCCATCCGATCCTGTTCCAGCGGATCATCAAGATCAAGGAAGCGCGGCCCGACATGAAGGTGGTCGTGGTCGACCCGCGTTACACCGCGACGTGCGAGATGGCCGATCTGCATCTGCCGCTGAGCGCGGGTACCGACGTGCGGCTCTTCAACGGCTTGCTCAGGTTTCTCGCGGAACACGGTGCGACGGATGCCGAGTTTGTCGATGCCCATACGAACGGTTTTGCCGAGGCGCTAGCCGCCGCTTCGGCCGGTGATTCAAACGGCGCGGCAATCGGCTTCGACCTCGCGCAATGCGCAAAGGCGTGCAAGGTCGATCCGCACGATCTGCTCGAGTTCTACCGCCTGTTTGCGCGGACCGAGCGCGTGGTGACCGTGTATTCGCAAGGGGTGAACCAGTCGAGCGCCGGCACCGACAAGGTCAACAGCATCATCAATTGCCATCTGCTGACGGGGCGCATCGGCAAGCCGGGAATGGGGCCGTTTTCGTTCACCGGACAGCCGAATGCGATGGGCGGGCGCGAGGTGGGCGGTCTCGCGAACACGCTCGCCGCGCATCTTGAACTCGACGACGCCAAGCATCGCGAGATCGTTCAGCAATTCTGGGGCGCGCCCGCGATCGCGTCGCGGCCAGGACTCAAAGCGGTCGAGCTTTTCGAGGCGATCGAACAAGGCCGCATCAAGGCGGTGTGGATCATGGGCACCAACCCGGTTGTGAGCCTGCCCGACAGCGACCAGGCAAAACGTGCGCTCGCGCGCTGCGAGCTCGTGGTCTGCTCAGATATTGTCGAGAGCACGGACACCAATGCGTTTGCTCATATCCTGCTGCCCGCGCTCGGCTGGGGAGAAAAGGACGGCACTGTCACCAATTCCGAGCGCAGAATCTCGCGCCAGCGTGCGTTTCTGCCCGCGCCGGGAGAAGCCCGCGCGGACTGGAAGATCATCTGCGATGTGGCGGGGCGCATGGGCTATGCAGGCTTCGAATTCGCGAGCCAACAGGAGATTTTCGATGAGCATGCGCGGCTGAGCGCATGGCGTAACGACAATAACGACGGCGTGGAGAACGCAGGCGTTAAAGACGACGCCGTGCGTCGCGCGTTCAATCTCGCCGGGCTCGTGGGTCTCGGTAGCGAAGGCTACGCCGCCTTGCAGCCTGTCCAGTGGCCTGTTCGAGTGGACAACGGCGCCGCCGCGCCGGGCACCATGCGTCTTTTCGACGATCGCCGCTTCAGCCACGCGGACGGCAAGGCGCGCTTCATCGCCACGGCCCCGCGCGCGCCTGTGAATGCGCCGGACGACGACTATCCGCTGACCCTGAACACGGGTCGGGTGCGCGACCAGTGGCACACGATGACCCGCACGGGCAAGTCGGAGAAACTCGCGGGCCATGTCACGGAGGCATTCGTCGACATGCATCCGCAGGATGCGCTGCTGTGCGGCGTGCGCGAAGGCGACCTCGCACGTGTATCGAGCCGTTGGGGCGCGATGGTCGCGCGTGTGCAATATGGCGGCGGCATGCCGCGCGGCAGTGTGTTCGTGCCGATCCACTGGAACGATCAGGTGGCTTCCGACGCCCGTGTGGGCGCAGTGGTGAATCCATCGGTCGATCCGCTGTCCGGCGAACCCGAGTTCAAGCACACGCCGGTGCGCGTCGACAAATTTCACGTCGCGTGGCACGGCTTCTCGCTAAGCCGGCGCGCTCCGGCGCTCGACAGTGTCACGTACTGGACCCGCATTCACGGCGCGCAGTTCGTGCGTTATGAACTCGCGGGCCGCAACCCGCTCTCGGAGCATGGCGATCGCGGCGCGTGGGCGCGCGCGCTGTTCGGCGTCGACGATGCGCATGCCGATTGGCTCGAATACGAGGACCGCACGGCGGGCATTTATCGCGCGGTTCATCTCGTCGACGACCGCATCGAGAACTGTGTTTTCCTGTCGGCGCGTCCCGAGTTGCCGGCGCGCGAATGGCTCGCGAGCCTGTTTGCGAAAGACAAGCTGGACGAAGCAGACCGCATCGGCGTGCTCTCGGGCCAGTCGATAGGCAAGGGCGCCGATACCGGGCCGACGGTTTGCTCGTGCTTCGGCGTGGGGCGCAACACGATCTGTACGGCGATCCGCGAGCAGGGCCTCAAGACCGCCGCACAGATCACCGCGTGCCTGAAGGCCGGCGGCAACTGCGGGTCGTGCGTGCCGGAGTTGAAGAAGCTGCTCGTCGATACGGAACTGGCGCGCTTGAGTGCGGCTTGAGTTGCCCCTTGAGTTGCCGCTTGAGTTGCCACAAGCGTCGCACAAGATTGGCCACAATGCTTCATGATGATCTTGCCGCGATGCTGATGCCTGATGAGGAATCTCTGCTGTGATGATGAAAAAACTTCAAACGATGCTTCGTGCAATCGACGTGGGCGGCGGCTTCAAGGACGAGCCTAACGCCGGCTCCGTCGCGTCTGCCGGGTCGACTGGTGAAATTGGCACACAGCAGCGGCATGCGGCGAATCCGCGCCCGGCGCGCTTGCGCGGTCCATGGCGCCCCGAACGTTCGCGACGACGCAGGCTCGGGCAAGCGACAACACGTGCCGCCACGGTCTTCAGGTAATCACGCCCAGTTGCCACGGTACGAACTCGCTTTGTCCGTAGCCGTTCACTTCGCTCTTCGATAGCACACCCGACGCGCATTCGAGCATACGCGTGAAGATGACTTCTCCGAGTTCGTCAATCGACGCTGAACCATCTATCACGCCGCCGCAATTGATGTCCATGTCGTCTTCCTGCCGTTCCCATAGCGCTGTATTCGTCGCGAGTTTCAGCGAAGGCGAGGGCGCGCAGCCATAGGCCGAACCGCGTCCCGTCGTGAAGCAGATCAGGTTCGCACCTGCCGCGACCTGGCCCGTCGCGGACACCGGGTCGTAACCGGGTGAGTCCATGAAAACGAACCCCTTCGCGTCGATGCGCTCGGCGTACCGATAAACGTCGACGAGATTCGTGGTGCCGCCCTTGGCAACCGCGCCGAGCGACTTCTCGAGTATCGTGGTCAAGCCGCCGACCTTGTTTCCCGCGGAGGGATTGTTGTCGAGCGCTGCGCCGTTTCTCGCGCAGTACTCTTCCCACCAGGCAATGCGCGCCAGCAGCTTCTCGCCTACCGCGCGGCTGACGGCGCGACGCGTGAGCAGATGTTCCGCGCCATACACTTCCGGCGTCTCCGAAAGAATCGCCGTGCCGCCGTGACGCACGAGGCGATCGACCGCTGCACCCAGCGCGGGATTGGCTGAGATGCCCGAATATCCGTCAGATCCGCCGCACTGCAGACCGACGATCAGGTGCGATGCAGGCAACGGTTCGCGCGTCACACGGTTCGCATCGGCGAGCATCTCCTTCACCATCGCGATGCCGCGCTCGATCGTCTTCTTCGTCCCGCCGGAATCCTGGATCGTAAAGCTGCGTAACTGCTCGGTGTCCTTCAACCCGGCGGACTCGAGCACACCGGCAATCTGGTTCGTCTCGCAGCCGAGTCCCACAAACAGCACCGAATGGAAGTTCGGATGAACCGCGTACCCGGCAAGCGTGCGCCGCAAAACCGCTAGACCTTCACCGAGCGTATCGATGCCGCAGCCTAGTCCGTGCGTCAATGCGATAACGCCGTCGACATTCGGGTAGTCGGCGAGCGGGTGCGGATTCACGTCGCGTCTGAAGTGATCGGCGATAGCTCGCGCGACGGTGGCCGAGCAGTTCACGCTCGTCAATACGCCGATGTAGTTACGCGTCGCGACTCGTTCGTCGGCGCGACGGATACCCATAAAGGTCGCGGGCACGGCGGCGTATTCCGTCGGACGAACATCGGCGCCGAAGTCGTGAGCCCGTGCGAACTCTGCCATGCCGAGGTTGTGAACGTGGACGTGTTGCCCACGCTGGATCGGCTCTGTCGCTATTCCGATGATCTGGTTGTAGCGTTTGACCGGCTCGCCGGCAGCGATAGCCCGCGTCGCGATTTTGTGGCCCGGCGGGATGAGCCCGGCGACCACGAGATCCTCGGACGCGATGCGCGCGCCCGACATCAACTGCCGCGTTGCGATAACGACGTCGTCGTTTGCGTGCAGGCGAATGACAGCAGGATTGAATTGCGTTGATTGACTCGACATGGCGCTTATACCGGTGAATGGGCGGGGCTGCGCGCGGGGGCGTTCGCATCGTCGTCGACGGGCAGCGGCTCGATCTTTTTCACGATCACCAGATAGCTGAACGCGCCGAGCACGCAGAAGCCTCCCGCCACGCACAGCGGAATCGTGAACGAGCCGTGCGTCAGCGAAACCATCAGGCCGGTGAATGTAGTGATGACAATGCCGGCGCAATTCGACGCAAAGTTCTGGATGCCGCCGATAGAGGCGACGTGATCGGGCGTCGGAGCGACATCAGCGGGCAGCGACCAGATGCTCGCGCCGGCAAATGAGAGGCTGCCATAAGCGATGCCGAACAAAGCGAGCATCAGGTAGATGTTCGTCGTGAATGCGCACAGCGTAATAACCGATGAAAGCAGCATGCCGCCAACCATGCAGGTTTTGCGAGCCTTGGTGAGACTCCAGCCGCGGCGATACAGTGCATCGGATACGAGGCCGCCGAGCCAGCCGCTCGGAATCGCCATCAACGCCGGAATCATGCCGAGTGTGCCGAGCGACTTCAGCGAGAAGCCGCGCGTCTGAACCAGATAGCTGGGAAACCAGGTAATGAAGAAATAGATGACGAAGTTCAGGCAGAAGAAGCCGAGCATCATGCCCCACAGCGTGCGGTGCCTGAAGAGCGAAAGCCACGGAATTTTTCGCGCGGCGACGGGGCGTTGCGGGGCAGCCGTATCGGACTCGCCGGTCAGATCGCCGCGCGAGGAATTCCGGTAGATGAGAAACCATCCGAGAACCCAAACAAAGCCGACCACGCCCGTGATGATGAACGACGCTTCCCAGCCGAGTGCATTGATGATGAGCGCGACGAGAGGAATGGAAAGCGCCGAGCCCACGCGCGATCCGCTGTCGAAGATGCTCGTGGCAAGCGCGCGTTGCGCAGGCTTGAACCATTGGCTCACGAGCTTCGCGCACGAAGGATAAGCTCCGGCTTCGCCAATGCCTAGCAGCAGACGGCAGCCGAACATGGCGCTGACGCTGGTGGCTGCCGCTGTTAGCGCCGTGAAAAGAGACCACCAGCCGACCGCGAGCGGCAGCGCAATGCGTGCGCCGATGCGATCGACGAACCAGCCGAACGGCATCTGCATCAACGCGTAAGTCCAGAAGAAGCCGCTCAGGATAAGGCCCATTTGAGCGGGACCGATATCCAGCGCCTTCTGGATTGCTGGCGCCGCGACGGCCATATTCGCGCGATCGATATAGTTGATGGCGATCGCGAGAAAGCACAGCAGTATCACTACCCAACGCATGTTGCGCATCTTTGTCTCCTTTACTTCTGGATGACGACCACTCGCTTCGAGCGGGGCCGCCTGTTTTGATCAAGAGCAGCAAGGAACCCGTTACAGCTCACTACGTGCCGGCTAGCGCGGCCTCGAGGCGCTTCTGATCGACCCGCACGCCCAGTTCGCGAGCGAGTTCGACGACGGGCTTGAACCGGCGCTGTTTCTTTTGCTGATGGTTGCCGGCAATATCGGCAAGGCGGTGCGCCAGGAAAGGATTGTTGAAGCGGTCTCGCACATCGTCGAGATACCTCGTGGCAATTTCGCACTGGCCCTGCGCTTCGAATACGGGAAGCACTTCGTCCTTCCATGTCGATTCAAGCGTTGCGCGCCACGATTCATTGCGCATGCCGTCGAGCACGGTGGCGGCCGGATCGCCTCGCGAATCGAGCCAGCATTGCGCGAGCATCGTGTGACCGAGGTTCAACAGGAAGAGCTTCAGCCGTTCATAGTGGGCCAGATCGTCGGTTATGACGATGCTTTCGTGACGGCAGGGCAATACCATGCCTTCCTGACGCTCGATCGCCCACAACGCATAGGGCTCGGCCACCGCGCCTATCGGCTCGATGGCTTCGGAGACGATCCGGTCGACCAGCGAATTGACCCAGATGCAGTCGTTCGCCAGATAGCGCAGAAAGCCCGGCTCCATTTGCCAGCCGCGCGCGACAGAGAGCACCAGGTCGCGCAACACGTCGCCGTTGCGCGACACCAGTTCGCACGGCAGCAGCGTGATTGCCTTGCCTCCCGCGCGATAGCGTTCATGCAACAGAACGGCCAGTTTCGCCGCGAAGCTGCGCGGCGCGAGGCGGCCGTCAAGCATCGAAACGGTATCGTCGGGAAAGAGCGCGTAACCGTTGTCCGCGGTGTTGGAAACGATCACTCGCACTTCGTCGCAGATGCGTTCGAGCAATGCTGGCCAGTCGTCGTGTGCATGCAGCGCTTCTGCGACGCTGTCGCATTCGATGGTCAGGTCAACGGTTTGGTTGCGATGCAAGCCGCGGATGCGAACCGGATATTGCGCGTTGCTACGGATTGCATCGATACGTGCGCGACTTTGTGCGCTCGCGGTGGTCTGCACCATCGCGATTTTTCCAAGCGCGTCGTCCGGATTACGGCGCGCGGCTTCGCAAACGAACAGGTCGACATGCGCCTGCAAGAATCGGCTGGTCCCGAACTGAAGAATCGGAGAGGGCGTGTTTGTCATGCTCGGATCCCGTTCTTCAGCATTCGACGATAGCTTTCACGACGCCTGCGGCGGGATCGAGCAGTTTCGAGAAATCGGCGGGAAGGGA
This sequence comes from Paraburkholderia rhynchosiae, assembly GCF_002879865.1. Taxonomy (GTDB): domain Bacteria; phylum Pseudomonadota; class Gammaproteobacteria; order Burkholderiales; family Burkholderiaceae; genus Paraburkholderia; species Paraburkholderia rhynchosiae. Next base: position 39,796 of record NZ_PNXY01000031.1, read on the forward strand.
CGACAACTGCAAGCGATGCGTGTTCAAAGCCGCGTCGGGAATTTTGCCCGCACGCATGGCATCGAGAACGGTATCGAAGTCTTCGAGCGTCGCATTGCGGCTTCCCAGCAGCGTTGCTTCGCGCTTATGGAACTCCGGATCCGAAAACGATATGACGTCCTTCACGACGGAGATCAGCACATACTTTCCGCCGTGCGCGATGAACTCGAAGCCGCGCCGCATGGCGTCCGGGTTGCCGGTTGCATCGAATACGACATCGAAGAATTCGCCGCCTGTGAGCTCGCTGAGCGCCTGTACGTCTTCGTTGCCTACAGTGACGGACGCGGTCACACCTATCTTCCCGGAACAGAAGCTCAAGCGATCGGCTCTGGAGTCCAGCGCAGTGACCGTTGCGCCGCGAAGCCCCGCGAAGATCATTGCAGCCATGCCGATGGGGCCCGCGCCGACGACCAGCACGCGCTGCCCGGCGCTGACGTCCGCGCGTCGGACAGCGTGCGCGCCAATGGCGAGAAATTCGACCATTGCGGCCTGATCGAGCGTAACGCCATCCGCTTTGCGCACGAATTGAGCGGGTACGCTCAGATATTCGGTCATCGCACCGTCACGATGAACCCCGAGTACTTTGATATTTACGCAGCAGTTGGTCTTGCCATTGCGGCAGGCAATACACTTGCCGCACGACAGATAAGGCATGACGTAGACGACATCGCCGGCACTCAGGCCGGAATCCGCATCCGCTGACTCGACGGTGGCCGACAGTTCATGTCCCATCACACGCGGGTATTCGAGATACGGCTGATTCCCCGTGAAAATGTGCATGTCGGTTCCGCATACCCCGACGCGCCTGACTCTGAGCAAGACCTCGCCTGTCCCGCGTTCGGGAATCGAGCGCGTTTCGGATCGAAGAGTACCGGGCTTCTCGCAGACAACTGTCAGCATAACTAAGTGACCTATGTGGGCTTTTTATCGGAAGTTGAGGCCGTAGCGCCGGTCACGTGCAAGACGAGAACTGCGGTCACACTGGCGCCTTTCAGTGAGCGTAGAATAGATTTCCCTGTCAGAATTGGTCAAGCCACTTTGACGATTCGAGGGTAAATACGGAGTTGTTGCTGCGAATTGCGAGGGACTTTATTGGGGTAATCCCCTAAGATTTTGGAACGTTGCCGACCATTTCGGTCAGGCCAGTCGCGTATGGATGGATCCGGACCATGGAACTCAAATCGGTACAGCCGCGTCGGCTTTATCACCTGATCGGGGATCAGATCCGCGCCTATATCGCGGTCAATCACCTGTCGACGGGCGACCGGCTTCCGCCAGAACGCGACCTGGCGCAGCAACTGAATGTGTCGCGGCCTTCGGTGCGTGAGGCGCTAATCGCGCTTGAGATTCAAGGCGTGGTGGAGATCCGAATGGGCGCAGGCGTTTTCGTCCGCTCCATTGCGCCGGTCCCGGAGGCGCTTCGCGACAAAATTGGTGATAGCCCGAGCGACATCATGCAGGCGCGCGCGTCAATCGAAGGTTGCGTCGCATCGTTGGCATGCGCGCGTCTCACCGAGGAAGGCATAGCGCGTTTGCATGGCCTCGTTGCGGACATGCGCCGCTCGATTGCGGAGGGCAGCTCGCCTGTGGAAGCGGACCGGCAGTTCCATATCTGCATTGCCGAGATCGCGCAAAACGCGGTGTTCACGCGTCTCGTCAGCGAGTTATTCGACGAGCGTCATGCGCCGATTGCTGAAAAGCTGCGAATGCAAACGGAGAACGCTTCGACGTGGAGCGCGGCGCTCATCGAGCATGAAATGATCGTCGCGGCCCTGGTTGCGCGTGATCCGCTGGAGGCGCAAGCGGCGATGCGCTCGCATTTGAAAGCCTCCGAGGCTCGCTGGATCGGCGCGCTGAATCCGGGCAGCTAACGAGCCTTTTGGCAGCGGCCGTCGAGGCGGCCACTGCCGCCGCTGTTAATCCGGGATTTATGAACCGCCAGATATTCGCGCCAGGCGAATTATTGCAATCTTTTAACCGGTTCGAACAAACGGCTATATTCGGTGGGTGAGTTACAGAACTGGCATTATGTGGTGTTTCGTTTCTTGGAAACCGATAGCGTCCGGGAACTGAAAACGATCGGTTCTGAGTAGACCGGCATCGACCGTTGCACGTGACAGCTATGGCCCTGGCCTTCCGCAATGCGCATAGATAACGGCGGGCCATCTCCCAGGCTGCATATCATATGTTTAAACCGCTACTATCGACGCCGGACCGTCGATGGATTTATTCATTCGCCAAAATCGGCACCTTTCAGTTTAGAATTAGCACCCCGAGGCGTCGCTGCCGATCACAAATAGAGCGGGAATCAATGCCTGACTTTACCGGTCCTCCGGAATTGAACGGTAATTAGTTCTTGCATCTACATTAATAGAAAATTTGAGAGACAACCATGCTGAGTCCCAAGGAGTTCGCCACGCTGATGCTGGTCAAGGCCGCGCCCGATCAGATCGACATGTGCCGGCAAGAACTGGACACCCTGCTTGAACGCCAACTCGTTGCACTCGAGGAACTCGCCTGCGGGCACCAGCGCCTGCATGTCACCGGCGCGGGCAATTCAATGCTCAACGCCGTCGCGCGCAAACGCTGAGCCGCGGGAGCGGCTATCGAAGGATCGAGATACTCACGGAAGGGCAGTAATGAACGAAGAATTCGTAGTCGTTGTGATGGGTTTGGCGGTCCTCGTGATCGGAGTCATCTTCGCAGTGGGCCACTATCGGAGAGAACATCGCCGGTCGGAACTGCTGCGGCAACTCGATCCGGCGCCCGGCTGGTATTGGCAGCGGCATCAGCAACGCAACTGATGCCTCGCGCGCTCCCGCCGGCTGCCTCGCCCAAAGGGGCGTGAGGATTAACGCTGTTTGCCCGAAGCGCTCGTGGGTCGACTCGACTGCTTCCCTCATAGGGCATGGCACACACGCAGCGTCGCTCGAGCAGGAACGATGTCGTTCAGGCAATCTCAATCGCCAGCGCCGTGGCCTCGCCGCCTCCGATACACAGGCTCGCCACGCCACGTCTGACACCGCGCTGGCGGAGTGCGCCCAGCAGCGTCACGATAAGGCGCGCGCCTGTCGCGCCGATCGGATGACCTAGCGCGCACGCACCGCCATGCACATTCACTCGCTCGTGCGGCAGCGACAGCTCGCGCATCGCGGCCATGACCACCACGGCGAAAGCCTCATTGATCTCCCACAGATCGACATCGTCAACCTGCCATCCGACTTTAGCGAGCAGCTTCTGGATCGCACCTACGGGCGCAGTGGTGAACCAGGCGGGCTCCTGTGAGTGTGTGGCGTGTCCATGGATAACGGCCAGCGGCGATAAACCACGTTCGCGTGCGGCGGACTGGCGCATCAGCACCAGCGCCGCTGCACCGTCGGAGATCGAACTGGAATTCGCTGCCGTGACTGTGCCGTCCTTGGCGAAGGCGGGTTTGAGCGTGGAGACCTTGTCCAGTCGCGCCTTCGCTGGCGCCTCGTCGGCGTCGACGAATCGGTCGCCGCTGCGGCCCGGCAACGTCACCGGCGCGATCTCCCACCGGAACAGACCATCGCGCTGCGCCTGTTGCGCGCGCAGTGTGGAGGTGGAAGCATAGGCATCCTGTTCATCACGCGTGAAACAGAAGTGGCGCGCGCAGTCCTCGGCGAAGGCGCCCATCAGGCGGCCGTCGGAGGCGGCGCCGTAGTGGTCCTCCAGCCCGTCGAAGAACATGTGGTCCAGCACCTGGCCGTGCCCCAGGCGCTGGCCCGAGCGCGCCTTGGGCAACAGATACGGCGCGTTGCTCATGGATTCCATGCCGCCGGCCACGATCGCCCGTTGACTCCCGGCCAGCAGCAGGTCGTGCGCCAGCATAGTCGCCTTCATGCCCGAGCCGCAGACCTTGTTGATCGTCGTGCAGCCCGCCGAGAGCGGCAGCCCGGCTCCCAGCGCCGCTTGACGTGCGGGTGCCTGGCCGAGGCCCGCGGGCAGCACGCAGCCCATGAGTATCTCTTCTACAGCCTGCGGCTGCAGCCCGGCGCGATCCACTGCGGCACGCATTGCGTGGGCCCCAAGTTGCGGCGCTGTCAGCGAGGCGAGGTCGCCCTGGAAGCCGCCCAGCGGCGTGCGGACGGCACCGACGATCACGACGGGATCATTGGAAGTCGAAGAGGTACGCATGCGAGTCTCCATCCGCCGCTCGATGGCGGCGTTGCAAGTGGTTAAGAAAATGTCGGCTCCATGAATCAGCGGACCACGTTGGAGCCAGGCGACTCAGGTCAACTGCAGCAGCACGTCAGTAGCAATCATGAGGACTGCTCCAGACACTGCGTCACCTGGCCGCCATGCGGATGGCGCCATCAAGGCGAATCACCTCGCCGTTGAGATAGGTGTTTTCGAGGATGTGCAGCACAAGGCCCGCGAACTCATCGGGCCTTCCGAGGCGCGCGGGAAAGGGGACCATCTTCCCGAGCGCGTCCTGGACCTCCGTGGGCATGCCTTTGAGCATGGGCGTTTCCATGATTCCAGGCGCGATGGCGACCACGCGAATGCCATGGCGCGCCAACTCACGCGCGATGGGCAGCGTCATCGCCACCACGCCGCCCTTCGAAGCCGCGTAGCCCGCTTGCCCGATCTGGCCGTCGAAGGCCGCGATTGAAGCGGTGTTGATAATGACGCCGCGCTCGCCATCGGTCCCCGGCATGTTCCCGGCCATGCAGGCCGCGGCCAGCCGCGCCATGTTGAAGGCGCCGATCAGATTGATCTGAACGGTGCGCGCGAAACTCTCCAGCCGGTGCGGGCCTTCGCGGCCGAGCACTTTCTCGGCGGGTGCGACGCCGGCGCAATTGATCAGGCCATGCAGCGTGCCGAAGGTATCGTGGAACGCGGCTAACGCGCCCTGCCCGCTGGCTGCGTCAGACACGTCAGCCTTCGCGAAGTGGGCATTGCGGCCCAGTTCCGCCGCCAGCGCAGTACCGGCGTCCTGGTTCAGGTCTACCAGCAGCACGCGCGCGCCGCCCGCCACCAGGCGGCGTGCCGTGGCTGCGCCGAGCCCTGAGCCGCCGCCTGTCACTACGAAACCTTTATGTTGAATCTGCATTTCTGTCTCCTGAAAGCGATCACCCTGACGCGCAACGCGCCGGGGCCGTACTCTGCTGCGAGCACGGATTCCCGAGCCATGGATGTCACCTGGACGGTTATGTGACATGACCGCACGCCGCTGCACAGCCTCGGCCGACAAAGCTACGTCCACGACGATCTACTGGCTGCTGATGGTAAGCGGCACGCGAGAGTTCGCCCATGCCCATAGACCTCTTCATGCATGAGCCTTTCGGACATATCGTGCGGGGATTCAGTTGCTCAGTAGCTTTCGTCGGCCGATGACTAACGACTAACGGCGGCCAGTCGTAACAGGTTTCACTTGCGCCCGGCAGCGATTAACATCAGTGCACTTCTGTGGGTGGAACCTGACCATGAATGACGCTCAAGACAAGGGCACAACCTCTATCGGCTTGGTGCGTGAAGCGATTCTTGTCGCGACGCAACGCAATCTGGATGTGCCGGCGGTACTGCAGCATGCTGGCATCGCGGCAGAGTTGTTGAATGCCCCGAAAGCCCGCGTGTCCGCGTTAGCTTTTTCGCGCCTATGGGCAGCTCTGGCCGATTTAATGGACGACGAGTTTTTCGGTCTGGATAGCCACCCACTGCGCCGGGGCAGCTACGCTCTGATGTGCCACGCGGTGCTGCATGCTGACAACCTGGAACACGCGCTGTGTCGCATGTTGAAGTTTCTGCGTGCGGTTCTCGACGACATTCATGGAGAGCTACGCTGTGAGGGCGAACATGCACTGATCGTCCTGCATGATGATGGGCGCACGCGCCGCCTCTTTGCCTACGGGACGTGGTTCATCCTCGTGCATGGCCTTGCCTGCTGGCTCGCACGCAGACGGATTCCGCTGATCGAGATGAGGTTTCGTGCTTCCGCACCAGTCGATGACAGCGACTACCGCATGCGCTTCTGCGAGGACGTGACCTTCTCCGCCGACGAGACCCTGATCCGGTTCGATCGCAGTTTCCTCGACCTCAAACTGGCCGAGACGGAAACGAGCCTGCACGCGTTCCTGCACAACGCACCAGCGAACATCCTGGTGAAATATCGCAATGAATCCAGCACGACTGCGCTGATAAGGCGCCGCCTGCGAAACCAGGTCCCCGACGACTGGCCTGACCTCGATGCGTTGTCGCAGTTACTGCATCTGTCTTCGGCCACGCTGCAACGCCGCCTGCTGGCCGAAGGCATGAACTATCGGCAACTGAAAGACGAATTGCGCCGTGATATCGCCATCGAGTTGTTTTCCAATAGTTCTCTCACGGTCGCTGAAGTCGCTGCACGGACCGGATTTCAGGAAACCAGTGCATTTCACAGGGCCTTCAGGAAGTGGACGGGGGCCAGCCCCGGAATGTACCGCCATGGCCGGACGACTTCCTCAGAGACGACCTGATAGTGTCGCCGAGGGCGCACACGAGGAGCGAGAGCAGTGTGTCCAGAGACTCATTCAAGCTGAAGCAAGCCGGTCCGACAACTGATTTCTTAAAGCCGGTAAGCCATTTCTTCCAGTAACCCGCTGAGAGCTGCCGCCCATGGCACAGCGCCTCGAACGCCGGTGTTCGGCGACCTCATCCCGGTTGAAGTCGATGGACATGGACTGCCAGCCCCGTCCGGTCGACACTGATCACAGCACGGTACCAACAGCCAATCCGAGCCGCGACAAGGCCGCCCCATTGAGGGCGCTGTTGGAACTCGCGTGGACTTCACCCACGACATTAAATCAAAGGAGACAAGATGAACCAGATAGACGTGCACTCACTCGCGGGTGAGGCCAGATTCAACGGCTTTCACACCCTGGTGCTGTTCTGGTGTGTGTTGATGCTGATAGTCGACGGCTACGATCTTGCCGTTGTGGGTGCAGCGCTGCCATCGATCATGAAGGACATGGGCATTGACGCGACCAGGGCCGGCGTCATGGCCGGATCGGCACTGTTTGGCGTGATGGTCGGGGCGATTTTCCTTGGCACGCTGGCTGACCGTTTCGGCCGACCCATGATGATCTGTGTATGCGTGGCGCTGTTCAGTCTTTTCACCGCAGCGGCCGGGTTGACCCACGATCCCATCACTTTCAGCATGACGCGATTTATCGCCGGCCTGGGGATTGGCGGGGTCTTGCCGATTGTCACCGCGCAGATGGCGGAGTTTTCGCCGAACGCGTTGCGCACACGATTGGTGACGCTGGTGTTCGCGGGCTATTCCATTGGCGGAATTCTGGTGGCGCTGACTGCAAAGCAGCTTATCGGCAGCTACGGCTGGCAATCCGTCTTCTTTGCCGCAGGCCTGCCTGTCCTGCTGATTCCGTTCATTATCAAAACAATGCCGCATTCGATGGCCTTCCTGGTCAAACGCGGCCGGCATGACGAACTACGCAGCGTGATGAAGCGGTTGTTGCCCGACTATCCGTTGAGCGGTCATGAGCAGTTTGCCGGGTTTTCATCGGACACTAACAAGGACACTTCGGTGCGGCGCCTCTTCGAGGACGGGCGCGGCTTCAGTACCACGATGATCTGGGTCGCGTTCATGACTGGCCTCTTCATGGTCTACGCACTCAGTTCGTGGTTGACCAAGTTGATGGCAATGGCTGGATACAGCCTGGGTTCAGCTTTGAACTTCGTGATCGTCTTCAACGTCGGCGCCATCGGCGGCGCGGTCTTCGGCGGCTGGCTCAGTGACAAGGTCGACATCAAGCGGGTGCTGATTGCGTTTTACGCCGTCGGGGCGGTGGCGCTGTCCTTGATGGGCTACACCAGATCGACGGAGTCATTGTTTGTCGTTGTATTCCTTGTCGGCGCATCGACGCTCGGTACACAACTGCTTGCCTATGCTTATGCGGGTGACTTCTACCCTCATGCAATCCGGTCTACCGGTGTTGGCTTCGCTTCTGGCATGGGCCGTATCGGCGCAATCGTGGCCCCCGTGCTCATCGGTTGGCTCGTCTCCTTGAAGCTGCCGCTCGAGCAGAACTTCATGGCAATTGGACTGGCGGGGCTCATCGGTGCGGCGGCGGTGACGCTGATCAATCAGACACGTGCTGACTCGTACCGCTCGAGCAGCGCGCCCGTCGCCGTAGTTCAGGGCAGCGCAGGGCGGTGATGTCTCGGCCTTATGGGTTTCATGGCCGAGGTTGGCGCGGCGAGCGCGGCTCGGACTGGCTCTCCACTCAAAATGCACCGAATGACTCAGTGCACATCAATTTTCAATGCCGGCAACAAAATGGACCGTCTATCTCCTCCTCCTTTCAGCTCGTTTGCCGACGTCAGTCGAGCCGTCGACTGGGCACTCGTCACCCGGCGCAGCGTGCGTGCTTTCCTGCCCATACCGGTTCCCCGCGAGGAAATCGAGTCGATTCTCAACGTTGCCCGCTTTTGCGCAACGGGCGTCAACATCCAGCCCTGGCATGTGCATGTCGTGACAGGCCCGACGAAGTCACGCCTGTCTGCTGCCATCAACGAGATCGATGATGATCCTGCGCGCAGTTCAGACCTCGAAGAACCGTACGATTACTACCCGCGCGAATGGATCGCGCCATATCTGGACCGTAGGCGCGAGGTCGGCTGGAACCTGTACGGCCTGCTCGGCATCGAGAAGGGTGACAAGGAGCGGATGCACGCTCAGCACGGCCGTAACTACAGCTTCTTCGATGCGCCCGTAGGTCTGTTCTTCACGGTTGACCGGGTCATGCGTGAAGGAAGTCTGCTGGACACGGGCATGTTCCTGCAAAGCGTCATGCTCGCTGCCCGGGCGCGAGGCCTCGACACTTGCCCGCAGGCGGCTTTCAACAAGTTCCACCGTGTGATCGCCAACGAACTGTCCATCCCCGACAATCAGATGTTGGTCTGCGGAATGAGCCTGGGTTATGCGGATCACGGTTGCATCGAGAACTCGCTCGTAACGGAGCGCAGCCCGGTCGGCGATTTCACTACTTTCTACAAAGAATGAACGGAGACAGAGTCATGAGTGCAAAGGCTTATTCTCACGGACTTGAGAAGAACGCGGCAAACCACGTTCCATTGACGCCGTTGACTTTCCTTGATCGAACCGCCGACGTCTATCCGGATCGGACCGCGATCATTCATGGCGACTTCCGGCAGACGTGGGCCGAAACCCGCGAGCGTTGCTATCGCCTCGCGTCGGCGCTCGTTCAGTTAGGGATCGAACCGGGCGATACGGTGTCGATCATCGCGCCGAACACTCCGGCCATGCTTGAGGCTCACTTTGGCGTGCCGCTGTCCGGTGCCGTGCTCAATGCCGTCAATTGCCGCCTCGATGCAGACGGTGTCGCATTTATTCTGCGCCACGGCGAATGCAAGCTCCTGCTTGTCGATCGCGAGTTTGCTCCGCTGGTCGAGAAAGCATTGCAGTCGGTACCCAATTCGCCGCGCGTGATCGACATCAACGATCACGAGGCGCCTGACGGCACCGCCATCGGGGAAACGGATTATGAGTCGCTGCTGGCGAGCGGCGATCCGGCATTTGCCGGTTGCCACCCGGTCGATGAGTGGACGCCGATTGCGTTGAACTACACGTCGGGTACAACCGGGGATCCGAAAGGCGTCGTTCCGAGCCACCGCGGAACGTATCTGATGAGCCTGGTGCAGATGACGAACTGGCCGCTCCCGCGTGCGCCGATTTACCTGTGGACGCTTCCCATGTTCCACGCGAACGGCTGGTGCTTCACATGGGCAATTACTGCCGCGGCTGGAACCCATGTATGCCTGCGCAAGGTGAATGCTGCCAATGTTCTCTCTGCGATTGCCAAACATGGTGTCGATCATTTTTGTGCCGCGCCGATTGTTCTGTCGGGCATCGCAAGCATGCATCAATCGGAATGGCAGCCGCTGCCGCGCCGGGTGCGGGTTCTTACCGCGGGGTCGCCGGCGCCGGCCGCTGTTCTCGAGGCCGTTGGCGCAATGGGTTTCGATGTCGACCACGTGTTTGGCATTACTGAAATTTCCGGCACGCCGATCAGTTGTGCATGGCATGACGAGTGGGATGCGTTGCCGGCGGAGCAGCAAGGAAAATTGAAAGCGCGGCAAGGTGTGCGTGCAGCAGCGTTCGAAAAAATGTCGGTCGCCGATCTTGCGACGCTTGAGCCAGTGCCCGCCGATAGCAAATCTTCCGGCGAGGTTCTGGTCCAGGGGAATACGGTGATGATGGGATACCTCAAGAACCCCGAAGCAACGGCAAAAGCTTTTGACGGCGGTTGGTTCCATACCGGAGATATTGCCGTTGTTCATCCTGATGGCTATATCCAGATCACAGACCGCTCCAAGGATGTGATCATCTCGGGTGGAGAGAACATTTCGTCTGTCGAAGTGGAGGAGGTCATCTATCGCATGTCGGGCGTTCTGAATGCGGCCGTGGTCGCGCAGCCTGACGACAAATGGGGCGAGACGCCTTGCGCGTTTATCGAGTTGAAGGCCGATGCCCCGAGCATCACGGAGGAGGATGTAATCTCGTTTTGCCGGCAGCGACTGGCGCATTTCAAATGCCCGCGTCGGGTGGTTTTCGGCGAATTGCCCAAGACCGCTACCGGGAAGATTCAGAAGTTCCGCCTGCGGGAGCAGGCGGGTAGCCGGGTGGCGATCACGAGACTGGCGCAATGAGGCTGCTGGTCTACTGAACGCGCCACATGCTATGAAGTGCAAGTACAGTCAAGTGCGATGTAGTCAAGCGTATTCGCGAGCGGGCTGGTCCTGGTACTCGATATGGAGGTAAAGCATGCGAAGCTTCTTGGGTTCGGCGTTCGATCTCGACTCCTATGCATTGGTTGACGAGCCCTTGCCAGAGCCGGCTAACGGGCAACTGCGAATTCGCATCGAAGCAACGGCTCTCGGTTTCGTTGATGGGCTGATGATGCAAGGCCGCTATCAGATCAAGCCACGCTTGCCTTACGTCCCCGGTGGAGAAATTGCTGGCGTGGTTGACGCCGTGGGTTCGGGCGTGACGGCACAACTTGTCGGCGAGCGTGTCGTCACGTGGCAGCTTGGCGGAGGCCTGGCGGAATATGCGGTGGTCGATGCCGCTGACGTCGACATTGTCCCAGGCGGGCTACCCATGCCCATTGCCGCAGCCATGCTGGTCGACTACCAGACGGCACACTATGCGTTGTTCGATCAGGGACGGTTAACGGCCGCCGATACGTTGCTGGTGCTTGGAGCGGGCGGTGCGGTGTCGTCCGCCGCCATTCAGCTTGCAGTGCACGCTGGGGCTCGTGTGATTGCCGCGGCTTCGAGCGAGTTCAAGCGAAAAGCCGCATGCGAGCTAGGCGCAGTGCATGCGATCGACTACAGCCTTCCGGATTGGCGTGATGCGCTCAGGAAGGTGGCGCCAGAAGGCGTTGACGTCGTGCTCGACCCTGTCGGCGCCAACATGTTCGAGCCGGCATTCCGCTCGCTGTCCAAAGGCGGCCGTTATCTCGTGGTTGGATTTGCGGGCGGAGCCATTCCGTCGCTACCTGTCAACCTGGCACTTCTCAAGAACGCCACCCTGCATGGGGTCGATATACGGTATTTCCTGGCCAACCGTCCGGAGCATGCGCGGCGTGTACGCGCGGCGCTGTTTTCGATGGTTGCCCGTGGCCACCTTCAACCGCCTGCGACCATCACGTTTCCTCTCGCAAACGCAAGCGACGCCGTGCTGGCAACCTTTGATCGTGACAGGCGGGGGAAGATTGTTGTGCTGCCCGGCGCGGGCGCTCTTTGAGCCGGTGGATAAACCGCTGTGCCGCTCCTTTCTGCCTAGCATGAAAACATTATGGAAACCTTAAAGCGCGCATAAGTCGCGCTAATTGTGGCGGTCTTTTTCGAACTATCACGACGTCAGAAAACCGAAAGCACCAGTTCATCCGGAGGACTTAAATTCATTGCACATTCACGTCCGTACTACCGAATCTTTCACGACCATGCCAAAAGGAAAGGACATGAAGACGATCAGGAGATGGATGTGGATGCCCCGTGCCATTGGCGCTGGCGTTGTGCTTGTTGGCCTGCATTCGCAGGGTGTTGCCGCGCGCGACGGGCATGATCGCGAGCACCAGCATGACGCGGTGAAGCACGTGCTGCTGATAAGCTTTGACGGCTTGCACGAGCAGGACGTGGCGCGTTGCATCAATTCAAATGCTTGCCCTAACCTTGCGTTGCTGGCCAAGGCCGGAACGACCTACACGAATGCACACACGCCCGGTCTTTCGGACTCTTTTCCGGGCCTGGCGGCGTTGGTGACGGGTGGCTCGCCCAAATCCGCGGGTCTCTTCTACGACGTGTCGTATGACCGCACGCTCTACGCTCCTTCCGATACCAACTGCACGGGCAAGCAGGGTTGGAACGTTGTGCTCGACGAGACCGCCGGTATCGACGCAGAGAACGGTGGCGCGCTGACGCATCTGAACGGCGGGGGTGCATTCAATCCGCAGGCGATTCCGCATGCGCTGATCAACGGCGTCTGCCAGTCTGTTTATCCCCACAATTACGTGCAGACCAACACGATTTTCGAAGTGGTCAAGCAGAGTGTGACCGGCGCTCGCACTGCGTGGGCGGATAAACACGCCTGGGGCTACGACTGGCTGAATGGGCCATCGGGCGCGGGTGTCGACGACCTGTCGCGCACGGAAATCAACTCGATCGATCCGGCGACGAACACCGCCTACACCGACCGCTACAGTCACACGGAAGCCTTCGACAACTTCCATGTGCAGTCGCTGATCGACGAGATCGACGGAAAGGATTCGACAGGCCAGTCCACTGCGAGCGTACCCACGGTGTTCGGCGCCAACTTCCAGACGCTGAGCGTAGCGCAAAAGGCACCGGTCGCGACGGGTGGCGGCTATCTGGATGCGAGCTTTACGCCGGGGCCGCAGGTAAGCGCCGCGATTGCCTATCTGGATGGCGCATTGGGCCGGATCGTGTCCGAACTCAAGCAGCAGAATCTTTATTCGTCGACGGCGATCATCGTGACGGCTAAGCATGGCCAGTCGCCGACCGATCACTCGAAGCTGGTGAAGAACGGCGACACGCTCACCAAGCTGCTCGAAACGAACAACTACCTCGATCCGAACGGCAATTTCGGGCAGGCCAATACAAAGAGCGGCAACCTGAACGACGGTACAGGTCTGGTCGGCACCGGTTTCGTGCAAACCGACGATGTCGGCCTGATATGGTTGCACGATCCGCGCCAGTTATCTGCGGTAGTGAAAACGCTGAAGGACAACCTGGGCTGCAATGCGCCGGGGATTTGTGCTGACGGCCGGGAAGCGTACATCCTCTATGGACCGCAGTTGGCCGCAAAGTTCGGCGACCCGGCTCGCGGACGCACGCCCGACATCGTGGTGCAGCCGAATCCGGGCGTCATCTATACGTCGAGCACGTCGAAGGACGAAGAGCACGGCGGCAACGCGCCGGACGATAGCCACCTCGGTCTTGTCGTCTATACGCCTCGCGCGCATCGCGCCGGACAGCTCGTCGACGAACGGGTGCTGACCACCCAGGTCGCGCCGACGATCCTGCGCATGCTCGGTCTCGCCCCTGAGTTGCTGCACTCTGTGGCGCTTGAAGGAACGCGTACGCTGCCTGGCTTCGAACGCGAGCACTTCTAGACGCGGCATGGTCTCTGCGGCTCCGGTTTCGATGCCGTTCAGCCGCGGAGGCCGTGATAGCCAGGTTTAATCTGGCGATCGATAGCAAACTGCGCGCTTGCGATCTGACGAAAGCGTCTGCGCCTTGACGCCGTGTGCAGACGCTATGGCGGTGAACTTTTCGCTGGCGCGGGCAGACAGCAATAGCGTGTCCAATAAATTTCCGATATTTTTGCTCCAGCGTTTGTGCCTGTTCCCGTGGCGCAAAAAAGGAGTGCTTCATGCTGACGCTCTATTCCTATCCTGACCTCTTCGGCGTTGCCGATAACAATCCGTTTGGTCTGAAGGTATTTGCGTTCATGCGGCTGTGCGGGCTCGATTTCAACCATCGTCACGTCCTCGATACAAGCCTCGCGCCGCGCGGGCAGCTGCCGTATCTCGTGGATGGCGACCATACGATCGGCGACAGCGACAGCATCATCGCTCATTTGACGCGTCGGTACGATCTGCGCATCGACAGCGCGCTTTCGCGGGAACAACTGAATCTCGACTTCATGGTCCGTCGAACGCTCGACGACCTGTACTGGACGATGAGCTTTTCACGCTGGCGCGACGAGCGCTTCTGGCCGTCGTTTCGCGACGCCGTTCTCGCCGCGCACCCGGACGTGCGCGAGAGCGATCTTGAAGCCGCGCGCGAATATAACCGCTTGCGGTATCACTATCAGGGCATCGGCCGCTATGAGCCGGAGCAGATCTACGCAAGAGGTATTGACGATCTTCGCGTTGTGGCGGACCTGCTCAGCGACACCGGTTATGTTTTTGGCCCCGATCCAGCCACCGTTGATGCAGCGATCTATGGCTTCGTCGCCAATATCTACTTCTACGAAATCGACACGCCGTTGAAGCAGTACGTGCTCTCGCGCCCAGCGCTCGTGCGCCATTGCGAGGCCATTCATCAGCGGATTGGCGCGCCCATGAGGTCATCTCCCTGAGGTGCTGAACTGGCTGCCTGGCCAGCGCGGGCAGCGCGGTCCGCCAAGGTGGATGTCCAACGGCCGCACTGCGTCATTCCTCAGGGCGCGGATTGTGCGGTCCCAATCATGGAACTCACTTCCTTTCCAGATATCGCTCGACAAAGCGGAGGATTGCCTTGGACCGGTAATCCTTCGCTAGCTGGCACAGGTGGTCGGCGAAAGGGCGATACCGCTCGTCGAGCTCAATCAGGTGCGTGGCGTGTTGCGCGATGGCGCGCATGTCGCCTAGTCGCGCCAGGTGGTGCAGCGCTTCGATTTCCCCCGGCGGCGGCACGATCACGATGCCCGTGGACGCATCGGCGGCGTGGACAGCCGTTCCGTCCGCTCCGGTGGCTTGCGTCTGTGGAACTTCGTCGCTCCACTCGATATTCAGGAGAGCCGAGATCTGTGACAACAGCCCACTGAAATCAACCGGTTTTGACAGAAAGGCGTTTGCACCGGCCGCCAGGCTTCTCGCTGCATCGCTCCCCGACGCGCCAGCGGAGACCGCAACGATCGGCAGATCCCTGAACTCCGGCATTTCGCGCAGGCGTCGCGTCGCTTCGAGCCCGTCCATCCCGGGCATGACGACATCCATCAGGACGAGCGCTGGCCGCAGCGCTTTGGCTTTCTCCAGGGCTTCCAGTCCGTTGCTGGCCTCCACCATGTCGAATCCGAGCTGGCCGAGCATGTCGACCGCCACGGCACGGTTTGCCGCGACGTCATCCACAACGAGGACGGTCTTGCGCGGCCCCTTGTAGCCGATCACTGTCCGCTCTGTCGGGACGACAACTGCCTGAGGCGTCACGACGGGTACATTCAGCTCGAATGAGAAAGCGCTTCCCGCACCGCGGCGGCTCTCGACGTGTATCTCGCCACCCATCAGGCGCACGAACTGCCGGCTAATGGCGAGGCCCAACCCCGTGCCGCCGACCCGGTGCTGGGCATCGCTCACCTGCTCGAAAGGCCGGAAGATCGCCTCAAGACGCGCTTCGTCTATGCCGATGCCGGTATCCTGTACCTCAAAACGCAGCCGCGTGGGCGGCAGCCAACCGACGTGCAGGCTCACACTCCCTTCGTCGGTAAATTTGATTGCGTTGGAGAGCAGATTGAGCAGCACCTGGCGCAGCCGTTTTTCATCCACCCGCACGCCCGTGGGGAGATCTGCTGCCATCTCGCAAGCGAACGCCAAGCCCTTTTCCGCTGCCTTCACCTGAATCGTCTCGGCGATGAAATAGATGAACCGGTCAAGCGGAATGTCCGACAGGTTGAGCTCCGCCCGGCCGGCCTCGATTTTGGCCATATCCAGAATGTCTTTGATGATCGCAAGCAGGTGTTCGCCGCTGCGCTGGATCACCGTTATCCCGTCGGCCTGGCGTTGATCGAGGCTCTTATCGCGCTTAAGGATCTGCGCATAGCCCAGAATCCCGTTCAACGGCGTGCGCAGTTCGTGGCTCATGTGGGCAAGAAAGTCGCTCTTGGCCTGGTTGGCCGCGTCGGCGTATTCCTTGGCGACGGCCAGTTCAGCGGTTCGCTCGCGGATCATGTCTTCGAGGTGCTCGCGATAGCGCCGCAGTTCCTCTTCCGCACGCCTCTGCTCCGTGATGTCCCGGGAGATGCCGAGCAAGAATTGCGGCTCGCCGCGCACGTCGAGAATCGGTATCTTCATCGTGTGCACGAGGCGCGGCCCGTAACGCGTGTGAACCGACTCAGCCGGCACGTCGACCAGCTGCTGCGACTCCAGCACGTCACGATCCTTCAGCACGAAGAAGTCGGCCTCCTGCGCTGGAAACAGGTCATGGGCGGACTTTCCGATGAGTTCCTCGCGCCGGTAGCCGAGCAGTTGCTCTCCCGCCTTGTTAAATCGCACGAAGCGCAGCGTCGCCGCATCCTTGACGAAGATCGTGTCGGGGATGTTCTCGATAATGCTGTCCAGGAAGTGCTCGCTCGCTCGCGCCGCCTCTTCGGCGTGCTGTCGTTCGACAATCTCAGCCGTCTGGCCCGCAAGCGCCGTGCTGAGTTCGGCCGTGCGCTGGGCGACGCGTGCCTCGAGTTCAGCGTTGAGTTGCATCAGCGCGTTCTCGGCTTGCCTGCGCTGGCGCCGGTCTTCGAGGAACTGCTCGACTGCGCGCGCCATATCGGCAATCTCGTCGCCACCGTGAACGGGGACGCCGGCTTGCACGCTGTCGGCATCGCCGTGCCGCAGGAAGTGGCTGACCCGGCGCAGCCGTGCCACCACGTGGCGACCGAGGAATGCGCGGGCAATCAGCCAGGCAAGCAGCAGGCTCACCGCAACTTCGCCGCCCACCCACCTGCGCGTGCGGTTCATGTCATCGGCCAGATCCTGGGCCGCTTTGCGGTAGTCGCGCGTGAAATGCTCCGACTGCTGGCGCGCCGCGGCGGTCAGGGCGTCGGCCTGGCGGCGCAGATCGCCGTCGAGACTAGCCAATGACACGCCAGGTCGCGCCGCGGCCGCCGGCGCGACCCCGGCGGCCAGCGCGCTCTCGCGCACCTGAGCCTCGATGTTGACCGTGTTGCGGAAGCGCTGGCTCGACCGGTGCAGCGCCAGCGCGTCGATACCGACGTTGTCGCTCGTGGTCGCGGAGGCGAGGCGGTCCACCAGGCGGTCGAAAGATGCCAGCTGTTCGATGACATGCCGATGCGTCTCGCGCACAGCGTCCACCGTGTCGTCACTGGACAACTGCAACGCCAGGCGTTCGATCATCAGAGTGCGCTGCGCGAGGCCCTGTGCGTCTTCCTGGCGCGCCAGCCGCTCTTCGGCCAACTGGCTGATCGCGTGGGCGGAATCAGCCAACGAGTAAATGGTCGTGGCACCGACCGCGACCACGAGCGCCGCGAGGCAAGAAACCACGAGCGTGAACTGTGCGGTGAGCGAGCGCGGGAGTCGAAGTTTCACTGTCGCTGCCAGATGCGGCGGTAGATGTCGCGATAGCCGTTGGCCGGGTCGTAGAGCAGACGATCGCCGCCGTCCGTGGCGATGTTGTCCGCCGTCACGAGATGCACTGGAAACACGTAACCCGTGACGCCTCCGCCGGCGAAGAGCCGGTTCATCTCGTCGACCAGTTGCCAGCCGTGCAGATTCAGGGGCTCCGCGACGGTGCCTGTCTGGAACGTGCCCGTGCGGATACGCAGAAAGGCGGACTCACTGCCGTCGCCCGCCGACAGCATGGCCATGGCGGTGCTCGGCATTCCGGCTTGAGTGAGCACCGGGGCGGCGTAGTCGAAGTAGATGTCGTTGACGGCCAGCGCATACGTCCAGCGCTTGCCATACCGCGTGAGCAAGGCGCGGGTTGCATCCGGTATCAGTTCCTGGCTGCGCGAGATCGCCACGTCGCGCATGTCAAGCAAGGTGCAGCCGCTGCACGCGCGCACGACGGCAGCCATTTCATCCGCCTTGCCTTGCGCAATCCGGAAATTGGAGTCGCTGAAAATGACGACTCCCGCATGCCCGCCGGACTGCACGATGGCCGCCAGCGCGGTCACGCGCGCGACCTCGAACGGATCCGTCGCCACGTTCATCGCCACGGGCGTGCCGGGTACCGGTCCGGCCTGGGCCGCGACATGCCAGCCGACAATCGGAATGCCTCGCTCGGCAAAAGGCCGCAACCCGGGCAGCAGGGCGCGTGCGTCGCCACCGACGATGACCAGCCCGTCTGGACGACTTGCCAGCGCATTCGCAAGCATTTTTAGCCGCAAGTCCGGCGTGCCGCCTGAGTCGAATATCTTTACGTTCCAGCCGATGACCTTCGCCGCCTCCAGGACACCGTCGACCACTCCGACGATGCCTCCGTTGCGCAGATCTTCCGCGACGATAGCGACGCGTTTTCCAGGTTGGGCGCGCGGCCCGTTGCGCGGCCCGTTCCAGGGCGCAGCCGGTTGCGCTGCGGCATCGACGACGCGCTTCGCTTCGGCCAGGTAGTCCCTGGCGGCGGAGGCTGCGGGCACGGGGGCAGTCGGCATACCCTGCGCCGTGGCAACCGACAGCATACATGCGCATTGCAATGCCAGAAGCAAGCCCCTCATGCTGTTCCCCAAGGGCCCCATCGAGGTTGATTGACCGCAATTGATGATGTACCCAAATTTTCGCGTGCAGGGCGACCCCGCCAACAAGATATTACACTTGCTGATGGGCGTAACGCGATGCCGGTGTTGCGCAGCCGGTGCGGTTCGTAGGAATTGGTGGCACGTCAACGCAGTTCCGCGGTGACGCTCGCCTTGGACGTGCCGGAAAGCGTCATGGGACCGCACGAATGAAAGCGTCGTTGCAAATGGCGAGTGTCGATGCGACGCACCGCCCACCGGTCATCACGACACCCGGCGCACAACGTCATTCATAGTAGCCGCCGACCGGTGACGTTCGACGATCCGCTACGTGCAAACCCGGTCATGCAAGTTCAGCGCTATTCAAATGGCGTGCCTCGGCCCATGGCGCTCAACGCCGAACTCCTCTCATAGCCTCTGATTCCATGGCAGCGTGCCGCTCTTCGCTCGCCTCGATCGGTTCCATGGCCTCGTCGATGGAGGCCGCTGCGCGCTCGGAAGCCGCTATCGCTTCGTCGACAGCGGTGCCCGGTTCTCCGTCGTCATCGGCAGGGGGAGCCAGCATGTCTCGTAGCATGGCGGCCAGTTCTGGGGTGTCCCACGGCGCGCCACGCCGCTTCTGGTTCTTTATGTAATGTCTGACTTCCGCGTCCTGCTCCGACGTCAAGGGAAGGCCGCGAAAAGTGCGTGTGGGGTCAGAGTTGATCATGGCGCCGCTCCCGGTTGTGTTCCACATTGGGAGTGTAGTCCTATCGCGTCCAGATGCCTCTTTACGGCAAAGCCACGCGCACCGTCTGTTCTTTCATCAGACGAATTGAAAGACTGGACCGTCATGGCGGCGTGGATCATGGCGTGGTCCGACATGCCGGTCGATGTCTGGAACCTACATGCCAATGCTCGAACCGCCGCTTGAACTCGTGCCAGTGCTCGTTCCGGCGGTCGAACCCGTGGTCGAGCCCGAACTGGGTGCCGGATTCAGATCGATTCTTCCATAGACACCATCCGCTTCGTCATTGGGCCCTGCGGCGAAGAACAGCGTGGTGGCAGGCTGGTTATTGAGCCCGTTGCCGAACGCGATGCCCCACAAGCCCTGTTCGACGATCGCCTTGCCGTTCGACCCATTGATAGAACCCATCGAATGACCGCTCGACGCGTTGAATGCGTTGATCGTGCCGTCGCCGAAATTGCCGATCAGGATCGCGCCGCTCAATGAGCCAAAATTGGCCGGCGCTTGCGCAATGCCCCATGGCGCATTCAGCGCACCGCCCGTCGCAAAGTGCTGCTTGAGATTGCCCGCCGTGTCGAATACGTCGACCATACCGAGTCCCGCTCCGGCTACGTCGTCATGTTTTGCGGAATCCTGCTCCGCATAGGTGACGAACAGATTCGACCCGATCAACTGGATGCCGAAGGGCGCAAAGCCGGCAGGAATGGCCGGGTCCGTAAAGCCGCCGGGCATTGTGACCTTGGCGAAGCTGGTGTCGAAGACGTCGACTTGGTTGTTATGGAAATCGGTGGCGTAGAGGAAGTTTTTGCCGTTGTTCGCCGCGAGCGCAAGGCCCTTGTAGACGGCGCCTCCCGTGCCGTCGTCGTACATGACGAACGCATTGGTCGGCCCAACGGCAGGCGCCCACGCAGTGATAGTGCCGCCTTCGCCCGTGAAGATGAATGCGGCGAGGCCAGACTTGCCGTTTTCCGTCACGTTGAAGCTTTGCGTGCCGTTGAATACGATGCCGGTTGGCGCCGCTGGTCCGTTCTTGCCGTCGGGTATGGTGACGACCAGCGATTGCGGCACGCCGTTGCCGTCATAGAGTGTCGCGAGATTCGTGCCGTTGTCGGCTACCCAGACGAAACCTTTTGGATTGAAGGCGACGCCCCAGGCGTTCTTCAGATTCGGGTCCGTGTGGGACGCTGACACGGCGCCATCCGAGACGAGCGCCGTTGCGGTGAACGACGACTGCACAGGTGGACCAGAATTGTTCGAACTGGAACCGCCGCCGCATGACACGAGTGTCGCGATAGCCGCGCCGCAGGCTACGACGGTGAACGCTATGAGTAGAGACTTCATGGCCGCACTCCTTGTTCCGTCCAAAGGTGACAACGGTCAATGAACGAGAAGGCGAGCGGGTTTATTCCGGTGGTGGGGGCTTATTTGCGCGTGTTTGCCCGATGGGCCGGTTCGGCAAATGGATTCTCGGCGTGGCCCATCGCAGTCAGTATTTCCGTCATCAGCTTCGCCCCCGGTCAAGCGTTGCCGATAGGCTCATTGCTCCGGTCGTCCGGTTGAATTAGACCAGTCAGTGAGCCCTTCTCTTTGGTTGACGTCGATAAATGACGGCAACGCGCGCAGTCGTTCAATGTAGCCTGAAAGGTGCTGCCACGTGGTTGCCGGACGGCGCATGTTGCGAGACCAGCGCATCAGCGTTACCGCAAGCAGATCGACCGTGCTGAGTTTCCCGTGCACGAGGTAAGCACGGCCGTCGGCAAGATGGCTGTTCAATCGGTCCCACGCACTTTCGATTCGTCGCTGCGCGAGTGCTTTGACCGCGTCGGCATGAATTGCATCGCCGTCAATGCCTGCGTAGAACCAGTCACGCATGGCGGGTAGCAGCGTATTGGCGAGATAAATCATCAGTTCCAGCCACTCCGCACGATCGCGGGAAGCCGGTGAAGGTGCGAGGCCTGCAGCCGGATGCCGCTCTGCCAACAACATCAGCAATGCGGCTGACTCGTGACGAGGAACGCCGTCGACAATCAGAGTCGGAACCGTTCCTGTAGGGTTCATCTGCAGATATGCGGGCGTCCGTTGAGCACCGCTGTCGATATCCACAAGCTGTGTCTCGAAGTCGACTCCGAGTTCGATCAGCATCCAATGGACCGCCATGCTGGCAGCGCCCGGCGAATAAAACAGCGTATAGCTCATAAAAATTCCGGCTTATCAGTTCGATATTCACTGCGGATGAGGCTAAATCATAGAGCGCATTGTCGGCCATACGAGACGATCTGCGAAACAACGTCTCTGGACAAGGACTGAAGGTCGCTGCCGCAATCATGTTGAACGATAAGAGCCGGCGGGGCAGGGTGATCACCGGCGTTTCGCCCACCCGCGACGCCGGTCGCGCTCGAATCCGACGGTGTTCATCGACGAAACGTTTTTGGCGAAGCACTGGAAGCAAAAGTCCCGATCCCGAGCCTTGCGGCTTATCCATCGCCACATGGAATCTTTCTTGCTCGGCTCTCACGCATCTGAGGACGAACCAGTGGACGTCCGCTATGAGCAAGAAACCAGGGAGGGTGACGCAGATTCCGCCCCGAACGGAAAATCTAGCAGGCAGCCGGACAGTTGCTGGGTCTCGGTGCCCGTGTCGAAGTGTTGGAGGCGCACAAATTGTGCGAGCGGCTGCGAAGCCCCGCGCGACAGATTGCGACGCTCAAGGCGTAAGCGGCGGCGCCGGCCATGGAGCGGCGGACAGTATGATGAATTGACGGCCGCTTTGGGAAAAGAACCGACGGCTGAGCGTGTGCCGGAGTCTCTACTGCAACCGGTTCATCGAACGAGAAACCCGTAGGCTAGCGGATCGCGTGAGTCCACGATCCAGTTGGCAAAGCCGCATACGAAAGCGTTGCCTTGGACTTCCGGAATGACGGCCTTAAAGCCACCCACGGTCGTTTCGCTAAGAACACGTCCTTTGAATACAGTACCGATAACGGACTCGTTCACCAGCGTGTCGTCTTTCCCTAGCTCACCGCGCAAATAGAGTTGCGCAACACGGCCACCTGTTCCCGAGCCTGTGGGCGACCGGTCCACCTCGCGGTCTGCGAAGACGCAACAGTTGGCTTGCGTGGAGCCCGCGTGACGGGGAGCGCCCGCAATGATGGTCCCGTAAATGTGGTTGATTTCAGGGATATCCGGGTGTTCCACTGGAAATGCCTCGTTGGCGGCGGCCTTAACCTCCGCACCGAAACGGATGAGCTTTTCCACCGAGGACTCGCGCACTTCGAGACCGTGTGGCTGGCCGTCCGTGTAGAAGTAAAACGCACCGCCGAAGGCAATGTCGCCGGTGACCGGGCCGAATGACGGCGTCTGAACCGTGACGTCCTTTTTCCAGATGAAGGACGCAACATTCAGGAAGCGCACATTTCCCGCGTGTTCACCGTCCCACTGCACGAATGCTTCGATGAAGCCACACGGCGCATCGATGCCGACGCGTGTCTCCGGTATCTGGCGCTGCACCCAGCCCAATTCGACCGCTGCAGTCGACAGCGCGATGACACCATGCCCGCAGTGATCGCTGTAACCCTCGTTGTGCAGGAAGATGATGCCGAAATCCGCGTTCTGACTAACCGGTTCTGTCAGGTAACCACCGTACATATCCGCATGGCCACGAGGCTCGAACATCAGGGCTTTGCGGATTTCGTCGGCATTTTCCTTCAGCCATGCACGTCGCTTGACAATGGTGTCGCCAGGAATGCGCGGCAGACCGCTCGTAACGATGCGAAATGCCTCACCGCCGGTATGAACTTCAACAGTCGAGATGGTGCGTGTGATTTTCATGTTTTGCTTCAGTGTTGCTTGAGCGAAATGGGTGGCGAAGCGGGTGGCTAAGTTCGTTGACTTGCTGCTTCTGCTCGCCATGCGTGAACGGCAACGGCGATGCAGCGAACGATTCACTCCGCGACAGGTTCGAGCAGTCGGCCTGCTTCCTTCATGCACACGCCTGCCTTGATGACCACGGGAATATGTTCACCTTGTCCCAGCAGAAGCGCAATGTCCTCAACCGGGTCGCCGTCGACCACGATGAGGTCAGCCACGGCTCCGACAGCTATCGATCCCCGCACGCCTGCTTCCCCTGTGATTTCCGCCGCCACGCAGGTCGCCGAGCGAATCGCCTCGACGTTGCCGACGATCGCTGCCCGGACCGCGAACTCATCGGACTGGAAGGCGTGCAGTTCGCCCAGCATGTCCGAGCCGAATCCGACCTTGACGCCTTCGCGCGCCATCAGTGCAAGTGCCTGTCGGCCGACGGAGCGTGCCCCCTCGATCTTTGCTAGCGACTCAGCGGGGAAGCCAAGCGCGGGACCTTGTTCAATGAGACGGTCGAGAGTAGCGAGTGTGGGCACCACCGCTACGCCGCGTTCTGCTAGCAGGCGGGCAGTCTCTTCGTCGATGAGGTTGCCGTGCTCGATACATTTCACCCCGCACCTGACCGCGCGCCGGATAGCATGAGCGGTGTAGGCGTGCGCCATCACGTAAGTTCCGGCGGCCTCCGCTTCCTGAACCGCGGCACGGATTTCATCTTCCGAATACTGCGTGTTGGTGATGGGGTCGTTGGGCGAAGCCACGCCGCCCGAGGCCATGACCTTGATTTGCGAGGCCCCTTTAAGCAGTTCTTCGCGTACGGCGAGGCGCATTGCCTCGACACCGTCGACGACTCGCGCAATGGCTCCCTGACGGCCCAGACACCCGCAGGCGTCGTCGAGCTTGTCATTGCGCTGGCGGAAGTCGCCGTGCCCACCGGTCTGCGACAACGCCTTGCCCGAGGAGAGAATGCGCGGGCCCCAAAGCACGCCACTATTGACCGCCTCGCACATTCCAAAGTCAGCGCCACCTGCATCGCGAACCGTAGTGAACCCGCGGTTCAGCATGCCACGCAGGATGGGCAACGTTTTGAGCGCAGCCAGGAAGTTCGGCATCGCTGCATTGGCGCCCAGATTCGCATTCGACGCGACCACGTGGACATGCAGGTCGATGAAACCCGGCAGGACCGTACGCCCAGGAAGGCTCATCCTGCGGGCATCGACAAACGACGCCGGTATTTCTCCCAGTGCCGCGATCTTTCCGTCCGCGATGCAGACATTGATGTTCGTCTGACGTCTCTTTGCTGCAGGGTCGAAAACGTTGACCCCTTCGATTACCAACTTGCTCATGTGAATTTCCTCAAGACTGGCGCGGCGTCGTCAACAACATGCCGAGCAGGCTGACCGTTGCGGCGAACACGATGTAATAAGCCGCAGACTGGGCGTCACCGGTGCGTTGAGTGAGCCACGTGATGATGAAAGAGGCAAAACCACCGAAGATGGTCACTGCGCCGTTGTAGGCGAGCGACAATCCCGTCGTCCGGATGCGGCTCGGGAACAGTTCCGTAAAGAGAGCCAGGATCGGGCCGGTGTATGCGGCAATCAGCACCCCGAAAATCACCTGGAAGGTCAGGAGTGTCGCAAGGTCGGGCGATTTATTCAGGTGAGAAAAGAGCGGATAGCTGGCAAACAGAATGACGAGCGCGGCAACAGACAGGACGCGTCGCTTGCCGACCTTGTCCGACAGTGCCCCGAACACAGGTGCCATGACCATCAGCACCACACCGCTGACGACGCCCGAAGTGAAGCCTTCGCGCTGGGTCATGTGCAAATACTTCACGACGTAAGTCGGAATGTAGAACAGGATGACGTACGTGCAGACGGTCCAGAGTACAACCATCAGCAGGCTGGAGATGACCTGGCGCGGATACTCGCGAATGACGTCGCGCAGCGGCGTGCTCGCGTGGCGCTTCTCCGACACGAACTCAGGCGTTTCCTCGACTTTCAGCCGGATGTAGTACCCAACCGGGGCCACCAGCATGCCGATAAAAAACGGAATACGCCATCCCCACGCTGTAAGCGAATCAGCCGACATGCTCGACGTGATGAGCGTACCGGTAAGGCTGCCGATGACCACCGCGAAACCGACACTGGTCTGGATCCAGCTCGAATAGAAAGCACGACGGTCAGCCGGAGCATGCTCGGTCAGGAACGCGGTAGCACCGCCCATTTCACCGCCTGCGGACAGGCCCTGCAGCATTCGCGCGATAACGATCAGACACGGTGCGGCGATGCCTATCGATTCGTACGTAGGGGCGAAAGCGATAATGCCCGAGCCAAGCGCCATGATGAGCATGGCGAGCGATAGCGCCCGCTTGCGGCCCACCTTGTCGCCGTAGATGCCGAATGCGATGCCGCCGAGCGGTCGCATCACGAAGCCAACGCCGAAAGTGGCCAGCGATAGCAGCAGCGACGTTGTCTCGCTACCGGCGGGGAAAAATAACTTGCCGATGGTTGCCGCGAAGAACGCGTAGCCGGAAAAGTCGAACCACTCCAGACCGCTGCCGATGACAGTGGCGAGAATCGCCTTCCGGCGCGTCACCGTCCCTATGGGTGGCTCGCCCACCAGCATGCCGTTTGATGCACTCGTTGCCATATTGGCCTCTCTGAATTGTCGGTTAGCGGTGAGCGTTCGCGAGTCGTCACGCATTCAATGTAATTTTTGGCGTGACGGCGGCATAACGCTAAATTCGCAAACGCGCTTGCAAAAAACGCAATTGCATCCAGAGCCAGGCAACCGGGAGGTCAGGAAGCGAGTGTCTGAGTGATGACCCACTCGCGGAACCGGCGGGCAGCCGATGTTTCCGCGCGTTCCGATGGCCAGGTGACAAAGTATGAGCCGCCCATCGTGGCGCAAGAGTCCGATGCCCTGACGAGCGCGCCGTGCTCGAGGAGTGGGTCGATAACGCGGTTCCAACCGAGCGCGACGCCTTTGCCATGCGTCGCGAGTTGCACGATGAGCGGGTAGCTGTTGACGATGATGATCTGATTGAGCACTGGCCTTTCGAGACCTGCCTGTTCGAACCAGGTATGCCAGGACATCCAGCTGCGCTCCGCGTCCTCGAGCACAAGTAATGTGCAGGACAGCAGTTCCACGGGCTTCAGTTTGCGGCCATCGAGATATGCCGGTGAACAGACGGGAAACACCTCTTCGTCGAAAAGCTTCTGTGTGTGCGTTCCGGGAACCTTAGAATTGCGCAGATAGAAGATGCCCACGTCGTACTCGGCGGGCGAGATGGCTCCAAAGTGGTCCCGAACGATGATGCGGAGATCGACATCGGGATTCGCATCGATAAACGAGCCGATTCTCGGCGCGAGCCAGAATGCGGAGAGTCCGGCTGTGCAGGACACCGTGAGGCGAGACCTGACGACGCGAGCCATCAAACTCGACGTGGCGCTTGTGCAAAGCTCCAGCATGCGTCGTACATCCACTGCATAGGTTTCCCCTGCGGGCGTAAGCCTCAGCGTGTTGTGTTCGCGTACGAACAGCCGGCGCCCGAGGAATTCTTCCAGTTGAGATATCTGGCGGCTCACGGCGCTCGTGGACAGGTGCAATTCCTGTCCCGCGCGCGTAAAGCTCAGGTAACGGGCGCTAGCTTCGAATGCCTGCAGGCATGCGAGTGGAGGCAACGGAGAGAGAGCCATGGCGTGCGGCGCTATCCAGGTTCTGGTAGAGGAGCAGGATAGCCCAACCACATCGTTCGATGTGGTCATAGTTGTGCTCCGATAGGCATCTTCAGTGCCGCTGTCTGCGCTTGTCGAGTCGGGGGCGCCAATCGATGTTCGCGAAGGGCGGGAACACTCGCCCCTCGCGACGTATCGAAAGTATGTCGCTAACTCCCCTGCAACCGGATATCACGCGACGACGCCCCCACATACACAGTTCCACCAGGGACGTAGCGCCAGCCATTACGCGAGGTGTCCCATACACTTTGCATGCGCGGCGTGACCGTAATTCGCACGCGGCGCGATTCGCCGGGGTTCACGCCGACTTTTTCCCAACCGACCAGACGCCGCGGCGGTTCATCCCGGTACGGCACGCCCAGATAGACCTGCGGCACCTCCGCGCCTGCCATGCGGCCGTCGTTGCGCACAGTGAATGACACGTCGAGTGCGCCATCGGGACGATGCACGACCGAAAGCCCGGAGTACGTGAAATGCGTGTACGACAACCCGTACCCGAACTCGAACATCGGCGTGATGTTTCTCGCGTCGTACCACCGGTAGCCCATGTTCAACTTCTCCGCGTACACAGGGTCCGGTTCGAACGCGCCGCTTTGCCCCCACGTCGGAGAGTCCTGATCGCGCACGGGGAAGGTCACGGGCAGTTTGCCCGACGGATTGACTTTGCCGAACAGGACGTTCGCGATCGCCTTGCCGCCGCCTTCGCCCGGATACCAGGCTTCCACGATGGCTGCCACGCGATCCTTCCACGGCATCAACACGGGATTGCCGCTTTCGACGACGACGACCGTGCGGGGATTGGCGCGCGCCACCGCATCGACGAGCGCGTCCTGGTTCGACGGATTGGCGAGGCTCAGGCTTTGCAGATCGCCGAAGTCTTCGCCCGCCGGCTGCGCGACGAAGACTACAGCGACATCCGAGCGGCTCGCGAGCGCCACCGCCTGATCGATCTCCTGCTGCGTGTAGGTGCGAAATGGCGTCTGCTGATCGCTGTTGCCGGCGAAGCTGACCTGTGCCGACGGCGCGAGCGCCTGGATCGCCGCAACAATGGGCGTGCTTAGCTTCAGCCACGGATTGGACCACCAACTGCAGCCGCTCGACGTAGCAAACGTCAAGCCGCCGCAACCTGCGAATGAGCCCGTGACCGGATCGCGCGTATTGCCCGATCCGCCACCGGTGAGGACGGCCGCGTCCGCATGTCCGCCAATCACCGCAATCCGTGAGAGCGAGCCGGCGGAGAGCGGCAACTGATTGTTGTCGTTCTTCAGTAGAACAATCGACTGTTCGGCGACTGCCTGCGCGAACGCATTGGCACTCGCAAAGTCGATGGCGCCGCCGCCCTTCGGAGGGTCGTCCATCACGCCTGTTCGGATCATCACGTAGAGCTTGCGCCGCACCATGTCATCGAGGCGGGCGGTCGACACCGAGCCGCTCGCAATCGCCTGGCGGACCGCGTCCGGTGTCAGATAGACGGTCGAGCCGACATCCTCTTCCTCGTCGAGGCCGGCGTTGATCGCTTTCGCGGTGCTGTGCGTCGCGCCCCAATCGGACTGCACCTGCCCCTCGAAGCGCCATTCGTTTTTGAGCACATCGTTGAGCAGATGCGCGTTCTCGCACGCATAGTCGCCGTTCAGCCGGTTGTAGCTGCACATCACGCTGCCCGGCTGTGCGCGCTTTGCCGCAATCTCGAACGGCAATAGATAGAGTTCGCGCAATGTGCGCTCGTCGATCTGACTGTTGCCGCCCATCCGGTTATGTTCCTGCTCGTTGCCGGCGTAGTGCTTGATTGTCGCAATGACCTTCTGACGTTGCGTGCCGTCCGTGCGCTCGGCGAGCATTTCGCCGGCGAGCACCGGGTCCTCGCCAAGATATTCGAACAGCCGGCCGCCGCGCGGCTCGCGCGCGAGGTTAGTGCCGCCGCCCAATCCCATTCCGAATCCTTGGGCGCGCAGTTGTATTGCCACCTGTTTGCCGAAGTCGGACGAGAGGCGCCGATCCCATGTTGCCGCGAGCGCTATGGTTGCCGGAAAGGTCGTGCTTGCCTGCGATGTGCTGCCGGAGCCCGTAGCGGAGTCGACCATGTTCAGGTCGGGAATGCCAAGACGCGGCACACCTTGAATATAGCCGGCGCCTCCGCCGGGCACGCTGGACATTGCATATTCGGAATGAATGAACTGCAGCTTTTCGTCCAGCGTCATTTTGCCGACGAGCGACTCGGCGCGCCGATGCGCAGCTACCGATCCGAACGCGTTCATGACAGCGGAAGTGGGCGGGAAATCAAGCGCGAAATCAAACGGGGAAGCGGGAGCGCCTGCATGGGCAGAAACGCACACGGCCGCCGCGAATGCGACGACCGGCCATAGCTTTGTCTGCATGTTGCCTCTCCAAAATTCTGGTTTTGTGGGCGATGCGAGGAGGAGCGCCCTCGGTGTGTTCACCGTGGGGACGCGAAGCGGGCGATGCAGGGTGACTGCAAGGATACGTGCCCGCCTGAGAAGAATCAGACCAGTCTGATTGACCGTAGCGATTCTTCGCCAGAGCCACTGTAGGAATGTAGTTCGACTACAGCATCGGTAGTTCTACTGAGTCACTTTATTTTTATGCTGAATGATTTGCATGCGATGCGAGCAACACGTTTCGATCGATTTCAGAAAACCTGGAATAAACATCGAGGCCGGGTGTTTGCCCGCATGTAGACAGAATCAGAAGCATTGAGCCTGGGCCGGCCCGACAGGAAAGTTGAACGGAGCCCGCGTCCAGCCGCCCGCCTGGATCGTCATTCAGTTAGTAATGCGATATAAACCGGATCGATGCTTAAAGATAAAAATCGCAAACAGGCGGCTTTGTAGACGGGCGCGCTGCGCAACCATGCGTAGTCATGTTATGAACGGAGTCCTGACGGCGGCGAAGGTTTTCTCCGCGCCGATGACGGTCGCTGCCTGGACCACCAAGCCGAGTTGGGGCATCGTGGCGGCTGACGACAAAATCATCAATCCGGATCTCGAGCGCTTCTATTACCAGCGCGCGCATAGCCATACCACCGTACTGGCGGGTGCAACTCACTCGGTCTACGAATCCCGTCCGAAGGAAGTGGCCGCGGTGATCGAAGACGCAGCGAAGCACGCCCAGCAGTAATGCAAATCATTGGGGCATCCTGGGTTTCGTCGCTTTGCTTGATAATCCGGTATTGCTGTCAGCAGCCGATCAGACAAAGTTCCAATTGCCGGCCACGCGTCTTCGCAGATGAGGGCAACGCGGTCAGCCGACGCGATGACTCAGGGAGCCAATCCAATGGAAAGCACCAACGTAGTTGCGGCGGCGGCAGTCGCCTTTGTGGGCAGTCACTTTGTCTTGTCTCATCCGCTGCGCGGGCGTCTGGTTCGCGCAATCGGCGAAGCGGGCTTTCAGGGCGTCTATTCGCTGGTCGCGTTTCTGACGCTCGGCTGGCTGATCGTGGCTTACCGAAAGGCGCCCCTGACCGCACCGTTGTGGCCGGTAGGAGGCGGGCTCTGGGCGCTTGCGACCGTGATCATGCTGATCGCGTCGATCCTCCTGATGGGCTCGCTGATCCGCAACCCGGCGCTTCCCACCGCCGGCCGGCCTGGCTCGTTCCCGCAAGAGGCGCGCGGGGTGTTTGCGGTGACACGCCATCCGATGATGTGGTCGTTCGCGCTGTGGGGGCTATGTCACATCGCGGTGTTCCCGGTGGCCAGGAACATCGTAGTCGCGGCGGCGATCGTCGTGCTCGCGCTCGTCGGTGCCGCGTTGCAGGACCGGAAAAAGGAGCGGCTCGAGCCCGAACTCTGGCCCGCATGGGAGTCGAAGACGAGCTATCTGCCGTTTGCGGCAATCATCGCGGGCCGGGCGCGGATGGGCGGATTCGGCTTGCACGCGCTTCTTGGCGGCGTCGTTGTCTGGCTCGTCGCGACATGGGCCCATATTCCGCTCGCCGGTTGGGCCGCAGGAATCTGGCGCTGGCTTTAGCCGCAGCCCGCGTCGATCGCCCGGCATAGTTAGAATGCCCCACATGCTGACTTCCTACTTCTCGAATGGCGACGCCATCCGCAGTCGATGCGTGAGCAACATCGTGCTGTCCGGCACCGTCGACGTGCCTGTACCCTCTGCGCGTCTGCTTGCGGACTGGCAAAGGGAGACATCGTCGCGCATGGTTCTGGAGCCCGGCGACGTGGAAGTCATGCCTTTGGCGCGAGCGCGGGCGCGCTGGCCGGACTACACGCGCTGCGTGCAGGCAATGTCGGACTGGACGCGCTCGCTCGGCCTCGCTGACGTGCTTGCGTCCAGCGACGTCGCCCTCATGGCCTGCCGCGGCGCAAGGTATCACCATGACGCTGCGCAGTATGGCGGCGCGGCCTTTTGCAATCTGTTCCTGAGCGAGGACAGAGGGCTCGATGTGCATTTCCCCTCTACCGGCCATCGCATTCCGCTGACGCGGGGAACGGCTCTGATATTCGATACCGGCCAGCCTCACGGCGTAATTCAGCGCCACAGCAGCGGCTTCAATACGGCCGACTTCGCGCTGGATCGGGATGATGTCCAGATCTTCCTGACCTGGGAGCTTCCCATCGAACATGCCGATGTCGCGCGCGCACTCAAGGTTGTCTTTGACATAGACCCTTCGACCTCCTTGCAAGCGCATACAGAGGAGGTCCTGGTGAATGGCGAACGCGCCATCGTATGCCCGGATTCGGGCCGCTGGTGTCAGGTCGACGGATCGTCGGCGGCATAGCATGCAGACATTGCCCGACGCCGAGCGCCTGTATCATGGCGGGCTGGCGCCCGACCGGAGTCCCGTGCAGACGGTCGGCGCAGATCGCGCACCGTGTGCTGCCGCTACGCCGCCGCTACGCGGTGCCAACCCATCCATTCAAGATGACCCATAGGAAGACCGCCATGACGGCCGCAACGCAATTCGATCAGGTTTCCGTTATCAAACGGGCCAATGTCTATTTCGACGGCAAGTGTGTCTCGCACACTGTGCTCTTCGCCGACGGCACGCGCAAAACGCTGGGCGTGATTTTGCCCGGCACGCTCAACTTCGGCACCGACGCGCCGGAACTCATGGAAGTGCAGGCGGGCCAATGCCGTATCCGTCTGGAAGGCAGCGACGAGTGGAACACCTATGGCGCGGGCGAGTCATTCCCGGTGCCCGGCAAGAGCCGCTTCGACATCGAGGTCATCGAAACGCTCGACTACGTTTGCAGCTATCTGTAAAGACGGATGAGCGCGTGCCCGACCCGACCGCCCAGCAGTTCTCAGGGCGATCAGGTTGGGCGTACAGCCAGATTCCCGCCGACTACGGCGCGGCAAACACATCCGTACGATCGGTCGTATTACCGGAATTCGTTTGCACGAAGAACGGCACGAATGCCGTGCCCCTCGCATCCAGCCCCTGATAGTCGCCGATGAAAAAGCCCTCGGCGTTCGGCGCGGTCTTGAGGTCGAACGAGCCGGCCAGATGCACTTCACCGCCGAAGCTCTTTCCACCATTCGTCGACTTGGTTTGCCAATAGTCCGTCGGCAGCGTCGCCGTATTGTCAGCGGCGAGCGTCCGGAAGTCGTAGTACGTCACGGCAACCGTCCCCGCCGAATTGACGCGAACATTCGGATTGAACGCCGGTCGTCCCGAAGGCGTATTGACACGCACCGGCGCGCTCCATGTCCGGCCACCGTCCGTGGAAGTCGACAGCGCGATTTCATCGTACTGCCCGCCGTTGAAGCGCGAGTCCTGCCACACCACATACAACTGCCCCGTCGCGGGATCGATCGCGGGCTCGGGGATGATGTCGCCCGTGCGCACCGGCTCGCCCGTGTTGGGGTCCGTAACCGACACCGTCTGCAGACCGGCGATGATTTGCGGCTTGGTCCACGTGGCGCCGTCATCGGTCGACTTGATGAACGCCACCTTGCCCGCCGCTTTCGAGAACGGCGGAGTGATCAGATTGAAGAAGTCGTAAAGCGTGCCGTCCTGCGAATTGACGACGATCTGATTGCCGATGGTCTGCTGCCGCGACGGCACATTCACGATCACTGATGGCGAACTCCACGTGAGGCCGCCGTCGACGGTCTTTGAGAACATGGACGGGCCCCGGAACGCGGCCGTATGCAGGTTCGCGTAGGGATTGCCGTTCGGCAGTTCGAGCCGGTCCCA
Organism: Paraburkholderia rhynchosiae; assembly: GCF_002879865.1. Taxonomy (GTDB): domain Bacteria; phylum Pseudomonadota; class Gammaproteobacteria; order Burkholderiales; family Burkholderiaceae; genus Paraburkholderia; species Paraburkholderia rhynchosiae. The sequence continues at coordinate 73,059 of NZ_PNXY01000031.1, forward strand.
TACCGCATAAGCAACGCCCGCCTTGATCGGATTGGCCGTCACAGACTCCTTGTCGTTGAAGAACTGCAGCGACGGTTCATTGTTCGCGATGATGACGTTCAGATTGCCCCATGTTTGGCCGCCGTCCTTCGAAACAGCGGCACCCACCGCGTTATTGTTGTTTGACTGGTTGAAGGAAATGGAGACGGAGTATGCGGTGCCATCCGGACCGATCGACACCCATGGGTCAGAGGCTCGCTCATACCCGAGTCCGTTCGCGCATGCGCTGAAAGGCAGAGGCGTTTGGCTCCACGTATGACCGCCATCGAAAGAAGAAGCAGCGACCAGACCGTGAGCGCCGCCGTTCGACCAGCGGTCCTGCTGCCACACGCCGATCAGATTCGAAGGATTGGCTGGATTCACGCCCAGCCACGGTTCGACCTCCGCGTTCACATAGATGGTGCCGGGTCCGCCAATGTTGCAGCTGGCAAACGGGCTCGGACCCGAGACCAGAACTGGCGCTGCCCAGCTTGTGGTGCTGGCCGTCAACGCGATGGCAAGTGGGATACCGATCAGAAGCACACGAGGCTTGTTGGGGGACATAGAAGACTCCTCCTCCATGGGCGGCCTCTGACTGGTGGATCGATAGCAGGCTGGCGATTTGCTAAGGGACGTGGGGAAAATCGCGCCTCGTAGTGTGCGGTCATAACGACGGCATCGGCGCTTGTTGTTCCTGCATTTTTACTCGCCAGACTCGCTACCACTTGAACCATTCGAGGCCGCGAGCGCTGGTGACCGCCAGCGCGTCGGCTACGACTTCGTTATCGCTGTCAGTGCAACCGGGCAGCATGAATACAATGGAATTTAGGTCGTACGAAAGGCCTCGGCGTAATTTTTTGTAACAGGTCGGCCAATTCGACTGCGGAAAGGTCGGCGCATGGGCCGAATTTATTAAGCGGCTGAAAAATCGCGGGAGGAGTTGTTTGGCCGATCGTTTGGCCGATCATTGTCGGCGGAGGTGAAACGACGGTATGTGCCGATGCTTCGGCGGCCATACGCGAAATGATGGCGCTGGAGTCTCAGAGCGAGACTCCAGGCAAAGGCGGGCCTACTGACTTGTCACACAGCGCGGCGAACCATCAATTCCTTGATCTTGCCAATCGCCTTTGTGGGGTTCAGCCCCTTCGGGCAGACGTCGACGCAGTTCATGATCGTGTGGCAGCGGAACAGACGGTACGGGTCTTCCAGGTTATCGAGCCGCTCGCCGGTCGCCTCGTCGCGGCTGTCCGCAATGAAACGGTAGGCCTGCAGCAGCCCCGCCGGACCGACGAACTTGTCCGGATTCCACCAGAAGCTCG
>NZ_PNXY01000032.1 GCF_002879865.1 Paraburkholderia rhynchosiae
GGTATCGCGTATCCGTATCCGGTGCCCTATCTCGGCCCGCATCTGGCGCCCGCCTACCCGTCCTATTACTATGCGCCGCAGCCGCAGCCGCAGCATTGGGCTCCGTCGGTGGCAGCGCCGTATCACTCCCCCTATCACTCGCCTTATCACTGGAGCGCGCAGCATACGTACCCCGCCGGCGGCCCGGCGTTCTCGCCTCATGGCTATGCGTCGTACACCCAGCCCCTGTCGTGGCACACACCCTTGCCGAGCTGGCTGGCGCCGTCCTACGAAAGCCGGGTTGTCGGCGCGAACAAGCGGATCGGCTTCACCTACGGTTTCGGCGATGGCCCTACCGGCAAGCAGATGCACGTGGGCTTTCATTTCAACGGACGTTTTCGCACCTTGCGCTTCGGTCTCTATCCAAGCGCGACGCGGCCGTTCTTCGTGCAGACGCATAGCGGCTACCTGCACGCTGCGCCGGCTCCGGCATGGCCGCCCGCTGTGCCGTGGCAAGCAGCGCCCGCGGTTCACCACGCAGGCGCGCTCAACAGGCAAGCCGGCGCAACAGCAGCGCTCCGTCCGTGGCACGTCGTACTCGGAATGGAGCAGCACGGCGCGACGGTCGAACTGGTAACGCTGCGTTACAGGCTCAAGAAGCACCGCCTCGACGCGAACGGCGCCGGCAACCGGCCGGCGCTTCTCGAACTGCAAGCGGCCTATGAGAACGCGCTGCAAGAGCTTGCCGCGCGCGCCTCGCATGAGCCGGGTGCCGCTGCGAACCGCGCCTAAGACGTGGTTGCAGCGTGGCAATCCAGGCCACCTTCCGGGCAATAAAAAACGCGCCTCGAGGGCGCGTTCCGCTTAACACAATCGCACGATCCACACGGCCGGGACCGGCGCACAAGCGCCGGCCTTCGATGGCAACGCTCAGTGCGTAGCCGCGTCCTTCGGACGTCCGAATACATCCACGCCGGCCTTTGCATACGCTTCGTCGCGTACCTTGCGCAGCGCTTCCGGATTGATATGTGGACCTGCACGACCGTTGACCCGTTCATCCTCCTTCGACGAACGCAAGCCCGTCTTCACGAACTCCGGCGTCAGCACGTGTTCTTCAAAAGCACGCACCTTCGGACGCGCGCCGACAATCACGCGCTCGTAATTGCCGGTCTTCACCGCGATGCGCGCTTTGGGCGTCAGCTTCTCGAGCAACGGCTTGTACATGTTGCCCGTTTCGGCCCACGTGTCCTTGACTTGAGGATTCAATGCATCGGAACCGAACAGGAAGCGATCTGGAAACTCGTTGATGAGCGACGCCCATGCATGCACGGACTCGTGATCCGGCACTTCGGTGCCGTCGGGCTGCGTCTTCATGACGATCTGCCGGGCCACGCGCGACCATGAAATGTCGATGTGCACGTGGCTCATCTTCGGGTCCGCGAGAATCGTGCGCAGATTGTTCGCATGATCGGTCGGCTTCTGCACGAAACGGCCGATGCCGCCGCAGTGCGCCCAGATCACCGTCGCGCCGCTTGCCTCGGGCGAACCGAACAGCTTCTTGAGATTCTCCAGATGCTGCGGCTGGCCTTTTCCGTTGGCCCGCTGGTTCGCGGTCGAATCGACGTCACAGTGAAGCACCACCGGCATGCCGACCACGCCAGCCGTCGCGACGATGTTCTTGAACACCTGCACATTGTCCGTCAGGTTAGCCTGGCGCACGCCTTCATACTGGCGCTCAACCAGCTCCTTGTGAATCGTCACTTCGCCGACGCCCGTGAACATGCCGGGATGCCCTGCGAGTTTGAGCAGCAACGTCTGCGGGCTCAACGGATCGCCCAGGTGCAGGCCGGTCACCATGGGGTCCAGGCGATCCCGCTGCGCATCGGGCAGTTTTGCGATGTTGATGAACAACGCCGTATCTGCATCGACCTGCGTATTCAGCATCAGGTGCGCGCTCTTCGCGATTTCGTCTTCGACCTCGGCGGTCAGCTCGTGCGGCGCGATGTTGGCGTACTGGCTCTTTACGTAGTACGACTCGGGCGGAATATGGTTGTGTCCATCGTGGTCGCCGCACGGCATCACGTTGGTTGGAATCGGCGACATCACGCTGCGATGAATGCCGACCTCGTCCATCATCTTCAGCATCTCTTCCGGGACCATGCCCTGCTGCGCATAGTTGGTCGGATGGAAGTGCGAATCGGACATCCAGGCGCCGGTCGCGGTGCGGCTCGCATGCGCGTCCTGCAACGAGCTCTCGCCGAGTTTGTCGACGGTGGTCGTCAGCATCGCGGCAAGCTCGGGCGTCTCGCGCAGAGCGCGCGTGACCGCGCGCGATTCATCCGCTGTGCCGCGCCGCACCGGCTGTACTTCGAAGCCTCGCACTGAGGCGCTGTCATCGTCGAAGAAGCGGGTGTGCGCGCGCATCAGCGTTTCCGCGTCGGCGCGCACCGGCCGGTTCGCGTTGCTGCCGCCCGTCGCGGCATGCTTCGGCGCCGACGCCTGCGGCGCACCCGCGCCGCTCAACGCGCTTGCGCCCCGTTTGCGCGAGCTTCCGCCAGGACGTGCTGCGGATGCGTTGGTGCCGGACGGACCGGCCTCGGATGTGTGATCGGTCGTCGACGCATGGGTCGAATTGATGCGAGTCATATCTTTCTCCGTGAGAATTGCAGGGTGGCGCGCGAATGCATGCTATGCGCCGCCCAGCAAACGCGTTCGCAGATGCAGCGAAACACGGCATCCGTCAACGAAGCGCGACAAGAACCCGAAGCAATCAAAGCAACCAAAGCAATCAAAGGAACCGCAAGGCAACGTCAATGCAGCCACGGAGAAACATGCGTGCCATGTCATCGACACATGATTGCCAACCGTCTCACGCTTTCGAGCGCAGCAACTCGCGCTGCGCGAGCACGCTTTCGGACGCGACGCCGCCGATCGGCAGGCGCAAGCCCGGCGTGCTGCGCACACGTCCCGTCACTTCGCTCACGGCAATACGCTCCGGCAGCCACGACGCACGCTCGCGCAACAGTGTGTCGAGTGGACGCGACCAGTCCACGCCCTTGCCGCCCACGGCGTGCGCGGCGGCCTCATGCATGCGTTCCAGCGCGCGGTAGACGTCGCCGCGCAGCGCCTGTGCCGGCTTCAGGCGGCGGCGCACGAGGAACGTGTGATTGATGCGCTGATGACTCTGCAGCATCGCGAGGTCATGCTTGAGCTTCGCGGCTGCCTCGGGATAGTCGCAGCCGTGGTTATGCCGGTACATCTCGATCCATTCCTCGCGCGACCCCTGCACTGCCGCGGCAAACGCGTTGAACGACGCGAACTGCTGGTCCGCATAGCAGCCGCGGTTCAGGAGCCGACCTTCGCGCTCAGGCAGCATCACACGCGCGGCAACGAGCCGCTCCGGCCGTGCGCCGCCCACGCCGAGCGGCGACGCGCCCGGCAAGCCGCCCGTCAGTTCGCCCTTGTGCCAGCCGGGACTGGCGCCCGCCGTCCCCTGCGCGGACACCCGCATGCTCGACGTCGTGGAGCGGCGGTCGTAGCGGATCGAGCCGGTCGCTTCGTTGGAGTACGTCTCGCTGCTGCTGTTCAGGTCCACCGTCACATTGCCGTCGAGGCCATACGAGCCGCGCACCGACGAACTCGGCGCCGACACCGACGCGCCCGCCGACGCGGCTATGCCCTGGCGCGTTGCTCTCGTGCCGCCTTCCTGCCAGCCGATCGAGATATCCGTGCGCTCGCCGATGCGCGCGGCAAGCCGCTCGAACAGCGGCGTTTCGGCGCCCTTTTCGCGCACCGGCTCGCGCGCTTCCTCGAACAGAAACTCGACCATGTCGAGCACCGTTTCGGTGGTGCGCGCATCGTCGTACTTCATCGGGACCCAGTCGAGGTTTTCGTCGGTGAGACGCTCGCGAGCGACGCGGATCATCACGCCACGCGGCTCGCGCAACTCGCGATCGAACGGCGTGAGGCGCAGCGATCCGCCGAGCCGCAAGCCGCCGAGCCAGCTCATATGCTTGCTATAGCCGAGGCGGCCGCCGACTCTCGCCTGCGAGCGCTTGCCGTGTTCAGTGCCGATGAAGATATCGAAGCCCACGTTATTGCGCTGCAGAGTCACCACGGCCCGGCGGCTGTGGTAATGCGCGAGCGTGAGTTCGCCGCCCACGGGCAAGTGGTGATGCGGTCCTTTGTTGACCGACAGCGAGAGGCCGCGCGTGCTGAAGCCGAAGCGCCCACCGTCCGCGAAGGACACTTGCGTCGATTGCTGGAGGTCGATGATGACCTGGCGCATCACGCTTCTGATTGCTTCGCGGCTCAAGCGCTCGGGCTTGAGCGCCTTGGCCTCGCCGACCTTGTCGACATGATCGAGCGCGGTTTTCACCGCTTCCCAGCGATGCACCTGAAAGCGCTTCGCGCAATCGCGCAATGCGCCTGCGTCGAGTAGTAGAGGCGCGTCGTCGCGTTGCGCGACGCTCACTACCGGCTCGCGATTTTCGAGCGCGGCAATGGTGGTTTCATCCAGCTCGAGATCGCCGATGTGCGCCGCGGGTCTCGCGGCAAGCGCCTCCAGCGCCGCGGCCGCGGCTTCGCGCGCGCGCGCTTCAGGACCGTCCGGCGCTCCTGTCGCGAGACGCGGGCTGCGCAGCGAGGAGGCCAACGTCGCGCTGGCCGTTTTGAGCGCGCCGGCATAACGGGCCGCCTCCTTGGTGTACGACGCGAGCGCCGCGCTCGACGTGCCGAGCATCATGCCGCGCAACGCCGACTTCTTCTTGCCGAACATGCGCTGAAAGAACCAGTTGCCTTTGTCGAGCCGCAGCATCCCGCGTGTCACGAAACGATGCAGGCGCGTTTGCGTCTGCTTCAGCGGACTGCCGGGCGCATCGCTGCGAAAACCCTGGCGCCATGCGAAGAGCGCGGCGGCATCGCGCGGCTGCGTCGAGCCCGACACCGCGCGCAGCACACGCGGAGCGAGATTGCCTTTGTCGTCAGCGGCGGCGTGCGCGGCAATGAGCGCCGCATCGAGATCGGCACGCGGCTCGGGCAACGCATTCCACGCTTGCAGCACCGCGAGCGCGGTCGCATTGTCGGCCGTCGACGCAGCGCTGCCCGTGAGCTTCTTCAGCACGTCGAAACCCAGATGCGTGTTCGCGAGCGCGCGAGCGATGCGCCACGCGTCTTCATGCGCCGGGTTGACGAGCGCCTGAGGTGAAGTGTGATTGGCGGCAGGGGGCGTGCGAACGTTGCTGTCGCCTTCATGCGTGATTCCTTCAACATCCTCGTGCGTGATTTCTTCGCTGCGCGGCTCGCTCGCATTGCTGACGTGGAGAGCATCGTCATTGCGTTGTGGCTCCTCTGTCTCCGTTGTGGCAGTGGGACGCGCAGCGTTCGCGTCGAACGTCGCGACCCGCTGCACGATTCCTTCGATGCGCGCCACTTCCGGCAACGCCTGCAATGCCGCCGCTGCGCGCGCCGGTTCGTTCGAGCCGAGTGCGGAGAGCACGGCATAGCCGAGCATCAGCGAAGGCGCGAATCGGAGCGTGCTATCCGCCGCGGACGGATCGGCCTGCGGAGCGACCCCGCCAGCGACGCCGTGCACCGCATCGGCGCCCTGCGCCGCTTGCGCGAGCAAAGCGGATAGGGTGGCTAGTGGATCTGCAGGCGCGATACCGCCGTTGAGAGGGATCGTTTCATTGGAGTCGTTGGCGTCGTTGGTGCCATTGCCGTTGTGCGCGTCGTCCACATCGCTTGCATCGCTTGTATAGCTTCCGCCGTTCGCGTCGCTCGCGCGACCGGTACGGCTTGTATTGTTCACGTCATTCGCATCGTCCCCTTCATTCGAGCCTTGTGCGTGATGCCCGACGTTAGCGGTCCCGCCACTGCCCTCGCCGCCCCGGCCGGCCGCACTGAAATACTCCCGCACCCAACTATCCAGCCCTTCGCGATGGTCCAGCCAATGCTGAAGCTCGGCCTCGTCACGCGGACGCCCCGTGGCGCCGGTCACAGCAGCATTCGTCGACGTATCCGCGCGCTTCGCCGTGAACTTTCCGATCGTCTTGGCGAGCATGCGACTCGCCTTGGCTGCGCGTCGCTGCGCGGATGCGCTTGAGCCCGGCGCCGGCGCGGCCTTGCCCGCTTCGCTCCAGTCGCCGGGCGGGTCCAGAGGACGAGCCGGCTTCTGCACCTCGATCCGCACGGCGTGCGCCGGAAACGGCCGGCCGAACTTGTTCGCGCGAGTGAACGGCAGGCGCCATTCGGTTTCCACCAGCGCCCGGCGGTCCGAGCGCGCCTCGCGTGTCGCATACGGCGGGCGGCTGAATCCGAGCAGGTTCCTGAAGCGCTCGCGGGTCGCCGTGAAGCTCGCCTTGACGCTCGCACGCGTGCCTGGCGATGCTGGCGGCACACCCGCTCCCGTCGATGCAGCGGGACTGGCGGCCGGCGCAACGGTCGTCGACGTCCGCGGCGTTCCGCGCAGCATCGACGCGGTATTCCTGAACAAGGTAGTGAGCCGCATGGTTCTTCCTCCGATGCCGCCGATTATCGGGACTGCGTATGACATGACTGGCCAGGCAGCGAAACCGTATCGACCGCAGCGAAACCTTCGGCTCTTCCGGCGGCGCGCCGGAGGCCCGATGAGTTCGCCGGCGCGCACGCAGTTTCGCTGCAACAGCAGTTTTGCCGCCGCGACTCGCGGCTACCCTGTCGATACCCTGGCAGGCCCGCTTTCGCGCGCCACGTCTCTATCCGCGCAAGCCGCAGCGGCCTGCGCCCCATCGTCCAACGCACCCCACGCCCATGACTCCTCCTAAAGTTTCCAGCTCGGGCCACGCTCACGAGCCCGTGACGACCGGCGACGTCACCGCCGGCAGCCCATCCGCTGCGGCAGCCGGACCTCAAACGACGCGGCCCACGGCAAGCCGCCGCCGCGACAGTATCTGGTCGAGCATCAGGCGCACGCTCGCACCACGGCCGGTGACGGTCTCGAGCTCGCTGCTCGGCTCGGTCACCACTGCACGCCCCACGACCGCGCGCGCGAAAATCGGCGTGGCCGACAATCAGCGTCACAAGCCCGATCCGAATGCGACGCCGCCCTCGGCGGTCGCCAGGCACAAGCGCAACGTCGCGCTGACGCTCGCGGGCGCGGACAAGACCGCGCCTGCCGAACAGGTCGTCGACAGAGGCGGCGCCGAGGCGGTCGCGGCGCGGCTTTTCAATCCGTCGGGACTCGATGCAAACAAACGCTTGCCGCAGCAACTCGCGAGCGAAGTGGGAGCGCACCTCGGCGCACCCGAGGGCAGCGAGATGGCGACCCAGATCGAGGCCGCCGCCCGTCAGGAACTCGTGCTGCGCCGCATGCACCAGGCGTTCGGCACCGACGCCGCGCGCGCAGGCAAAGCGCTCGACGATCTGCGCGGCGCGAACTCGCTGCTCGATGTGAAGGGCGACGCATTCGAGCTGGCGCGCCGGCTCGCGGCGTCGTCGCTGGGGTATGGCACGCTGCACGCGTTGCGCGGCGACGCCCGCGTCGACGCCGACCCAGTCCACCACGCGATCCGCGAAGATGCGACGAAGCTCGCGCTACGGGCGGCCAACACGTTGATCGCGGCCCTGCCCGAAGGGCACGCGCTGCCGCCGGGCCTGGACGAACTCGAGGCACTGGTTCACGACGCCCTCGCCCGGCATGAGCGTCCGGCCGGCGCCACGGACGCCCCGCCAACGCTAGACATGAACGGCGATATCAGCTTGCCGGCGAAGGCGCTGATGGCGGCACGCATGCTTGCTCGCAATCCCATGCCGGACCCGCAGACAGAGCCACAGGCGGAACCGGCGTTGCACCTGAAATCCGCCTATCTCGCGTGGCGCTGCGGCTTCACGCACGAAGGCCCCGGCACGCCGCTCGCCCACGCGCAGCACCGGCTCTTCAAGCTGTCGCGCTACGCGCGGCGGGCGAGCCAACCGGGCATGCTGGCGAATCTGAGGCGCGCATTCGGCTTCAACAAGTCGCCGATGTCCGCGCTCGGACTGGGCACGGGCGGCGCAAGCCTTCGTCATCCCGAGGACGATCTGCTCAAGGCCGATGTGATCTGGCAACTGGGCGGCGCACTCGCACAGCGCGCCGGGGCGCGCGACGACGACCGCCCGCTTGCTTCGCGCGTCGCCGACGCGGTGCAGGCCGCGACGCTCGAAGCGTGGTATCAGCGCGTCGCGCACAAGGGCTGGCGCGACAGGACGAGCGTGCCGACCAACATGCGGCACGTGATCGCCGCGCGCGCCGCGGTATTGGCCGGCGTCGGCGAAGCCGAAGTGAAGTGCAGTCCGGAATATGCCGCGCTGAAATCGCGCGCCGGCTCGAAGCTCACGACCGCGACGCTGGAAAGCTGGATCGACCGTTTCGAAGCAACCGAGACGCAGGAGACGCCGCAGACGCAGGGCGACACACAGGGCAATGCGGTGGAACACCCAACCAATCCGCACCCGGCAACTGACGAGATCACAGCGCCCGATCCGGAGACCGCGCCTGCACCATCGCAAGCCGCGCAGTTCAAAGCAGCGCTGAAAAACCTGAGTACGCTCAACCGCAATGGCGAGGTGTCGCTTGACCGAACCACGCCGCAGACCGTGCTCGACGACTTCAGGCGCGTCATCACCGAACCGCGCATGACCTACGACGTGCGTCTGTCGGACGGCGGACAGTTCGGCGTGAACACGGGTGTGGCCGAGCTGCTCAACCTGCCCGGCGCGAGCAAGCTGCCGTTCGTGCTGGCCGGCCCAGACGTCAAGTTGGTCCACGGCCGCCACGCGATGATCAACGGCGGCTCGTCGGCGAATCACGGGCAACTGTTCATTGGCAGCGATCGGCGCTGGGCGGCGCATGGTGGCGTGAGCGCCGCCGGCGGCGTGAATCTGTTCAACAAGCGCTTCCAGGCGATAGGCTCGGCGCAGGTTCTGCCCGCCGTCTTCGACATGTCGCAGCCGAAGGGCGTCATGGTGCGCGCGCGGCTTCAGCCGACCGGCACGCTGCCGGCCGGCCAGCAGCCGGCGGGCGAGCCCGACCCCTGGCGCGCGAAGATGCTCGGCGTGATCGACGCGGCGACCGCAAGCGGACCGAACCGCAGTCTGCCGCGCGACGAAGCTTCGATGTGGAACGCCATCGCTCACGCGTTCTTCAAGGACCCCGATGTGTCCGTGAACTGGCTGGACTCGAAGGGGCAATCGCTTTCGACGACGGTGAGCGCGTCGGCCGGCGCCCGCTATGAACACGACGGCTACAAGATCGGCCCCTCGCTGCAAGCAGGCGGCACGAAGACCTGGTTCACGCGCACGCGCCGGCAGGAGAACGGTCCGTTGAAGGCCGAGTTTGTGGGCAGCAGCAGCGCGCGTGCCGCGGGGGTATCGGCGACGCTCGTCGCCGGCCTCGCGCCGCAAGGAAATTTCTCCGACGAGACGGGCCACGTCAAATCAGTCGTGCTGCCCAACGTCGCGATCGTCGGTTTCGGCACGACCGTGCTTCAGTCGGAGACCGGTTCGACATGGCGCATTGCCGAGGAAGACGGCCACATCGACCCTTCGCTCAGCTACCGCGATACCACCTTCACCAGCATGAAGGAGTTCAAGCGTTACGTGGACAGCCGCCGCGCATCGTGGGACGACACCTACGCCAGGCAGCCGGCGGGCGCCGCGCAACCCGAGCCAATGGATGAATATCTGGCGCGCGTCGAACAGGACGCGACGCGCGGCAACCAGCTCTACGCGGAACGTGTGTGGTTGAAGCCCGACGCGGCGCGCAAGATCAACATCCTGCGGGAGCTGCGCGACGCGGTGGTGCCGCCCGGCGTGAAGCCGAGCGAGCGCGAACTCGCGCAGATCGACAAGCGCAATGCGCAGATCGGCGGCCTCCTCGAGGCGGACGACAGTTGGGACAACCGCTTCCTCTATTCGCTGGAGGTCAACGGTGCGTCGCGCGCGCTAGGACCGAGCTTCCTCGCAACGGCGCAGCGCGTGACCGAAGTGTCCCACCCGCGCCAGCTTAGCGTGCTGCGTGTGGAGCGCGCGGTCGATACGGATAGCGCCAATCGCTCGTGATCGACGACGCGCCGCGCGAAAGCGCGGCGCGCAAATGGCCGCGCTCGCGTGGCCTCTTGGCTGGTCCTTTTCTGCTGGTCCTATTCTGCCGCTCTTTTTTGCCGTTTTTTAGCACTTTATTTGCCGCTGTCCCGCGGTTGATTCCGCGGCTTATTTCGCGGCTTATTCCGCGTTTTTTGCCGCCGTTCTCCTGCTCTTCAGCGGTTCTTCTCCCCGCCCTTCCTCGACGGTTTTTTCCGCACTTTTCCCGCTCTTTCAGGCTCATTCGCCGTCACACCAGATGTTTCGTTTCTGGACACAGGGCGATTGACCGGCTCTCTTACGCTTGATTACGGGACGTTCGCCACGAGGCGTCACGTCGCGCGGCCAACAGGATGGACATCGACACGCAGCGAGCCCGGCGCCGCTGCGCATATCTCATCGCGTACGTTAAGAGGCTATTCATGAGCAAGATCAGCAACGACATTAGCAATACCGACATCCAGGCCGACATCCAACAACTGGAATCGGATCTCAAGGGCGGCGGCAAGCTCGGCAACAACGACATCGAAAAACTGCTCGAACTGATTCTCGCGATCATCGAACAAAAACTGAGCGGCAGCTCACAAAGCGGCGGCGCGTCCGGCGACAACGGTGGCGGTGGCGGCGGTGGCGGCGGCTCGACCTCGGGCGCGAACTCGACGCAAAGTCCGGACTCGACGCAAGGCCCGTCGACGGACAACACCACCGATCCGTCCAGCGATTCGAACGATGTGCAAAGCCAGATCGCCTCGCTGTTGCAACAGATTCTGCAGATGCTGCAGCAATCGTCGCAAAGCGGCCAGGGTCTCGACAAGCAGACGGGGCAACTCATCGACGATCTGCTTCAGTTGCTTCAGCAGATCGAAGGCGCGCAAGGCAGCGGCCAGGCCGGCGGCAACAATGGCGCGGGTGGCGCGGGTTGCGCAGGTGGCGCAGGCGGTGCCAACGGTGCGGGCGACGCCAACGGCGGCGGCCAGGCATCGCAGATTCAGGAACTGATCTCCGAAGTGATCCAGCTCTTGCAGCAGCTCCAGGGCTCGCAGACCGGCAGTTCGAACGGCACGGGCAGCGACCCGGGCAACACGAGCGACGCCAGCGACCCGAGCAGCACGGACAGCACGGACAGCACGGATAGCACCAAGGGCGTGGACGGATCGAACAACAACACGAACGGTTCGGCCGATCCGAACACGTTCACGAACGAACTGCTCAAGCTGCTTTCGCAATTGCTCACGATGCTCAACAAGGCGTCGAGCGAGCAGACGACCAAGGCTTGAGGCCCGCCATCAACATCGCCGCACGGTCCGCCCCGAATCGCGCCGAAAGGCATGGCTCGCGGCAGCTGCGCGCACTGAGGAGCACATCATGAGTATATTTTCGAAGATCAAGCATGCGTTCCAGCATCTCGGTCACGATATCGAGAAGGCCGCGAAAGCCGTCGTGCATGGCGTCGAGCACGTGGCCCATGCGATCGAGAACGACCTCAAGAAGGTCTTGCAGGACGCGCTCGCCATGACGGAAGCGCTGATGCAAGGCAACCTGAAACTGGCCATGCAGGATCTGTTAAAGACCGGCGAGGACGTCGCCAAGACCGCGTCGGATGCCGCGACATCGGCCACCGAGGCGACGCTCGAAGGCTTGCAGGACCTGCATCTGGGCAAGGGTTTCGACAAGGTATTGAGCAAGGTCGAAAAAGGCGTCGAGACCGTCAAGAACGACGTCAACAAGGGTATCGACGCGGCCGCCGAAGACCTTGTGTCGTCGGTTGAAGGCGTGGTCTCGGGCTCGGTCGACGCAATCAAGGATCTCGCGCACGGCAACTTCGGCGCGATGATGAACGACGTCGCCAAGGTCGGCGAGGACGCGCTTGAAGTCGCCGCCGATCTCACGCCTGAGGGGCTCACCGCGACCGTCGCGGCGTCGACGCTGGCGGCCGCGCACATCGGCAGCGAGGCGCTCGACAACGCAATCGCGGGCGCCATGCATGGCGGCATCGGCAAGGTCGTCAAATCGGTCGCCGAACTGGAAGTCGGGCAGCAGGCGCAGAAATTGGCCGACAAGGTGTTGGCCGGCAGTAGCGGTGCCGGTGCCGACACGATGACGAGCGCGGGCGACGCCGCCATGATGCTGTCGTCGATGAACGACGCCCGCAGCGCACGCCGCGGCGGCCACGGCGGCGCTGGGGGACCGCACGAAACGCGTTCGCTGGAAACTGAAACGCCGAAGAACTCCGGGCCCGACGGGCATAAGCAGGGTAACGGGAAGACCGACGAGAAAGCCGACGAGAAAGCCGACGGCAAGACCGACAGCAAGACCGACGGCAAAACCGAAGAAGCGGCCGACAAGAAGCAGGACAAGTCCAAAGACAAAAACGAGAAGGACGAGAAGACCCAGCAGGCAGGGCCGCCTCCCGGCGTGCTCGATACGCTGCTTCTCAGCTATCTCGCCGACAATCGCCGGCGCATGGCCTGAAGCATCGGCGGAGGCGGCGTTATAACCGTCTCCTTGCTTTGTTGTCTTGTCGTTGCTGTTGCGGTTCTTGTCTTGTCGTTGTTTTCCTCCGGCTCATGAAAATACGGCCCGCAAGTGTGCGGGCCGTATTTCATCGTGCAGCTAGTGGCGAATGCAGGCCTATGAAATATGCCTGCCTGCTTTCACGGCTTCTCGTCGATGGCCATGTTGATCGGCTGCGCTGCCGGCAATGCGGCAGTCTGCGCGACGCGAGGCATCGGCGGCTGACGCGGAACGTTCATTGCCTCGGGCGGCAGCGGCGCGAAGTTCGCGCCATCGCCGGTGTCTGGGCCTGTGCCTGGCGCGGTCCTCGTCCCGTTCATGCGACCGTTCATGCGACCGTTCATGCCACCATTCACACCACCGCTCATGTCACCATTCGCCCCACTACTCGCGCTGCCTCCCGCGGCTGCCGACAACACGCGCGGCGTCAGCAGAAAGAGCCGCTGAAAACGCTGCCCCTGATGCTTCCGGTATTTAAACAGCTCGCCGATCAGCGGAATCTTGGACAGCAAGGGCACGGCCGTTTGCGTATGATCGTCCTGATCCACCGAATAGCCCGCGATAAGCAGACTGTCGCCTTCGTTGATCAGCGCCTGGGTGTCGATCGTGCTGTTGCTGACGACAGGCAACTGCCCGACCTGTTGATCCGTCAGCTTGCCGTCCTCGATATGCACGTCCATGCGAATCTGCTCGCCGCTCGCCGAGCTCACGATGGACGGCAGCACGCGCAGCGACACGCCCGCCGACACACTGTACAGATCCGCCGATTGATACCCCGCTACCTGCACATAGAACGTCTGCTTGTTGTCCATCAGCGCTTCAACGTTATCCAGCGTCTCGACCTTCGGGCTGGCCGTGATGCGTGCCTGATCGGTCTGCTGCATCGCGCTGATGCGCGTGAGCAGATAGCGCCCCGCTCCGCCGATCACCGCCGTCAGCACGCCGCCCGCGGGTGTGGCGAGCACACCGGCGCTCGCGGCATCGAACGGATTGCTGAAGCCCTGCGGATTGAGCGAGCCCGGATTGCTGGTCTGCGACTGCTGGCCGTTGCCGGTCTGAAAATCGACGTGACCGGAATGCAGCCGCCAGTCGACGCCGAGTTCCTGCAACGCGTTATCCGTGATCTCGATGATGCTGGCGTCGATCTCGAGAATGCCCGGACGCGTATCCAGCGATTCGATCAGCGAGCCGAACGCCGCCATGTTCTCGGCGCGGTCGCGCACGAGAATCGAATTACTGCGCGAATCGGCCTCGATGGTCGGTGCGCCATGCGCCGACTGTCTGACGTGTCCCGCCGTGGGCGCGGCGCCGCCGCCGTCGCGGGCCTGATTCGAGTTCGTGCTCGCGTCCGCGATGCCGCCAGAGGGAGGCGGCGCCATGCCGTCGCCCGCAGCCCCATACGAGGAACCCGCGGACGAACCCGCGCCGAGGCCCGGCAGCGTCGGCAACGGCGGCGGATGTGCGCCGCCTGCGCGGGTTGCGCCCGTCGTCATGCCGTCGTCCTGCATCTCGCGCACGCTCGGCACGCGGTAGGCGTCGCGGCGCGCCGGCGGCGCATCGCCCGATGCGTCGCCGCCGGCAGCCGGCACGCCCTGGCCGTACAGCGTGCGCAACAGCGCGGCGACACCGCGCACAGTGACGTTGCGGCCGTTGACCGTAATGCTGCGGTCCGTCGCCCATGCATAGTGCAACGGAAAGCGTTGCACGACCACCTTCGCGCCAGGGATCGAATCGTGATCGATCAGATGCGCGACGTCGGTGACGAGTTCGACAAAGCGCGGCGGACCAGAGACCACTGCCGTGCGCGAGACGCTGTCATAGCGCACGGGAAAGCGCGGGTCCTCGATCTGCAGGCGGCCGAGCGCGCGACGCAAGTCGTCGGTGCTCGCGTGAGTCAGGCCGAGCGTCGCACTGCGGGCTTCGTTCGACCCATAGATGCGCAGCACCGACCCGTCGAAATACCATAGCACCCCGAACGATCCCGCCATCTGATCGAGAAAGCGTTGCGGCGCGGCGTCGAAACGCCCCGTCACCGTGCCTTCGACATGCGGCGAAATCCACGTCATCACATGCTGGCTTGCGCCGAAATCACGCAACACGTCCTTCAGATCCTTATGATCCGCGACGTATTCAAAGCGCGTGCCCTGCCACGTGACGGCTTCGGCATGGACGGGCGACGCCGCGAGCGCGCCGGCTGCCACGAGGGCCGCACACAGCGTGCGCACCCGGAAAGCCGCGCCGCGGCGGCCGCAAACGATTGCTTTCATGGCGGTCCCTCAGCGTTGAATCGTCTCGGACGGCGACTCGTTGAATTCCCGGCGATAGCCCTTGGCCAGTGCGGAGCGGCTCTTCAGGCCCCAGCGGCTCGCGGTATCGAAGATCGAACCCTGCATGCGCTCGTCGTTCAACAGATCGTTGCGGATACTTTCGAGCCGCAGCTTGCGGATGAGCGCGTGCGGCGACATGCCGATAGAACGCTTGAACGCGAGTTGCAGCGCGCGCTCGGTGACGTCGATCTGCGAGGCGATCTCGCGCGTGTTCAGATCGGCGCGATCGAGATTCTCGACAATGTAGCGATACGCGCGGCGGTACTTCACCGTGAGGCGCGCCGAGATATCGTCCGCCGGCAGCGCGCGGCTCGCGGCCGATTGGGTCGCGCCGAGTCCTTGCGTCTCGCAGCGCAGGCAACGCAGCGCTTCCGACGCATAATTCGCGTAGAGCTTGAGCGCTTCGGTCGGATTGCCCCGCCACACCGCGAGCTTCGATACGCTGTACAGGTAGTCGAAGTTGCAGCGGCGCGTACCGGTATCGGCTTCGGCGCGGCTGATCTTCGCGAGCACGGTGTCGGCTACATCGTCGAGTCCGCCGGCAATACTGGCGAGCACAATGTCGATCTTGGCGAGAAACGCCTGGCCCGCGCCGCGAAAATGCTTCGGATGGCTGACGAGTTCGACGAGCGGCGCGACCGCAATGCGTTCGCCGCGAGCGAGCATTGCAAGGCGTTCCAGATATTCGTGCCGCTGCGCAAGGAGTGCGGGCATCGGCGACATCAGCATCGTGGTTTCAGTGAGCTTGCGTGTGATATCGGCGCGGTCTCCAGCGCTTTGCGCGCGCGCCAGATGCGCGGAACTCCAGAATGCGTGGTCGCTCAAGGTAGTTGCCGTACGAATGCGTAACTGCACGTCGAACTCGTGTGCGAGCAGCGCGATCACGAGACGCCAGCCCGGTTCCTCATGCATGTCGGCGAGTTCCGCGGCTTGCAGCAGCGAGTCGTCCGCATCGCGCTGACGTCCCACCTGATGATGCACGAGCGCCGACGCGATCAGCGCTTCGAGGACGTCGGCCGGCGACGCCGCGTCGTCGTGCACGATGCGCGCAAAGCATTTTGCGGTCGCTCCGTAGCGGTCGCGCATCATCAGTTGCCAGCCTGCATTGCGGCACGACAGGACGCGCAGGCGGTTGTCGTCGCCCACGTTCATCTTCTGCGCGCGGCGATACATTTCTTCGGCGTCCTGCTCATAGCCGAGCAGCAGCGAGGCGTCGGCCACCGCAACCAGCCGCGCGTCGTCTGCTTCAACCAGTTTGTGCGCCGGCCGTTCGAGCACGTCGTCGACAAGACAGTAAGCGCGTTCCGAGGCGCCGTCGAGCATGGCCGTCGCATACGTGGGTAGGCGGTTCTTTTGTGCGAGGCCCGACAGCAAAGCAAAATAGATTGTTGAGAACATGATGGTTCCACCTCAGGATGTGTCCGATGTGGCGAACCTGCGATCCGCCCTGCAAGACCTGTGGTCCCGGCGGATCGCCGGGCACGGAAACCATGGTAGAGAGATCATGCTCACGAAAACTCAACAATCGGCATGACACTTCACAACAATATTCACTGCCTCAGTGTGTGGGATTCGCGAGCATTCCTTTCGTCAATGCAGCAGAGAGATCGCCGAGCTGCACGTCGGTGACGACCTGGGAAGCGAACACCGCCACGAGCGCGATCAACATCAGCACGCCGATCACGCCACGCAGCGGCTGACTAAGCGAAGTGGGTTCGAGCCGGTCCGCCGCGCGCGCGACAATACCAAGGCCGAGATCGACCAATACGAGCACGAGCATGACGGGCGTGCCGAGTTTCGCGAGCGCGGTCCATACGGAATCGGTACGTTGAATAAGAAACGTCAGCGCGGTATCGGCGAGCGACGGATAGAGTACATACGGCGGCCACCATTTGAACGACTGAAAGAGCGCGCCGAGCACGAACAACATGCCCCCGCCGACATAGAACAGCGTCACGACGAGTTGCAACAGCAACGTCGATACCGGCGTGCTCTGATCGCCGCGCAGCGGATTGGTCATCTGCACGTTGTTAAAGCCTGCGAGGTCGTCGATCAGCGTGCCGAGCGACTGCGCGATCCAGAACACCGGCGCCGCGCTATAGCCGAACGCGAGGCCGAGAAACGCTTCCTTGCATGCGAGCACCAGCAGCATTGCGCTATTGAGCGACTCGAATGCCTGCGGGGCCTGTCCCGCGGCGACGAACATCGTCAGCACGTACACGACGCCGTTGCGCGCGGTGCCCGGTAACACGGTGTCGCTGGTGGCGGGCAACAGCAGGAAGGTCACCATGATGCGAATGCCCGTGAGCAGCATCATGACGATGAGGTTGTGATACGCCTCGAACCAGCCGAGCAATGCCTCGGCCCACGTGTGAAGGTCATGCGTCATGGGCTACCTCTCATCGGCTACCGCGCGTGGCGGCGGGCCAGCAGGTTTTCGGCGGCTTCTTCGTCGGCGGCGAGTTCGGCGGCCACGGCCGCGGCGCGCAGCAACGTGTCGAGCTTGCGGCGGCATTCATCGAGCGAGCCTTTGGCGCGCGACAGCGCGGCCTGCAATTCAGCCACCTTCGCCTGCTGGCGCTCGAGGGCCGTGCGCTGCTTGCGTTCCGCCGCGCGCGCCTCGTCGAGCGCTTCCTTGAGCGGGCCGCGCCAGGCGTCGTGAAGCAGATAGAGGGACGTGGCGAGCCGCCCTGCTCCGTCGAGCAGGGACACGATGCCGGCTTCGTGCTCCGCCTGCCTCGTCTGCGCTTCGGTGCGCGCCTGCACGGCTTCGTCGAGCGCGGTCTGACGCTCGGCGAGCGCTTGCCGCTCACGCGCGAGATCCGCCTCGATGCGCTCGCATCGCCGTGCCTTCGCCGCAACGATGATGCGCCACTTGCGGATCGCGGGCGCGCTCATGAGTCCGCGAAGCCGGCGACAAACGCGTGGCTCGCGTTGCCGTCCGTCAATTCGTCGGTACGCTGGCCGAGGAACGAATCGATCGTCTCATGCTGCGCGACGGCATCGTCGGCAAGCGGGTCCGCGCCCTGCTGATATTCGCCCATTTGCAGCAGCAGTTCGACATCGTCGTACTTCGCGATGAGCTTGCGCATGCGCGCGGCGCCGTCGCAATGCTCGGGCCTCGCGACCAGCGTCATCACTCGGCTCAGGCTGTGCAGCACGTCGATCGCGGGATAGCGGTTGCGCGCCGCGATGGCACGCGAGAGCACCAGATGCCCGTCGAGAATGCCGCGCACTTCCTCGCTAATCGGATCATTGCCCTCTTCGTCTTCGGCAAGCACCGTATAAAACGCCGTGATCGAGCCTTGCTGGCCCATGCCGGCACGCTCGAGCAGGCGCGGCAACTCCGCGAAGATCGACGGCGGAAAACCACGTCGTGTCGGGGGCTCGCCGGCCGACAAGCCGATCTCCCGCTGTGCGCGCGCAAAACGCGTCAACGAGTCCATCATCAGCAGCACGCGCAGGCCGCAATCGCGGAAGTACTCGGCAATCGCAGTGCCCACATAAGCCGCTTTCGCGCGCTCGATCGACGAACGGTCGGAGGTCGCGCACACCACCACGCTGCGCGCCATGCCGTCCTCGCCAAGTATCAGCTCGATAAACTCGCGCACCTCGCGGCCGCGCTCGCCGATCAGCACGATCACGTTGACGTCGCACTCGGCGCCGCGCGCGAGCATGCCAAGCAAGGTGCTCTTGCCGACGCCCGCAGGCGCGAAGATGCCGACGCGCTGACCTTCGCCCACGGTCATGAGGCCGTCGATCACGCGCACGCCGGTGTTCAGCGGCGTGTCGACCATGCGCCTCGTCAGCGGGTCGGGGGCGGCGGACATCACGGGGCGCGGCGCGTCGCACTGGATGGGACCGGCGCCGTCCATCGGCTCGCCGAGTCCGTCGAGCACGCGCCCTAGCAGCGCCTCGCCGACCGGCACCGAGAGCGGACGCCCGAGCCCCGTCACGCGCGTGGTGCGCGACAGTCCGGCCACGCTGCCGAACGGCGCAAGCAACGCGAACTGACGCGTGAAGCCGACCACTTCCGCGCGTTGTAGCAGTACGCCGCGCGCGTCGCGCAGTTCGCACTGTTCGCCGAGCGTCGCGTCGAGCCCGCCCACCTTCAGCAAGGTCCCGACAGCCTCGACGACTTTGCCGTGCCGCGCGGTGCCGTCCGCGATCAGGAGCTCGTCGCCCAATGCGTCCATGAAAGCGGTGACCTCGTTCATCGAGGGGCTCCGGTGGAGTCGGATGGGTCGCCTCGTGGGTCGGCTTGTTGGTCGGCTTGTGCGTCGTATGAAAAGTCGGCGCGTGCGTCGGCGAGGAAATCGGCTTGTGTATCGCTGCCGGGGTCGGGCGTCGCGTGTGTCGCGATTTCCGCAGCATTCGCAGCAGAAGCACCGCCCTCGCCGTCCGTCTGCGCAACGCACCTTATTGCGCAGGCAATCGCGCGCAGTTGCGCAGGCAGGCCCGCTTCGATCAGCCCATGATCCCACTCGCACACGCAGCTGCCGGGTTCCGCCGCGGCATCGCTCACCACTTCCGGGTTGACCGGCCAGCGGTGCTCGTCGCAGGTGCGTCGAAACGCGCGCGTCGCGTCCTCGACATCACAGGCGGCGACACGCACCGTCAGGAACGACACGCCTTCGAGGCTGCGCGAAATGCCCGCCGCAATCTGCGCGAACAGCGCTTCGCGATCCGCTTCGCCGAGCACTCGCGTGACCGTGCGCATCACGATGTCCGCGATGCGCTCGCGCAACGCCGTCAGCAGATCCCGCTCGGTGGCCGCGCCGCGCAGCATCGACTCATGTGCCTCGCGCAATGCGCGGCGCCGCCCCGCCTCGTAACCGAGCCGCGCGGCATTGTCGTATTTCGTTTGCGCCGCTTGCAGCACGCGCTCACCCTCTTCGGTGGCCGCCTGCCGTATCGCGTCGGCGTCGCGCTGCGCGGCCGCGAGCATTTCATCCGCGCGACGCTCGAAGTGATCGGACGCGCGATCGAGTTCGATCAGTTGCGCGAGTTCCGGCGCGCGCAGCACATCACGATTGATGCCGATGCCGCCTTGCGGCGCTCTTAGCCAAATAACCATGTCAACTCCGGAAACAGCGTGCCGCAGATGAGCAGAAAGTCCGCCGATTCGTCGGGATCGGGCGACGCGGATGCACCTTTCGCATCGGCATCGCGGTCCAGCGCAATGGCGATCAAGGTCCGGGCAGGCGCGAGCGTCCACGCGTCGTCGCGTTCGAACAGCAAATGTCCGGCGCGCGCCAATGCATCGACAGCAAGATCAGTGGAAAGCGCGGCGCTAACCGAAGGTGCATTCACGCCGAGTTGCGCAAGCACGGCCAACGCGTGTTCACCCAATGCATCGCTCAACGCGCGCCGCGTGGCGCCCGAAACGATCCGGCGCAACATCCCACGCGACGGATAGATCGCCCGCGCCGCGAGCACCCGGCGCAACCACGCGCCGTCGAGCAGCGCAAGGCGGTTCGCACGCGGCGCGAACGCACTGACGGGCACGGCCGGACCGAGCCAGACCTCGCGCGCGACGTACCATGCGCGGCTTGCATCGCTCGTGAACGGCACGCCCCACAGCCTGCACTGCTCTTCGCCGGAGCGCGCTGCAGCCTCCGCGATGCGCGCTTCGTATGCGGTAAGCCACTGAAGCAGGCGCGACGCGGCAGGTATCTCGACATCGGCGAGCGCGCTTTCTTCCGCTTGCGCTTCTTCTTCCGCTTGCGCTTGTTGCCCCGCTTCGTGCTCCGCTTCTGACTGCACTTCCGCCACGACTTCCGCGTGCCCTTCAGTCCCGAATGCTTCGACGCGAGCCTCGTTCATGTAGCGGCTCCGTCAGCCTGTCTGCGAAAACGCATGCCCACGCTCTTCAAGCCCGAACCGAAACGGCGCGCGAGCCACGCGAGCAAAGCAGCGAGCAAACCCGCCGCAACGATTCCGCCCGCCCATAACCACTCCGGCGGCACGCGCGGCGCAACGGGCGCCGGCGGCTCGGGCGCCGCCGTGCCCGGCACCATCGTCACGCTGACGTTGTCGTAGGTCAGACCCTCGACTGCATGCACGACGAGGTTCTTCAGGTTCGGTGTGAGCGTCGATACGTCCGTGCCCGGCAAGTACTTGATGAACACCGCGGCCGACGACGGCTTGACCGTCGCTGCAAGCGGATCGTTGTTCGGCAGCACGATCTGTACGTTTGCATACGCCACTCCGTCGATTCGCGACAGCACCTCGGACAGTTGCTGCGATACGCCGTAGATGAAGCGCACACGCTCCTCGGTCGGGGTCGAAATCAGTCCGTCCTTCTTGAACATGTCGCCCAGATTCTGGAAGCGCTGATGCGGCAGGCCGTGCGCGCGCAGCACGTCCATTGCGCGGGCGAACTGGTCGCTTTCCACCGCGACGCTCCACGTCTTGCCGCCGTCGTCGCTCAGCTTGTTCGCGTCGACGCGCGCATCGAGCAGCACGGCCAGCATGTCGTTCGCGTCGCTCTCCGACAGCTGCGCGAAAAGCTGCTTGCTGCAACCGGTCATCAACACCGCGACGAAACACAGCAGCACGGCCGTGCGCGCCAGCTTGAGGTAGGAAGCCATCTTGTCCGTCCTGTCGTTCGTACTCGGCTACTGGTTCTTCATCAACGTCTGCACGGAGCCCTTGGTGCCCTGCGCGACCGCCTCGCCGACATACAGCTTGCCGACCATCTCCGACACCTGCATCTGCACCTTGATGGACTGCGCGGCGGCCTCTTGCGGCGACATCAGCGGGGCATCGCCGGCAAAGCGGTCCACATCGCCGCGCAAGGTCGCAACCGCGTGGTCTTCCTGGGTGACGACTTCCGTCAACGCCGAAGGACCATGCGAGTGGGAAGCGCTCGGCGGCGCAAGACGCGCCGCATCGAGCTTGCTGCGAAACAGATCGACGAGTTCAGAGCCTGGTTCGGGCATCGTGCCCGCTGCGCCGCCCACTTCGCCGCCGGGCAAAGGCCGGGTCATGCTCTCCTCGCGCGTGATCGCGGAGGTGGGCTCGAGCGGCGGCAACGGTGGAATCATGGGGTTCATCGCGTGTCCTCCCAGGCTATGCGCGCAGATGGCGGCGCTGCATCAACTGCTGCAACGCGCCCTGATCGATCTGGGCCTCGGCCGCCGCGGGCGCGGCTTTCTGCTTGCCCATCAGCGTCATCACGAGTTCGACCGAATCCGGGTCCTCATTGCGGTTCGCCACGTCGTTCGCGTAGACGCGCCAAGCCGGATCGTCGAGGCCGCACAGCGATACCGCGAGCAACGCGGCCACGTAAGGGCCGAACGAGCCGCGCAGCGTGCGCTGTTCGAGCGTGCGCAGAAGGCGCACGGCATCCGCGAAGTCGCGCCGGCGGATCATCAGCCATGCGTCCTACGCGTGCAGTTCGACGAAGTCGGGACGCAATACGTGCAGAGCGGCCAGCAGCCGCTCCGACTGTTCGATATGACCGTGCTTCGCGCCGAACATCAGCGCCTCGATCAACGCGGATACGAGCCGGTTGCTGCATTTCGTCAGGGACATGGAGCACTCCTCTTGAGATCAAACGCCTGTGCCTGCGTGTCTGCCGACGTGGCAAACGGCTGCGCGGTGGCCGACGCTGGGGTGAACCGTAACGCGCACGGTCCGCCGCGGCAGTGCGTTGCGGCGAAGCGCGAGCGCGCCGAACGAAAGGCAGGGTTCGGCCGCGCCCCGTTCGCCTGAGAGCCGCCTCGCGCTCGCGGCCGGGTTCGGTGCGGGACCCACCGATTCGCTGCACCCGCGAATCGCCGCGACGGATGCCGCAGACAATCGGCCGCAATCCCTTGAAGAAGACTTCACGATGGCCGACGAGAAGACCGAACAGCCAACCGACAAGAAGCTGCGCGATGCGCGCCGCGACGGCGAGACCGTGAAAAGCACGGACCTGCCGTTCGCCGCGATCCTGCTGGTTGCGTCGATCGGCTTCACCGTTGCCGGGCCGCGCATGGCCGAACAGTTACGGTTGCTGATGCACCGCAGTCTCGACGTCGCACGGATGGAATCGCCCGGCGTGCAGTTGCACGACCTGCTCGTTGAAGCCGGTACGGTCGCGTTGATGCTGATACTGCCCATCGCGCTCGGCGCGGCGATCACGGGCCTTGCCGCCCTCGCCGCGCAAGTGGGCTTGCAGATCTCCACGAAGCCGCTCGAACCGAAGTTCGATGCGATCAATCCCGCGTCGGGCCTCAAGCGCATTTTCTCGGTGCGCTCGCTGATCGATCTCGCGAAGACCGTAATCAAGGCCGTCGTGATTTCCGCGGTGCTGTGGAAGATGATCGTGCTGCTGATGCCGCTGATGATCGGCATCGTGTACGAGCCGATCGGCAGCATCGACGGTATCGGATGGGCCACGCTGTGCAAGGTGTTCGGCATCGCGGGCGCGCTGTATCTGGTGATCGGCGCCGTCGACTACGGCGTGCAGCGGTGGCTCTTCATCCGCGATCACCGCATGAGCAAGGACGAAGTCAAGCGCGAGCACAAGAACTCCGAAGGCGACCCGCACATCAAGAACGAGCGCCGCAAGATCGCGCGCGAGTTCGCGTCGTCCGACCGGCAGCAGCCGGTGAAGAATGCGAACGTGGTCGTGGTGAACCCGACTCACTACGCGGTCGCGCTGCGCTATGTGCCCTCCGAATGCGGTCTGCCGCGCGTGATCGCCAAGGGCGTCGACGCTGATGCGCGTGTGATTCGCGAAGAGGCGGCGCGGCGCGGCATTCCAATCATCGGCAATCCCCCGCTCGCACGGGCGCTCTATCGCGTCACGCTGGACGACTCGATTCCCGAACCGCTGTTCGATGCGGTGGCCGCGGTGCTCGCGTGGGTCGAAAACATCGGCGGACGGCGCAGCGACGCCGACGCCATCATCTGATATCACGGAGAAGCTCATGTTCAAGACAGCCCGCCTCAACGAGTTCGGCGGCGAGGTCGCGATCGCATCGCTGATCGTTGCCGTCATCTCGCTGATGATCCTGCCGCTGCCGCCCTTCCTGATCGACGCGCTGCTGGGCCTGAACATCACGATCAGCGTAGTGCTGCTGACGGTCACGATGTACATACCGAATGCGGCGTCGCTCTATTCGTTTCCGTCGCTGCTCCTGTTCACCACGCTGTTCCGCCTGTCGCTGAATATCGCGTCGACCAAGTCGATCCTGCTGCATGCGGATGCGGGTCACATCATCGAGAGCTTCGGCGAACTCGTGGTGGGCGGCAACCTCGTGGTCGGGCTCGTGGTGTTCCTGATCATCGCGACCGTGCAGTTCATCGTGATCGCGAAAGGCTCGGAACGTGTTGCGGAAGTCGGCGCGCGCTTCACGCTCGACGCGATGCCGGGCAAGCAGATGAGTATCGACGCCGACGTGCGCGCCGGCAACATGACGGCCGAAGACGCGCAGCGCCGCCGCGGCATGCTCGCAATCGAAAGCCAGTTGCATGGCGGCATGGACGGCGCGATGAAGTTCGTCAAGGGCGACGCGATCGCGGGACTCGTGATCACGCTCGTGAACATTCTCGCGGGCATCGTGATCGGCGTGAGCTATCACGGCATGACGGCGGGGGAAGCGGCGAACCGCTTTTCCGTGCTGTCGATCGGCGACGCGATGGTCTCGCAGATTCCGTCGCTGCTGATTTCGGTCGCGGCGGGCATTCTCATCACGCGCGTCGCGGACGAACACGCCAAGCCGAGTTCGCTCGGCACGGAGATCGTGCGCCAGCTTTCGACCAGTTCGCGCGCGCTCTATAGCGCCGCCGTGCTGCTGGGCGGCTTCGCGCTGGTGCCCGGCTTTCCGTCGACGCTGTTCGTGCTGCTGGCCGCCGCGCTGTTCGCGGGTGGCCACGTGCTGCGCAAGCAGTTTAAGAGCAAGGAGCCGAATGCAGGCCCGGAATTGTCGTCGCTGCGCACCGACGGCTACAAAGGACAGCCGCCGACCATCGCCGCGCATCCGCCCGCCTTCGCCGCCCCGCTTTCGGTGCGTCTCGCGCCGCAGATCGCCACGCAACTCGACGCCGCCGCATTGAATCGCGCATTCGATTCGGCGCGCAGAGTGCTCGTCAACGATCTCGGGTTGCCGTTTCCGCGCACCGCCGTATGGACCGACGCGGCCGTGCCGAACGCATCGTACCAGGTCCTGCTGCACGATGTGCCGCAACCGCCCGTCGAACTGTCGACCACCAAGACCGGCCGCGAACAGGCGCTCGCCGATGCGGTCGGCGACGCGGTGCGCCAGCATGCGCATCTCTTTCTCGGCTTGCAGGAAACGCAATGGATACTCGAGCGCGTGGGCACCGAGTACCCGGGGCTCGTCGCGGAAGTGCAGAAAGTCGTGCCCGTGCTGCGCATCGCCGAAGTGCTCAAGCGGCTGCTGGAGGAACACGTGCCCATCCGCAATTTGCGCGCGATCTTTGAGAGCCTTGTGAACTGGGGCGCCAAGGAAAAAGATCTGCTGCTGCTCACCGAATATGTGCGCGGTGATCTCGGCCGCTACATCGCACACCGGGCGACGGGCGGCACCGGACAGTTGCCCGCAATCGTGCTCGACGTCGAAGTGGAACAGACGATCCGCCAGTCGATCAAGCAGACGCCGGCCGGCAACTTCCTCACGCTGGAACCGCAACAGGTCGAACAGTTGCTCGAAGCGGTCGAGGAACTCGCGGGCATGCAGCCGCCGGAGCGTCTCGCGGTGGTCACGTCGATGGATATCCGCCGCTATTTCCGGCGCATGATCGAGCAACGGATGAAGTGGCTTCAGGTGTATTCATTCCAGGAGCTGGGCGAAGAGGTCGATTTGCAGCCGGTCGGCCGCGTCGCGTTCTGATAATGCCCTGACGGAACAGCACCCGATGACACGCATCCGATCCACGCGCGAAATACGCATCACGCCGCCCGTCGTGCCGCGCACCGGCGCCGCGGCGCATACATCCGCTATGTCGGGTACGTCCGGTACGTTTGCGACTTCGGACGATGCCCATCCCGACGCGCAACGTTTCGGCGCACTCTACGACGCCGCGCGTCAGCGAGCCGGTAACGACGCAGGCGAGCAGACGTCGCAAGATGATTCACCGGACGACCACGCGCGCGACCAGGACACACAAGCGCGCGACAAACGTCTTCATGACGACGCTTGCGCCGACACCGCATGTCCGGATGCACCCGCTGTCGTCAGCACGCCATTGCCGATGCTGCCGCCGCTGCCCCCGTTACATCCGCTCTCCGGCGCGCTTGCAGCGCTGCGCAAGAATCGCCGCACATCTGCGGCGGATTCGCACGGCATGGCACGCGAGACCGGGGGCTCATCCACCCGGCAAAAAACGCCGAACGCCATGGGCGATCAGGACGACCCACATGACGCCAGCCCGGACGATCAGTTAGGCATCCGGATGATCCGCCGCTGCGCGCAAGCTGCCGAAGGCGATCTTCTCACCCAGCATCTTGCCGAACATGTGGCCGGCTTTTGCACGAGTCCAGCGGTCAAGCGCACGGGCCAGTGGGAGATCGCTGTCGAACTGGATCCGTCCATCCTGCCGCGCACGGAGCTGCATCTGAGCCTTTCGGGCTCGGCTCTAACGCTTCGTTTCGATAGCCGCGACCCGCGCGGCCGACAGCTAATCTGTGACAACAGCAACGAGTTGAAAACCCGCCTCGAAGCGCGTCTCGGCGGTCAGATCGCGGTGGACG
Organism: Paraburkholderia rhynchosiae; assembly: GCF_002879865.1. Classification (GTDB taxonomy): domain Bacteria; phylum Pseudomonadota; class Gammaproteobacteria; order Burkholderiales; family Burkholderiaceae; genus Paraburkholderia; species Paraburkholderia rhynchosiae. The sequence continues at coordinate 26,626 of NZ_PNXY01000032.1, forward strand.
TCACGGTTCTCTGAAGGAGCCCGAATCATGTCATTGCCCCAAGGCTGCAATCGCATCGCAGACCGGCTGCGCCACTATACGCCGGCGCTCGCCGGCGTGTCGCGCGCGCTGTTCGATGCGCGCAGCCGGACTGCCGTCCGCTTCACGGCGGCGCCTGCCCTAGGCGTGCAGACGCGCGGCGCGGCCGGTGCCGCTCATGCCGCGCATCTGCGCATTGGCAGCGCACAGGGCGAGTTCTGCGTGAACGTCGACGTGAGCCGTTACGCCGCGCTGCAAGCAATTGCTGTGGAACCGGATGCACAGCGCCGCGTCGCGCTAGCCAACCTGTGGCTCGCCGGTCCGCTCGGCATGCTGTCCGCGCACGGTGTCGCGCAGCCCTCCGTGCACGACATTTCGTTCGACGCAAAACTCCACGGCAACGCGCGCAACGTCGGCGCACTGCAGGTCGAATACGAGCATGCGGGTTTCGCTCACGTGGCCACGTTGCTCGAAGCGTCCGACGCGCTCGCTGTCGCACTCGAGCGCCGACTGACGCCCGCCTCCGGACACACGCGCGGCGCCGCCCTGCCAGACGCGCTTGCCGACCTCGCCCTGCCCACCCGCATCCGGCTGCGCAGCCGCCGTTGCAGCGCCGCGCTGCTGGCTTCGCTGCGCGTGGGCGACGTGCTGCTCGGCTGGCCGCGCGCAAGCGGCTATGCGCATGGCGCACCGCTCGATCACGCGAGCCTGCTATGGGGCGCGGCGGCTGGCCGCGCCGCGTACGCGCAGGCGCGCATCGACGGACGCAACATCATTCTTGAAACGATTCCAGAGACGATGAGCCACGACCCCGACCTTTCCCTCGCGAGCCCTTCCGAGCTTTCCGCCGACGCCAACGCCTCCGGCCGCCCCGTCGATCTGAGCGACGTCGAATTGCCGGTTCATATCGAAGTGGTGAGCGTCAATCTCACGCTCGCGCAAATCGCCGCGTTGCAGCCGGGTTACATCCTGACCTTGCCGCTCGCGCTTGCCGATGCCGAGATTCGCCTCGTCGCACATGGCCAGACGCTCGCGCTCGGCGAACTCGTCGCGGTCGGGGACAACCTCGGCTTGCAGATCCAGCACATTGCGAACTCCGATGAACGGCACACCTGAAATCGCGTCCCTGCTCGTCGCCGCGCTCGCGCTCGCCGTCCTGCCGTTCGCCGCGATGGTCGTCACGTCCTATACGAAGATCGTGGTGGTGCTCGGGCTGTTGCGCAACGCACTCGGCCTGCAACAGGTGCCACCCACCTCCGTGCTCAACGGCGTGGCGATCATGGTGTCGTGCTTCATCATGGCGCCCGTCGGCATGGAGTCGATGCACCGCGCGCAGCTATCCAGCGAAGCGGGCTCCGGCATGCAGGTGATGCCGCTTCTCGACGCCGCACGCGAGCCGTTTCGCGTGTTCCTGAAACGCCATGCGTCGGAGCGCGAAAAGGCCTTTTTCCTGCGCTCGGCGCGCGAAATCTGGCCGCCGGAGCGTGCCGCCGAACTCAAGCCCGACGACCTCATCGTGCTCGCGCCCGCCTTCACGCTGAGCGAGCTGACTGCCGCGTTCAAGATGGGCTTCCTGCTGTACCTCGCCTTCATCGTGATCGATCTCGTGATTGCCAACGTGCTGATGGCGCTCGGGCTATCGCAGGTCAATCCGACCAACGTCGCGATTCCGTTCAAGCTGCTGCTGTTCGTTTCAATGGACGGATGGTCGACGCTCATCCACGGACTCATCTCCACTTACCGGTGACGCCATGGAATACGACGCGATAACCCATCTCACCACGCAGGCGCTCACGCTGTGTCTGATGGTGTCGTTGCCGCCAGTGGCGGTGGCCGCGGTGACCGGTCTGCTGATTGCGTTCGTGCAGGCGGTGACGTCGCTGCAGGACTCCAGCATCTCGCAGAGCGTGAAGCTCGTCGTCGTGACGATCGTCATCGTGATCGCGGCGCCCTGGGGCGCAGCCGCGATCCAGAACTTCGCGCGCACGCTCATGCAGGTGATGTTCCCATGAGCATTCAACGCATTGGCAGCGGCTATACGCCGCCCGATCTCACGTCCGAGGCCGACGCCGCGCAGCAGCAACAGACTGCACAGGCGGCGCCGCAGCATCATCGCCACCATGCGCTCACGCGTCAGAAGCGGTCGTCGCTCAGAAAACGCCGCAGCGCCGAGAGTCCGGATGCGAACGACCCGGCCGCCGAGAGCGAAGAATTGCTGATGATGCTCGACCAGCATCTGCGGCGCGATCAGACGGGCGTGTTCAAGGTCGATGCGCGCGATTCGCGCGGCGGCCAGCAGGGTTTCGGGCAGGACGATCATTCCGCCGGCGCCCAAACGAACGGCAAACATGCGGCGCGCGACGATCAGCGGAACCTGCCCGTGCGCGAGCTGCCAATGCGGCTCGCGACGCGCGACCCACGCGATGAATCCGCACTGTCCAGGTACTGGCGCGCAGCAACGAACGGCAACGGCGACGGCGGCGGCAACGACGGCGGCGACGATGCAACGCTTGCGCCGGGCGCGCGCGCCGAAGCGGCGCTTGTCGGCATGCATGCGGCGCGAGCGCGGCGAACGGCTGGACCGACGGAAAACGCCGCAACGAGCGCGACCACGCCGATTCTGAGAGTCGTGTCGACGCGCAGGAGCGCAGCGCTTCCGAACTCGCCGGACCGTGCGATCGACGAAGCCATGCAGGGCAGCCCGACCTATCAGGTGCTCGCGATCATCCGCGAGTTTCTGCGGATGCCGGACGACTCGCGCACGTCGCGCGCGACGCTCGCCCAGGTGCGCGAGCGCCTCGTGGCGGCGGCCACGCGAAACCCACACGACACCCAGGCGGGCGATGCGCGCGGCGTGTCGCGGCGCCCGCTGTCGCCCGCGGAGGAATCGATGAATCTGCTGTTGCCCCTCGCGCTGCTCAACCTCGGACGAGGCCGCACGCGCGCCGGCCGCGCGATGGGCGTGTCCGCGCTTGCTGCGCTGATCCGCCGCGGACGCGGATGGTGACGGCGGGCGCCATCCCGTCAATCTCACAGATAAGAGGTTTCGTTCATGTCCAAAGAAATTCGCGTACTCACCGGTTTCCATGCCGGCGCTCAGATAGAGTTGAGTACAACAAAGATGTCGATCGGAGCACAAGCCGATGCGGACATCCTGATCAACGACTGGAGCGAAGGCACCATGCAGATAGCAATCGATGCTGAGGATAACTTGATGATCGGCATGCCCGGCGATCTGTCCGCCGCCATCGTCATGGAAGACTTCGTGCCACAACGTTTCGGCGACGTGGTGCTGTGCGCCGGTCCGCTCGACACGCCCTGGCCGTCCGACCTGCAGCTGATGGAGCGGATGCTGGCGCCGCATCACGAAGGCCGTAAGTACGACGGCGAAGAGAGCGACGGCGTTTCGCCCGCCAATGCGCCCTCGCCTGTCACGATGATGCGCCGCCGTCGTGCGCCGTGGGTCCACGCGGGTCTCGCGGCGCTGCTGGTCGGCTCGATGGGTGCGGCGGCGGTGGTGCTGCCCGCCGGCAAGACTTCGCAGGCGGCAGACCGGCCACCTGCCCTGGCCACGCTCGCCGATGTGCAGCAGGCGCTCGCGCAATTGCACCAGCCGGATCTCGCGGTGGCGCAGCTGGCTGACGGCTTCGTCGTGACGGGCATCGCATCGAATACGGCGGACGCGCGCGCCGCTCGAGCAGCGCTTCAGGCGCTCGCCGGCAAGCGCCTGAACTGGAACGTGAAGCCCGGCGACGAGATTGCGGGTGCACTCGCGGAATCGCTGCACGAGCCGAACGTGCACGTGCGTTACGTCGGCGCGCGGCGCCTGGAAGTCAGCGGCTCCGCGCGCCGGCCCGGCACGGTGCACGAAGTGGTCGAACGTTTTCGCGGCGACATCGGACCGCTCATCGCGGGCATCGACGTCGACGTGGCCCGCACCGACGATCTCGGCGTGGCAGGCGACGTGGACTCGGCGTTGTCGACCGACGGCGTGAAATACGTGGAATCGAGCGACGGCACCAAGAACTTCGTCGCTGAAATGCCCGGCAACACCACCCTTCATTAAGGAGAGCGAACATGTACGAAGCGATGACCGACAACCTGATCGACGTACTTGCCGATCTGCCGCAAGCGGTGACGCAGCGCCATCGTCAGGGCGAAGTGCGCGAACTGGCGGATGCGCTCGACACGGTGGCCAACACCGTGGCGTCGCACTCCATGGATACGGCAAGCACGCAAGCTCAGGCAGGACGTGTCGTTGTCGACGGATTTCGCGCCGCGGCCCAGTTGTGTCGCAGCGCAATGGTGTAGTAGCGCCTGCATCGCGGCGCACGCAGCAGGTGCACGGCGATGCAGGCGAACCGTGCGCAACCCGCAAGGGCCGCACATTTTCCAGCGTTCCGCATGATGCGGAACACTTCAACGCAGTTCCATTGTTCTACTTCTTGAGGAGATTCAAAATGGCAGTCACCGCTCCCGTCTCTGGCGCAGCAGCAACCACCAGCTCGGTTGCCGATATCTATCAGGCAATGGCTGAAGAAAACGAAATCAACAAGGCCAACACGCTCGCGAAGATTGCGACGATGGGCATGAAGGCCGCGAAGGACATCGTCGGCTAAGCGCTCCGGCGCGCCATCCGGCCGCGCATGGTGCGCCGGTTGGAAGCCCTTCGCGGTTTCCAACCGGTTTCTTTTTTTTAAGCCTGCGTGGACCACCGTGTGGCGGACAGGCGCTCGTGAAACGATCCGGCCATAACAATGAGTATCGAACGACGTGATGAACTGATCCGTGAAATCTGCGAGCTGCGCGACATGCCCGCACCGGACGCCGTACTCGAACGCGGCGTGCTGGAGATCGACGGCTTCGACGCGGCGATCGATCACTTCGAGGAAGACCACGATGCGCTGTATGTCACGTTCCAGTTCGGCATCGTCACCGCGGGGCGCACGTTGCGCGTGTTCCGGCTCCTGCTGGAAGCGAACCTCGCCGTCTACGCGCAGGACCAGGCGCAACTCGGCCTCGAGACGGACACCGGAGGCATCGTGCTGATCGCGCGCGTGGCACTGAGCGACGAGATCACGGGCCAATGGATGCTGGAGTTGATCGAGCACTATGTCGAGCACGGCCGCTACTGGCGCGACAACATCTTCGTTGCACGCGACGATCTGTTCGAGAACCTCGCGCGCGGCGACTATGTGTGGATTCGCGCCTGAACCCTTATTTGGAGAATCAGATGACATCATCCGTCAGCAATCACGGCAGCACGACGAACCATCCGTCCACTCACAAGACCGACACGAAGAGCAAGGACAAGAGCAAGGATAAAGACAAGAACGACGGCCAGGGAGGCAGCTCAGCGGATCTGGATGCGGCCGTCCAGGCGTTCAGTACGCAGGTCATGATGCAGATCTTCCAGGATCAGCAGGAACGCCGTGCGGAAGAACGGGAGGAAGATCCGGACAGCGCTTGAGCGCCGCGAAAAGCGTCCCCAGGGCCGCATGTGTCCGACAGGTTGGCGACACATGCGGCCCACCGGGCAACTAGGGTCCGGACAGGCGCCGCAGCACGAATTGGGTGCGCTATTTGCGAGCTTATGTGCGTGACTATGCCCGGGCTCGCATGCTTCCTTGCACGTTTTGCTACACACCGTCGGCCACGAGTTCGTCCCCGCGCAGCCGCCCGCGCGAGAGCGCCGGAGCAAGCAGCATCCGCTCGGCGCCACGCAGATAATCCGCTTCCCGTACACCGCGCCTGTCGAGACAACCTTCCAGCGCGGCGAAGCCCGGCTCGACGCTCGCGTCGAGCTCCGATTGCGCCGCCTGAGCGACATGGAGCTTGTAGCCGAGCGCATACACGGTCTTCAGACTCAGTTCCGCGGTACGCGACAGGTCAAGCTTCTTGCGCAGCTTGTAGATGTGCTGCTCGAGCGTGCGCGCGGCAATCTGCTCGGTGGCGCCCCAGATGCTCGCCGCAATCTGTGCGCGGCTGAAGAACTTCCCCGGGTTCGAGAAGAACAACCACGCGATCGCGAACTCACGCGCCGTCAACGGAATGTCGACACCATCGATCGTCGCGCGGCTCGTGTCCTTTTGCAGCCGATAACGGCCGATCTGGATCTCGTGGGTCATCGTGTTGCAGACCCTTCGTTGCAACGCAAGATGCGCCCGGAAGCGGATCTGCTCCATGTCGTAGCGATTGACGACATCGGTTGCGCCCGTGTCGATCCAGCGTAACAGGCTCGTCCAGCTGGACTGGTTCGTCAGCACGATCAGCGGCGTGCAGACGTCGGCATTGCAACTGCGCCATGACAGCAATGCGCTTGTCGCTGTCGGCTCCGTCTTTGAGTCGATCAGCACCAGGTCATAACGGTTAACACGCATCGCGCGCAACAAGTCGAGTTCACACGAGAACGACTCGACAACGATGCCGTCTCCGGCAAGGGACTCAGCAAGATTGCGTCGAAGCATCCGGTCGTCAGTGGCGATGGCAAAGAGCAGGTCATTATCCACGGCGGTTCGCATCCAGTAAGTGACACTTCTTCTAGTTACTAGCCGGCACCCCTCCTGCGATGCCGGCGGCTATCCCCGAGACAGCTTGTTGTTCTCTCACTCGCGTTTTGTTGTTCGTCGTGTTCTCGTGAGCGCGTCAACGTTGCACTGAAAGGCCCGCTTCGTTGCGCGATCGTCGTTGACGTTATCGAGTGAGATCTCTCTGTCCGTTAGTGCATCGGGAGGACGCGACGGATGCGTGAAGCGTATTTATTTTGTTGTGCGGCGCCCAAACGCGCTTGCGCGAGGCACCGCATCTTCTTTCAATTTTTGTCTATTGCGCTCCATCGCCTGGCGAACAGCAATGAACGATGCGATGTCGCACCGTGCTTACGATACATCGCGAGGCGCGCGTATATGAAAGATTCGTGTGGGCTTTCTAACTATCGGCTTACGGATATCGGACCAATGCCCGGTAAAGCGCAGATAAAAATTGAGCGCGTGCACGAGTCCATCCGCTAAGCCAGATGTTGTCGCGCGAAAGGCTTCGTTCGCGCCTTCATTCTTTCGGGGCCTCACGCCGTTGTCCCTCCGTGCAGCGCTCACAATCGCGCCGTCAAGCAGCACTCGGAAGGAGTCTTCATGCATCATGTCATTCATTGTTCGCCGCTCGCCATTGCCGTCGGCGTGGCCGTCGCGCTGATGGCGCAATCCGCGCGGGGCGATTGCTTCGACGATGCCGCCGCGTATCAGCACGTCAATCCCATGGTGCTGCGGGCCATCGCGTGGCAGGAATCGCACAACCGGCCGAATGCGACGCACCTCAATGCAAACGGCTCTCTCGACTATGGCGTCATGCAGATCAACTCGATTCATCTGCGCGAACTGGCGCGCTATCACATCGATCGCGATGCGCTGATGGAGCCGTGCAAGAACGTGTACATCGCCGCATGGCATCTGCGGGGAAAGATGGAGAAGTACGGCAATACATGGGCCGCGGTGGGCGCCTATCATTCGGAGACGCCGGCTGAACGCGATCTTTACTCGCGGCATATCGCGGCCATTGTCAGGCAATGGCGCGACCTGCCGCAGCCTTCGCCGGATCCCGCCCGCATGGCAAAAAAATGAATCCCGGATGAATCCTCGATTTACGCGACGAAGCCTCGATTATCAGCGGTTGAGCCGTCAGTTAAGCGAATCATTCATCGCTGAGTCACATCGCTCCCGATACATGGGGCAAGATGCGGCCCACGGTTGTCTCGTCCACGCGATTCAATAATTTTCGTGTCTCCAAGCAGGTATGCTCATAGCCGGGCAAACCCGTTTTGAGGCACGGGCCACGCAGCTTTCTTCAGCCGCATGGCAATCTGTTTCGTGCCTCGCTTGCCCGCATGGCCTTGACGTGCCACCGTTCTTTTGGTTCGGTGTGCCCGTCATTGAGGAAGACAGTGAGGAAAGCGAATGGTGGCAAATCTTGTCGACGAGACGCGCATTTTCTGGTCGAGTTCAGCGGAGCGTCCGACGCCCGCGGCGATCAGGCGCCACGGCGCGCAAGCGCTACGGCTGCCGCATCTGATCGAAGACCCGTCGCCGGCGGTCGTATTCATCGACTGCGCGGATACCGACGCGAGCGCTGAAATAGAAAAACTGCGGATAGAGAACGGCGACGAACACTATCTGATCCCGGTGCTGCGCGAGTTGTCGCCCGAACGTGTCGTCTCGCTGATCGCGCGCGGCGCGAACGACGCGATCAACGACGAACATCTGGAGAACCCCGAAGCCATCATCGGGCGCGCGCGCGACCACACGAAGCTGCTTTCGTTCGCGCGCGACGGCGTCGCCGATTTCTCGCTGCTGCAGAATCACACGGACGGCATGGTGTCGCCGGTGTTCTTCAAGGACACGAATGGCCTGTACACCGGCTGCAACCAGGTCTTCGAACGTTTTCTCGGCATCGAGCGGGCCGGCATTCTCGGCAAGTCGGTCTACGATGTGGCGCCCTCGGACCTCGCGCTCACCTATCACAAGGCCGACCTCGGCCTCGCGGCCCACGGCGGAGTGCAAACTTATGTGGCCGGCGTGCGCAACGGAGCGGGCATCGTACGCATGGTTCGCTTCTATAAGGGCGTCGTTTATGGCGAGGACGGACGCATTACCGGCATTGTCGGCGCGATGCACGACATCGACGACCTGCGTGGCCACGAGACTGCACGTCAGGAAATCGACGCAGTGACGTCGCACGTGTCCGCCAATGTCGTCGCGCGCGAGGGCTTCGCCGGCGTCGATCACGACCGGCCATTCCTCGAACGCGTGGCGGCTGGCGACGCCTCCGCCCTCGCCCACCTGTACCGCGTTTATCATCGGCGCCTCGCACGCTTCCTGACCCGGCTCACGTGGAAGAGCGAGGTGATCGACGAAATCATCAACGACACTTTTCTGGTCGTCTGGAAACGGGCCGGCGACTTCCGGGGCGAGGCCAGCGTCTCGACGTGGATCATCGGCATTGCGTATCGTTCGGCGCTGCGCGCGTTGCGCGACCAGCGCCGTTCGGAATTCGAGCCGCTCGACGTCGACCACGCCGATACAAGGGCTGAGTACTGGCATGACCATGAACTATCCGACCTGCTGGCGAAGGCGCTCGATCTGTTGCCCGTCGAACAGCGTCTCGTGATGGCGCTCGCGTATGTGCTAGGACATTCGGTCGGAGAGATCGCGGACATTACCGGCTGCCCGGTGACGACAGTCAAGGCGCGGATGCATCGGGCGCGCTGCAAACTGCGCGAGACGCTCGACATGCTCGGACAGGTTAAGTGCGTGTAAAGCTGCGCGTGACGTATGCAGGCATGCATCGACGTATGACGTGTGTTGGCGGTTGCTCGCGGGCATGGGCTGGAGCGCGTCAACGTCGCCCTTGTCCGCCATGTTGCCGCGCGCCCTCGTCGCTCATCGCCACAATTTTTGGGGCAACCTGACCATACGGCCGAGCATACCCGTGATACCGCTGCGACGCGCGCGGGCAGCTGGCGGCGTCGCCGTTGGCGGGGCGGTGACGGAAGACGCGGACGGTGCGCCGTCGCCCGGCTGCTCACGGCGTGCCGGCGACCGTGCGAGCGTCGGCGCGCCGCTCATGCGTCCACTGCCTGGATTAGCGTGAATGTGTTTGGCTTTTTCAGGCGCCTTCGGCTCAGTCGTCGTGCGTTGCGGTGAGCCTCCCGTTGCCTCGGCCGATGCCAACTTCGTGTCGCGGACATCCGGATGCCAACTCACATGCCGCCTGATCTCCCCACGGGCCGCGTCGGGTTTGCGCAATGCGCTCTTCAGCCTCCCTGTCGCCGCTGTGACAGATGGCGCCGCTGCGTTGGCGCCGGCATTGACGCGGCCGCTGTGCGGATCCACTTCGATCAGATCGTCGTCATGCGCGGGAGTGGCCGCGGTGCTGTGAGGCCGCGTTTGAATGGGCCATTCAGGGGCGCTGTGAAAGTCGCGCGTTTCGTCGAGCAACTGCTGCAAGCTCTTATGCGGTGCGCGCGGTGCGGCCGGCAGAGGCAGTTCGAACAGATCGTCGTCGGATTCGATTGCCGGGTCGTCCGCAGCCGCAGCGGGTTCGGTCGTGCTGCTCCGCGTGGTTGCAGCGGCGCTGTTTGCGCCTGGCGGCGCAGGCGGGGCGCGTTTCGGCACGGCCTTATTCATCGCGAGGGCCTGCTCGCGAGTCAGCTTCGCCACGCCGCCATTCGCGACCGCGGGCGGCGCATCGACTGCTCGGCGCTGATGATTGATCCACTTGACGAGGTCGCTGACAGGATCTTCCTTCGCGATGAGCGTCGCTGGCGCAGGCGCGCCATTCGCGACCGGCGGCCGCACTTTCGAACCCGTCCCCGGACGCGAGCCGCCGCCGATCGACCTCAACTGCGACAGGACAGCGTTGGCCGCCCCGGAGAAGCGCGACTTCGCCCGTGACCGGCTCGCGTTGCCGCCGGCCTGTCGAGGCGCGTGAGGATCGGCATGATCGGTGGCGAAAGTGCTGGCTGTGCGCTGTGTACGCATGAAGTGGCTCCACTGGAACGTTCGGCGAGCAAGATGAGCCGTCGCCTGTCGCCGCCGTCAAACGGATCGGAACGGATCGGAACGAACGGAATTTGACAGAAGGCCACTGGCTTGACTGTCCACAGTATGCGTGCGGACTGACGCTCAGGCGGGCCGCCCCGCCGAACCGCCTGGTCTCACAACGAAAAACCATGCGGCAGCATCGCCGGTCAGAACGCCGCGTCAACGCACGGGCGGTGAAGCGCGGTCATCGCGCGGCAAGCATTGATCACGCGTCCGTGCTGCCGGCTCGGACCGCTGGTCTGGTCGAGCAGCGCCTCGATCGAATGCGCGTCGAGCCCCGGCTGCAATCCGAGCAGCAAGGCGATGGTGCCGGTCACATTCGCGGCGGCGAACGATGAACCCGAGACGAAGTCGTAGTGCCCACCCGGTGTCAGCGTGAGAATGTCGTGGCCTGGCGCATACAGCACGTTCGAGCCGGCATCGGCTGGCGCGCTGCCCGCCGCGCGAGCCGAATCGACCGCGATCACGCCCGGCACGCCGACCGGAAACGCCTTCAGGTCGCCGTCCGGCAAGACCGCCCCGACCACGATCACGCCTTTTCTCACCGACAGCTCGATCAGTTCCTTCAACAACGGATCGGCGGGCCCGCCAAGGCTCAGGTTGATGATCTGCGCATGCGCTTCGAGCGCCGCCTGGATCGCCTCAGCCAGCGTGAATGAATTGCAGACCGAAGGTCCGCTGTGATTGTCACGCTGCCAGCAAGCCTTGACCGCAATCAGCTTCGCATGGGGCGCGACGCCTTCGATGCCGCCCTGCTTGCCGTCAGCCGGACCCGCGCGGTCCGCCGCGATCACGCCCGCGACCGCCGTGCCGTGCAGATCGCGATTGAACTGCTTCCAGTCTTCATCGACGAAATTGCGGGTCGCGACGACCCGGCCGTGCAGATCCGGATGGGTCGTATCGACGCCCGTATCGATCACCGCGACGCGTACCGAATCGCCTCGCCCGACCTTTTGCGCGGCGTCCGCGCCGATCTCGCGAAAGCCTTGCTGCAGGTCGGCGTAGCCGCTGCTATGCGGCGCGTCCGCGAGCAGATCGAAAGTTTGCAGCGGCTGTACGAGGCGCACGCGCGGATCGGCGACGAGCCGCGCAAGCACCTCGTCGCGCTGCGCGCCGTCGGCGATTTCGAGCATCGCGCAATGCACTTGCAGCGACGGGATCGGCCACGCCGACACCTCTCGCAGGCCATATTGCGCGGCAAGCGCGGCGACCTGCGCGCGGGCGCTGCCGCCCGGCGAATAGCCGCCGGCCGCGCCGTAGCCGCCCGCCGTCGTGCCGGCGCGCAACATCAGCGTTTCCGGCGGATTCCTGACCGCCAGCACGATCATGCGCTCGGGGCGCGCTTTCATCTGCTGGGTGGCGACAACGGGATCGGGCGTCGCGGGAACGAGCGCGCAGCCGGCCATCGCCAGCGCCGCGCCTATGAAGAGCCCGTGCCCTATCCAACGCGCCATCTCGCGCACCATCCCACACACAAGCCGACCAGTGCCCGCCGCACGCGGATTGCCGCGATCGTCACGATGCGCCCGCCAGGCGGCACTGGCGAACTCGTTGAAATGGCGGCGCTGCGTGGGCTTCATGGCGATCTGACTCAAAATGTGGACAGCCGTAGGTGCGTGTCAGTGCCCGAAAAGTTGCCGTGCGACTCAGAAATGCCAGATCGCATCGGCAATCCACCGGTTAGATGCGCCTGGACCCAGGGTCGTCTTCGCCTCGCTGTTCGTCGCGATGTAGGCGACATCGAATTGCCACGAACGGAACTGCCAGGTCAGCCCGACATTGCCGTACACATAGCCGATGCCGATCACCGAATGCAGATCGTAATAGCCGATGCCCGCCGTGGCCGTCCAGCCGTGGACGAGCGGCAGGCGGCCGACCAGATCGTAGGAGACGGCGCGCGAGCTCGGCGACGGGCCAAAGCCCGTATTCGGCGACAGCGCGATCGATGCGAACACCGAGTCGCGCCAGCCGGCCGTCAACACGAGTTCGTCGTAATTGAAGCGCGCCGCGGACGGCACGCGCGTGAACTGGTAGTGCGCGAGCATGGCCTGCGCGCTCCAGTCGTTGGCAAGGCGCCAGCCGTAGCCCACGTTGGCCACGAACTCCGCGCCCGTGGTCCGCGTTTGGTCGAACCGGATGGAGGCCGCGGACGCGCCTGCAAAGAAGCCATTGCCGGGATACCAGTTCGCCGCAACGTTGACCGACGGCTGACGGTAGCTGATGTCCATGCCGCGCGTGACCTTGTCGGTGGCGATGCCGGCCTCGAACTGCCAGTCTTCGCTCGCCGCAGCGCGAGTTGCGGCGCCGACAGAAGCAGCGCGGGAAGCAACGCGCCAACCAACGCGCCAAGCAGCCCGAACGATGCATGCGTTCGAACTGGACGGGCTGGCGGGCGTGTCACGCCGGCGCAAAGCGCGATCGAACGGAACCTCGACGCCATCTTGTCGTTCAGAAATCCGGGTGGGATGGAAAAGCAATGGCGTTATACAAGCCATCCGGCAAGCCCTGGGCGGACTCCGCACAGCAAGGCTGGGCCGATCTTACCCGATAAAACCGAACGCAAGAAACAGCGGAAAGGAATGGTCAGGAACCGCCGTCAGGGGCCGCCGGCGCCCTCGCCGACCGGCTCCGCGAAGCGCACGCCGGGGGCGGCGCGCAACACAGCGAGCTGCTTTGCGACATCGCCGGGAGTTGCGACCGGCGCGAGCGAATAGACGCCGTTTTCGCTCGGCCCGCCGACGATCTGCAGACGCAGCGGCACGAGCAGCGCCTGCAGCCGTCCGACCGGCATCGCGGGATCGGCGACGAGCCGGATCGTTGCGCGCGTGGTGCCCGCATCGGCCTGGGACAGCGTGCGATAGCTGGCCGGCGCGCTATCGGCGCCGCGAGTGAAGCCGAGCGTCGCGAGCGCGCCTGTTTCCAGCAGCACGATGGCCGCGAGACCGCATGCGATCGCCGTCATGCGGCTGCGCATCGGCGCCCCCGCCGAAGACGACGTGCCCGTGTGAAGGACCGGCTGCGCGTCTTCGTCGAAACGCTCCCACAGATGATCGAGACCGCGCTCCACATCGGGGCCCGCCTGCTCGCGCGAGCCCATCGCCGCGCACAGCTTGCGCTGCGACGCGAGTTCCGCCCGGCATCGTTCGCAATCGCGCACGTGGGCGTCGACGAGCTTGCGTTCGGCGTCCGACGCCCGGCCGTTGACGATCCACGGCAACAGTTCCCATACGTGCAGATGAGCGAGTTCACTCTCGGCTGGATTGCTCATCGAGCGCTCCCATCGACGCCGGCAAGCGCCGGCAGCAGATTGCGCAGCTTGACCCGCGCATGAAACATCCTGGCCTTCACAGTACTGACAGGGCTTTCTGTTATCTCCGCAATCTCTTCGAGCGAATGACCCATTACGTAGGCCAGCTCCATCACGATGCGCTGCTCCGGGGCGAGTCTCGTCAGCCCCTTCGTCACCCAGTCGGTCGTTTCGTGTTCGGCGAACGGCTCGGTGGATAGCCCGTCATAGTCGTGCTGCGGTTCCGCAGGCAAGCCGCCCTGACGCAGCGCTTTCAACGTGACGCGGTATGCAATGCCCATGAGCCACGTCGACACGCGCGACTGGCCGCGAAATTCGCCGGCCTTCTGCCAGACGATCATGAAGGTGTCGTTGATGACCTCTTCGATCACATCGTCGCGCCGCGTAAAGCGGCCGAGAAAGCGGACCAGCCGCCGGTGATACTCGCGATAGAGCGCGGCCAGCGCGGACTTGTCTGGCGCCGAGATGCGCTGCAGCAGCGCGGCATCTTCCGCGTCGACGCTGCGCGCGGCAAGACAGACGTTGCTTGAAACGATCGGTTCCGGTGACATGTCGCTGGGCTCGCCATCCGCCAGATTGTGTAGATGACCGTGAGTGTCGTCGCCGGCGCGAAAAGTTGCGAGCGAAGCGAAAATAATTACACAGAGATCGTAACCGGTTAGCCGCTTCGCGGATGCCGAGGGTTCGCGCGCCCGCTCGTTTGTTCGCGTGACGACTCTGCCTTGCTGTCAGCTTGCGCAGGCGTGCCGCATGGCGGCACGAAACCGCACCGTCGCGCCCGCCAGTTTCGAAGTACGGCGCACTGGGCGAATGCATGTCGACAATCTGAAAGGCGCCGCTGACATTGAACACGATCACATGCGCGATGAGACCGACTTGCACCGAGCCGCCCGCATGGTGAAGCGCCGAGTCGTCGGTGAGTTCCGGCACGCGCCACGCGCTGAGATTCGCTCGCGCCATCGCGTTGATGATTTCAGCGCGCGCTTCTTCGATAGTCGACGGCGGCGGACTGATCCTGCCGAGTTCGTGACGCAGCCGATGCAGCCGCTCGCGCGTTTGCAGCGTGCGCATCAGCTTCGGGCGATCCATCGGGAGTTGTCTGCTGTGCGCGGCCGCCGACTTCAATGCCGCGAAGCCGAGGCCCGACTTCGCTCTGGACTGCGCCGGCATTCGGGTGATGTTGGCATCGCCGGTGCCTGACAATGCGAGGTCGGTAAGCGCCTGAACACCGCTCCCCGCCAATACTTTCGACATGGTGACCTGTTCAGCTTCGATCGGTGGGCGCATACCGTACCCGAAAATGCGAGACGCGCGGCCCACGCCAGCGAAGCTATGTGTCCGTTGCCGAAGCGCCGGCGTCGGTCGTGCGCGAGCGTTGCAGAGCGAGGCGAGACAAGGAGAACTGCGATAAAGAAGCCGGGCGGAAAACTGGTCACGAGTTTTCTGACGCCGCCGCCCACGCTGTCGCCGCAATCGCCATGGGACATGGCGCAGACCGAGCGTGAACTGCTTGCGTTTCAGCATCTGCTGTTCGTGCGCATCGTCGAGGCGCAATGGAGCGCGTTCCGCACTCATGCGCAAACCGATAGCCGACTGCGCGACGCCGGTTTCGTGGACATCGAATTCTTCGACGACCGTGCGCGTATGTCCCGACTGTGATTGCACGCAAGCCGCTGTGACGGGCCGTGCGTGACGTGATGGCGGCGCGCGACGCGCGGCAGTTATGCGCGGCGAGCCGCCTGTCGACAGCTACTGCGCGCGGCTCGACCCAACGGCGAGCGCCACACGTTCAGCGGCCTTCAGAGCTTCGTACGTGAGCTTGTATTCCGGCGTGCGACGCGCGGCTCGCGATTCCTTTAGCGTATCGCGCACGGTCGATCCGTCGGCTGTTTTCAGCAACGGATTCGCGCCGCGCGCGAGCAGCGCGCGAACCGCGTCGAGCTTACCGAGCGTCGCGGCAAGATGCAGCGCGGTCGTGCCGGTGTCCGGGTGCACGGCGTCGATTTCAGTCACCGAAGGCAGCAATGCTTCCAGCGTGCGCCGGTCGCCCGAGCGCGCGGCCCAATGCAACGGACGATAGCCTGTGTTGTCAGCGGTATTCGCATCGGCTTGCGCGGCGATCAAGGCGGCAACCGAACCGGCGCTCGCACTCGCGGCCGCCAGATGCAACGGTGAAAGCCCGGAGGTATCCGGCTGAGCCGGCGGCACACCGTACTCGATCAGTGCGCGAGTCAAATCAGCGTTGCCCGCAACGGCCGCGACATGCAGATGATTCCAGCGACCGGTCGGGTGCACCCAGCCGGCTTTCAAGGTGCCTCGCGTGATCGCGTCGCGCAATCCTTCAACAAAAGGCAACGCCGCTTTCTGCGAGCGAATCGCGGTGACCTTCAACCATTGCGTCTCGACCGGTCCCGGCGCGACCGGGAGATACGCGCCACGCACAGCGGACAGGTTCGCGGCATCGCGTAACGCGACGACTTCCGCCCCACCCCGCGTAAGCCTCGCCTCGTATTGCGCGCTCGTGAGCGGTGCCTTGCCGGCGGCCGCCGGCGACGCCGGGTCCTGAGCGTGTGCGTCGATGTTATCGATCAATCCATCGCGATAGAGATTGATCGACTGATGCAGGTCGGCCAGTTCGGGTGTGGTCGCAGTGAGATGCGTGACGAGCGGAGTCCAACTGGCGAGGAACCCGGCTAGCGCCTTGCCGCCTTCGTGTAGCTCGCCACTGACAATTCGCACACGCGTCTCTTCCAACTTGTAGTCCGACAGCCCTTCGATGACTTCGCCGGCATCGTGCGTCGATGCGCCGTCCGTGTGCGGGATCGGCAATTGGAGCGCTTCGCGTAACGCCTCACGGGCGCGCAACACGACCTCGACGCCTTCGTCATGCCCATAGCCTCGACCGCTAGCGGCCTTTAGCGCGTACTTGTCCACCTCGCCGAGCCGGTACATGCCGCGGCCGAGCGCGAACAATTGGCTGGCATCGTATGCGCCCCGGCTCGCATGGTGCGCCTGGCGAGCCGTCTGCACCTGCTGCCACATCAGGAGCGCGCGGTCCGAGCATTCGGACAGACCCTCGCGCATGTGATCGATGCAGGTCTTACGCAGCGAGCCATCGGTGGACATTTCGTGGCCGAGCGCCGCCACGTCGCGGTGAAATGCGGCTTTCGCGCTGCGCGGCAAGGTCCTGTCGATCCGGCTCGCCCACCTCGACATTACATCCCGTTCATCGGTCGTCAATGGGCGCCCTGGAACCGGCGCGGGATAGTCCGGGCGGCCACCGCCACTCGCCGTGAATATGATCTCGGGTATTGGCGGGCGCGATAAGCCGTACTCGGCAGCGAGGTCGACAGGTGCCGGCAACGTGGGAGCCGTCGAACTACTCGCTGCGGCCGGCAGCCGTGGTGCGGTCGTTTGCGCGGCGGCTATGCGGGCATCGGTGCTTACGCCAGTCGTTCGATGCGGCGAAGGTGGCAAGGTGCCGCGCGGCTGCGGTTGTTGCTGCGGTTGTTGCTGCGCACGCGTGGACGGCGGTCTCAGCGCCGCAAACAGCGCCCCAGCCCGACTGCGCAGCGGTGAGCGCCTGCGTAGCGGCGTACCGGACGACGTCGATCCCGATTGGCTGTGCTCCGCAGCGTCGGCTGCGGCGTGCGTGAGTGGCGCGGATGGGCTATCGACACGTTTCATGGCTGTCCTGAGATCGGTTTGGCGTGCCGGTCAGCGATGCAATCGGGTGACCAACGCAGCGAGGCACAAAGGCACAACGCGAGTCCATGCTGCACACGGCCTGGACTCCCAGGCGGATCACCTGGGAGATTCCCCTCTGAATACGCGTCAAGTATCGCGATGTCTGCACGACACGTAATCGAAAGCCAACGAAATCCGTGCTCCGTCAGCGAACCGGTTCAGCGACGTTCGAAGGGCTGGCCCTTCTTGCAGCCCTCCTTGCAGCCCTCCTTGCAGCCCTTCTTGCAGCCCTTCTTGCAGCGAGTGTGAGCGTGAGGCTGCACAGCGATGCTGTTTCGCCATCGTCGCTATCTATTCGGCGCATCTCCTTGCTCGCGGATCGCCGGTGAACACAATGGGCTCGTCACAGGCTCATGGGTCGCGTGTTACCCGCATTCGGTGAGCCGTCGCCCGACCAAAGGACGCTCATGTTTCAGCCGATTCGGCCCACACAACGGCCTCACGACGTTCCCGAGCAGGATGCCGCACAGACGGGAGCACAAACCCGCGCTCAGCAGCCCGCGCAACACAGACGCCGGTTGCGCGCCGGCGTGAATCCGCTAATCAGCCAATTGCCGACGCGGCCTTCAGCGACTGAAGGCGCGTCGTCATCGTCATTGGTCGAAGCGACACCGGTCGCGCAACAACGCGCGGAGCCCGCGACCCGTGCCACCGTACTCGCTGCGAGGCAACGCGATATCGATGCAATACTCGCATCCGCCGATGAAATCCGCGAGATCGAGACTCAGTTGCTCGCGCTAAAGACGCCCGCCCAGCCCGATGCACCCGATGCTCCGGCAATGTCGCAAGCCGAAGTCCAACAGGCCATTGCGCGGCTCGAAGCACGCAACGATATCGCACAGCGCGCCGTCGCCACGCTCGGCAAGCAGTGCGAACAGGCGCGTGCGGTCGTCGAAAAACTGAATGCGTCGCTCGAAGAAAAGTCGAACCGCCTCGAACAATTGCATGAAGCCCGTACCGCCGACACCCCCGCCACGTCTCGTCCGTCGCCGGTCAGCACGAGCCGCGCCGAATTGCGCGCCGCGCACTCGCGACGTATCGCCGCATTGGGACACCAGGTCGATATGTTGAAGAGCAGCCGCAACAAGGCGGCGCGCGAAGCGCAAGCCGTCGCGAGCCGCGATACGCTGCGCGCATCGGCAACGGTCGGCACTTTCGAATCGATCGACTACGTGAGTCCAGAGTTCATCGTGAAGATCACCGAGTGGCTGCAGAGCCTGCAGCCACCGCAGGGTCGGAGTTCACGCCGCCCGGCGGACACCGAGCGCCACCTGCAGGAGGCCATAACCACCGCCTTCGATCGCATCGCGCAAATCGGCACGCAACCGCAAGCCGATCCGCAGCAGGCACTGCAAGCGTTCATGGCGCTAGTCCTGCATCCTCGGCTGAAACCGCTGTACCCGGTCGTCGAGCGCTTGCTGGTGGAGGATTTCGGCCGCAGCCTGCGCGTGTCGACGGTTGGCAGACGCGTGGGCCGAACAATGGACCAGATGAATTCGGTGCGCCGTTGGCTCAACGTGACGCCTGCGCAAATCACGACACGTTCGGTGCTCAAGGTGTTCACGAACGCGCGAGCGAATCTGCAAGCGGCCGTGCAGCGGCAGTCGCGCGGCGTGATGTTCGGCGACGTGCGGATCATGGGTCCGGAAATCGCGCGCGCCGTCGCTCAGCTCGACACGGTGATCGCGCAGCTCACCGAGCATCGCGCTGCGTTTCAGGCCATGCTCGAGGCGATGGAAAAACAGTTCACCACGATCATGGACATCGACGATGTCGAAGCGATGGGCCAGCGCGTGGCGCCGAAACTCGATGCTTATTACAAGGGCAAGATCGCCGAACTGAGCGCCGAGCGCAACCGGCTCACGCGCGAAGGCGTGCCGGGTGCGAAGACCGGCGAGCCAGAGACGGCCGGACCCGGTCAAAGCGGTGTCGACATTGACCAGCTGGAAATCCGAATTGGACGTCTGCAAGGAGAAATACTTCAATACGCGAACGAGCACAAGAAAGAGTTCGAGCACTACGCGAAGCTCGGCGCGCGTCATATGACGGTATCCGATGAAGTCGAGGACATCGGGCAACAACTGTCGGCGCATCGCGAGACGCTCAAGCATCTGCGCGAAGGCAGCAAAGCCCAGATGCGGGAGCGTGCGGCGCGCGGCAACCAGAGTGAACAGCTCGAAAACCGTCTCGGTCAACTATGGGAGAAAGTCATGCGCGATCCGGCGCTCCTGCAAGTGATCTCGCCTGCCGCGCTTGACCGCGTAGTCAAGGTGCATGTCGGGCAGACATCCGAGCAGATGCAAGCGCGGATGAGCAAGGTGATGCGCACAGGCACCTTCGTTTCGCGTGCCGCTGTGTTGCGCGTGATTGCCGAAGTGGCGCGTCATGAGGTGGAGCAACCTCGATCGGCGCTGCTGGCGCAAGATCGCGACGCGTTCGAGCGCGTTGCGCAAGGCTATCCGGGCGGGCGCATCGACGCACTCTGCCATCATGGACGCACCATCGGCCACGGCGTGCGCAACAGTGCACGCGGCGTCGAGGACTCGCGCACGGGCACGAGCCAGTACGCGCTCGAATGGACACATGGCCAGGGTGCGCGTATCAGCCACTTGCATCCGTGGATATCGCCGTATTGAAGCGCGCGCCTATTTCGCCTTCGCTTCGGGTTCGCCGCCCTGCCGCACGGCAATCGGCTCGACCACGCTGAATAGCAGTAGCAAACACAGCAGCGCGGTGCCGACCATATAGAGAAACACGCTGGTCCAGCTGTATTTATCGAGCAGAATACCGACGACGAGCGGCGCGCATGCGCCGCCGATCTGCCCGACGCAATTCACGATGCCAAACGCCGTCGGATAGGTCGACTTCGTCGCGAGGCCCATTGGGTACGCGGAATATCCCGCGAAGCCGATACCGAGCATGAGGCCCGCGAGCATCAGCGCGACGCCGAGATACGCGACGCTATCCGGCGCATCGACGAGCAGCAGCATCATCAGCATGGTGCCGAGCGCACCCAGCATCATCATCGGCTTGCGGCGGCCGCCCAGCAGGCGATCCGAAATGACGCCGCCGAGCATGTTGCCCGCCACCGCGCCGATGAATGGCGCCGACGCGAGAAAGCCCATTTTTACCGACGCAAAACCCTTCACCGTGACCAGATAGGTCGGCATCCACGACATGAAGATATTGCTGATACCGATCATGCAGCCATAGCCGATCGCGATGCCCAGAATATTCCACGAACCGAACACCTGGCGAATTGTCTCGAGTTGCGGAACACGTCTGGTGCGATTGATCGCATCCAGATACGGAATGTGGGCCACTTCGTTGCGGCGCGACGTTTGCGCTCTGTGGCCCTGCTCCGGTGTATCGTCGGCGATATAGCGCTGTTCAGCGGCGGAACAGAAGCGGTTCTCGCCCGGCGAGTTAGTCACCAGAAACATCCATACGATCGCGAACAGAATGCCGGGGACCGCGAACACATAAAAGATCTCGCGCCATCCCCACAACTGGATCACGACGATACACACCGACGGCACAATCAAGGGGCCAAGCTTCGACGCGGCGATCCACAATCCTGTCGCAGTGCCCTTCTCTTTCGCGGGAAACCAGCGATTGATCACGTTCGTGCAGCCGATCCCCAACGGTCCTTCTGATAAGCCGAGACCGACACGATAGGCCTGCAACAGAAACACGGAAGATGTCGTTCCCATCAGGCCCGTGAAGATCGACGTGAGAATCATGAAGATCGAAAAGAGAAAGCCCGTGGTCTTTTCGCTGAGCCGCTTGTAGAGCAGGCCGACGGGTATCTGCACAAAGCCGTACGCGAACGAGAACAGGCTCACGATCAGTCCGGCCTGCGTGTTCGTAATGCCGTATTCCTTCTTCAGGTATGGCAATGCAATGCCGAAATTGGCCCGGTCCGCGCAGGCAATCGCCCAGACGCAGAATATCAGCCCCATGACGATCCAACGGTGGCCTGTGCGCTTCTCTGCAATCGGCTCCGCTTTCGCCGCCGCGACAACACCTTCAGCATTGTTCATAGTGAATCCCTCCGGACGTTCCGAACGGATATAGGTGTCACGCGGCACGTTCTCACGTTCTGTCTCCGATGTAGTTGAATCTTATTGTTCCCTTCTCTGATGAGAAGTGGCGAAGGAATGCCTGTTCCGACGCGTTTGATTCTGGCGGGGGCGCCATGTGCCGTCCAATCTTTTCTCGCTATTACTTGATGCCTGGATTGAATCGATACGCAGCGTGCCGCGGTGCGTTCGATCCGTGAATCAATTGATAGCGTTTTGGGATTGGACGCAGCGGGGGAAAGGGCCCATCATCCGCCGACATTGCGACTGGATGCGCCTGTGCCGGGCACGGTGCGCCGTCAATCATCAACGACAGTTCGCTAACGATAGTTCGCCAACGACAACAAGGAGCGCCCGAATTGAAACCGAGCATTCTGCAACTCAACCCGATTCTGATTCCCGCCATCAACGATAAGCTGGCCTCGCTCTATACCGTGCATCGCCTGTTCGAGCAGAACGATAAGGACGCCTATATCCGCGAACACGGCGCGTCGATCCGAGGCGTGATTACCGGCGGACACACAGGCATTTCCAACGACCTGATTCAACGGCTGCCCGCATTGGAAGTGATTGCGGTAAACGGCGTCGGCACGGATGCGGTCGATCTGCAATTCGCGCGGTCGCGCGGCATTCCGGTCACGGCGACGTTCGGCGCATTGACAGAAGATGTCGCCGATCTCGCGATCGGATTGATGCTGGCCGTGTGCCGCGAAATCTGTCCGGGCAACGACTTCGTCAAATCGGGCAACTGGCAAAAGAACCCTCATCCGGGCGCATTGCCGCTGTCCCACCGTTTGAGTGGGAAGCGCGTGGGCATCGTCGGCATGGGAAAGGTTGGCCGGGCGATTGCACAGCGCGCCAGCGCATTCGACTGCCCTATCACTTACATCGATTTGCGCCGTATGGACGATGTTGCGCATCCATTTGTCGCGGATCTGCTGTCGCTTGCGCGCGGTTGCGACATTCTCGTGCTGGCCGCTGCTGCCGATAAGGCGCAAGGCATCGTGAACGCGGCCGTGCTCGACGCGTTGGGCAGGAACGGCTACCTGATCAATGTGGCGCGCGGCAAGCTGGTGGTGGAAAGCGATCTCGTGGAAGCGTTGACAGCAGGCGTGATCGCGGGCGCGGGCCTCGATGTGTTCGTCGACGAACCGAATGTGCCGCCCGCACTCTGCGACATGGACCGCGTCGTTTTGCAGGCGCATCGTGCGAGCGCCACGGTTGAGTCGCGCACGGCGATGGGTGAAATGGTGCTCGGGAGCCTCGCGAAGGCGCTCGCCGGACAACGTCCGGAAGGCAGCCTGACTACCTGATGCCTCGCGAGGCGCCGGGTGTCCAGATCGAGCGGCAACGTCCGCACCTATAATGACCGTCGACTTCCCCATCCATGTCGATACAAGAATGCTCGATCTCGGACAAGTGCGTTGCTTCGTCGCCGCGGCGACAGAATTGAATTTCAGACGCGCTGCCGCGCTGCTGAACATGACACAGCCGCCTTTAAGCAGACAGATCCAGTTGCTCGAAGACAACCTGGGCGTGAAGCTCTTCGAGCGCATTGGCCGCACCGTCAAGTTGACGGCGGAAGGCGGAGTCTTTCTCGCGGACGCTACACGTCTGCTCAATCTTGCCGAGCAGGCCGAGAGCACTGTGCGGCGCGCGAGCAAGGGCAAGACGGGACGCGTGCGCATCGGCTTCACCGGCGCGGCCGGCTACGAGTTGATTCCCGAATTGCTGGTAGCCGCCGCCGACGTGTTGCCCGACATCGACGTCGTATTGCTCGAACTGGTCTCGGCCGCGCAGATCGAGGCCTTCGCGGCGAATGCAATCGACCTTGGCTTTCTGCGGCCATTACCGTCGAGGCAGAAGCTGGAGTTTCTTCTCGTCGATGAAGAGCCGTTGATTGTGGCGCTGCCAAAGCGGCATACGTTGTGTCTATTTGAGCAGATTGAGTTGAAGCAGCTCGATGATCAGCCGTTCATCATGCATTCGCCCGTGCAGGGGAAGTACTTTCATGATCGCATCATGGGTATGCTTGCCGCGCAAGGTGTGAATCTGAACATCGCGCAGTACATCGATCAGACGCCGACTATTCTGTCGCTCGTTCGTGCGGGGTTGGGGTTGGCGATTTTGCCGGCGTCCGCGCAGCGGTTTCATTACGACGATGTGGAGTTTCGATTTATCGCGGGTGGGTCGGTTCCGGCTGAAATGAGCATGGCGTGGCGGGCAGATCAGGATAATCCGGCTGTCGGCGCTTTTCGGTTGATGGCGGGGGAGTATTTTCTTAACAAGGGGCGGGGTTGAGGGTTGGGTTTGCCGTTGTTGTTGGCCTTTGCTTGAGCCGCGGTGGTCTATTGGCGTTGCCCCTATGCGGGGCGGCACCACCAACAGCAACAGCAGCAGCAAAACCACACCCTCAATAAGCAAACTTCCGATAATCCTCCCCACCCGGCGCGGTATCAACTTCATCAACCCGCGGCATATACCGCAACAACCGCTTCGCCCGCGAACTCAATCGATCATAAACACCAGCCGGTACATCCACATGCACCTCAGGCCGAAAATACCAGCTCCTGCTATACCCGATCACCACCATCGGACGCGGCACATCGGTCTTGTTCGGCGTGCCGCGATGCAGCGCGCGCACATCGCGGATCATCACGTCGCCGAGTGTCATCGGAATCGCCTGCAATTGCACGCGCCCTTCGCGCCACGCCTGCATGGCGTCCTCCGAGCGCATGCGATGCGTGCCGAACGTCGTCTCGAACGGCCCGTTCTCCATCGTGACGTCGCATAGCGGGAAGTTCACCGCGAGCTGGAACGACGGTGTTTCAGGCTCACCCGCGAACAGTGCGGGCGTGTCGCGGTGAATGTCCTGATAGGTGGAACCGTTCAGCGGCGTGTCGGTGGCGAGTTGGCACATCACCGGATCGTCGCCGGCCACGCGCTCCACTATCGCGAGCACGTCCGGGTCGCAGAAGATCGCCTCGTCGGAGAAAATGCCCGTGAACGGCAGCGTAATGTAGTGACGGTTTTCGCCGCGCACGGCCGTCGCATTCGACGCAAGCCGCTCGTCAAGCAGCGGCGCAAAAGCTTCGCTCCACGCTCGAAGCTTGTCCGCCGGAAAGTGGTTCCTCAATACCACCATTCCATCGCGCTCGAACGCCGCGGCGAACTCGTCAAGCTGGTCATCTGAATAGCGTCCCACACTTGTCTCCTTGATTTTTTCTGCGGACTTTAAATGTACCGCTTCCTTGACGCCCTTGTCTCGAGATGGCCCGCACGCAAGCGGCAAGTATGTGGGAACTGCGTGCGTCGCCAGGAAAGACGCGATACAGCAGCGTTGTACATGCTGGAACCCATGGCCTGATATTTCGATGCGTCGTCGAAGGCGTCCGACATGCGCGCACCGTCCGACACACTTGCGGTATTGAGGGGACGGCAACGCAAAAGCACTGCGCGAGAAGTGCTGGAGAACTCCCGCCGCCGGGCAGTCAGTCGCGCGGCGTCACATCGACCGTCTTTGCGGTCAGCACTGCCGGCAGCGACGGATTCTCGGGCTGCGTGTAGCGCTCCTGCACCGCGGCTTTGATCCTCGCGAGACTCGCTGCGGCATCGAGCGAAGCGTCCTGCTCGATTTGCCGTGCTTCCGCCGCGAGATCCGGGTCGCCAATCTCGCTTTCGAACCAGCGCGAATAGTCGCCCCGCTCGCGGTGATACTGCCACGTGCCGGCGTCGACGCCTTCCGCTATCTCGACGAACAGCACGAGGTTATGTGCACGCAGATTCAGCGCGCCTGCAGGTCCGCGAAAATAGAAACTGCGCTCGGGAATCAGCAGCCCTTCCGCATACTTGCGCCGATGTCTGAGCCGGTGCTTGCTGCCCGGCTCGAGTCGGATCACACCTTCGGGCGCTGTTTGCACAAGGCGCCATAACAACGCTTCTCCGGTTTGCAATTGCATTTCTTCGATGTGCGGCGGCTCGCGACCGGTGGCCTTCGCGAGTTCCTGCACGGCATTGCCGGCGTTGCTGCCCATCGCAAGTATCAGATTCACCTGGCGCAGGAACGCGCCGTCCAGCTGCTGCGGAGAAACCGTGATCGCAAGCGCGGTCTCGAGCGTCTCGGGAATGGTCTGACTCGCACCCGCCCAGCCGGCCGGAAACAGATGGTGCGCCTCATCGAATACGAACCAGTGCGGCCGCCCGGTGCGCACGCGCAGTTGCTGCACTTCGAGCAGCAACGACGCGCAGAATGCGGGCCGCTCGGGCAACGGCACGCGCAGCAGATTCACCGCCACTGCCGGGCGCGGAGGACGCAGCAGCAACTGCACGACCTCATCGATCAACGGCGCGGTATGCGCATCGCCGATCACGATCGTATCCTCGTCGTTCTGATAGTCACCTTCCGGATCGATGATGCATAACTGCTGATGCATGCCGGCCAACCGCTCCAGCAGACCCGCACACGCGGTGGACTTGCCGCATCCCGATTCGCCGACCAGCAGCGCGACCGTGCCGTGCGCCGCGCAGTAAAGGTCCGCTGGCTCCTTGCCGTCACGAGAATGACCGATCAGCACGCGGCTGCGCGGCGCCACGCACGCCCGTTCGCGCAGGTCGTCGTGCAGCAGCGCATCGACAAGCTCGGCGACACCGGCTCCCGCGGCACGGCTCGTGACCATATCGGCGTGTTCCTTCAAAGCCGGCAGCGCATTGGCGACGGCGACCGAAAAACCGCATGCGTCGAGAAGCGCATGATCGTTCTCCGCGTCGCCTATTCCCACTACGTTGAAGGCCGACAATGCAAGCTCGGACAGTGCTTGCTGCAGGCCGCTCGCTTTCGACACCCCCGGCGACACCACCATCACCGCGTCGCCGTTGAAGATGATCTGCAAGCCGAGGCCGAGATCGCGAATCGCAGCAAGTGCGATCTGCTCGGCGGGCTTCATCATCGCGACCAGTGTTTCGCTGACGCTGAAGTGATGCAGGCCGCGGCTGCGCAATTCATTGGCGAAAGCGGGCGGCGGCGGCGGAGCGAGAAGCTGCCGCGTGCCCGTCGACGGCGTATAGAGCACGCCGCCATTTTCCGCGACGACCCGCGAAAACAGATCGAGCCGCGGGCAGATGGCGAGCAGATCGTCCATCTCCCGTCCGCTCACGAGGATCGCTTGCCGCCCCGAAGCCCGCAAGCGTTCGAGCGCGTCCCACGTCGCATCGGCAACGCGTCCGTCAGATGCGAGGGTGTTGTCGTAGTCGGTTGCAAGGGCAAAAAATCGCATGGCAAAGCGCTCCGGGTTTCGATTTGGTTCCGCTCGGTTCCGTTTCGTATCAGCCGGCCTGTGCAGGTTGCACGTGACGGGCGTCGCGCAACGTGGCTTCGTAAATGCGCACGTAATGATCGACCATCCGCTCGACGGTGAAACGGCGCTCGAAGGCCGCGCGGCACGCGGCGCGGCTGATCGTGCCGATCTTCGCCAACGCGGCCACCGCTTCGTCGACGGAATCGACGAGAAAACCCGTCACGCCGTGTTCGACAATTTCGCTCGCCGCGCCGTTGTCGAATGCGATCACGGGCGTGCCGCACGCGAGCGCTTCGATCATCACCAGGCCGAACGGCTCGGGCCAGTCGATGGGGAACAGCAATGCGCGTGCTTCTCCGAGGAAATCGTTCTTGCACGCATCGTCGACTTCGCCGCAGTACTCGACATGCGGCAGCTCGAACAGTCCCGCGATTTGCCGCTCGAAATAATCGCGGTCCCCGTTGTCGATTTTTGCGGCAACGCGGATGGGCAGGCCCGCGCGCCGCGCAATGTCGATCGCGCGGTCTGGGCGTTTGGTGGGCGCGATACGGCCGAGAAACGCCACGTAATCGCCCGGCTGTTCATGGAAGCGGAGCAAATCCGCTGGCAAGCCGTGATGAATCGTTGCGCGCCAGTCGAGCCACGGAAGCGGCGTGCGTTGTGCATTCGAAATGGACACCACGGGCATGTCGGCGAACTGCTGATAGAGCGTGCTCAGGCCCGGCACGTCGAGACGCCAATGCAACGTGGTCAGCGACGCGCATCGCAGCCGCCGCGCGAAGGGAAAGCTCGTGTAGTCAGTATGAAAATGCACGATGTCGAATTCGTCCGCGCGTCGCACGACTTCTTCGAGCATCGCGAAATGAAACGCCTGCGGGTCGGCTGTATCTTCGATCAGGCGAATCGCGCAGTCGCTGCCAGAGACGAGCCGCGCGCGCGTGCGGGAATCGCCGCTTGCGAACAGCGTCACATCGTGACCTCGCGCGACAAGACCGTCGACCAGCCATGCCACCACTCGTTCGACGCCGCCATAAGCCACAGGTGGCACCCGTTCGTACAGCGGGGAAACTTGCGCGATACGCATGCGCTGCTCCATTCGACACACTGATGCGTAGCGCGACGCATGGTGCATGCCCGCCGCTTTCGCATGTTAGCCACGGGGCTTTCCGTCGATGGAAAAATGTACAGGTCGGCGATGAAAATTGCGCGTTCCGCCGAGCCGCTGAGACACGCCCCGCGTCCGGCTACGTAATCGGGCCGGCATAGCCGTCGGCAGGCGCCTCGGGCTCCGCCCGCTCGACGTGCTCGTCGATCCAGGCCGTCGCTCGCTCGCGCGCGAATTCAATGGCCTCATGTTCGTCGACGAAATCGCGATGAAACTCCAGGTCGTGCATATCGTCGCTGGAACTCACGCTGCCGGGCGTCACTTCTATCCTTGCATGCGCGACGATGGCGCCGTCGTCGACGCCTGCTGTCACATGAACGATGCACCCTCCATACTCGAAGTCCATGATGTTCTCCCGCGTTGTCGTGGCCTCGTCGTAGCCCGTCGTGGCCTTGTCGTCGTTACGCTGCGCTAGCTGCGCTTCGCGCCGCCGTTGCCGCCTGTCGTGGCTGAAGCGCCCGCTGTGTGACCGGCGTCCGAGGTTCGAACGCTGTCTTCGTCGGGCGCGTCGGCCGCGCGTCGTCCCTTGCTCGACTGATCGACAGGCGCTGGCGGCTCGGCGTCGCCGGCCTCGCCTTCGGCTTCGATCTGCGCCTGCGCGCGCGTCCAGTAATCGTCGGCACGTCCTTCGGGCGAGCCGTCGCTTTCCCACAGTTCATACGCGCGCTTGCGGATTCGATCTTCCACGGTGGGTTCGCCCGGTAGCCCGTCCATTGCCATCTCCAAACATCTATCGTCAGTCGAAAAGCACGCACGCAACGCGGCGGTCGCGCCCGTGTGTTGAGCAAACGCTGTTCCCATTCGACATGTTGCCGCTTTAAATGGCCTCAGGGGGAACCCGTTGTTATAATTCTTTCAGCATTATTGATTCAAATATAACGTCATTCACGCCCACACACGTCCCCACACGCGACAGGATCTTCATGCCGAAACCCGATCGCCTCCGCACCCTGGCCGATGCATTGACGAGGCAAAACGTCATGCGCCTGCGCGACGCCGCTGCGTTATTGGGCGTGTCGGAAATGACAGTGCGCCGCGACATCGCGGCCAACGCCGAGCGCTTCACGTACCTCGGCGGCTATATCGTCAGTGCGACGGATGTGCCGAACAACGCCGGCTATTCACTCGAACAGGAAAGGGACCACTTCGCACAAGCGAAGGCCGAGGCGTCGGCCATCGCGGCGGGGCTTATCGGCGACAACGAGACGCTCTTTATCGATTGCGGCACGACGCTTACCACGCTCGCGCGGCTGATTCCGCCGGAGCGGCATGTCACGGTGGTGTGCTATTCGTTGAACGTCGCCGAGATTTTGCGGCGTAAACCGAATGTGCGGATGATCCTGCTCGGCGGCGTCTATGTGCCTTCGTCGGACTCGTTCGCTGGCGAGGAAAGCCTGGAGATGCTGCGCCGCATGGGCATCAACAAGGCGTTCATTTCAGCGGGCGGCGTGGACCCCGCGCGCGGCGTCACGTGCTGGAATTTTCATGAAGTCGCCTTGAAGCAGGCCGCGATGGCGAGCGCCGTCGAACGGCACCTGGTGGTGGACATGAGCAAGTTCGGCGTCGTCAAGGCCGTGCGCTTTTCAAAGGTCGACGACTTCGATTCGATCATCACCGAGTTGGGCCAGGAGCACCGCAGGCGCAAATAACCGCGCACCTCTGGCACGGCGGTTTATACCCATGCGAATGCAATAGACGCCGCGCGCGTTCAGCGTTTGCGTTGCAGTGCGAAGAGCGTGCCGGCAAGCAGAATGAACGCGCCGATAATCACCTTCTGCCACGTGCTCGGCACACCGACCAGAATCAGCACGCTCTTGATCAGCGTGACCAGCACGACGCCCAGCAGCGTTCCCACCACAGTGCCCGTGCCGCCCGTAATGCGTGCGCCGCCCAGGATCACCGCGGCGATGACGTCGAGCTCCGAGCCGACCAGATCGAACGGATTCGCGAGGCGATTATTCGACACGTGCAGAATGCCCGCGATGCCGGCCAGCATCCCCGTATAGCCGAACACGAACAGATGGATCGCGCGCAGGTTGTAGCCAAGCCGCTCTGCGATGGCGAGCGAGCCGCCCATCGCGTAGACGCCGCGGCCCATCATCGTGCGGTTCAGCAGCCACCATGTGACAAGCGCCGCGGCGACGAGCGCGAGAACCGAGACCGGCAGCACCGCGCGCAGCCCATCCGCCGTGTGATAGAAAAACAGCGGGATGCGGCCGAAGTGATCCATGCTGTGCGGAATGTTCATGAAGAACGTCGTGCCGATGAAAGTCAGCAACAGCCCGCGATACAGATATTGCGTGCCGATCGTGACGATCAGCGAAGGCGCTTTCAGCCGATGCACGAGCAGCCCGTTCACCACGCCGAGTACCACGCCGCCGAGCGCGCCGGTGATCAGGATCAGCGCGAAAGGCGCATCCGGCCACCATGCGAACACCGCCTTCGTGATGCCGTACATGGTCAGTGCGGCAATCGCGGTGAACGACACGTCGATGCCGCCCGACGCCAACACGACAAGCGTACCGAGCGCGAACAGCGACATCGTGGTCGCCGAATGCAGCAGATCGAACAGCGTCGCCAACTGGAAGAAGCGTGGATTGATCGCCCCCACGATCAGGCACGTCACCGCGATCAACGCAACGGTGAACCACTCGGGATTGCGCGCAAGCCTCGTGCGCAACCCTGGCGGTTCGACGCTCGGCGCGACTTCGACGACAGTGGGAGTGGTCATGGTCTGCTTCATGGGCGAGTCGATGCGCGGTTGGATGCGCGAGTTCATGGCGGTGGATGTCCTCTATGCCGCTTCGGAAAGCAGCGCGTGATACAGATCGGCCTCGCTCAGTTCGTCGGCGCGATATTCGGCGGCGACGCGTCCCTTCTTCATCATCAGAATGCGGTCGCAGTTCTGTAGAAGCTCGGGCAGATCGTCGCTGATCAGGATGATGCCGATACCGCGTTGCGACAGCCGCTGCATGATGCGATAGATGATGTCCTTCGAGCCCACATCCACGCCGACAGTCGGTCCGTGCAGGATCAGCACGCGCGGGTCGATGGCGAGCCACCGGCCGATCAGCACACGCTGCTGGTTGCCGCCTGAGAGCGATTGCACGGGTTTGTCCACGCCCGGCGTCGCGATCTGCAGATCGTTCACGGTCTGTTCCGCGAGCGCTTGCGCACGCGTGCGGTCGATCTGGCCGAAACGGTCACGCAGGCTCGAAATCATCGCGGTGATCACATTGTCGCGAATCGGCTTGTCGAGAAATAGCCCTTCGTTCAGGCGGTCTTCTGGCACATAGCCGATGCGATGACGTTTCGCGTCGGAAGGCGTGCGCAGCGCGACCGGCTTGCCGTCGAGCAGCGCCTGCCCCGACTGCGCCGGCGCGACGCCAGCCAACGCGCGCGCGAGTTCGTTGCGTCCCGAATCGAGCAACCCAGTGACGCCGAGAATTTCGCCGCCGTGCAGCTTGAACGACACGTCACTGAACTGGGCCGCGCGCGTGAAGCCGCGCACATCGAGCACGACGTCGTGCGCGTGAGCGCTCTCGCGGTAACGTTCGTTCGACAGATGGCGGCCCGTCATCAATTCGCTAATCTGCGCCTTGGTGAACTGCGAAATCGGGCCCTGCGCCATTTTCTGTCCGTCGCGCAGCACGATCACTTCGCCGCCGATCGCATAGCACTCGTCGAGCTTGTGGCTTACGAACAGCACCGTCACGCCCTGCGCTCGAAGATTCGCGAGCACAGCGATCAGATTGTCCACTTCCTTCTGCGTGAGCGACGTGGTGGGCTCGTCCATGATGACGAACCTGGCCTCGCTCGCAATTGCGCGGGCAATTGCCACGAGTTGACGCGTCGCGAGCGGCAACTGCTCGATCAGCGTCGACTGAAACTCGGGATTGCCGGGCAGACCGACTGCTTCGAGCGCGCGCGCGGCGGTGCGGGCCAGCACGTGGAGGTCGAAGGTACGCACGAGCCGTCCCTGATGCGTGGCGAGTTCCGACGTCAGCGCGACGTTCTCGGCCACGTTCATGTTCGGCAGCAGCGACAGATCCTGATAGACCGTTTCGATGCCTGCCGCGAGCGCCTCCAGCGCCGAGAGCCGCGCATGATGCACGCCCTCGATCACCAGTTGGCCTTCGTCCGGCGGCTGCGCGCCGGAGATGATCTTGATCAGCGTGCTCTTGCCGCAGCCGTTCTCGCCGAGCAGATGATAAATCTGCCCACGCTCGAACGAGAGGCTTACGCCGCGCAATGCATGCACGCCGGTAAAGCGCTTATGCACGCCGACCACTTGCAGAAAGGGCGGTGACAGCGGCGCCGAAGCTACGTCTTCTTGATTCATGATATCGGTCGGGTGTCAGGGCGTGCCCACAGGACACGCCCTGAAGTCAAACAACGGAATCAGAACGGGTACTGCTTGTAGTTCGACTTGTCGACGTTCACCCAGCCCTGGCCGCGCACGATGATGCCCTTGCCCGGCCCCTTCGCGACCGTCACCTTCGTGTAGCCGGGAATGCCGAGGTCCGCGCCGTTCTCGACCGTCTTGCCGTCAACCAGCATTTTCGCGACCTTGTTCATTGCGATGCCGGCGAGCTTCGGGTCCCAGAACGCAATGCCGTTGATCGCGCCGCTTTCGAGGAACTTGCCGGCCTCGGTCGGCAGGCCCGTACCGTACACGCAGATCTTGCCCTGCATGCCTGCTTCCTCGACGGCACGGCCGATGCCGATCACATCCAGCGACGAGGACCCCTGGAAGCCCTTCAGGTCCGGATGCTTGCGCAGCACTTCCTTCGCGACTTCATACGCGCGCTCGCCGTCGTTGTTGGTTTCGAGTTTCGGTTCGACCAGATTCATCTTCGCGTACTTGGCCTTCGCGTTGCCGATGCCGCCGTCGGCCCATTGCACCTGCGAGCGGCTGCCGAGCGAACCAACCAGCACGGCCCACTTGCCCTCGTTGTGCATGCACGACGCAAGCCGTTCGTTCAGGCCCGCGCCATAAGCCGTATTGTCGAACGCCTCGATGTCGACCATCGTGTTTTTCGCGTTGTCCGCTTCATGCGTGACCACCTTGATGCCGCGGTCCATTGCCTTCTTCAGCGCCGGTTCGAGCGTCGGCGGATCGTAGGGCACCACGGCGATCGCGTTCACTTTCTTCGCGATCAGGTCTTCGATGATCTTCAGTTGCTGGGCCGCGTCGGCGCGGCCAGGGCCGGTCTGGTAGGCGGTCACGCCGGCGTTCTCCTTCGCGAACTCCTTGACGCCCTCGTCCATCCGGTTGAACCAGTTGATGCCCGTCACCTTGACGACCGTAACGATCGTCTCGTTGGTCGCGGCCTGCGCCGCGGCGATCGCGCCTACCGTAAGAGCGCCTGCTGCGAGCGCAGTGCCCAGTCGAGTCAATTTCATGCCATGTCTCCTTTATCGTTCGATGTCGCCCGTGCTGGCCGTGTCAGCCGTCGCGGACAGGCAGGGCAACCTGTCCGCCTTTAACGAAACCTCGTCGTGCGCTAACGCCTCGGCGCTGCACCCGCATTGCCAGAAGCTGGACTGTGCGCGGGCTTCGCGGGACCTCCTCCGCCGCCGAGCCCGAAGATCGCGCGCACCCGCTCACCGCCCGCGAACGCCAGCGACAGCAGCAGCAGAAAACCCCACGCGCAGTCGCCGAAAAACTGCGACACGCCAAGCAGATTGAAGAGGCTCGACAGAAACTGCAGCACTGTCGCCGCAAAAAATACACAGACGATGCGGCCATGCCCGCCCGCCGGATTCACGCCGCCCATCACGGCGATCAGAATCGCGATCAGCAGATAGGAGTTGCCGTAGTCCCATTTCGCGCTAGAGGTGTGCGTCGCGCTGATCAGGCCGGCGAGCGAAGCGAGCACGCCGCACATCGCGTAAGTGGTGATCAGCATGCGCGCGCGCGGAATGCCGGCATAGAACGCGGCTTTGGGATTCGTGCCCATCAGGTAGAGACGCAGGCCGAAGGGGCTGCGCTTGAGCAGCCATCCCAGCACGATCACCGCGGCAAGGAAGATGCAGAACGCGATCGGCACTTGAAACACCGTACCGTTACCGATATCCGACAAGGGCTCGACATAGTCGACATGCACCGACGCGCCGTTGCTGATCACCACCGCAAAGCCCGTGAACAGCAGTTGCGTGCCGAGTGTGCAAAGAATCGGCGTGAGTCTGAGGCGCGCAATCACCACGCCGTTGAGCAGGCCCCCAAGCAGGCCCATGATCAATACGATCGCGCAGAACAGCGACGTGTACAGCACCGGCGAATCGTCCCCGTTGACAAAGCGCGGCACGACCATTGCGGCGACCATGCCCGAGAGGTTCGCGAGCCCGACACCGGAGAGGTCGATGCCGCCGTTGCCTGACACCATCGACAGCATGATGCCGAGCGCGAGCAGGCCGAGTTCGGGCAGTTGGCCGCCCATCGACTGAAGGTTGTCGATGTCGACGAACTGGCCGCGTGAGAGCCACGTCGCAACCAGCACGACCAGCACGTTGACGATCAGAAGAAAATTCAGTTGCCGGTCGGCAAACAGTTTTCCCGCAGCAAACGAAGACTTCATGGCGCTGACGATCTCCCTGACACTGCACGAATGGTTACGAAGCCTGCGCCGTCTGGGCCGACTCGCTCAACACCTGATTCACTTCGGCGAGCGTCGGCATCGAGGGCGCCGTGCCCGCGCGGGTGACGGAAATGCCCGCAAGCGCGCAACCGAAGCGCATTGCCGAAAAGGCGTCGTCGCCGCGTGCGAGTGCGGCCGCGAAACCGCCCGTGAAGCCGTCGCCTGCGCCGGCCGTTTCGACCACCGCGCCGCAACGAAAAGCGGGCACCCATACCGATTGCGTTGCGTTATGGAGCAAGGCGCCGCCCTCCCCGAGCGTCACGATGACCGTGCCGACACCTTTGCCGAGCAGCACGTCGGCGGCGCGGCGCGCATCGTCGACGTTCGCAATCGGCACGCCGGTCAGCGCGGCAGCTTCGGTTTCGTTCGGCGTGATGTAGTCGCACAACGGGAAGATGTCGTCGTCGAGCGGCAATGCGGGCGCGGGATTGAACACCGTCGTGACGCCATGCTTGCGTGCCACTTCGAGTCCGCGCCGCGCGGCGGGCAGCGGCTGCTCCAATTGCGTGACGAACACGCGCGCGCCGGCAATGTCGGCTTCGATCGCATCGACGTCGGCCGCGTTCAGCGTGCCCGCTGCGCCCGCCGCGACGATGATCGCGTTCATGCCGGTGGAGTCGTCGACGAAGATGTGCGCCGCGCCCGTGGAGACACCTTCGACAACCGACGCGCGCGCCGTGATGCCCTCGCGCGCCCATGTTGCTTGGGCAATCGAGCCGAACGCATCGTTGCCGATGCGCGTGCAGAACACCACCTCGGCGCCCGCGCGTGCGGCGGCGACGGCCTGATTCGAGCCCTTGCCACCTGGACCCATCGCGAACGCCGAGCCCGCGATAGTCTCGCCGATCAGCGGCATGCGTGCTGCGCGAAACGTCAGGTCGGTCACATAGATGCCGAGAATGACAACGCGTCCGCTCTGTTGTTGCGAGTTCATGGGCGCTGCCCTCCTCGCGAGCTCTTCATCAACGGCAAGTTCACACTGTTCAGCACGTTGTCTCCTCCATTTTCTGGTTGGCGTGCATGCGATGCGCAGTCAATCCCCGTACGGTATCCAGATATTCTTCACCTGCACGGCTTGACGCAAAAACGGCAAGCCCTCGCTCGCATGGTCGAACCAGTCGAACTGCCGTCCGTAATCGGTGAAGGTGCGCTTCAGATTGCCAACCGACTCGCGCTCGATCAGCGTCGAATCCGCCGCGCTGCCGAAGCACCATACCGCGTCGACGTCGTCATGTCTGGCGAGCGCCGGCAGGAGCGCCGCGCGCTTGCCCGTGACGATGTTCAACACGCCAGCGGGCACATCCGATGTTTCGATTACCTGATAAAAATCCGTCACCGCAAGCGGACACGCTTCGCCCGGCAGCACCACCACGCGATTGCCCATGGCCAGCGCGGGCGCCACGAGCGACACGAAGCCGAGCAACGGCGCCTCGTCGGGACACGCTATGCCGATCACGCCGAGCGGTTCGTGCATGGCCAGCGCGACACCTCGCAGCGGCGGCGTATGCACGGCGCCGTCGAACTTGTCGGCCCATGCCGCGTAAGTGAACAGACGCGTGACCGATGCTTCCACTTCAGCACGCGCCGCGGCTTCCGCCGTCCCATTTCGCGCGACCAGTTGACGCGCGAATTCGTCCGCACGCACCGCCAGATTCTCCGCGAGATAGAACAGCACCTGCGCGCGGTTATGCGTGCTCGCCTGGGACCACTTATGCGCGGCGCGCGCCGCTTCGACCGCGTTGCGAATGTCCTTGCGATTGCCTTCGCCGACTTCACCGGCCGGCGTGCCATCCGGCGCATGCACCGGCAACGAGTAGCCGCTATCCGGGCGCACCTGCTTGCCGCCGATAAAGAGCTTGGCCGTGCGGTCGATCAACGCAACGTTCGAAACTTGAGGGACGTTGCTCGCGTCCATCGCAGTGCCCATCGGCTCGCGCTTCGGAAGATTGAGCCACGCACGCGGTTTCAGATATTCGTGAATGCCCTCACGTCCGCCCTCGCGGCCATAGCCCGATTCGCGATAGCCGCCGAAGCCGACGGCCGCATCGAACACGTTCGTCGCATTGATCCACACGACGCCCGCCGCCAGCCGCGGCGCGACGTCGAGCGCCCGGCCAATCGTCTCGCTCCATACGCTCGCGGCAAGCCCGTAGCGTGAATTGTTGGCAAGCGCGATGGCTTCGTCGGGCGTGCGAAAGCTCATCGTAACGAGCACCGGGCCGAATATCTCTTCCTGTGCGAGCGTGGAGGCAGGCGCGGCGCCAGTCACGAGCGTCGGCGGATAGAAGCAGCCGTTGGTGGGCAGCGTGGTATCAGGCGCTTGCCAGATCGCGCAGCCCTCGCGCCGGCCCATGTCGACAAGCGATTCGATACGCTGGAGCTGCACCGGATCGACAATCGCGCCGAGGTCGATGCTCTTGTCGAGCGACGGGCCCACGCGCAGCGTCTCCATCCGGCGCTTGAGCTTTGCAATGAAGCGCGCTTCGATGCCCTCCTGCACCAGCAAGCGTGAGCCCGCGCAGCAGACCTGCCCCTGGTTGAACCAGATCGCGTCGACCACGCCTTCGACCGCGCCGTCCAGATCCGCGTCGTCGAATACGATGAACGGCGACTTGCCGCCGAGTTCCAGCGTCAGCGATTTGCCCGAGCCCGCCGTGACAGAGCGGATCAGCTTGCCAACTTCAGTGGAACCGGTGAACGCTATCTTGTCCACTTGCGGATGCTCGACCAGCGCCGCGCCCGTCGAGCCGTCGCCCGTCACCACGTTCAACACGCCCGCGGGCAAGCCCGCCCGATGCGCCAGTTCTGCAAACAGCAACGCGGTCAGCGGCGTATATTCAGCCGGCTTCAACACGACGCAATTGCCTGTTGCGATAGCGGGCGCGATCTTCCATGCAAGCATCAGCAGCGGAAAATTCCACGGCACGATCTGGCCGATCACGCCGAGCGGCGCATGGTCCGCGAACTCGCTGTCCTGCAACTGCGCCCAGCCCGCGTGATGCAGAAAATGTCGCGCGACGAGCGGCACGTCGATGTCGCGAGTTTCGCGAATCGGCTTGCCGTTATCGAGCGCTTCGAGCACTGCAAAGAGCCGGCTATGGCGCTGCACCATGCGAGCCAGTGCATACAGATGCCGTGCGCGTCCCGTGCCGCCCAGCGCGAGCCAGCCCGGCTGCGCGGCGCGCGCGGCCGCCACTGCGGCGTCGATGTCGGCCGCGTCGCCCTGCGCGATATCGGCGAGGCGTTCGCCGGTTGCCGGCGCATGTGAGACAAAATGCGCGCCGCTCGCCGGCGCATGCCACACCCCGCCGATGAAATGCCCGAAGCGCGCGTCATGTTGCGCGAGCCATTCGCGCGCGGGCTGATCGTCCTCGGGTGCGGGACCGTACTCCATCGAAGAAAAATACTCGGCTACGCTCATGGGTTCGGTCTGCTTCAGGCTACGGGGTGACGGTTGAAAGCGGAGTAACGGCCGCTCACATGATGTTCGAGCTGACGTTCGATGTCGGCAAGCAGGCTCGATGCGCCGATGCGGAACAGCTCCGGTTCGAGCCACGCGCGGCCGAGTTCTTCCTTCATCAGCATCTGATACGACAGCACCGACTTGGCATTCGACACGCCGCCCGCCGGCTTGAAGCCGACCGGCACGCCGGTGCGTTCGTGATATTCGCGGATCATGCGCACCATCGCGAGCGACACGTCTAGCGTCGCGTTCACACCTTCCTTGCCCGTCGATGTCTTGATGAAATCGGCGCCGGCCATCATGCAGACCATCGACGCGCGCGCGATATTCGACAACGTGCGGATATCGCCGGTCGCCAGAATCGCCTTCAGGTGTGCGGGCCCGCAGGCCGCGCGAAACTCGCGGACTTCGTCATAGAGCGCCTGCCAATTGCCGGTGAGCACATATTCGCGTGTGACCACGATGTCGATCTCCGCCGCGCCGTCCGCGACCGACGCCTCGATCTCCTTCAACTTCAGCGGATGCGGAGTCAGCCCGGCCGGAAAGCCGGTCGACACCGCCGCTACCGGAATCCCGCTGCCTTTTAGCGCATCCACGGCCGCGGCAACGAAGCGGTGATACACGCACACCGCGCCGGTCGTGATGCGCTGCGGCGCCATGCCGAGCGCTTCGAGAAGGTCCGCGCGAACGGGCTGGCGCGCTTTCGCGCATAGGCGGCGCACGCGACCTTCGGTGTCGTCGCCGCTAAGCGTAGTGAGGTCGATGCAGGTGACGGCCTTCAGCAGCCAGGCAGCCTGTGCATCTTTCTTGACGGTGCGGCGCGCGGCCAGCGTCGCCGTGCGCCGCTCAACCGCCGACTGGTTGACGCGCAAACCGTCGAGCCACGACGCGTCGAACGGCATGCCCGGATTGCGCACCGGATGGATGAGCGGTCCGCCGCGCAACGCGACGACGGATGACGACGACAAAAAAGGATCAGGCATGAGACGTCCGGGGGTTTTTTGATGCACGGCACAACGGCTGGCCAGCGAATGACTCGGACTTATGCTACCCCGGATGATAGGATCATCACAAGCTTTACGCGTCGATCGTTACATTATGAGCCGATGTGCCTCGCCGAAGGCGTCCACCTGCGAACATCACAACATGGCCGCAAGTCACAAAGCGCCGGACGTTGCAAAGCAATCCGTGCGAGGCGCGCACCCGTTACCGGACCGGCGTCAAACCGGCAGCCTGAGAGTGGATTCGCCGTCAATCGAAACGGCGATTCATCGGCGCATCAATGCCGCCACGACCCATGCGGCAACTCGGCATCACGCCGCGCCGCCGCCAGTCCTGCGACGATTCCCGCGCGGTCGTGCCGGATGCAGTACACCGGCTTGGCGCGCTCGAAGCGCCAACTGTCCGCGAGCCCGCCCGCATCGACGGGATCGAAGCCGAACTGATCGACCAACTCGCTCACGACGCGTTTAGCCTGCTCATGGCCGCCGGCTAGGGGCAACGCGCGGCGGTTCGGCGTGCCGGGCGCCGTGGGGTCCGTTTCCAGGTCCTTCGCCAGAATCGCGTTGAAGGCCTTCACCACTTTCGCGCCCGGCAATGCGGCGGCGAGAAGCTGGCTCGTCGTCGTGACGCCGTTCTCGAGCGCTTCGATCCGGCCATCGCGATCCGGATAGTGATTGCATGTGTCGATGACGATCTTGCCGTCGAGCGCCGCGGCCGGCAGCGCGTCGATTTGCCCGAACGGTACGGCGACTACGACGAGTTCGCCGAACTTCGCCGCCTCCTGTGCGGTGCCGGTCGCGCAGCCGAGCGCCGCCGCCGCGCTGATCAAGGTTTTTGGATCGCGTGAATTGGCGATCATCACTTCATGGCCGTTGCGCTGTGCGACAGTCGCCATCGCGCGCCCGAGAAAGCCCGCACCGAGAATACCTATCTTCATGTTCCACACTCCATCAATGTCTGAGAATCGCTCCGCTGAGCCGGACGCCCATCGGTGAAAAACACTATGATTCAAAACCGCAGCGCGATAAATGCGTGTGATCCGACTATTGTCGAAAGTATGAGTGGGGAATCATGGACCGATTGACCAGCATGGCGGTGTTCGTCAAAACCGCCGATAGCGGCTCGTTCGCCGCGGCCGCACTTGCGTTCGGCATCTCGTCGCAGATGGCCGGCAAGCATGTGAGCATGCTGGAAGAACGAGTCGGGGCGCGGCTGCTGAACCGCACCACTCGCCGCCAGAGTCTTACCGAGATCGGCCGGATTTTTTACGAACGCTGCAAGGCGCTGCTCGCCGACGCGCAAGCCGCCGAGTCGGTCGCGCAAGAATTGTCGGCGGCGCCTCGCGGACGCCTGCGCATTACCGCGCCTGTCACGTTCGGCGCCTGCTGCCTTGCGCCGATGATCGCGCGCTATCTGCAAGCGCATCCCGAGGTACGGGTCGAGTTGACGCTGGCCGACCGCTTCATCGATCTGATCGACGAAGCTTATGAGGCCGCGATCCGGCTTGGCGCGCTGTCAGATTCGACGCTGATTGCGCGGCCGTTGATGCCCTACCGGCTTGTCGCGTGCGCGTCGCCGGCGTATCTGGCCGAGCGCGGCGAGCCGCTAACGCCGCAGGCGCTGACGGCGCACGAGTGCCTCGCGTTCGTCTTCACGAGCATGCCGGCCGCGACCGAATGGCGTTTCACCGACGATGCGCAGCGTGAGCACGTCGTGCCGGTTTCCGGCCGCTTCGAGGCCAACGACGTGAAGGCGCTGCTGGCCGCGGCGCTCAACGGCGCGGGGATCATTCTCGCGCCCGAGGTCGCGGTGCGCGACGAACTCGCGGCGGGACGGCTGGTGCGTCTCCTGAACGGCTATGAAGCGCCCCCGCGGCCGATGCACCTCGTGTTTCCGGCGAGTCGTGTTACGCCAAAATTGCGCGCGTTTATCGATCAGGTGGTTGCGGAGTTCGGGCCAGCCGGCACGTGAAAAGCGTCGCGCGATGCAGCGGATTTTCATGTGGGACGCCGCGATCATCGCTGCACAAGGCAAAATACGGGTTTTGCGCGCGCGAACCGCGCCGCTATACCGGATCAACTCTCCGTCGGCGGCTAGCGCGCCACTGGTCTTTCGCGACTTCGCCTGACGACGGCCTGGCCGGTTCGTCGCGTGTGGCGCACGCAGGACAGCTCGTCCTTTAACAGAGCATCTCAGGAGCATTTATGACCGATTCGAACCCGTCCTTCCTCGGCAGGATTTCATTGGCCGTCAGCACGTTTTTCCGCATTCTCGGCGACGGCGAATTCGCGGCCGACGTGTTGCGCGTACGCAATGGCGGCGCCGCTGCCGCGTCCACAGCAACGCAAGCAGCAACACCAGCACCCGCAGCCGCGCCGCAACCCGCGCCCACGCTGAAAGAAGCCAGCCCT
This sequence comes from Paraburkholderia rhynchosiae, assembly GCF_002879865.1. GTDB lineage: Bacteria > Pseudomonadota > Gammaproteobacteria > Burkholderiales > Burkholderiaceae > Paraburkholderia > Paraburkholderia rhynchosiae. The sequence goes on from NZ_PNXY01000032.1 coordinate 68,351, forward strand.
GACGCCGCGCTGCAACTGCTCGGCCTGCTGCAACGCGACGCGCGCTTCATCGATTTCGTCGAGGAAGACATCAGGCGGTTCAGCGACGCCGATATCGGCGCCGCCGCGCGCATCGTGCACGAAGGCTGCCGCGCGACGCTGCGTGAGCACTTCTCAATCCGTCCCGTACGCGACGAGGCCGAAGGTAGCCGCGTCACGCTCCCCGAAGGTTTCGACGCGAGTGCGATCCGTCTGACCGGCAACGTCGTCGGCAAGGCGCCGTTTAGCGGCAGCATCAGCCACCGCGGCTGGCAAGTCGACGACGTGCGTCTGCCGAAGCTCGCGGAAAGCCATAACGCAAAGGTGATCGCGCCGGCCGAGGTGGAGCTATGAGCGGCGCGCGTTATTCCATCGGCATCGATCTGGGCACCACGCACTGCGCGCTGTCCTACGTGGACACGAGCGCGAGCGACGGCGAGAAGACCGCGCAAGCGGTGTTGCCCATCGCCCAGCTCACCGGACCCGGCGCAATCGCCGACCTCGACTTGCTGCCCTCGTTCCTCTACCTGCCGCATCCTGACGAACTCACATCGGGCGACCTCCATCTGCCGTGGACCGGCCAGCGCGAATTCGCGGTCGGCGAGTTCGCGCGCAGCCGCGGCGCGGCCACGCCGATCCGGCTCGTGTCGAGCGCGAAAAGCTGGCTGTGCCATCCGGGCGTCGATCGCCGCGCGGCGATTCTGCCCAACGATGCGCCGCCCGAAGTCGCGCGCGTCTCGCCACTCGAAAGCTCGGTGCGCTATCTGACGCATTTGCGCGAAGCGTGGGACCACGCACACCCCGACGCGCCGTTTCGCGAGCAGGACGTCACGGTGACGATTCCCGCATCGTTCGATCCGGCCGCGCGCGAGCTGACCGCCGAAGCCGCCGAGGCCGCCGGTTACGGCCGCATGACGCTGCTCGAGGAACCGCAGGCGGCGCTCTATAGCTGGATCCAGAAGAGCGGCGGCCAGTGGCGCAAGCAAGTCAAGGTCGGCGACATCATCCTCGTGGTGGATGTGGGCGGCGGCACCACCGACCTCTCGCTGATCGCTGTGATCGAGCGCGAGGGCAATCTCGAACTGCATCGGGTTGCGGTGGGCGAACATATTCTGCTCGGCGGCGACAACATGGATTTGGCGCTCGCGCACGTGGTCGCCCGTAAGCTGGCGGCGCAAGGCACCCAGGCCGACGCCTGGCAGTTGCGCGCCCTCACCTATGCCTGCCGCTCGGCCAAGGAAACGCTGCTCAGCGAGCCGGCCACCGATACCGTGCCGCTCGTCGTGCCGAGCCGCGGCTCGAAGCTGATCGGCGGGTCAATCCGCACCGAACTCACGCGCGCGGAGTTGACGCAGACCATTCTCGATGGCTTTTTCCCGCAGGTGGACAGTGCGGCGCGTCCGGTGAGCCGCGCACGCGCCGGTCTGACGCAACTCGGTCTGCCGTATGCGCAGGACGCGGGCATCACGCGGCATCTGGCGGCGTTCCTCGGCCGTCAGGTGGGCGCGCTCGTCGAACTCGAAGGGCTGCGCGAAATGGCAACCGATGCCGCCGCCGCGCAAGGCGCGAGCTTCCTGCATCCCACGGCGGTGCTGTTCAACGGCGGCGTGTTCAAGTCGCCACTGCTGGTCGAGCGGATCATGGGCTCGTTGAACGGCTGGCTGGCGGCGGAAGGTGCGGCGCCAGCGCGGCTGCTGGAAGGGGCCGATCTCGATCTGGCCGTCGCACGCGGCGCGGCTTACTACGGCTACGTGCGACGCGGCCAGGGGGTGCGGATTCGCGGCGGCACCGCGCGGGCCTACTACATCGCGATCGAATCGGCGATGCCCGCTGTGCCGGGACTGGAGCCGCCGATCCAGGCGCTGTGCGTAGCACCCTTCGGCATGGAAGAAGGCACCGACGCGGAACTGCCCGCGCAGGAGTTCGGGCTGGTCGTCGGCGAGCCGGTGCACTTCCGGTTCTTCGGGTCGTCGGTGCGTCGTCAGGATCAGGTCGGCACGCTGCTCGACTTCTGGGGTCCGGAGGAGTTGCAGGAACTCGAGGAGATTCAGGCCACGCTGCCCGCAGCCGGCCGCACTGCCGGTGAAGTGGTACCGGTGAAGCTGCACGCACGCGTGACCGAAGCGGGAACCCTCGAACTCGAAGCCGTGCCGCGCGGGACCGACGAGCGCTGGAAAGTCGAATTCGACGTGCGCGGCAACGCGAATGCATGAGTGAGATGAAGCGGTACAGCGTCGGCATCGATCTCGGCACCAGCAATACGGTGCTCGCTTATGCGGAAGCCGGGTCCAGGGAGATCCGCGTCTTCGAGATTGAGCAGTTGGTGAGCGCCGGTGAGGTCGCCGCGCGTCCGTTGCTGCCCTCGGTGCGCTATCACGCCGCGGCGGGCGAGTTGAGCGCGGGGGATCTGCAATTACCTTGGAGCGCCGGGCAGTTCGTCGGCGGACAAACTGCGGGGCAACGCGCGGGCCAAGGCGCAGATCAAACCGCGAGTCAACGCGCGGCTCACAGCGCCACGCTTTCGTCCGACAGCGGTCCACACGCGCAGCCGGTGGTGATTGGAAGGCTCGCGCGCCTGCTAGGCGCCCAAGTGCCGGGGCGCCTCGTGACGAGCGCAAAAAGCTGGCTGTCGCATGCCTCGGTCGACCGCGTTGCGCCGATCCTGCCCTGGGGCGCCGCCGACGACGTCCACAAAGTCTCGCCTGTGGAAGCCAGCGCGAGTTATCTCGCGCACGTGCGAGCGACGTGGAATCAACGTTTTCCCGACGCGCCGCTCGAACGCCAGGACGTGGTGCTCACGGTCCCCGCCTCGTTCGACGAAGGCGCGCGGGCGCTGACCGTCGAAGCGGCGCGCATGGCCGGCCTTCCCGCATTGCGGCTGCTCGAAGAACCGCAAGCGGCGTTCTACGACTGGCTGTTTCATCATCGCGAGCGGCTTGCGGCGGAGCTTGCGAACACGCGCCTCGTGCTGATCTGCGACGTGGGCGGCGGCACCACCGACCTCACGCTGATCGAAGTCAGCATGCGCGACGGCGAGCCGCAACTGACGCGCATCGGCGTGGGTAATCATCTGATGCTCGGCGGGGACAACATGGACCTCGCGCTCGCGCATCTGGTCGAAGCGCGGCTGCCTGGCGGCGGCGAGCGCGCGCGTTTGTCGGCGGCGAGTCTTTCGCAACTGGTCGAACGGTGCCGCAGCGCGAAGGAGCAACTGCTCGGGCCGCACGCGCCCGATTCGGCGTCGATTACGCTGCTCGGCGCGGGCTCGAGGCTGGTCGGCGGCGCGCGCACGGCGCAGGTTACGCGCGACGAAGTGGAGCGCGTGATCGTCGACGGTTTCTTCCCGGCGGTCGAGTCGCACGAACGGCCTGGGCGGCCGCGCGGCGCGATCGTCGAGTTCGGGCTGCCGTATGCAACCGATGCCGCGGTCACCCGCCACATCGCTGCGTTTCTGAGCCGCTTCGAGGCGCAGTCGCGGAAAGCGCTGGGGTGGGTTGAGCGTGGTGGGGGTGCCGCAAACTGTGCCGGTGCGGACGCCGCAAAGGGTGCTGGCGCTGGTGCTGGTGCCGGTGCTGGTGCCGGTGCGGCTGCCGTTGCCGGCCGTGTCTCAGGCGTCCACGCAGCGCCCGACGCGCACGC
>NZ_PNXY01000033.1 GCF_002879865.1 Paraburkholderia rhynchosiae
CGGCTCGTCAGACGGGCATCGCCCAGATTTGCCGCGCCGAATTCGATGTCGGCCCAGTCGTCCTGGTCATCCTGATTGTCGGTCGAAGGCAATTACGTGTAGTTCCTGTGGCGGTGCCTCAAGTTAACACCGCCTCAAGCTGTTTACAAGCGCTATCCCCGCGCAGATGTGGGTAATCCTGAGACTTAAGACAGGGGTGAGCGTGGCGCGGCGTACGGCTGTGGCGCGCCTATTCGATGTAGCCGTGTTCGCGGGCCCACACCATCGCGTCGTAACGCGTCGAAACGCCGAGCTTGTTCAGGATATTGCGCACGTTCCATTTTGTTGTGCCGACAGAGATGTTCAACGTCAGCGCGATGCGCTTGTTCGACATGGCCTGCGAGATCAACAGGAGAATCTCGCGCTCGCGCGGCGTAAGGTTCACGCTTTCGTTCTGCAACGATTGCACGGTGGATGATTTACCGAACCGCACGGGCGACGCGTGCCGGTCATTCGACACGTCGAGTTTCTCGAGCACCGTTTCAAGCAGCGACGCTGCGGACGAAGTCAGCGACGGGTCACCGCGCAGTGTGGCGAGATGCACGGCGACGGGCTCGCCGTCGTCGATGAACGTGCGCACGAGTCCCAGATCGGCGCTTGCATTGAGCGCTTCGATCAGGCTCTGACGAGCAGCGTCCGTTTGCTCCAGCGAATCCCACGCCGCGGCGGCGAGCAGGTTCACCTGCACGAGGATTCTTGCGCGGCCGGCCGCGCGCGCGAATGCCCGTACCTCGTCGAGCGCCGCCAGCGCTTCTTTTGCGTTGCAGTCCACGAGCGCCAACCGCGCGCACGTCAGCATGGCGACCGCGCGGATTTCGGCGCCCGTGTCAGCGGCGCCTCGCGGTGTATTGGCGAGCATCTTCAACCTGGCCACGACGCCCTGCGCTCGCACGTGATCGCCGTCGCCGAGCAGAATGCGTGTCTGCTCCGCCAGCATGACGGCGGCTGGCCGCGGCAGGTTCATGTCGTGGAAATGCTCGGCCTGCTTCTGCAGGAAAGCAAGGGCCGCCTCCGATCCCTGGTCGAGGCGATCGAGCCGCGCATGGCACAGCGACGCCTCGATCATCACCTCCGGCCACGATGCGCCGAGCAGGCCGGTGCGGTTGGCGAGCACGTCGCGTGCGTCGCCAATGAGGTCGAGCTCGTAATATGCGTCGCTTAGCATCGCCGCGCACAGGCCGGCGGGCACCGAGTGCCGTCCGTGCGCCGCCTCGGCCTGTTCGAGCAGCGCCGACGCGAGGCGCGCCGTCTCGCGGACATGACCGTGTACGAGATGCGCGGCAGGCAGTGTGGCTTCGAACATCAGCGCGATTTCGCTACCCTGGTCGGCGCTCGGGACGGCATGCTCATCATGCAGGCTCAACGCTTCCCGCAGGCGGCCGACGTGCGCATACGCAGTGACGAGCGCGGCGATGTGGACATACCGGAGCGTGCGGTTCACAGGCCACGTCGCGGGCTCACGCGCGAGCAGTTCGATGACTCGCTCGCTCTGGTCGCGCTGTGTGGCGATAGTCGCCTCGGCGAGCGCAAGCTGCGCATGCATGCCCGGATGCAACGTCGACTCGCTGCGCCTTAACTGCTCCAGCCAGCGTTGCGCGTCTCCGGGGCGTGCGCTCAACGCGCAACTCAGGCAGGCAAGAAACGAGAGTTGCGGATGGGCGACGAGTGAATCCTGCGGCAGGTGGTCGAGTAGCTGAACCATCGCGCAGACCGCGCTGAAGCGCCAGTCGGGCGGCATGGACTGCTCGATGGTCTGCACCGCGAGTCCGAGATCGCCGCCGAGATTCGCATGGCGGACCGCATCGACCAGCATCTGATGGCTGGCGAACCATACGCTCGCGCGACGGTGCAGCGCCTGCACGACGTCGTCGCCGCGTTGCGCGAGCCGCTTGCAGAGAAATTCGCCAAGCAGAGGATGAAAGCGATACCACGGCGTGCGATCGTCGGTTTCGACGCGCTGGATCAGCAGGAATTCTTCTTCGGCGCGCCGCAGCAGATCGTCGGATCGAGCGTTCTGCGTCGCCTGCGCTGCCAGTGCGGCGTTGAAGCGCCGCAGCGGCGCGAGCGTTTCCAGGAACGCGATCATCTCGGGCGGCGCCGGCGCAATCACGTCTTCGGCAAGGTAACTCTGCAGAGCGCCTGAGCGGCGCAGCAGCACCGTCAACTGGCTGCGCGTGGCCGGACGGTTACGCAGCATGATTGCGACCAGTTGCAAGCTCGCGGGCCAGCCGCGCGTGACGTCCTGGATCAGTTGCAGTTCGTTGGCCGTGAGCTTCATCGTCGTGAGATTCTGCTCGAAGAACGCCTGCGTCTCGTCGAGGCTGAAGAGCAGGTCTTCGAAGCCCACCTCCGCGAGCTGCCCGGACACGCGCAAACGGCTCAGGCCGAGCGGCGGCGTGATGCGCGAGGCAATCACGATGTGCAGATTCGCGGGACTGTGGCTCACGAGCTTCTGCATCAGTTCGTGCACCCAGGCATCGTCGACATGCTGAAAGTCGTCGATGAACAGATAGAGGTCCTTCGCAACGCGCTGCACGCCGGCGATGATCGTCGCCGCCACGGGCTCGATGGGCCACGGGCTCTCGTTGCGGCCCACCGCAAGCGGGCCGTCCGCCTCGACGCCAAGACGTGCGAGCGCACCGAGCAGGTCGCGGCAGAACACCTCCCGGTAGCGATCGTCCGCCGTGAGCGCGAGCCAGGCGACTTCGGCGCCTGCCTTCATCAGTTCCTGACGCCATTGCACCAGCAGAATGGTTTTGCCGAAGCCCGCGCTGCCTGTCACGAGCGTGAGGGCGCAATGCTGAGCGTCTCGCAGACGCTCGAGCTGTTTCTTGCGGACGATATGGCGCGGGCTGATGCGAGGCGGCGCGAATTTCGCCGGTACGTTGGGTTCGTCGAGTGGCGGTGTCTGGAACGTCATGGTTTTGCTTCGTCGGTGACGGGATGCTAGCACGTCTGTCACGCGCGCAAACCCCGTCTTCTCCCTGGTCTCGTCCGTGCGTTTCCACTAACGCCCCCCCGCAAATGAAGGGGAATCCGCGCGGCTCGCGGCCTATCGTTGGAAGGCACAAACGGCGCTGCCGCGCCGCGCGAGATCACTCACAGAAAGCGAATTTTCATCAGGACTGGCACGGATCGATTGGGGAGCAAATTGATGAGCGTCACATTTGAACTGAAGGGCCCTGTGGCCTGGATCACCCTCGCGCGTCCCGACGCGATGAACGCGCTGTCGCGCGACATGGTGGAAGGCATCACGGCAAAGCTGGTGGAATGGCGGAACGACCCACGCGTGCGGGTCGTCGCCGTGACGGGCACGGGCCGCGCGTTCAGCGCCGGCGCCGACCTGAAGACGGCCGGAGCACCCGCGCAGCCGGGCGAAAAGGACTTTCTCGACAAGATCATCGATCTGTTCGACACGATGCGCGCGTTTCCACGTCCCGTGATTGCAGCAGTCAACGGCCTGGCGCTCGCGGGCGGCCTCGAAGCCGTCATGACGTGTGACTTTGTGATCGCCGCCCAGAGCGCGCGCTTCGGCGACGCCCATTCGAACTTCGGCGTGTTTCCGGGCGGTGGCGGCGCGGCCGTGCTGCCGCGCAAGATTCCAGTGAACATCGCGAAGTATCTGCTGTTCACGGGCGACTCCATCTCCGCACAGGAGATGAAGCAATACGGGCTCGTCGCCGAAGTTGTCGCGGATGCGGAACTGCTCGACCGGGTGCAGGCGATCGGCGAGAAGCTGGCGGCGAAAAGCCCGCTGGTGCTCGCAAAGATGAAGCGCGTCGCGGACGAATCGGCAGACAAGCCGGTCGCGGACGCGCTGCGTCACGAAGTGCTGGAACTGCGCAATCACCAGCGCTCGTACGACATTCAGGAAGGGCTGCGCGCGTTCGTCGAGAAGCGCAAGCCGGAATTCAAGGGCTACTGATCGTTGCACGGTAGCGCATGAGCGGGTGACCGACACGCATCTCAGTAGCGCGCGTGGGACCGCTTATGAGACGAACAGAATCATTCGAACTGGAGAAGACATGGAAGACATCTATATCGTCGGCGTGAGCATGACGCCGTTTGGCCGCCACATGGACAAAAGCGTCAAGCAGCTCACCGCGTGGGCGGTCGAGGACGCCCTGACGGACGCGGCCTGCGACCGCAAATGGATCAGGGCTGCGTTCTTCGGCAACACGGCGCAAGGCCATTTCGACGGCCAGCACATGATTCGCGGCCAGGTGGCGCTGCTGCCGCTCGGGCTGGGCGGCATTCCGATTTACAACGTGGAGGGCGCGTGCGCGTCGTCGAGCGCGGCGTTCAATCTGGCCGTGACGCAGTTGCGCGCGGGTGCGGCGGACGTTGTGCTGGCAGTCGGCGCCGAGAAGATGTACTCGGACGACAAGGCGAAGATGTTCTCGTGCTTTGAATCGGCATGGGATATCGAGACCTTCGAGGAAAACAAAAGTTACCTCGCGGGCATGGGCAAGGAAATCGTGCCGCCACCCGGTTCGCAGTCCGACAAACCGTACAGCCCGTTCATGGACGTCTATGCCGCGCTCGGACGTGCGTTCATGTCGCGCTTTGACATCACGCAACGGCAGATCGCGGCTGTCGCGGCGAAGAATCACAACCATTCGGTGCACAACGAGCGCTCGCAATATCGCAAGCCGATGACGATCGACGAAGTGCTGGCCGCGCCGCCCATCACCTATCCGATGACGCTGCCGATGTGCTCGCCGATTTCCGATGGCGCGGCCGCCGCGATTCTTTGTACCGAAAGCGCGTTGAAAAAGTATGGTTTCGATCGCAAGCGCGCGATCAAGGTGATGGCGAGCGTGTTGCGCTCGGGTTCCGCACGCGCGGCGGACGACTACGCCAATGCCTGCACCCCGCAAGCCGCAAAGGATGCGTTCGAACAGGCAGGCATCAGCCCGTCGCAAATCAACGTCGCCGAGTTACACGACGCAACCGCGATCGGCGAGCTGATCACGTTCGAAGGTCTGGGTCTGCGCGAGCCGGGCGCGAGCGGTGTTCTCGCGGAACGCGGCGAGACATCGCTCGGCGGCTCGATCGTGGTCAATCCGTCGGGCGGCCTTGAGTCGAAGGGACATCCGATCGGCGCCACGGGTCTCGGTCAGATTTTCGAACTGGTCGAGCAGCTGCGCGGCAACTGCGGACCGCGTCAGGTCGAAGGCGCCCGCTTTGCGATCCAGGGCAACGGCGGTGGCCTTTGGCGCGTGGAAGAGGCACTGGAGCACATCGCCATTCTCGGTAAGGCGTAACGGCGGGAGGCGCGGCGCGCCGACGCGCTTGCGTGCATGCGCGATAAAGGACGCCAGCAGGTGCTGCGGCGTCCTGTTGTCGTTCGTTAGCTGGCCACGCGCTGCGTCGTTTGTCCACATCATTTGCTAGTCGGTAGTCCAGCGGGGGAGTCGTTCAATGGTTGAAATCAGTTGGGAACGGAGCGTAGCGATCCTCACGATGAGCGGGGCAACGCCTTGGAACGTGATGGATCGCGCAATGCTCGAGCAATTGGGCGCGGCGCTTCCTGAAGTCGTCGCGCGAGGGGCGCGGGCCATCGTATTGACCGGGGCGGGGCGTGTGTTCTCGGCGGGTGGGGACGTCAATGCATTCAACGCGCTTGCACAGGAAGGCGCCGACGCGCTGTCGAGCGGCATCGGCGTGCTCATGGAGGACCTCGGCAACCCGATCGCGCGCTTCATCGCCGAGTCGCCGGTGCCCGTGGTCAGCGCGGTCAACGGACCATGCGCAGGTGGCGCAATGGGCTATGCGCTTGCCGCCGACATCGTGCTCTGCGCGCGCTCCGCTTATTTTCTCGTTGCTCAGGTTGCGCAGCTCGGCGTGGTGCCGGATCTCGGCATCAATTGGGTGATTGCGCGCGCGCTCGGACGTCCGCGCGCGCTCGGCATGGCGTTGCTCGGCGATCGCATCAGCGGCGAGCAGGCGGAGCAGTGGGGCCTCGTATGGCGCTGCATCGACGACGCGGAACTGATGCCGCAAGCACTCGCGTTCGCGCAGAAACTTGCGGGGCTGCCGAAAGACGCGGTAGTCGAGTGCCGGCGTCTTGTCGACGGCGCGGGCCACGTCTCGATCGGGCAGTCGCTCGCCGCCGAGCGTGAAGTGCAGCGCGGCCTCGTTCGCTCGTCTTTCTTCCGCGACGCCTGTGCGATGTTCGCGGCGAAGTAACGCTGACGAGAAAAGAGGGAGAGGGCGCGTCTCGCGTTCGCGCCGGGCGTCGAGCGACAGCACGAAAAAGCCCCGGTATCTATGAACGGATACCTGGGCTTTGCTCTTGCACGTGCGCGAATAGCGACTAAAGCAGTGCTCAGAGATTGCGCGAGATGATGAGCTTCTGGATGTGGCTCGTGCCTTCGTAGATCTTCGTAACACGCACGTCGCGGTAAAAGCGCTCGACTGGGAAGTCGTTCAGATAGCCATAACCGCCATGAATCTGCAGCGCATCTGAACAGACCTTCTCCGCCATCTCGGTGGCAAACAGCTTCGCCATCGACGCTTCTTTCGTGCACGGCAAGTCCGCCGCACACAGCCGCGCCGCATGAATCACGAACTGATGCGCGATCTCGACCTGGGTCGCCATGTCGGCAAGGTCGAAGGCGACGCCTTGCAAGTTGATGATCGGAGCACCATAAGCTTCGCGCTCCTTGGCGTAGCGCACAGCGGCGTCGAGCGCGGCGCGCGCGGTCCCGACTGCGATAGCGGCGATCGCAATGCGCCCTTCGGACATGCCGCGCAGCATCTTCTTATACGCACCGCCTTCCTCGCCGATGATGTTGCCGGTGGGCACGCGGCAGTCGATCAACTGGATTTGCGCGAGATGCGCCGAACGCTGACCCAGCTTGTTCTCGACGCGCGCAACCTGATAGCCCGGCTCGGATGTGTCGATGATGAACATGCTCGTGCCTTTCTTGCCCGAGCCCTGATCGGTGACTGCAAGCGCCACGGCCACGCCGGCCTTGTTGCCGTTCGAGATGAACTGCTTCGTGCCGTTGAGCACGTAATGGTCGCCATCGCGCCGAGCGGACGTGCGGAACGCAGCGGTGTCGGAGCCTGCTTGCGGCTCCGAAAAGAGCCCCGCGGCATAGGTCTCGCCCATTACCAGGCGAGGTAGAAAGCGCCGCTTCTGTTCTTCCGTGCCCTGTGCCGCGATCAGGCCGGTGATCGTGTTGTGCACGTGGACGACCGTGGCAAAACCCGCGTCGGCGAACGCCAGTTCCTCAATGGCGAGGCAGTACTCGACGAAGGTGGCGCCCGAGCCGCCGTGTTCCTCCGGCGCGAGCATACCCAGGAAGCCGAGCTTCGCGACAGCGTCGAGTTCGTCTGCCGGCCACGCGTGGGTGCGGTCGCGTTCGGCGGCCGTCGAGGCGACGATTTCCGTTGCGACGGTGCGCGCCGAGTCGCGGATCATCACTTCCTGTTCGCTCAGGAATGCTGCTGATACGTCGGTCATTTTCTCTCTCTCGTGGTGTGCCTTGCGTTCAACTATGAACGCCGCGCCGGGCGCGCGCCCCTGTCCTCCTGGGGGGAGAGAGGCCGCGGAATGCGTGCCCCCCAAATCTGGACGGGGGCCGGGCTGCACCACGTCCTCTTATGCTGGCTCCGTAGCATGCAAAGAAAAACACGGCGTGACGCCTGTCGCGATGCGATCTCGCGCCGCGCCAGACGGGTTCATTCATCTATTCGAGACTTTGGAGAGACGTCCATGAGTATCCGCTTCGACGGAAAGGTTGCGCTGATCACAGGCGCGGGCGCAGGCCTCGGCCGCGCACATGCGCTCGCATTTGCCGCACGCGGCGCGAAGGTGGTGATCAACGATTTCGGCGGCAGCCGTGATGGCACGGGCAGTTCGACAACCGCGGCGCAGGCCGTGGTCGACGAGATCCGCAAGGCTGGCGGCACCGCGATCGCAAATGGCGCGAACGTCGCGGACCCGGCACAGGTTCAGGCGATGATCGAGCAGACGATGGCCGAGTTCGGCCGCATTGACATCCTCGTGAATAACGCCGGCATTCTGCGCGACAAGAGCTTTGCGAAGCTGCAGGCCGAGGACTTCAAGCTGGTGCTGGACGTGCACCTGAACGGCTCGATCAACTGCTCGAAAGCGGTGTGGGACATCATGCGCGCCCAGCAATATGGCCGCATTCTGATGACGACTTCGGCGGCGGGCATGTACGGCAACTTTGGCCAGGCGAACTATGGCGCTGCAAAGATGGCGCTGATCGGCCTGATGAACGTGTTGAGCGTGGAAGGCCGCAAGAACGACATCAAGGTGAATACGATTGCGCCTGTCGCGGCCACCCGTATGACGGAAGACGTGATGTCCCCCGAGGCGCTGCAACGCATACAGCCGGAGCGCGTGACGCCGGGCGTGCTGTATCTGTGCAGCGAGCAGGCGCCTACGAAGGTGATTCTCGGCGCTGGCGGCGGCACGTTCTCGACGGCAACGATCATGGAGACCGCACCCGTTCATCTGACCGACGCCGAACTGACGCCGGAAGGCGTGGCGGCGCGCTTTCCGCAGATCGCCGACTGGAGTACGGCGCGCGCCTATGCGGAAGTGCTGGAGCAGGTGCAGGTGTTTCTCGCGCCTGCCGCGTGATTGACTAATGAGTGCCGTCGCAAGTCGATGAAGTTTGAGCACCGCGTTCTGTCAGGACGCGGTGGAGCGCGCACATAGCGCGAAATTCATTGAGTACAAGGGTATCGCCGGACACGTATCGTAGATGACTCTCATGCGATACGTTTGCCGCCTCGACGGTCAAACCGTGAGGCGGCGTTTTTACGCGCGGCTTCTTTTATGCACGGCCGGACTCAGACGACTGTTTTGCGGCGCGATGCGCGGCGCAGCCGATAACACAGCGCCGCGCATCGTGAGACGAGATCGCTAATTGCACGCGCTTACCCCACGCGGCGCGACTCGCCTTTCCAGTACTTTTCGCGCACTTGACGTCGCAGTACCTTGCCGACCGCGCTCAACGGTAGCGTCTCGACGAAGCTGACACTCTTTGGCGCCTTGAAGCGCCCAACCGAGCGCTTGACGTGCTCGATCAGTTCCTCGGCGCTCACCTGCATGCCTTCCTTCAGCACGACTTCGGCATGCACGGTTTCGCCCCACTCGGCGTGCGGAATGCCGACCGCCGTCGACATGCTCACAGCCGGATGCGAATTCAGCGCGGCCTCGACCTCGATCGCGTAGACGTTGAAGCCACCGCTGATGATCACATCTTTCTTGCGATCGACGATGAACAGATAGCCCGCGTCGTCGAGATAGCCGAGGTCGCCGGACTTCCAGAAGCCGTCGACGAACTCAGCCGCGGTGCCTTGGGGATTGTTGAAGTATCCGCAGATCGTGCCCCGGCAGCGCACGCAGATTTCGCCGGTCTCGCCCAGGGGGACGTCGTTGCCTGCGTCGTCCATGATCCTGAGTTCAATGCCCGTGCCCACGCGGCCCGCGGACGCGAGGCGCCCCGTCTCGACAGCGGTCAGGTGATCGGCTTTCGACAGTATGCCGACGATCTGAAGGCACTCGGTCGCACCATAGATCTGCTGGAAGATATTGCCGAAACGTTCCTGCGCGAGGTTGAGCTTCGCCGGGCTCATCGGCGCGCCGCCATAGTAGATCGTGCTGAGCGACGAGAGGTCGTAGGCGGTCGTCTCCTTCACTTCGAGCAGCCGGTAGATCAGCGTCGGCACGAGCAGCGCGTTCGTGATCCGCTCTGTCTGCACGTTGATGCACCACTGCCGCAGGTCCGGGACATTCTGCGTGACATTGCAGCCGCCGCGAAAGTAGGTGGGCAGCACGCTGAAGCCGGAAGCATGGCTGATGGGCGCCATATGCAGATTGCGCGTCGTGTCGTGGAAGGTTTGCTCGTTCTCGAAGTATGAGGCGTCGCGCATGGCCATCCAGTTGTCGATGGTGTACTGCGCGCACTTGCTCTTGCCGGTCGTGCCGCCCGTGAAGCGATAGATGAGAATATCGTTCAGCGTGTCGCTTTCGACATTGGGATTGGCGTCGCTGCTACCTTCAACGAGATCCCAGAAATAGTGGAGCCCCTCGCGCGGCGTCTCGGGCGGGTCCATGCAGACCACCACGATGCCGCGCTCCGCCACGATGTCGAAGTAGCTCGCGAGCAGCGTATTTTCGATGAACACGACCTTCGGCTTGATGAAGTCCGCTTGCCAGCAGTGCTCCTCGAGGGAATCGCGGAAGTTCGTGTAGACCGCGCCGGCTTCCCCCTTGAGTGCCGTCCATGCGTGCAGCAGCGACATGTTGTCGTTGTCGAGCAGACACATGTATGCGTCGCCACGGCGCAGGTGCAGGCGATCGCGCATCATGTTGACGATCCTGTTGGTCACCAGATGCAACTCTTTGAACGTGTACCGTCGTTGCCGCTCGATATTGACGAGTGCCTCGTTGTCAGGGTACCGCATTGCGGTATAGCCGAACGTCCGTGCAAAGTTCATTTTCATCTTACGTCTCCAGATTTTTCTCGTCGGCTCAACCGGTTCGCGCCGCGCCTGCGCGGTCCAGCACTGCGCGGATTTTAGGCGCCTGCAATTCGTGTGGCCCCTTTCTTTTTGTGGGGTCCAGACGCGGCCGCCCGGCGCGGCCAGTGTACGCGCCAGGCGTCCTCGCGTGCCGCCTCGCCGGTCCCAAACCACGTAAACCCGCCCCCCCTCCTTTTTACAGGGGATGAAGCGGCTCGGGTGCTGGCAACTTATGTCATAGCTATCCGGCATTGGGCATGGACCGCGCGAGTCACTTGACTGCTGAAGCGGCGTGAAGTGGAGGGTGCCCGAGTACGGATCACGCAAGCATCACCGGGGAGGCTTGACTACACGGAATCCTTAGCAATGAAAACAAAAGGAGACAAACAGATGTTTTGCAGAAACGAGAAAGACCGCGGGGCCACGACCCTGCCGCGCCTCACCGTGCTGGCCGGCCTGATCGCCGCCGCCATCCCATTGCATGCGTACGCGTTCAGGATCGATGCGGGTTCATCGGACTGGGAGGTGAACTGGGACAACACCTTCAGCTACAACCTCGGCATGCGTGCGCGCGGCATCGACCCGATGATCGGCAACAATCCGAATTACGACGACGGCGACTATAAGTTTCGTCACACGGGCGACATCGTTACGAACCGCGTCTCTATCCTCTCCGAGTTTACCGCCGCCTACCAGGGATACGTGGGTATCCGTCTTTCGGGTTCGGCGTGGAAGGACTTTGCGTACGGCAGCGGCAATGTGACGAATCCTGGCGCCTACGCGCCCGGCGTCTCGTACCAGTCGTTGCGCGCATATCCGAATGGCACCTATGGTTCCTACACGAACCGCTACTACGTCCAAGGCGCGCAACTGCTCGACGGCTTTGCGTTCTACAACACGCAGATTGCAGGCCGTGCGGTCTATCTGAAGGCCGGCCAGTTCACCGAGTACTGGGGCAATTCGATGTTGTCCCCGACTCAGGGCATCTCGTACGCTCAAGGCGCGACGGACGGCATCAAGGCCTATAACTCGCCGGGCACGCAGACGAAAGAACTACTGCTGCCGCGTCCGCAGATCAGCCTGACGGCCCAGGTCACGCCCGAAGTGTCCGTCTCCGGCCAATATGAACTGGGGTGGACCTCCAACCGGCTACCCACGGGCGGTACGTATATCGAGGCGAACGACTCCGTGGCCCAAGGGCCGTCGGGGCTTTTCATCACGACATTGCCCGGAGCGGTGCGCCCCATCCTCGGGTTGCCGCCGGGCGGGCCGTTCGGCTACGTGATCCCGCAAGGTCCTTCGATCAAGCCGCCGCAAGTGGATAACAATTTCGGCATCAAGGTCGGCTGGACCCCGGAGTTCCTGCACGGCGGCATGGGCTTCTATTTCCGGCGCCTGGACGAAACGCAGCCGTGGGTGCTGGCAAACTGGAAGACCGTCCCCGCGCTGAACCGCGCGTTGCCGACCGACTACCACCTCGCCTATAACCGCGGCGTGCAGCTGTTCGGCTTCAGCCTGGATACGACGGTTGGCAGTACGGCCGTGGGCTTCGAAGCATCGTACCGTCACAACACCGCGCTCAATACCGCGCTCAGCCCGGCCATCGCGAACCAGACGACAGGCGCGAAGGGCGACATTCTCAACATCGTCACGAATGCGATCGTTCCGTTGCCGCGCACGCCGCTCTGGCAAACGGGCACCCTTACGGCGGAGCTGAACTATACGCGCCTGCTGTCCGTCACGCAGAACGCGGCGCTGTTCAACGGCGTGGGCTATGCGGGTTGCCCGAGCAACAACAAGTGGAACGGCTGCTCGACGAAAGACTATGTAGGCGCGGGCTTCGTATTCGCGCCGCAGTGGCTGCAGGTGTTTCCTGGCATCGACCTGAGCATGCCGACATCGTTCTCGGGCGGACTCTACGGCACCACGCCGATCAACCCTGGCTCTTCGGCGGGCGGCCAGGGCTTCTTCACCTATTCGATCGGCGTGCAGGCGCTGATTCGCCAGCGGGCCACGCTGACGCTTTCCTACATCGGCTACCACGCTCACGTGAACACCACCGCGGTCACGCCGAGCGGTCTGCCATACAACAGCACCGGCAACGGTCTGATCGACCTCAACGACCGTCCGTGGGTCTCGCTGACCTTCCAGTCGTCGTTCTAGGATTCATCGCAAACAGGAGAAAGACGTATGAAAACTCTGCTTCATGTGGCCGCGGCCGGCCTCGTGACATTGCACGCCGCCGGCGCATTGGCCGCCGTCTCGGCGGACGAAGCCCGCCAGCTCGGCACCACGCTCACGGCATTCGGCGCGGAGAAGGCGGCCAGCGCGGATGGCGTCATTCCCGAGTACAAAGGCGGGTTGACCTCGCCGCCCGCCGGTTATTCGGCCTCGAGCGGCAAATGGCCGGACCCGTTCAAGAGTGAGAAGCCGGTCGCGAGCATCACGGCCGCGAACATGGCGCAGCACGCCGACCGCCTCACGCCGGGCGTGCAGGCGCTGCTCAAACGCTTCCCGGAATATCGCGTGGACGTCTATCCGACGCATCGCTCGATGTCGTATCCGCAATGGGTGCTCGATAACACGCTGAAGAACGCGACCACTGCGAAGCTCGTCGGCAAGGTGGAAGGCGACGGCGTGGAAGGGGCGTTCGGCGGCGTGCCGTTCCCGATTCCGAAGAACGGCTATGAGGTGATGTGGAACGCGCTCCTGAGCTATCAGCGCACGCAGTTCTCGGTGACGAACTTCGGCGGCTGGCTCGTCGACACGTCGGGTGGCCGCACGCAATTGCCCGTGCTGAACTTCGTCGAATACCGCCCGTATTACGACCCGAAGAACGCGGACAGCAAACAGGGTTATCCGTACGACCGTCTGTGGGCGCAGATCCAGACGCCGCCGACTCTGGCGGGCCAGACCGCTCTGGTCAACTACTCGATGAACTATTCCGAGCGCGACCAGGAAAGTTGGGCGTACTTTCCGGCGCAGCGCCGCGTGCGCATGGCGCCCGACTACAAGTACGACACGCCGGCGGCGAGCTACGGCGGCGTCGAGTTCTGGGACGAAGCCGGTCTGTTCCGCGGCCGTATGGACCGCTTCGACTTCAAGCTGATTGGCAAGAAGGAGATGATCGTCCCCTACAACAACTACCGTCTCTCGCAGCTTTCCCCTGACGACGTGCTCGGCCAGAAGAACGTCAAGCCCGATGCGATGCGCTGGGAGCGTCATCGCGTGTGGGTGGTGGAAGCGACGCTGAAGGCGGGCGCACGCCACGCCTATGCCAAACGCGTGCTCTACATCGACGAGGACGGCTGGACCTTCCTCGAAACGGACGGCTATGGCCACGACGGCAAGCTGTGGCGCGTCGGCCTCACGCATACGTTCCCGTTCTATGAAGGCGGCGGCATGTATACCTTCCAGAACAACTTCTACGATCTCCAGAAGGGCAATTACTTCATCACCGGCACAACGGCCGAAAACGGTCAACCGCTCGTGCGCCCGTCGGACAAGTTCGACAAGGGCAATCTCTTCACGCCTGCGGGCATGGCGGGAACCGGCTTGCGCTAGAGCGTGAACCGTCGTTAATGAAGCGTTGGTGAGCCTCATTCGCCCTTTGCCGGCATGCGTCGGCGAAGGGCGGCTCCAGAGCGCAAGATCGAGGAAGACGATGCGGCAAATGAATCATCGAAGAACTCCGCGCGCGGCTTCGCTGCTGCTCGTGCTCGCCGCGTGCGTCCTTGACGCGCAAGCCGCTCCCCCTGCGGCCCCGGCACAGAAAGGTTCGTTCGTCGATCCGCTGGACGCCCCCGCGCTGATGCACGGCGACGTAGCGGCGCGGCCCGTCATGGCCGTGGCGCGAGCCGGCACGCGTCTCGTTGCGGCCGGCATGCGCGGCCTGATCATCGTGTCAGACGACGCAGGAAAGAGTTGGCGGCAGGCTGCTGTGCCGGTTCGCAGCGACCTCTTAGCGCTGAGTTTCCCGACTGCGCACGACGGCTGGGCGGTGGGCCACGACGGCGTGGTGCTGCACACTGCGGATGCGGGTAGCACGTGGACGCGCCAGTTCGACGGGCGCGTGGCCGCCGCTTCGCTGGCGGCCTCGTACAAGCTGGGAATCGCAGCGGGCGACACCGCGTTACAGCCTTACCTCGACCAGATCGTGCTGAACTACAGGCAGGGCCCCTCGCTGCCCCTGCTCAGCGTGTGGTTCGACGATGCACAGCATGGCATGGCGGTCGGGCCGTTTGGCTCGGCCATCGCGACGAGCGACGGCGGCAAGACCTGGCTGCCCATGCTCGAACGCATCGACAATCCGCAGTTTCTGCATCTGAACGCGATTCGCGGAATAGCGGGCGAGGTTTTCATCGCGGGCGAGAAGGGCACGGTGTTTCGCCTCGACAGATCGACCGGAAAGTTCGCGTCGCTCGAGACGGGCTACGCGGGGAGCTTCTTCGGCATTGCGGGCGACGAGCGCGCGCTGTTCGCCTACGGACTGCGCGGCACCATCTACCGCAGCACGGACCTCGGCACGAGCTGGGCCGCGTTGAAGAGTCCGCTGCATGGCGCCGTCACGAGCGCGGCGCCGATCGAATCGCGTCACGCGGTGGTGTTCGTCACGTCGAGCGGCGAAGCCACGCTCTACGACGAAGCCACCGATTCGTTCAGCCCATTGAAGACGCGTCATGCGGCGGCGTTGACAGGCGTCGTGCCGCTTGCCGCCGACACGCTCGCGCTCACGTCGCTGGCCGGCACGAGCGTCGCATCGGCACGCTAACGAGCCGCTGAACCAGCAAAGAGAATATCGCTATGAATCCCCAAACTCAACGTGGCGACGCCACGCCGGTCGTGCGCTCCCGAGCGGAATTCGAAGCGAAGTCGGGATCGCGGCTGGAATGCCTGATCTTCAATAACCGGCTGTGGATCGTGTCGGTATGTGTCGTGCTGACCGCGCTGCTGGGCTTCCAGGCCGCCCGGTCCAACGTGAGCGCGAGCTATGAACGGATGATGCCGCAATCGAGCCCGTTCATCCGCAACTACCTGGCGAACCTCGATTCGCTGCGCTCGCTCGGCAACTCCGTGCGCGTGGTCGTCGAGAATCGCAACGGCAGCATCTACGACCCCAAGTACCTCAAGGCGCTGCGTGACATCAACGACCGCGCGTATCTGTTGCCGGGCGTCGACCGGGCCTTCGTGAAGTCGCTTTGGATGCCGGTGGTGCGCTGGGCCGAAGTGACGGAGACGGGCTTCCGGGGCGGCCCTGTCATGCCAGACGACTACGACGGTTCGGCCCCGAGCATCGCGAAGCTGCGCCAGAACGTGGCGCGTGCGGGCATCGTGGGATCGCTCGTCGGCGACGATCTGCAATCGAGCACCATCTTCCTGCCGCTGCTCGACCACTACGCGGACACCGGCAAGCCACTCGATGCGCGCGCGCTGCACGACGCGCTCGAACAGATTCGCCACGACCACGCGCGCGACGGCATCGAGATTCATGTGACCGGCTTCGCGCAACTCGTGGGCGACCTCATAGAAGGGCTGCTGCAGGTGGCACTCTATTTCGCCGCAGCCGCTGCGCTCGCCACCGCTGTGATTTACGCGTACACGCGCTGCGCGCGCAGCACCGCCCTCGTGATCGGCTGCTCGCTTGCGGCCGTCGTGTGGCAGCTCGGCATTGTGCATCTGCTCGGCGTCGATCTGGATCCGTACTCGATCCTCGTGCCGTTCCTCATCTTTGCGATCGGCGTGTCGCACGGCGCACAGAAGATGAACGGCATCATGCAGGACATCGGCCGCGGCACCGACCGCTACGTTGCCGCGCGCTATACCTTTCCGGCGTCTCTTTCTCGCCGGCCTGACCGCGCTGCTGGCGGACGCGGTCGGCTTCGCCGTGCTCATGCTTATCGACATCCCCGTAATACGCGGGCTCGCAGTGGCCGCCAGCGCCGGCGTGGCGGTGCTGATCTTCACGAATCTGGTTTTCCTGCCCGTCATGCTTTCGTACACGGGCGTGAGCACCGCCGCTGCGTCGCGCAGTCTGCGGGCCGGCAAGCGGCATCCGCTGGCGACGCTGCTCGTGCCGTTCACGCGGCGCACGCCGGCTTGTATCGCCGTCTCGCTGGCTGCGGTGTTGCTCGCGGGCGGCCTGCTCGTGGCGCAACATCTGAAGATCGGCGACCTGGACCCGGGCGCGCCGGAATTGCGTGCGGATTCGCGCTACAACCGGGACAACGCGTATATCGCGAGCCATTACGGACTGTCGACCGACCAGTTCGCCGTGATCGTCAAGACGCGGCCTGGCGGCGTCAATGAGTATCGGACGCTGATGGAGATGGACAACCTCGAACAGGTGCTGCGCGACGTCGACGGAGTGCAGACCACGCAGTCGATCAGCGGTGTAAGCCGCCGCAATACGGCTGCGGGCTTCGAGGGCGATCCGCGCTGGATGACGATCAGCCGCGATCCGTTCATCTCCACCGACGCGGTCAACAACGCGTACGTGGCGAATCCCGAACTCGTGAACGGGGCTCGCTCCGTCGCGCCGGTGATTGCCTATCTGGCCGATCACAAGGCGAAAACGCTTCAGCAGGTCGTGAAAGCGGTCGAAGGATTTGCCGCGCAGCACGGCACGGCGACGCTCCAATTCCTGCCGGCCGCCGGCAACGCGGGCATCGAGGCGGCAACCAACATCGCCGTCGAGAAGGCGAACAGGATGATGCTCGTGCTCGTCTATGCAGCCGTGATCGCGCTGTGCTTCGTCACGTTCAGAAACTGGCGCGCCGTGGCGGTGGCGGTCGTGCCGCTCCTGATCACGTCGATTCTCTGCGAGGCGCTCATGGTCGCGCTCGGCATAGGCGTGAAGGTCGCGACGCTGCCCGTGACGGCGCTCGGCGTGGGCATCGGCGTGGACTACGCACTTTATCTGGTCAGCATCCAGTTGGCGCTGCAACGACAGGGCGCGACGCTGGAAGAGGCTTATCGCGAGGCACTGGGATTCACCGGCAAGGTAATCGCGCTGATCGGCGTGACGCTCGCGGTGTCCGTCGTAACGTGGGCCTGGTCGCCGATCAAATTCCAGGCCGACATGGGCGTGCTGCTGACTTTCATGTTCGTCTGGAACATGGTGGGAGCCCTCGTGCTGATTCCCGCGCTGTCGCACTTTCTGCTGCAACGTGCTCCGGCGGGGCGCGCGAATTGTGCACACGCGATGGCCGATTAACTGGCAGACGGCTAACGGTGCCGCGCACAGCAGCGAGCGCTCAGGCCCGCGCCAGGCGCGCAATAACATCAAGCAAAGGAGAAGGCGGTGAAAGTACTGGTGGCAGTCAAGCGCGTCGTGGATGCGAACGTGAAGGTCGGTGTGAAATCGGATGGTACGGGCGTCGACATTGCCAACCTGAAGATGTCGATGAATCCGTTCGACGAGATCGCAGTCGAGGAAGCCGTACGGTTGAGGGAAGCCGGTGTGGCAAGCGAAGTGATCGCTGTGTCGTGCGGCGTTGCGCAGGCTCAGGAGACGCTGCGCACGGCGCTGGCGATCGGCGCGGATCGCGCGGTGCTGGTTGAATCCGCAGCGGAGCTTCAGCCGCTGGCGGTTGCAAAGCTGTTGAAGGCGCTAGTCGACAAGGAGCGGCCTTCACTGGTGATTCTCGGCAAGCAGGCCATCGACGACGATTCGAACCAGACGGGCCAGATGCTCGCTGCGTTGGCCGGACTCCCGCAGGCCACGTTCGCTGCGAAGATTGTCGTCGCGCGCGGACGGGCCACGGTTGCACGTGAGGTGGATGGCGGCACGCAAACGCTGTCGTTGCAGCTGCCGGCAGTCGTGACGACCGACCTGCGCTTGAACGAACCGCGCTACGTGACGCTGCCTAACATCATGAAGGCAAAGAAGAAGCCGCTCGAAACGCTGAAGCCGGAAGAACTGGGCGTCGATGTCACGTCGCGCCTGAAAACCCTTAAGGTCAGCGAACCGCCGAAGCGGAGCGCCGGCGTGAAGGTGGCGGACGTGAAGGCGCTAGTCGAGAAACTGAAGACCGAGGCCAAGGTGCTTTGATACGGGCACGCGGAGACGAAAGACATGACGATTCTGGTAATTGCTGAACACGACGCGCCGAAGAACCTCCCCTCGGAGGGTAGCGCGTCTTTAAAAACTGCCACGCTGAATGCCGTGGCTGCTGCACAGAAAATCGGCGGCGATGTGCATGTGCTGATCGCGGGGCACCACGTTCGGTGCGTGGCGGAACAGGCCGCGAAGATCGCGGGCGTTTCGAAGGTGTTGCTGGTGGATGCGCCGCAACTCGAAGCGGGTCTCGCTGAAAATCTGGAGGCGACCGTCCTGTCGATTGCGAAGAATTACTCGCACATCCTCGCTCCAGCCACTGCGGCGGGCAAGAACATCGCGCCGCGTATTGCCGCGAAGCTCGACGTGGCGCAGATCAGCGACATCATCGCCGTAATCGCTCCGGATACGTTCGAACGTCCGATCTATGCGGGCAACGTGATCGCGACGGTACATTCTGCGGACCCCGTCAAGGTCATCACCGTGCGCACGACGGCGTTCGACGCCGTGGGAAGCGTCGGCGGCATCGCTACGGTCGAGCAGATCGAAGCGCCGGCGGATAGCGGCCTGTCGCAATTCGTGAGCCGCGAAGTGACGAAACTGGACCGGCCGGAGTTGACGAGCGCATCGGCGATCGTCTCGGGCGGCCGGGGTCTCGGCAGCGGCGAGAACTACACGAAGGTGCTCGAGCCGCTGGCCGACAAGCTTAATGCGGCCCTCGGCGCTTCCCGTGCGGCCGTCGACGCGGGCTACGTGCCGAACGACTACCAGGTGGGCCAAACAGGCAAGATCGTCGCGCCGCAGTTGTATATCGCGGTGGGCATCTCGGGCGCGATCCAGCATCTGGCCGGCATGAAGGACTCGAAGGTGATCGTCGCGATCAACAAGGACGAAGAGGCACCGATCTTCAGCGTGGCCGATTACGGCCTTGTCGGCGATCTGTTCTCCGTTGTCCCGGAACTCGTGAACGCTGTTTGAGAATCAGCGGCTCAGTCGATCAGCTTCTGGTTGCGCGCCCAGACCATTGCGTCATAGCGGCGCGAGACGCCGAGCTTGGAGAAGATGTTGCGCAGATTCCACTTCACCGTTTCAACAGTGATGTCGAGCGCAAGCGCGATGCGCTTGTTCGACATTGCTTGCGCCACGAGGGCAAGGACCTGTACCTCGCGTTGCGTGAGCGTGGCGTGGCCATTACGGGCGCTACTGCCGCTGCTGCTGTTGTTTTTTGCCGGCGACGGAGCGAGACGTCCCGTTGGCGTCCCAGCCGGGTAGGTAGCCAGTAGCTCTTGCGCAAACTGTAGCGCGGAACCCTGAAGCACCTGCGCCTGCACGACTAGCGCCAGTTCGTCGCGCGCGAGTGCGCCTTCGTCGAGGAACGTGCGCATGAGGCCGTAGCGGCAACCGGATTGCACGGCGCGGCTGCGTGATGCCATTGCCTCGTCGGCGCGGCCGAGGCTCGCTAGCACACGCGCGGAAAGCAGGTCGATCAGCGTAAGGAGACGGCCCCGTCCAATCGATAGCGCGTGCTGTCGCGCGGTCTCAAGTGCTTTCCGTGCGCGCAGCGGGTTGCTCGAAAGATCCACGCGGGCATGGGACAGCGCGGCGGCGATGCGGATCTCCACGAGGAACCCGTGGCTGTGCTCGTACTGGGCGGCGAGCGTGTCGAGCGTTTGCAAAAGCGCATCGGTCTCGGCACGATTGCCCCGGTTCACGTGGATGCGGACCTGCTCGGCCAGCATCAGCGCGAACGGCCGATCATATCCGAGGCCGCGAAAGCGCGTGGCCTGTTGGCGCAGGAACGTGAGCGCCGTACCCGCGCCCTCCTGCAGGAGATCGAGGCGCGCGCGGCACAGCGATGCGAGGAGAGTTACCTCGACGCCGGATGACTCCAGCAGGCCATGCCGATTGGCGAGCGTCTCCCGTGCGTCGTCGATCCTGTTCAACTCATAGTGCGCATCGGCGAGAAAGGCCGAGCAGACATTGGCGCAAACCGACCGCTCGCCGAACCGCTTGAGCGCCCGCGCGTGGAGCGTTGCCGCGAAGCGGGCCGCCTCGCGCGCGTCGCCTTCGAGCAGCAATGCCAGCGCATGTGTGCTCTCCGCGATGATCGTCATGTCGTTGTTGCGATCGGCGGCGGGGATGGGCTGGCTTTCGAGCAACGCCCGCACATCCGCGTACCGTCCCACTCCGGCGTAGGCCACCGACAACACCGACAGCATCAGATAGCGCAGGAACGGATCGCCGGCAGTGTCGAAACGATGCGATTCCAGCAGATCGATCGTCTGCTGCGTGTCGTCACGCTGCAGCGCGATAACTGCGCGCACGAGCGGCAGACTGCGCGCCGCACCCGGCCAACACGCGGCGTCGTTGACGCCTAGTCGCTCAAGCTGCGCCTCCGCGTGCGCCGGCAGTGCCGTCAGCGAAATAGCCAGACAGGTGAGTTCCGCGAGATGTGGGTGCGCAAGCAGCGTTTCCCGCGGCAGCCGTTCGAGCAGCATGAGCACGGGGCCGAAGTAGCCGAGCGTCCAGGTAGCTGGACCCGCCTGTTCGATGACCTGTGCAGCCAGTTCGACATCGCCGGCCAGATTCGCGTGACGCACGGCCTCGGTAACCAGCTTGTGCTCGGCGAACCAATGG
This sequence comes from Paraburkholderia rhynchosiae, assembly GCF_002879865.1. Taxonomy (GTDB): domain Bacteria; phylum Pseudomonadota; class Gammaproteobacteria; order Burkholderiales; family Burkholderiaceae; genus Paraburkholderia; species Paraburkholderia rhynchosiae. The sequence continues at coordinate 21,245 of NZ_PNXY01000033.1, forward strand.
CTGGCGCGCCGGTGCAGATGCGCGAGTGTCGCGGTGCCGCGCCGTTGGACGCGCGTGTCAAGGAACTCGCCGAACAGCCGATGGAAGCGGAACCACGGCAGTTCGTCATCCAGATCGACGCGCTGAAGCGGCAGGTTCTCGAGTTCCATTCGCGCGAGCAGATCGGCGGCGTGCGAATGACCCGTGACGAAGGCCGCGAGCGGTGCGTTAAAGCGCCGGAAAAGCGACATGTCCTCGCAAAACGCGACGAGATCTGCCGGTAGCGTGGCCATTACTTCTTCGCTGAGCCATATTTGCAGATCGTTCGAGCGCCAGACGAGATTGCTCAGCCGGTTGCGCGCGGCCGGCCGGTTGCGCAGCATGATGACGATCAGTTGCAGGCACGACGGCCAGCCGCCCGTCAGATCGTGAATCATGCCGGTGTCGTCGGTGCTGATCTTGCCGGGGCCGAGGTTGCCTTCGATAAAGCTGCGCGTTTCCGTGGACGAGAAGGGCAGCCTTGCGCTGTCGAGTTCGACCACCTGATCCATCACTCGAAGACGGCTCAGGCCGAGCGGAGGAACCGCACGCGACGCAATCAGCAGATGCAGATTCGCGGGGCACCGTTCGAGCAGCCGCTGTATTAACCGGTGAGCGCCGGCATCTTCGACGTGATGGTAATCGTCGAGGATCAGGTACAGCTCGCCCGTCAACGGTTGGATCGCGCTCAGTATGAACGACACCGTTTCATCGATCGAGACCGCACTCGCGCGATCGACAGGCAACGCCAGTTCCGCCGCGACGCCGAGTTTTTGCAACGCCGCGAAGAAGGCGAAGCAGAATTCGGCGAAGCCTTTGTCGTCGCTAGTCAGCGAGAGCCACGCGACGCGCGCGTTGTCTTGCATGCAGCGCTGGCGCCATTGCGCAAGCAACGTGGTCTTGCCGTAGCCTGCGCTTCCCGTGATCAGCGCTAACGTGCGTTGCTGGATCTGCGCGAGCTGGACCAGCAGATCGGCGCGCGCGACGTGTTGCGCGCCGATGCGCGGCGGTGCAAACCGTGTCTCAATCAGCAGTCTGTTCAATGGCATTGTCGAAACGTCGCCTGCGATGACTGGCGGTGTATGGCGGTGTATGGTGGTGAATGGCGGCGAATGGCGGCGAATGGCGGTGAATGGCGGTGAATGGCGATCAGGCGTGGGGTAGGCGGGATCGCGGGCCGTCCGGCTGGGCCGGCTACGTTCTGTGCGCCGCGCGTTATCACGGCAGCGCCCCGTCGGGATGCCGCGAGTGTACGACCGTGGGCAGTGTTGCCCGTCCCCCTCGTTTGGAGAGGGGATTCGCTATGTCGCGCATCGCGCCGGCGGGGGTATTCCCACACAAAAAGGAGGGGGCGGGGTGGACGCCGACGGATCTAGACTCCTGATCCTGCTGGCCCGATCAGGCAACCAGTGTCACGAGAGGAAAAGCCATGAACCCGCGTCTTAACCTGCTCTGTGCTGTCGCGCTGTGGACGATCGCGGGCGCCATTGTGCCTTCTGCGGTGCAGGCCAGCCCCGCCGTGCCGCGTACAGTCGCCGTCACCGTCGATAACTTCGAGCGCGCCGAGTCCGACATGTACTTCGGATCGCTCGCGAAGCGCGGCGCCTTTGGCAAGCTCTTCCACTATCGCGAACCGATGCCGGTGGAGCGGCAGGCGGTTGTGCGCGCGAACCGCGACACCCTTTATTCGGTAGGCGTTTTCGATCTCGATGCCGGCCCCGTGACGATCACGCTGCCGGACGCAGGGGAGCGCTTTCGCTCGGTTGCGGCCGTCAGCGAGGACAACTATGTGCCCATGGTGGCTTACGGCAACGGCCCCTACACATTCACGCGTGCGCAGATCGGCACGCGTTACCTGCTGATCGGCGTGCGCACACTAGCCGATGTGCGCCATCCCGGGGATATGCAGGCGGTACATGTTTTGCAGGACGACATCAAGGTGCAACAGGCCACGCCTGGCAAATTCGAGGTGCCGAACTGGGACGAAGCCAGCCAGAAGCGCGTCCGCGATGCGCTGGTCACGCTGGGGGAAACGCTGCCTGACCTCAACGGCGCGTTCGGCGTGCGAGGCGAGGTCTCGCCGGTGCGTCACCTGATCGGAACGGCTATCGCGATGGGCGGCAATCCGGACAAGGACGCGACCTACCTCAACGTCACGCCGTCACATAACGACGGGAATACGGTCTATCGGCTGAGAGTGACGGACGTTCCAGTCGACGGCTTCTGGTCGATCAGCGTTTACAACGACAAAGGCTTCTTCGAGCCGAACGGACAGAGCGCTTACACGGTCAATAACGTCGTGGCAAACAAGGAGGCTGACGGCGCGATATCCGTGCAGTTCGGCGGCTGTGACGGCAACGTGCCGAACTGCCTGCCCATTACGCGCAACTGGAATTACATGGTCCGCATGTACCGTCCGCGTGCCGAGGTGCTGGATGGCCGTTGGAAGTTTCCGGCGGCGCAAGCGCGCTGACAGGTAGTTCAGATAGCACACACGCGTCGACGGTTTGATGGCACTCCAGGTGTTCGAGACTGCATAGCGAGGAAATCGATGAATCAAACATTGCGGGCATGGCATCTATGCTGTGCGCTCGTCCTTGGCGGTTTGCCGCTTCAACCCGTCGTTGCGCAGACCGCAGATTCAACGGCTTCCACCGCGACGATCGCCCATGCGCCCGTCGGCGACTCCCATAATCGCGCGGCCTTCGAGGCCGCCGTCTGGGCCATGCCAATAGTGAGCGTCGACGCCATGCGCGACGCGTACTTCCGCGATGCCGGGGCGCGCTACAACGATATCGTCTACTGGTCGCGGCCGGCAGACTGGAAAAACCAGACAACCACGCCCAATTCGTCGTCGCTTTACGTCTACTTCAACTACAACCTGAAGGACGGCCCGGTGGTTCTGGACATTCCGGCTGCGGATGGCATCGGCGTGTTCGGGAGCGTGCTGAACAGCTGGCAAATACCGCTGGCCGATGTGGGACCGGAAGGAGAAGATCGGGGCAATGGCGCACGCTACCTTTTGCTGCCACCCGGCTTCAAGGGCGAGCTGCCGGCCGGTTATGTTCCTTTGCAGTCAGACACTTACAACGGCTACGCGCTGATTCGCGTGACACCGGGAACGTTGTTACAGGACGATCTCGGCAACGCCAACGCCTTTATCCGGAAAATGCATGTGTCGAGTCTCGCTAACGCATCCGGCGACGCGCCTCAGCGTTTCATCGAAATGGACGGGAAGCTGTTCGACGGCATTGTCCAGTTCGACGACACGTACTTTGCTCGTCTGGCGCGCATGGTAAGCGAGGAGCCGGCGTTGCCGCGCGACGCCGGCGCATATGTCAGGCTGCGTGCGCTCGGCATCGAGCCGGGCAAACCCTTCGCGCCGGACCCCGCCATGCGCGCACGTATGAACGTCGCCGCGCAAGAGGCGCGGGCCAGCTTTCGCCAAACTCTTCTATCCGGCGCACGTCCCTGGTGGCCGGGTTTGCAGTGGGGCACCGTCTCGCCGGTCCCATTGGCCGTCAAAACCCATTTCACTTTCGACGATGGCCAAGGCGTCGACACCGCACTGCGCGGCGCGCTCTATTTCCTTGCCTACGCACCGCCGCAAAAACTCGGCAAGGCGACTTTTTATCTGACGAGTTGGCGGGACCAGCAGGGCCAACTGCTCGACGGATCAGCTCACTATCGTCTGCGCGTGCCGCCGAATGTGCCGGCGCGGCAGTTCTGGGCTGTGAATGTCTACGATTGCGAGACAAGCGGATTCATACGTCAGGCGCCACGCATCGGCGTCGATTCCTACGACAAGGGTCTGCAACGCAACGCAGACGGATCGATCGACGTCTATTTCGGACCGGCGCCGCCAGCGGGCAAAACGGGCAACTGGATTTATACCGCGCCGGGCAAGCCGTGGTTTGCCGCCTTCCGGCTGTATGGACCCGAACCGGCGATTTTCGACAGGTCGTGGACGATGGCCGATATCGCGCGACAGTAGGCTCGATTCAAAGCAACGGGATCATGAGTGCTGCAGTAGCCGTCTTCACAGTGCGAACCGGGTCTGCCCAAACCCGGTAGAGCGCTTCTAACATGGGTCGCTTCTCGAAGTGCAATGACCGGACACCGCTATGTCGCTGATTCTTTCCCGCCGTGATCTGAATTTCCTTTTGTACGAATGGCTCGACGTCGAGCGGCTGACATCGATCGCTCGCTATGCGGATCATTCCCGCGAGACATTCGACGCAACACTTGCCACGTGCGAGAAGATCGCGACCGATCTGTTCGCCACGCACAACAAGAAAAACGATGCGCACGAGCCTCATTTCGACGGGGAGACGGTGCACATCATTCCCGAGGTCAAGACCGCGCTATCGGCCTTCGGCGCGGCTGGCCTGATGGCGGCAGGACAGGACTACGAGCTTGGCGGCATGCAACTGCCAATGGTGGTCGAGAAGGCGGGCTTTGCCTACTTCATCGGCGCGAACGTCGGCACCGCAGCGTATCCGTTTCTCACCATCGGCAACGCCAATCTGCTCCTGACTTACGGCACGCGCAAACAGATCGACGCGTTCGTGCGACCTGAAATGGAAGGACGCTTCTTCGGCACGATGTGCCTGTCGGAGCCGCAGGCGGGATCGTCGCTGTCGGACATCACGACGCGCGCGGAGTATGAAGAGGAGTCTGCCTTCGGCGCGCAGTACCGCTTGCGCGGCAACAAAATGTGGATATCAGGCGGCGAGCATGAACTGTCGGAGAACATCGTGCACCTCGTGCTCGCGAAGATTCCCGGGCCGGATGGCAAGTTGGTTCCCGGTGTAAAAGGCATTTCGCTTTTTGTCGTGCCGAAATACCTCGTCAACGAGGATGGCTCGATAGGTGAACACAACGACGTGGTGCTCGCCGGTCTGAATCACAAGATGGGTTATCGCGGCACTGCCAACTGCCTGTTGAACTTCGGGGAAGGTGTCAAGTACCGCCCCGACGGCAAGGCAGGCGCGCTCGGCTATCTCGTGGGCGAGCCGGGCCAAGGTCTCGCGTGCATGTTCCACATGATGAACGAGGCGCGTATCGGCGTCGGGCTCGGCGCATCGGCGCTCGGCTACACCGGCTACCTGCATGCGCTCGACTATGCGCGCAACCGTTCGCAGGGACGCTCAACGGGACCTGCCGGCAAAGACCCGGCGAGCCCGCAGGCCAAGCTCGTCGAGCATGCGGATATCCGGCGCATGCTGCTCGCGCAGAAAAGTTATGCGGAGGGCGGGCTTGCGTTGAATCTTTATTGCGCGAAGCTCGTCGACGAACACCACGCTGCGCATGCAGCGAGCGACACGCAGTGCGAGCAACGCCTGTCGCTGCTACTCGACATCCTGACGCCCATCGCCAAAAGCTGGCCATCGCAATGGTGCCTGGAAGCGAACAACCTCGCGATCCAGGTGCATGGGGGCTACGGCTACACGCGCGAATACAACGTGGAACAGTTTTACCGCGACAATCGCCTCAATCCGATTCATGAAGGTACGCATGGCATTCAGGGGCTGGACCTGCTCGGCCGCAAAGTCACGATGAAGGAAGGCGCGGCGTTGCGCATACTCGTCGACAGGATGCACGCTAGTACGGCGAGCGCCTCGGCCACGGGCGAACGCTCGCTTGCCGACCACGGCGCAATGCTGGACGACATGGTGACGCGGCTCCAGCATGTGACGCGGGTACTGTGGACCACGGGTGACTCTGCGCTGACGCTCGCCAACGCCTCGGTTTATCTGGAGGCGTTCGGCCACGTGGTGCTGGCGTGGATATGGCTTGAACAGGCGCTCGCTGCACAGGCCGCGCTCCCCACTGCAGGCGATGAGGAAGAGAACGCGTTTTATCGCGGCAAGCTCGCCGCCGCCGCATACTTCTACCGATGGGAACTGCCTCGTGTCGGACCGCAACTGGACCTGCTCGCGTCGCTCGATCGGACGACGCTCGACATGCAGGACGCGTGGTTTTAATCCAGCGAACGAGCACTTCAACGGAAGGTCGACATGCGCACCGTACAGCAACTTTTCGATCTCAAGGGCAAGACGGCTCTCGTCACGGGTGGTTCGCGCGGCCTCGGCTTGCAGATCGCCGAAGCGCTCGGCGAGCAGGGGGCGCGCGTCATGTTGTCGGCTCGCAAAGCCGATGAACTGGAACAGGCAGTGCGGCAACTGCGATCGGGCGGCATCGAAGCCGGATGGATTGCCGCGGACGGCGCACGTGAAGAACACATCGCGCGGCTCGCTGACGAGACGCTTGCCGCTTTCGGCCACGTCGACATCCTCGTGAACAATGCAGGCGCGACGTGGGGCGCGCCCGCCGAGGACTATCCGCTCGACGCCTGGGACAAGGTGATGAACCTGAATGTCCGGGGCCTGTTCCTGCTCACGCAGCGCATCGGCAAGGTGTCGATGATCCCGCGCCGCTATGGCCGCGTGATCAATGTCGCATCCATTGCGGGGCTATCCGGCAACGCGCCCGGCACGATCGAGACGATTGCATATAACACGTCCAAGGGCGCGGTCGTCAATTTCACGCGCACGTTAGCGGGCGAATGGGGCAAGCACGGCATCACGGTGAACGCGCTCGCGCCCGGCTTCTTCCCCTCGAAGATGACCCAAGGCTCGCTCGACCGGATCGGCGTCGAGAACCTGTGCGCCGGCGTGCCGCTCAATCGCCTTGGCGACGACGAAGACTTGAAGGGCGCCGCCATGCTCTTCGCAAGCGACGCGGGCAAGCACATCACCGGACAGATACTCGCTGTCGATGGCGGCGTGAGCGCGGTATGAGCGTTCATTGAATGCCATCTACGCGCAAGTCGGCGGCGTCCTCGACCCCCAGAAAAGGAAGGGGCGTTGACCGGCGCACGGCCCCTATCATCAATCGTCATCAGTTCGCCAATGTGGCGCAAACAATGCGAAAAGAAACAGGAGCAGATATGACGCGCAAAGTGGTTGTGGCCGGAGTGGGGATGGTTCCTTTCACCAAACCTGGCGCCAGCGAGACTTACGATCTGATGGGCGCCCGCGCAACACGGCTCGCGCTCGACGACGCAGGGGTCCAGTATGAGGCGATCCAGCAGGCGTATGCCGGTTTCGTCTATGGCGATTCGACCGCGGGCCAGCGGGCGCTGTATCACGTCGGCATGACGGGCCTGCCGATCATCAACGTCAACAACAACTGCTCGACGGGTTCCACCGGTCTCTATCTCGCTCGCCAGGCGATCGAGTCGGGCGCGCTCGACATTGCGCTCGTCGTCGGCTTCGAGCAAATGAATGCCGGCGCGCTCAATAGCTGCTTCAACGACCGGCCGTTGCCGCTCGACCTGTTTTTCGATCAGTGCGACCGTCTCGGAGTGCCGTCCGAAGTGCCGCCGGCGCTGCGCATTTTCGGCGGCGCGGGCATGGAGCATATGAAGCGCTTCGGCACGCCGCTCGAATCGTTCGCAAAGATCCGTGCGAAGGCGAGCCGCCATGCGTCCAACAATCCGCTGGCGGTGTTTCGTCAGGTTCTCAGTCCCGAGGATGTGCTTGCCGACAAGGTGATGTGGCCAGGCGTGATGACGCGCCTGATGGCATGTCCGCCGACCTGCGGCGCGGCTGCGGCCGTGCTATGCAGCGAAGAATATGCAAAGAAGCACAAGCTCGACTCGCGCGTGTGGATCGCGGCCCAGGCATTAACGACGGACCGCCCGATCGCACTCGAAGGCGACGATCTGCGCTACGTGGCAGGTTACGGTCTTGCGAAGGAGGCCGCAGCCAAGGTCTATGAAGCGGCGGGCGTCGGCGCGGAAGACGTCGACGTGGTCGAACTGCACGACTGTTTCGCGCACAACGAACTGATCATGTACGAAGCGCTGGGTCTGTGCCCCGAGGGGGAAGCCGCGAAATTCATCGACGACGGCGACAACACCTATGGTGGCCGTTATGTCGTCAATCCGTCGGGCGGTCTGTTGTCGAAAGGGCACCCGATCGGCGCGACAGGCCTCGCGCAATGTACGGAACTCGTCAAGCAACTGCGCGGCGACGCGGACAAGCGCCAAGTGGAAGGCGCGCGCGTCGCGTTGCAACATAACGTCGGACTCGGCGGCGCGTGCGTCGTAACGATGTACCGCATCTGATCCGGAGAGGCCGATGGACTTCCAACCGGATCCGGGGCAGGACGCGTTTCGCGAGGAAGTGCGGGCGTTCCTGCGTGAGCATCTGCCCGCCGAGCTTCGCGGCAACGCGATAGGCGAGGTGCGTTCCGCACGCGAACACATCAAGCGCTGGCAAGGCATCCTGAACGCGCGCGGATGGGGCGGCCCATATTGGGCGCGCGAACATGGCGGCACCGATTGGACGGTGTTGCAGCGCCTCGCATTCGACGAAGAATGCGCAGCTGCCGGCGCGCCGACGCAGGACTTCCTCGCGCAAAAACTGCTCGGCCCCGCACTCAACGCGTTCGCGTCGCAGGAGCAGAGGGACGAACACGTGACACGCATCCTGAGTGGCGAGCGTCTCTGGTGCTAGGGCTTCTCGGAGCCGGGAGCGGGTTCGGACCTCGCGTCGCTGCGTACGCGCGCGGAGCAAGGTAACGGTCACTACGTCGTGAACGGTCAGAAGATCTGGACGAGCTACGCGCACGAAGCGGACTGGATCTTTCTGCTCGTGCGCACCGACAGCACGGTCAAGAAGCAGGCGGGCATCAGCTTTCTGCTCGCCGACATGAAGACGCCAGGCATCACGGTGCGGCCGATTCGCAGCATCGACGGCTGTCATCATCTGAACGAGGTCTTTTTCGACAACGTGCATGTACCGCTGGGCAATCTCGTGGGCGCCGAGGGCGACGGCTGGAAGATCACCAAGTTCCTGCTGAACAATGAACATGCGGGAGCAGCGGACTTGCCGCTTTTACGGAAGTGCGTGGGCCGACTCAGAGCGCTTGCGTTGAGCCAGCGCGTCGAAGGGCGGCTTCTGATCAAGGATCGCGGCTTTGCGTTGAAGCTCGCGCGCCTCGAGGCGAAGCTGGACGCCATCGTCATGATGGTCCAGCGCGTTGCGGCAATGGAGCAGGACCACAGCCCCGCTGCGCACGCGCTGGGTTCGATGCTCAAGGTGCGCGGAACCGAATTGCAGCAGAAGATCACTGAGCACCTCGTGGAAGCGCTCGGCGACGACGGCGCGGTGGCTTACCCCGAGCCGCACGACGCCGCCGGCAGCGATCCGTTGCCGCGCGAAGACATCGGCCGCGGCATTGCCACGGAGATGTTCTTCCGCCGTGCGTCAACCATCTATGGTGGCGCGAGCGAGGTTCAGCGCGGCATCATCGCCAAAACGCTGTTTCAACTCTGAGAGCAGAACCGGTCATGAATTTTAATCTCGACTCAGAGCAGCAGATGCTGCAGGACAGCGTGCGCCGCTTCGTCGTGCGGGACTACAGCTTCGAGGCACGCAACGCCGCGCTTGCGGCCGGATGGACATGCAGCGAGCTGCACTGGCGTACGTTTGCCGACAACGGCTGGCTCGCAGCCGCGGTGCCGGAGGCCCTTGGCGGTCTTGGCGGAACGCTGATCGAGACGGTATTGATAGCCCAGGAGTTCGGCCGTGCACTGGTCGTCGAGCCATATATGGGCTGTGCGGTGCTGGGCGTGCAGACCATCGTCGCGGCCGGCACGCCCACGCAGTGCGAGAATCTGTTGCCGCCCGCCGCCGACGGCACGCGAAGAATTGCGCTCGCCCATGGGGAGGCGCAAGCACGCGGCATGGCGGCGCCGGTCCACACGCGTGCGGAGCGCTCGGGCGAGGGCTACCGGTTGTTCGGCAACAAGACACTGGTGCCGGGGGGCGCGGACGCGCACACGCTCATCGTGTCGGCAGTGACACCCGACGCCGACGGCCTCACGCTGTTTGTGGTCGACGCCAACACGCCAGAACTGACGCGCCATGTGCTGCCGCTTCACGACGGCAGCCGGGCCGCCGAGCTGACATTCGACGGTGTAGCCGCAACTCGCGCGGCGGTTCTGGGCGAGCCCGGCCGAGGCCTGCCCGCCGTACAGCATGCGCTCGCACACGGCACCGCTACGCTATGTGCCGAACTGGTTGGCGGCATGGAGCAGGCCATCGCGATGACCGCTGATTATCTGAAAGTCCGCACGCAGTTCGGCGTGCCGCTTGGCAGCTTCCAGGCGTTGCAGCATCGCCTCGCCGACATGGCTGCCGAACTCGAGGTAGCGCGCTCGATGTTGTACGCACTCCTCGCGTCGATCGCGAACGACCCCGCGGAGCAACGCGACTACGTCGTTTCGCAGGCGGCGTCGCTCACGAGCGCGGCGGCGAAACACGTCTGCGGCGAGGCGATCCAGTTGCATGGCGGCATCGGCATGACCGAGGAATATCAGGTTGGCCACTATTACAAACGCGCGATCGTTGCTGATGCGCTGCTCGGCGGCGGTGACCGGCACGACGCACGATGCGCGCAATACTTGCAGCGCACCCTGGTTCACGGAGACACACGGAAATGAGAGAGTTTAAAAAGATTGCGGATCTTCACGCGATATTGGGCGAGTCGATCGGCACGAGCGACTGGCTGCTGATCGACCAGGCGCGCGTGAACCAGTTCGCTGATGCGACCGGCGACCATCAATGGATCCACGTCGACGTTGAGCGCGCGAAAGAAGGCCCATTCGGCGGAACGATCGCGCATGGCTTTCTGACGCTCAGCCTGCTGCCTGCGTTCCTCTCGACGGCGTTCAGCATCGCGGATGTCCGCAGCGGGCTGAACTACGGTCTCGACAAAGTGCGTTTCATCGCGCCGGTGCCGGTGGGCAGCCGGCTGCGCGCGAATTTCCGTCTGGTCGGCTTCGAGCCGATCAGCAACGAGGGCGCTCAGGTCAAGTTCGAGATGACAGTCGAGTGCGAGGGCGCGGGCAAGCCCGCATGTATCGCTGAGTCGATCATGCGCCTCTTTCCGCAATAGCCGTTTGAATTGCGTTCAAGTCGTCGGCTTTACTCGATGAAGCCGTTCTTGCGCGCCCACAGCATCGCGTCGTAGCGGCTTGAAACGCCCAGCTTGGCGAATACGTTGCGCAGATTCCACTTGACCGTTTCGAGCGTGATGTTGAGCGCGAGTGCAATCCGCTTATTCGACATAGCGTGCGCGACCAGCGCGAGTATTTCCAGTTCGCGCTGGGTCAACGCTGGCTGCATGCTGTCGCTGCCGCCACGACGCTTCACCGCCGGCTGATTGTCTACGGTGCGGGTGTCCGTCAATCGCTCCAGCAAAGCGGCCGCGTAGCTGGCCGCTGCGTCATCGAGCCATTTTTCCGCGAGCACGCGTTCGAACAGCGCGGCAGCCGCGATTCCCTCATCAATGAATGTGCGCACGAGCCCTAACCGTGCGCCCGCTTCGACGGCTTCAGCGAGAACCGGCTTCGCCTCTTCGACACGCCCGAGTTCAACGAGCACTGTCGCCGATAAAAACTTGGCCAGCGCGTGCACCCGGCCGCGCCCTAAAGCCTTCGCACGCTCCTGTGCGAAACGCAACGCCCCCAGTGCCGATTCGGGTTCTGTCGCGCGCAGCACGCGGGCTCGCGCGAGCGCGGCGACGGCCGGAATTTCGGCCTTGATGCCGTGATCCGTGCGGTGAGTTCGCGCAAGCTCGTCGAGCAACGCGCCGAGTTCAGTGGCGCGAGCGCTGTTGTTCTTCAGCAGCAATATCCTGATCTGTTCGGCCAGCATGTACGCGACGGCGCGGGACTGCTGGACGTTGCGCAGATGGGCCGTCTGTTGTTCGAGAAACGCCAGCGCGACATCGGCGCTTACCTGCAGCAGGTCGAGCCGCGCGCGGCAAAGCGATGCACGTATCGTGAGGTCGGGGCCTGACGCGCGCAGTAGGCCGGGGCGATTCGCGATCGTCTCGCGTGCGTCGTCGATGCGATCAAGTTCGTAATAAGCATCGACGAGCACGCTCGCGCAAATGTTCGCGCTGATCGAATGACGCCCGGCCGCATTGACCGAGCGCGCAAGCAGCGGCGTGCCGAGACGCTCTGCCGCGCGTACGTCCCCCTCGCCAAGCAACGCGGCCACGCGTGCCGACTCGATGACGAGCGCCATGTCGTTATCGCGGTCCGCAGGCGGCACCGGGCGCAGATCGAGCTGGCGTCGCGCGTCCGCATATCGCCCGCAGGCCGCGTAGGCGACGCACAATTCCGCCACGAACAGATACCGCAGGAACGGGTTTTCGATAGCCGTATCGCGGAGTGGCTCGATCAGTTCCAACATGCGCGGCGTGTCGTCGTTCTGGAATGCGATGGCCGCATGGATCAATGGGATGCACGCTGTAAGCGTGGCGTCCTCCGACATGCCGCCGGACTCCAGGGGCGCGAGCCACGCCGTCGCCTTGCCGGGGCGGGTGGTTAGCGCCATCGTGAGGCAGGCAATAAAGAGCAGACGTTGATGCCGCACAAGCGTTGCTTCTGGCAGCCGCTCGAGCAGATGTAGCATCGGGCTCAGATATTCGAGGCTCCACGTTGCAGGCTCGGCGCGCTCGATGACCGTGGCCGCAAACTCATGATCGCCCCCCGCACTGGCATGCCGCACAGCCTCGGCGAGGTAGCCGTGATCGGCGAACCAGTGGCTTGCGCGCAGATGCAGCGCCTGCGCGCCGGCTGGATCGGCAGCGGCGAGCCGTGCAGCAAGAAATTCGCCGAACAGAGGGTGAAAGCGATACCAGGCAAGGCGTTCATCCGAGTCGATGCGGTTGATCAGCAGATTTTCGTCCTCCATGCGCTTTAGGAGATCACCGGCATTCGCGTTGCGCGTGACGTGCTGTGCAAGTGGGGCGCTGAAGCGGCGAAACAGTGACAGCGCCTCGGCGAACGCCACCAGTTCGCGAGGCAGATCCGCCATGACCTCTTCGCTCAGGTAGGTCTGCAGATCGCTATAGCGCCAGGCGAGATCGCGCAGCGTGGTCAGCGATTCGGGCCGGTTCTTCAGCATGATGACGATAAGCTGGACACAAGACGGCCAGCCGCTCGTCACATCGTGAATCAGACGCAGATCGTCGGCGTGCAGCTTGCCCTTGCCCATGTTCTCTTCGACGAAGCTCCGCGTTTCGGCCATGACGAATGGCAAAGACGCACTGTCCAGTTCCGCGAGCTGATTCATCATTCGCAGCCGGCTTAGGGCGAGCGGCGGCGCGCTGCGCGATGCGATCACCAGATGAAGCGTGCCCGGCGCCTGATCGAGCAGCTTCTGCATGAACCGGTGCACGAGTGGCGCATCGACGAAATGGTAGTCGTCAATGAAGACGTAGATCTCTTTGGACAGGCCGAGCACGCCGTCCACGAGCAGCGCGACCAGAGCGTCCACGCCGGCAGGGCTTGCATCCTCGAACAGCAGATCCGGCTCGGCGCGCAGCCCGACGCGTTGCATGGCCATGAACAACGTGGAGCAGAACCCGGCGTAGCTGTCCTCGTCGGCACTGAGCGATAACCATGCGACCTCCGCGCCCGCCTTCACGCACGTCTCGCGCCATTGGACGAGGACGGTGGTCTTCCCATAGCCCGCGCTTCCCGTGACCAGCGCGAGCGTGGCGTGCTGCATGCGCTGGAGATGCGCCAGCAGATCGGCGCGCCGTATGGTCTTGGAGCCGATGCGCGGCGGCGAAAACCTCGTGGATGCCACTTGTTTGGTGAATGGAGCGGTCAAGTCGTTACCCGGATCAGTGCCATGCCGAACAGCCGTAGTTGCCCGGAAATCACGCCAGCGGCAACCGCTGGGGGGCTCGACTGTGTCCCCTCCGTGGGAGGGGGGCAAAAGAAATCAAGGGAACTAACTTAACACAACGTTCGACGTGCTGATCTGCGGCGTGCGCACCGAACCCGGCAACTTGCACGGCACGCACTGGCTGCCTGCTTCAGCCGTCTTTCTCCAGGTCGGGCAACGTCCACGTCTTTTTGAACAGCGGTTCCGTCGGGGCATAAAGCCTGAAAAGCAGTTCGAACGGTTCACCGCGTCGGGTAGGCACCCAGTTCGATTCATGTCCGGCAGGCGCTTCAGGACCGAAGAAGATATCGACGGAACCGTTGGCGTTCTTCTGCATGTCTGCTATCTGCGAAGAACGGCTGGCGCGTGGGACGTCCTTTATCAGCGCATGAGTGTCGCGGTCATACGCCGTTACGGACCAATACTGTTTTACGGGAGCGTTGGGTGGCACTTGCAGTCGATAGTGCTTGCCACCGTCAAGGCTGTCGCCATTCTTGTCGCGCCACGACATGAGATAGAACTGGCCGGCGCCGAGCCGCTTGATACCAACGTATCCCATCGAGTAGACGATCGCCCGTGCGTCCACCGGGTAGATATTCGGCTCCGTATATCCTTTTGACGCATCCTCAAGGAGTTCGTGAGCGGCAGGCACCACCCAGCGAGTACCCTCGTAATAAGGCGGGTAGGCGCTTTCAGATCGCGCGGCAATCCAGTCGTGCGCTGCGCGAGCTCCGTTTTCCAATAGTGCCCGCGTTGTCTCGTCAGGTCGAAAAGCCTTGCCTTTCTCAATGCCGAGCGATTTCAGCGGGTCGATCATGGCTTTATCGCGCTCGATCCATGGCTCATTCTGAACAATCCGATCGAGCGACTGAAAGTATCGAATGTCGTAAGGGATGGTGGAGTCGAACAGCTTGCCGGCTGCATCCGTGAACCGCGTCGGAGGCGGTTTCGCCGCATCGGCGAGTGCATACATCTTCAGGCGCTTGCCGTACGCGACCGCTCTCGATATGTCGGCATCCTCGTGACTGCGTAAGGTGGAACGGATCAACGCATAGCCGCTGTAGGTAGGCGGCCTGAGAACGATATAGCCCTTGGGAACCTGCCCATGATAGTCAGGAGGAAGAAACAGATATTTACCGCCCCTGCCTTGGTCCGCACCCGATGGCCCTGCGTCCTCAAGCGGCATCTGCCAGATGTCGTCGATGTTGCCGGTCACAGAACCCTCTTCGCCGGCGGGTGGGATTTCGAGCACCACGGGGCCTTGCTTCGTATCGAAGAAAGGCATGAGATAGATGGCGTCCGGGTTGGGCGTGAGTGTCTGGTTGCGCCAGTCGGGCGGACGTGACCAAAAAACTATTTCATTAGGCTTTGCACCGGCGTTCAGGGCTGCCTGAAGCATGAGTTCTGTATTAACGGCAGGTAGACTCCACACTACCGCTTGCATAGTACGACCCAACGCCATCTGATCCTGGTGCAAATCGTTTTTGGTATCTGCAAGCGCCACCGCGCTTGCCAGGCCGATCAATGCGACAACCACACTTTTCATGCAACGCCCCTAACCATAGCTTCGTTCGAGAAGAACGCGACGCAAGCCTGCCGCCTTGGAAGGACAAGCTGTCGCGTTACTTTTATCAAGTTTCCTTGCCCGCTGTAATTTGGACGCTGCATACGAAGAAGTCAAGGAAGGTCTATGCGCTGCGCTCTGGTGGACGAGCTTGACTTGATCGCGATCGTGCGTGTCGTCGAAGAAGAAGTGGTCGCCATAAACCGAAGGCTTAACACGTTGCTTTGTCAAGCTCCCTGGAACCGTCGAATTTCCATACTCGAACGGCGCCCCCGTTCCATCCGGACGACGTATTTCTTCTATATGGACGATTTATGTCGGCGTCTACTGAAAACGCTGATCGGAACGTCAATCGCGGCCGCGGGCCGCATCATTCAGGGGATGCCATGTCTACCGCTTCTCAGCCTCGTGCGAGCGCCGCCGCGCGACTCGAACGGCTGCCGTTTTCCGGTTATCACCGGACCATCTTCATCATCATCGCGATTGCGTTCTTCTTCGATTCAGTCGATCTAGGCACGATGACCTTCGTGCTTGGTTCGATCAAGACCGAGTTCGGTCTATCGACGGCAACCGCGGGACTCGTTGCGAGCGCAAGTTTCTTCGGGATGGTAGGCGGTGCCGCGGTTGCCGGTCTGCTCGCCGATCGCTTCGGACGACGGCCGGTTTTTCAGTGGAGCATGGTGCTGTGGGGCCTGGCTTCCTATCTGTGCTCGACGGCACAGAGTGTCGAAGCGCTGATGTTTTATCGCGTGCTGCTGGGTTTCGGCATGGGCATGGAGTTTCCGATTGCGCAAACGCTGCTGTCGGAGTTCGTTCCGGCTTCTTCACGCGGACGCCTGATCGCGCTGATGGATGGCTTCTGGCCGCTCGGCTTCATCACGGCGGGCGTGGTGTCGTACTTTGTGCTGCCGGCCTTCGGCTGGCGCACGGAGTTTGCGTTGCTGGCGATTCCCGCGGTGTTCGTGCTGATCGTGC
This sequence comes from Paraburkholderia rhynchosiae, assembly GCF_002879865.1. GTDB lineage: Bacteria > Pseudomonadota > Gammaproteobacteria > Burkholderiales > Burkholderiaceae > Paraburkholderia > Paraburkholderia rhynchosiae. Next base: position 37,562 of record NZ_PNXY01000033.1, read on the forward strand.
GCCGCGTCGTGCCCGAATCGCCGCGCTGGCTTGAACATCGCGGACGTCTTGACGAAGCCGACAAGATTCTCGCTGAAGTCGAAGTAAAGGTGATGAAGGCTGCGGGGCTGAGCCGTCTGCGCGCACCGGTCATGCTCGCCGAACCGGTGGCGGCGAAAGGCGCCGGTGCGTTTCGCGAGATATGGAGCGCGGCTTACCGGCGTCGCACGATTATGGTGTGGACGCTGTGGTTCTTCGCGTTGCTCGGTTTTTATGGGCTGACATCGTGGCTCGGCGCGTTGATGCAACAGGCCGGCTTTGCGGTGACGAAGTCGGTGTTGTACACGGTGCTCATTTCGCTCGGCGGCATTCCGGGCTTTATCTGCGCGGCCTGGCTGGTCGAACGTTGGGGACGCAAGCCGACCTGTATCGCGTCGCTCATGGGCAGCGCGGCGATGGCCTATGTGTACGGGCAAACCGCGCTGCACGCGCAGACGCCTACGTTGCTGATCTGCGCGGGCCTGGCGATGCAGTTCTTCATGTTCGCGATGTGGGCGGTGTTGTACACCTATACGCCGGAACTCTATGGCACCGGCGCTCGCGCGACAGGTTCTGGCTTCGCCTCGGCAATTGGCCGCGTAGGCTCGTTGATTGGGCCTTATGTGGTGGGCGTCGTGCTGCCGATGTTCGGCCAGGGCGGCGTGTTTTCGCTCGGCGCGATGTGCTTTGTCATTGCGGCTGCGGCTGTGTGGGTACTCGGCATCGAGACGCGCGGGCTCGCCCTGGAGACGCTCGTCTCCGAAGCGGTCGAAAGCGATGCGCATGGCGTATTGAGTCCGGCGCGCGAATGAACGGTCATCTGGGTGTAGTCGCTGCCGGCTGCACCCTTCGCCGATCACTTCAACGGGAAATATTGTCCGCTCGCAGCGAGCGCCGACACGATCCGATACGCCGCACTTAGGCGGTCTTCGATCGGGACATTCCCGTTGCCGAGTATCACAATGCCCAGTTGTTTCTGCGGAATAAAGGCGACGTATGCGCCGAATCCATTCGTCGAGCCGGTCTTGTTGATCCACATATCCTGCCGCGGCGGTTGCGGGCTTTCGCGGACCGCTGGCAATCGAAAGCAACTTGCGCGAGGGTCAAGAAAACTTAATGAGCGGGGAGAGCTCCCCGCCCAAATGCAACCGAAAGCCTAAACCGTCGCTCGCTCACGCTTTCTCGAAGGCGCGCCATTCGCGACGAAGTAGGGCGTATCCACGCGCGCCAACGCCTCGCGTCCGCGAATCCGATCCGCGATCTTTTCGGCGAGCATGATGGTCGGTGCGTTCAGATTGCCCGTGGTGATCAGCGGCATGATCGACGCATCGACAACCCGCAGTCCCTGCATACCGTGCACGCGTCCTTCGTTGTCGACCACGGCCATGTCGTCGTAGCCCATCTTGCACGAACACGACGGATGAAACGCCGTCTCCGCGCGCGCGCGCACGAAGGTGTCGAGCTGATCGTCGGTGGTGAGTTCGGCGCCCGGATTGAGCTCACGTCCACGGTAACGATCCAGCGCGGGTTGCCGCATGATCTCGCGCGTGATGCGGATGCCGTCGCGGAACTCGCGCCAGTCGAGCGGATCCGCCATGTAGTTGAACAGGATGCTCGGATGCGCCGCAGGATCGCGCGACGTGAGCTTCACGCGGCCACGGCTCGGCGAACGCATCGAGCCGACGTGTGCCTGGAAGCCATGCATCTTGATCGCGTTCGAGCCGTTGTAATTGATCGCGACGGGCAGGAAGTGATACTGGATGTTGGGCCACAGGTCGTCGTCGCGTGTACGAATGAAGCCGCCCGCTTCGAACTGATTGCTTGCGCCAATGCCCGTGCCCTTCAGCATCCATTCGAGTCCGATGGCCGGCTGATTCCACCACTGCAACGCGGGGTAGAGCGAGACCGGCTCCTTGCACTCGTACTGGATGTACATCTCCAGGTGATCCTGCAAGTTTTCGCCGACGCCCGGCAGATCGTGAACGAGCGGAATGTCGAGTTCCCGCAGCCACGTCGAGCGGCCCACGCCTGAGCGCTGCAGCAATTGCGGCGATGCGATTGCGCCGCTGCACACCAGCACTTCGCGGCGCGCATGCGCGTTCACCGCAGCGCCGTTATGCAGATACGCGACGCCGACCGCCCGCTTGCCGGAGAACAGCACGCGATCCGTCAGCGCATGCGTAACGATGGTCAGATTAGGACGCGCCTTTGCGCGATCCAGATAGCCGCGCGCGGTGCTCGCGCGCCGGCCGTTCGGCGTGACGGTGCGATCCATCGGACCGAAGCCTTCCTGCTGATAGCCGTTCAGATCTTCCGTGCGCGGAAAACCGGCCTGCACACCTGCCTCGACCATTGCGGCGAAAAGCGGGTTATTGCCGGGCTTGCTCGTGGTCACATGCACGGGACCGTCGCCGCCGTGATAGGCGTTCGGACCCGCGTCGCGTGTCTCGGCTTTGCGGAAATATGGCAGGCAATCCAGATACGCCCAGTTTTCCAGACCGGAGCGTGTAGCCCAGCCGTCGTAATCGAGCGCGTTGCCGCGGATATAGCACATGCCGTTGATCAGCGACGACCCGCCGAGCCCCTTGCCACGTCCGCATTCCATACGGCGGTTGTTCATATACGGCTCGGGGTCCGTCTCGTACGCCCAGTTATAGCGGCGCCCTTGCAACGGATAGGCGAGCGCGGCCGGCATCTGCGTGCGGAAATCGAGGCGGTAATCGGGGCCGCCTGCTTCGAGCAGCAGCACCGTGACGCCGGCGTCCTCGGTGAGACGCGACGCGAGCACGTTGCCCGCCGAGCCCGCGCCGACGACGATGTAGTCGTATTCGTTCGAAGTCATGGCTGCGCTCCTCAGAACACCGGTTGATACGGGCCGAGCTCGACCTGCACCGACTTGATGCGTGTGTAGTGCTCCAGCGTGGTAATGCCGTTTTCGCGTCCCACGCCCGATTGTTTGTAGCCGCCCACGGGCATCTCAGCCGGCGATTCGCCCCACGTGTTGATCCAGCAAATACCCGCTTCCAGACGATGAATCACGCGATGCGCGCCCGCCAGGTTCTCGGTGACGACGCCGGCGGCAAGCCCATAAGCGGTGCGATTCGCGCGCTCGATGGCTTCGTCTTCATCGTCGAATACGAGAATGCTCATCACAGGGCCGAAGATTTCCTCGCGCACGATGCGCATGTCGTCATTGCAACCGGCGAACACGGTCGGTTCGACGTAGTGGCCCTGGCCGAAGTGGCCTTCGGTGAGGCGCTTGCCGCCCGCTATCAGCCGCGCGCCATCCTGCACGCCGCTTTCGATGTAGCCGAGCACCTTCTGCAATTGCGCGGGGCTCACGAGCGGGCCGAAGTTGGTGGCGGCATCAGTCGGCGCGCCCACGCGGATGCGTTTGACACGCTCGAGCACCAGCGCTTCGAATCGTTCGAGCACACTGCGTTGCACGAACACGCGCGTGCCGTTCGTGCAGACCTGGCCCGAGCTGAAGAAGTTGGCGCTCATCGCGATATCGGCGGCTCGTTCCAGATTGGCGTCGTCGAAAACGAGCAGCGGGGACTTGCCACCGAGCTCCATCGTCACTTCTTTCAACGACGACGCGCCCGCCATCGACATCACTTTCTTGCCCGTTTCCACGCCGCCCGTGAACGAAATTTTTTCGATGTCCGGATGCGCGGCCAGCATGGCGCCCACACGGCCGTCGCCTTGCACGACGTTGAACACGCCGGGTGGCACGCCGGCCTCGGTGTAGATTTCGGCGAGCTTCAACGCTGAGAGGGGCGTGACTTCGCTCGGCTTGAAGATCATCGCATTGCCTGCCGCGAGCGCGGGTGCCGACTTCCAGCACGCGATCTGAATCGGATAATTCCATGCGCCGATGCCCGCGCATACGCCGAGCGGTTCGCGCCGCGTATACACGAACGACGAAGGCCGCAATGGAATCTGCTGCCCTTCGATAGCCGTGGCAAGGCCCGCGTAATACTCGATCACGTCCGCGCCGGTGACGATGTCCACCGCCTGCGTCTCGGCAATTGGCTTGCCGGTGTCGCGCGTTTCCAGCGCGGCGAGTTCGTCGTTGCGCTCGCGCAGAATATCGACCGCGCGGCGCAAGATGCGCGAGCGCTGCATGGCCGTGAGCGCCGCCCACTGGCGCTGACCGTCACGGGCGGATTGCACAGCGCGATCGACGTCCGCGGCGCTCGCCTGCTGAACCGTGGCGAGCGTCTCGCCGGTGGCGGGATCGAACGTGTCGAAAGTTTCTGCGCCGGTCCCGTCGACATAAGCGCCGCCGATATAGAGACGTTGCGTTGCGAATAGCGCCATGACTTGCTCCTTGATAAAGATATCGTCGGCTCTTGCGTGCCTGTTATGCGCTTATTCGCGCGCCGCCAGAACGAGATCGATGTATTCATTGGCCACACGTAGCGCGGCTTTGGTATCGAACGGTTCGCCCGACAGTGCGCCGCGCAGCCACAATCCATCGATCAATGCCGCCAGGCCGCTCGCCGCGCGCCGCGCCGCGGCACGCGGCATCGCTTTCGAAAAATCCGCGCACAGGTTCGAGTTCAGGCGGCGTGTATTCACGTATTGCAGCCGCCGCAGATGCGGCTTGTGCATGCTCTCCGACCAGAACGCAAGCCACGTTTTCATGACCGGCGCGCTGGTTTGCTCGACGTCGAAATTCGCGGCGACCACCGCGCGTAGTTTCGAGCGCGGGTCCGTCTTTGCCGCCCGGCGCCGGCGCGAAGTGGCTTGCCACAAATCGCGCAGCACGTGACGCATGGTGGCTTCGAGCAAGCCGTCCTTGTCGCCGAAATAGTGGCTGACGATGCCAGTCGAAATGCTCGCGCGCTGCGCGACCGACGCCAGCGTGGCGCCCGCGAGACCGGTCTGGTCGATGGTGAGCAGCGTCGCGTCGATGAGTTGCGCGCGACGGATTTCGCGCATTCCGAGTTTTGGCATGATGACGGTGTGAAGAATGAACCATGCGCAGCGGCGATTGGCCTGTGCGCTCGCCTGCCTATTCAATCGGTGCATGGTAGATTTTTTATATTGAACGGTCAATCAATAAAAAATTGGGATTTTCGGCGATGTCGGTTCCAGCCAAACCCATGTCGCGTTCGATGCAGGTGGTTGCTTGCAGCGGGCGCTACGCTCTTTGGACGGCGTGCCGCGCGCAAGCAGCGCGCCGCTCACAAGACATGGAGACATTCAATGAGCAGCAATCGCGGCGTCGTATATCTCGGCCAGGGCAAGGTGGAAGTGCAATCGATCGACTATCCGAAGATGGTCGATCCACGTGGCCGCGCAATCGGCCATGGTGTGATTCTGAAGGTTGTCAGCACGAATATTTGCGGCTCGGACCAGCACATGGTGCGCGGCCGCACGACTGCCCAGGTCGGCCTCGTGCTCGGCCATGAGATTACCGGCGAGGTAATCGAAGTGGGCCGCGACGTCGAGACGCTGAACATCGGCGATCTGGTGTCGGTGCCGTTCAACGTGGCTTGTGGACGGTGCCCGACCTGCAAATCGCAGAACACGGGCGTCTGCCTGAACGTGAATCCGTCACGCGCGGGCGGCGCTTATGGTTACGTGGACATGGGTGGCTGGATTGGCGGTCAGGCCGAGTACGTGCTGGTGCCGTACGCCGATTTCAACTTGCTGAAATTCCCCGACCCCGCACAGGCGATGTCGAAAATTCGTGACCTCACTTGTCTGTCCGACATTCTGCCAACCGGCTATCACGGCGCAGTGATGGCGGGCGTGAAGCCGGGCGCGACGGTTTATGTCGCGGGCGCGGGCCCGGTCGGCATGGCGGCGGCCGCGTCGGCGCGCCTCCTGGGCGCGGCTTGCACGATTGTCGGCGACATGAACGAGGCGCGTCTCGCGCACGCGCGCAAGATGGGCTTCGAGACCGTCGATCTGTCGAAAGATGCGACGCTCGGTGAACAGATCGAGCAGATTCTCGGCAAGCCCGAAGTGGATTGCGCGGTGGATTGCGTGGGTTTCGAGGCGCACGGCCATGGCGCCAGCGGTTCGCATGAAGAAGCGCCGGCCACCGTACTCAATTCGCTGATGGAAATCACGCGGGCGGCCGGCGCGATCGGCATTCCGGGCCTCTACGTCACCGACGATCCGGGCGCCGCCGACGCCGCCGCGCGCAAAGGCAGCCTGAGCATCCGCTTCGGACTCGGCTGGGCCAAGTCGCATTCGTTCCATACAGGCCAAACGCCGGTGATGAAGTACAACCACAATCTGATGCAGGCGATCTTGTGGGACCGCTTGCCGATTGCGGACATCGTGAACGTGACCGTGGTGTCGCTCGATCAGGCGCCGGATGGTTACCGCCAGTTCGACGGCGGAGCGCCGAAGAAGTTTGTTATCGATCCGCACGGCTTGCTGAAGGCGGCGTGATGCCCGCGTGAAATAGCAGCTCGCAATAGAAAACGCGTTGAACGGATTGCCGTTCAACGCGTTTTTGCCTGGTGACGATGGTAACGAATATTGGCGCCGCTCACGCCGCCATTACGGGCGCCGAGGCGAGAGAAGGCGCTTGCTTGCGCCGTTCACGTGTGGGCGCAGTGCCGAATGCATCGCGATAGCTCTTCGAAAAATGGCAAGCCGACTGGAAGCCGCAAGCCATCGTGATATGCATGATCGACATGTCCGTTTGCAGCAGCAACTCGCGCGCGCGCCGCAAACGCAGCGTCAGGTAGTAATGCGTCGGCGTCATCCCGAGATGCTCGCGGAAGAGGCGCTGCAACTGCCGTTGCGACATGCCCGCGAGCCGCGCGAGTTCTTCGCGTGACAGCGGTTCTTCGATGTTGTTCTCCATCAGCGAGATCACTTCGAAGAGCGACTTGTTGGCTGAACCGAGCCGCGCGACCAGTGGCATTTTCTGTTGCGCACTCGTATCGCGCACATGTTCGACGATGAACTGCTCGGCGATCTGCGTCACACGAGCGGTGCCGACGCGCGGCGCGATCAGGTTGAGCATCATGTCGAGCGGCGCGACGCCGCCGGTGCACGTGACGCGGTCTCGATCGATCACGAACAGTTCTTTCAGGAAGCGCGTGTCCGGGAATTCTTCTTTCAGCGCCGACATGTTCTCCCAGTGAATCGCGCATGCGTAGCCCGCGAGCAAACCGGCGCGCGCGAGCGCATAGGTGCCCGTGCACAGGCTGCCGAGCACACAGCCCATGCGGGCGAAACGGCGCAACGCGGAGAGATGGGCTTGCGTGGTCGCGCGCTGCACGTCGATGCCGCCGATCACGAACACGATATCCGGCTGGCCGACGCATTCGACCGGACCCGTATCGACCGACAGGCCATTGCTTGCCGTGACCGGGCCGCCTTCTGGACTCACGATGGACCAGCGATAAAGCGTCTGTCCCGCCAGGTAGTTCGCCATGCGCAACACTTCGATCGCGTTGGTGAAGGCGATCATTGTGAAGTTCGGAACGGGCATGAAGGCGAAATGCGACAGAGACGCCGTGCGGTCGGTGGACATGTGAGGGGTGATTCCTTCGAATCTATAGTGTCGCGTCGCCGTGGGGTGCGGCAACTAACGCAATTTTGAGGACTAGCGCAACTACCATGCCATCAGGCTAAACCCTCGGTTGTGGATGCCGACACATCAAACGCCCGAGAAACGGCACCAGGACAGCGCTGCGGCCCGATTGGTTCGCACCGTAAAAGCGCACTACGTCCAACCGCAGTGCAGCATTGCGCCCGCAAAGAACGGTCGTTCGGCACAGCGCGACCGGATTTGAGCGCCATGACTCAGGGTCATTACTGAGGCATCGTCCAGGACATGGGCGGGACGCGCGGGGCGACTTGTCGAAAATGGTCGCTTATGGCGGAAAAGGCAAAGAACACGTCTGAATTCATAAATTGACGCACGAGGCAAGCGTCAAGAATAGACGCAATGCAACCCGGTATCAGCAGGGCAAGAGCGACGCTCAAGCGAAGCTCCAGCAGCGCTTCCGGGCCTTCCGTCAACGACCCCACGGACCTTCCATGTCGAATCCGAATCCTTTCTTCGAAGAATCGCTCGCAGCGCGCGATCAGGCGGTGCGCGGCGCAATTTTGAAAGAGCTCGAGCGCCAGCAGTCGCAAGTCGAACTGATCGCGTCGGAAAACATCGTGTCGCGCGCCGTGCTCGAAGCGCAAGGCTCGGTGCTGACCAACAAGTATGCGGAAGGCTATCCGGGCAAGCGTTACTACGGCGGTTGCGAATACGCCGACGAGATCGAGACGCTCGCGCTCGAACGCATCAAGCAACTGTTCAACGCGAAGTTCGCCAACGTGCAGCCGCATTCCGGCGCGCAAGCAAACGGCGCGGTGATGCTCGCGCTGGTGAAGCCGGGCGACACGGTGCTCGGCATGTCGCTCGATGCGGGCGGCCACCTGACGCACGGCGCGAAGCCCGCTATGTCGGGCAAGTGGTTCAACGCAGTGCAGTACGGCGTCAATCGCGACACGCTGCTGATCGACTACGAGCAGATCGAGGAACTCGCGCAGCAGCATAAACCGGCGCTGCTGATCGCCGGCTTCTCCGCTTATCCGCGCGCGCTGGATTTCAAGCGGCTGCGCGCGATTGCCGACAGCGCCGGCGCCAAGCTGATGGTGGATATGGCGCACATCGCCGGCGTGATCGCGGCGGGACGTCACGCCAACCCCGTCGAGCATGCGCATGTGGTGACGTCGACCACGCACAAGACGTTGCGCGGTCCGCGCGGCGGCTTTGTGCTGACGAATGACGAAGACATCGCGAAGAAGATCAACTCTGCCGTGTTCCCCGGCCTGCAAGGCGGCCCGCTGATGCATGTGATCGCCGGCAAGGCAGTCGCGTTCGGCGAGGCGCTGCAACCGGGCTTCAAGACCTACATCGACAATGTGCTGGCCAACGCGCAGGCACTCGGCGAAGTGTTGAAAGCCGGCGGCGTCGATCTGGTGACGGGCGGCACCGACAACCATCTGCTGCTAGTCGACTTGCGGCCTAAGGGCCTGAAGGGCAATCAGGTCGAGCAGGCGCTGGAACGCGCGGGCATTACGTGCAACAAGAACGGCATTCCGTTCGACACCGAAAAGCCGACGATCACCTCGGGCGTGCGCCTCGGCACACCGGCGGGTACGACGCGCGGCTTCGGCGTGAGCGAATTCCGCGACGTAGGCAGGTTGATCGTCGAGGTGCTCGATTCGCTGCGCGACCATCCCGAAGGCCATGCAGCCACCGAACAGCGCGTGCGCCGAGAGATTTTCGCGCTGTGCGAGCGCTTCCCCATCTACTAAGAACACCTGGAGCACACGATGAGCAATCTGCACGAAAACAGCATCATCATCGACGGTTTGAACATTTCGAAGTTCGAGCGCTCGGTGTTCGAGGACATGCGCAAAGGTGGCGTGACCGCGGTGAACTGCACGGTGTCGGTCTGGGAGAGCTTCCAGAAGACTGTCGATAACATCGCCGAAATGAAGCAGCAAATCCGCGAGTACGGCGAGATCCTCACGCTCGTGCGCACCACCGACGACATTTTCCGCGCGAAGAAAGAGAACAAGACGGGCATCATTTTCGGCTTCCAGAATGCGCATGCATTCGAGGACAACCTTGGCTATATCGAGGCATTCAAGGACCTCGGCGTGAACGTGGTGCAGCTTTGCTACAACACGCAGAATCTCGTCGGCACGGGTTGCTATGAGCGCGACGGCGGCCTGTCGGGCTATGGCCGCGAAGTGATTCAGGAGATGAACCGCGTCGGCATCATGGTCGATCTTTCGCATGTCGGCGGCAAGACTTCATCTGAAGCGATCGCGGCGTCGAATAAGCCCGTGTGCTATTCGCATTGCTGCCCGTCTGGACTCAAAGAGCATCCGCGCAACAAGAGCGACGAACAACTGAAAGAGATCGCGGACGCAGGCGGTTTTGTCGGCGTGACGATGTTCGCGCCGTTTTTGAAGCGCGGTGCCGATGCGACCGTCGAAGACTATATCGAAGCGATCGAGTATGTGGTGAACCTGATCGGCGAAGACCAGGTCGGCATCGGCACGGACTTCACGCAAGGCTATAGCACGGAGTTCTTCGACTGGATCACGCACGACAAGGGCCGTTATCGCCAGTTGACGAACTTCGGCAAGGTCGTGAATCCGGAAGGCATCCGCACGATCGGCGAGTTTCCGAACCTGACCGCCGCGATGGAACGCGCGGGCTGGAGCGAAACGCGCATCAAGAAGATCATGGGTGAAAACTGGGTGCGGGTATTCGGCGAAGTGTGGACGGTCTGACCTCCACGCACATATAGCCTGCGAATTCACCTCATAAAAAGCGGAGTCTCCACATGCAACCCCAACTGCCTATCGACGTCGATCCGAACACCGGCGTCTGGACCACCGACGCGCTGCCGATGCTGTACGTGCCGCGTCATTTCTTCACGAACAACCACACCGCCGTTGAAGAAGCGCTCGGCATCGACACGTATGCCGAGATTCTCTACAAGGCCGGCTACAAGTCCGCGTATTTCTGGTGCGACAAGGAAGCCAAACAGCACGGCATTGCCGGCATGGCCGTATTCGAGCACTACCTGAAGCGGCTTTCGCAACGCGGCTGGGGCATCTTCACGATCACCGAAAGCGATCCGTCCACGTCGCATGCGCGCATTGAACTGCATCACTCGTCGTTCGTACTCGCGCAGCCGGGCAAGGTCGGCAAGCTCTGCTACATGTTCGCCGGCTGGTTCGCGGGCGCGATGGACTGGGTCAACGACACGGCGCCGGATGCCGCACGCAAAGGTCCGCCTTCAAAGTCGCAGGAAGCGCGATGCGCGGCGGAAGGCCACGAGCATTGCGTGTTCGAAGTGTCGCCGCTCACGGCATAGCACCACAAGTCATATCATTCCGAGGTCGATCGCGATGCGTTACCCGAACCTTTTCAAACCTCTCACGCTGAACAAGCTGACTTTGCGCAACCGTATTGTCAGCACCGCGCATGCGGAGGTGTATGCGGAGCCGGGCGGACTGCCTGGTGACCGCTATATTCGCTATTACGAAGAAAAGGCTAAGGGCGGTGTCGGCCTCGCCGTCTGCGGCGGTTCGAGCCCGGTGTCGATCGACAGCCCGCAAGGCTGGTGGAAGTCGGTGAATCTATCGACTGACAAGATCATCGATCCGCTCTCGCGGCTCGCCGAAGCCATGCACGCGCACGGCGCCAAGATCATGATTCAGGCCACGCACATGGGCCGCCGCTCGGCGTTTCATGGAGAGCACTGGCCGCATCTGATGTCGCCTTCCGGCGTGCGTGAGCCGGTGCATCGTGGCAACGCGAAGATCATTGAAGTGGAAGAGATTCGCCGCATTATCACTGACTTCGCGGCTGCCGCGAAACGCGTGAAGGATGCGGGCATGGACGGCGTCGAAATCTCGGCGGCTCACCAGCATCTGATCGACCAGTTCTGGAGCCCGCGCACCAACTTTCGTACCGACGAATGGGGCGGCTCGCTCGAAAACCGCCTGCGTTTCGGCGTCGAAGTGTTGCAGGCGGTGCGCGAAGCGGTGGGCCCGGACTTCTGCGTGGGCTTGCGCATGTGCGGCGACGAGTTCCATGAAGACGGGCTCGACCACGAGCAACTGAAAGAGATTGCGCAGGCCATGAGCGAAAGCGGCCTGATCGATTACCTCGGCGTGATCGGCTCCGGTGCGGATACGCACAACACGCTCGCCAACTGCATGCCGCCGATGGCGCTCCCGCCCGAGCCTTTCGTGCATCTCGCGGCCGGCATCAAGTCGGTCGTGAAAATCCCGGTCATGCATGCACAAAGTATTCGCGATGCGGGCCAGGCTGAGCGTCTGCTGGCAAGCGGCATGGTCGATCTGGTCGGCATGACGCGCGCGCAGATCGCCGACCCGCATATGGTCATCAAGATCCGCGATGGCCGCGAGGATGAAATCAAGCAATGCGTCGGTGCGAATTATTGCATCGATCGCCAGTACAACGGGCTCGATGTTCTGTGCGTGCAGAATGCGGCGACCTCGCGCGAGGCGACCATGCCGCATGTGATCGCGCGCACGAACGGGCCGAAGCGCAAGGTCGTCGTGGTCGGCGCGGGTCCGGCCGGACTCGAAGCAGCGCGTGTCGCGAAGTCGCGTGGTCATGACGTGGTGCTGTTCGAAAAGAACGACTACGTCGGCGGCCAGATCATGCTCGCGGCAAAAGCGCCGCAGCGCGAGCAGATGGCGGGCATCGTCCGCTGGTTCGACATGGAGACGAAGCGCCTCGGCGTGGACCGGCGCCTCGGTGTCGCTGCCGACGAAAAGACCATCATGGCCGAGAAGCCGGACATCATCGTGCTGGCAACGGGCGGCTCGGCGTTCACGTCGCAAGTCGCCGCGTGGGGCGTTGACGAAGGTCTCGCGGTGAGTTCGTGGGACGTGCTCTCGGGCAAGGTCGAACCCGGCAAGAACGTGCTCGTGTATGACGGCGTCAGCACGCATGCGGGCGCGGGTGTTGCCGATTTCATCTCGAGCCGCGGTTCGAATGTCGAGATCGTCACGCCGGACGTGAAAGTGGCCGACGACGTGGGCGGCACCACCTTCCCGATTTTCTATCGGCGCCTGTATGCGCAGGGCGTCGTTCACACGCCGAATTACTGGCTCGATAAAGTCTACGAGGAAGATGGCAAGAAGATCGCCGTGCTTCGCAACGAGTACACCGAGGAGCAGGAAGAGCGTGCGGTCGATCAGGTCGTGATCGAGAACGGCAGCACGCCGAACGACGAGTTGTACTGGAAGCTCAAGCCCGAGTCGCTAAATCGCGGACAGGTCGATGTGCATAAGCTCTTTGCATCCGAGCCGCAGCCGTCGCTTTCGGAAGAACTCGGCAATGGCCGCTTCCTGCTGTTCCGCGTCGGCGACTGCATCTCCATGCACAACATTCACGGCGCGATTTACGACGCGCTGCGCCTTTGCAAGGATTTCTGACGATGAGCCCCGTGTCTGTCATCACCGTGCTGTTGTGGTTGTCGATGGCGGGTCTGGCGTTCGCACTCGCGAAGCGTGCCGCATATTGGCGCGTGGGTCGCGCGACGGCGGCGGGCGCGTACGGCTGGGCCAATCTGCTGTCGATTCCGAAACGCTACTTCGTCGATCTGCATCATGTGGTCGCGCGCGATCCGTACATTGCGAAAACGCACATGGCAACCGCCGGCGGTGCGATCCTCGCTATGGCGCTCGTGTTCGTCAACTACGGTCTCGCGATCTACTCGCCGTGGCTAGACAAGCTGATCTTTCTGGCCGCGCTCGTGATGCTGGTCGGCGCCGCGTTCGTATGGCGTCGGCGGCATGGCGCGAAGGCGATGCCCGCGCGGCTTTCGCGTGGACCTTGGGATCATCTGCCGCTGCTGCTCGGGTCGTTCGCGCTTGGTCTCGTGTTGTTCATCGCACTGCCGGCCGCGGCGATGTCGGGCGCGCTCGCAATCATCGTCGCGCTGCTGGTTGCAGTGGGCGCCTTCACGATGACGTTTGGCGCGGCGCGTGGCGGTCCGATGAAACATGCGCTCGCGGGTCTGCTGCATCTCGCGTTTCATCCGCGTCAGGAGCGCTTTGCCGAGCGTAACGATCGCGACATGGTGCCGCCGACTGCATTGAAGGCGCCGCAGCTCGACGCGAAAGAATATGGCGTGGGCAAGCCTGTGGAGTTTCGCTGGAATCAGTTGCTCAGTTTCGATGCATGCGTGCAGTGCGGCAAATGCGAGGCAGCATGTCCCGCGTTCGCCGCCGGCCAGCCGCTCAATCCGAAGAAGCTGATTCAGGATCTGGTGACTGGCATGGTGGGCGGCACGGACGCCGAATACGCAGGCAGTCCCACGCCCGGCATTCCGGTCGGCAAGCATGGCGGTGCGCCTGGCAAGCCGCTGATTTCCAGCCTGATCGAAGCGGAAACGCTGTGGTCGTGCACGACGTGCCGCGCTTGCGTGCAGGAGTGTCCGATGCTGATCGAGCATGTCGACGCCATCGTGGATATGCGCCGCAATCAAACGCTCGTGGAAGGCATCGTGCCGGGCAAGGGGCCGATCACGCTCGCGAATCTGCGCGAAACAGGCAGCTCGAACGGTTACGACATCGGCGCGCGTTATGACTGGGCCGTCGATTTGCAGGTGCAGGTCGCGCAGCCTGGGCGTCGCGTTGATGTGCTGCTGATTGCCGGCGAAGGCGCGTTCGACATGCGCTATCAGCGCACGCTGCGCGCGCTCGTCAAGGTGCTGAATCGCGCGGGCATCGACTATGCGGTGCTCGGCGGTGTCGAAACCGATACGGGCGACACGGCGCGGCGTCTCGGCGACGAAGCCACGTTCCAGCAACTCGCCAGGAAGTTGATCGGCACGCTCTCGCAGTACTCGTTCGGCAAGATCGTCACTTCCGACCCGCACGTGCTGCACAGCTTGCGCAACGAGTATCGCGCGTTGGGCGGCTTCTACGACGTGCAGCATCACACTGCGTTGATCGATGAACTCGTCGCGAGCGGCAAGCTGTCGCCACGCGCGGTCGCCGCCTACGCGGATCGCAACATCACGTATCACGATCCGTGCTACCTGGGCCGCTATAACGGCGAGACCGAGGCACCGCGCCGTGTTTTAAAGAGCATCGGCATCAAGGTTGTCGAGATGGAGCGCAACGGCATGCGTGGACGTTGCTGCGGAGGCGGCGGCGGTGCCCCGTTGACCGACATTCCGGGCAAGCGGCGCATTCCGGACATTCGCATCGACGACGCGCGCGACATCGGTGCCGAGATTGTCGCCGTGGGCTGCCCGAATTGCACGGCGATGCTCGAAGGCGTGGTCGGGCCGCGTCCTGAGGTGCTGGACGTCGTCGAACTGGTTGCAGCGGCGCTGGAGTAACGCGATGAACACAATCAAACGAATCGATCCGCGCCGCCCGTTCACGATCACGGCAGACGGACTCAGGCGCATTACGTTGGGCGTGACCGGTGTGGCGGGCACAATGGATTTCGCCGCGACGGGCGCGGCGCACCGTGAGCACGCAAAGCCGCGCCGCACGACGGCCACGCCGCAGCATGTGATGCTAGTGGCGGCGCACGCGGACCGCGGCGCGCTTGACGATCACGCGCGCCAGACGCTGGCCGCCGCTGCGTTGATCGCCGATGCGGCCACTGACGTGGTGCTGCTCGTATTCGGCGAATTCACCGGCGATGCTGCTGCGCTCGGCGCAGATAAGCTGATCGAACTGCCTATGTTCGATCGACGCAAGTTCGCGCCGGTCGACGAATTGAATGCGCTCGCCGCATGCGTCGCTGCTTATGCGCCGGTCCATGTTTTTCTGCCCGACAACGCGACAGGCGACGGCGACCTTGGCCGCCGCTATGCGGCCGCCGCGAATGCGAGCGTCGCGACGCATGTCGTTGAGATCGACGCCTCGCATGTGGCCTCTTATGTGCAGGCCAACACCGCGTTCGCCTCGTGCGCGCTGCCCGAAGTGATCCTGGTCGCGCCTAATGCCGTCGACCCGAAGCTGCCGTTCGTCGGCGCCGGAGAGCGAGTCGTATGGCGTTTCGATGGCGAACCCGCCGCAACGAAAGGCATGGGGCGTGACCTCGGCATCGAAGAAATGGACGCGGCGCAACTCGCGCTCGAAGAAGCGGACTTCATCGTCTCCGCCGGCAACGGCGTGAGCGACGTGCCCGCGTTCGAGCGTCTCGCGGCCACACTCGGTGCGGCAATCGGCGCGAGCCGCGTTGCCGTCGACGACGGCAAGTTCACGCGCGACAAGCAGATCGGCGCGACAGGCAAGACGGTTGAAGCGAGCGTGTATATCGCGTTCGGCATCTCCGGCGCGGTGCAGCATTTGCAGGGCATCAAGGATTGCCGTCACGTGATCGCGGTGAACCTCGATGCGAGCGCGCCGATAGCCAAGCGCGCGAACCTGACGGTCATCGCGGACGCGCAGGAAACGATCGCGGCGCTGAACGACGCGGCTGCCGCGGCTCGCACGTCACGCGGCACGAGTGCTGCCTTACTGAATTCGAAGGCCGTCGCCGAAGGAGCGCTCGCATGAAAATCGCCGTACTGGTTTCCGTGGGCCGACATCCGGTGAGCGGCGTCGCGCGCTACAGCCGCAACGACGCGGCCGCGCTGACGATGGCGCTGTCGCTCGCAAAGCAGCACAACGCAGCGCTTGACGTGCTGCATGCGGGCGATCCTTCAAATCCCGCGTTGCAGGAATATCTCGCGCTCGGCGCGCGCTCGGTCGAAGTGCTTGCGATTCCCGCAGCAAATGAATCGCAAGCGGATGCAGCGGTGCCGCTCGCCGCGCGTTTGCAGGGCTACGATCTGGTAGTGACCGGTACGCGTGCCGAAGGCGCATTCGACAGCGGCATGCTGCCGTATCGCGTAGCCAATGCGCTGGACATTCCACTCGTGGGCGCGGCTGTCGACGTGACCCTCAATGACAGCTGCGCGCAAGTCCGGCAATTCATGCCGAAGGGTTTGCGTCGCCGTGTCGAGGTGCAATTGCCCGCGCTGATCGTCGTGCATCCGATGGCGAACGCCACGCCGACCTATGCCTATGCACGGCTGCGCGAAGGCACCATTCGCCCGGTCGCCTGCAGGACGAGCGGCAACGCCGCGGACCTCGCCTGGACCATCCGTCCGGCGAGCGCCAAACCCGTGCGTCTCGCCGCCGTCGAAAAGCGTTCGGGCCATGCTCGCATGCTCTCGGCGACAACGACGGAAAGCCGCGGCGGCAGCGTCGTAATTGAAGGGAGTTCCGTCGAAAAAGCACAAGTGATTCTCGCGTATTTGCGCGAGCATCAACTCGTGGATTACTGATTTCAGGTTCAGGCGAGCATGCGGCCAGGAGGGCCTGGCGCGGCGCCAGACGTGACACGCAACGGAGCACACAATGCAAGTTCCCGCAGACGTTCGCGCAATGATCGAGCGCCGCAAGAAGAATCACACGCTGGAAGCACCGTTCTATACGAGCGAGGATATTTTCGCGCTCGACATGGACGCAATCTTCCGGCAACACTGGATCCAGGTCGCGGTGGAACCGGACGTGCCCGAACCGGGCGATTACATCACGGTGGAAGTCGGCCACGATTCCATTCTGATCGTGCGCGACGACGACATGCAGGTGAGGGCGTTTCACAACGTGTGCCGTCATCGCGGCGCACGCCTGTGCAATACCGACAAGGGTTCACTCGGCAATATCGTGTGCCCGTATCACAGCTGGACGTATAACCTGAATGGCGACCTGATGTTCGCGGAGCACATGGGCGACCAGTTCGACCGGTGCAAGCACAGCCTGAAGAAAGTGCACGTCGAGAACCTGGCGGGCCTTATTTTCATTTGCCTCGCCGACAACCCGCCCGCAGACTTTCCCGTGATGCGCGCGGCGATGGAGCCTTACCTGTTGCCGCACGAACTGGCCGGCTGCAAGATCGCGGCGTCGATCGACATTATCGAGGAAGGCAACTGGAAGCTCACGATGGAGAACAATCGCGAGTGCTATCACTGCGTCGCGAACCATCCCGAACTGACCATTTCGCTGTACGAATACGGCTTTGGCTATCAACGCAGTCCGGCTAACGAAGAAGGCATGGCCGCTTTCGAAGAGACGGTTGCGCGCCGCACCGCGCAATGGGAAGCGATGAAGCTGCCG
Organism: Paraburkholderia rhynchosiae; assembly: GCF_002879865.1. Taxonomy (GTDB): domain Bacteria; phylum Pseudomonadota; class Gammaproteobacteria; order Burkholderiales; family Burkholderiaceae; genus Paraburkholderia; species Paraburkholderia rhynchosiae. The sequence continues at coordinate 55,247 of NZ_PNXY01000033.1, forward strand.
TCGGCGGAAATCGAACGGCTTGCGGATCTCGTGACCGGTTTTCGCACGCAACGTCTGCCGCTCGATCGCGACGGCGAATCGCAGACGCTCGACGCGAAAGTGGCGTCGAAGAAACTGCTCGGCGGATTCGAGCAGGCCGATCTTGGCGGCCTTTCTTTCTGGACGCAGCCGAATTCGTGGCATCACTTCATGAGCGATCACATTGTGAGCTTTTCCGTGATTCCGCTTTCCGCGGGCAAGACGCTAGTGCGCACGAAATGGCTCGTGCACAAGGACGCGCGTGAAGGCATCGACTACGACGTGAACAATCTCACGGCCGTATGGCGCGCGACCAACGACCAGGACCGCGCGCTCGTCGAGTACTCGCAACGTGGCGCATCGAGCAGCGCCTACGAGCCGGGTCCCTATTCGCCGTTCACGGAAGGCCTCGTGGAAAAGTTCTGCGAGTGGTACATCGGCCGTATTGCGGATTACAGCAATGCGCCGGAAACGCACGATGCCACGCCGGCCACGCACGGCGAAAAAGTCGTGTCCTTCATGCGCTGAGCGCACGAGCGCAACCAGGAGCGGGAGAAAACAATGATGCGCGATCAGGCGACGTTTCAACTCGGCGCCGAGCCGGTCTCGGAGTATGCAACAAGCCGTGTTACGCAGCCGCGCTTCTGGGACACGTTGCCCGCGCGGTGGAACAGCGATGTCGACGACACGCTGGTGTGTTGCCACGTCCGTCAGGAAACGCATGACGTGAAGAGCTTTTTCTTCCGCGCGCCGTCCGAACGGGTCTTCGTGTTCGAGCCTGGGCAGTTCATCACGCTCGAACTCGAGATTGACGGCGAATCGATCAACCGCTGCTATACGATTTCGTCGCCGCCTACGCGTCCGCACACCATCTCCATTACGGTGAAGCGTGTGCCGGGCGGCAAGGTGTCGAACTGGCTACACGACAATCTGCAAGCAGGCGGGGAAGTTCGCGTACTCGGACCCGCGGGCGAGTTTACGTGCGCCCGTCATCCGGCCCGGAAGTTTCTGTTTCTATCGGCGGGTTCGGGCGTTACACCGTTGATGTCGATGAGCCGCGCACATCACGAGCTCGGCGAGGACAGCGACATTGTTTTCGTGCACAGCGCCCGCACGCCGGACGACATTATCTTCGCGCGAGAGCTGGATCTGATCGCGTCGAATCAAACGCAGTTCCGTACCGCATTTGTTTGCGAGCGGCTCGGCGCACGCCGGAATTGGCCAGGCGTGACAGGCTTTCTGACTTTGCCGCTGCTGAAGCTGATCGCGCCGGACTTTCTGGAGCGTGAGATTTTCACCTGCGGGCCGGCGCCGTATATGCAGGCGGTGCGCAAGCTGCTGGACGAGGGCGGTTTCGATCGCAGCCATTATCACGAGGAAAGCTTCTCGTTCGAAACGGTCAGCGAGGTCGCGGCACAATTGACGACGACGCATGTGGCGAACGTGATGCAGGCTTCGCCAGAACCCGTGACGGTGGAAAGCTTTGGGCAGGCGCGGGAAGAAGCGCCGGGCTTCGAGCCCGCTTCTATTCCGGATTCCATTCTTTCCGCCGCTCCTGCTACGACCGAAACGGAAACGCGCTACAAGGTCAGCTTCACGAAAAGCAATCGCGAGATCGAATGCGGCAGCGGCCAGCATGTGCTGGACGCCGCGAAGAAAGCGGGCGTACGTCTGCCTGCATCGTGCACGCAAGGCATGTGCGGAACGTGCAAGGTGAAGCTCGTATCCGGTGAAGTCGCGATGAAACACGCGGGCGGCATTCGTCAGCGCGAGATCGACCAAGGCATGGTGCTGCTCTGTTGCAGCAAGCCGCTGACCGATCTCGTGGTCGAGAAGTGAGCATCGCGAAAGTTTCGATTGATGGGCGTCGATAAGTCGTACGAGAAGTACGCCCGCCAGGTTGCCGATGGTCGCATGTGGACAACTGCATGTCGCAAAACAACGTTACCTGGCAATTCTGGCTGGCGATTCTAAATGCTCATTGGGTTGTATGTGGAAGGCGAACGGGAGAAGGCGATGAGACTGATCAGAAAGATACTGGTGTTGAGCACCCTGAGCGCGGCGCTGGCGGCAAGCAGCGTGAGCGTTTCGGCGGATACGAAGCCGACCATCAAGATCGGCTACGTGGAAGGCTGGGACGATAGCGTCGCAACGTCCAACGTGGCCGCGCGCGTGATCGAAAAGCGCCTCGGCTATCAGGTGCAACTCGTGCCGGTCGCGGCCGGCGTGATGTGGCAAGGCGTGGCGCGCGGCGATCTCGACGCGACGCTGTCAGCGTGGCTGCCGGTCACGCACGGTGCGTACTGGAATAACTTCAAGGACAAGGTGGTCGACCTCGGCCCGAACTTTAACGACGCGAAGATCGGCCTGATTGTCCCCGACAATCTCGACGTGAAAACGGTGGGCGACCTCGAAGCGAAGAAGGCGGAATTCGGTTCGCGCATCGTCGGTATCGACGCCGGTGCGGGCGTGATGCAGAAAACCAGCGAAGCCATCAAGGCATACGGACTCGACTATAAGCTGATGCCGAGTTCGGGCAGCGCGATGACCGCGGAACTGGCGCGTTCGGAAGCGGCGAGCAAGCCGATTATCGTGACCGGCTGGAAGCCGCACTGGATGTTCGCGAAGTACAAGCTGAAATTCCTTGAAGATCCGAAGAAGGTGTTCGGTGAAGCCGAGCATGTGGACAGCGTGGTGAATCCGGAGCTGGAAAAGAAGGCGCCGCCGGTTGTCGCGTTCCTCAAGAAATTTCAGTGGAAACCGGGCGAGATCGACAGCGTGATGCTCGCGACGCAAAACGGCGAGAAGCCGACTGCGGCCGCCGATGCATGGATCGGCGCACATAGCGATCGCGTGGATAGCTGGGTGAAGTAATTCGCTTTGGCTGCTGTACGACGATGCAAGGAAACGCCGCTTTTCAAGCGGCGTTTCTGTTTCCGCCTTCGTTTTCTATTTATTGCAGCACGACGGTTCTATCGCCGTTGATAAACACGCGCCGCTCGATAAATGCCTTCACTGCGCGAGCGAGCGTAATGCATTCGACGTCGCGTCCCGTGGCGAGCAAGCGCTCCGGGCTGTACGAATGATCGACACGCTCCACAACCTGCTCGATGATCGGACCTTCGTCGAGATCGTCGGTCACGAAGTGCGCCGTTGCGCCGATCAGTTTGACCCCGCGCGCATGCGCCTGGTGATACGGCTTAGCGCCCTTGAAGCCGGGCAGAAACGAATGATGAATGTTGATCGCGCGCGCGGCGAGCGCACGGCTCGTTTCGCCGGAAAGAATCTGCATATAGCGCGCGAGAATCATCAATTCCGCGCCGGATGTCTCGAACAGATCGAGCAAACGCGCTTCCTGCTGCGGCTTCGTATCCGCACTGATCGGCAGATGATGAAACGGCAATCCATGTTGCTGGGCCAACGGTTCGAAATCGCGATGATTAGAACCGATGCCGACAATGTCCATTTTCAATTCACCCATTCGCCAGCGAAATAGCAGATCCGCGAGACAGTGCTCGAGTTTCGACACCATGATGAGGACCTTGGGGCGAGTGGCGACATCGTGCATTGCCCACGTCATACGAAAGCGCTCGGCGATGGATTCAAATTCGCGTTTGAGCGCCGCGATATTTAGCGTCTCGTTGCTGTTCACGCCATGAAAAACGCAGCGCACGAAAAAGCGTTCGCTGAGGTCGTCGTCGAAAACGGTGAGTTCGTCGATATAGCAATGATGCCGGTCGAGAAAGCCGACAACGGCGGCAACCTGGCCCGCGGCGCTCGGACACGCAACGGTGAGAACCAGTTGATCAGGACGGGAATCGGCAGACATGCGCTCTCCACATAGACGAAAAGGGCGACGCCGCGGGGCGCGGCATGCATCCTCGCAGTAGAGCAAATTCATGAGCGGCGCGGATAGAAGCGAATCGCCGTCGCGCTGGAACGGGAACGTCAGGTGCTCATTCGGCGTCGAGCCCGCATTCGCCGAGCAGCCATTGGCGGAAAGCGTCGACTGCCGGCGTGGCCGCACGCTGCGTAACCAGCATGTAGCCGCGCTCTGTCACCACGGGTGCATCGAACAGTTCGACAAGCTGCCCGGTAGCGAGTAATTCGTCGACGAGCGGCGCCCAGCCAAGCGCCACACCCTGGCCCATGATTGCCGCGTGAGCGACGAGCGTAAAGCTATTGAAGGTGATGCCCCGATGCGCGGCGGCCGCAACAAGACTGTGTGCCGCGAACCAGTCGGCCCATGAGAGCCAGCGCGCCGGTTGCGTCGGTTCGAGATGCAGAAGCGGCAGGGCAAGCAGTTCGGACGGCGAGCGCAACGGCGGATGCGCTGCAAGAAACGCGGGACTGCACACTGGCGTGACGCGCTCCGGAAACAGTTTGACCACGCTGCGCGCGTTCCAGTCCGCATGTTCGTCGCCGAAGGCGATCGCCACGTCCGCTTGATCGTGCGAAGGATCGAACACGCTTTGCGACGTGATGATCTTCACATCGACATCGGGCATCAGCGCCTTGAATTGCGAAAGCCGCGGCATCAGCCAATAGGTGGCGAAGCCGAAATCGGTGGACAGCGTAAGCGTTTGCGGCGTGCGCCGCGCGCGGATTTCCGTGGTGGCAAGGCGGATAGTGTCGAGCGCATGACGTACCGCTTCGAAGAGCCGCTCGCCGTCTTCGGTGAGCCTGACGCCGCGGTGACCGCGCTCGAAGAGCGGAGCGCCCAGCGTTTCTTCGAGCTGCACGATGCGCTGGCTCACTGCCGGCTGCGTGGAGCCCAGTTCGCGCGCGGCCGCGGTAAAGCTCGCCAGACGCGCGGCGGATTCGAACATCGTCAATGCCTGCATTGGCGGCAAGCGATCCTGCCTCGACATAACGCCCCCTTATAGGCACATAACGAATTGCCGTCTTCACAGCCCCGAATTGACCGGCAATAGTGATGTTCATGCCGGGCGCGGCCCGCGAACTTCTCTTGCGGTTGCACCGGCACTTGCACTGACACTCATGATTTTATTCGAGGCGCGCTCCAATGCTTGACAGCAAAAAGAATATTCTCGTTCTGATGGCCGACCAGATGACTCCGTTCGCGCTCGCCGCATATGGACATCCGCTTACTAGAACACCCAACCTCGACCGCCTCGCGAAGCAGGGCGTAGTATTCGATTCGGCGTATTGCGCGAGCCCGCTGTGTGCGCCGTCGCGCTTTTCTTTTCTGTCGGGCAAGCTGCCGTCCGCAATCGGCGCGTACGACAATGCAGCGGAATTTCCGTCGCAAACGCTGACGTTTGCGCACTACCTCCGCGCAGAAGGATATCGCACGATTCTGTCCGGCAAAATGCATTTCTGCGGCGCCGATCAATTGCATGGCTTTGAAGAGCGCCTTACAACTGACATTTACCCAGCCGACTTCGGCTGGACTCCGAACTGGGACGATTTCGAAGCGCGCCCCACGTGGTATCACAACATGAGTTCCGTCATCGACGCGGGCCCGTGCGTGCGCACGAATCAGCTCGATTTCGACGATGAAGTCACGTTCACCACGCGCCAGAAGCTCTTCGATATTGCGCGCGAACGTCATGCCGGAAAGGATGCCAGGCCGTTCTGCATGGTTGCCTCGTTGACGCATCCGCACGATCCGTACGCGATTCCGCAAAAGTACTGGGACATGTATCGCGACGAAGACATCGATATGCCCGTGCATCGCGGTTCATTCGATGAAGCCGAACCTCATTCGAAGCGCTTGCGTCACGTTTGCGAAACCGACCGCACGCCGCCCACCGATCAACAGATTCGCAACGCACGTCGTGCTTATTATGGCGCGATCGCCTACGTCGACGATCAGTTTGGCGCGATCCTCGAAGCGCTCGAACAGTCGGGACTCGCCAAAGACACGATTATTGTGGTGACCTCCGATCATGGCGAGATGCTTGGCGAGCGGGGCCTCTGGTACAAGATGACCTTCTTTGAAGGCGGTTGCCGCGTGCCGCTGATCGTGCATGCGCCGCAGCAATTCGACGCGCACCGGGTACGGGCTTCGGTATCACATCTCGATCTGCTGCCTACGCTGGTCGAATTGGCGCGCGGCGAACAACCGGCGGCATGGCCCGATTCACTGGATGGGCAGACTCTGGTGCCGCATTTGCTGGGAGAGCAGGGCGGTCATGACGAGGCGATTGGCGAGTACCTTGCTGAAGGTGCTATCGCGCCGATCGTGATGCTGCGGCGTGGGCGCTTCAAGTTCATTCACACACCGGTCGATCCCGACCAGCTCTACGACGTCGAAGCGGACCCGCTGGAGCGCGTGAACCTTGCGGCACTAGCGCAATACGCCGCCCAGGTCGATGCGTTGCGCAAGGAGATCGCCGACCGCTGGGACCTCGCCTCGCTGCACAAAGAAGTCCTGCAAAGCCAGCGGCGGCGCCGTTTCCATTTTGCCGCGACCACGCAAGGCACCATTGCTTCGTGGGACTGGCAGCCGTCGGTCGATGCAAGTCAGCGCTATATGCGCAATCACATCGACCTCAATACGCTGGAAGCGATGGCGCGCTTTCCTGCTGTCGCGCATTGATCGATTGAAGCAAACCTATTCCCCACCAACAGGAAGCCGCGATGATGAACACGCTATTTAAACAGGCGATAACCGGCGTTGCGCTGCTATGCGCGACCGGTTTTGCTTCGGCCGCCGAGCCGCAATCGTGCACGCAGGTCAACATGGCGGGGCCGGGCTGGACCGACATCGACGCAACTAATGCAATGACAGGCGTCGTTCTGAAGGCACTCGGGTATAAACAGAAGGTGGCGAACCTGTCGGTGCCGATTACGTACCAAGGTCTGAAAAAAGGGCAAATCGACGTCTTTCTCGGCAACTGGATGCCTGCCCAGGCGCCGGTCGTCAAGTCGTTCGAAGAAGAGAAGTCGATCGAGGTCATGCATCCGAATCTGAGCAACGCGAAGTTCACGCTCGCCGTGCCTGACTACGTGGCCGCCGCCGGCGTCCATTCTTTCGCAGACCTTGCAAAGAACGCCGACAAGTTCGACAGCAGGATCTACGGCATCGAGCCCGGCGCACCGGCTAATCAGAACATCAAGAAGATGGTTGATGACAAGGCATTTGGGCTCGACAGCTGGAAGGTAGTGGAATCGAGCGAGACGGGCATGCTCACGCAAGTCGAGCGCGCGGTGCGCGAGAAGAAATGGATCGTGTTTCTCGCCTGGGAGCCGCATGTGATGAACACGAAATTCAAGCTCACTTATCTCGACGGAGGCGATAAGTACTTCGGCCCGAACTATGGCGGTGCCACCGTCAACACGGTCGCGCGCAGCGGCTACGCGCAGCAATGCCCGAACGTGGGGCGCCTTTTCAAGCAGCTTACATTCAACGTCGATCTGGAAAACGGTGTGATTACCGAGGTACTCGAAAAGAAAACCGGTGTCGATGCAGCAGCGACAGAAGCGCTCAAGCGTCATCCCGAGTTGCTCAAATCATGGCTCGATGGCGTGAACACCGCGAGCGGCGCAAATGGTTTGCAAGCCGTTCAGACGGCGCTCGGCGTGAAGTAACGGAGGCAATGGTAATCGCGAGGTCGCGAGGCGACAGATTCATGTCGCATCCAATCGATTCATCGTAAATCTGGACCCGTATTCTTGACTCGTCGTTGAAGGCCTGGTGGGACTTACATGCTTATCAAATAGCACCAGGCCCTATCGATCGGTCTCAGCCGGTTTCGAACTGCCCGTCATGCGAGAAATGCTGCGCGCCGATCAATAGCGCGTAGCAGGGATCGCTTTATCCAACGAATTGCGCAGGCACAGAGCAGGGGAGAATTAGATGAAGAAGAGAAATGCCGCCAGTCTTTCGGGACTCGCTATTGCAGCAAGCGCCGTATGCGCGTCAACGGCAGTCCACGCGCAAAGCAGCGTCACGCTGTATGGCGTTCTGGACGCCGGCATCACGTACGTGAATAATGCCGGCGGCGCCCATCAGGTTAAATTCGATGACGGCATTTCGTACGGCAACCGTATCGGCTTCAAGGGCGTCGAGGATCTCGGCGGCGGCTTGCAGGCCGTATTCGTACTCGAGTCGGGTTTTCACCTGGGCAACGGACAATTCGGATTCGGCGGTGCGGAATTCGGCCGTCAGGCTTATGTCGGCCTGAAGAACAACTGGGGCACGTTGTCGTTCGGTAATCAGCTCGACATGACGGAAGAATTCGCCTACCTGTACAACATTTCCGCGTGGGCGAGCGGCTATGCGATTCACCAAGGCGACTTCGACCGGATGAACGGTGACCGGCTGCCGAATTCGATCAAGTTTCTCTCCAGCGATTACGCCGGTTTTTCTTTTGGCGGTATGTACTCGTTCGGCAATACCGCGGGCGACTTTCACCAGAAGAGCGCATGGAGCGTGGGTGCGCGCTATGAACACGGACCGTTCAACATGGGCGCCGCCTATACGCAGTTGAACAATCCGTTCGGTATTTACGCGTTCGATCCTTATGCAATGATCGGCACGCGTACGTTCCTCGGCAGACCGACTGTTTCCGTCGATCCTGCAACCGGCGCTGTAACGGATCTGTATAGCTCGTCCTCGTTTCCGGTCGACAAGCAGGGCGCGTTTGCAATCGGTGCCGCGTACACGATCGGTAATGTGATGCTAAGCGGCAATTTAACTTACACGACGATCAAGGGTCTCGGGCAGACGTCGCATATGCAGGTTTATGAGGGAGGGGCTTCGTATACCTTCACGCCTGCATTGATGCTGTACGGCGGCTATCAGCACACGCGATTTGAAGGAAACCACTGGAACCAAGGCTCCCTCGGGCTTCACTACCTGTTGTCCAAACGCACGGACGTGTATATCTCCGGCGATTATCTGCGTGCATCCGATGGTGTGAATGCGGTGATCGGCTACAGCTTCACCCCGTCGACCACGAGTACGCAAGCCGATGTTCGGATCGGGATGCGGCATTCGTTCTGATGTTCTGATGCGCTGATGGGCTCGCGTTAGCGCGGCGGATTCCCGGCAGCGGGAATTCGCCCGCGTTGTTTGTTGGATCGAGGGAAGCGGCTGGCACATATGAAATTTTACATAAGATAAATTATCAACAAAATCTATTGTAGAGGCTAAGTTGTAATGTCCGCTTTTAGCCAAGTTCAAATGTCCGCTTTTTCGCAGCGTAAGCTGACCGGCCGCCGGTGTTCCGGCGCGGGAGGCTTTGATGGCTGCGACCGGACTGATAACG
>NZ_PNXY01000034.1 GCF_002879865.1 Paraburkholderia rhynchosiae
CTCGGCGAACTGCACGCGAGCGCCCGCAACAAGCTCAAGAGCGCTCAAAAGCGGCCTTCGATCATTGCCGCTTGCTGGATGCAGGCTACGCTGTGGTGACGTCATGAATTATGGAAGTCTCAATAGTTGTCGATGGCGGCGTGACGAATTCATTGTTTTGAAGCTGTGTTGATGTCAGAAATCAAGTCGCTACGCTTTCGGCAGAAAGCATTAGTGTGCGCGAGTTGATTTTCGATTGTTTAACTGGCGAGGAGAGTAGTCGTGAGCAAGCGTGACGTAGCGGTCCTGGCGGCGGCCCGGTCGGCAATCGGAAGTTTTGGCGGATCCCTTGCCGACATCGAACCTCCCGAGCTCGCCGGCATCGTGATGAAAGAAGCAATTGCGCGATCCGGCGTCGATCCGCTGGCAATCAACTATGTGACGGTGGGCAACACGATTCCCACTGACAGCCGGTTCGCCTACGTAGCGCGGGTGGCGAGCATCAACGCGGGGCTGTCGATGGATTCTGCTGCAATGTCGGTCAATCGGCTGTGCTCATCTGGTCTTCAGGCCATGGTGACGACTGCTCAGAGCATTCTGCTCGATGACTGCGACTTCGGCGTCGGAGGCGGTGTTGAAGTGATGAGCCGCGGCGGGTATCTGTCTACGGCGATGCGCTCAGGCGCACGCATGGGTGACACGCGGCTCATCGATACCATGGCCGCCACATTGACCGATCCGTTTGGCGCGGGCCAAATGGGAATCACCGCCGAGAACCTGGTGACCAAATGGGGTATTACACGCCAAGAGCAGGACGTGCTGGCGATGGAATCGCACCGCCGAGCGGCACGGGCGATAGTGGAGGGGCGATTCAAATCGCAGATCGTCCCAATCGTCAAGCAAACGAAAAAGGGGGAGGTGATATTCGACACTGATGAGCATGTGAGACCGAATACGTCTCTGGACGCACTTGCTGTGATGAAACCGGCGTTCAAGACGGATGGATCGGTCACTGCCGGCAACGCTTCTGGCATCAACGACGGAGCAGCCTTCCTCGTGGTTGCTGATTCGGCGGCGGCCGCCGCGGCCAGGCATAACCCAATCGCCAGGTTCGTCTCTTTACGCAGTGGCTGGTGTACCGAACGAAATCATGGTGAAGGACCAATCCGCGCCACGAGACTGGCTCTGAAAAAGGGTGGACTTGCGCTCTACCAGATGGACGTGATCGAGAGCAACGAAGCTTTTGCGGCGCAGGCCATTGTGGTGGCCCGCGCACTTGACCATGCAGAAGACCAATCCTAACGGAGGCGCCATCGCATTGGGACATCCTATCGGCTGCTCAGGCGCTTTTCTTGCCACTAAGGCGATCCACGAATTACATGGCATCGGCGGCCGATACGCACTCGTCACGATGTGCATTGGCGGCGGCCAGGGAATCGCCGCGGTATTTGAACGCGTCTGAGGCTGGAGGCGAAACGGGCATCCGGGCTACGCTCGGCTTCGCACCGAAGCGTTCAATAGCCCTCGGTCACGGTAAGAGATGACGAGGCGCTCCGGCCATGAGGACGCGCATATCGATGCACGCGCCTTGATAATTGATGCATGGTTCCTTGGCCGGCGGGTCTTGAGCGAAAAACATGAAGCCGACGACGATTACGAAACCGGCGGCTGCGATCATTAAAATAGCTCGAGTGCGTCGCTTCATTGCCGTGTCTCCGTTGCTCTAGGCTCTTTCGGCGTTTCATAATTTGTACACCCTGTCCTTTGCGTATGCGCGACGGGATGATCCGAACCGTGCTTGGCGACGGTTTATGCAAGCCATTCGTTACGACGTGCTCGCCGACAGCTAGCTGCTCTCAGCGTCGCTTGCTTGGGCACGCGGGGCTTTCCTGCAAGCGAACGCAGAGCCGATGTGATAGGTGTCCAGGTTCCGCTTTCAACGCGGCAGATGTTCATCATCCACGAGTGGAGACCTGAATTACCCTGATGGTCGTTGAGTCGCTCCGGCCGACGTGGGCTGCGCCGATCGCAACCCGTTCTTCCGGCACCGTGCCGTAGACGGTAGTCCGCTGTCGAGGCACCCGCCCTGCGGACCTTATTAGCGCCGACAGCGCGGCGGGCGTCATTTCTTGACCGTGAACGGCACCAGCGCTTCGAGTGATTGACTCATCCATCAGCGTGCCACCCATGTCGTTGACGCCCGCATTGAGCGCGGCTTGGGCACCGAGCGGACCCATCTTGACCCAGGAGGCTTGAATGTTCTTAACGTGCGGATGCAGCACTAGTCGCGACACGGCGTGCATGAGTAACGCTTCGCGAAACGTCGGACCCTTGCGTGATCTACCTTTTCGGTAGATCGGCGCTTCCATATGGACGAAGGCAAGGGGGACGAATTCGGTGATACCCGCGGTGCAAGCAGCGAGATTGCGCAGGCGTAGAAGATGGCGCGCCCAGTGTTCGAGCCGCTCGATGTGGCCGAACATTATCGTAGCCGTGCTCTTGACACCTAGACCGTGTGCGGCGTGCATCACCTCTAGCCACCGATCCGTCTTGAGCTTGTCAGGGCAGAGCGTCGCGCGCACTTCATCGTCGAGGATTTCGGCCGCCGTTCCGGGAAGCGTGGCAAGGCCGGCATTCTTCAATCGCAGCAGGTATTCGTTAAGCGGCAGGCCGAGGGTTTGAGCACCGTGCCAGATCTCGAGCGGCGAGAATGCGTGGACGTGAATGTCGGGTGCGGCGGTCTTGACCGTTTTAAGAATAGAGAGATAGCTTTCACCGGTATAGGACGGGTGTATGCCTCCCTGAAGACAAACCTCGGTAGCGCCTCGCTGCCATGCTTCCCGCACCCGCGTGCCGATCTCATCCTGGTCGAGATCATAGGTGGCGCCGCGATGAGCGCGTTGGCCCTTGGAAAATGCGCAAAACTGGCAGCCGAAATAACAGATGTTGGTGTAGTTGATATTGCGGGTGACTACGTAGGTCACCGTATCGCCGCAATGGGCGCGACGCAATTGATCCGCTGCGTGGCAGACATGGGCGAAATCTTCCCCCCGTGCCTGGAACAGGCGAACGACATCTTGCTCGTCAAGCAGTTCGCCGTCGCTCGCACGCCGGACAATACGATCGAGCTCCGGGGTGACCAAAGCACGGTCGGCCTGACGCAACAGGGCAAGGTCGGCAGTCGGCGGAGGCAGTTGGCCACCGGCGACCCAAGGGTCGATGCGCGCGAAGCCCTCGCTGTCGATCGTCCGAAGGACGGTGGTACGGAGTCCATCGTCGACCCAGCGAGCATTGCCGAGGGCATATCGCGGATAGATGGTCAGCCGCTCCTGCAAATGCTTTCCATTCGCCCGCGTCTCTCGCGTCAATTCGTCGAGATGCGGCCAAGGCGCTTCGGGATTGACAAAGTCACGAGTTAAAGGCGACACGCCACCCCAGTCGCTTATTCCGGACTCTAGCAGTGCACCTAATGCGCCAGGAGAAAGATTGGGCGGCGCCTGAATTCCCATGTCCGGACCAAAAATGATTCGGGCCACGGCAATCGTCCAGGTTAATTCATCGAGGCTGGGCTCGGCGGCGTTAGCCATAAGTGTGCCCGGCTTGGCGCGGAAGTTTTGGACGATAACTTCCTGCAGGTTCTCGTAGCGGCCGTGTATCTCTCGCAACGCGAGGAGGGCTTCTACCCGCTCGCGCCGGGTTTCCCCGATGCCTACGAGGATTCCGGATGTCATCGGTACGTTTTGGCGTCCTGCTGCTTCCAGCGTGGCGAGACGCGCTGCCGGAAGTTTGTCCGGGCTGCCGAAATGGGGCATGCCAGGCTGGCAGAGCCGTTCGGCCGCGGACTCCAGCATGATGCCCATCGAAGGCGACACTCGGCGTAGCTTGGAAACCTCTTCATCAGACAGGCAGCCGGCGTTGACGTGCGGGAGCAGGCCCGTTTCCTTGAAAACTGCTTCGGCAACATGCACCACATAGTCGATCGTTGTTTCGAAGCCGAGCTTATCCAATGCTTCCCGTGCAGCGGGGTAACGCAGTTCCGGTTTTTCCCCGAGCGTAATCAGCGCTTCTTTGCAGCCCATGCGTGCTCCGGTCCGGGCTGTCTCGAGCATCTCAGTGAGCGTCAAGTACGCGGTATGTACGGACGGAGACTGTCGAGAGAAAGTGCAATAGTGGCAGACGTCTCTGCAGAGCCTGGTGACCGGCAAGAAGATCTTGCGGGAATAGGTGACCACATTGCGAGCGCCACGGTCGCGAATCTCAGTTGCCGCAGCCAACAAAAGTGGCATGTCGTTGCACACGGCGAGCATGAGTGCTTCGGCTGCGGACGGCGGACGACCGCTGGAGGCGGCGTGAATCACGGCTCGGATATCGGTCATGGTGCGGCCTCCATTTGGTCCCGGACTACCGTCGGGTCAATTGTCGACAGGAGCGCGGCGGTGTGCGAACCGCACGTGCCCGCTCGTGCAGCGTCTTTAAGCATCTCGAGATCGTCGAGCGTGTCTACGTCGAGGACGGTGGCAGGCATCTCAACGTTTGCGACGACGCGATGAAGTCGAGCGCACTCGTCGACGTGTCGAGCGTGACTACCCGCCCCGTAGTGGTAAGTGAATTCTTCTGGCCGCTCCGCCAGCAAGATGTTTGTGCCGCCGTCGCGCGAACGAGCCAGCACGACGCGCCCTGTGTCGGGCAGGTGGCGCCAGGTGTCAACGACACGCTGAATCGCATTCGCCGTCAGCAGAGGCAGGTCGGCGTGCACAACCAGCAAAGCCGTGGCCGCGTCGGCAGCTGCAACCCGCGCGGCGCCGGCGACAGCTGAATTCAGACCAGGTGTCGCAGCCACTGTCTTTTCGTCGAGCCAAGTCGCACCGTTTCGGACAGCAAGCGTGCTGACCGCAGCAGAATCCGACAGCACGCAAACGTGCTGAGCCACCTGCGCAGTGTGCAGGGCTGCCAGGACGTCTTCAGCCATGGCGCATGCGAGTTGAGCGCGTGCGACTGGACTGAGGGCGGCCGCCAGTCGACTCTTCCCGCTAGCGAAGTCTTTGATGGGCACAACGGCCCAGATGACATCAGCGTGAGAGCGCATGGCAATAGTCGATCACGGAACTGGCAAGACGCAGCTTGTCGTCGTCGTTGTTCATCAGCGTCGGCATCGCCTCGCAGGCGAGGCCCAGTTCGCGTACACGCGCGACCTGATCGCCGTCGACAACGTCGACGATGAAAGCGGTGGCAAGGTCGCTGTAGCGCTTTGCTACCGCAAGCGGCGTGATCGGTAGCCCAAGCTCGCTCATCATTTTCGCCGCCGGACCCTTCACCGCCGTGCCGCCGACAATAGGTGACACCGCGACAATAGGTGCGCGGGCGGCCAACAGCGCCTCCTGCATGCCGGGGATGGCTAACATGGGGGCAATGCTGACAAACGGATTTGACGGACAGAAAATCACCGCGCTCAGGTCCGGCGAGCTAAGTGCCGCATGCAGCTCGGGATTAATGGCCGCGCGGTCAGCCCCGTCGAAACGGAAGCCTGTCACACGAGGCTCGCAGCGCTGACGCACGAAGTAATCCTGAAAAGGCAGGTCGCCTCCGGCGGTGTGGACGATGGTCCTGACTGGGTCGTCGGACACTGGTATCAATCGCTGCCCAATGCCTAAGGCGAGGCAAATCTCAGCCGTGACCTCGCTCAAGCGCGCGCCTTCGCGCAGCCTTTGCGTGCGATAGAGATGCGTTGCAACATCACGGTCGCCGAGGCGGAACCAGTCCGGACCGCCGAGTTCGGACAGCGCCTGCAGGCAGTTCCAGGTTTCCCCCTCTATTCCCCAGCCCTGTGAGCGATTTGCGCGCCCGCAGAGGGTATAGGTGATCGTATCGAGATCGGGGCAGATGTGTAACCCTAGATGGTCGAAGTCATCGGCCGTGTTAGCGACGATAAGCAGTTCTTCAGGTGGCAGCACACGTGCCAGGCCGAGCGCCAGTTTCGCGCCTCCAACGCCACCGGAGAACGCAATAGTGCTGATGCCTTTCATCGGAACAAGTCCTCGCTCCTAGCGCGAATCAGGGCCTTGCCGTCCGCGCTGCTGGAGCGGAAGCGGATGCCACGCGCGAGTACTACCGGCGTGCCTTCGTCGGCCTGCCCCATCAGGAGGGAGCCGGCGGCGGCTAATTCATCTGCGACGGCGACTTGGGTGCGTTCGAGCTTGCGCCCGAACATGTCGGGATGGCCCACCAAGTCGCGCACCGGCTCGATGCCGGCGCAACCGATGGCAAAGCCGACCACACCGTTGCGCCACGCGCGTCCGGCCGAGTCGTTGATGATGACGGCGATATCAACGTTGCATCGTGCGCGCAAGGCATCCCGCAGAGCTTTCGCCGACATGTCGGGGTCAAGCGGCAACAGCAGTACACGCGGATCCCCGTCGTCATCGGAAGTGATGTTAGAGCGGTCGATGCCTGCATTGGCGTGAACGTAACCAAGCCGATGTTCGACGATAATCACGCCGGGCCGTTGGCGTATCACCTCGCGCGATTCGCGTAGGATCAGTTCTACCACTTGGGGATCCTTCTCAGTCGTGCCAGCAAGTTGGAGCGCGGTGTCCGACGGCTCTATTTCCGACAGTCGTGCATACCGGCCCTCCGCTTTAGACACCACCTTTTGCGCGACGATTAGCACGTCGCCGTCGGCCGGCTCCAGGCCGCCTCTCGCGTATCCGTCAACGACTATCTGCGTAAGGTCGTCTCCTGGCTCGATCGCCGGGATTTCCGGTAGCGCGGTTAGCGTCAATTGCGTTGGCACAGGGGACTCGCTTTACGTACGGTTATGAGGCGGCTTGCCTTATCGTCGCTTTGCTTTGCGAGTGGCGCGCTGCGGTCTCTGGGCTCGCCTGTTAGACGCCCGTAATACGGATGCCGGCATGACATTTGAACTGGCGATTGATCGTGATCAGCACGGATGTCAAGGCTTCCGCCGCTGCGGCGTTGCTAATGGGGCCCGCCTGGAACCCGCGCATGCCGCACGCTTCTACCAGCGTCACGACAGCTGTGCGAGCTTCTGGGTCGTTACCGCAGACGAGCACGTCACAGTTCAGCTCGTGCCCTGACTTGAGGTGGTCGGCCGCAACGTTCTGGAACGCCGATACAACCCGCACGGAATCGCCGAGAAAGGCCTGCGCGGCCTGGCCGGCGGATCCAGAGGGCGGCAACTGGACAGTGCCGACTTTGGGCGGAACCAGTGGCACCGTAACGTCGACCAGAATCTTGCCGTTGAGGTGGTCTTTGACAGCTGCCAATGTACTCTGCTGGTGGCTGAACGGAACGGTCAGCACGACAATGTCGGCAGCGTCGGCTGCGGCAACGTTGTCCATGTCCGTCAGCTTCACGTCATCTATGCCTCGCTCAGCGAGAGTCCCGCGCAGCTGGACGCACGCAGCCGCCGCCTTTTCGCGATCGCGTGAACCGATAACTACTGCGTATCCCGCTTCAAGCCAGCGAAGCGCAAGTCCCGACCCGAGGTCGCCGGTGCCACCAAGAACGGCTAGAGAGGGTTTGGTTTTCATGCTCTTAATCCTGATATAAGGCAACGCTCGTTGCTGTTACCTGACCGGCGGCATTCCTGGCGAACGGAGCTCCGTGCCATCCTTTTCCGCTGTTCAATTGGGTCGCGGTGGCCGTCGAGTTTGTTTGCGAGGCCACGGCTTTCCGACTACCGCGATGGCCGCCTGGGCTCGACGAGAGCGGGCTCCAACAGATGGCGTGTGGTCGACTCTTTGCGCTTGCCCATTGGAACCATTGCAGGGATGAGTGGCATAGCCGCGGGCAACGATCCAACAGCTCGTCAGGGCGGATAGCGAGCGACAGCCACGATGCGCTTCCATGTAAGCTTTCGTTGTAGTACATCAACCGGATGTGACTACCCAGGCGAAAAACATGACCGCGCCGAGTACGCTGCCAAGGAAAGCGAAAAAGTCCTGCTGGTCGCCGATTTTCTCGCTAACAGCTAAGCTCACGAATCCTCCAACTGCGGTGACTCCAAGACAGACGAACAATGCCCCGCTCACCGAGATGACGAATTCCATCAGATTGTTCGAAGGATTGTTTCCCAGGTACCATCGAATGCCTGCGCCCAGAAGGCCCAAGGCAGCCAAGACACCGTACAGGGGGGCGTCGCCTTTTCGAAGTGTCGTCTGCATCGTCTCCTCCTACATTATTTGCCCGCGAGGCCTTCGACTACTGACTGCACTGCAAATAGAGCAGTACGGGAGTAGAGCTTCGCGAGGAGCATGCGGTGTGCACTGTTCGTCGTATTGTTTGCATACCGTATGTACACATACGATACTGTGGGGGCGGCGCAGCGTCAAGGACATATTTGGGTCAGTTGACGGCGTCTTCGGACTTAAGGGGCATCGAGGTTAAGTCGAGAGCGCAAGGTAAGCAGCAAGGGGCCGCGACTGGTTTGCAGTGCGGGGGCGCGCCATCGCCGGGCCGACGGAAAAGTGTTGGTGGCGCGGCGGCGGGAATGCCTGCTAACATATCGTAAGCACGTATTTCATGGTTTTCCCTGAAAAGGCTTCAACTTCGAACCCCAACGCAGGATGAGCGAACGCTCGAGGACTACGGATGAATCAAAAGGCAGAGTTGCCCACGCGCAAGAAGAAGGTCAGCACGCCGACGAGCAATGGCGCGCCGCAAACTCATGAAGAAGGTTGGGACCAGCGGCTAGGCTTCTTGATGCACGATGTATCACGGCTACGCCGCACGGCCTACGACGGCTATATGAAGCCGCTGAAGATCACGCGCTCACAGTGGTGGGTGCTGATCTATCTGGCTCGCCATGACGGCATGATCCAAAGTGATCTGGCGAAATTGCTTGAGTTGGGAAAGGCCGCTCTGGGTGGACTGATTGACCGGCTGGAGGCTTCTGGCTTGGTCCGCCGCGGCGCAGATGAGACTGACCGGCGCGCTAAGCGAATCTATTTATCTGCAGCCGGTACGAAACTCATCAGGGATATGCAGGTGCGTAGCGATGAAATGAATGAGCGGATCCTCCAAGGACTGAGCGCTGAAGAGCGCGAAAACCTGACCGACTTGCTAACCCGCGTTAAACGAAATCTGCAAGCGATCGTCCGCGACAATGAATGAGACATTCTTCTCATCTCTTCATTTCCCCGCCGACGCTGTTAATAAATAAATCGGTACATTCAAGAAGATCGGATCGGGCGAAGCCGGTGGGCATGAAGCCGACGGCTGTTACAAGCGTGCTTGACAGCATGGGCGCGGAGTTGTGGCTCCACGCATAGGCGGATGCGGCCACGCGGCGGTAGCCTTCCTCCATCTTCAACACCATCATTTCAATGGCAATGATTGCGTCGTCCACCAGTAGGCCCAGCGCCGGGATCAGGGACCCGAGCGTGATGCGGTCGAAGTTCTTGCCTGTCGCGGCCATCACCACGAACACCGCCGCAAGTGTCAGCCGTACCGCTGCGGCGATCACCAAGCCCACGCGCCAGCCGATGGTCACGAAGCTCACCAGCATGACCACCAGTAGAGCGACGAAAAATTTGAGCATAAACTCATCGACTGCCGAGCTGATATTCACGGCCTGATCAGTGACCTTGGTCAGATTCATGCCCAAGGGCAGCTCGGCGTTGATGGCGCCAACCTCGCCGTCCAACGCCTTGCCGAGGTCGAGCCCGTTCCAGCCGTCGCGAATGACGATGCCCAGCAGCAGCGCAGGGTTCGCTGTTGTTGCGGATCATGGATGTCGCCGGATCTTCATAGCCACGCGTGACGTCCGCGTATTCATCATTGACCATCGGTCCAATCACGCCGGCCCAAAGGTTGGCTGCCTCGTCGCCGATTTTTTTCCGGGCCTGGTAGAAGTGCTCCTGAACTTCCGACGGTGGCGTGCTGTCCAGCAAGGTCAACGTCGTAAAGGCTAGGCCAAGTCGTGTATAGGTCTCGGTACGTCGTACCAGCGCGCCACCTCCGTAGCCAGCGGCAACGTGTTTAATAGCGGCGCCAGCCAGGCTAATGACGTGCTGCGGCTGCGCTGGCGTCTGTTCGATTTCGGCCGCATCAACGCGCAGATTCAGCAGGCCGAGGGCCAGGAGGCCGAAATGCTCGCCGCGTGTCGGCTTGCTGCATTGCATGCGACGGAAGATATCGAGAATGCGTTCTCGGCGCTGGTCAAGCGCGAGCACCAGGCGGCAGTCCTTGCGCAGGGAGTCGACTCGCTCGGCCACGAGCGAACGGCGTCGTTCGCGGCCTGTCAGAAAGGCGTCGTCAGCCTGATCGAAGTCTTGCAGGCTGACGAAAACTTGCTACGTGCCTTCGATGACCGAGCACAGGCACAAACCGAAACGGTACGCGCAGCAGTCGCCGCCTTCGAGGCGCTAGTGGTGGATGGCAGCCCAGCGAATCGGACGCGGTCGCAATCAAGTGACGGCGGTACACCGGGCACTTCTCCGAAAAAATTAACCGCGCCAAAAGCGAGCGAGGTGGTCGACCGGCTGCGTCGCGAACGGCTTGGAGACATTCAGGCGGTATCTTGTCATTGGTATGCAACTGATATAGTATGCATGCGAACCGTTGCGCTTACGAGGTTCACCGTCCATCGTTAGTGCATGTGACAAACACGCAGGGAGGGTCTCTAGGCATGGCCGGACTATGGTTTGATGAGTTCAAAATTGGTCAGGTGTTCAAGCATGACGTGCGGCGGACGGTCACCGAAACCGACAATGTAATGTTCAGTGCAATGACCCATAACCCGGCTGCAATTCACTTAGACAGGGAATACGCGAGTACTACCGAGTTCGGTCGGCCCCTGATGAATAGCGTTTTCACGTTGGGCCTTATGGTCGGCATTTCTGTAAGTGACACAACATTAGGCACCACCGTTGGCAACCTGGGTTGGGATGAAATCCGGTTTCCACGGCCGCTTTTCGAAGGCGATACAGTTCGAGTCGAAACCAAGGTGCTTGAGCTGCGGAAAAGCAAGTCGCGTCCAGACAACGGAATCGTCATCTTCCAGCATATCGCTTTCAATCAGCGAGGAGAAATTGTGGCGACTTGCAAGCGATCGGCGCTGATGTACTGTCTGAATGCCAAGAAGTCGTGATTCCTGGAAACGACTGAAAGAGAGGCGGAAATGATCGAAAGAACTTTATTCTCGGATGAACATGAAATTTTCCGCGAATCGGTCCGCAGGTTCATAGAGACTGAAATATCCCCATTTCACGCGGAGTGGGAACACAAGGGGATCGTTCCTCGCACCATTTGGGAGGCTGCCGGGCGGGCAGGGCTGCTTGGATGTTCAATTCCTGAGGAATACGGGGGCGCTGGAGGCGACCACCTCTTTGATTTTGTATTGGTCGAGGAACTTGCACGGGCGGGGATCACCGGGCCCGGTTTTGCCGTGCATAACGAGATGGTGATGCCTTATATCCTGGCGTTTGGCACCGACGAACAAAAACGCCATTGGTTGCCGAAGATGGTCAGAGGCGAAGTCATCGGTGCGTTGGGTCTTACGGAACCGCATGCTGGGAGCGATTTGAAAAACATCCGGACGCGCGCTGTGCGCGACGGCGACTTCTACGTCATTTCCGGGCAGAAGGTCTTTATCTCGAACGGCCAGTTGTGCGACGTGATCGTGCTTGCCACAAAGACCGACCCGATGGCGAATAGCAACGGTATCTCATTGTTTATAGTAGAAGCTTCCCGCGACGGCTTTAAGCGCGGTCGCCGACTGGAAAAAATCGGGCTGAAGGCTCAGGATACTTCCGAGCTTTTTTTCGAAGATGTTCGTGTTCCTGCGAGTAACCTGCTGGGTCCTGAGAACGGCGGCTTTAAGCTGCTGATGAAAAACCTGGCTCAGGAACGTCTCACCCAGGCGGTTCGTTCAGCGGCCGTGGTGGAGGCTGTTCTCGAGTGGACCATCGATTACGTCGCAGATCGGGAAATGTTTGATCAGACGTTGGCGGACTTCCAAAACACTCAGTTCAAGCTAGCGGACTTGAAGACCGAGGCCACCATCGGACGGGTTTTCGTTGATCGTTGTATCGAAGCGTTCATGTCCGGCAAGCTAGATGGAACCGATGCCGCCATGGCCAAAATGTGGCTTTCCAATCTGCACGGACGGGCCGTTGATGAATGTCTGCAGTTCTTTGGCGGCTGGGGATACATGTGGGAGTATCCAATCGCACGCGCCTTCGCGGACGCACGGATCACGCGTATTGCTGGAGGCTCGATCGAGGTTATGAAACACATTATTGGTCGTAGTCTCTTTTCAAACAAAAAGAAAAAATAGATCGGCCTACGAGCGAGGTAGACATGATGCAGAAAATGCCAAACGTGAGCGTGCATAAAGCTGCGGTTCTGCGCTCAATGCTATTCGTGCCGGGCGACAGTGAACGAAAGCTCGCTAAAGCGATTTCATCGCCTGCTGATGCGCTCATCGTCGACCTCGAAGATTCCGTCTCACCGTCCAGGACACACATCGCTCGCGAGATGGTGCTCGAGTATCTCAGATCCAGGCCACGACACCAGAGACAGGGGCAGCAGATTTGGGTTCGAATCAACGCACTGACGAGCCCGGCCGCGCTTCATGACCTTGCTGTTGTTACCGGATCGCCCGACGGTATCGTACTGCCTAAGGTACGTTCGTCGCAGGATGTGGTGCGCCTTGCGCATTACCTCGATGCTCTCGAGTCGCGCGAAGGGGCCACCACCGGATCGATTCGAATACTGCCGGTCACAACCGAGACTCCACGGTCGCTCTTCACGCTGGGCGGGTATGAAGGGTGCAGCCCGCGGCTCACAGGCCTGACGTGGGGCGCGGAAGACATCGCTGCGGCACTCGGCGCGAGCAATAACCGCCGGCCAGACGGGGAATATGAGATGGTATATCAGTTGGCACGCGCGCTATGCCTTGCGGGCGCTGCTGCAGCCAATATTCAGCCGATCGACACGATATTTGCCGACTTCGGCGATTCTACGGGCTTGGAAATCGAGGCTAATGCGGCACGACAAGCCGGGTTTACCGGGAAGTTGGCGGTTCATCCAAATCAAATTGACATCATCAATCGGGCGTTCACGCCGAGTGACGAGGAGGTCGTCTGGTCACAGCGTGTGGTTGACGTCTTCGCGAGAAATCCGGGGATGGGGGTTATTGGCCTGGATGGAAGGATGGTTGACATGCCGCATCTGAAGCGGGCACAGCAGATTCTAGCCCTAGCAGCCAGCTTGCATGGTACGGACGAAGCGGGCTAGCGCACACTCAGCTAACAACGGCTCCGCGATGGATGAGTCGCATGCCTGGCGCTCCGCCGTCTCCGGGTCGGCTAACACGAGGCGAGGCTCGCGCGCTACGAAAACAAGTCATTCAATGTCGAATGAGGTGCCAGTGCCGGTTGCCTCGCTTTCGCGCTTAAGTGCGAGCAAATTCTTCTTTACTTGCTGAAGCAGCTCCGCCAGCTCGTGACGGTGCTGGTGATCGAGATCTGCAAGAATTCGCTCGTTCATCTCGTGGCTCATTGCACGCATTTGGTTCACGAGGCCGTTGCCGGCGGGCGTCAGATAAATGCGCTTGACGCGTCGATCCGTGCCATCCGGTCGCCTTTCGATGAAGCCCGAAGCTTCAAGTCGGTCAACAAGTCCACCTAGTGCAGCTTTTCCTAGCTCGAGAACATTAGCCAAGTCACTCTGCATCATGCCATCGTGGCGAGAGAGATGCGCGATCACCCACCACTGCGAGCGAGTCACGCCAAGAGGCTCTACAAACGAGTCAAAAACCAGGCGTCTCAATCGTGAGACGTCGTGCATGAGGAACCCTAGTCGTTGATCCCAATTTTCCTCGTCTGGCATGCCTTCAGAGCATCGCCGGGTTCGCGGGCGGCCCGGCGCGGTAACAGTTGATGCGATTGCTATCGCCGTGTGGTTTTTCATTCGTCTTTTCCCTGGCAGGCCATTGATTACTAGGTAGTGAAACACCTACGTGCGCTACGTGTACGGTATAGTACCATACGATATGCGTGACTAGATAGTTTGGCCGTTGTCATTGGAAGCCGCAGCCGTCGGATCTTTCGTGAAGTGTGCTGTTGCGTGCGGGCAACGTAGCCCTTCGACCGGCCGGGCGATGTACCGTCACCTTCCGCCGGATTCTGAGCATCCGCCTCACGGGTGGGTCCCCAAGGTGCGCGATCCCTTCCGCTCATGCAATAGCGGCATTCGGTCACGACCTAACATTGACTTTAGCGTATCGTATGCTAGCATACGTAGTAGCACTGGAGGAGACGTCAGTGTATGGCGGAAACATCGCTTGACGCCCGACCGATGTACCGCAGAGACGGAAAACTAAAACTCGGTAGAGGAGACGGTCCATGATGAGGAATGTCGCGAGATCCTCCAGCAGATTGCTTGGAGCTTTAATCGCAGTATTAGCGGTTTCCGGCGCGGTATGGCCAGAGATTGGTTACGCTTACAAGTTCGATACAGGTATTCCAGATCTCAGCGTTCAGTGGGACAACACCGTTCGCTACAGTCTGGGAGTTCGTGCCGAGGACTGCGATGCGGATATCTGCGGCAACGGCAAGGGAGCTGGAGATGTTACGGCACACCAGTCGGATCGAAAATTCGCGAAAGCCGGCGACCTCGTTACGAATCGGCTCGACCTTTTGTCGCAGTTGGACGTCATCTACAAGGGCCATACGGGATTTCGCTTGAGCGGCACAGGCTGGTACGATGCCGCGTACACCGGCGGCCCGAAAGGTGACCCCTTCTTCTTGTCGCAGGGCCTGAATTCATTCCGAAATAACCAATACACGAACTACATCGATCGCTGGAACCGTGGTCCGTCGGGCGAATTGCTAGACGCATTTGCCTTCACAAGAGTCGACCTGGGTTCGGTGCCTGTCGACATCAGGGCCGGCCAGTACAACATCTTTTGGGGCGAGTCGATCTTTTGCTTCGTCTGCGGCGTTGCATACAACCAAGGCCCGGTTGATATACGCAAAGCGCTGACAAACCCAAGCGCACAAGCGCAAGAGCTTTTCCTTCCCAGGCCTCAGCTTTCATTTTCCGCAGCGCTTACGCCTGAGGTTACGCTTGCCGGGCAGTACTTCCTCGACTGGTCGGCCTCCCGGCTTCCTGACGGCGGCACCTACTTCGGCCCCGCCGACTTCGTTTCCCTTGGCGGTGGCACTATAGTGCCGGTTCTTGGTACGCCCGCCGTCTTCCAGGGGCAGCAAAAGCCTGCGCATATGACGGGGGATTTTGGAGTCGCAGTGAAATGGCGCCCTGAGTGGTTGGGCGGGACAGCTGGTTTCTACTATCGCCAGTACACCACCACGTTTCCCCAGCTAGTGATCGGTAGCGCTTCCGGGGGAAATCTGAATGTCGATCTAAACTATCGAGCACCGCGGGAGCGGATGTACGCATTCAGTCTCTCCAAGCAGATTGCCGGGATTTCGTTTGGCACTGATCTGACTTACCGTACGAATGCAGAATTGGGTGCGCCGGCATTTTCAAATGTCGTTGCTGCGAACGCAGCAGGGGCAGATTGGATTCCGCGAGGAAATGTATTTTCGGGCGTGGTAAACATGATCGACTACATTGGCAAAACGCCCTTGTTCGATTCGGCTACGCTGATCGCGGAAGTCAATTATGCGGGGCTGCAACGTGTCACGCATGATCCGTTCAATCTCTATTTTGGGCGATCCCAAAACTGTGGTTCCGATGGGGTAGCTACACATCACGGCTGCCCCACGCGAAATGCAGTAGGTATCGCTGCCCAGTTCGAACCCATCTGGTATGAGCTTTGGCCTGGTGTCAACCTCAGCATGCCGTTGTTTATTAGCGTGGGTCTATCTGGAAACTCACCGGTGCTGTTCGGCAGTAACCAGGGACAAGGGTCGTACAGCGTTGGGCTCTCTTTCGATGTGAAATCGAAGTACAAGGTTTCACTAAAGTATATCGGATACCTCGCGCTTCACAGTAACGACAACCTGGGCGTCGCGTCGAATAGTAATTCGAGCCTCGGTAAATACTGGGACAGAAACTGGGTTTCGTTGACCCTTGAAACGACCTTCTAGGTGCTATCTGGCTGGTGCGACCCTGTTGACTCGGAACACGGTCGCGCTCGACCCGAAACGCTAGAACGACGCCGATGAATCATGCAAGCGAAGCTCGCAGATATCCCGGACGACGAGAACCTGTCGGCGCACGGTCATTCGACAGCATGCATTTGGTATTGCGCGCCCGAACAGCGCGGATTTGTCTTACTCATTGGCGCACGTACCGTTGTGCGTCGTGAGACGGCAGCAATTGACAAAAAGGTGATCAATGTCAGTTTCTAGCAAGATGCTCTATGTTGCTAAGCTCAGCCGCAGCCGAGGCTTGAGGCACATGTGCTCCACCGTCCTGCTGTTTTTCGTAGCCGCCTCGGCGATGGCACGGACGTTTGACAGTCCGATCGACGTACCGGCTACGCCGAGCTTACTGGCTGCTCGAGCGCCACTTATTGGTGTGACTCGGGCTGGGCATCGCATTGTCGCGGTGGGGCTCCGGGGAGACATCGTTTATTCCGACGACGAGGGACGCACATGGGCGCAGGCGAAAGTCCCCGTGAGCACAGATCTGGTCGCGGTCTCGTTCCCGGACGCGAAGCGGGGCTGGGCGGTCGGTCATGGTGGCGTCGTGATTCATACGGACGACGGCGGTGCGACCTGGGTGAAGCAGGTGGACGGTAGGCGTCTTTCAGAGCTGGCGGTCAACTACTACAAGCAAATGCTCGGTGATAGTTCCTCGGTAGAAGTGAAGCGAGCCTTCCGCGACGCTAAGGCGCTTGCATCTGACGGAAGCAGCGAGGCTCTGCTCGACGTTTTTTTTGAGAGCGAGAAGCGCGGGTTCATCGTCGGCACATTCAATCGCATCTTCCGGACTGAAGATGGGGGAAAAACCTGGATACCCTGGATGGAGCGCACCGGCAATCCCGACGATTTCCATTTTTATTCCGTTCATGGCGACGGTGAGCGCATCCTGTTGACGGGGGAGCACGGCATGGTTTGGAAGTTGAATCGCGCAAAGGGAATCTTTGAACCGAGGCCGACGCCATACAAGGGTACGCTGTTCGGTTCGCTCGAGTCGGGAAACGATGTTGTCGTGTACGGCATGCGCGGGAGCCTGTTTCAGAGCTCAGACGGATGTGCGACGTGGAAGAAGGTCGAGGTACCTAACCGGGCGGGGATCACTGGTGGAGTCGTGCTTGCCGACGGAGCCTTTCTTTTGGTTAATCAGGCCGGAATTGCACTACTAAGCAGGGACGGCGGCAATTCCTTCGAGACAGTGAAGCTAGCGCGGCCGATGTCCTACTTCGGCGCCGGCGGATTTGCCGACGGTAATGTCGCGCTAGTTGGCGCGGATGGCGTGGTAGTCGAGACTGTTCCTCAGTTCTCGCACAGTGCGACACATAGCGTGAACTGAGCCGCAGCCACGGAAAATTTGGAAAGAAAGGTTCTAGATATGGTTGCAATCTCCAAGTCTGATGCAATGGAAGTGGTAGCGGATCCGAACGACTTCAATAAGAAGTCTGGAAACTTCCTGGAAAGGTTGATATTCAATCACAGGGCGTGGGTGATCCTTGGTAGCACATTGCTGACGGTGTTCTTCGCGTTTCAGTTGCGCGGCTTGGCTATCAGTGCGAGCTACGACAAGATGCTGCCCGTGTCCCACCCCTACATTAAGAATTTCATTGCGAATCGGGGCGAATTGCGGGGGTTGGGTGACACCGTGCGTGTGGCCGTGGAGAATCCGCGCGGCGACATTTTTGACCCGGAATACCTTGAAACGTTGGGGAAAATCAACGACGAACTGTTTCTGTTGCCAGGCGTTGACCGGGCATGGATGAAGTCCATCTTTACACCGGTTGTGCGCTGGACAGAGGTGACGGAGGAGGGATTTGTCGGCGGTCCGGTGTTGCCTGATGCCTTTAATGGATCGCCGGACTCGATTGCAAAGCTTCGCCTCAACATTGCGCGCGCTGGCGTAGTTGGTAGCCTTGTCTCCAACGACTACAGGTCGAGCATGATCGTGATCCCCTTGCTGGCAAAAAACGCGGAAGGAAAGCCGCTGGACTATCACACGCTATCGACGAAGCTGGAGGAAATTCGTAGCAGGTACACCCAGTCTTCGTCTGACGGCAAACCACGCGTGGCAATCCACATCACCGGGTTTGCCAAGCTGGTTGGCGATCTCATCGACGGTCTCGGGAAAGTCATGTATTTTTTCCTTGCCGCCGCATTCGTGGCAAGCGTCATTATCTATCTGTTCACTCGGTGCCTTCGCAGCACCATCCTTGTTGTGATGTGTTCGTTGATTGCGGTCGTCTGGCAACTTGGAATCGTTGCTCTACTGGGCCGCAGCATCGATCCGTTCTCTGTTCTCGTTCCCTTTCTTGTGTTCGCTATCGGCGTCTCTCATGGTGCGCAAAAGATGAATGGCATCATGCTCGATGTCGGGCGGGGTACGCACAAGTGGATCGCGGCACGCTACACGTACCGTCGGTTATTTCTCGCTGGCATGACGGCACTGCTCGCTGATGCAGTCGGCTTTGGCGTGCTGATGGTCATCGACATTCCCGTGATCCGCGAGTTGGCCATGACCGCGAGCCTCGGCGTAGCCGTGCTCATCTTCACCAACCTCATACTGCTGCCGGTGTTGCTTTCATACGTAGGTGTCAGCCCGTTGGCAGCGAAGCGTTCGCTGACGCTAAGTCAGGAGGAAAACCGCGGACGGGGCTTGGGGAGGGTTTGGAGTCTGCTGGACCGGTTCACCGAGCGCCGCTGGGCGACCACAGCTTTAGTGGCGGCACTGGGGCTTGGGGCTGTGGGTTATGTAGGCAGCCTCGGGCTCAAGGTGGGTGACCTCGACGCCGGTGCGCCGGAGCTGCGACCTGATTCCCGCTATAACCGGGACGATGCGTTTATCACTTCCCGCTACAGCACATCCAGCGACGCCTTCGCTGTAATGGTCAAGACACCACCGGGTCAGTGCCGTTCGTTTTCTACCCTGGTCGAAGCGGATCGGCTCGAATGGACGCTCGACCAGGTCCCTGGTGTACTGCGTACGGCATCGCTGGTTGATACTGTCCGTCTCTACACTATGGGCGACTTCGAGGGTAACCCGAAATGGATGACGATCAGCGAAAGCCAAGGTCTGATCGATCCTCAGGTTACCAATGCATTGCTGTGGAACTCCGAGTACCTGAACAACGATTGTTCGGTATTGCCCGTGGTTGCATATCTCTCGGACCACAAAGCCGCAACGTTGGATCGGGTCACTGAAGCCGTGCAAAAGTTTGCAGCCGCGCACGATACTCACGACCGACAGTTTCTTCTGGCCGCAGGCAATTCGGGTGTCGACGCAGCGACGAACATCGTCGTCAGCAACGCTAACCGTACGATGTTGTTCTACGTTTATGGCGCCGTTATTTTGCTCGGCTTGATCACTTTCCGAAATTGGCGTGCCGTCGTTGTGGCCATCCTTCCTTTGGTCCTCACGTCGATTTTGGCTGAGGCCGTCATGGTGGCGCTCGGCATCGGCGTCAAGGTTGCAACGCTGCCGGTCGTAGCGCTGGGCGTCGGCATTGGCGTGGATTACGCGCTCTATCTGCTTAGCGTGCAACTAGCGCAACAGCGGCAAGGGCTCAGTTTGCAGGAGGCATATAAGAATGCTGTTGCCTTCACCGGCAAGGTGGTGGGGCTGGTCGGCGTGACACTTGCAGCCGGCGTGGTTACGTGGGTCTGGTCGCCGATTAAGTTCCAGGCCGATATGGGCATCATGCTCACGTTCATGTTCCTCTGGAACATGATCGGGGCACTCGTTCTGATTCCTGCGCTGTCGCACTTTCTGCTCCAGGACGTT
The DNA here is from genome assembly GCF_002879865.1 of Paraburkholderia rhynchosiae. Taxonomy (GTDB): domain Bacteria; phylum Pseudomonadota; class Gammaproteobacteria; order Burkholderiales; family Burkholderiaceae; genus Paraburkholderia; species Paraburkholderia rhynchosiae. The sequence goes on from NZ_PNXY01000034.1 coordinate 19,888, forward strand.
CGAGTGACGACTACCGTTCGTACAAATTCACTTAGAGCATAAGGAAACCACCATGAACCAAGCTCGACTTAGACCCGATCGGACTACGCTGGTGGAGATATATCGGCGAATGGTTCTCATCAAGCTGAACGATGAGCGATTTCGTTCGATCATTAAGTCCGGGAAACTGGCGATGACCTACTACTCGCCGCGGGGCCAGGAAGTTATTCCATCTGCATTGTCGGTACACTTAACGAACGACGATTACCTTTGCACCATTTATCGTGGCATCCACGACATGCTGGCTAAGGGCGTCCCCTCAAAGCTTCTCTGGGCCGAACTGGCGGGTCGTGCTACGGGTACCTGCAAAGGAAAGGGCGGACCGATGCACGTGACTCATCCGGGTAGCGGAGTCATGGTGACGACCGGTATCGTCGGTAGCAGCATGCCGATCGCCAACGGCCTGGCGCTCGCAGCACAGATTCGTGGCGAAAAGCGGATCGCCGTTGCGACGTTCGGCGACGGGGCGAGCAACATCGGGGCCTTCCACGAGGCGTTGAATCTCGCTTCGCTATGGAAGCTGCCGGTGATCTTCCTCTGCCAGAACAATCGTTATGCAGAGCACACGCCGTATGCCACGGGCACATCGATCGGCCGCATCGCTGATCGCGGTGCAGCCTACGGGATGCCGTCGATCCACGTTGACGGCAACGATCCAATTCTCATGTGGCAGGCCGCCGGCGAAGCTGTTGCGCGGGCCCGCGAAGGCGGCGGGCCAACTCTGATCGAGGCTATGACCTTCCGGTTCCATGGCCATGTGTTCGGCGATGCCGATGCGTACATGGATCCGGCAGAGAAGGCCTCGGCTGTCGAAAACGACCCGGTTCCGCGCTATCGGTCTTGGCTGATCGCAGAGACTCACGCTAGCGAAAGCGAGCTAGAGGTAATTGAAAAGACTATCGAGAAAGAAATTGACGCAGCCGTCGAATTCGCGCTTGCCAGTCCCTATCCCGACGTCGCCGAGTTGCAACGCGATGTCTATGCGCAGGAGATCGAAGTATGAACGCTCCGAAAATGAATTTGGTCCAAGCGGTAAATCTGGCTCTTGACGATGCACTATCGTCGGACGGGAACGTGATTGTCTTCGGCGAAGACGTCGCGGACCGTCAAGAGGGTGGCGTGATGGGGGTCACGAAGGGCTTGTCGACCAAGCATGGCGACGTTCGGGTGCGATCGACGCCGATCTCGGAGCAGGCGATCATAGGCGCGGCGATCGGCGCTTCGCTTGCCGGCATGCGTCCGGTGGCAGAAATCATGCTGATGAACTTCACGACCGTCGCGATGGACATGATCGTCAATCATGCGGCCAAGCTGCGATTCATGTCCGGCGGTCAGACGCATGTTCCCATCACGATTCGCACGATGACCGGTGCTGGGTTTGGAGTGGGAGGACAGCATTCAGACTTTCTGGAGGCATGGTTCGCTCACACGGCTGGGCTCAAAGTCGTGGCGCCCGCCACGCCCGCAGATGCTTACGGTCTTCTGTTGTCATGCATAGAAGACGACGATCCCTGTATTTTTATCGAGAATATGGTCACCTATTGGAGCGATGGGCCGGCTCCCGAGCGGGGCATTCGTATTCCGCTGGGAAAGGCCAGTGTTGTCCGACAGGGTACTGACGCGACAATCATCGCGTACAGCAGACAGGTGTTGGATGCTTGCGCAGTCGCAGACAATTTGCAGAGGGAAGGGATTTCCGTGGAGGTTGTCGACCTTCGCACGGTGGCACCGTTCGATGTCGCGACGATACTTGATTCCGTCGCAAAGACTCGAAGAGCGATTGTCGTGCATGAGGCGGTCAAGCCCTTTGGCGTGGGTGCTGAAATATCTGCCCGCATTCACGAAGAGTTGTTCAGCCAGCTCAAGGCCCCCGTGCAGCGGGTCGCGTCCGCCTTCTGCCCCGTACCGTTTAGCAAGCCGCTTGAAACCGCTTTCGTTCCCAGCGTCGGACAGATTGAGGCCGCCGTTCGCAAGACGCTTGGCTGATCCGAATTCAACCTGCTCCTATGGAAGGTGATTGTCTATGAGTACCGATGTTCTTATGCCGAAGCTTGGTTTTTCGATGAATGAGGGAACCGTGGTCGAATGGCTGGCGGCTGATGGTGCAACGATCAGTGAAGGGCAACCGTTGTATGCGCTCGAGAGCGACAAGTCGGTTCAGGAAGTGGAGGCACCAGCCTCGGGGACGCTGAAGATCATCGCGAGCGTCGGTCAGGTTTATCCGGTTGGCGAGCTGCTCGCCCACATCGGCTGAGGCGGAGGCTATTGAAGCGATGAAATCGTCATCTGGATTCCACGTCGATTTGCCCCCGTGGCCTGAAGTGGATTTTGCGGCCTTCGGGGAAACGGAAACGTTACCTTTGTCGCGAATTCAAAAACTGACCGCTGGCTATCTGTCTCGCAATTGGCTTGCTATTCCGCAAGTGACCCACCACGACGAAGCGGATATTACGTCTCTCGACGCATGTCGAGCACAGCTAGCGGAGCAATGCGGCTCTCGAGTGACTCCTTTGGCGTTCATCGTCAAGGCGTTGGCGCAAGGGCTGCGTGAATTCCCGCGCTTCAACGCCTCCCTTGACGCTGACGGTCAGAACCTGATCGTCAAGAAGTATTTCCACATAGGTATCGCTGTAGATACACCGTCGGGTTTGCTGGTCGCAGTGATACGGGACTGCGACAAGAAGAGTGTGGTGGAACTTGCTGGCGAAATCCATTCAATTTCTGCGCGTGCCAGAGAAAAGGGACTGCCTATGAGTGACATGGTAGGCGGGTGTATGACCATCAGCTCACTCGGCAACATCGGCGGTACAGCGTTTTCGCCGATTATCAATGCGCCGGAAGTGGCAATTTTGGGCGTCACCAAGGCGCAATGGAAGCCGTGCCGCAACGACAACGCGATCGACTGGCGGCTCATGCTGCCGCTGGCGCTGACCTACGATCATCGCGTCATCAATGGTGCGGATGCCGCACGATTCGCGGTGTTCGTGGCCGATGTACTTGGCCGGCCCCAGTCGTTGATCGAATAGAAAGGAAACAGTTGAAACGCTAATCCAGCGTTCCATAAACCACGATTTTTTTGCTAGGAGTCGTTCATGTCCAAATGGGTGCGTGACGCCAACTGCTTTATCTCGAGATTTACCGTCGACCCGCAGCATAGGGAAGAATTTCTTGCTGCACTAGACGAGTTGGCCAGGAATGCCGAGTCCTGGTATGAGGAAGGCTGCAATTTCGCTTTTCATGGATGGGCCCGCAATCCTAACGAATGGGTAGCGATCGCCTCCTGGAAATCCGAGGAGTTTGTAAACAGGATGCGTCAGACACCCTGGTACAAGGACACTCAGCAACGGATGCTCGAGTGCAGTACGGATGCAATGGTGATGGAGCAGTTCAGCGGCATGAATTGCGACCGCTCGGTGTTTGAGCAATATCCGGCTGGGAGTTCTCAGGTACATATGAAGACAAAGACGCTCGACGTGGTTTTCCTGTAGCCATTGCTCGTCAAATGATTTGCTCCCGGAGTTCGCGAAAGCGATTTTCCCGGGGTGCTGTGCCACATCGAATGTTTGTTCCTGAAGGAGATGAGCATGCGTAAGTTCAAGCGCGGTCATGCGGAAGTTCGAGGCGTTGTGGATGCGTCCGCTGAACAGGTTTGGGAATTGCTAACGGATTGGGCTGGCCTGCTTAGATGGTGGGTCAAACCTGGCGAGGGCGGCCGTCCAGGGCCCGACCTCGCAAGCGTTGAGTTAGAGGGTGATCCGCACAACGTGCCACGGACGCGCGTCGTTCGCCACGTGACCGGGTCCGTCGTCGATGAAACGTTGCTGGTTCAGAACGACGAGACCCGACGCATCTACTACAACATGGTCTTCCGCCCCAACCCTGGCGGCGCCGTCTTGCGTAGCGAGTTTGAGAACTATCTGGCGACTACTACTGTGGATACCCTGCCGGACGGTAAGACGCTGATGACGTTCAAGGCCGAGTTTGACATCGTCGAATCCGCCGACCTCGACCTCATGCGCTCGCTCATCGAAAGGACTTGGACAGACGCAATCTTGCAAGGCTTTCGACGTTACTTTGCCAACGCGAAGACGTCGTAGCGTTGACCAGTGATTTCTACCAGATAAGAAGTCAAGCGGCCGGCCTGTCATGGCCGATTTCGACTTGGCAGTCAATCCATATCATAGGCACCCAGCCTTAGAGGAGGCATCGAATGATTCGCAAGACGACGCATATCATCCCGGTTTTGCTGGCCGTGATTTTTTCCGGTCAGTCGGTGGCGGCAGTTAGCGAAACGGAAGCGCAGCGACTGAAGGGCCCTGAGCTAACGCCGATGGGCGCGGAGGCAGCAGGAAACAAGGACGGCACCATCCCGGCCTATAAGGGAGAAGGTCTGAGTGCCCCGGCGGGATTTGGTAGCGACTCCTCCGACCCATACAAACGCCCCGATCCTTTTGCCAACGAAAAGCCGCTTTACACAATCACGGCCAAAAATGCCGCGCAGTACGCGGATAAGCTCGACGGCATGCTCGAGATGTTCAAACGCTATCCGGATTTCCGAATGGACATCTACCCTACTCATCGCACGGTCACGTACAACAAGACCGTTATTGAAAATACGCTGAAGAACGCGACCGACTGTAAGGGAAAGAATGGCGACCTTCAGCTGGAAGGTTGCTGGGGCGGGCTGGCGTTCCCGATTCCGGCCAACGGCGCGCAGGCCATGTGGGACCACTTGACGAACTATCGCGGCTTTGCATGGGGCGGGTACACGAATTCCTATGTGGTCTCCGCGAACGGCTCGTCGTACCTTGTGGGCGGGAACAAGGTTGCGGAGCAATCTCCCTACTACGACCCCAAGGCAACGGCGCCGGCGATGGGCAAAACCATATATTGGGCCTTTCGGGACGATACTGATGCGCCATCGAGTCGGAACGGAGAAAAACTGGTTCTGATCGATCCGCTTGACGTGCTCGATGTCGGCCGTCGTGCCTACCAGTACTTTCCTGGACTGCGTCGCGTCAAGCTTGCCCCTTCTTTGGCCTATGACACCCCGAGCCCGGCAGCGGGCGGTGCGGCAACGATGGATGATTCTTCAGTGTTTCTGGGAGCGCTAGATCGTTACGACTGGAAGTTGGTTGGCAAAAAGGAAAAATACATTATGTACAACAACTTCAAGCTAACAGACCACACGAGTTGTGACGATAAGAAACTCTTGACAAAGGACTTCGCGAATCCCGATTGCGTACGTTGGGAGTTGCACAGGGTCTGGGTGGTGGAAGGAAAGCTAAAGCCGGGTTATCGCCATATTTATGCTCGCCGTATGTTTTACTGGGATGAAGATAGCTTCGGTGCGGGGCTCTCGGAGAACTACGATGCAGCCGGCAAACTGTATCGCGTAGTGACCGCTCTCAGTGTTCCATATTACGTGAGCGAGGGCGGTGGAATGCTGGCGGAGGATACGTTTAATTACGATTTGCAGACCGGTGTTTGGTCTGCACAGGGTTCGTTAAGTAACGTCGGCGCGGGCATCGTGCACCAGAAGCCCAAGAGCATGGACTTTTTCTCGCCGGAGACCATGGCGGGGGAGGGTGTCCGGTAGGTTCGTCGATTTTCACGCGCGTCCCGCAGGCTGCATGTGCGGAACGCGCGCTCTACCGCAGTTGTCTGATGGCGCGCTTCCTGTGCGGAAACGCTCTTTAGACCAGTTGGGTTTCCATCGATTGACGCAGTTGAATTCTCTATATAGTATGCTTGCATATCAAAAACTCCGGTGTGCTGAACAGCCGCGGGCGGTGAGGGACCAGGAGAGCGGGCGAAGCCTTCTGGCTACAAGGAGATGGAATTCATGAAAATCGGCATTATCGGTACCGGTCACATCGGGAAGACCTTGGTCCATAGGTTGAGCGGAGCTGGACATGACGTGAAGGTGGCTAACTCCCGCGGCCCGCACACCATCGGGGCCGACGTCCTCGCCTCCGGCGGGCGAGCAGTTCACGCGGCGGAGGCCGTGGCGGACGTCGACGTCGCCATTCTCTCAATTCCCCTGTGCCGTATTCCAGCGATCGCACCGCTGATCGCTGCGGTATCGGTCGAAACGGTTGTCATCGACACGTCAAACTACTATCCCGTACGTGACGGCAGGATTGTCGCCATTGAGAGCGGTCAAGTCGAGAGCCTTTGGGTGGTAGAGCAGTTGGGACGTACAGTCGTCAAAGCATGGAACGCGATCGGTTCCGATTCTTTTGCCAAGAAGGGAAGAGCCGCGGGCAGTCCGGACCGCATCGCTATCCCCGTCGCAGCGGACCGAGAAGCGGATCGCAAGATTGGAATGGCTCTCGTCAACGACACGGGGTTCGACGGGTTCGATGCGGGCCTCCTTGCGCAATCGTGGCGGCAGCAACCTGGCGCGCCGAGCTACTGCACTGATTTAACCGGCGACGAGATGCCTGCTGCGCTGGCGTCAGCCGAAGCGGCGAGGTTGCCTAAGCGGCGTGACCTTGCGTTCGCAGCAGTGATGGAACGGATCGAGGGAGTCTCAACGAACCCGGATGCCGAATACTCCCTCCGTTTGAACCGTGCGTTGTTCATGTGAGTCCCTGCGCAAATCCTCCGTGGATCATCTCGCCCTACCAGGACCGGCTCACGCGATAGCAGGTCGCTGTGAAGCAGAGCAAGGGCAGCAGTACCGGGTGCAAAACTAGCTCCAGTAAAGAGGACGAGACGCAATGATAGATAGAGATCTTGAAGGCAAAGCGGCTCTTGTGACAGGTGGCACCCGCGGTATCGGCAAAGCAGTCGCGCTCGCATTGGCGGTAAGAGGCGCGAACGTATTTATCAACTACCGGGAATCCGAGGCTGCCGCGGCTGACGTCGTCAGTGAGATCGAAAAGCATGGCGTCAAAGCCATTGCTCGCCCGTCGGATATGGCAGATCCCATTGCATGCCGGCGCATGATCGATGGCGTAGTGGCCACATTCGGCAGGCTTGATATCGTGGTCAATAACGCTGGAATTGCTCATCTTCAGCGCTTGGGGGATGACAGCGACTGGGCCGCGGCGGATAGGGTGTGGGCAGTCAATACATTCGGTGTAGTCGCTACGATCAGGGCGGCCGCGAATGTTATGGCCGATGGAGGCCGCATCATCACGATCGGCTCGGTCAGCGGACGAAAGGCTGGAATGGCGGGATCTGCGGACTATTGCGGGTCGAAAGCAGCCGTCGCAGGCTACACGCGGGGTGCTGCGCACGACCTGGCGCCGAGGAAGATCACTGTCAATCTGATTGAGTCGGGGATGATGAATACAGACCTGGCCCATGCTATGCCCGAGGCCGATAAGATCAGGATCATGACTGGAATTCCTTTGAACCGATTCGGTGACCTTGAAGAAATCGCCGCGCTCGTCTCCTATCTGACGAGCCGGGCAGGAGCCTATATTACAGGCGCGACACTGACAATCGACGGTGGTTTCTCAGCATGAAGATGGGTGCTCGGAAGGCGAGAACGGCTGGGTCGCCTCAGTGCTCCTCGGACAGACGGGTCAGCCCGTGCGACCTCGTTGCGAAGTTCCTAGCGACCTACGCAAGGCGGGAGCTGAAAAGCCAGCCGGTAGTCAGGGCGCACGTCTGAGCTAACGCCGGAAATTGGGCATCGGTGCAAGCTGTATGCACCTGCGCAGTTCCCATTGTGGAGAGGATTTGATGTCATACACGCATGTAGATAAGCCTATCCGAATTGGCAATATCGAGATCAAGAACAGGACATTCCGGCCAGCGCACGGGACCGGTATAGGCTTGGGCTGGATGAACGATGCGCTGATTGCCTACCATGAGGAGCGGGCACGCGGCGGCGTCGGGCTTATTATCAACGAGGTCGGATCGGTTCACCCATCAACGGCGCTGCTCCAGAACATTTACGATCCCAATATCGAAGGCGGGATGCGCAAGCTGGTCGACCGGATAAAGCCCCATGGAACGAGGCTTTTCCAGCAACTCTGGCATGGAGGGCATTACGGCGGCTGGGACGGGTCAGTGCCGTGGAGTTCATCAGACATTCCAAACGTTGAAGCGGGCGTTGTGCCAGTTCGCATGAGCAAGGCAATGATCGATGAGATCATAGGCTCGTTCGCCGAGTGCGCGTACCGCATGGAGCAATACGGACTTGATGGCGTCGATGTACATTGCGCGCACGGTTACCTCTTCCATCAGTTTCTTTCGCCTCTTACCAACGACCGCGAGGACGAATATGGCGGGAGCTTCGAAAACCGCCTTCGCTTCACGATTGAGGTGATGAAGGCGATTCGAAGCGCTGTCTCTGCGAATTTCGTCGTGGGAGTCCGCATCGGCCCGGATCTCGCGCCTGGAGGGATTGGAATTGAGGAAACTCTTCGAGTTGCACGGACACTGGAAGACCAGCGGCTGATCGACTATGTAAACGTCTCTGTGGGCAATTATTGCCGCAACGACAAAATGATTGGCGGAATGAATGAGCCCCCTGGTTACGAATTGTCAACCAGCGCTCCCATCACGCACAACGTAAAGATACCGACGCTCATCACGGGCCGGTTCCGGACGCTGGAAGAAATTGATCAGGTCATCCGCGCTGGCGACGCTGACATGGTTGGACTGGTTCGGGCAATGATCGCCGATCCGAGACTGGTTTCAAAAAGTTTGGCGGGCGACGCCGATCGTGTTCGCCCGTGCATTGCTTGCAACCAGGCGTGCGTGGCCAATCAGGTCCGAGGCCTGCCGATCGAATGCGCCGTCAATCCGGGCGCGGGTCATGAGCTGGAACGCGGCGATCACATGCTCGAACGGGCACCAGAGTCCCGCGTGATCCTGGTTGTCGGCGGTGGGCCCGCAGGTCTTGAAGCCGCGCGTGTTGCGGCGATTCGCGGACACAAGGTCATTTTGGCCGAAGCGAATTCATACCTTGGTGGTTCGATTCGGACCGCCGCAAAGGTACCTACGCGGCACACTCTAGTTGATATCGTGACCTGGCTCGAGGAGGAAGTCTATCGGCTGGGCGTCGACGTGCGACTGAACACCTATCTCGATGCTGCTGATGTGCATGAAATCCGCCCTGACGCGGTGATTATCGCAACAGGGGCGATGGAGCGAATGGACGGGATTCAGTCTTCTCACCTCGGGGAGCCGATCAAAAACGTCGCTCGCAAGGGCGTGATTTCGTCGACCGAACTGTTCATGGCAACACCTGCAGAGTTGGGGCGCAGTGCAGTTGTCATCGACGACGTCGGCCATTTCGAAGGCCTTGGTGCGGCTGAGTTCCTGATCAACCAAGGCCTTGAAGTGACCTACATCACCCCAAGGCGGGAGGTCGGTCCGCTCGCGCGGCAGACGCTGATGGTCGAACCTTATCTGCAGCGGATGCAGGGTAAGCCATTCCGCTACATGATACGCACTCGCGCCATTGCGATCGAACAAGGCGAGGTCGTTGTCGGCCCTGCCTATCTATTCGATACGCTTGCCGATTCCAGCAAGGTGCGAGCAGATACGGTAGTTCTCGTTTCACACAATAGGCCAAATCGCGACGTCTACGATGCCTTGGTAGGTCAGATCGAAAACCTCCACGTTGTAGGAGATGCCGCCTCGCCGCGGTTCTTGCAAACGGCCATCCGTGAAGGCCATATCGCCGGCAAGTCCGTCTGACGGGCTCGCGCCAGGAATGCCTGTTATTTCGGACCTGGTTGTCTTTACGCAGCATTTTTTGTCTCGGTGACTAGTGCTGCGTCTCACCCATATGAGGTTGTCGCCATGCCAAGAGTGGCCGTGCTTCTAGATCAGAATGCCTATAACCTGGCATCTGACGAACTCATCGGCGCAGTGAAACAGATTGAACAATTGGGGTACGAGAGTGTTTGGCTGCTCGACTCCTTTAGCCGAGATCCGTTTATCACTGCTTCGTTCATACTCAGCAAGACGGACAAGATTGCGGTCGGGACCGGTATCGCGACGGTCTACAGCCGTGATGCCATGGCAGCTGTACAAGCACGAGAGACTCTTTCGGAATACTACCCTGGACGCTTCCTGATGGGACTCGGTGCGTCAAATGAGACGATCGTGAAAATGCGGGGAGGGGCGTGGATGCCGCCCGTGAAGAAGATGTCAGCGTACCTGGAAGCAATGGTAACCACGGAACTGGCCCATCCGCGCCCAAGAGCCCTCGCACCTATCTACCTTGCTGCCCATGCGCCCGGTTTGCAGAATCTGGCTATCAAGCATGCTAGCGGGATCATCACATGGATCCTTCCCGTAGACAGTGTCCGGGTCGCTCGGAGTCATATTGGCAACGACCTCGAGATCACCGCGAATTTCCCTTGCGTTGTGAACGCAAACGAAAACGAGGCTCGAAAGATTGCCCGAGAATTTTTATCGTCATACCTACAGCTCGATTATTACCGGTCTGCCTATACGGCGATAGGTTTCGCGGCCGATGACTTCGAAAATGGCGGAAGCGATCGACTGATTGATGCAATCGTCGCTTGGGGGGACCCGCCAAAGATCAAGCAGCGCGTGGATGAATACGAGGTCGCGGGAGCCACGCGGGTCGTTCTCAACCCGATCCGTGGCGCAGCGGGCGATGTACCCGGAAGAGAGTGGAATGCAGAGTCCGACTTGGAAAGCTTGATTAAATTAGCTCCGTTGTTGCTTTAATGGATTAGGAACGGTCATCGCTCGAGGTGGTCATTAAAGAGGCTGTAACTCTTTAAATCACCGGTAAAGATCCGGACTTTATGCAACAGAGCCCAACCATCGAGAGCGGCCAGCGGCCTAACCCTATGGAATAGGAGGTTTAATATGTCTGAGAAGAGAGTAGTGGGGGTAATGTGCGCGAGTGGACGCATGGGGCAGGCGCAAGTTCGTCAGTTGCTCGCGACCGGCCACAGTCCGCGTGCATTTTCGCGTAGTTGGAAAGCCGTTGCGGAGGAGTTTCGTAGCGTGAAGGCGGTCGCGGCTGACTTTGGCGACGTGGAGTCCATGGCGTCGGCGTTCGAGGGCCTTGACGCGATTTTCAGCACCATTCCGTCCTTCGCAGGCGCGAACTCGTTTCAATACGCGCGTAATCTCATTGACGCCGCGAAACGCGCCGACGTTACCCGGATTGTCCACAATTCCGCCATGTGGGCCCCCGACACACCATGCGGAGAGCCGCTCTACGACTTGGTTCTCGAACTTGAGAACATTTTTGCTGCTTCCGGTCTTGACGTAACGATATTCCGGCCAGTGCTTTTCATGGACAATCTGCTGACCCGCTTCCAAAAGCCCGATCTTGTCGGACGCGGGCTGTATCGCTATTGTCAGAGGCCAGGCCTGATGGCCAACTGGATTTCGATGGATGATCTTGCTAAGTTCATGGTTGCGGCCTTGGATCGGGACGACTTGATTGGTCGACGAGTTGTGGTTGGCGGCCCGCAAACGCTAGCCATTGAAGAAGTTGTCTCCATTCTTTCTGAAATTCTTGGACGCTCCATAACCTACGAATATGAAAGCCCGTATGACCTCGGCGTGAGAATGCACGGTGTTCTTGGTCTCGGTGATCAATTCCCCCGTGAGGCGTACGCCGAGATGATGCGCAGCTTCTATACGTTTAACAACGAGTCTGCCCATCAACCGTTCGTTGTCGACATGGCAACGGTACTAAAGGAAATACCCATTCATATGAGTACCCTTCGTGAATGGGCATCACGTCAAGACTGGTCATTAGAAGCGAAGGGACCCGTCGCGGTAGGTTCACTGGCAGGGTGAGAAAAAAGTCAATTGATCGATGTTGAAGACCCGCATCTGTCATCTGGAAACCGGCAAGGGTGACTAGGAGACTACCGAGTCGCCAGGATGGAGCCTTACTTAGGAGCGAACCATGAAGAAAATGATAGTCCTTCTTAAAAAAAAGGAAGGTATGTCGTTTGAGGATTTCCGTAATCATTATGAGAACGTCCATGTTCCCCTGTGCGCCAAATGGATCGGACATCTGTTCCACGATTTCCGTCGGTATTACCCGAAAAACCTGAACAACCTGTATCACGGTCGCCCCGACGCCGATTCAGGTACTGCCGCAGGCACACCCTATGATGCCATCTCCGTCTACACGATCAAGGATGAAACTTCCTTCGAGGAGCTGATGCGGATTGGCCAGAACCCGGAGTTCCTACGGCTCATCACAGAAGACGAGGAACGCTTTTGCGATCGAGCTGCGACCCTCGAGGGCAGCGCAGAGGAATTTTTCGGGCCAGGAATCAATGGATAAGGTCGCGGCATCGCCACTCTGCGTCTGCGGCTCCGAAAAAAAGCCGCTTTTGTTTTCGGGGATTGAAAGGAAGAAATCATGAAGGCTTGGTTATTCACTGCACCGCACGAGCCCTTGCAACTGATAGAGCGCGAGACGCCCCGGCCAGGTCCCGGCGAGGTGATACTTGAGTTGCGTGCCACTGGGCTTTGCCATAGTGACGTCGGATGCATTGATGGAACTATTACAGCCATGATGGCAAAGCAGCCGCCGATCATTCTCGGTCACGAAATGGCCGGCGTGATCGCCGAGGTGGGACCGGGTGTAACGGACTACCAGGTCGGCGATCGAGTCGTCGCCTCAGCTAGTCCCGATTATTGCCCGGGATGGGGAGTGGATGGAGGCTATGCAACGCACTGTCTGTTGCGGGAACAGATCCTAATTCCTTTGCCCTCGGAGGTGAGCTTTGTGCAAGGTGCCGCGGCAACGGACGCGGGGCAAACGTCCTATGGCGCGTTGATGGGCACAGGCGAACTCAGGGCCGGCCAGCGTGTCGGGATCATCGGTCTTGGGGGCCTCGGAATGACCGGCGCGCGAATCGCCGTGCTTAACGGTGCCGAGGTTTATGCTGCCGAGCCTCGTCGCGAAGCCTGGGCTATGGCTAAAGAGCAAGGTGTTCGTGAAGTAGTCGCGGACGTGCTGGATCTGGCGCAATACAACTTGGATCTGATCGTCGACTTCGCTGGATTCGGCACCACCACCGCCGGCGCGATCAACGTAGTCCGGCCGGGCGGTATCGTTGTCTTGGTCGGTCTGGGCGTGACCGAGGCGACGATTTCCACCGGCGCGCTGATTGGACGCAGTGTTAGCCTTCGGGGCAACAATGGCGGACGCCCCGGCGATACGGCTGCCGTGCTGGGACACATGAAGGCCGGCGAACTGGAGATAAAGGCTAGCGTCATCCCGTTCGAGGAGATCCCCCAAGGACTTGAGCGACTCGAGGCACGTAAGGTCGTTGGACGACTCGTCGCCGAAGTCAACTGAGATGTCGGACTCTGGCCAGCTTGGAATAGTGCGTCGACAAATTACTGGAGTTGCTATGAATGCGGAAGATCGAATCGCGATTCAGGAATTGAATCATCGCTACGCGTACTTTGTGGACTCTTTCGAAGTCGAATCGTGGGTAGATGTATTCGCTCCGGATGCCTTCTTCGACGAGAGCGAATTCGGCAATGGCGTGTTCGTTGGACACGATGCCATTCGGCAATACGCGTCCTCAATCGCTGAAAAGACGGCCCATCTGGTGCATCTGATGAGCAACCTTATCATCTGGGAGGGCGACTCGAGTTCGGCTCGCGGGACGGTCTTCGGACTAGTGGAGTCAATGCGCAAAACCGGTCAGCGGTCGCGTTATCAGGTCAAGTACGACGATGAGTACGTCAAACTCGATGGGATCTGGAAGATCGCCAAGCGCGTGTTGCGCAAGACGTTTCCTCCTGAGACGGTCGAATGAACGTGTCTTGAGTGGAAGGTCGCACGCGGGACATCTCAGATCAGCCCTGATGGCACCGCGTGTGGGACACCTTCAAATGCGAAGAGTACGGCGCCGGGGCGCTTCGCGCAGCATGCCGTCTCGCGCTACGTGCTGGTCACTGGGTGCTTCACTTCTCTTGTTGGAACAGCTGAATGTCCTTCTCTGGACTTGAAATAAGTTCCGTGTAACAAACCGCTCCCGCCCTTGTCGGCTTGTATCAACTGCGTGCCCTGATGACTTCAGGGCGCAAACCTGGGATGCTGCGAACGCTGGACTTTGATCTGGTGGAGGTCAATCCCGGCACGGCTGTTTTTGCCGGCCAGCCGGGAGAGCGCATGCATATAACCGGATCGGAACGGTCCACGGAGGCTATGCGGCAACCTTGCTGGACTCCGCGTGCGGCTGTGCCGTTCAATCCGGGGCTGTCGGCGGAGCAGGCCTACACGACTCTTGAATTAAAAGTTTCCTATCACAAGGCGATCACCAAGGACACTGGGCGCTTGCGGGCAACGGGCAATGCCGTGTCCGTAGGGCGGCGTGATCGGAAGGTCGGCCCGCGCTGCGGCGTTTGGCATGCTACGGCACCTCTGGACGGGGACCAAGCGGCGTGCAGCCCCCTGTGACTTAAAAGGCGCCGCAAGTGGCTGGGCTGGCTCACCGGCTCATTCGCGGCAAAAGCTTCGGCCTACGCGCTCGTCACTCGTGCAACGAGCGGTTGATTTTGAGCAAATCCTCGCCCGTGTATCCCGGCGCCAAGCCTGCCATCTTTTGCAGCGTGAGGTCGCGCAACTGAGGGGAGCGAGCCTTGTCTGCCTTGGTCAACGCGAGCCTAAGCTCGTCTGCGTCAAGATCAGTGCAATAGGCCGGCGCGCCCGGCTGGTGCCGCCACGATTCGGCGAGCGTTCCTGCATCGATGGCGTCGAATCCGGCCTCGTCGACGAGACCGATGACGATCTTTTTTGCTTGCGCGTCGTCGCCGGACACGGGCAGCGCGATCCGCCCCTTCGTGCCCGCCGGTTGGCCCTTGGTGGCGAGGCTCTGCGCCATGATACTGTTGAACGCCTTCACTACTGGCCGTCCGATCTGCTGCGAGACCCATTGGCTTTCCGGGATTCCACCTTCGATCGCAGTGATCGTTTCGTCCCTCACCGCGGGATAGTAGTTGCCGGTATCTATGATGACCACGTTCTCCGGGAGGCCGGCGAAGAGGGCCTTCGGCAAATGCGGGACCGCTTTCTGCGGAATCGAGATGACGACGACATCGACGTCTTTTACTGCGTCGGTCACCGTGGCGGCGACCGCGCCGGCCTCCGTCGCAAGGGACTGGATACTCTGGGGCCCGCGGGAGTTCGCCAGCAAGACTTGATGGCCGGCTGCGCTGAATTTGCGAGCGAGCGTAGCGCCGATATTTCCCGCCCCGATGATACCTATCTTCATGGTCGTTTCCTTAATTACTGGGTTAAATGGTGAGGTAGTCTCGATGCGATATTTCGAACCGTACGAGGCACATATCCAGCAGGTCATGATGAGCATGGATCTATTGAAATCAGAAAAACTCACTGGCGAACTTTCTCATCGTGTGGAACCCCTCGCTAACGGAATAGCAGGCGGGACAGAAAATAATTTCATCCAGGCCTAGCGCTTCATAGTTGGGGAGATTGTCCTTCTCCGCCTGGACAAGTTCGATGTTCGTCGCGGCCAGTTGTTTATACAGATCCGAAAGCTGCCGGCCGCTATCCGCCATGATCGTGGTGAGTTCGTCGAGAATGCGCTTGAATTCTGGGAACGTTTTCCAATTTATCTGGAATCCATCTCCATATTTCGCAATGCGCCTGAGGGCGGGTGGCGTTTCCCCTCCGACGATGATTGGCGGATGGGGCTTTTGTACCGGCAGGGGGTTGAGGCGTCCGCCGGTAAAATCGATGAACTTGCCACGGAACGCCTGCCCGCTTCCCGACCATAGCAGCTTCATGACGTCGAGGTATTCGTCGGCACGTTGGCCGCGCTGCGCAAACGGAACCCCGAGCGCCTCGAATTCTTCACGCATCCAGCCAATACCAACGCCGTAGCTGAAGCGCCCGCCGCTGACAAAATCCAGAGTGGCCACAGCCTGAGCCTGTTGAATGGGCGGGCGGTAGCCCAAGACCGCAATTCCTGTCGCAAGGCGGACGCTTTTGGTGGCGCCGGCGATCGAGGCCAGTAGGACGAGCGGATCGTACCAAGGCCATCTGGGGTCGAACACACCAGCAGGGTAGGCGGATGCGTCGAATTCTTCGGGACCCAGTACATGATCTCCCAACTGGATTGAATGAAAACCGATCCTCTCGGCTTCCTGTGCAAAACGCACAACGTCATCGGCACTGGGGGAGAGACCCAGCAGTGTGCTGCAGCTTATTCCGTACTTCATTTCGCCGTCCGTTTGGTTGTCGACGCGGAGGTTTTGGTCCAGTGACAACTATTCGCCGCGAGTCGTCCTTCATTCTCGAACCTCCTGCCCAACGTCTTGAGAGCAAGCTGTGGTTCGAAGGCACAAGACCAGGCAAAGTGGTTGGTAGGGCGGCCCGAGCTCGCCCAAGCATTCGACAGTTCATTGGCAACTGATCCCGCCGTCGACGATAAATTCGGCGCCCGTCGAAAAGCGCGATTCATCGCTGGCTAGAAGCAGAACTACATTGGCGACCTCGTCGGGCTCGCCCGGCCGACCGGCGGGAGTCGCGGCGATAAATTGAGCGGTACTCGCTTCAGATTCCGGCGTCGAGACGGTCATCGGAGTACTGATCAAACCTGGATGGACTGAGTTGACCCTGATGTTATATGGCGCCAACTCGATGGCAGCTGATTTGCTCATGCCGCGCACCGCAAATTTCGAGGCAGTGTACGCAAGCACCTCCGCGGCGCCGAACAGACCCGCGACAGACGAGATGTTGATGATAGACCCTCCGCCAGCGCGCTTCATTGAAGCAATGACCGACTTCATGCCGAGAAAAACGGAGACCTGATTGACATCGATCACCCGGCGGTAGTCACGTTCTTCCATGACTTCAATCGGACTGTGGGCGACGATGCCAGCGTTGTTGACTAGCACGGACACAGGGCCAAACGCTTCCTCGGTCTCGCCGACAACGCGCTGCCATTGATCTTCCTTAGTCACATCGTGGTGGAGATAGCGCGCGCTTTCTCCCAGCGAGGCAGCGGTCTCTTCGCCTTCCGCGTCGAGCACGTCGGTCAACATGACTTTTGCGCCTTCCTCGATCAACCGGCGCGCATGCGCGGCGCCCATGCCTCGCGCGGCGCCTGTTACGATAGCGACCTTGCCGCTCACTCGGCCCATGTTGGCCTCCTTGAATGGACTTGTTGCTTTGATATATGTTGGGCGTCGTCGTGCGCCCATTGCGACGGCAGTCAGCGGACTCCTGTCTGCGCTGCCCTGCGCTTCGAGAGGTAGTGGTTGAGCCCGTTGAAAATCGCCTCATAAACTGCTTCGAGCGTGTCGCGCACCACATCCACGTTGCCCGGCTCAAGAACGTCGAAGGTCGACGTGATCGTCATGCGGCAACGCTCTTGAGAGAGCGGATCGAGACTCCATGAAGCGAGATAGTTCCGCGCGCCGAGTAGAAAGCCGTCGCTCGCGTTGTAGTAGAGCCGGTGCGCCACCGGATCTTCGTGAAGCAGCGTCTCGCGATTCACCACGGGAAGTTTGGCGCCGTCGGCATTTGATCGCTCGATCACCTTGGTACGTGGAACCTGTCCTTTTTCACCCTCAAGATACGTCTTATGGGCCTTCATGCCTCCGTCTTCTAGCTCGTTGCCCCACCAATCCATGTTTCCCCAATCGGTGAGCAATTGCCAGAGCGGCTCGACGTTGCTCTCGATGATTCCCTCTCGCTTGCCAGAGCCTCTTTGTACGTTAGACATTAGAAACCTCCTTATTGAGACCACTTCATTCCGATATAAACAGTCGAAAAGTTGGTGGATGATGGGCCACTAATCTCTCTTCTCATGGAGAGTTGTCGGCAAGGGCCGCCAGGGTAATGCTGGCGGCGCACGGTTGATTGCTTGAATTGTTTCTACCGCTCAACGACTCGATCCTTCCGCGGGCAGTTGCGCATTGACCGTTTCCGGCGGGAACGTCTTGCGCAGTATTCGCTTCCCGATCTTCCAGGAGCCAGCGATCTTCACATACTCGTCTTCGTACCTGACCTGATAGCGGGTGCGCTCACCACGCTTGCTGAGTGCCTCCACGAGACCGAAGACCGTCCCGCGAGCTGTGTCAAAGTCGTGGGACCAAATAATGTGGTTGCTCATCAGATGTACCGCATGCTGTGTAACCGCCACAATGTCATGACCGTAGCGTCGGATGGCGTCGTGCCCCACAAAAAGATCATTGCCAAATTCGCGCTCGTCGAAGATTGCGTTGGGCGCGAATACCCTGACCCATTCATCGATCTCAAAGCAATCCACGAAATAAGCGTACCGGTGGTTGAGTTCCTGAATCTCCAAGCGATCTTCTACGTTCATTGGAACCTCTGCAACAGGTTAAGTGGAGGTGAGAGTTGCCCCCGGTGGTGCAGAGGGGGCCGCGGTACGAGCCGATTTTCTCTGCTACAGCCCAATTCGCGAATCCGGCGACCGCCGACTATGAAACGTCGTCCACTGCCAAGCACAGCAGCCAAGGGTCCTGCATAGTCATTGCATATGATATGCTTCAATACTATACTCCGGTCGCTCATTGCGTCAAGGCAATGTTCCAGTACTTGATCTTGTGTCATGTTGTGGTTACTGCCCGTTCTCCGGTGATGATTTGGTGCCTACTTAAAGGGCTCTGGATTGATCCGAGGATGGGCTCAGCCAAAGGACAGAAGTTGACAATTGCATACCCACCCGTCGCTGTGGCTTCTGCGGCACTTTCGGGTTCCGGCCGACGATCAGTGCGGCGATACAAGGCAGATGCGGTTGACCCGGAAACGGTTGAGGACCTACTTCGAGCGGCAATTGCTGCGCCGTCTGCGCACAACAGGCAACCTTGGCGGTTCGCGGTGATCGATTCTTTCGACCGAAAGGCGGCGTTGGCGACGTCCATGGGCGAGCGTCTGCGCATCGACCGTCTACGGGATGGTGATGACGAAGGCGACGTCGAGCGGGACGTCGAGCGATCCTATGCGCGAATCGTATCCGCTCCGGTGATCGTTGTTGTCTGCATGACAATGGAAGACATGGACGTTTATCCGGACCCAGTCCGGAGTCGTTGCGAACATCTAATGGCGGTACAAAGTACAGCGATGGCCGGCGCCAACCTTCTGCTGGCTGCCCATGCCGTTGGCTTGGGCGGGTGTTGGCTATGCGCCCCATTGTTTTGTCCTGACGTGATTGGCCAGGTTCTTGGCTTGCCAGCGCACTGGCAAGCGCAAGGAATGGTCACTCTGGGCTACCCCTCGGCAGATCCGAAGCCGTTTATGCGGCGCTCAATTCGCGACGTCACGGTGTTCTTTCGCAGCGGCGGCACTGGAAGCAGCGGTACTTGAGCTGGAGAAGTTAAAGCCAGGCGGCAATATCCCGCCACGAGCGCGATAGGTCCTCACGAAACTCGGGTGCCGCAATAGCGACAAGGGCTTTCGCGCGCTCGTGGACGCTTGCACCGACCAACCGTGCGACGCCGAAGTCTGTTACCACGTAGTCGACGTCGACTCGGGAGAGAGTCCCGATCGATCGCTCGCCCAGCCGCGGGACGATGCGCGACGCTGTGCCCGCGCTGTGAGTGGCACAAAGCGCGACGATACTTCTTCCGCCATTGGAAAGGCGTGCTCCGCGCGCAAAGTCCGGCGCGCCGCCAGGCCCGCTGACAGAGCGGCCGTCTGCGTGCTCGAGATTGCATTGTCCAAACAAGTCCACTTCCAGGGCCGAATTGACTGAGATGAAACGGTCTTGAGCGGACAAAGTCTGAAGGTTATGCGTAACTTCGCAACCCACAACCTGAAGCGCTCCGTAGTCGGCTGCCCATCGATAGAGCGATTCGCTTCCGACGAGCACACAGCAACTGTGGATGCAATCTTCATCCACTGCTCCCGCCTTCACGAGGTCAATCAAACCGTCTGAGAGCATGCCCGAATGAAACCGCAGTTTGCGACGGTCGCTAAGCTGTAGGGATAGGGCGGCTGGGACTCTGCCCAGCCCAATCTGAACGATCGATCCATCATCTATCAGAGAGGCAACGTTGCGTGCGACGGATATCGAGCTGTCATCGAGCGTAGTGGTGTATTCCGGCAGCTCTGAGTCAACCTCGCATACATAATCGAAGTGGGAGTATGGAATTTTGACGGCTCCGCGGACGCGCGGTGTGCGATGGTTGAGCAAGCCGAGGATGCGGCGGCTTTTTTTTACCGCGGTGGGAGCAAATTCCACTGCCGGCCCGAGGGAACACAAGCCATCATCGTCTGGCGGCGACGTCTGGATGACAATCAGGTCCAGTTCAACATTTTCCTGAAGGTGGCGGACGAACCCGGCATACGTGATTGGAAGAAAACGATAGCGCCCGTCGCGCTGCGCATCACGCAACCCTGGCTGCATGAACAAGCCACTAACGCTTGCCGTGGGCGCGAACCTGTCGATCTCCAGCTTGTTGATTCCCGGAACGTAGCTTGTCAATATACGCAGATCCTTTGTACCGTCGGACTCACACAGCAACGCTGACATAAAAGCTGACGGTTCGCCGCTTGAACCGGGAATGAATATATGATCGTGCGGCTTGACCAATTGGGCAAGCGCCGCCTCCGCGATGTACTCAGCCATGATTGTTGTACCAGCTCGCGCACCGCTTGCCGCTAGCCCGCGGCAAGCCAGTGACGCAGGTCATTAGAGAAGACCGAGAATAGAGATCGCTGCGACACCGAGATACGGGACGCCACCCAGATTATGAGTTAGTCCGACAGTTGGATTGGCCAACTGCCGTTCTCCGGCACGATGCAGCAGTTGATTGTAGATCTCGTATGCCATGCGCAGTCCCGATGCGGCGATCGGGTGGCCGAAGCACTTTAGGCCACCGTCGATCTGGCAAGGCACACCTCCATCTGCATCGTAGAAGCCATCGAGGACGTCGGTGACAGCCCGGCCTTCCTCCGAGACGAACAGGTCTTCCATCGTCACTAGCTCGGTAATCGAGAAGCAGTCGTGAACCTCCATCAGGCTCAACTGCTCGCGCGGCTTCGTAATGCCAGCCTCCTCATAAGCGCGCCGAGCCGCGTGCCGCGTTGTCCGGACATGGCTGCCATCCCACTGCGTCGTGTGCGATTCGATACCAGAACTACTTGCAAGTTGGATCGCCTTGACCGTTACCAGATCCCGCTTGCCCAGTGACCGGGCGATCTCGGGCGTAGTTACTATCGCGCAAGCGGCACCATCGCTAACGCCACAGCAGTCAAACAACCCGAGTGGCTCGGCGATCATCGGCGCGCCGAGAATCTGGTCCATCGTTATCTTCTTGCGGATATGTGCCTTAGGGCTTTTTACGCCGTTTTGGTGGCTTTTCCACGATACGTGGCCGATCGCTCTCTTCAGATCTTCCTGAGAAACATCGTGCTTGCTGCGATATCCCGCCGCTAACTGCGCGAAACCGGCTGGTGCGGAGCCTAGCGGCAACCAGAGGTCGTTCAGCGTTCCCTTGTAAGGCGCGGGAAGGCCACCGTAGCCGGTGTCCTTCAACTTTTCGGCGCCAATCGCGAGAGCGATATCAACTGCGCCGGACGCGACGGCATAGACAGCACCGCGTAACGCCTCTGTACCTGTCGCACACATGTTTTCCATGCGGCTGACCGGAATACCTTCGAGACGCAAAGCTAGCGACGCGGGAATCGACGAATTTCCTACGTTGATCTCATCAAGACAGGAGCCGTACCACGCAGCGTCAATCATCTTTCGTTCGATACCAGCGTCGGCCAAACCTTCTTCGAAAGCTTCAGCCATTAGCTGGTGCGTGCCGACGTCCCAGCGTTCGCCGAACTGCGTACAGCCCATGCCAAGGATTGCCACCTTGTCTTTGATGCCAGATGCCATGTCTTGCTCCTGTTATGCACGCACCGGTGAGGTTTTCCAGAAATAACGCGGATAGCCCCGGTCTTTGTCTACGTCTTTGATTCGGAAGACGACCTTCAGTGGCGTGCCGACCTCGAGCCCAGAGGTACCGACATCGACTGTCTCGGTCAGCAGGCGGGCGCCGTTCTCGAACTGCGTGAAACCCACGTAGAGGGGCGGTGCCGGATGATACGAGAGCCAATCGGCAGTAAAGGTGAGCACACGGCACTTCTCGTCAACCAACGATAGCTGTTCGAAGTCGGCGCTTGGTGCGCTGCATGAAGCGTTCACGCAGTAGGCCAGTTGGGGGAACTGGACGGTCCCGCATTTAGAACACTTGCCCGCCATGAAGTGGGCCAATTGGAAATTCGAGCGATACTGCTCAGTTAGGGCTGTCTTGAGCACCTTCTCGCCGCGCATGCCCCATTCCAATTCGATTGCTTCATCGTATGAGAGCAAACGTAAATAGTCATCGTGAGATTGTGCATCGTCCAGAGCGCCGCTAATGCCGCGCCGGGGCGAAAACGACTTCAACGCGTCTGTCGTCTTGATAACCAGCGCGTCAACGCCTTGGCCGAAGCTGGCTAATACGATGACCTCACCGGGACTGGCGTGCTGGAGCACGTGGGCCAGCATGAGCAACCCGTGGGCAGTGCCACTGAAACCGCAGTTTTCGTTGAGATTGTCGGCCTCTGCTTCGGCGGGAATGCCGAGACGCTTGGCAACCATGGCCGCGATGCCTTTCATCGGCGTCGCCAAAATAAAATGGTCGACCTGTCCTGCTGAGACGCCCGCTTGCTCCAGTGCGGCATTTACCGTTTCGGGGACCAGCTTCGCATAGCCTTCGTCCCGGATCCAGCGCTCCTCCCAAACATAATCGTATTTGGCGTTTGCCGCGCGAAACCGGTCGACAAACATCGCGTTACAACTGGATGAGCCGATAACTCGCGCCAGAACGCCTTCGCTGCCGAGCATAAAGGCTGCGGCGCCAGCGCCATAGCTAATTTCCTGAGTGCTGGCTGGCTTGCCGCGAGGGCGATCGCTTGCAACAAAAAGGGCGGGCCCTGATGTTGACTGCAAGGCCGCGAGGAGCCCAGAAGTACCTGCACGCTGCGAATGACCGACATCCATGGTCCGTGCGCCAGAAGGGAGTCCGAGGGCGCCTGCGACGATGGCCGAGTTCTGTAGATCAGCAAACGGCATCGTGGTCGACGCCATAGACACAGCGACAAAGCGGGACGTTGACTTCGTGTCAAGGGCGTCTCGAGCGGCCTCGACTGCCATCGTTACAGCGTCTTCGTCCCAGCTGCAAAATGCTCGCTGCCCTTTGCTCAGGGAGCGGAGGTTCGGTGCCATCCATTTGTGCGCTGCGGCGATGGCGGCCCGCTGCATTCGGAGCCGCGGAATGTAGCCTCCGAAGCCGGTTATTCCATAGGTGTTGTTCATCGGCACTTGTCGCCCTTCACGTTGGTCACTAGGTTCAGCGAAAGAAGTATGCATGAATACGATACACTAGGGGACGGTAAAGATCAATTCGACTGGGCGATGAACAGACAGCCAGGGTTATGTCCGGGCTTTACATCGCAAGAGGTCAGATATAGTATGCTTGCGAACCATTTGCGGTGCGCACCGAAGGTACGCGAGGGTTACGGCGTCCGTGATGCGCAGTGCGAGGGCCGCTGACAATGCAAACGCACCGGATGTTCCTTGCTCCGATTGCACGGTGTAGGCTTCCGAACGGGAGTAGTTCCCTCGGTAGTTTGGTTCGTCTGGGATCGCGTCGATCTGAACCGCACGGCGTTTCGGCGTCACTTTCTGAGGTGGTCATGAGTCTTGCGTTGGATCTCGAATCGAAGAGCATCATTGAAAATACGCTGCGCCGCTTCATTACGGAATCGTATGAACCGACGGCACGGCATCAGCGACTGAAACAGCGGGAGGTTGACTGCTTGCTGCACTGGCCGTTGCTGGCCGAGCTCGGCGTGCTCGGTCTGCCGTTTGACGAGGCTTTTGGTGGCTTGGGCGGAGCGAGTGTCGATGTTGCTGACGCATTGGTCGTACTCGCTCGCGGCTTGGTATTCGAACCATTCGTTGAGGCAGCGATAATCTCGGGGGGCATTCTTGCTGCCCGCCAAGACGTACAACAGCGCGAGCAGGCGATTACCCGAGTGATTGACGGCAGCAGCGTAACGATGACGCTGGGTGGGCGGCCCGGTCTGCCGGGCGAGTTGGCATACCGGAAGATCCCTGGCGGCTATCGGGTATCCGGCACATCGTGCGTGGTTCCGTTCGCAGAGCAAGCGGACTTTTGGCTTCTCGCAGCGGTTGACGCCGATGGAATTCCAGCGGTTCTCAGGGTGCCCCGGCGCGAAATTTCCGCGTCCATTTCTGGCTATCGGCTTATGGATGGCAGGCCTGCTGCAGACGTTAGTTTCGATGAGGCGACTATTCCTTCGTCAGGCGTATGGATCGAAGGAGACGCGGCTTGCCAGGCGTTGCGCCTCGCAAGCCTACGAGCAGTCAGCGCCTACTGCGCTGATGCAGTGGGCGTAATGGCTATGCTTGTGGAAAACACTGGGGAATATCTGCGCACGCGAGTTCAGTTCGGCGTCGCTATCGGGACGTTTCAAGCGTTGCAGCACCGGTTTGCTGACATGCACATGCGTCTCATAGAAGCGCAGGCAATTGCACGCGAGCTTGCAATAAGTATCGACGAAGGAACTTCAGAGGATCAAGCATGGCTTCGTTTTGCCGCAGCGTCGGTGGTGGAGCGCGCGGCGCGACTGATCGGTCATGAAGCCATCCAGATGCATGGCGGCATGGGTGTTACCGACGAGCTAATCGTAAGCCACTGCAATGCAAGGCTTGTGGTCCTGACACGCCTGATACGCGCTTGGGTCGATGAGGAGGTGCCGTTGCGAACATAGTGGTGCGCCGGTTTTGCTCACGGAGCGGATCCAGGCAATACAAAACATCGGAGGGTGGAGATGGAAGGCGATGCAGCTTCAGGATTCGACGAGATTGAGTTTCGGCACGAGGTCAGTGAGTTTGTGTGCTCTGAACTCGCAGCGGAGACGAAACACAAAATAGAGAATGGGCTTTACCTCGAAAAATCTGATTACGTCGGCTGGCAGAAACTACTGCAGCGCCGCGGTTGGTTTGCGGGAGCTTGGCCTTCCGAATTCGGGGGGCAAGACTGGTCATTGCGAAAAGAGCACGCATTTTTGCAGGAGTGTGCTTTGAATGCGGCGCCCATGATTATCCCCTATGGCGTCAATATGGTCGGCCCCGTACTGTACACCTTCGGTACTGAGGAGCAGAAGCGTCAATATCTCCCGGGTATTCTCAGCAGCGATGTCTGGTGGTGCCAAGGGTACTCGGAACCCAATGCCGGGTCGGACCTGGCGTCGCTATCGACGTCAGCTGTGGTCGACGGCGATCACTACGTCGTTAACGGCACGAAGATGTGGACGACCGAAGCGCATTGGGCTGACATGATGCATTGCCTTGTGCGTACCGACAGAACCGGCAAAAAACAGCAGGGGATCAGCTTCCTGCTGATCGACATGCGGACACCCGGCATTGTGGTTGAACCAATTGTGACCCTTGACGGGGAGCATCACACGAATCAAGTATTTTTCGACAGTGTCCGCGTACCCCGCGAAAACCTTGTTGGTGTCGAGGGCGAGGGCTGGAAACTGGCAAAGTTTCTCTTGTCGCGCGAGAGGACGTCAATCGCGGATACCGGAAGCAGGGTCCGGCTCATGCGACAGATCAAGGATACCTTTTCTCATTATGTGGCTCGGACATCGAACGTCGAGCGGAGCCTCATGCGAGCTCGACTAGCGGAAATTGAGGCAAATCTCTCAGCTCTTCTTGCCGTGGAGCGGCGTTACGTCGACGAATGGGAGGCTCGGCGTGATGACGGAATCGGAGCATCTGTCCTGAAAGTGCGTAGCACCGAGCTGCTGCAGCAGATGACCGAGTTCTGGCAGGAGTTGCTCGGGCTCTATGGGGCATGTTATGACGCCGCCAGTCGCAGAGACGGTGGGCTGGGTGCCGCGGAGCCGTGGCGGCAAGCGGCAGCGATCAACTACGGCTATCTGTACGGGCGATGCTGGAGCATATTCGGCGGTTCAAACGAAATCCAGCGCAATATCATTGCCGGCGCGTTGTTGCGGCGTTGACCAACTCGATCTGCGCAGATATGACTGACCATCTTCTTACTGATTCGTATGTGGCTGCCTCGAACGAATTGCCAGTCATCCACAAAACAGTGGGTGACTTCTTCCGTGATGCGGCGAGCACGGTACCTGATCGACTTGCATTGGTCGAGATCCCAAGTGGGTCGCATCCGAAAGGCAGAACCTGGACTTACCAGCAATTGCTCGTCGAGAGCGAACGGGTTGCTGCAGGTCTGTTGCGTCGTTTCGCGCCCGGCGAGCGTTTAGCAGTCTGGGCGTCCAACCGGGCGGAATATGTTTCACTGCAATTAGGTGCGGCACTGGCAGGGGTCGTGCTGGTGACCCTCAACCCGGCCTGCCGGACGGAGGAAATGCGCTATTTCTTGCACCAAAGCGAAGCTGCCGGCCTAGTTATGAGTCAAACGTTCCGAGGCTTGGACAACGCTGCGGTAATCGACTGTCTGCGAGCCGAACTAGGGCATCTTCGAACCATCGCTTACTTCGATGATTGGGAAGAATTTCTCGGCGAAGCGCATAGTCCGCGTCCATTGCCGCAGGTCGATATCGACGACCCAGTGCTCATTCTCTATACGTCCGGCACCACCGGCAAACCGAAAGGGGTTGTGCACAGGCATCAGTCACTGGTTAACAATGCCCGCGCCTCGACGGCGCGTTACGGCCTGGACACCGGGGCCGTCTGGCTGGCCACCTTGCCGATGTTCCACGTCGGGGGAAGCGTGACGGCAACGCTGGGCTGCATCGCGAACCTGGGTACACAGGTAATGATGCCCGAGTTCAAACCGGATCTTATGATGCGGCTCATTGAAGAGTACAGGGCCACCATTACGACCGTGGTGCCTACTATGGTTTTGGATATGCTCGAGCATGAGACATTTGGTCAGTTCGACCTGTCCAGCCTGGAGCTAATGCTGACTGGCGGAACCATCGTCACGCCTGAAATCGTTCGGAGCATTCGAGAGGAGTTCAACGTTGACGTTGGGGTGATCTTCGGTCAGACGGAAGCGGGCGGCGTGATGGCGCAAACCTGTCGCGGGGAACCCGAAGAGCGCTTATGCAATTCCGTCGGCCGAGCGATCAGTAACTGCGAAATGAAGATCGCCCATGCAGAAAGCGGTGAGCCGTTGCCCATAGGGGAAATCGGGGAGATATGCGTGCGTAGTCCTTTTCTGATGAAGGGATACTTGCGCATGCCAGAGGCGACCGCTGCCACGATTGACGGTAACGGCTGGCTGCACACGGGCGACTTGGGCGTTATGCGTCCCGACGGATACATTCGAGTCACCGGTCGCCTCAAGGACATGATCATTCGCGGTGGGGAGAACATCTATCCACGCGAAATTGAGGATCTGCTGTCTGGCCATCCAGAGCTAGCCGATGTCGCTGTCTTCGGGATCCCGGATGAGCGGTGGGGAGAACAAGTTGCCGCCGCGATACGCGTGAAGCCTGGTGCGACGGCAAGCAGTGAGAGCCTTGAGGCCTTTCTGGATGGCAAGATCGCCCGGCACAAGATTCCGCGACACTGGATGAGGGTCGACGCCTTCCCCACCAACGCTTCCGGTAAGGTGCAGAAATTCCTCCTGCGCGATCTGTGGCTTGAGCATGTCAAGGATAGGTCGCTTTAATGCAAGTTCCGGAACAATGGCTCGCCGTCGCGCGATTCGCGGAGCTCCCGAACGGTAACTTCAAGTGCTTCGATGTGGAGGGCGTTAGCCTGCTACTTTGCCGCGTGGGAGAGCGGGTGTTTGCGGTGGCTAATAACTGCCCGCATCAAAATCTGCGTATGGATAAAGCCATCATGCAGGAGTATGAAATCGTTTGTCCCCATCATGGCGCCAGTTTCGACATTCGGGACGGTCGCCGGCTGGATGGGCCGTCAGTTTTTCCATTATGTGGCTATCCCTGCCGAGTGGTTGACTCCCAGGTGTTGGTCGACGTCGCGCATCCGGAAACTAGCATGGCAAGGCATATGGAATACCTGGCCGACAGACAGAAGGACAAGCGTACGGAGCCGTAGAGCCGAAGGATTAAGGATAGTCCTAACCTAGTTGCGGGGAATTTGCATGAACGAACCTCTTGTGCTGGTCTCCGAATCGGATGCAATTTTGGAGTTGGTGTTCAACCGCCCGTCAAAACTGAACGCCATCAACGGGGAGATGTACGATACGTTGATTGCGCAGACGGAGCGCTTTGCCACCGATCCTTCGCTGCGAGTAATGTTGATCCGGGCGCAAGGCAAGTATTTCAGTGCTGGCGTCGATCTCAACAGCGAACTGGGCCCAGATCCGAACCTGGCGACCCCGACAGCGTTCCGCCAGTGGTACCGGGAAGGGCGCGGCAGCCTGCATCCGTTGCTGGATCGTTTTGAGGTGATTGAAAAGCCTATCGTCGTCGCTCACCACGGTCCTTGCTTGGGCGGTGCGCTAGAGATGTCGCTATCCTGCGATTTTCGGCTCGCGGCGCAAAGCGCCCGCTATGGTCTGCCTGAGACTGCGTTCGGCAACATACCCGGGTCTGGTGGCACCAGCCGAATGACGCGGCTTGTCGGGCCTCAGTGGGCACGCTGGTTCATCATGGCTAACTTGCAGATGGATGCAGACAAAGCCGAGCGCATCGGGCTGGTTCATGAGGTGTACGCGGATGACGAATTCGGGTCGCGGGTGCGGGATTTCTGCATGAACTTGGCGAAACAGCCGGCCGAAGCTATCGGCGCAGCGAAACTCGCCATTGAGCTAAGCGCCGACCTTGATCGGGCGCAAGCTCGCAACGTCGAACGAATCGTGGCTAGTAGCCTTTTTTTCGGCGATGAATTCCGCAGTCTGGTCGCCGCGCTGCGGGACAAGCTGGGCAAAAAGACTTGAGGGCGTAACGCATTGACGGCGCCGGCGGCCGAGGATGGGACTCGCGATGATGGTCCCAATGCCTACAAGGTGACATCCGGACCGCGTAGCTGATCGGTCCAACAGGCGCTCCGTTGTCCGCAAATGCATCGACTGGTTCGCCAACGGATGCATATAGACAAGCATCAAGGACAGCGGCGGCCAATGCGTGCGCGTGATTATCGGCGTGGCTCCCGGCCGCATCAGCCCGCGCGGCGTTACGGCGGACCCACGGTCTTGACATTATCGACAACTGGCCGCAAGCTGTAGTTGGTATGTATAAATACGATATGGCTTGCATATTATGTTGCGTTGCGTCGATCACCTAGCCACATTCAGTGGGCGAGAACTCTGTTACAGCGTTGGCCGCGCTTTTGGCAGGTCAACGACATAGAAAGGAGACATGGCATGGATTCGTCGTACGACGTTAAGACTGGATATGTCGTTTACCCAGACGATAGTTCGGGACAGGCAGGCCGGAAAGCTCCCTATCTAGACCACGGTACGGAGGCGCCAGATCCGCGGCGTTACTACTTGCAGGAAGAGGCAGACCTCGAGTGGAGCAAGCTCTGGCGGAAGGTGTGGCTTTTTGCAGGTGTCGCTCAGGACGTGTCCGAGGTGGGTGACTATTTCCGATACGACATCGGCAAGGAATCCTTCGTCATTGTCCGGACAGCGAAGGATCGAGTTCAGGCGTTCTACAACGTCTGCCCGCATCGCGGAAATCGACTTGTGCATCGCGATTTCGGGCGGCTCGCAGAGCATTTCCAATGCACCTTTCACGGTTGGAAGTTCAATCTGGACGGTAACCTGAAAGAGATTCACGACGAGCAGGTTTTCCGCAAAGAAGTGCTGGCGGTTCGCCCCGACATGGTCGAAGTACCTTGCGAAACCTGGAAGGGGCTGGTATTCATTACGATGAATCCTGAGCCGGTGCCGCTGCTTGAGTACCTCGATGTGATTCCGGAACACCTCGAGAACTATCCGCTTGAAAAAATGCGGGTGCTAAAAGATATCGAATGGCACTGGGATGCGAACTGGAAGACCGCGCTGGAAGCTTTCATTGAGTTCTACCACGCGGACCAAACGCATCCAGAGATCGTTCCTATTACGTCGACGACCGAAACCCAGTACGACCTTTATAAAAACGGCATGAGCCGCATGATCATCACCTTTGGCGCCTCCCGGCTCAGAGTATCCGACGGGGCGGACGTTCACCCCGCCCTGGAAGCGATGATAGGCCTGTACGGCGGGAACCCGGAGGACTACAGGCATCTGAGCGCAAGCGACTACCATAAGGCAATGGTCGACACGCGCAAAAGGTGGGCCGAGCGCAATGGCTATGCCGAAGACTTTGCCAAGCTGACCGATGACCAACTCACCGACGATTGGAACTACCACATTTTTCCGACCATCACCCTTAACGTGTTTTCAGACGGGATGTTGATCCAGAACTTTCGACCGCATCCAACGGATCCGAATAAGAGCATCTATCAGGTATACACGATGGTGCTGCCGGTCCGTGATCCGAAACAGCATGTTTTCGACATCAATTCCTTTGGTCCTGAGGCGATCGGACCCGCGGGATGGGATGGGTCGGTTCGCCCAAAACGAGTCCACGCCAAGGAATTGGTCGAGTTGGGCGCCGTACTGGCTCAGGACGCCGTCACCGTGCCCCAGGTTCAAGCTGGGTTGCGCAGTGGTGCTTTCAAAGGCTCTCTGCTTAGCGAGTCCGAATCGAGAATTCGTCACTACTTGGCTGAGATAGATGCGTACCTGGGGCGCAATCCTGCAAAACGATGAGCCGGCGGCGCCGGCCGTTGCAACGCGCAATGCTTATTTTGGAGCGGTGAATGGGTATTGAAGACCGCAACAGTGCGGCGTCTCTGGCAGAAAATATCGCGAACGTCGAGGTCAAGCTGTCCCGGACTGCCACGTGGAGCGGCATTGAAACGAAGGCCAGCTACGGTCCGGCGGATGTCGAAAACGTTGAGTACGATCGCGATCTCGGCGATCCAGGGCAATACCCCTATACCCGAGGTGCATATCCGCAGATGTACCGCAGCCGCATGTGGACACTGCGCAACATCGTGGGATTCGGCGCACCCGAAGATACGCGCGGCGGAATTGAACGTGCTTTGCAAATGGGCACGGCTGGTATCAACATCGTCGTGGATACCTTGGGCCAGGAGGCAATCGACGCTGACCATCCGGCGCTGACGAACGACGCTGGTCAAGAGGGTTGCTCTATCTCGTGCGTGCGCGACGTTGAGGTGCTTCTGCGAGGCATCGACGTGACGCAGCAAGACGTCGCGTGGCACAGCACCATGATGACGTATCCGCTTGTTGCGGCGCTGGCCCAGAAACAGGGGAAGGACATGGCGAAGCTACAAGGCTCGCATATGCCTGACCATCTGCAGCTTCGGCTCGCCGGCTGGAGCGAAAAGATTGTTCCCGCGGAACTAGGCCATCGCACGACGGTGGATTGCCTTGAGTACAGTGTCAGGAATAGCCCTCGCTGGGCCTTGGGGTGCCCGCAGGCTTACGATATGCGTGAGCGAGGCCTTGGTGCAGCCGGCGAAATCGCTGTAGGCATGGCCATTGTCAATCAGACGCTCACGGACTTGGCCCTACGCGGTTTGTCGGCAGATCAGGTCTGCCCAAGCATGGCTTGGGTGTCGCCATCGGATATAGATTTTTTTGAGGAAATAGCGAAATTTCGCGCCCTGCGACGGATTTGGGCGCGCACCATGAAGGAACGTTTCGGATCGAACGATCCGCGTGCGCAAAGGCTGCGCATTGCATGTCATACCTCCGGTCGCTCCCTGGTCTACCAGCAGCCGCTTAACAACCTCTCTCGCGCCGCGGTACAGACTCTGGCTGCACTGCTGGGCGGGGTGCAGTCGGTGGAAACCTGTACATACGACGAACCCGTCTGCATTCCCACTGAGGAAGCTCGGGAATTGGCTACGCGCACCCAGCAAATTCTGGCACATGAAATAGGTGCCGCGCGCGTCGGTGATCCGCTGGGAGGAAGTTACTACATCGAGAGCCTGACCAACCTCGTGGAAGCAGACGCGATGAAGATGTTGGAGGAGATCGAAGCTATCGGCCTGGTCAAAGCTGTCGAGGGTGGATACATCGAGGGATTGATGGACGAGTTCAACTACAACCAGAAGCGGGAACTGGATAACAAGAAGCGGATACAGGTCGGCGTAAATGCATTCATTCCCAAAGACGAACCGCCCCCCAAGCGTTTTTCCTTCGACCAGAAAATGATGGTGAGCCACCTGGAGCGGTTCAAGGAAATGAAGGCCAGTCGTGACCAGCGGCGGCTTGCCGGGAAAATCGACGTCCTCTACCGTGTGGCCAAGCGTCGAGAAAACTCGCACCAAGCTATGATTGACGCGCTTATCGCTGATGCGTCCATCGGCGAGGTGTGGGGTACCGTGCGTGTGGCTAATGGACTGCCTTACGATCCGTTCAGGGTGATCGAATCACCTTTTACCTATACCGGGAGCTGAGAACACATGACCGGCGAAAGGAAAATCCGCTGCCTGCTTGGGATGCTCGGCACCGATGTGCACACAAAGGGAATCCGCACGCTGGCCCAGTTGTTCCGGGATAACGGCATTGAGGTGGTGTACCTGGGAGAGCACAATACTGTGGACGGCATGGTCAATGCGGTGATCCAGGAAGACGTGGACCTTGTCGGCATCAGTTTCTCGATTGCCACCTACCTGCATTATGCAAAAGAGCTCATTGATGCAATGCGTGCGCGCGGCGTTGACCACGTCCCAGTGATGGTGGGAGGCTTGGTGCATCCTGATGACCACGAGCCGTTGAGAAAGCTCGGCGTCTCAGGAATTTTCGGTCCGGGGTCCACTACGCCAGAGATATTGGCGTTTGTGCATAGCGCATGCTTGCCGCCTGTGCAATGAGTGCACTGGAACAAATGACCGTCGCTGAACAGGTCGACGCTGTGCGGTCGGGAGATCTACGCGTCGCTGCACGGCTAATTACGCGGGCTGAAAATCGAGACCCAACGGTCCGTGATACTGTGAAGGAACTCTATCGTTACGGCGGCCGAGCGCGGACTATTGGCATCACTGGTCCTCCAGGAGCGGGCAAAAGCACGCTATTGGATCAACTCATAGCAAAGTATCGGCGACAGGAAAAGAGAGTTGGAGTCTTGGCTGTCGACCCTTCTAGTCCGCACTCGGGCGGAGCCCTGTTAGGTGACCGCGTTCGCATGAGCCGACACGACTCCGACGCAAACGTGTTCATCCGGAGTATGGCGACGCGAGGTGCCCTCGGCGGTCTGTCGGCGGCGGTAGGTGACGCTCTTACCATCATGGACGCAATGGGGCGGGACATTATCATCGTGGAGACTGTCGGCATAGGCCAGAGCGAGATGGACATCATCCGTCACGCTTCATGCATTGTTCTCTTGCAGACTGCCTTAAGCGGCGACGAAACGCAGGTGTCCAAGGCCGGTGTCCTTGAAATCGGCGACATCTTTGTGGTCAACAAAGTTGATGTTGAAGGAAGCCACCGTATGGTCAACGCGCTCAAGGAGATGGTCCACTCCCGCGATGACCGGAATACGATGGAAGGGTGGTATCCCAGTGTCGTTGCAACGGAAGCTACCACGGGACGGGGAGTCGATGAGTTGTATGAACACATTGAGCGTCGTTTTGATTTCCTCGCTGCAAACCCCGCGGCGGCGCGCGACTTGTCGTTGACTCAATTGCGCGCCCGCGCCTTTGAGATTGCCAAAGATATGATAGGACGCCGCATCGCGCAAGAATTGGACGGGCATGGGAGTGACCGCCAACTACTGCTCGACGCGTTGAACCGCGAGATCGACCCATACGAGCTTTCCGATCTCATGTTCTATACGCAATTGGCGCCGTGGGATTCCCACTCAAATTGACCGAACGCCGATCACTCAGAGGCTTGCTCCACATTGCAAGCGTTATTAATCCGGGCCGTCAGTACTCGCACCACCTTCATGCGAGTTCATTTCATAAGATGATATGCTAGCGTACAATGTGTGAATGCGCATCAGAGGGTATGTAGCTTTTTTAAAGTTCGAGCAACTCAATCGATTGGAGCGGAGTATGGAAGCGGGAACCAGTTGGCTTGCCGACGAGCCGCGATTCAAAGAAGGAGTGTCAATCGTTACTGGGGGAAGTGGCGGTATCGGCCGCGAGATTGCCCTCACACTGGCACGTGCGGGCAGCGATGTTGTCCTCACGTACGGTCGAAATAAAAAGGCTGCAGAGGAGGTGGCACGGCAGATCACAGCAATGGGACGAAAGGCGGAGATCGCGGCGCTCGCAATCGAGAATTCCGAAGACGTGTCTCGCTTCGTCAATGATGTGGCATCGCGCCATTCGGTTTTACACTCCGTCGTCTATGCTTCTGGGCCTGGTCTCCACATGGAATTGATTGGCGACATTGACCCGTCGAACTGGGCGAAAGTTATAGCAGTCGACGTCAACGGCTGCTTCAACCTAGTTCATGCCACGCTGCCGCATGTACGAAAAGCTCGCGGCGCTTATCTCGCAGTCATCACCGCAGCGGTGGAGCGTGTGCCGGTCAGGGATATACAGTCCGCCGCACCCAAAGCCGCTATCGAGATGTTGATGCGCGGCGTTGCCAAGGAGGAGGGGCGCAATGGCGTACGAGCGAACTGCGTGGGACCCGGATGGATCCGAGCCGGCTTGGGGCAACATGCTATCGACAATGAACTGACGCCGGAAGCCGTTGCAGCGATCACCAAGGGGATTCCGTTGCGGACTATGGGCGAGGCGCGCGACATTGCCGACGCTGCGCTGTTCTTGCTCTCGTCTCGCGCTCGCTTCGTTACGGGCCAATCACTCGCTGTCGACGGCGGCATGCAGGCGTAGCGCGTCCCGCGGAGTATATAAGGGTATTGCAATGTCAAGGCAGCACGTTCGCGATATGACGCGGGCGATCAAGCTGGGAATCAGCTGTGGTAACACGCTGCAAGCGGGCGTTGGGGCTAGGGCTGCCGCTCTAAGGCTGCTGGATCGAAGCATTCGCTTTGGTCATTGCCGCCTCGCCGCTATCCGGTTTGTCATGGCTGCGGAGTTTGGCGCCGTCATCACCCCGGATCTGGTCAGGTACTGCGAAGATGCTGCGGCCACATGTAACGATGCTTCGCTTAGTCAGTCGTTTGCGGCGGCGCTGAAAGGGCTTTTTACTGTTGTCCAGCCACCGCCGCTACGAACGGAGGATTGCCAATGACGTCGCGGGCAGCGTAGGGTGGTGCATCGATGATGACCGCTGTCCGATACGCAACGGGAAGCCGCTCGACGGGAAGCATAATACCGAATGACCTCGATGAGACTCGCACTGCGTTCACCCGTGGTAAAAGAAATGCTAGTGTTCCGTCGCAGAAATAACTTTGCATAGCCGAGCCACTTTCTGGAGAATTGAATCGGCAGTCGCGGTCCATACGAACGGCCGGCCGTGCTGGTTGTACTGTTCGATATACCGCTCAATGCTGGTAACGAGTTGGCGCACGTTCTTGAACAACCCTCGCCGGATCGCCTGCTGCGTAATCAGGCCAAACCAGCGTTCAACCTGGTTCAGCCAGCTTGAGTAGGTCGGCGTGAAGTGCATGGGGTAGCGCGTATGCCTGGTCAGCCACGCCCTGACCCTCGGATGCTTGTATGTCGCGTAGTTGTCGACGATCAGATCGCCGGCGGCGTCACTTCGCACTGCGTTGCACGCTGCCGTCGCTGGCCCGAACCGCGCTGGATCAATATCTTCTGCAGCGCGGCCTACCAGTCACGCCGGAACGCTGGAGCCCGGCGACGCCGCTTGTTGTGAGTCTCGAGGACGATGATGCGCACATCGAAAGCACACGGCTCTGGCGCGTGATGCGACGGTTCTTCGTGCTGGCGGCCGATGCGATCCAGGACGAACGACCGGCGACCGCAGAGAAGCTGCGGCGCGCGAGCCCGCATTGGATGCGGCACACGCATGCGTCGCACGCGCTCGCGCGTGGCGCAGAACTGATCATGGTGCGGGACAACTTGAGGCACGCTTCGATCTCGACGACTTCGACCTATCTGCACAGCGACGAGGTGCAGCGAGCCCGGCAGTTCGATCAGGCATTTCGCTCACGGGATCTCTAGCGGTAGTTGGGAAAAAGTCGCTTATAGCGCTTTCGGTATAAACGTCGGAAATTTCATACCGTCAATTCTTATGATAGGGAATTGCACTCACCCTGTTCATAGCCCGTCAGCTCACCATAAAGCCGCCATCGACTGCAAGCAGCTGTCCGGTCACATAGCTTGAAGCGGGACTCGCCAGAAAGAGAATGGCATTTGCGACTTCAAGCGGATCCGCGATGCGTCCAAGCGGAATGCGGTGTTGCCCGATCATAGGTCCACGAATGTTGAAGGAATGGCTGATGTTCTGTCCACCTTCGGTGCACATACCGCCTGGAAGAACCGAATTGACACGGATGTTGTCAGCGGCGAATTCACCGGCAAGCGTACGTGTCAAGCTGTCGACACCACTCTTCGCGGCATCATAGTGCGCGTTCACGCCCCATAGGGTGGTGCGAACAGAGCCAACCGTCGAGACATTGACAATCGACCCTCCATTGCCCGATGAGCGCATCCGCCTTATGGCTTCGCGGGAGCAAAGGAATGAACCGCGAAGCGTGACGTTTTGCATGCGGTCCCATTGCGCAACACTCATGTCGAAGAATTCCGCCTTGGATCGGTCTGCGGCATTGTTCACGAGGATGTCGACGCCGTTGAAACGAGTGCTGATACGTTCGAACAGCTGCGTTACAGATGCCTCGTCCGACACGTCAGCGTGCACGGCAATCGCGCTGCCGCACTGTGCAGCGATTGCTTGAGCGGTGATCTCCGCCGCTTCGAGATTCAGATCGGCGATCACCACATTGGCGCCCAGTTCCGCAAACAGCATGGCGGTCGTGCGTCCGAGGCCGGACGCTGCCCCTGTCACGACGGCAGTCTTGCCTTCCAGGCCAAAGGTATTCGCCAGCCGTGTAGCGATCGTTTCCAGTGTGTTCATAGGATCCCTGTAGTGAGATTCAGGCGGCAACCGGCGCACGCCATTTCAACGGAACGGTGATCACGCAATTCACCATACCTGCATGGAAGCGAGGCGCATGGTCCGGCTGCGGTTCGAATTCTGGTATGCGCCGGAACCATTCCTCGAGGAAAATCCGCAATTCGCTCCGAGCGAGATTTGCACCGGGACAACGGTGTGGACCATTACCGAATGCAGCATGGATGTTCGAGGTACGGTCGAATTTCACCGCAAGGGGGTCCGTATAACGTCGTTCGTCCATTCCGTGAAGCAACGGCCGGACATAGACACGGTCACCCTTCCTGAATTGCACGCCCTTGTATTCGTAGTCGCGCATCACCAGTCTTCCGGTGCTGGAAGGCGCAAACACCCTCAGGAATTCCTCCACCGCCTTCGGAATAAGCTCTGGCTGTTTGGACAACTGCTTGCGATGGGCAGGGTTATGCGCGAGGAAGTTTGCGGCGAAGCCCATCGTGGAGGTCACGGTATCGAGCCCGCCGAAAAGGACGTTGAACAGGACGCCGCGCATCTCCGCATCGCTGATATCGCGGCCGAACACCTTAGCGTGCACGATCGCGCCAACGAGATCATCACCAGGCCTTACTCGACGCTGCCTGATGACGTCGTCCAGGTACTCGCTCGTCATTCTGAACGCCCATGCCGTCGCATGTTCGTCTTTGGGACGCACTGTCTGCTCAGTCCATTCCAGCAATCTGTCCAGATCCGAAAGCGGCAGATCGACAATTTTCATGAAAAGCTGGATCGGCAGTTTCAGCGCAAAATCGGCGACGAATTCACACTCACCGCGCGCCTTGAAGCCTTCGATCAGGTCAACCGCGAGTTCCCGTATATCGACCTCGAGTTCCTTGACCGGTTTCGGCATAAAGTGGCCGCTAATGATCTTTCGATATTCGGCGTGCTCGGGCGGGTCGGCTTCAAGCGGCAGAAGCCGCATCGGCTTCGAGGTGGCTGGAAGTACAACCTCTGTCATCGAAAACGGATCATGGTTGCGCTGGACAAACTCGATGTCTTCCGCGCGGGTGACGATCCAGTGGCCGCCGTTGTGAGGGGTCCAGACGATGTCCGGCCCCTCGTGCAACTTTTCCCACGCGAGATTGAGATTCTCCTCACCGCCGGGAGGCCGATAAAAGTCCCAGTCGACCACCCGCTCTGGCGGAACATGAGCAGGCGTCTCCATCCGTGTCTCCGAACGTTTCACTTGATGCTCCCCTTCGAAATTCTGGAAGCGCTTATCCGCGCAGCCGAGTGATTACCGTAACGAAACGATACGGTATCGTTCTTTTGACAACGACCACATTGGTGGTTTACCTATATGTACAAAATTCGTATATACGAACGAATATCAGATCAATGGCCGGTGAAATCGCAATGTTGAGGGGACAGGATTGACGACGAAAAGCGGTTCTCCAGAAATGTCCGCTGCGGCGCGTAGGCGGACCGGTCGTCCTTCGCAGAGCTTGACGGGCGAGCTGCACGAACATTATCTCGACGTTGCGCTTGGGATGTTCCTCGCGCACGGATACGAGGGGGCAAGCATCGAAGCGATCGCTACCGCCGCACAGGCGGGAAAAACATCGTTCTATCGGCGCTTCGGGAATAAGGAAGAGCTGTTCAAGGAAGTAGTACGGCGGGAGATTGCCGACGTGCGTCTGGCTCTCTACGCCGACGAATTCCGGTCCGGCGGCGGCGGGCGGCAGCGACTAGCGAATCTGGTGCACCGATGCCACGAACTCGTGACAGCGCCGGGCTACGTTGCAGTGCTGCGCGTTGTGGTCGCTGAGTTGCCTCGCTTTCCTGAGTTGGCTCAGTACTGGCAAACCCACTCCGACGACTTTCGTGCTTCGCTTGCCGTGCTGTTAAAACAGGCGACTGAAGAGGGTTGGCTGTGCGTCCCGGCTCCGGAGATTGCTGCGCTTGGACTCGCGTGCCTTGCCTTCGGTGGGTCACTACCGCTGTCGCGCGGGACGGAACTTGACGAAAACGAACGCAATGCCTGGCTTGAATCGGTCACTGAGCTTCTGTGGCGTGCTTGGCGACCGCTAGCTCGATGAATACAAATTAACTCCCAGCACGAGATTCGAGATGATAAAAAGCGCTTCCAGCGAAATACTGAAAGATCTGTTCGGCGTTGACGGTCAGAGCGTCGCCGTCGTCGGCGCAGCGACGGGCTTCGGACGAGCTGCGACCATGCTACTGGCGAGCCTTGGTGCACAGGTCGTCGCAGTCGCAGATGACGCGCAGAAACTGAACGCTGTCGTCAGTGCCGCCCAAGAGGCGGGGGGGAACGTCTGCGCAATCCATACCGATGTCACAAGCGAGTCTGCCGTAGCTTCCGCTTTTGCGAAAATCCGTGAACGCAACGGCCGCCTCGACGCGTTAATCAATGCACACACGTTTCTTGGCCGCGCGACGTTGCCTGACGCAAGCGTCTCGCATTGGCAGCAACATTTCGACCAGAACGCGTTACCTGTTTTTCTGGCGTGCCGCGAAGCCATCAAGCTGATGCTCGCGGCCGGAAAACCCGGCGGATCGTTAATGTGACAACGATAGGTTCGCAAGTACCGGTTCTTATCGGCAACGCCGGCTATTCGGCGTCAAAGGCAGCGGTAAATATGTTATCGAAGAACATCGCGCTCGATCATGCGAAAGACGGAATCACCGTCAACTGCATCTTGCCGGGCCCAATGATCACTGAGGACACCGCGCGGATGTCGGCACCCCCATCGGGGCCCGGCGCGGTCCCTGAGCGCTACCCGCTCGGCCTGATGAAACCGGAGGACATCGTTGCACTGTTGTTGCCCTTGCTCGGTCCGTCCGGTCGATTTATCACAGGGCAATCCTTCATAGTCGATTCCGGATTCTTCATTGCATGAGGCAACACGCAAAATGAACAGCGCTGCCGCTTCATGGTTCGATTGGGCTGTGACACAACCATGGCGCTCGCACTTTACCGACGACAGCAGAACGCCCGTCCACTACATTTCGTGGAATGCCGACGATGGCCAAACTCCCGGCTTGCTGTTCGCCACGGTTTTCTCGGACACAGTCATTGGTGGGACTTTACCCTTCCAAGTTTGCAAGCTGATACCTGATGACGAAACTGTGCAACCGCGTTCGGTAAACCCGGGGCAAAAAAACGGCCTTCGGGGCCGAGCCACTTATTGGGAACCGGCGCGCATATTCCATCAAGGCCTTGCCGTCAAAAGCGGCTGACTCGCGAGAGGCCGGATACATTTACGCAAACTGCTTCGTCGCACAGGGCTCGCTTGCAAAACCGGGGCGGACCATACATTTTTTTCCGTCGATCTCTTTCATTACGTCCAGCTCGAGAACCCGGTCCGCCAGCATCTTCTTCACTCTGGCGTTCTCCTGCTCCAACTGCTTGAGCCGCTTCACGTCGGCGGCTTCGAGCCCGCCGAAATGCTGGCGCCAGTTGTAGATCGTCTGCTCGCTGATCCTATGCTTCTTTGCGACCTCGGCGACCGGCGCCTTGTCTGCCTCACGCAGGATCGTGACCATCTGCTCGTCGGTAAGCCGCCTCTTTGTCACGACTTCCTTTCTCCTCGGAAGCCATTCTCTCAAGTTTCAGCTGGTCCGAAAATTCCAAGGCAGGTCACTTGCATCGTCGCCGAAGCGGTTGACTGCCTGCCTGATTGAAGGCCGCGTCGGGCTTTTCAATGATACGGGCCTTGTTACGGTCGAACTCATCAAGTACAAGTTGAGGGACAATCAACTCAAAGTCACCGCTGCTGACCAAGTCTTCGACCGCAGCGATAACGGGCTGCTCGCGATAGTCCTTCCCAAGATCGAGCCAGACGCACGTATCTACCGAAAGTCGTATCGGCATTGCCCGTCTCCGAAGGTAACAACGCGACGATTTTACGGCAGCGCGAATTGCAATTGATTGCAACGGCGGCCTTGCGCTATTTGCCCATCACCGCCTTTTTCAGCTTCACACGGCTTGCATGGTCCCGCCCAATCCCAGCTATCGCCCTTTTGGACCAGCTTGGGAAAGCCGCTGGCGGCTCGAGTGGTCGCACAGGTCGGCCAGCGCTTATTGAAAGTCCGCACGATCATCCGATCCGGGGGCAGAAACTTGTCAAACCATTGCGGCCCGCCATCCTTCTGGATCATATCCACAGCCATGATTTGCACGCCCGCCAGCGGTATATCCGTGAAGTTGCTCGGACAGGCGGACTCAAGCGCCTTAATCTCAGGCGTTGTCGCACAATGCGGTCTTTGTCTGCGGCTCGCACTGCACCCACGCGATGGCCTCTGCCGCAGATGATGCGGGGGCCTTGGAATTGATGGATGACCAACAGCTATCGAACCATTGCTGGCCAGTCTGATAGAACCATCTGCTGTGCCCGGCGTAGGCCACGCCCGCAGCAATCACCAGAAACCCCAATGCGGTTGTCCCACTATCGTTGTTGCTCATCTTGGCCCAGCTTGTCTTTTGTTGTTTGCCTTTTGGCGTAGGCATTATCAGCGGTTGGCGTGATCCGTGGCAATCGTCCATGCGTGGTGGCTTCAGTCTGTGGGGGTCTTGGCCCAGAAATAGAAAAAAGCTCTCGGACGAAACCCGGAGACCCTTATCTAGTCTGGTCGGGGCGAGAGGATTAGAACTTCTGACCAGCTGCACCCCATGCAGAAGATACAGGAAGCCTAGTCGATCCGTTCGACGGGCTCATCGGCCACAGCAAAGCGGGCGATGGCCGCTATGCCTTGAAAACCGCCGTTGGGATAGTGCCTCGTTCAGCGTCCGGAGTGGGTCGAGGCTGTGTGAAAACGTATCAGTTTGGAGCGCCGAAAGACTGGCTACCAAACCAGCCACCGTTGTGAGCAAATCGAAGGGAGACAGTCGATTCGCCCTTCGAAAGGAACGAGCGCATCTGCTCAGCCGCATCCGGGGAAAGATCAGGATGCTCTTCCCGTAGGTATTCGACGGTTTCCTCTGCTGACCAAGGTCCCAAGGAGGTCATGTAGTCGTCAATGTCTTCTTGAATTTGTTGCCAGGACTCGTATTCCCGTCGCGACAAAAGGATCAGGTTACTCCGCGTATAGATCAGGTACAGGTTCACGAGTTTTTCGCCCAAAGTTCTTGGTCCAACATTCTCTCACCCGATCGCCTAAACTGGATTAAGTCATTCAGCTTGGGTGACCGGATGAAGCGATTCATAGAAGGTGAAGATCGCAAGCAGGTGACGCTGCTTCCAGAGTGCCTCGATGAGTTTGTCGCCGAGGACAATCCGGTCAGAATCATCGAGGCGTTCGTTGAAGAGCTTGACCTTGAATCACTGGGCTTCGATGGAGCGATGCCATCGACTACAGGTCGCCCGTCATATCATCCGGGCGTGCTGCTGAAGATCTATATCTAAGGCTACCTGAACCGGATCCAGTCGAGCCGCCGCCTGGAACGTGAATGCCAACGCAATGTTGAATTGATGTGGCTCACCGGCCGTTTGGCGCCGGACTTCAAGACCGATCAACTGTGCGCAATCCCTCGGCGGCACTCACTGTGAAGTCGTTGACGGCGTGCGGGTTCAGTCCGGGGCGAATCGCAACCGATCGTTATACTTGTGACGTCGAAAAGCATGATCAACTGAGCTCGCGCAAGGCTGTTGAATAGCGAAAACTATCGGAAGCGATTACAACATATGGACAGCGTAGAGAACGTACGAGCATTTCTCGCAGTGGCGGAGATCGGTAGCTTCTCCGGCGCGGCGCTGCGGTTGAACGTGGCGGGCTCGGTGGTTACCAAACGGGTCGGTGCGCTTGAAAAAGAACTGAACACGCTGCTGTTTCAACGCACCACGCGCAGCTTGCATCTGACCTCAAGCGGGCGGGAGACGGTTGCACTGGCGCGCGATTTCCTCGCCTCCTATGAACGCCTGATGAGCGGCCCCGTCGACGATGGCCCGGGGCTCACGGGCAGATTGCGGATCAAGGCGCCGTCGTCGTTCACGAATCATTTTCTCGGCAAACTGCTGAACGACTTTTTCCGTGCTCATCCGAAAGTCGACATCGAGTTGCAATTGAGGAACCGGCCGGTCGATCCCCTGCTCGAAGGTTTCGATTTCGTGATCACGGGTCTGCCGGTTGCCTACGACGGCGTCGAGGAATTTCCGCTGTGCCCGTTCAAACGGCTCGTCTATGCGTCGCCGGCGTATCTGGAGAAATGCGGCGAGCCGGTTCATCCATCCGAGTTGCCCGCGCATCAATGCCTGCTCTATTCGTATCTCAGCCCGGTCCGGACATGGACTTTCGACGAACATGGCTCGGGCCGCATCGACGTGGCGGTGAACAGTGCGTTCTCGACCAACGACATCGACGCGATGCATCGCGCTACCGTGGACGGTCTCGGCATTGCGGTGCTGCCGCGTTACCGCGCGAAGGCGAGTGTCAGACAAGGTGAACTCGTGCAGATCCTCGCAGGCTTCGAGCTGCCGGACTTCTGGATCAAGGTGCTGCGCCCGGCGGATCACAACAATCCGAAGCTGTTCCGTGCCTTGCTGGATTTTCTGACGCAAGGCCTCGCCGAGCTCGCCCGCCAGGACGATTTCCTCTGACGTGCGTCTACGCCTCCGGCCACGAGTCCCGATATTTTCCAGAAACCGTGTTCTGAACTTCCCGTTTGCTGCTATTTCCGAGCGTCCGTTTCCGCGATCATTTTCCTGACAGGTCACGCATTACCGGGTGCCCTGGTTAAAAGCT
Source organism: Paraburkholderia rhynchosiae (assembly GCF_002879865.1). Taxonomy (GTDB): domain Bacteria; phylum Pseudomonadota; class Gammaproteobacteria; order Burkholderiales; family Burkholderiaceae; genus Paraburkholderia; species Paraburkholderia rhynchosiae. The sequence continues at coordinate 63,685 of NZ_PNXY01000034.1, forward strand.
CAGGATTACCCACATCTCGTGATGTGAATCACCCGTCCTGGCTAAAGATCCGGTACATCTCCGTGATTTCGTGGAGCACCAGGAAGCCGCGCCACATGACCGTAGGCCCGGGCGGGTGATCATGCTTG
>NZ_PNXY01000035.1 GCF_002879865.1 Paraburkholderia rhynchosiae
ACAGGTCAGCCAGTCTTTCATGCAACAGATCGATTTCATGTTCCCACGCTTTCGCGATCTCTTTCATAGTCCTATACCAAGTAGTAGTACTAACTTACTATAGGAAAAAATAACTACGGCTGTAGTGCTAATGGCTTCGCCACCATCGGACACCGCACGAGAAAACCCAATCACTTCCGCATGGCACTGACGACGTGACCCAGACTGTCCGAAATCCCCGCCCCCGTTTCGTCACACGGCGTTCCCCGGTGCATGGACGCGGGCTGTTCGCCAACCGCGTCATCGCCGCGGCCGAACTCATCTGCGAATACAAGGGTGCGCGTATCACCTGGCGCGAAGTGCTGCGCCGCTGCGCCACCGACACCTCGGGTTCGGACCATACCTTTTATTTCGACGTGGGCGATGGCACCGTCATCGATGGCGGCGAAGGCGGCAATAACGCACGATGGCTTAACCACGCGTGCACGCCTAACTGCGAAGCCGAAGTCATGGACGGGCGGGTGTTTATCCGCGCGTTGCGCGATATCGAGCCCGGTCAAGAGCTGACCATCGACTACGCGCTAACCGTCGAAGGCCGCTATACCGTCGAACTCAGGGAGCGCTTCAGGTGTCACTGCGCAGCGCCCGACTGCCGCGGCACCATGCTAGAGAAGCGAAGAGCGAGCCGTCGCAAGGCCGTCGAAAGCGACGCGGTCAGAAGCTCGGCGCCAGAGGGGCAGGCAGAGGTCGCTGTTGTGCCGTGCAGCGCAGCCGATGAACGCGTGGTCCAGCGGCGGAGCCAGAATGCCCTCCCGCAGTGCGGGTAATGGAGCGGCCGGACACAGGCTCAATTGTGGTCACGTGGCGTGAGTCCGGCCGCTGCTGCTATACAGAGCAGCGCTGGAAGCTGACGGAGCGCCATCGGATGGTGAATGCGCGCTGTCGGGAATTCGTGTGCACGCGGGCTACAGTGTTGGTATGCCATGCGGAGACCCTCGACCGGTCAATGCCGATTCATTGATTTCGAAGAGAGCGTCGCAGGCATGTCAGTCGGCGACGGCTGCATAGCCTGAGGCAGCGCTGACGGCAGAAATAATACGTCAGCGGTATTGCTGGCGTGGACCGCGCAGCGATGTACGCTCCCGCGTGTTGCAGACCTCCGCATGAGGTCGTCACAGGCAGGAGAAAGCATGTGGAAAATTCTTACCACTGGCGCTGTATTGTTGACCGTCGCGATGCGCACCAGTGACGGAAGGCTGTTGCTCGACCATAGTTGGCCTGGTATCCGACCGCGACAACTGCCCGATGACTCAACAGGCATTGGCAGCGGTCGGACGACCTGACGTCTTTTGCAGCCTCAATGTCGCCGGTCGCGCCCGCTTGCCGGAGTAACTTGGCGGCCTGTTCGAGACTCATACCGAAAAGATGGGCAACCTGATGGAACTCGAACCAGGCTGTGTTCTCGTCGAGCCTTCCATCGATTTTCGTGCTGTTCGACGCACAAACATACTTTATGGTCCTCATCGAGCAGGCTCTTCATAGTCGTCGAATCATCATCAGAGTTGTTCGGCACGCTGTTGCGGAACCGCTCTACGTTTGACCGTACCTCATTCAACAGGACCGCACAGCCTTCCGATAAAACAAATACGCCCACGACAGAGAACTACGCCGACAACCCGCCGGATACCGTGCCGAAATATTCTGTTTCAGAGCTCACAAGTACACCGTAATAGCGGTCAGCTGTGACGTTGAGGAGATAACGGCAAGATGCCGTTCCTCGACAGGAGTTGGCCATTAGCACCGGCGTTTGTTCACTCCGGACATGACGGACATGAGCTACAGTTCTTCTCATGGTTTGCGAGAACGGTTTAAATCGACCCCGGAGTCGAGCTACCGTATGTGAGCGTCGACTTCAGGGAAGCCCTCATCTTGGCGACCGTCCCAAACAGTGGCGACTATCGGTAGAAAATGCGTATCATCGGTGATGAGTCAACAGGGCTGCTCCAATGGTCTCGGAGATTGTGCCTTTACCAGCTGCGCATATTTCCTTTTCGCATAGCCCGTTGCGGTAGCATTCGGAGCGACATGCGCAGCTTTCTCACCAAAAATCTCCACAATCGGCCGGTGATTTGCCATGACGCTCCGCCAGCTTAGGTACTTCGTAGAGATTGCTCGTACACGCAGCATTACCCACGCAGCGCAGTCCCTAGGTGTCGCGCAGCCCGCGCTAAGCACGCATATCGCCGCTCTTGAGAGTGAGCTCGGTGTGCGCTTGTTCGAACGACATGCAAAAGGGGTTGAACTCTCAGAAGCTGGTGAGCGACTGTATGCCCGCGCTCTTGAACTGATTTCCGGTTTCGATAATCTGAAGCGCGACGTGAATCAGACGGAAGACTCACCCGTTGGGAAAGTACGGCTATGCATTGGAGGCGCGATTGCCGCCATTGTTGCTCCGCCCCTACTCCGTTCGATGGCCGAAAGATACCCGCTTGTGGACCTGCACGTCACCGATGCGTTGTCGCATGAAATTCAGATGCAATTGGAGGCCGGCGTAGCCGAACTGGCGCTCATGCCGAACGCCGCTGAGATTCCAGGGATGAGCTCTGTATCGGTGTTGGAAGAGCCGTTCATGCTCTTCGGCGCCTCGGAACTCATGCGCGACAAACCCTCATTGGTTCCGTTCGCCGATGTCGCCGGATTGCCTCTCGCAGCTCCAGACCGGGCGTACGATGCGCGCAAGGTGATTGAGCGAGTTGCCGCAAACGCAGGATTGACGCTGGACATCCGATACGAGCTGAATAGCACCGGAATGCTTATCGGGGTTGTCAAAGAAGGGCTGGCGTACGCGGTCTTACCGAGCAACCTCTGTCACGAGGCTGTTGCCACGGGCGCACTCGCACGGCGCGCAATCGACGCCCTGCCTGTCACCCGGGTGCAGGCAATTGTCTGGCTCAGCGATAGGGCACTTACCCCAGCTGCTGCAGCGGTGAAGGACCAATTGGCTCAGACAGTGCGGGTCTTGGTTGCCAAGGGCCGACTCGAGGGGCGAGCGGTCTGATGCCTTGGACTGTCGCGCTGAAGACAGATAGGTACTTTCCCGATTGCTTCGCTATGTCGCCGAAGCGCAATCGTCGCCGCGTCTAACGCAACTGATTGATTTCATTGATTTTATGCCGCGTGCGCGAGGTATACAAAAAAACTGATACCTAGTCAGCCAAATTCAGTATTGGATTTGATGTGCCGCCTAAGCGACCTTCTCCTTAAACGTGAATACGTAAGTGGAGACGAAAAATGGCTAGGCGAAACGTTGTTGTCATCATGTCCGACGAACACGACCCGCGGATTATGGGCTGCTCGGGACATCCTTTTGTAAAAACCCCGAATTTCGATGCCTTGGCGAGTCGCGGTACCCGATTCCGGAACGCCTACACGCCAAGCCCCATTTGCGTGCCAGCCCGAGCCGCGTTCGCGACCGGCTTGCGCGTACATCAGATTCGGCACTGGGACAACGCGATGCCGTATTTCGGCGCTCAGCGAGGTTGGGGAAATGTCCTTCAAGACCATGGCATTCGCGTGGAAAGCATCGGGAAACTGCACTATCGCGCCGAGGAGGACCCTGCTGGGTTCGACAAGGAACACGTTCCAATGCACGTCGTTGGCGGTCACGGAATGGTCTGGGGCTCCATTCGCGACCCGTTCAAGCCGCGCCACGATGGTCCTCGCATGCTTGGGGAACGAATCGGTCCTGGCGAGTCGTCATACACCGAGTACGACCGCGATGTCACCGCTCGCGCCGTCCAGTGGCTGAAGGACGCTGCTGAAGACGAGTCCGACAAGCCATTTGTGCTTTACGTCGGACTCGTGGCGCCGCATTTCCCCTTCGTGGTCGCCGAGAAGTTCTTCAACATGTACCCGCCAGAGACGATGCCCGAGCCGAAGTTGCATCCGAACAGCGGCTATGTTCGTCATCCATGGGTGCAGGAGTATGCCGATTTCATGGGTGGTGAGCAGCGGTTCGCAGACAACGACGAGCGTCTGCGCGCCTTCTCCGCATACTACGGGCTGGTCTCCTGGCTTGACGACAACGTTGGCCAAATTGTCCAGGCGATTAACGGTTCGTCCCTCGCAGACGACACCACGATTATCTATACGTCGGACCACGGCGATAATCTCGGCGCGCGCGGCGTGTGGGGCAAGTCTACGCTCTACGAAGAAAGCGTGAAGGTACCGATGATTGTGAATGGCCCAGGCGTTCCTGTGTCTGTCAACGAGACGAGCGTTGACCTCCTAGACCTATTCCCCACAATCCTGGAGGGCGCCTCGGTCGATCCGGCAGGCGAAATGGGCGAGCGTCCGGGTCAATCACTTCTCGAACTCGCATCGAGCGCGCCGCAGAAGGACCGCGTCATTCTGAGTGAGTACCATGCCGCTGGAAGTAACAGCGCAGGGTTCATGGTCCGTAAGGGGCGCTGGAAGTATCACTACTACATCGGATTCCGTCCGGAACTGTTTGACCTGGAAACCGACCCGGAAGAACTCCGCGACCTAGGCGAAGACCCGGCATACGAAGATGTTCGTCAGCAAATGCACCGCGAGTTGACGGCCATCTGCGACCCGCACGAAGTCGACAGAATGGCGAAGGAAGACCAGGCGGCGCTCATCGAACGTTTTGGTGGTGTCGACGAGGCTCACAAATTCGGCTCGTCAACGTCGACGCCCGTTACCAGTGCTGTGACCGCCTGAGAAAAGGAAAGCATCATGGAAACAACATCGCTTTCGCCTGCGTTGGAAAGTGCCGGGCTGCAAGGAGCGGACATCCAGGACCGCTTCCTCGGAGACTGGAGCGGTTTGACCATCGGTCGCCCTGCGATTGTGTATCGGCCAACAAGCACGGAAGAAGTCTCGCAAATCCTCAAAACTTGTCATCGAGACGGCCGACCCGTCACTGTGCAAGGCGGGTTGACGGGCGTAGCCGGCGGCGGTGTGCCCGATGAGGGCGACGTCGTTATCAATCTTGAGCGCATGAACAAGGTTGAACAAATCGACGAGCTCGAGGGCATCATGCTTGTCCAGGCCGGCGCCACGCTTCAGTCTGTCCAGGAAGCAGCAGCAGCCTGCGACTGGATGTTTGCGGTCGACCTAGGCGCGCGTGGGAGTTGCCAGGTTGGCGGCAATGCGTCCACGAATGCAGGCGGCATTCGTGTGCTCAAATACGGCACCATGCGCGACTCTGTGCTGGGCGTCGAAGTCGTTCTTGCTGACGGAACGATTGTTTCGTCGCTCAAGGGACTGGTCAAAAACAGCACGGGCCTCGACCCGCGAAACGTTTTCGTCGGTTCCGAGGGAACCCTCGGCATCATCACTCGCTTGACGCTGCGGTTGCGCCCTCCCATGGGTACGCCCTCCACGGCAATGGTCGCGGCGGATTCGTTCGAGCGTCTCCCGGTCTTGCTGCGCAACCTCCGCCGTCGGGTCGGTGACGCACTCTGCGCATTCGAATTCATGTCGGCCGACTATGTCGACATGGCGTGCAAGCTGACGGACACGCCGCGACCGCTCGCGGGCAAACCGGTCTGGTACGTTCTTATCGAGGCGGCTGGCATGCCGGGCGAATCGATGGATGAGCGACTGCAAGATGCCCTCGGCGCGGCGCTAGACGAAGGCGAAATCACGGACTGCGTTCAGGCATCCAACTTGTCGCACGCAATGAAGCTCTGGCGCATTCGCGAATCTATCCCTGAAGTCCTGACCCATATCAAGCGAGCCATCACCATGGATGTGGGCTTGCCGTGGGCACAAACCGCGAGCTTCCTGGAATCCATCGAAAGCGAGCTCAAAGCGAAGTTCCCCAACGCCAGCCATCTCTGGTTGGGTCACCTTGGCGACAACAACCTGCACCTTCTGAGCGGCCCACTCGACGAGCATGAATACGAGCAACTCGAACCGTTTGTGTTCGAGGCGCTTCGCGGTCGGGCGGGAACTATCAGTGCGGAACACGGAGTTGGCCGCCTCAAGAAGCCATTCCTCACGGTTTGTCGCAGCGAGGAGGAAATAGAGGTAATGCGTCGTATCAAGAAGGCGCTCGACCCGAAGGGCATTCTCAATCCGGGAAGAATTCTCGACTAACCGGGTTTCTGCGATGGACGACTCTACAGCCGGATGTCTGTCGCAAATGCGGTGAACCTCGCAGTCCCGACCGCTTAACTTGCCACCATGCCGACCAGAGAGCGTGGACGCGACCGAAATGGAGAAGACAATGACGTCAGCAGCCCCCGCAGTAACGAAGGTCAGCGAAGCCCCAAGCAGGCGTAGTTGGAAGACGGTCATTCTGGCGAGCCTCGGTGGCTCGTTAGAGATGTACGATTTCATCATCTACGGCGTTTTCGCAGCGGAAATTTCGCGCCAGTTCTTCCCTGGCAACGACCCGCTCATCTCCCTCATCAGTGCGTTCGGTGTGTTCGCTGTCGGATACGCATCCAGGCCGCTTGGGGGCATTGTACTTAGCAGCCTCGGTGACCGATTCGGTCGACGAGGCGTCCTTCTGGTTTCGGTCTTCGCAATGTCGATTTCGACGATTGCGGTTGGTCTGACTCCTGGCTATGCCTCTATCGGGATGGCAGCGCCAATCCTGCTCATTATTTTTCGATTCTCGCAGGGCTTTTTCCTCGCCGGCGAATTGCCATGCGCAATCACCTATGTGGTGGAAGAGGTCCCGAGGCGTGGCGGGTTCGTAACAGGCGTGGTCATTTTCTGCGCCATTGCGGGCATATTGGTGGCGACAATCGTCAGCCTCGTCATTCATTCGGTGCTCCCGGCGGCGGAAGTCGACGCATACGGTTGGCGAATCGCGTTTGGCCTCGGCGGTGTAATTGGCTTCGCTTCGTATTGGGTTCGCACTTCATTGGAGGAGTCGCAGGAATTCCAGAAGATGCGAAGCCATGTCGCAAAGCGTCCGTTCAGGCAGCTTCTGCGTTCTCATCCCACTCAAATTGCCGTAGCCGTTGGCGTTGCTGCAATTGTGAACGGCTCCAACAGCCTGCTTTTCGTCGTGCTGCCGTCGTACTTTTCGCGCGTGCTCCACTACAGCGCGGACAGCCTCAGCATTGCGCAGAACGTAGGCATCGCGGCCATGGCTGTGTCGTTGTTCTTTTTCGCGTGGTTGAGCGATACGGTTCCTGCCCGCTTGATTCACCGGGTCGGCACAGTCGTCATCCTTCTTGGGAGCATCCCTTTGTACGAGGGGCTGATTTCTCACAGCATCTCCGTCGTTACGATGTTCCTCGTGCTCGGTATTGTCGGTGGCTTTGTCAACGGTACATTCGGCTATCTTCTTGCCGACCTTTTTCCGACTCAGATTCGTTTCAGCGGGGTGGCTCTCTCATTGAATCTGGCAACTGCAGTATTCACCGGCTTGACCCCGCTGATTGTTACTCAGTTGCTAAAGGCGACAGGCTCCCTCATCGCGCCGGCAATGTATGCAGTCACCTGCGCCAGCATCGCGCTCGTAGCTGGGCTTTTTGTCAAACGGTTCAGCGGAAATATCGCGCCCAAGAACTCGAACTAGAGCGCCAGCGGAGAAAAAGCAGAAAAGATGTCGTTTACGATTTGAGCTCACGGACAGAAAGCAGCGCTGCGGGCTCCAGTAGTACAACTAAAAATATGACTTGGAGACATGGTGAAGACGAAAAAGTATATGCCGTTGGCGGCAGCCGCGTCGTTGCTGATGGCATCAGCTGCGTTCGCACAGAGCCGGGTGACGCTTTTCGGCGTTATCGACGAAGGCTTCAATTACCTCAGTAGTGCGCAGACGGCTCGGCCCGCAACGGGGCCGGTGGGCCACTCGCAATATTCTCTGCAGGACGGCGCAACGGGAGGACTAGGCGGAAGCCGGTGGGGACTTCGAGGCGAGGAGGACCTCGGCGCAGGGCTAACCGCGATTTTCCATCTCGAGGGCGGCTTCAACGTTAACAACGGCACGCTCGCGCAGGGCGGTGCACTCTTCGGGCGGCAGGCGTACGTCGGGATGAGGAGCGACGCGCTCGGCGCTGTGACGCTCGGGCGCCAATACGACTCGGTCGTCAGCTTTGTCCAGCTTTACTCCTCAGCTGCGCAATGGGGCGGCTACATAGGGGCGCACCCGGGTGACATTGACAATCTGGTGAATACGCATCGGATTAACAACGCCATTAAGTACTCCAGTCCGGACTTACATGGACTTACGTTCGGTGGCCTCTATAGCCTTGGAGGAGTTCCCGGAAGCGTCGGACGCAATCAATTGTGGTCGGCAGGCTTCAACTACTCCAACGGGTCGTTCGGAATCGCCGCGGCATATTTGAACGCGCGAAATCCCAACCTGTCATTCTTCGGCACCAACCCCAACAATGGGACAACCGTAGCTAGCAACAACTTCGGCTCCGCCGGTAGTGCGACTGCGCCGGAGGTGAATACAATTCAAGCGGGCTACGCTTCCGCCAGCACGGCGCAAATTATTGCCGCTGGCACCAGCTATCAAGTCGGTGCGGCAACGCTGGGGGCAGTGTACTCGAACGTTCAGTATCGCGGACTTGGTAACACCGCAACTTCCGGACCCAATCCGCTCGGCTACAGGGGGGCTGCGGTTTTCAACACCGCCGAAGCGAACTTCAAGTATCAAATCACGCCGGCACTCCTCGCCGGAGCTGCTTACGTGTTCACAAAAAACTCCGGCGCCGGAGGCCTTGGCCATGCGATTTATCAGCAAGGCTCGACCGGGCTCGACTACTTCCTGTCTAAAAGGACTGACACTTACATGATTCTGGTCTACCAGCATGCAAGCGGGACCGATTCGTTAGGGCGCGCCGCGATTGCAAACATCATGGGCCAGACGTCATCCGCGAGCAATCATCAAGTCGCCTTCCGACTTGGTATTCGACACAAGTTCTGAGGACGCACGGCCGCCGCAGCGGCAGCAGGTTACACGCAATTCTGGGAGACTTAATGATGAAAATTCTCGTCGCAGTTAAACGTGTTGTGGACTACAACGTTAAGGTGCGAGTTAAACCGGACAACTCTGGGGTCGACCTCTCAAACGTGAAGATGTCGATGAACCCGTTCGATGAGATTGCCGTCGAGGCAGCCATTCGACTTAAGGAAGCGGGAGTCGCTTCCGAAGTCATTGCTGTTTCGGCCGGAACCGCCCAATGTCAGGAGACGCTTCGCACCGCGTTGGCCATCGGCGCTGACCGCGCGATACTCATTGAATCCGATGGAGAACTGCAACCGTTGGATGTTGCAAAGCTTCTTAACGCCGTTGTCGCAAAAGAGCAACCGGCTCTGATTCTGCTGGGAAAGCAGGCCATTGACGACGACTCAAACCAAACCGGACAGATGCTAGCCGCGCTCGCCCATCTGCCGCAGGCGACCTTTGCCTCGCACATATCGATTGCGGATGGTAAGGCGATGGTGGCACGCGAAGTCGATGGCGGCGCTGAAACGCTTGCACTGACGCTCCCAGCGGTGGTCACCACGGATTTACGTCTTAACGAGCCGCGATATGTGACGTTGCCCAATATCATGAAAGCCAAGAAGAAGCCATTGGAAACACTGTCGCCAGAGGTACTTGGAATCGAGATACAGCCCAGGTTGCGCACATTGAAGGTCGTCGAACCTCCGTCGCGTCCTGCCGGGATTAGAGTACCCGACGTGAAGACGCTGGTCGAAAAGCTGAAGAACGAAGCAAAGGTGCTGTGAGGACTACAACGGAGACTTTGATGAACCTGATAATCGCAGAACATGACAACGTAAGCATTAGGTCTGCAACGTTTAACGCTATTTCCGCAGCCGAAAAGATTGGCGGTGAAACTCACATTCTTATCGTCGGGTCCGAAGCTAGGGCTGCCGCCGAACAAGCGGCCTTGATTCAAAGCGTGTCCAGGGTACTTCTTGCGGAGGCACCTTTCCTGGAAAGCCAGCTTGCAGAGAACGTTGCGGCAACTGTCTTAACCATTGCGAAAGGATACTCACACATCCTTGCTCCCGCTACGGCGTCCGGGAAAAACGTGTTGCCTCGCGTGGCGGTCCAACTAGATGTTGGGCAGGTTAGCGACATCACGCGAGTGGTAACCCCGGACACCTTTGAGCGACCCATTTACGCGGGCAACGCTATCGCTACCGTTCAGGCGTTGGACTCCGTGAAGGTCATTACTGTTCGTGCCACGGCATTTCCCGCAGCTCAAGCCGAAGGTGGCAACGCCCCTATCGAAATCCTCGCTGCAGCCCCGGATACAGGACTCTCCCGATTTGTCACCCGGACCGCCACCAGGCTTGACCGACCGGAGTTGACCGGTGCGGAAATTGTCGTGTCCGGCGGTCGAGGAATGGGAAGCGAAGAAAAATATAAAGAGCTACTTGAACCGCTCGCGGACACCCTTGGTGCTGCGCTCGGAGCATCGCGCGCAGCCGTCGACGCTGGATACGCTCCGAATGATTTTCAGGTAGGACAGACTGGCAAAATTGTTGCTCCCAAGCTCTATATCGCTGTGGGCATCTCCGGTGCAATCCAACATCTTGCGGGGATGAAGGATTCGAAGGTCATTGTCGCGATTAACAAGGACCCTGAAGCGCCGATTTTCGGTGTCGCCGATTATGGGCTCGTTGGCGACCTCTTCGAGGTAGTGCCGGAGCTGCAGACCTGCATTGCGCAAGTCTGAACTCGAATGCTGAGAAGCAGGCGGTGTGGTGATGCTCAGTCAAGACGCAATTCGTAGTGAAGCAGCGCGACAAGCTAACGCCGATGACGCGTCGCTATGGCGATGGTTCTGCGGTTTGTACAAGGTCGCATCAGATGGTGCAGGTCAAGTCGGGGATGGCTCGTGAGTGTGGACCACAAACACGTCGTGACCAGTCTTGATTTCGACGCTGCCATCCGCGCCGCACGCGTCCGAGTGTTGTCTGATACCCGGACGGCACCGGGACGCTACATCGAGACGACGCTTGCGCCGGTTGAACAGGCCAACGAGTCAAGGTCTGGTCTACTGTTCTATTCATCCCGAACGCGGACGGGAAGCGTCGTCTTGTAGTGAACTCGACGCAGCGCGATTGACGTGTTGATGTCGCGCACTCCAGCAATTTTGGTCAGCTTCTCCATGACGAATCGCTCAAGGCCCGCGATGTCGGGAGCAACGACTCGCAACATGTAGTCGAACGCGCCGGTCATGAGGTAGCACTCCATCACCTCCTCAAAATTCGCTATCTCCTGCTCAAAGCTTTTGAGTAACGGAGCGCTCTTCTTGTCGACGGCGACCGACACGTATGCGCTGACAGGGAACCCCGCCTTATCCTGGTCTAACAGCGTCACATGCCTGTTGATGATGCCGCTGTCCTCAAGCAAACGAATGCGCCGATAGTACGGGGACAGAGACAGGCCGAGCGACTCGGCCAACTCGGCTGCTTTCGCGTGGGCATCGTCCTGCAGTGCCTGAAGAATGCGAACATCGACCCGGTCCAGCTTCATTGACCAACTTCCTGTGAACGCATGGGTAACGTGGGAAAGATTGCTAAAGCTCGCGCAATTATGAATTCAGGTTAGCACACTTCGTCGCCATCAAATACCTAGAATCAAGCGGTACTCAGAAGATATTGGAGACGCAAAAGTGGACATGCGAACGCCGGAAGTTGAACGCGCTATCGACCGTGATTATCGTTTGGAGGACCGCTATCTTCGCGAGGAGGGGACTGTCTTTCTTACCGGAACTCAAGCCCTCGTTCGGGTTTTATTCGAGCAAGCGAGGAGCGACCGGCATCTGGGCATTAAGTCGGCTGGTCTTGTCTCTGGCTATCGGGGGTCGCCTCTTGGCGGCTTCGACCAGGAACTGTGGAGACAGAAGAAGCTTCTCAAGGACGCAGACATCCGCTTCGAGCCAGGCCTCAACGAAGACCTTGGCGCGACGATGGTCTGGGGTGCGCAGCAAATCGACGCCTTCCCTGGCAAACGAGTGGATGGTGTCTTCGCGATGTGGTACGGAAAGGGACCGGGCGTGGATAGAACTGGCGACGTCTTCCGAAATGCAAACATCCTCGGAACGTCCGCTCGCGGTGGCGTGTTGGCAATAGCTGGAGACGACCACGCTGCGCAGTCTTCGATGTTTCCGCATCAAACCGACCACGTCTTCGAAGGAGCGATGATGCCAATCATCTTTCCTGCGTCCGTCGAAGAATACGTGGAATTCGGCTTGGCTGGATACGCGATGTCGCGATTCTCTGGACTCTGGGTAGCGTACAAGGCAATCACAGAGACCGTCGAAAGCGGCCGGTCCATGGTTGTAGGTCGAAGCGACCGAGCGAATGCTGGTTTTCTCACACCCTCCGATGTAGAAGTACCCGCAGGTCGTGGCTTCAACTACGACCCTAAACTTCCGTGGCCCTCAGAGCGGACTGAACTCGAGCGTCGAATTATCGAGGAGCGACTGCCTGCTGCTCTGGCGTTCGCGCGCGCAAATCCGTTCGACAAGACATTGGTGCGTCCCCGCGACGCGCGGGTCGGAATCGTGACGGTCGGAAAGGCACACGGCGATGTGCTCTCAGCGCTGGCTAAGCTCGGTTTGGATGCTGCGGAAATGGAGCGTCTCGGTATCGGTCTCTACAAAGTGGGTATGACGTGGCCGTTGGAGACGACGGGCGTCCATAACTTTGCGCGCGGCATGTCAGCACTGATGGTCGTTGAAGAAAAGCGCTCTTTTGTCGAACGTCAGATTAAGGAATCGCTGTTCAATGTAAAGTCGAGCGAGCGGCCTGATGTCTTCGGTAAGGAACTCGGGGACAACAGTAGCCTCGTGCCGGCAACGCTTGAACTGTCACCTGGACAGGTCGCCGACTCACTCCGCAAATTCCTCGCGTACACCAACGTTGCAATCGACGTTCCGGCACCGGTCCCGATGGCGAGTTTTGGCAGAAAGTCTTTCCCGATTCTCACCGACGGCGAGGCCAGCGTGCTCACCCGCAAGCCGTTCTTCTGTGCAGGCTGTCCGCACAATACGTCTACCAAGCTTCCGGACGGCTCCTACGCGGCTGCGGGCATCGGTTGTCATATTATGGCGCTCGGCGATGCGGGTTCTACCGCAACTTTTTGCCAGATGGGCGGCGAAGGTATCCAGTGGGTCGGACTGTCGACCTTCACCGAAATGCCTCATATGTTCATCAACCTCGGTGACGGGACCTATCAGCATTCGGGTAGTCTCGCAATCCGACAGGCCGTCGCTGCGAAAGCGAACGTCACGTACAAAATTCTCTTCAACGACGCGGTCGCGATGACCGGGGGGCAGCCTACGGAAGGTGGGCTAACGGTACGTCGGGTGGTCGAGCAGGTTCAGGCCGAGGGCGTTGCGAGCGTCACCATCGTGACCGACGACACGTCAAAGTATGCAGCTACGGTACCGGGTAATGCTGCCGTTGTTCACCGTGACGAGCTTGACTCACTGCAAAGGGACCTCCGCGGAAAGAAGGGTGTGTCCGTAATTGTCTACGAGCAAACATGCGCCGCGGAGAAACGTCGCCGCCGCAAGCGTGGCACGATGCCGACGCCTCCCGCGAGAGTTGTCATCAATCCCGCCGTATGTGAAGGTTGCGGCGATTGTTCGGTTCAATCGAACTGCATTGCCATCGAGCCGCTCGATACGGAAGTGGGCAGAAAGCGCGCGGTCAATCAGTCCACGTGCAACAAGGACACGTCATGTGTGAAGGGGTTTTGTCCGAGCTTCGTAACTGTCGAGGGCCTTGAACCACGCAAGCCAGACCAGGCGAGGATTGAAGCGGTCGAGAATGAGCTTCGTCAGCAACTTGGCAATCCGTTGCCTGTTTCGCCCGAGATTAGACAACACGCGCGTATTGTCGTGACCGGCATCGGAGGTACAGGTGTGGTCACCATCGGCGCAATCCTCTCGATGGCTGCGCATCTCGAGGGCCGAGGTGCGTCGACGCTCGATTTCACTGGATTGGCGCAAAAGAACGGGGCTGTGCTTAGTCACGTTCAGATTGCGAGCAGCCGGGGCGAAATCTCAACGTCTCGAATCGAAAGACAAACCGCGAATGTGCTCATTGGTTGCGATGCGGTCGTTGCTTCCAGCAAAGACGCTCTCTCACGACTGGTTTTCAATTCGACGCAAACCGTCGTCAATACGCACATCACACCCACGTCGGATTTTGTGAAAAACGGGGACTTGGCGCTGAGCGAGTCTGCTCACCGAAAATCTATCGTGGCCGCGGTTGGAGATGCCACGTCCACTTTCTGGAACTGCAACGCAGCAGCGGAAACAATCTTCGGCGACTCGATTGCGTGCAACATGATGATGGTCGGGTTCGCCTTCCAGAGAGGAATGATTCCGCTGTCCGAGGCCGCAATCATCTGTGCAATCGAACTGAACGGAGCAGCGGTGTCGATGAACAAGCGCGCCTTCCTGTGGGGACGACTCATTGCACATGACGGCCGCGCCGTTGACCGACTCACGGCAGCGCCGGTTTGGGTCGAAGAACAGATTGACCTTGACCAGTTTGTCCGGTCCAGGATGGACGACTTGACCTCGTATCAGAATGCGGCTTACGCACGCCGCTACAAAAAGCTCGTAGACCGCGTCAGTGCTGAGGAGCGCCGTGTGCACGGCGATGTCGGCGACCTTACAGCGTCCGCGGCTCGCAGCTATTTCAAGGTTTTGGCGTACAAGGACGAGTACGAGGTCGCCCGTCTCCATAGCGACGGCAGCTTTAGCAAACGGCTTGCTGAGACATTCGAAGGTGAAGGCAAGTTTACTTACCACATGGCACCGCCGGTCATTTCGCGCGTTGATTTGCGGACTGGACGTCGCAAGAAAGTTTCGCTCGGCGGATGGTGGCTCAAGCCCATGCTTCGCGTTTTGAAGCACGGGAAGGTGCTTCGCGGAAGCGTCCTCGACCCGTTCTCCCGGCAGAGCGACCGGAAGTTGGAGCGAGCGTTGATTCGAGAGTTCGAAGACGACGTCGAGCTTGCACTCGCCCACCTTTCTCTGGCAAATCACAAAGCCGCGCTTGACCTGGTAACGCTTCCTTTGGCGATTCGCGGCTTCGGGGTCGTGAAAGAGAACAGCTATAAGGCGGCACAGCAACGCCGAAGCGCCTACCGAACCCAATTGTCGAATGGCTTGTGCCGTTCCTGACTGAAAGGAATTACCCATGCACATCAACAATAGCGTCATCGTCATCACTGGTGGCGGCTCGGGTCTGGGCGCTGCGACCGCGGGTCTGCTGGTCCAGCGTGGAGCACACGTGGTATTGGCCGACATCACAGAGGAAGCAGGTTCAATGACAGCGACCCGCCTGGGCGCCAACGCTCGCTTTGTAGCCACAGACGTCACGAAGGAAGAAAGTGTTGTTGCGTTGGTCTCGGCCGCGAAAGAAATCGGCTCAATTCGCGGCGTCATCAACTGTGCTGGCGTCGCACCCGCGGAGAAGATTGTGGGCCGAGAGCGTCCGCATCGACTGGACACATTCGCTCGAACAATCAATATCAATCTCATCGGCACGTTCAACGTCGTGCGCCTTTGCGCGGCGGCAATGTCGGAAAACGAACCGGATGAAACGGGTGAGCGTGGCGTCATTATCAACACGGCTTTTGTCGCTGATGGGCGCTGACGACACAAGGGTCTGGAGCGCTCTTGACCCTCGTGCCGATGTATCGTTAGGCATCGACTTGGCGGAGTTTCCCACCGCGTCGTTTCAAAACGAGCCCGACAGAGAATGCGAACAAAGCGACGACTGCCAGGTAGAGCCCAGGCATAGCTGAGTGTTTCGATGCCTTGATAAAAAAGGTGATTGCAACTGGAGTGAGCCCAGTGAAGATGACCGTACTAAGGTTCAGAGACAGGGCGATGCCGCTGAATCGCACTTCGGTCGGAAATAGGTCTGCGAGGATGCAGGCATAGGCTCCGGCCACGAGGCCGCCAACCATACCCATAGCGATAACGGCGGTCCAGAGGTCGATGGTGCCGGAGACCAGTGCAAGATACAACGGGTAGCTACCGCCAATCATCAGCAACGCTCCAATCCGATGCACGATGCGCCGAGGTACGTGGTCGCAAAGCCATCCGGAGAATAGTATCGAAATTGAGAGACAAGCGATGCCGACGTTCTGGCATGCGCTAACGACACGAGGGTCGTGGTGCAGCGTGTTGGTGGCAAAGTTCGGGAAGAAGACAAACAGCATGATATTCGATGCGTTCACCACGCTCGAGATGCCGACACCAATCAAGACGGCTCTACCGTGACGAGAAATTAGGTCGCGGAACGGCTTGCGCGACACGTGGGTCCGCATCCGGGCAAACTCCTGAGTTTCCTCCAGGGACCGTCGCAGGAAGTAACTGAGCAAGCCGAGTAGGCCACCTAGACAGAACGCAATTCTCCAACCGTACGAATGCACGTCTGCAGCACTGAGAGAAGACTGGATGACGAAGTTCGTCATCGTTGCGATGAAGATGCCGCTGTTCAGAAAGAAGAGCACCAAGCCACTGACAAATCCGGCCTTTTGCGGAATCTCTTCAACCACATATGTGATGGCGCACGGCAGTTCGCCGGCGAGGAAGAAACCTTGCACGAGTCTTAACAGAATGAGCAGCGCCGGCGCCAAAACCCCGATTGATGCGTAGCCGGGCAGCACCCCGATACCAATGGTCGAGCCCGACATTGCCAGAATGGAGACGAGAAACACGTGCTTTCGTCCGTGGCGGTCACCGAAACTGCTGAGGACAATAGCGCCGAGCGGGCGCGATACGTATCCGACGGCGAAGACGCCAAACGAGCTGATGAGCGCGACGATAGGGTCAATCGCCGGGAAGAACTGTGAGGCTATTTCCTTTGCGAAGACGCCGTACACGATGAAGTCGTACATCTCCAACGAACTGCCGAGGCTCGCGAGAAAGACCGTCCTCCATTTTCGCATAGAGAGGGCGGCCCATTGTTGAGCTGTGCTCGTTGTAAGCATTGCTCTGTCTCCTTTGGTTTTAATTGTGAAGCTAGCTGGGATTCCGGCGTGCTCAGGCTGGACGGTGCGCACGTCTTACTGACGCTGCACGGGCGTAGCTCCAGGTGTTCCGGTTTTCAAAGCCGACTCACGTCCGCCAAAGCTCTCAATCAAAGCGTGCTGGTCTTGCTTGGCAGACGCGTCAACAGCTTCCGGGTCGACGATGCTTCGAAGTTGCGCTTCGAATTCCGAAACCAATGTTCGATAGCCCGGCAGCCATGCGAGGTTGGACGTTTCAGCGGGGTCGGTCTCGAGGTCGAAAAGCTCAGGCTCAAAGCCTACGTAGTAGTGGTACTTGTACCTCTTGTTCGCGAGCATGTACGCTGCTGACTCGGAGCCAACTGCGTGGTATTCGCTAAAGACAGTTCGAGTCGGGTCGTCAGGCGTATTCGCCAGCCGCGCCATGGATGTACCGGGCGAACCGACGTCTTCGGGTACACCGAGCAGGTCGAGAATGGTGTTCTGAACGTCCAACAGCGAGACCGGGGTCTCACAGACGCGGCCCGCGGGAATCTCGGGGCCGGCAAGAATCATCGGAACACCTGTGGATTCGCGGTACATCAGGCACTTGTTCCACATCCCACGCGAGCCCAGATTTTCACCGTGGTCGCTGGAGTAAATGACCGTCGTCGACTCTTCAAGACCATGCTCCCGCAATGCGTCGAGGACTCGCCCAATGTTGTCGTCGACGAATGAAACAAGTCCCAGATACGACGCGATTGCGAGGCGCCGCTGCTCGTCGCAGCCGATTGCCTGGTCGTGGTCCATGTATTGCGCTTGCCGCTCAACCCAAGGGTGGCGCGTATATCCCCGGTCCGGATGCAGCGGTGGCAACTTGATGCTGTCGGTCGGGTAAAGGTCGAGGTAGCGCTGAGGGACGACGAGCGGGAAATGAGGGGCCACAAAGCCGACAAAGAGAACCCAAGGCTCTTCCAGCTCGGCACGTTCACCGAACCAACGG
This sequence comes from Paraburkholderia rhynchosiae, assembly GCF_002879865.1. GTDB lineage: Bacteria > Pseudomonadota > Gammaproteobacteria > Burkholderiales > Burkholderiaceae > Paraburkholderia > Paraburkholderia rhynchosiae. The sequence continues at coordinate 17,961 of NZ_PNXY01000035.1, forward strand.
ACAGCGTGGTCAGCAACGCCTTCATCGAACTCGTTATACGACGAGTGCCCCGGCCCAATCTGGTCATACAGCGGAGACCGTCCCATCGTCTCTGGCAAGGGGGCACGAACAGACCCCCAGACTTGACCGATTCCGCCCATGATGTGAACCGGAGAAATTTGTCGACGAAAACCCGCGGGACTTGACGCGCTTCGGTAATGAAGCTTGCCGATAGAGTCGGCCGCGATTCCGGCATCGCCCAGCCGATGCGCCCAACTCTTGGGCTCTCCGTCATAGGCAATCGCGTTATCCCAGCAGCGGATTTCGTGAACGTGACGGCCGGTGGCCAAGCTCGCACGTGCAGGCACGCAGATGGGAGATGGCGTATACGCATTCTCAAATCTCGTTCCGCGCGCTGCGAGCCGGTCGAGATTAGGCGTTTGGACAACCTGGTTGCCCGCACAACCCATCAATGCATGCTGATGCTCATCAGACAGAATGAACAGCACATTCGATTGCTTCATGGAGGTCACTGAGTTCGTTTCTTAAAGCGGGATGAGCCGCCAACGATTCCCATCCTGCTTTCAAGTGACCGGCACAACAAGTTACGAATTTTCTCCTTTCCATTACCGAGGGGTTATTTACCGGGTTACTACTGCCATCGTTGCGCCCGCCTCCTCAAAGCATCGCTGCATTAAGCTGACAACCGGGCTCGCGTGGTTGCGCCGGCGAGTCATCAGGATTTGCGACGGTAAATGAGGCAGCGTTAGCGGCAACACTTCCAAGTCGCTGGCATCGACACAGCGCTGTGCGTATGACTGCGGAAGCAGTCCTATCAGGTTGCCACCTTCCAATAAAACGGAATAAGCCAAAAGAGATGCGGATTGCACACATCCCTGTGGCAATTCCAGTTTGTGTCGGGAGAGAGTCTGCACGAGCGCCTTATCGAGAGCGGAGCCCGTCGGCGGGAGAATCCAAGGCACGTCATGGACGTCCTTCCACGTAATGGTGCGGCGGTAGGCCAACGGATGGTCCTTGCTCGCGACGACCACTATCGGGTCTTTGCACACTGGGACTTGCTCAAACTCCCGTTGGTCCGGCGGCGGAGTTCGGGAAATCACGATGTCGAGTTCACCCTCCAGCAGCATCGGAAACATGCGGTCCGTCGTGCTCTCTAGCAGAGAAACGGAAGCATTTGGTGCGTGTCGCTGAAAAGTCGCGATGGCTCGCGGTACAAGAACGGGAGTCGTGGTCCCGACGGCCCCGACCGTCACTTTTCCCGCGACACCTGAGGCCAACGAATCCAATTCGATTCTTGCCTGCTCCAGATGATGAAGGATTTCCCGGCCATGAGTGACCAGCGTCTCGCCGGCCGCCGTGAACCTCAACCGCCGGCCCGCCCGCTGCACAAGAGGCATCTGTAGAGCCGCCTCCATCTCGGCAATTTGCTTCGAGATTGCGGGCTGTGTGACGTGAAACGCTTCCGCGACCTTGCGAACCTGGCCCACCTGCGCCAAGCGCACCAGAATCCGCAACTGCTGGAGCTTGAGGCCAGCACGGAAAAATCTTTCGATGGCCGCTGGTTGCGTCGTATCGCTTGCGAGACTGCTCATGGCATTACCGATGGGTTATGAGTCGAGGAAAAACAGTCAATTTTCTGTTATTGGAAAAAATCATAGTCTTTACTCCACAGCGAAACAAGCGCGTCCGATGACGGCCAATCGGCAGCAGCCAAAGCGCATCGCACAGAACTACAAAACGGAGACTTAACTCATGAAGAAGGTCGCAGTTGCCGCCATCTTGTGCGGCGCATCGCATATGGCGTTGGCGCAGAGCAGTGTCGAGCTCTACGGCATCGTCGATACAGGTTTTGAGTATGTGAGCAACGTCGGTGCTGCGGACAGGAGCCTGTTCCGCGCAACGCAGTTGACCGGGCAGCAGCCTTCTCGCTGGGGTTTTAGAGGTACGGAGGACTTGGGCGGTGGGTTGAAGGCAATCTTTCGCCTCGAGAACGGTTTTTCGGTTACGAATGGGCAGCTAAACCAAGGCGGTCGATTGTTTGGTCGCTCGGCCTATGTCGGCTTGAGCAGCAACCAGTGGGGAACCCTCACCTTCGGTCGACAGCAGGAGATGCTGTGGACTGCGTTATTGCAGGCGGACAACATCGGGTCAGCGTCGTATTCGATGGTCGATTTCGACCCGTTCCTGGCAAGCGCACGTGAAGACAATTCTGTTGCTTACACCAACACCATCGGAGGATTGACTCTAGGCGCGACGTTCAGCCTCGGGAGAGACACGCTCGCACCGGGTAACTGCGCTGGCCAACAACCGGGCGAAGGAGTTGCCTGCCATGCCTGGTCGGCCATGCTCCAGTACAACAGTACATCATGGGGTGCATCCGTCGCTTATGACGAGCAGCGGGGCGGCGAAACTTCTTCGGTAACGCTTATACCTAGCCAGCCCCCTATCGCCTTCAGGTCATCGTCGGACAAAGACTCCCGCTTTTTAGCTGATGCTTTTGCCAAGTTCGGCGACCTGAGGCTCGGAGCAGGATGGATTTACCGCCGCCTTAGAGCCGACGCCGTGTCACTGCAAACGAATCTATTTTTTGCCGGCGCAACTTACCCGGTCACTCATTCAGTCGTGCTAGACGGCCAATACGTCGGTTTGCGCAGTACCGTCGCCGGCGTGCGCGGGGACCTTGCCATCGCTCGAGTGACTTACCTGCTCTCAAAGCGAAGCTCCGTTTATGTCGCGGGCGCACATATGTTCAACGGCCACGCCGCGACCTTCTCTGTATCCAGTACATCGCCGGTCCCAGCCGCTCCGGTAGCGGGGCGTGGTCAGACAGGCGTGATGATTGGCTTGCGCGAACTCTTCTAACAGTCTGGATTGGAAGCGGAGGCCCCGCTTCCATCCCCCATTGAGGATTTAATGTCGTGATTGTGGAGATTCGGACTTACACCTGCCGAGTTGGGTCGGTGCCATTGTTTCTCGAAGCGTACGAGAAAGAAGGCCTGCCGCTTCAACGCGAATACCTTGGCGAGCCGATTGGCTGGTTCGTGAGCGAGGTTGGGAGCTTGAACGAGGTCGTGCACCTATGGAGATTCGAAGACATGGCCGACCGCGAGACGCGTCGCGCAGCCATGCAGCAGGACGAAAGGTGGCGCACGTTTCTACGCAGCATGGCGGCATCGAATCATTTGATTTCGCAGGAAAGCTCCATCTATCGCCCGACGAGCTTCTCGAAGATGCAGTAACGCCGGGCAGGTTTCTGACGCCAAGGCAAAGGCTACGGCACAGTTTGACCGTTAATGGGGTGAAAAGCAGGCCGCAGCGGCCGGCCTTGATACCAAGCCGCTTGTCGCGCCCATTCCGCCGGAACTGTCGAAGTCAACTGCGGCCGACCAGGCATACGCAGCAAGAATCCGGGAGAAAAAGCTGGCGCGTAGCCCCGGGCGATGCAGGCACGCATCTTCATTAGTGCCCGCAAAAGACGTCATGGGCTGGCTTGCCCGCGCAGGTTTGTCAGCCCTTTCCAGGAGTCAATTATGAACGGTTGGGATGCTGTCTTCTTTCCCCCATCTAAGCGATACGCCGAAGAGAAGGCACTGCGGCTCAGACTCATGACGGGCGTGCGACGACTGTCGACGATTCGCGCCAGAGACGTATTCGCCCTGATGTGCGGGTACGCAGACTGGGATGACCTTGACGACAACTTGGTAAATGACCGGACTACGGTCACGGTTTGGGACGACGAGCTTGACCCGGATACATTCAGCGAACGCATGGACATGCAACTCGGTCCTCTGGCTGCCGCTCTGCACGTTTCGGTAAATCGCGCGATGGCCATTCTTGATGCTTTGCAACCGTCGCAACGTCCGGACGCGCCGACCGTCGATGGTTTCTGTGCGAAATTCGACGAGTGGCTTGTCCACATGCGCCCGCCTCGGACTTCTCAACCCCAAGGAAATTGGCGGGCGCCGCTGCGCAGCGGGAAATAATCTGTGTCCGGCCGGCTGTTTACGGGGAACGGTCGAAGCCAAGCGGGAGGGCGCGTAAACGCTTCTAACTCTGGAGCCGGGCGAAATCAGCTTGACGGCATTCTTATGCATTTTCGGCCGGCTTTCGTGCCTCCAAAAGCGTTTGCGCTTTCCGTAGGCCATTGATTTCACATCGTGTTTTGGCCATGTGGCCCACAACCCCAATTCTGTAAACGCATCTATTTCCGCTGTGCACTACTACCGTGATTCCCATAACTGCACCAAGCAAAAGCGCCGGCTCCGATAGCCGGCGCTTTTTGTTTATGCGAAGTCGGCGCTTACAACTCCGGACGAGCCAGGTCGCTCATCACAATATGCTCGCCGTAGACCTGTGCCGCCGCGACCGCCTCGAGCTTCGTTGCATAGGGACCGAGTTCCGGTGCGCCATCGAACGGAAAGAGCACGCGGCCGTCGGTGGTTCGAATCACTTTCAACACGCCGAAGAAACGCCGATAGCCGGCGAGCTTCGAGGTCGCCGATATGTCGAAATCGTCCTCTGACGCTGCGGGGACGCTGGGGATAAATCCGGTCTTGCTCATGCTGAAGACGTCTCGTGTTCGATGGGCCGGTGGGTCTCGCGGAAGGAATGTTCGCGGGCGAGCGTCATTGTCTCAAATCTGCGGCGCCCCGACGGTTTCACGCATCACCAACGGAAGCGGCGATGAGAGACGAAACTGCTGTTCGCAGCTAACCGCTGACCATTCCCCGGAACAACGAAGGTTCTTGCAAACGAACCGGCGCCGTCCCCAGACCCGAACATCCTTGGCTCAGGCGTAAGCCACGGCCGCTTGCCGCGCATTTAGTCCAGCGATGCCTATTTTTCAGGCAAGGCTATAATGCGCACATTCTTTCCTCAGATGTATCCTATGAGCCGGTTACTTTGCCTGATCCTGCTTTCGCTCGGCCTTGCGCAGACTGCGATTGCCGAGGAAAACGGCGACCACATGTCGGCGTACCTGACGCAAAAATTCGGGCTGGCAAAGGAGAAGGCTCAGAAAATTTCCGATGCGGTTCAATCCGCTGCCTCCAAATATTCGCTGCCGCCAGCGCTGCTGCTGGCGATCATCTCGATTGAGTCGCGCTTCAAGGAAAAGGCCAAGGGCGCTAACGGCGCAACGGGGCTGATGCAGGTGGTGCCGAGCGCGCATCGCGGGCTTCTGAGGAACGTGAAGGACCTCACCGAGCCGACGGCGAATATCGAGGTCGGCTCCGCGATCCTCTATGGCTATATGCGCTCGGCCAACGGCGATATGAACGCCGCGCTCAGGAACTACGGCGGCTCGCAAGCCTACGCGCAGAAAGTGAGCTTGCGCGCCGGCGACTTTGCCGACGTCGGTACACCGCAAGACATCGTCAAGCCTGTGAACGCTCAGGCGGACATGTGCGACGCTCGTGCGGCCGACCGTTGTCCTGTGACGGGCAACTGGAGCAATGCCTTCACCATTCCGTCTGTCGGTGCTGTCGGTGCCGCTAGCGCCGCTGGGGCAGGACTAAACGGGGCGGTCTCGTCGACAGGACTCCCTCCGACGTCGAACTGAGCGCCGGCTCTTCGCTTTTCTTCACGCGCTCGCTGCCGCAGCGCTACCTCCGTCGCGAAAGCCGCGCAAGCCGCGTGCTGTCTGCTTCCCTGCACGCTTTTTACGCACGTGCGGCAACCGCTCTACAATGCATTTTCTTCGCGATTTCTTTCGCATTCACGCAGCGTTTTCTGATTGACCATGTCCACCTCGCTTTTCAAGACCACCGCGGCTTCGCTGTGCGCACTGATGATTCTGGCCGCTTGCAGCAGCGCGCCGCAGCCGAAATTCCAGCAGGAGCTATTCGAAACCGGCGCGAGCCCCTATGCCCGCAATTTCAACTCGAGCGTGACCGATACCTGTGAGGCCGCGCGTCGCGCGTTGTTGAGCCAAGGCTATCTGACCACGTTGACACGCAACGATACCGTCGACGGGACCAAGAACTTTCAGCCCACCGGCGATACGCACGTGGTCGTCGAATTTCATGTGGTGTGTACGCCGGGCGAAGAGGCGAGCAGTACGAGCATCGTCTACGTGAACGCCGTGCAGAACGGCTTTGCGTTGAAGAAGAGCGATACGTCGGCGAGTGTCGGGTTGAGCGTGCTCGGTTCGCTGTCACTACCGATCCGCTCGAACAGCGACGCGATGGTCAAAATCTCCAGCGAGACCATTCCGTCCGGCAAGTTCTACGACCGTTTTTTCGGTCTCGTCGACCATTATCTGCAGACGGTAGTGCGTACGCAGCCTGTTTCCAACGACCGCATCGAGACGCGCCCGCTGCCGATGCCCGTCGAGGCGGCGGCCCCAGCGCCGATTCCCGAAACGCCCGACGTGATCGGCAAGGCCGCGTCAGTGCAACCGGCGAGCGACGCGGGCGCACTGCGCTGAGATGTTCCGACTCGCGCTGCGGCGGGTCGAAGTGCGATCAGCCTGCAAAATCAGCGTGCAGCGACACTTCTCCTATGTCTTTTACTTGATGCGTATACGTATGTAGTAGTAGTTAACAAGGGTTAGTCTCCTCTGTGGATAACCGCCGATTCTTCCGTTACATCAAGGTAATGGCAATCCGATAACCGTGCGGAGCCGCACTGTAGGAAAACTTCCAGTTCAGGATAACTTTCCTGCCTTGCGTCGACCGCGTCGTCTTATCAAGATTTCGCGCACAGGCTGTTCCATGCGCTATCCCAACGTTATGCATAGGCCAGTGTGGATAAGTGGCGTGCCGATGCTGCGTCTCGGGCGTTTGCCCAGCTTCTGCGGCGGCGCATTTTCAATCCGCTTTGGCTCGCGAGCGTACAGATTGCCGGACACACCGCGTGCACATTGAGTACGGACGGTACGAAGATTGCGTGTCTCTTTTTGCAAGCGCAACTGTTGCTATTTAGTCAAAACCAGTTTGGTAACGCCCGATCCAGGCATAGAGTTAAAGTGTTTTCTGAAGTTCTTGGTGCGGTGCGGGGGGTGTGGAATGAAGCGCAGAACAGCACGACAGTTGGTCCGTCTTCTCTCGGATATCAGACATGCCAGTCATTGCAGCACGCTGCGGGCGGCTGCCACGAACCGGACAATGGCGCTTGCGTCGGCGGAGCGCCAGGCGGACTCGGCGGAAAGCGACGAAAGCACTGACGCCACCCGCGAGGCGCACGACAACAAACCGGCGCAGAGCGAATCATGAGAGCCGCTAGCGAACAATCGTTGCGTTTTCTCGTCGAGAAATGGCTCGCGCCGGCGGCATCCGCGGCTGTGCACGTCACCGAGTTCAGCCGTACGCGCGTGGGCGGTCGGCGTTACGTGCGCGTGGAGACATCGGCTGAAACGGGCTCGCGGGGACTCTTCTTCTTCCGTCACGACGACGGCTGTTGGTGCGTGTTCCCACCTACTGGCGACGCGCGGCATCTGTATGCGCATCCGCGGGCGGCTTGAGGCGGGCCGCCAGGCGCTTCAGTTGGGCACTCAGTAGCGCACGTTTGCATGCCGAAAAACGTTCCGAGGCCGGCGACTCCGAGCCGGGCGGTAGCCGGGCACCGGGCCGAGCTGCGCGATAATCGCCCGAGGGACAAGCGGCTTCGGGCACAATCGCCCGCATAGGCTGAGGCTGGCCGCGGCAAGCGGCACCAGCCCGCATTAGCCGCCACAATCTCAGGCAACTCCATGGACGAAAAAGACTGGATCGCCGGCGCCGCGAAGGCGTTGGCGATCATCGAGGCATTCGACGAAGAACACGCGCGCATGACACCGACTGCAGTGGCCGGACGCGCGGGTCTTTCGCGCACGGCGGCGCGCCGCTATCTGCTGACGCTGCGCGAACTGGGCTACGTCGACACCGACGGCAAGCTGTTCTGGCTCGCGCCGCGCGTATTGCGGCTCGGGCAGTCGTACCTCGACTCGGCGCGCTTGCCGCGCACGGTGCAGCCGTTCCTGCAACGCATTACCGCGACGCTGCAGGAAACGGCGCTCGTCGCGATTCTCGATGAACACGATGTGGTGTACGTGGCGCGCAATGGTGTGAACCGGGCTATGGCGGTCGGCTTCGTGCTCGGTTCGCGCGCGCCGGCGCCTTTGTCGTCGGCGGGATTGGTGTTGCTCGCGTTCCAGGCGCCGGAGAGCATCGAACAGTGGCTGGCGTCGTATCCGATCAAGGTGTTCACGCCGCATACCTATTCCACCATCGAACGGCTGCGCGAAGTGCTCGGCGAGATTCGCCGTAACGGCTACGTGGTCACCGACCAGCAACTCGAACTCGGCGTGCGCGGGGTCGCCGTGCCGTTGCGCGACCGGCACGGCATGGTCGTCGCGGCCATCAGCGTGAGCATGCCGATCGGCCAGGAGTCGGCAAACGCCGCGCTGCACCGCGTGCTGCCGACGCTGCTGGAAACCGCGAGTCTGCTGCGCAATCTGGTGTGACGCAGCTAGGTAACCGCCCTGGTATCGGGCGTTTAATGAGTGAAAGCGTGTCGAAAGCAAGCTGTCTCCCGGAAGATACATATCGGGTTTTGCGCATGACAAACCGCCTACGCCTAGGTAATACTCTCCCGCGGGGAGCGGTAAGGCGCCTCGAGCCTGCCTGCTTCCCCGTGCAGCTATTCCATTCACACTGACTCAGTCGTTGAGGTTTGGGGAACAACACATGAAAAAAGTTATCGTTTCGCTCGCAGCTGCATCGATCGCGCTGATCTCTGTTCAAGCTTTCGCACAAGCATCGGATACGGCAGCTCCGGCCGCTGCCGCTAGCGCACCGAAGAAGCATCACATCAAGAAGCTGAAGACGCACGGCAAGCGCGCTCCGGTTTCGTCGGCCGCGTCGGCAGCCGGTACGAACGACAAAGGCGCGCAGAACTAAGCAGGCGCGCGTTCGTCAGGCGAGCTTCGCCCGTTGTATTTGCGCCGCTAGCCGGCGCTTGCGGTGCCGGTTCGATGCCAGTTCGAGGCGGGCGTCGCCAGCAAAAAAGGCCAGAGCACGAGCTCTGGCCTTTTTTATTCCGGCGGCGTTCAACGGTATCCCCGCGCCGTCGCAACATTCCAGCGACACGCGCCGACATGCCGTAGCTGCGCTTATCCCGCGAGGCCGCGCCTGATCACTTCGTTCAGCAATCCCGTCATGCCTTCCGGATGCGTGGCGGCGCGCTCTTTCAGTTCAGCAACCAGTTCGCCGTTCAGCTTACACGCGAACGCGACAAGTCCCTGCGCCTGATCCAGCTTGCGCTGCTCACGGCGATCGAGTTTCGGCTCCGCAGCCGAAGCCTTGCCAAAGCGCTCGGCGGTGGATTGCTTCATTGCATTGTTCAGCTTGAGTGCCTTGTTCTTTTCAAGGTCGGTCTTTTTCATCGACATACGGAAGGCCTTTGCCAGATAAGTAATCCCGCATTGTACGCACCACGCCGCTCGTCGCGCGAGCGGCGGCTTCGCGTGTCAGGGCGAGGCGCCCGAGGCGCTCACATTGCGCGCGCCGGACTCCGGTGGCGTCGCCGCCACGCTGTCGATCAACGCGCGCATTCTTTGCCAATGCGTGCCTTCCCAGAACACGCGGCGGCAGACGTCGCAGGTCACGAACTGGTTGTGCCGGAGCAGAACGCCGTCGGGCGCGCGGTCGCCTACTTCATCCTTTGCGATACGCCGCAGCGGCGCGTTGCACATCAGACATAGACGGAACGGCTGCGCGCTGCCTGCCAGGTCCAGCCGTTCGAACACTTCGCGAAATTGCTCGCGCGGACGCAGCGCCCGAACGTAGCAGCCATGCGTGATGGTGCGGCGTTTCAATAACTCGCGGTCGCGCGTCAGGACAATGCGCTCCTGCGCGGCGGCGAGCGCTTCGATATCGGCGTCGGGATAGTGGTTGTCGTACAGCGTATCGAAGCCGGCAAGCCGCAGCAGCGGCGCGAGGCCGCCGAGATGCGCATCGGCGATAAAGCGCACCACGCGCAGCGGCCGTTCCCGCACGCGCAGCAGCGGGCGGATGTCGAGCGCTTCGAACTTCGGATACACCGCGACACGGTCGCCGTCCGCGAGAGGATGATTGAAACCGACCGACTCGCCGTTCACCAGTATGAGTTCGACTTCGGTATGCGGCACGCCTAGCGCTTCGATCGTGTGCTTGGTCGTCGCGCCGCGCGCACACGCGTAAGTGAACGCTCGCCGACGCAGCGGCCGGGCGAGAAAATCGTTCAGCTCCTCGTAGAAGCGGAAAGTCGCGGTGACCATCGCAGCAGTATCGCACCGTGCGTCATTGCGCGCTTTTCCTGCATTTATCGCATCGGTGTGCTTTACTTCCAGTTCTTTAGAAGACGGAGCCACAGATGGACATCGGTTTTATCGGTCTCGGCGAGATGGGCGCCGCGATGGTTGCAAACATCCTGAAAGCGGGGCATCAGGTGCGCGTATGGAACCGCTCGCCGGAACGCGGGCAAGCGCTCGCCGACGCGGGCGCGCGGATCGTCGCTACGCCGGCAGAAGCGTTCGCCGGCGACGCCGTGTTTTCCATGCTCGCCGACGACGCCGCATTGCGCGAGGTCGTCACGGCGTCTTTGCTGGAACACGCGCCGCGCGGGCTGATCCACGTGAACATGGCGACGATCTCCGTGGCGCTGGCGGAGGAGCTGGCGACGGCGCATGCGTCGCGCGGGGTCAACTATGTGGCGGCGCCGGTGTTGGGCCGGCCGGATGTCGCGGCGGCGGGCAAGCTGACCATCGTCGCCGGCGGGCCGGCTGAGTCGATCGACCGGGTGCAGCCCATTTTCGACGCGATCGGTCAGAAGACCTGGCGCATCGGTTCGCTGCCGCAGCAAGCGAACGTCATGAAACTCGCCGCGAACTTCATGCTCGGCGCGGCGGTCGAGACACTCGGCGAAGCCGCGGCGCTGGTGTCCGGGCACGGCCTCGCCATTCAGGACTTTCTCGACGTCATCACGAGCGGCATTTTCCCCGGACCCGTGTACGCGGGCTACGGCAAGATGATCGCGGAGCAGAGCTACGAGCCGGCGCTGTTCAAGGCGCGTCTGGGACTGAAAGACTTGCGGCTCGCACTCGCCGCGGCCGACGCAGTCACGACGCCGCTGCCGATCGCGAGCGTGGTGCGGGACAGCCTGATCGAGGCTGTCGCTCATGGCGACGGCGAGAAGGACTTCGCGGTGCTGGGCCAGGTGGCGGCGCGCCGGGCCGGCCGTTGACGAGCGGGGCGCGCGCGGACGGCGGCGCGCCGCGGGCATAATAGCCGTCCAATCCTTTTTCGCGTTGGTGCCATGAGTCTGCATACCTGGTGGCTGTTCGTCGCCACTGTTTTTGTCGTTTCAGCGATTCCCGGTCCGAATATGCTGCTGGTGATGACCCACGGCGCTCAGCACGGTCTGCGCCGCGCCGGCGCAACGATGGCGGGCTGCCTGTCGGCGCTGGTGCTGATGCTGGCGGTATCCGCAGCGGGTCTCGGCGTATTTCTCGAAGCGTGGCCGGCCATGTTCAACGCGCTACGCATGATTGGCGCGGCTTATCTGGTCTACCTTGGCATCAAGGCGTGGCGCGCGCCCGCTGACGAAGTCGCCGCAGCCAACGCCAACGCCGACGCCGACGAACTGACCGCCAAACCGGCGCGCTCGCGTCTCGCGTTGTTTCGCAACGGTTTTCTGGTCGCAGGCAGCAATCCAAAGGCGATCCTGTTCGCCGCCGCGCTGCTGCCGCAATTTATCGACGCTGCGCTGCCCAAGCTGCCGCAGTTCGGCGTGCTGGTCGTGACGTTCGCGATCATCGAGGTAAGCTGGTATCTGGTGTACGCGGGGTTCGGCACGCGCATTGGCAGTCACCTGAAGAGCCGCAGCGTCGCGCGACTTTTCAATCGGCTGACAGGCGGTGTGTTCGTCGCATTTGGCGCAATGATGGCGTTGGCCCGGCACTAGCGGTTGTTCTGCCGACAAGTCCAAGCACACGTTGTGAATTCGCAACAAGAAGGGACAACCCTTATTTTCATGTTGCGTCGCACCAAACGGTTTGCTATAGTGGTTCTTGTCTCCTCCATGTCTCCTCTGATATGGATTCAGCCCGCCAACTCGGCGGGCTTTTTTTTGCCTCCGATTTCCCGGTTCTCAAGAACGCAAAAAGCCGGCTTCCCCTTGCGAAGGACGGCCGGCTTTTGTATTTGGCGCTCACTGTTCGAGGTCAGAACTTATAGGAGACCGCGAGGAACGAAATGATGGGGTCCGCCTTCAGTTCGGCCTTGGAGACGCCCAGTTCGGTGCCGTCCGCGGCCTTGATGATCACAGACGAGGTCGTCTTCAGCGGAATGTAGGTCACCGAGGCCACCAGGCCCCAATGCTCGGTGATGTTGTACGCGAGCCCCGCGTTGAACACCGGCGCCCACGACGACGACGCCTTCGCCGACACCTGCGTTTTGCCTGGCTTGCCCGCGCCCGCAGCGAGGATCGCGCCGAGGTTCTCCTGCGTCGACTGGACGAAGTTCTGGCTCAACTGAATGTCCGAGAACCAGTTGTACGACACGCCGATGCCCACGAACGGCCGGAATTTCGCCGTCGGTGCATTGAAGTAGTACTGAAAGAGCAGCGCCGGGCTCCATTGGCGCACGCTTTTCACGATTGGATTCACTTGCGGATCGCCGATATCCTGCTGGCCGAGCGCGCCCGCCGGCCCGGGCGGTTTGATGGTGCCGTGCCCGTACATCTTGAACACAGGCGGCACGCCCGCCACCGTCGTCAGGGCGATGTGATCGGTGAGGTAATGGCTGAAGACGAGACCGACTGTGTCGGCGTTGTTCGTCGACAGACTCGTGCCGGCCGACGTGAATGAGTTGGGCAAGCGCAGCGGCCTGTTGATCGGCGTCGGTGCGACGTTGGTCGTCAGCGGCGTGCTCGAATCCTGCGGCATGACGTGGAACCAGCCGAGCGCGGCGACGTTGTCGCCCGCATGTTGCGCGTACGCACTGGCAGACAGGCACGCGGCCAATATCGCGAGATAAAATTTTTTCATGTTGTTGCTCCTCCTTGGACGCTCGACAAGCGCGGGGCGAGCGGCGAGCGTTGGCCGTGGGGCCAGGGCCACCTCGCCGGTGCGCTGGATAGACGGTGAGCGCCGGCCGCCGCGCTGCTTGAGAGGACGGCGGCCGGGGACGCGCACGTTTTGTCACGTGCTGACGGCGCGTGGCGCGTCAGTTACTGAACGAAAGCGCCGATCGTGAAATATGGCGAGGCCGCGTTGGTCAGATCGAGGTAGCCGAATACACCGCCCGTGAAAATCATCTTTCCGGTCGGCGTGGTGCCGGTGGATGCGCCTACGTGCGTCGTCGTGACCACGCCCGGCACGGTTTGCGTGAAGTCCAGGTTCAGCGCCGTCGCCAGCGATGCCTGCGACGGGTTGAACGGATCCAGCAGCGTGGCCTGCGCGCCTTCGAGGGCGGTCGTGCGATAGTCGAACTGGCTATCCACGCCGATGTACTCGCCGTTCTGCGAATTCACAGCTATTGAGCTTTGCGGCGCCAGAATCGAGATGCCCGATTCGTCGTCCGCGTACGGTCCGAGCGCGCCGTTTTGCGGCACCGTGACCGACGAATTCGCCGCGCCCGTACGCACGAGGATCGGCACCAACTGGTTGCGCAGCTTGCCGACGATCATGTAGCCGCGCGCTTCTGGGGTAGTGGCGAGCGTAGGCTTGGCCTGTCCCTGGAAGTTGTTCGTCTGGAACGCGCCGCTGCCGTCCGCTGCCTGCACGAAGTTGCTGCCCGGCTGCTGGCATTTGCCCGCGTTGACGCCGGAGTTGTCGCACTCGGTCCACGTGCCGTCTGCGTTGATGGTGATCTTCGAATCAACCGCCACTGGCGCGAAGTTCTGCGACGGCACCTGGTGATAGCCGAGCTGGTTGTAGGTGCCGGCCACCTTCGCGAGATCCGTTTCAATCAATGAGAAGCCGATGAACGGGTAGTACGGGAACTTGGTGTCCGGCACCGCGCCCACGCCGAGAATCCCGCCGAACGAAATTTCCGCGCCCGGGATCGTGCCGCCCGCGACGCCCTCGCCGACAAAAATCCGCGCCGGACGGTTGGGATCCAGACTCGCGCCGTTCAGGCGGAACGCGCACTGGTTCAGCTTGTTCGTCGGCAGCAGTGTTTCCTGAGTCAGCGTGCCGCTAGCGGTCTGGCCCGCGCGTGTCGGCACAACGGTGCCGGTCTTCGCCGGGATCGGGGATTCGATGTAGCTCACCTGCCACGTCATCTTCGCGGTATCGAGTTGTAGCTTGACCAGTTCGCCGTCACCGCCGCCGCCTGTGTAGACCGTGCTGTAATCGAGCGACGCAGGACACAGCCGCACTTCCGTCACGGGGCCATCACCGCCGCCGCCACCGCCACCGCATGCCGTCAGCAACGGTGCAGCAAGCGCGAGCACCGACAGGAATCTCCATTTCATACCGCCTCCAGAATTTTTTCGTTGTAAGTAGCCGGCTCCCAGTCCAGCCACCGTTTGCTTTTTATGTCTCTTACTGCGTGCTGCGTTTGCTTCACCGCTATTTGCTGATTTGCGCTCCGACGCCGAAGTACGGCGTGCTCGAGGTATCGGAGTTGGCCGACGTCGACGTGACGCCGCCGTTCTCCGTGCCCTGGATCTCGATCGCGTACAGGCCGCCCGATGCGATCGCGAGGCCAGTCTTGCCGTTGGCGTCCTGCACACCGACGAGGCCGGGGCTCGCCAATCCGTAGCTCAGACCAAAGCCGCTTTCGGCCGCCGAGGTCGTCGGGTTGATGAACGTGCCGACCGTGCCCTGAACCAGGGTCGCCGTGTACTTGAAGTTCGAATCCGCACCGACGTAGCCGCCGTCGAAGCCGCCCGATGCAAGCGGTTTCGCCGCGGCGAGCATGGCGATGCCGGACTCATCGTCGACTTTCGCGTCGAGATGGAGCGGCGCCGTGCCGAGGTCGATGTAGCCCGTGCGGACAACGAGCGGCACTGTCGCGCCGTTGATCTGCCCGAGAATCATGTGCGCGATCCCCGACTTGCCAGTCGCGCCGATAAGCGGAAGCTGGAACTGCTTCACGATCTGCGGCGCTTGCTGGCTGTCGAAATAACCGTTGCCGTTGAGCGTCAACGGGTTGCCCGTCGTCAGGCAGCCGCCGGCGTTCGGCGAGTAGTTCGCGTTCGCAGTGTTGCTGCTGGTGCAAGTGCCGCTCGCGTCGAACGTTTCAACGGTGTTGGTCGCGACCGTCGAGTAATTGCCCGACGGCGCAAGGTGATACAGCAGGCCGTTGTAGGTGCCGGGCAGCCTGGTGATGTCGGTGGTCGTGCTGGCGAAGCCGAGGAAGGGGTAGAAGTCGAAATGGCGGTTCGGCACCGCGCCGATGCCCGAGCCGATGAGCGGAATCGAAAGCCCGTCGAACTGGATCGTCGCGCCCGGAATGCCGCCACCCGCCACGCCCTGGCCGACGAAGATCATCGGCGGATTCGGGTTGTTGGTGAAGCCGGGCGTCGTGTACGGCTGGCCGTCGCCGGCCGCGGTGCCGGTGCCCGCGCCGAGGATGAACGCGCAGCGAGTTTGTTCCGCAGTGGGCAGTGTGCCGGTCGGCGGATGGATCACCGCGCCCGTGATCTGCGTGCCCACGCGGGTCGGCGTGACGGTGCCGGTGCGCAGCGGAATCGGCGACTCGAGCCACTTCAGCGTGTAGGTCATCGCCGCGGCGTCGATATTCAACTGAACCACCTCGCCGCTTCCGGCGCCGCCGAGGAACGTGCTTTTGACGATGTCGGCGGTGGCCGGACACAGCGTGGCTGCCGCTCCGGTCGAAGTGGGCGGGCCCTGGACGCCGCAAGCGGAGCCGGAGCATTGCGGCGTATTGATTGCGCCTGGATTGTCGGATTTACCGCCGCCACAAGCGATAAGAAAAGGAGTCGTGGCAATAGCCACTGCCAAACCTCGAATAATGGCGTCCGCCATGCTGCTGTCTCCCTTCGTGTAATTGTGCGAGCTAATTTCGCCGCGCGATTAATGCCTGTCAATTGAATGAGCCGTCTAAAAAGCCCGATTCAAACAGCCGCATTCCGGCGGCGCACGCGGCGCGCGGGCGCAAGCGGGGCTTTTAAACAAAAAAGCGAATTTGGTGCGAAAGGGCCTGACGTTGTTTCGAAGCACGCCCTTGCCAGATAAGCCTTTGCGCAAAATGGCTCTATCATCTTCGAACGACCGTTCGATAAAAAATCCGGAGTTTCCCTATGCGGGAAAGTATGCAGTTCGGGTCGTCGGCGGAAAAAAATACCGGAAAATCGAGTGGCAGCGCCGATTTTAATCTTTTATTAATGCGGGCTGCGACTGATTATCTTGGCGAGCAAGCGGTTCGGCGGTGGGTTCAAAACAAAAAAGCCGGTCCTTGAAGACCGGCTTTCATAATACTAACGGCAACAAATCGTCCCCGGTATATTAACTTTCATTAACGTTTCAAACCCGTTTCTTCATTTGCACCGATTGCGAGGTTCATGCACTGGATCGCCGCGCCAGAAGCGCCTTTGCCCAGATTGTCGAGGCGAGCCACGGTTACGAAGCGCTCCTCCGTGCCGAACACGAACAGGTCTACCCGATTCGTGTCGTTGTTCGCCTGCACGTCGAAGAACCCGCTCTCCAGATTCGCTTCGGCGTCGAACGGCGCGACCCGCACGAAAGCTTCGCCCGCGTAATACTCGGCGAGCAGCGCCTGGACCTCTTGCGGGGTTGTTTTGCGGGCCAACTGGCGCGGCGAGAAGAAACTGGTTACCGCGAGACCCTTGTAGAAGTCGCCGACGATCGGCGTAAAGACTGGCGCCGACTTCAGGCCCGTGTGCGCCGCCATTTCGGGCAGATGCTTGTGCGTCAGGCCGAGCGCATAAGGGCGCGGGCTCTTGAACTTGTCATTGCCGCCGGCTTCGTAGTCGGCAATCATTTTTTTGCCGCCGCCGCTGTAGCCGGTGATCGAATAAGCGTGCGCGTCGAACTCGGGCCCGACCACGCCGGCTTCGACGAGCGGACGCATGGCCAGCACGAAAGCCGACGCGTGACAGCCCGGCACGGCGATGCGTTTGGCCGTGCGCAAACGCTCGCGCTGCGCGCGGGTCAGTTCGGGCAGGCCGTAAGCCCAACTGTCCGACGTGCGAAACGCGGTGCTGGCATCTATCAGCACCGTGCGCTCGTTTTCCACCAGCGAAGCCGACTCGCGCGATGCAACGTCGGGCAGGCACAGGAATGTGACGTCCGACGCATTGATGAGACGACGGCGCTCCTCGAGGTCTTTGCGCTTCGCTTCTTCGATACGCAGAATTTCCACGTCGGCGCGCTGCGACAGGTATTCGAAAATCTTCAGGCCGGTCGTGCCTTCCTGTCCGTCGACAAAAACTTTCGTGCTCATCTCGATCTCACTGGCTTGCTGGAAACGGCGCGGGAGACCGCGCGGAAACGCCATTTTAAGACCTCATCGCCACGCGCGTGCGCAAGCGCTGAAAAACGGCGCGAAAACAGCGAAAAAACGACGATGCCCGCACAAAGTGACAGCGACATGACTTTGTTCCGCTGCGGTGGCGTGCGGCGCGGTGAGCTGGGCAAAACCGTGTCGCGTGAGGAAGTGGCTCCGCCTCGCAGCATCAACGGATCGCGGAGATCCAACGGGCCGTCACTTGCGCAACGCGCGCGCCGAACAGACGCGCCGTTTCGAGGTCGCCCTCGGGCGGCGCCTCTTCGGGAGAAGCATCCGCCGGGGACTGCGTGAGCAGGCCGGTTGAGCCGCCCACGTAGTTCAGGTCGTTGCGGGTTGCCGCCTTGGTGTTCGACGGCATCAGACCGGTGCCCGCCCAGATCATGCCGTGCTGCATCGCGAGCGTGACGAAGTACTGGATGGTGAGGAATTTGTCGCCGTTCATCGTCGCAGAGTTGGTGAAGCCGGCGGCGACCTTGTCCTTCCAGGTCTGGCCGAACCATGGCTTCGAGCTCGCATCGGCGAACTTCTTGAAGTCGGCGGACGGTCCGCCCATGTAAGTCGGCGCCCCGAAGATGATCGCGTCCGCGGCGGCCAGTTCGGCCCACGCCGCTTCGTCAATGTCGGCAACCGGCAGGAGCTTCGCGTGCGCGCCGGCCCCCAGTGTGCCGGCCAGCACGGACTCGGCGACTTTCTTCGTGTGGCCGTAGCCGCTGTGATAAACGATGACGATCTTCGACATGAGACGCTCCAGGCAAAGAGAAGAGGATTCGATGACGCACGGCGATCATGCGTTCGCGACGCGACATGACGCGGCGCGACATCGGCAAGCATGCCGCACACGACCTTGCAGCACATTAGCGTGCGCGGATGACAGAATTTCCGCGCGATGAAGAATGCAGCGCAACCCGTGCGCGAATCGACGGCTTGCAACCACGGCAAGTATGCGTTCGGCGTGGGCGCTATCGGCCGTAATTCACCACCATCCGGGCGCTGCCAAGCGCGGCCGTGCCGATCTCGTGATCGAACATCAGCGCGGGGCGGCCTTGCGCGAGGCGGAGATCGGTGGTGCTTAACGCATATACCGTGATCACGTAGCGATGGGGCTTGCCCGCTGGCGGGCATGGGCCGCCATAGCCGTCGATATCGAAGTCGTTGCGGGCTTCCACCGCGCCGAGCTTCTTGAGAAAGCCGGACGCGCTGGCGTTCTCGGGCAGGCTTGCGACGGTGGCCGGAATGCCGGCGACTGCCCAATGCCACCAGCCGCGGCCGGGTGCATCCGGATCGAACATGGTGATGGCGAAGCTGCGCGTTCCGGACGGTGGGTCACGCCAGGTCAATTGAGGCGAGCGGTTGCCGCCTTTACAGTCGTCCTGATCGAAAACCTGCGGGGTGCTGACCGTTCCTCCCGCACGAAAGCTGGCGCTGGTCAGCGCAAACGCGCCCTCGGCGAGAGCGCGGGGACCATGCGCGAGACATAGCGCGAGACCGAGCGTGGCGCTGATGAAAAACGGCGTGCGGCGAAACGGCGAAGCATCCGAAACAACCAGGCAACGCAAGCGCATGTGCCGGTTCTCCTTGTCGACCAGAGTTGGTGCTTTAGCACCTACTCTGGTCCCATGCAAAGCGGTCGACCAGAGTTGGTGCTTTAGCACCTACCCATGGTCCCATGCAAAGCGGTCAATCAAGTTGGCGCATCACGCGCTGCTCATGTCCCATGCAGCCTGTTTCCGAGAGCACGAGACAGTCGCCGCACGGTGATTATTGTCCGTATTTCGTCCCTAGGGGTCGAATCAGTTTAACATTAGCTCCCCGATGCTTCATTGTTGCCGCATTGCCAGATTGCCAGCCTGGAAATGGGCTATAGTCGGGAGAATTTTCGCGTGTAGGTAGCCCGTGTTCCTATCAGTTGAAGTAAAACATTAAGAATAAAAAGCATGTGTGAAGTTTTGGAGAGGGTTTTTCTGTCGAGGTGCGGGCAATGCAAGATGTAGTCAAGGTGGTCATCGCCGATGATCACCCAGTAATCCTATTCGGCGCTGAACAGGCTTTGCTCAAGTTTCCCGGTATGCAAGTGGTCGCGCGTGCGCGGCAGTCGACGGAATTGATCAAGGTGCTGCAAACCGTTGCGTGTGACGTGCTAGTAACGGATCTCGCGATGCCTGGTGGCCAGTTTGGCGACGGCTTGCCGCTGATCGGCTACCTGCGCCGCAATTTTCCCAACCTTCCTATCGTCGTGCTAACGATGCTGGAGAACGCCGCGCTGCTGCAGCGGTTGCGCGAACTCGGCGTGACGTCGGTCGTGAACAAGTCCGACGACTTGAGTCATATCGGGCTCGCCGTGCAACACGTCAGCCGCAATCTCGACTATTTGAGTCCGTCGGTCAAGGCGTCGCTTGATGCGTTGCGCATGAACACCGGCGGTAAGGGCGAGGACGTGATGTTGTCGAGGCGCGAACTGGAGGTGGTGCGTCTCTTCGTGTCCGGCATGACCATCAAGGAAATCTCCGAGCAATTGAACCGCAGTATTAAGACAATCAGCACGCAGAAAAACACGGCAATGCGCAAGCTTGGCATCGACCGCGATTCAGAGTTGTTCCAGTATGCGCAAAGCAACGGTTTGCTGAATCTGTCGTCGCATTCGGCGCAAGATACCGGCGACCTGCCTTAACTGTTCGCAGCAATTTCTTCGCCGTAAAAAGATAAAAGGCCGCCTGTCGTAAAACAGGCGGCCTTTTTATTCAAGCGGTATTTCGCAGTCGCGCTTACTGCGGCGTCGACGTTGCGCCGCCGTGCGCTGCCGACCATTCAGCCGGCGCGTGCAGGAATTTCTCTACTTCGTCGAGCGTGTTTGTGTCGAAGTACTTGTTCTCCTTGGCGACGCGCAGCACGTCCCACCAGGTGGCAAGCGCGTGCAGATCGACGTCGATGTCTTTCAGCACCGACACGCTTTCCTTGAAGATGTTGTAGTGGAACAGCACGAAGCAGTGATTCACCGTCGCGCCGGCGGTGCGCAGCGCGTTGATGAAGTTGATCTTGCTGCGGCTGTCGGTGGTCAGGTCTTCCACCAGCAGCACACGTTGACCTTCGGTCAACAGACCTTCGATCTGCGCATTGCGGCCGAAACCCTTCGGCTTCTTGCGCACGTATTGCATCGGCACCATCAGGCGGTCGGACAGCCATGCCGCGAACGGAATGCCGGCGGTTTCGCCGCCGGCCACCGCGTCGATCTGCTCATAGCCCACGTCGCGCAGAATGGTGGCTTCGGCCATTTCCATCAGGCCGCGGCGCACGCGCGGGTAGGAAATCAGTTTGCGGCAATCGATATAAACCGGGCTCGCCCAGCCGGACGTGAAAATGTACGGTTTCTCCGCGTTGAAGTGCACTGCTTGTACTTCGAGCAGCATCTTGGCGGTGGTGTCGGAGATCGTCTGGCGATCGAAGCCTGTCATGGGCGGATCCTTGGGTGTGAGCGGGAGAAGCGGGCGCTAAGCCCGGTGGCGCAGCAAGCGGGATATGCCGCGCCATGCTGGGCGGAATATGCAGCCGGCCAGTGGATGCTGGCCGGTTTTTGCTGCGCGCGTAGGCCGACATTTTACCCGAAACGGACTCTCCCGAGGAGGCCGTTGTGCGCGGCGGCGGCCAATCGCGGTCGTCACGGCCACGCCGGGTCCGCGTTGCGGGCATTGATCTGGCCGGCCAGGCACCTGGCTTCCGTCGCGCTTTTGGGTTGGCTTTTTGGCTAGCTTGTGGGCAACCTGGGCCGCCTTTACACTCACGCGAATTTCCCGGGCTTAAGGTCCCGCTCTCGCCAATCGAATCACGGATTGCTTCCCATGACACCCGCTTCCTCCGCCGCCGGCGCCCCTGCCTCCGCCCGAGACGGCTACGCCGTCCGGGCGTTGATTGCGTCGGTGCTGGGCTATGCGATGGACGGCTTCGATCTGCTGATCCTCGGTTTCATGCTGCCGGCCATCGCCGTTGACCTGCATCTGAACTCGGCCCAAGCGGGTTCGCTCGTCACGTGGACGCTGGTCGGCGCGGTGGCCGGCGGCCTGATCTTCGGCGTGCTCAGCGACTATTTCGGCCGCGTGCGCATGCTCACCTCGACCATTCTTATCTTCGCGGTCTTCACCGGCCTGTGCGCGGTGGCGCAAGGTTATAGCGACTTGCTCGCATACCGGACCATCGCCGGGATTGGACTCGGCGGCGAGTTCGGCATTGGCATGACGCTCGTCGCCGAAGCATGGCCGGCGTCGCAGCGGGCGCGGGTGTCGTCGTACGTCGGCCTCGGGTGGCAACTCGGCGTGCTAGCGGCCGCGTTGCTGACGCCGCTGCTGCTGCCGGTGATCGGCTGGCGCGGCATGTTCGCGCTCGGGCTGTTGCCCGCGGTGGTGTCGTTCTTTGTGCGGCGGCGAGTCGAGGAACCCGTGCTTTTCATCGAGCGGGTGGCGCGCGGCATGCACGAACCGCCGCTGAAACTGCTGATAGCCGACGCGCGCACCATCCGCGCGAGCCTCGGCGTGGCGATCCTGTGCTCGGTGCAGAACTTCGGTTACTACGGGCTGATGATCTGGCTGCCGAGCTATCTGTCGAAAACGTTCGGCTATTCGCTGACGAAATCGGGAGTCTGGACGGCGGCCACGGTCGTGGGCATGGCGTGCGGCATCTGGCTCTTCGGCATCGCCGCCGACCGTTTCGGCCGCAAGCCGGCCTTCCTGTTCTACCAGGTCGGCGCCGTCGTGATGGTGTTCATCTATGCGCACCTCACAACGCCGGCCGCGCTGCTGATCGGCGGCGCGGCGATGGGCATGTTCGTCAATGGGATGATTGGCGGCTACGGTGCGCTGATTTCCGAGCTTTATCTGACCGATGCCCGCGCCACTGCCCAAAACGTGCTGTTCAACGTGGGACGCGCAGTGGGCGGCTTCGGGCCGGTTGTGGTCGGCGCCTTGGCCGCGCGGTATTCATTTGGCGCGGCGCTCGCTTTGCTCGCGTCGATCTATCTGCTCGATGTTCTGGCAACGCTCTTCATGATCCCGGAACGGCGCGGCGCCGCGCTCGAATGAGCCTGACGTAGCGCTGCTTGCACGATCATCAAATGCGGCGGCGCAGCATGACTGGCGGGTGTTTCGCCCATGACGAGCCGTGTCAGCAGTCAGTGCATCGACTCGTCCGGGGTGTACACTAACCGACCCGCGTAGCACTCCGCACCGTCCTGTCCTCCGCCGAGGATCGACGCCGCGCCTAACCGGCGCATGCGCAAACCGCCCCGGTCGATTATCCATTCGATAGATGCAAGCGCCGCCAACGGTGCGGTGTGCCGGCCCAATTTCTTACGTCTCGCAGGCAAAAAATGGACGAACAACTGAAGCAAAGCGCTCTCGCATATCACCAGAACCCGAAACCCGGCAAGATTTCGGTCACGCCAACCAAGCCGCTGTCGA
The DNA here is from genome assembly GCF_002879865.1 of Paraburkholderia rhynchosiae. Classification (GTDB taxonomy): domain Bacteria; phylum Pseudomonadota; class Gammaproteobacteria; order Burkholderiales; family Burkholderiaceae; genus Paraburkholderia; species Paraburkholderia rhynchosiae. Next base: position 40,864 of record NZ_PNXY01000035.1, read on the forward strand.
ACCAGCTCGACTTGTCGCTCGCGTACTCGCCGGGCGTGGCCGCCGCCTGTATGGCGATCTACGAGGAACCGCTCGACGCGCAGAAGTACACGTCGCGCGGCAACCTGGTGGGCGTGATCACGAACGGCACGGCCGTCCTCGGTCTGGGCAATATCGGTCCGCTCGCCGCCAAACCGGTGATGGAAGGCAAGGGTTGCCTGTTCAAAAAGTTCGCCGGCATTGACGTGTTCGACATCGAACTCGCCGAGTCCGATCCCGACAAGCTGGTCGAAGCCATCGCGATGCTCGAGCCCACGCTCGGCGGCATCAACCTGGAAGACATCAAGGCGCCCGAGTGCTTCTACATTGAGAAGAAGCTGCGCGAGCGCATGAAGATTCCGGTCTTCCACGACGATCAGCACGGCACCGCGATCATTGCGTCAGCGGCGATTCTGAACGGCCTGAAAGTGGTCGGCAAAAAGCTCGACGAAGTGAAGCTGGTGTGCTCGGGCGCGGGCGCGGCGGCGATCGCGTGTCTGGATCTGCTGGTCAACCTCGGTTTGTCGAAGCAGAACATTCTCGTTGTCGACTCCAAGGGCGTGATCTATGAAGGCCGTGGCAATCTCGATCCGTCGAAGGAACGTTATGCGGCCAACACCGAGGCACGCACGCTGGCTGACGCGATTCGCGGCGCCGACGTGTTCCTCGGCTGCTCGAGCGCGGGCGTGTTGAAGCCGGAAATGGTCGTGGAAATGGGCACGCAGCCGCTGATTCTGGCGCTGGCCAACCCGGAGCCGGAAATCCGTCCGGAAGAAGCGAAGAAAGTGCGCCCTGACTGCATCATCGCGACTGGCCGTTCGGACTATCCGAACCAGGTCAATAACGTGCTGTGCTTCCCGTTTATCTTCCGCGGCGCGCTGGATGTGGGCGCGACCACGATCACGGAAGAAATGAAGCTCGCGTGCGTGCGCGCGATTGCCGAACTCGCCGAAGAAACGGACCAGGGCGACGAAGTCGCGAAGGCCTACGAAGGCCACTCGCTGGAATTCGGTCCCGAGTATCTGATTCCGAAGCCGTTCGATCCGCGCCTCATCATCAAGATCGCGCCGGCCGTCGCGCAAGCGGCGATGGATTCGGGCGTCGCCACCCGTCCGATCAAGGACATGGACGCCTACCGCGAAGAACTCGGCACGACGGTTTACCGCACTGGCATGGTGATGCGTCCGGTTTTCGCGGCTGCGAAGTCGGAGCCGGCGCGCATCGTGTTCGCCGAAGGTGAAGACGAGCGCGTGCTGCGCGCCGCGCAATTCGTGCTGCTGGAAAAGATCGCCAAGCCGATTCTGGTGGGCCGTCCGTCGGTGATCGAAATGCGTCTGAAGAAGATGGGCTCGAAGTTGAAATGCGGCGAAGACTTCGTGATCGTCGATCCGGAAGACGATCCGCGCTATCAGCAATGCTGGCAGGCGTACCACGAACTTGGTGCGCGCGAAGGCGTCACGCCGGACGTCGCGAAGGCCGCGATGCGCAAGTTCAACACGCTGATCGGCGCGATCCTCGTGCGTCTGGGCGAAGCCGACGGCATGATCTGCGGGATGATCGGCCAGTACCACATGCATCTGAAGTTCATTGAGCAGGTGCTGGGCAAGGCGGACAACGTGCAGAACTTCGCCGCCATGAATCTGCTGATGCTGCCGGGCCGTAATCTGTTCATCTGCGATACGTACGTCAACGAAACGCCGACCGCCGAGCAACTCGCCGACATGACTATGCTGGCCTCGCGCGAAATCGAGAAGTTCGGCATCACGCCGAAGGTCGCGCTGCTGTCGAACTCGAATTTCGGCAGCGCGCCGTCTTCGTCGTCGCAACGCATGGCCGCGGCTCGCAAGCTGATCGTGGAACGCGCGCCGGCGCTCGAAATCGACGGCGAAATGCACGGCGACGCGGCGCTGTCGGAAATGGTCCGCAAGGCCGCGTTCCCCGGCACGACGCTGTCGGGCGAAGCCAATCTGCTGATCATGCCGAACGTGGAAGCGGCGAACATTGCGTACAACCTGCTGAAGATGGTCGGCGGTGAAGGCGTGACGGTCGGCCCGTTCCTGCTGGGCGCGGAAAAGCCGGTGCACGTTCTGACGCCGGCTGCGACCGTGCGTCGGATCATCAACATGACGGCGGTGGCTTCGGCCAACGCGCGCAAGTCGGTGAACAGCAAGTAATTGAAGCGGCGCCTGTTGGGGCGCTCGCCACCCGCGGCAAGCCCGCGAAAAATGAAAACGCCACGGAAGCGGATTCCGTGGCGTTTTTTTATGCGCGGACCGAGACTGAGATCGGGACAGAGACCGCGTTAGCTGCCGCGCGCGGCGGCCATCATGCAATCAAGCCGCGTGCTGTGTTGTTCCGGCCTGCGGCGAGCGCCAGCGCGCCAGCAAATCGTTCCACTTCACGCGCACGCCCTTCAGGTTGTTTTCCTTGATGTGGCCATAGCCGCGAATGCCGTCTGGCAGATTCGCGAGTTCCAGCGCGAGCTCGCGGTTCTGCACAGTCAGTCCGCTAATCAGTTCGCGCACCAGCGCTTCATACTCGCCGATCAGCGCGCGCTCGGTGCGACGCTCTTCCGTCTTGCCGAAGAGGTCGAACGCGGTGCCGCGCAGGAACTTGAGCTTCGCCAGCACGTGCATCGCGCTGAAAACCCACGGGCCGTACTTTTTCTTCACCAGATGGCCTTGTGCGTCTTTCTTCGAGAACGTCGGCGGCGCGAGGTGAATGTGCAGCTTCCAGTCGCCTTCGAAAGTCGCCTTCAGTTTTTCGATAAACGCCGGATCGCTGTAAAGGCGCGCGACTTCGTACTCGTCCTTGTAGGCCATCAGCTTGTGCAGATTCTTTGCGACCGTTTCGGTGAGAGGCAACTGGCCGTCGATCGAATCGAGCGCCGACTCAGCCGCTCGCACTTGCGATACCAGCGCGCGGTAACGCTCGGCATACGCGTTGTTTTGCCATGCCGCGAGGTAGGCCGCGCGCTTGTCGATCAGCGTGTCGAGCGCCTTCGGCGTGTGCAGCGAAATGATTTTGCTGCTGCTTGCCGTATCGGCCGCGGCGCCCTGGCCTTGCGATTGCGCAAACTTGCGCACGCCCGCCGGATCGTGCGCCGCGCGGCGGCCCCATTCAAATGCCGCGCGATTTTTCTCGACCTGCACGTTGTTCAGCTCGATCGCGCGCATCAGCGACTGATACGTCAACGGCACCCAACCGCGTTGCCATGCATAGCCGAGCACGAACGGGTTCGTGTAGATTGCGTCGCCGAGCAGCGAGACCGCGAAGTGATTGGCGTCTACGGTATCGACGCATTCGTCGCCGGCGCCCGCGCGCACATCGGCCTCCGTGCTGCTGCCGGGGAAGCGCCAGTTCGGGTTCTTGATGAGTTCGGCGGTCGGCGTATGCGCGCTATTCAGCACGACGCGCGTTTGGCCGGCTTGCATCCGCGATACACATTCGTCGCTGGCCGTCACGATCGCATCGCAGCCGATCACGAGACTCGCTTCGCCCATTGCAATGCGCGTGGCGTGGATGTCGTCCGGCTTGTTCGCGATCTGCACGTGGCTCATCACGGCGCCGCCTTTCTGCGCGAGGCCCGTGACGTCGAGCACCGTGACACCCTTGTTTTCCAGATGCGCAGCCATGCCGAGCAGCGCGCCGATCGTCACGACGCCCGTGCCGCCGACGCCCGTCACGAGCACCCCGTAAGGACGGTCGATGGACGGAAGCTCGGGCGTGGGCACCGGCGGCATTGCGTCGCCGACAATGCCCGATGCGGCTTTCGGCTTGCGCAACTGACCGCCTTCGACAGACACGAAGCTCGGGCAAAAGCCGTTGACGCAAGAGAAGTCCTTGTTGCACGTCGACTGATTGATCTGGCGCTTCGTGCCGTATTCGGTATCGAGGGGCTCGACCGACAGGCAGTTCGACTTCACCGAGCAATCGCCGCAACCTTCGCACACCGCTTCGTTGATCACGACGCGGCGTGCCGGGTCCGGATACGCGCCGCGTTTCCGGCGGCGGCGCTTTTCGGTCGCACAAGTCTGGTCGTAGATCAGGATCGTGGTGCCAGAAATCTCGCGCAACTGGCGTTGCACATCGTCGAGCTGGTCGCGATGGTGAATGTCGATGCCCGGCGCAAGGCCCACGTTCCCCGAATACTTTTCGGGCTCGTCGGTGACGATCACGATTTTCGTCGCGCCTTCGGCGGCGAGTTGATGCGTGATCTGCGGCACGGTCAGCACCCCGTCGACGGGTTGACCGCCCGTCATTGCGACGGCGTCGTTATAAAGCAGCTTGTAAGTGATGTTCGCTTTCGACGCGATCGCTGCGCGAATCGCCAGCAGCCCCGAGTGGAAGTAGGTGCCGTCGCCCAGATTGGCGAACACGTGTTTGTCGTTCGTGAACGGCGCCTGGCCGATCCACGCGACGCCTTCGCCGCCCATCTGGCTAAAGGTGCTGGTGCTGCGGTCCATCCATACCGTCATGTAATGGCAGCCGATGCCGGCCATCGCTCGCGAGCCTTCCGGCACATTGGTCGACGTATTGTGCGGGCAGCCCGAGCAGAACCACGGCTTGCGCTCGGCTTCCACGCGCGGACGCGCGAGCGCCTTTTCCTTTGCTTCGATCACGGCGATGCGCGCGGCGATCCGGGCGCGCACGTCGGACGGAAGATCGAACTTCGCGAGCCGCGCGGCGATCGCCTTTGCAATGATCGCGGGCGACAGCTCGTAGTGCGCCGGCAGCAGCCAGTTCCCCATCGGCACCGACCATTCACCGCCCGCGCCGTCTTTCTCGTCGAACTTGCCGAACACACGCGGACGCTGCGCGTCGGGCCAGTTGTACAGTTCTTCCTTGATCGCGTATTCGAGAATCTGGCGCTTTTCCTCGACCACCAGAATTTCATCGAGGCCCCGCGCGAAGGCTTGCGCGCCTTGCGCTTCCAGCGGCCACACGCAACCTACTTTGTATAGCCGGATGCCGATGCGCGAGCAGGTTTCGTCATCGAGACCGAGGTCGGTCAGCGCTTGACGCACGTCGAGATATGCTTTGCCGCCAGTCATGATGCCGAAGCGCGCTTGCGGCGAATCGATTTCGACGCGGTCCAGCTTGTTCGCGCGCACGTAGGCGAGCGCGGCGTACCACTTGTAGTCAAGCAGACGTGCTTCCTGCACCAGTGGCGGGTCTGGCCAGCGGATGTTCAGCCCGCCTTCGGGCATCGCGAAATCGCTCGGCAGAACGATTTGCGTGCGGTGCGGATCGATGTCGACCGAAGCTGACGACTCGACCACGTCGGTCACGCACTTCATTGCGACCCATAGGCCGGAGTAGCGACTCATCGCCCAGCCGTGCAGACCGAAGTCGAGATATTCCTGCACGTTCGACGGGAATAGCACCGGCAGGCCGCAGGCCTTGAAGATGTGTTCCGACTGATGCGCGAGCGTCGAAGATTTGGCTGCGTGATCGTCGCCGGCCAACACGAGCACACCGCCGTGCCGGGAGGATCCCGCCGAGTTGCCATGCTTGAAGACGTCGCCTGAACGGTCGACCCCCGGGCCTTTGCCGTACCACATCGAAAACACGCCGTCGTATTTGGCGCTCGGGTACAGGTTGACCTGCTGCGAACCCCAGACGGCGGTCGCCGCGAGGTCTTCGTTGACGCCGGGCTGGAACACGACCTGATGGGCGGCGAGATGCTGTTTCGCCTTCCACAGAGACTGGTCGAGTCCGCCGAGCGGCGATCCACGGTAGCCGGAGATGAAGCCGGCAGTATTGAGCCCGGCAGCCCGGTCGCGTTCCTGCTGCAACATCGGCAGACGCACTAGCGCCTGGATGCCGCTCATGTACGCGCGGCCGCGTTCGAGGGTGTATTTGTCGTCGAGCGTGACGGAAGACAGAGCGGCTTCGAGCGAGGCTCGCTGACCTGCGTCTAGCGGGGCATTCATTATGTGTACTCCTCCACCCAGTTTGGGATCGCCAAAACTTTTGGGCCGCGGCATCTTGTGAATGCGTATGGCCGGGGTCGCCATATTGACGTGTTTTAAGTGATGGTAGCACTGGTGAAAACCCGCCGCATCGCGCTGAAAACCCTGCGTGCGAATGCCCGCCGGCCGGCGAACTCTACGCCGATTCGCATGTCGCTTGCAAAACTCTCCTAAGCAGCGAGGCTGCCGGTGTAACAAGCTGTAAAAGCTACAACCTCGCGGAACCGCGGTTGAAATGCCTGTCTAACACCGCACCTGTGAGCAATGTCTGCGTAACGTGCTGCATTCTGCGGCGCTTCAGGACAACAGGGCGTTAGAAAAGGAGTACGCATGAACACTAGAAACATCCAGACTTTCCTGATGGTTTCGGCGGCATTCTTCGCGATGAGTGCGCCGGTGCGCTCGAACGCGGGCGGCACGGGGGCGCCATCGAGCGCGATTACCCGTACGGCGCTGGTCGCGCCCGCACGCATCGCCATTAACCGTGTCTCGCGCGAAAGCACGTCGGAGAAGGAAGAGCAGAATTCGTGACGCGCTGCTGATGCGGCGTGTCGAGGGATAACCAGCCGTTGCTCCGGAGTCGAGCGAGGGCGCACGCGACAAGGGCGAGGATCGTGAGATTCTCGCCCTTGTCGCTTTGTCACTTACTGATTGCGCCTATCTGCTGATCGCGGCGGCCCCCGCGTCCAAGGTCAGGCTTTGTCCTGCACGACCCCACGGCGGATTTGATCCAGTTCGATCGATTCGAACAGCGCCTTGAAGTTGCCCTCGCCGAAACCCTGGTTGCCCTTGCGCTGAATGATTTCGAAAAAGATCGGGCCGATCTGGTTCTCCGTGAAGATCTGCAGCAGCAGATCATCCGGCGCGCCGTCGATCAGGATCTTGCGCCTGCGCAGTTCGTCGAGCGGTTCGCCATGATTCGGCACGCGGCGCTCGACCAGTTCATAGTACGTATCGATCGTATCGAGCAGCGAAATGTTTGCTGCGCGCAAACCGTCGACGGTGTGATAAATGTCGTTGCTGCCCAGCGCGATATGCTGGATGCCTTCGCCGTGATAGGCGTCCAGATATTCCTGAATCTGGCCGGCGGTCTCCGAACCTTCCTCGTTGATCGGAATGCGGATCTTGCCGCACGGCGACGTCATCGCTTTGGACTTGACGCCCGTCACTTTGCCCTCGATGTCGAAGTAACGCACTTCGCGGAAATTGAACAGGCGCTCGTAAAACTCCGCCCACTCCTGCATGCGCCCACGGTGCACGTTGTGCGTGAGGTGATCGATGTAGGTCAGGCCGTGACCGGCGGGATTCGGATTTGCGCCGGGAATCGGCTCGAAGTCGACGTCGTAAATATCGATGTTGCCGACGCTGCCGGGCGTCGCGCCGTTCTTGCCGCGCCAACGGTCGACGAAATAGATCAAAGAATCGCCGATGCCCTTGATCGCGGGAATATTCAGTTCCATCGGGCCGGTCTTGTTGTCGAAGCCCCAGGCGCCTTTTTCCAGTGCCTGCTGGTAGGCCTTCGCCGCATCCTGAACGCGGAAAGCGATCGCGCAGATCGACGGGCCGTGCAGACGCGCGAAGCGTTGCGCGAACGAATCCGGTTCGCCGTTCACGATGAAGTTGATTTCGCCCTGCCGGTAAAGCGTCACGTCCTTATGACGATGCCGCGCGACGGCGGTAAAGCCCATCTGTTCAAAGAGCTTGCCGAGCGCCTTCGGATCCGGCGCGGTGTATTCGATGAATTCGAAACCGTCAGTGCCGACCGGATTCTCCCAAGTTGGAACCTGCATTGTCTGTCTCCATGTCGAGGCGCATAGCGCCGGCGAGTCGCGCGTACGGAATGTGTTTGAGCGCGACTGAATGGAGCAAGTGTAAAGGCCGCTACGCGGCGAAAACTTGCGAACTTAATCGCGCGAGGCTACGCTGGCGCTATTTTTTAGCTCAAATTTTCGAGAGGGCCGCAGAAAATGGCCAATATAGAGATAGACGCAATCGACCGGCGCATTCTGGCGATCCTTCAGGAGAATGGCCGGCTATCGAATCAGGAAATCGCTGAGCGGATTAACCTTTCGCCGAGCCCGTGTTTGCGGCGCATACGGCGGCTCGAAGAGAGCGGGGTGATTCGCAGTTACGTCGCGTTGCTTGACGCGCAGCGCCTGGGACTCGACCTACTCGCGTACGTCAACGTGCGGCTGGAAAAGCGCGGCGGGCCGGCGCTGAGTCCGCGCGGCGACGCGACGCACGCGGATCTGTTTCGTGCGGCCGTTCAGGCGTGGCCGGAGGTCGTCGCGTGCCACGCAATGACTGGCGAGATGGACTATCTCCTGCGGGTTCAGGTGGAAGACATGGCGCACTTTTCGCGCTTCGTGCAGGATCAATTGCTGCACCATCCGTCCGTGATCGACGTGAAGACGAGTTTCTCGCTCGAAAAGATCAAGGAGACGACCGCATTGCCGATCTTATGAAGATGCGCAAATCGGTACGTACACCGGTAAAGAAAAAGGGCAGCTGCAAGGCTGCCCTTAGTCATTCGCTCGATGCGCCGCGTGCTCAGGCGGCAGCGGCTGTCGGCATGAACGTCTCCAGCAATCTGGAGGTTCGGCGCGCTTGCCGCTTGAGCGCGTAGTCGAATACGGCGGCCTGTTCTTGCAGCATCTCCGTGATGATGCTGGTTTGATCCGCGGGCGAAAGAGTCAGATATGCGTCTGCCTCACCATACGCGTATTCGATCTTCATGCCCGCTTTCTTGGCGATATGCATCATGGTCGAATTGCGCGACAGACAGTGCATGTAGAGCGTGGTGACATGCGTGTTGCGGCTGCGAATGGCAGCGCGTTCGAAAAGCCTCGAACCGATACCTTGGCCGCGAACGCTTTCGAGCACGGAGACGCCAAACTCCGCCGTGCGCTTGTCACCTTCCGCGGGCAAGTAGGCCAGGTGACCGACGCCCGTGAGGTGCAATTGATCGTCGAATACGCCGAATACGGTGTCGCGCGTGAAGTCGATGGCGCGGACGTAGTTTTCGATGACGTGGTCCGGCACGATCTGGCCGAAGCGCAGGAGGCGGTCGTCTTCGTCCAGCGCGAGGAAGTGCGCCAACAGCCGTTCGCGGTCGACTGCAGTGAGTTCACGGACCAGAGCAGGTGCACGACCGGCTGGCAGCGACACGCGATCATGCGCGACGATCGGCTTGGCGGCGCGGGGTGTAATCAGGTTCATGGTCAGGTTCTCCTTGTGATCTGGCGGCGTTGGTGCACCGCAAAAAGGAGTTTAGCGGAAACCGCTACCTGACACTAGGGAAAACCCGTATCAAATTTCGAGGCTGCTACCTGGTTTAGCGCGACCCTATTTTCAGTTCATTGATTTTTAAAGAAAAATAAAATTGAACGAGCGTTCGTTCAGATCTGTGGCGAATATGCGAATGGGCGGTTATTCCGTACGGATATTGCTGTGGTGCGCAATCAGACGGTTTCCGAGCTCAATCCGTGGTCCACCATGCTTACGACTTGCTCCGCAAATTCCCTGTAGCCCATGCGTCCGTCCGGCTTGAGCCAGGTGAACGTCCAGTTGATCATGCCGAACACCATCATCGTGAGGGCGGTCTGGTTTTCGCGCGTGGCGCGCCCCGGATAAGCGCGCGCCAGTTGACGCGCGAAGGCCGCCACGACGTCGCGCTGACGGTTCAGGATCACCTCGCGCTGGGTGTCGACGAGATACTTCACGTCATTGAGCAGCGCGACGTGCCGGCTGTGCGACGTTTCATATTCGGAAAGAAACGCCCGAATCAGCTCTGCGAACGTCTCGCGCTCCGTCAGGCCGCGGCGCTGGCTCGCGCCCTCCACTTCGGCGATGATCAGCATCAGCCGTTTGGTGTAGCGGTCCAGTAAATCGAAGAGGATTGCTTCCTTGCTCGCGTAGTAGTGATAGAGGCGCGCTTTCGACGTGCCGCTCGCCGCAGCAAGGTCTGACATCGACGTGCTCGGGTAGCTCGTCTGCGCGAACTTGGCCGCGGCTAGCTCGAGAATCTGTTCGCGCTGGGTTTCGTGGTCGGGGGCTCGGGTGCGGGCCATGGTCGTCTGTTTTATTAGTGTGGACAAGGGGCGAGCGCGGCGCACAACTCCAGTGTGCGCCATGCGCCGGCGTCGCCGCGCAGCTTGATGCGCCGCATCGCGGCCAGTTCGCGCAAACGCCATAGCACAATGCTGTCGCTGACGAGGAACCACAACTCCGCGGTCATGACTTCGGCGGCCACGCGCGCGGCCGGCTGCCAGTCCGCAGTGACGTGCTCGAGTATCAGCGCGTCGAGATCAGCGAAGCTCCCGCTTGTGAACGTGTTGTCGCGCCAGCGCCGGGTTTCGCCGTTCGCCTGTTTGGCTTCCTGCCATTCGAGCGCGAGCCGGCTGATGCGCAGCACGGAGATGGGCGCGGCGTCAGGCAAGCGGGCCTGCAATACGGCCGGCGCGAACATGCCCACGGATGTTGCTCGATCCCTGCGGCTGTGCGCCCACGCGCCGGTGTCGGTGAGATCGCGAATCGACAGACGCACTTCGTTCAGGCACCGCGGACTATTGCGCAGGTAATAGCACACACGGCGCAGCATCAATTGGTCGGACGCGCTTTCGCCGTGCCACACCACTAGATTGGCTTCCTCACGCGCGATTTTTTGCAGCGCCGCGGCCTGCTGACGGAATTCGCGGATGAAATCGCGCTTCGTGTCGGCGCTGATGCGGTCCCAGAATGCCGCCCGCACTTCTGGCCCGTCGTCGATACCGCGCAAAGGTCCGACCGCCAGATCGTCGCGCAATGCGTGCACGCGGTCGTCGCGGCCCGCTTCGCGCAACGCGGTGCGCAGTGATTCCGCGGCGACATCGCCGTTGGTGAGATGGATCGTGCTCATCGGCCGTGAGGGGACTCTTTCTAGGCGATTGACAAAAGGGCCGCTCGCCAGCCGGACAAAACTGTCCGATTGCGAGCGGCCCCTAGTGTAAGCGGATCGCGGAACGGCTCAAAGCATCACGGGCACTATGTCTTATGCACGCTCAACGTTCGTCGTAGCTCACCACCACGCGATCGCTGACCGGATGGCATTGGCACGTCAGCACGAAACCATCGCGGATTTCGTGCTCTTCGAGCGTGTAGTTCTTTTCCATTTTCACCTCGCCTTCCAGCACTTTCGCGCGGCAGGTGCAGCAAACGCCGCCTTTGCATGCGTACGGCAGCGCAAGTCCGGCGCGCAGGCCGACGTCGAGCACGCTAACGCCCTGATACGGCAGGCGCAGCTTGCGGCGCTTGCCGTCGAGCACGATTTCGAGGTCGGCAGCGGGCGTGTCTTCGGTGATTTCGACGGGCGGCACGCCCGCTTGCGGCAGCGGCGAACCGAAGCGCTCCACATGCACTTTTTCCGGCGGCACGCCCGCAGCTTTCAGCGCGGCCTCGGCGGCATCCATCATCGGCGCGGGGCCGCAAATGAAGGCTTCGTCGATCGAATCGGCCGGCACGAGGTTTTCAATGAAAGCCGCGCACTTTCGCTCGTCGAGCACGCCGTTGAACAGTTCGACGTCCTGCAAGTCGTCGGACAGCACGTGATACAGCACGAAGCGGTTCATGAAGCGGTTTTTCAGGTCTTCGAGCTCTTCGGCGAACATGATCTGATCGACGCTGCGGTTGCCGTACACGAGCGTGAAGGTGCTGCGCGGCTCGACTTCGAGCGTCGTCTTGATGATGGCCAGCACTGGCGTAATGCCGGAGCCGCCGGAGAACGCGACGTATTGCTGACCGAGATCTGCGTTCAGGTGCGTGAAGAAGCGTCCGTCCGGCGTCATGACGTCAATCGTGTGGCCCGGCTGCAGCGTGTCGAACGCGAAGTTGGAGAAGCGGCCGCCGCGCACGCGCTTGATGCCGATGCGCAGTTCGCCGTCGCGGTCATAGTCTGTCACGCCGACGCAAATCGAATACGAACGGCGCGTCTCTTCCCCGTCGATGTGCGTCTTCAGCGTGACGAACTGTCCTTGCGTGAAGCGATAAAGCTTGCGCAGTTCGACAGGGACTTCGAAGGCGACTGAGACAGCGTCGGCGGTTTCGGGCCGCACTTCGCGGATACGCAGCGGATGAAATTGCGGGGTGGCCATATCAGTACGGTTTGAAATAGTCGAAGGGTTCACGGCAATCCAGGCAGCGGTACAAGGCTTTGCAAGCGGTCGAGCCGAATTGCGCAAGACGTTCGGTATGCGCCGAGCCGCACTGCGGACAGCACGGTGCGGGCAGCGCGCGCGGCACGAAGCGCAGCACTTTTTCCTGTGATACCGCCGCCGAACCACAATTGCCCGTGGGCGGCGCAATGCCGTAGGCGCGCAGCTTTTCGCGGGCGTCGGCGGTCATCCAGTCGGTGGTCCACGCCGGCGCGAGCACGGTGGCGATCCGGTAAGGCTTGAGTTCGGCGACATCGAGCGCATAAGCGACGTCTTCCGCGATCTGGGACATTGCCGGGCAACCGGAATAGGTCGGCGTGATCACGACTTCGAGTACACCGTCGGCGGCGCGCCGGACGTCACGCAAGATGCCGAGCTCGCGAATCGAGACCACTGGAATCTCCGGATCAGGCACCGTTTCGAGCGCCGCCCACGCGCGTTCGAGCGTGGCGTCGGCTTCGTGAGTTGCAGTCGAGGTGATCATCATCAAATTACCCGTATTACCAGGTGGCGCCGGGATGCTGGCGCGCAACGCTTTGCATTTCAGCCAGTACGAAGCCCATGTGTTCGGAATGCTCGCCGTGCTTGCCGGTCGTGATGTGCTTGACCGCCTCGGGCAGTTTCAACGTGGCTTGCTCGAGCGTCGCGCGAACATCGTCGAGCCATGCGGCTTCGAAGTCCGCGGTTAGCGGCCCGATGCCTGCCGCGGCGATCGTTTCTTCGACGTTGTCAGTGCTGAAGAACTCGCGTGTGTACGGCATCAGATAGTCCAGCGCGGCCTGCGCACGACGATGCGATTCGTCAGTGCCGTCGCCGAAACGGATCAGCCACTCGCTTGCGTGATGCACGTGGTAGCTCGTTTCCTTGACCGACTTCGACGCGATTGCGGCCAGTTGCGGGTCCGTCGATTGGGCGAGCGCCGTCCACAGATGTGCCATCAGCGTCGAGTACAGGAAGTTGCGCACGATCGTGACCGCGTAGTCCTTCTCGGCTTGGGCAGTAGCGGACAGCGGACCGAAGTGCGGCAGTTCGGCCAGCGTGTAGTTCGCGAATTCCCGCTCGGCGCGGAAGTACGCGTAATCGTCTTCCGTGCGGGTGTTGCCGGTGAGTTGCTGTTCGAGCGAAGCCGCGTGCGTGTACAGCAGGCGCGCCTGGCCGATCAGGTCGAGACTCATGTTCGACAGCGCGATGTCTTCTTCGAGAATCGGGCCGTGGCCGCACCACTCGCTATTGCGCTGACCGAGGATCAGCGCGGTATCGGCGAGGCGCAGCACGTACTGCAGATGTTCAGGCGTAGTCTTCATGGCCGCGCTTACATGTGGTTGACTTCGTCGGGGAGCGTGTAGAACGTGGGGTGGCGATAGATCTTGTCGCTCGCCGGTTCGAACAGCTCGGCCTTGTCTTGCGGCGCGGACGCCGTGATCGCCGAAGACGGCACGACCCAGATGCTGACGCCTTCCTGGCGGCGCGTGTAGACGTCGCGCGCCATGCGCAGCGCCATTTGCGCGTCGGCGGCGTGCAGACTTCCGCAGTGTTTATGGTCGAGTCCCTGCTTGCTGCGCACGAAGACTTCCCAAATCGGCCATTCCTTGTTCATTCCTGATCTCCTGAGTCTTTGCCTGGCTGCCGCGTCTGTCAGGCGGCGTGCTGTTGTGCGCGCTGGCGCTGCTTTTCGGCGTGGGCGAGGGCGGCTTCGCGAACCCAGTCGCCCTCGTTATGAGCTTTGACGCGGGTGGCAAGACGCTCGCGATTGCACGGCCCGTCGCCGTTCACGACGCGCCAGAATTCTTCCCAGTCGATGTCGCCGTAGTCGTAATGGCCGCGCGCCTCGTTCCATTTCAAGTCCGGGTCGGGCAGCGTGACGCCGAGCACCTTCGCCTGATCGACGGTGGCGTCGACGAATTTCTGGCGCAGGTCGTCGTTGGAAATGCGCTTGATGCCCCATTTCGACGACTGATTGCTGTGGATCGAGTCCTTGTCGCTCGGGCCGAACATCATCAGCACTGGCCACCACCAGCGGTTCACGGCTTGCTGGACCAGTTCGCGTTGGGCTTCGGTGCCAGACATCATCGCCATCAGCGCGTCGAAACCCTGGCGCTGGTGGAACGACTCTTCCTTGCAGATGCGGATCATGGCGCGTGCATACGGGCCGTAGGTGCAACGGCACAAGGGGATCTGATTCATGATCGCCGCGCCGTCGACCAGCCAGCCGATCACGCCCACATCCGCCCACGTAGGCGTCGGGTAATTGAAGATACTCGAATACTTGGCCTTGCCGGAATGCAGCGCCGCGACCAACTGGTCGCGCGAGACACCGAGCGTTTCGGCCGCGCTATACAGATAGAGACCGTGGCCGGCTTCATCCTGCACTTTGGCAAGCAGGATCGCTTTGCGCTTGAGGCTTGGAGCGCGGGTGATCCAGTTGCCTTCCGGCAGCATGCCGACGATCTCCGAGTGCGCGTGCTGCGAGATCTGGCGCACCAGAGTCTTGCGGTAAGCCTCGGGCATCCAGTCTTGCGGCTCGATCTTGCCGTCGGCGGCCATCACGATATCGAATTGTTCCTGATCCGGCGATGTCGCGCCCGCCTCCGGCGGAGCCACGTTGCCGGGAATATCCAGGGATTGCGTGTACATAGGACGCTCTCTGCGGAAGTTGTCGAGTCCGCACAGTATAAGCCAACCGACCGGTCGGTTAATAAATTTTTTTTGAGACGGCTCGGTGCACCAATAGTGGCGATGTCATCGCAGCAGCCGTCTGGCCGTGCCGACGCCCCGCGCCGGCGCTTAACCTATAAAATTGCGAATTGGCCGCGATTGGCGGCCTCCCTGCATCCCCCGGTACTCATGTTACGTCTAAGCGAAATCAAACTCCCGCTCGATCATCCCGAGGGTGCTCTCGAAGCCGCCGTCCGCGCGCGCCTCGCGGAATTCGGTGTGCCCCGTGACGGGCTCGTCCGATACACGGTGTTCCGGCGCGCGCACGATGCGCGCAAGCGCGCCGACATCAAGCTCACCTATATCGTCGACGTCGAGGTCACGGATGAACAAGCCGCGCTCAAGCGGATTGCCGATGTGCCGCACTGCGGCGTCACGCCCGACATGACGTACCGGTTTGTCGCCAAGGCGCCGGCGCAGCTCACCGCGCTGCGTCCGGTGGTGATAGGCATGGGGCCGTGCGGACTCTTTGCTGGGCTGATCCTCGCGCAAATGGGCTTCCGGCCGATCATTCTCGAGCGGGGCAAAGCGGTGCGCGAGCGCACCAAGGACACTTTCGGCCTATGGCGAAAGTCGGTCCTGAACCCTGAATCGAACGTGCAGTTCGGCGAAGGCGGCGCGGGCACGTTTTCGGACGGCAAGTTGTACAGCCAGATCAAGGATCCGAAACATTACGGTCGCAAAGTGCTGGACGAATTCGTCCGTGCGGGTGCACCGGAAGACATTCTGTATTTGAGCCGGCCTCATATTGGCACATTCCGCCTTGTGAGCATGGTCGAGAAGATGCGCGCGAACATTCACGAACTCGGCGGCGAAGTGCGTTTCGAGACTCGCGTGGACGATATCGACATCGATCAGGGCAAGGTACGCGGCCTGAAGCTGTCAACGGGCGAAACGCTGCGCTGCGATCACGTCGTGCTGGCGGTCGGTCACAGCGCGCGCGACACCTTCGAGATGCTGCACAGTCGCGGTGTGTTTATGGAAGCCAAGCCGTTCTCGCTCGGGTTTCGGATTGAACATCCGCAGGGGGTGATCGACCGTAGCCGGTTCGGCAAATTCGCGGGACACAAACAGTTGGGCGCGGCCGATTACAAGGTGGTGCATCACTGCAGTAACGGCCGCGCGGTCTACAGCTTCTGCATGTGCCCGGGGGGTACCGTGGTTGCGGCGACGTCGGAGGCCGGCCGCGTCGTGACCAACGGCATGAGCCAGTACTCGAGGGCCGAGCGCAATGCCAACGCGGGAATCGTCGTGGGCATTACGCCGGACGACTATCCGGGCGGGCCGCTCGCCGGTATTGCGTTTCAGCGTAAATGGGAAGAGCGGGCGTTCGAGCTCGGCGGCCGCAACTATATGGCGCCAGGCCAACTGGTCGGCGACTTCATTGCCGGCAAGCCGTCGACGTCGCTCGGTTCCGTCGTGCCGTCGTACAAGCCGGGCGTGCATCCCACGGACCTCAGCACCGCGCTGCCCGACTACGTTGTCGAGGCGATTCGCGAAGCCTTACCGCAGATGGAGAAAAAGATCGCTGGGTTCGCGATGCATGACGCGGTGCTGACGGGCGTCGAAACGCGCACGTCGTCGCCGATTCGGGTGCGTCGCCGCGACGATTATCAGAGCATCAATGTCGAGGGCCTGTATCCGGCGGGAGAGGGCGCGGGTTACGCCGGTGGGATCTATTCGGCTGCGATCGACGGGATTGAAGTGGCCGAAGCGCTCGCTTTGAGCATGAGTCGGGCGCAAGCGGCCGCTTGAGTTTCGACTGTTGTGAATGCGGTCGCGCCCCGTCTGTCCGCGCCGGCTGATGCGATCGTGCACAATGCGCCTTTCGCATCGACACCGAATACTGGAATGACCATTCGCTCTTTGGCTGCCGCATGCGGCGCTGCGCTGCTTTGCCAGTTTGCCGTCCATTCGACCGTCGCTGCCGCCGACGCCCCAGCGCATTGGGTCACCGCGTGGGCGACGGCGCTGCAACCCATTCCGCAGCGAGCCGATTTGCCGGCCTTGTATCGCGCGCCCGAAGTGGCTGGGCGTACGGTCCGTCAGATCGTTTATCCGACGCTGTCCGGAAAGTCCGCGCGGATTCACCTGAGCAACGAGTACGGCAAGACGCCGCTCGTGATCCAGGAGTTGCGCATCGCGCGGTCGGCGGGTGGCGCTGCGGCTTCGCCTATTGGCGAGGCACGTGTCACATTCCGCGGCAACAGCGCCGTGACTATCCCGCCTGGCGGCGAACTCGATAGCGATCCGGTCGCGATGGATATCGCGCAGGATGCACCCTATGCCATCAGCGCGTTTATGGGGCGGGAGCAGCGTATCGTTGCGTGGCATCGCGTCTCGAACCAGATCAACTACGTTTCGGCGGCAGGAAATCACACCGCGGACGCCGGGGCAGACGCGTTTCGCGGACACTTTACGCAATATGTCTGGGTGACCGGGCTGTCGGTGGACGCGGCGCCTGGGACGACGGCGATTGCAGCAATCGGCGATTCGATTACGGACGGCATGCGTTCCAGCCTCAACCAGAATCGTCGATGGCCGGACGCGCTCGCGCGCCGGCTGGCCAGTTCGGGGAACCGGTCGACGGCGGTGGTGAATCTGGGTATCAGTGGGAATCGGCTGCTGAACGATTCTCCCTGCTATGGCGAGGCGCTGATGACACGCTTTGGTCGCGACGTGCTCGAACGGCCTGGCGTCAAGGCGGCGGTTTTGCTGATTGGCATCAACGATATCAATTTCGCGGCAATGCCCGCTCGCAGCGGCCTCGACTGCGATTTCCCTCATGCCTCGGTGACGGCGGCCGACCTGATCGCGGGGTATCAGCGTGTGATTGCGGCCGCGCGGCATGTGGGCGTAAAGGTGTTCGGAGCGACGTTGACACCGGCATCGCTGCCGCCGGAGCGGGAAAGTATCCGGCTGGCCGTCAACCAGTGGATCCGATCGAGCCATGATTTCGACGGCGTGGTGGATTTCGACGCCACGCTGCGTGATCCCGCGCAGCCGGACCGTCTGCAGCGGGGGTTCGATAGCGGCGATCACATCCACCCGAGCGACGCCGGTTACGCCGCGATGGCTCAAGCGGTGCCTGTCGACGCGTTAGTCAACTCGACGCGGAAGTGAGTTGCCAAAGTGAGTTGCCAAAAAGTTTTCGTCAAACCCTTGTCATAAGGCGGTGGTTGACCTACTATTCGGCTCCTCGTTTGCGAACGAGGGCCGCGGCGGAAACCAGCGGTGGTGGCGTCAACAAGGTTTTAAGCGAAAGCGAAAAAATGTAGTTGACGACACGAAAAAGAGCCTTCATAATCCCGTTTCTCTGCTGCAGATGCAGCGACGCAGAACGAAGCGGTGCCGGACAGGGTGGTAGCGGGCAGCGCGGGGAATGCGGACCGATCTTTAAAAATTAACAGCCGATAAGTGTGGGCGCTTGATGCACGACGCGAGGTGGATCCTTCGGGGTCTGCCGTAAAGCGGAAGTATCAAGTCTCACACAGTAATGAAAGGAAGGTCAGGCCGTTGAAAGATGGCTGGACACTTCGTCAGTACGTTGAGTGAGCGACCG
>NZ_PNXY01000036.1 GCF_002879865.1 Paraburkholderia rhynchosiae
CGGCTCGTCAGACGGGCATCGCCCAGATTTGCCGCGCCGAATTCGATGTCGGCCCAGTCGTCCTGGTCATCCTGATTGTCGGTCGAAGGCAATTACGTGTAGTTCCTGTGGCGGTGCCTCAAGTTAACACCGCCTCAAGCTGTTTACAAGCGCTATCCCCGCGCAGATGTGGGTAATCCTGAGGCCACGGACGGGGGCGAAGGTCAGCCAGCGAGCCCGGCGGCGAAATCGCGGTACGAGTGCAGCGGGCGGCCCAGAATGCTGACGAGTCGCTGGACATCGCCGGCCTCCGGTACCATGCCGTCGCTGACGTAGCGCTCGGCCATCAGGCGCATTTCATACGCCATCCACTTTGGCAGGAAGTTCGCCAGATTCTGCTCGAATTGGGCGGGATCGTCCCCGCCGTAGGCAACCGCACGGCCAAGAAGCTCCGACCAGATGGAGGCCAGCTCCGTACCCGTCAACGTGTCAGGACCAACGAGGTTGATGACTTCGACAGGCAGTTTGCCGGGCGCCTGATCCCGACGCAGCAGTTCAATCGCCGCGACCTCCGCAATGTCGCCGGTGTGGACCATCGCGACTCCCTTGCTGCCAATGGGCATCGGGTAGACGCCATGATTGACGAGAACGTCCCTGACCATCAGCTCGTTATCCATGAAGTACGCCGGACGCAGGATAGTGGCGCTGAAGCCCATCTGTTCGATCATCCGCTCGGCGCCGGACTTCACTGCAAAATGCGGCACGTTCACGAAGCGCTCGGCGTGCATGACCGACAGGTAGACCACGCGCTCGACGCCGGACTCACGAGCAACGTTGAGCGTGATGAGCGCCTGGGTGAATTCGTCGCCTGCCACGGCGTTAAGCAGGAACAGTGTGCGGACGCCGGCGAGCGCTCTGCGCAGGGAGTCGATATCGAGCATGTCGCCCTGTACCACAGCCACTCCGGCGGGAAAGTCGGCCTTCGAGGGATCGCGCACGAGCGCGCGCACGTCGGCTCCACGGGTGGCAAGCTGATTGACGACCTGGCGGCCGACACGACCGGTGGCGCCGGTAACGAGAATAGTCATGGTGTTACTCCTTGAGTTGGTTGGGACGCCTCCAAGGTAAGTGATCCATATCCGGTCCGGAAGATGCTATAACGAGGCGGGGTATCTCACTGGTGGAACGCATGGATCTTCTCGCTCTCGCTGATTTCAACCTGGTCGCCCGTCACGGGAGCTTCGGCGAGGCCGCTCGTGCGGCGGAGCGTCCGAAAGCTACGCTCTCGCGCAGGGTCAGCGAACTCGAACACAGCCTTCGTGTCAGGCTGTTTGAACGTGGACCGCGCGGATTGAAACTCACGCAGGAAGGACGTGCCCTATACGAGCGGACGGGTGCGCTCCTCGCCGAGCTTACCGAGAGCGCCGCTGCCATCACATCCGGTAGCGAACAACCGCGCGGTCGACTACGCATCAGCGCGCCGGCGCTCTTTTCCCAGATCGCCATGGGCAAGCTGGTCGCCACGTTCGCGTTGAAATATCCCGAGATCCGGCTGGAAGTGACGACGGAAGATCGCCCCGTCGATATGGTCGAGGAAGGGTACGACCTGGTGATCCGCGTCAACCCCGATCCTGACGAGAGCCTGATCGGCCGGGTGTTCCTGCGCGACCGGCTGGTCGTCGTGGCTAAGCCGGGCTTGGCGCGACCGACGGGCAAGTCCAGTGTTCCAGCTGTCCTTCGCGGGGAGCATGATCGGATTGCTTCGTGGGATGTCACAGGCCCGAAGGGAAAATCGTGCATATCGATCACGCCGGTTGCTTACCTGTCGTCGTTGATCATGGTTCGCGATACCGTTCGTCTCGGCGTGGGTGCCGCTAGCTTGCCACTTTCGCTTGTGAGCCATGACATCGCAGCCGGCAGACTTGTGCATTGGGGTGATCTGGATGGCCCTGACGTCGCACTATGGGCGCTTTATCCTTCGCGGCGCTTGTTGAGCCCTCGCGTTTCCGCCTTTCTCGATCACCTCAAGGAAGCATTCCCCCTGGGAAGACCCGAGGAATTGGCTGGATTTATAGGATCGGAACCGTGAGGCCGGTGCGGACCACAGGCTGCTCTTACGCTGAGTGCTAACGGCTGCGCGCCACCGCGTATGACCATCTTGTCATCCCGCAAGCGCGGCAAGGCATGGGCTTCCTATGATCGGGCCGTCGGGCACAAGTCGGCCATTTGCCGCCACGCACCTATCTCGCAACGCCGTCATTCGAAAGGCTGGTCCGCGCGGGAACCCGCCGGACGACGTATAAAATCGTCCACTGGCTCTAATCAAATCGCGTTGCGCTACTACTAGCAATTGCTCTTGCGACCACTGACGCGTCTCCCGAAAAACCTTGATCAGAAAGGCCAGTTCGGCGGGAGTCAACGGGTTTGCTGTCGTGCCCCAACGTTTCCTGGAGGAAGGCAATAAAACTCGCCAGTTTCGGTGGCATGTGCGCGTCGGGCAGGTGGACCACATGGATGGGCCAGGTCTGCGCTGGCCAGTCGGGAAAAAGACGAACAAGCCGACCCGCATCCAGATCTTCCTGCAGCATTACCTGGGGTTGAAAAATCACCCCCAGTCCCGCGAGCGCGGCTTCGCGAAGCGCGAGGCCGCCATTGACATCGAGACGGCCACGCACCGTGATGCGCTCCACGCCATTGCTGTCGGGACGTAGGAAACGCCACACACGTTCGGGTCCGGTTGCGACCATAAAAGCCAGGCAGTTGTGCTGCGCCAGGTCGGTTGGCACCTGCGGCTTCCCGTGGCGCGCCAGGTAGGCCGGCGATGCGCAGGCAATACGCGGCGAATGTGTCAACGGCCGCGCAATCAAGCCCGAGTCCGGCAGTACACCGGCGCGGATGGCGGCGTCGAAACCTTCTTCCGCCAGATCGACGAAGCGGTCGCTCAGGGACAGCTCGATTTGAACCGCAGGATAGCGGTCGAGGTACGAGGCAAGCGCCGGTACGAGCACACGCGTGCCATAGATAACCGGGCAACTCACCCGCAACCGGCCACGTGGGCTGCTCTGCATTTCTCGCGCGTCCAGCTCGGCGAAATCCACCAGCGCCAGAATTTCGAGGCATCGCGCGTGATAGCGCTTGCCCAGTTCGGTCAGGCTTTGACGCCGCGTGGTGCGATTCAGCAACCGGCCTTCGAGGCGTCGCTCCAGCTCGCGAATATGGTTGCCGACCATTGTAGGCGTCATACCGCTGCCTTCGGCCGCGGCGGTAAAGCTGCCGCGTTCGACCACGCGTGCAAATATCGCCATGCTGCTGAATCGATCCATTCGCAAGTTATGTTAAGAGGTGTTCGAAAACATGCTGTGTTTATCAAATCAAACTAAAGAATAATACTAGGGTCATGGCTTTATTCACAATCCACAGCGGGAACTTCACCATGACTATTGCAAGCAGGAACCTTCAGCATCAACACGTCGTTCTGCTGGGCGGCACTTCGGGAATCGGCCTTGCCACGGCCGAAGCCGCGCTGGCAGCCGGCGCCTCAGTGAGCGTTGTTTCGTCGCGCAGTGAGCGAGTCGCCGGAGCCGTCGCGAGGCTCGGCGACCGGGTCAAGGGGTATACGGTCGATCTGAGTAACGAGTCCGCCGTGCGCACGCTGTTCGGGCAAGTCGGCGCTTTCGACCATCTGGTCTATAGCGCTGGGGATTCGTTGCGAACCGGGACGCTCGCGGACATGGACTTCGCTACGGTCCGTCAGATCTTCGAAGTGCGAGTCTTCGGCGCCATTGCCGCCGTCAAACATGCGGCGCCGTATCTGCGTGCCGGTGGCTCCGTGGTGTTGACCAGCGGTATTGCGAGCGTGCGGCCACAAAAGGGTTGGGCGGCGCTGGCCAGCGTCTGCAGCGCGATGGAAGGTCTCACACGGGCACTCGCGGTGGAGTTGGCGCCTGTTCGCGTCAACCTCGTGAGTCCGGGTTTGGTGCGCACGCCGCTATGGGATGACCTGCCCGAATTCGAGCGCGAAGCGCTCTACGCCTCGAGTGGCGCGGCCCTGCCAGTCGGTCGTGTCGGCGAGGCGGAGGACCTCGCGCAAACGTACGTCTATTTGATGACCAATCGCTATGCTACGGGACAGACCGTAATTGTGGACGGCGGTGGCGTGCTGGTCTGATTGCCGCTACGCCCCGAAACCTGTCAATGATGTGATGCTTCGTCGATCGTCCGCAGTGGCTCGCGCAGCGCCCATCGGCGATTGGCGCAGACTGATTCTCCCTTCACCTGAAAGGAGAATCGTCATGGAAGCAACTATCACCTCGGGCGGCCCGGGGGCTTTCTGTGCGGGGGACGGTCCACAGCATCGGGCGTCAGTCGGGCCACTGTCAGACATTCGCAGGTTACGACCAGATTGGCGACAATCGTTGGCATGTAGGTACGGCCGAACGTTAGCTCAGTCCATCGGCCACTAGTGCCGCGTGAGCATCAGGTCCAGGTTCTGAACCGCAGCGCCGGATGCGCCTTTGCCAAGATTGTCGAAAACGGCGGACAGCAGGACATGCCCGTGTTCCATGTTAGGAAATACGCCTAAGCGCATGTCGTTCGTACCGTTCAGCGCTTGCGGATCCAGGTGCGTCAAGACACCCGCTTCATGCGGCGGCAAGACGCGCACGTGGGCCGCGTCCGCATAGTGGCGTGCGAGGCATGCATGTAACGTGGCGCCGTCCACGTCGGGTGCGAGCAGCCGCAAAGCCAGTGGCACCGTCAGCACAATGCCCTGACGAAACGCACCGTACGCAGGGACGAAGATGGGCCGCTGCGCGAGTCCGGCGTGAGTCTGAATCTCCGGGGTGTGCTTGTGCGCGAGTCCCAGACCATATACCTGGAATGAAGGCGCGTTGACGGCATCCTGCCCCTCGTGTTCCTCCACGCCGGCACGACCGGGTCCGGAGTAGCCGGACACCGCATGAATGGTGATGGGGTAATTGCCTGGTATGAGCCCAGCCTGCAACAGGGGACGCAGCAGGCCAATTGCCCCCGTCGGATAGCAACCGGGGTTGGTGACCCGACGGGCGCTCGCAATGCGCTCGGCTTGTCCCGGCGCCATTTCCGGAAAGCCGTATGTCCAGCCCGGCTGTGTGCGGTGGGCCGAACTTGCGTCGATGACTCTGACGGCAGGATTAACGATGGCGTCGACTGCCTCGCGTGCAGCGGCATCAGGCAAACAGAGAATGGCGATGTCGCAGGCGTTGATGGCTTCTGCGCGACGGCGCGCATCTTTGCGTTCTGCGGCGGCAAGCGTGAACAGCGTGATGTCGGTCCGATTGCGCAGCCGTTCGTGGATTTGCAGTCCGGTGGTGCCTTGGTCGCCATCGATGAAAACAATGGGAGTGCTCATACGCGGAATACTCCGAGTGGTGGTAACGGAAGAACGAGCTGCCATGTTCCCTGAACCGTTAGAATAGGAAAAGTTGAATTTCACAACATCAACATTCAGCTTTTCTGAATCCGGACGCCGATATGCGAGAGATCAGCCTGGACCGCTTGCGCACTCTGATCGCGATTACCGAGCGTGGCTCATTTGCCGATGCCGCGCGCGCGTTGAATCTGGCGCCTCCGACGGTCAGCCTCCATATCGCTGAACTCGAAGACCGCATTGGGGCGCCACTCCTGTCACGCAAGCGCGGCCAGGTAAGGCCGTCGGCGATAGGAGAGGTGCTGGTGGAGCGCGCGCGTCGACTGCTGGCCGATGCGGAGCAGGCGTTGGACGATATTCAACGCCAGGTGCAGGGGCTCGAAGGGCGCGTGCGGCTCGGTGCGTCGACCGGCGTGATCGCGTACCTGTTGCCGCAAGCGCTCGAGGTGCTGCGCCAGCACAATCCCGCAATCGAAATTCAGCTTGCGGTACTCACGTCGCATGAAACGCTGTCCCGATTGGCGGATGGGACGCTGGATGTCGGGCTGGTCGCGCTGCCTCAGCCCCCCGTGGCTGGACTCGTGATAAAGCCTTGGCGCCGCGATCCCGTGATGGCCTTCGTGCCGGCGCATTGGCGGTGCCCTGCCCGTGTGACGCCTGAGTGGCTCGCCGCTCAGCCGCTCATTCTGAATGACGCGACAACGCGTCTCTCGCGCCTGACGGCGGAGTGGTTTGCGACCGCGGGGCATCATCCTTCGCCCCGCATTCAGCTCAACTACAACGACGCGATCAAGAGTCTGGTAGCGGCAGGGTACGGCGCGGCGCTGTTGCCCCATGAGGCCACGACGCCGTTACCCGACAGGCGCGTCGTCATGCGTCCGCTGCGCCCGGCGTTGTGGCGTCGACTAGGCATTGCACACCGTGCAGGGCACGTTGAGCGTGCCACTCAACACGTACTCGATGTCTTGTGGGATCTGCGATTAGCGTAGGCGTTGCCAATTGCCGTTTCGTTTGCTCTCGCAGGGACAGTGGTCCTATTGCCTGCGACGACGAACCCGCTCGAATCGACCTACGATATGGGCTCTAGTCGGGCCGGTGGCTGACCCCGCGTGCGGCCCGCTTTGCCAGGTTCGGTCACAACGTTGTTGAGATAGCACTTTTGCCAGGCGATGAAGGCTTTTTGCATTGCCCAGCAGTTCCCCGTGAACACCGTACAGCGCGATTTTCAATTGCCGCCAAGGCCATTTGACGTTGTCGACCATCTCGGCACCTCAACGGTCTGGACAAGCATCATGCTGATAAGGCTTGCGATCTACGGTCGGCAGGAGCGAATTTTGCTGGATAGGGTCGCCCGCATCGCATGCGGCAATCGTCTGTCCGCGCTTTCTCGATGACTTGCCTTGAGCGAGTCTCAGGCGGAAGCTGGAACGGCCGGTAGTTTCGACGGGCGCAGCGGTGCGACTCATTTATTCCGCTCCGACAAGGAGACGACAATGATGACGATGGCGTTAGGCCTACGGTTGGCGTCGGCAGCTGTGTTAGCAATCGGCCTTGCCGGGTGCGGGGGTAGTGGCGATTCGGCCACCACGGATGCCGGTGCATTGGCAAAGGCGACGGCGTTAGCCGCCACCGGAAGCCCGACCGGGGACGGTAGATCGGGCACGTCCACGATCGTAAAACTTCAGCGCTATCAGATCGACCCCACGAAGGTCTTCGTCGCGGGTATTTCGTCTGGCGGTTTCGCGGCGGTGCAGATGCACGTCGCCCACTCTTCGACTTTCAAAGGGGCCGCTGTCTACGCTGGCGGGGTGTACTGGTGTGCCGGCGCCGGGGGAGCCGCGACAGCTTTGGCAAACTGTGGCGGCTTGACGCTTCCGTCGAATCAGGCGTCGTACAACAGCACGCTTACGGAATCCGAGGCGTATCTGGACGCACAATCGTCCCTCGGCACCATCGACCCGGCGACGAATCTGCGTGGGCAACCCGTCTACCTCTGGTCCGGCACGCAAGACGAAGTCGTCAATCCGCTCGAGATGGCCGACCTCAACTCGGAATATCAGCGTTATGGGGCCAATGTTCACTTCGACAGTGCGATTCCCGCCGAGCACGGCTGGGAATCGCCCGACGGCGAACTTGCATGCGGCACGCTCGGGAGCCCCTACATGGTGCGCTGCACGTCGAATGGCGCGGTCTACGATTCAGTAAAGACGTGGCTGACGATGTTCCTGGGCCCATTGAAACCGCGCAACGACGGAAAGCTGTCGGGTACGCTGTCTGCATTCGACCAAACTGAATTCGGGGCCTCGCCAAACGTTTCGATGAGTTCGGCTGGGAGCGTTTTTGTTCCCAAAGCCTGCGCCCAAGGGAAGCAGTGCGGATTCGTGCTCGCCCTCCACGGCTGCCTGCAGGAGGCATCACTTATCGGAAACCGCTGGGTCACCGAGGCCGGCATCAATGAATGGGCCGACACAAACGAACTCGTGGTCGTGTATCCCGACACGATCGCGTCGTCTGCGCCAGGGCCGACGAATCCGAATGCGTGCTTTGACTGGTGGGGCTACTCAAATCAATACGACCCGAACTACGCGCTCAAGAGCGGCTTGCAGATGTCGGTGCTCTACGCGATGGTGCAGCGCGTGACTGGCCGACCCTAGGGCCGTCGGGGCACAGTTCGAATCGGGCGGCCGTTTGCCGCTGGGAGCAGGGCTTGTCTGGATGCCAGATTAGGGATGAGCGTGGGGCCATCGAGGGCCGGCTTTTGACGTCCAACCGACGGAGATTTCTGGGGCACTCCTGTACTCCAGTATTGAACCGCCCGGAGACGGTGAACGCTGCCTGGTTCGACGTGATGCCGATGCGACGGCGCTGTTGCTCGGTTGCCGGTGATCGGTTTCCTCCGCTTCGACAGGCAACATAAAGCCCAAGGGTTCCATCGATCGATGGTGATTGCCGGATCGCTTCTACGCCGTCCTGGGATCAAAAGACGTGTGGGCCGGATATTCATCGCTACCTGAGCAACAGCCGCGGCGCCAGCACCGGCGCAGCGTTTTCCGTTCGCGCCCGCGGCGGCATGGTCGTCTCGATGCCGGTATCGTGGGAGGAGCTGAAGGATGTGCCGCGCGGCGACGAATGGACGATGGCCCACGCGGTTGAACGGCAGCGCACGCTCAAAGCCGACCCGTGGGACGGATACTCCGACGCCACGGCACGTGACTGGGGACAGCACTGTGGCCTGGGATGGCAAAGCGGCTACCTTATAGAACGGATGCAATCATGGCGCTATTGCGTCGACGAAAGATCGCGCCGACGCTGACGAACTCGCCTACTGGCTGGCGAATTGTTCCGGGCCATGACGGGAATAAATCAGCCGCGTCGGGCGTTTAGTACACGTTCCTCTCACGCGAAGCGTTCATCGCGTCTCTGTACGACCGCCGCTTGATGCACGGCAGGGGCACTGTCTTGATCCGGAAGGATACAACCATGCGTGACGCCTATCGAATTGCTGTTTTCGCCGCTGCGGCTGCACTCGGCACATTGCCGACCGTGGGCCGGGCACAGCGGACGGTCGAGGTGACGCTGCTGTCGAACTCAATCGAGCTCGATACGCATCGTGTCAGGAGCGGCCGAGTCACGCTCGATGTGACCAATTCTGCCGACAACAAGATGATGCATGAACTCGTCGTACTGAAGACTGACATCGCTGACAGTGCACTTCCGGTCCGCAACGCACACGTGCTCGAGCAGAAGCTGAGAAAGATTGGAGAAGTCGAGGATGTTGCACCAGGCAAGAGCAAGCGTGTGACGTTCAGGCTCACATCGGGCCGCTACGTCCTCATATGCAACAAGCCGGGCCACTATGCCGCCGGCATGCGCACAGTGCTTGTTGTTGCGCCGTAGGCCGCGAGATGGATTCGGCAACTTACTCTCTAGTACGTTTCCTGACGCCGTAGTGGTATCGGTCAATGGGTCGATTTCAACGAGTTCTCGCCGAGTCTGGACGTTCACGAAAATATGACGGGATGCAGGATCGTATTGCGTGTTGCCCGCTTCGCCACACAGCTGGATCGTGTTTATTCGCCGGTTGGCGCGCGTATCGATCACGGTTACCGTGCCGTCGGTTTCGTCCGAGACATAGAGTTTGCGGGAATCCGGTTCATACGCGATGCCGTCGGGATAGAGGCCACCCGGCACACGCGCCACAACGTGCATGCTTGCCTCGTCGATCGCGACGACCTCATTGGTACCCGTGGCAGACGCATAGACGCGCCCCAGTTCGGGCACGGCCAGCACGCCATGTACGGAAGCGAGATTGCCCGATGCGCGACACAACTCGCGAGTTCAGCGTATCGAAGACGATCACTTCACTGTCATCAAGATGAGCGATGAACAGCAGATGCCGGTCCGCGTCATAACTCATGTAGTCCAGACGCGCGGCGCGACCCGGCAACGGAATGTCAGCGATGTGGCTAAGCGGCAGGTCAGCCGCTGCCTGTCCGGCGGCAGCCGATGAAATGGCCGCATACCAGGATGCCGGCCGCTGCCGACAGCACGAGCAGGATTGCGTACCGCCATATGCTCCCACTCCGACTGCTTCAGTGCACATCATGGCGGACCTCCTTCCGGTCTGACGTGACGAAATGCGGCGAGCAATGAGAGATCGTAGGCGATCTTGAGCACGCCACACGCCACAAGCGGGACGGCCAGCCATCCGAGGCCCATCAATGCGCCCGACAGCGTAGGCGCGAGCGCTGACGCAAGGCTTCGTGGAACTGCCGTGAAACTCGCGGCAGCAGGACGCTCCTCGGGGGTCACCACTGACATGACGTAGGCGCTGCGCGTTGGCACGTCCATCTGCGACAATGCGCTGCGCGCGAGGAGAAGCGCTAAGCTAAGCGGCAGGGATGTCGAGAACGCGGCGGCGATCAGGCACAGACTCGATGGAATATGTGTGAACACCATCGTGTTGAGAAGGCCGATCTTTCGCGAAAGCGGAACTGCGGCCAGTTGCGAGCCGGCACTCAGAATGCCTGTCCAGAAAAAGAACAGGCCTGCTGTGTCGAGCGCGAGCCCGAACCGCTGGATCAGCCACAAGGCGAGCAACGAGTTGACGAGAAGGCCGCCTGCGAACGCATCGACACTGAAAAGCAGTGCCAGGCGAATCACGATTGCGCGTGATGGCCCGAGCGGCGCACGCGCGACTTGGCCCGGCGACTCGCGCATGGGCAAATGCAAGTAGAGAAGCAGGATGGCTAACCCGGCCAGCGCATAAACGACGAACATGATGCGCATAGCGCAAAGCTCTGATGTGCCCAGATGAGCCGCGAACCGGTCAGGTAGACTGGCAGCGAGCGCACCCACTGCCGCGGACAATGCGCCGACCAGGCTATAGCGCGCGAAGAGCGAAGTGCGCGCGTCGCCATGCGCGGATTCCGCGAGCCTTGCATGTTCGAGTGGGAGAAAGAGGCTGACGTCGCCGGAACTCGGATTCAGCGTGCCGATGAAGGCGACGACCAGCAGCGGCCAGAGCGATGAAAGGCTTGCGAACGCGAGACCGGTCGCCATCATGAGCGCCGCGGCAAACAGCAGCAACACGCGCAGCGCGAAGCGATTGCCTACGAGTCCCACGAGAACCGTCGCGAGAGCTGAACCGAAGAGCGTTGTGGTGCTGATCAAACCGACGGCCAGTTGTCCAAATCCGAGCCGAAGCAGATAGACGGGCAGCAGCACTGCGATAAAACCGTCGCAGATGCCGCGCAAACCGCGAGCCGCAAGCAGCGCCGACACGCCGGGTTCCGCGCCTGCGGGCAGCAGGAGTGCGGAAAGCCGGACACGAGTGATCGCCGACGGCCGGTTGCATCGCATGACAGTCTTTACGCGCGCGTCGCTGTCTGAAGCCGCGAAGCCGCGTTGTCCCAATTGACGATGCTAAAAAGCTGATTGACGTAGTCGTTGCGCCTGTTCTGATACTTCAGGTAGTAGGCGTGTTCGAAGACGTCGAGAACGAGGATGGGCTGAATGCCCCATGCCGTTAGCTTCTGGTGATTCTCACACTGAAGGATCATCAGCTTTCCCGTGGCGGCACCGCCAACGTGCCAGACGTTAGTTCGGACGGGCGCGGCGGTGCCCACCAGGCGACCGTTCTCGCACGCATAGGGCGTCGCCTCGCCGGCCTTGCCGCGGCGAATGGCCTCATCGATTTCCTGCTCCCCGAACGCCGATTTCATCTGCGCCACGAATGCCGCGATTTCCGCCATGGGATGACTGACAGGCTTGCGCGCACGCATATCCATCACTATCTACTCCCGAAAAAAGTGCCCGTTCGCTGCTACGAAAATCCGTGTAGGATACTGTACATCCATACAGGTTTTCCCGCAATGACATCCGCCATGCCGTCCCCCGAAGCGATACACCCGTCCCTGTGGCGGGCGTCCCAGCTCGCGCGGGGCCGCGGCCGGGTGGTCGATACGGGCTACCCGGCGCTGTCAGCCGAGTTGCCGGGCGGCGGGTGGCCAGTGGGTGCGCTGGTGGACCTGCTTGTGCAGCAGCCGGGCGTGGGCGAACTGCGGCTGCTGCGGCCCGCACTGAGCGCCGCCGGCAGCCGGCCCATTGCCTTCGTGCAGCCGCCGCATACACCGGACGGGCTCGGCCTCAGCTATATCGGCCTCTCGCTCGACCAGGTGCTGCGCGTCAAGGCGCAGAAGACCTCGGATGCGCTGTGGTCCGCGGAACAGATTCTCCGGGCGGGAAGCTGCGGCGCGCTGATTTTCTGGGCGCAGTATGCGCAGGCTTCGTCGTTGCGGCGCCTGCATCTGGCGGCGCAGTCGTCGGAGACGCTGTTCGTCATGGTGCGGCCGCTCGCGAGCGCTCAGGACGCGTCGCCGGCGCTGTTGCGGCTGGCGCTCAGACCGTCTGCCGACGGTCTGGCCGTCGACATCGTGAAACGACGAGGGCCCTCGCGCACGGAGCCCCTGGCGATTGCCCTTCAACCCACTCCCGTTCTGCTGTCACGACATGCGCGTCTTTCTCGCCGTTCACCTGCCGAAGTTGCCGCTCGAGGTCTTCAGACCGAAGTGGTCGTCTGAGCCCGCTCACGGCAGTGTCGTGCTCGAGAAGGACAAGGTCGTCATCGCGGACAGCGTCGCGCGCACAGCTGGCGTGCGGCTCGGGATGAAACGCGGTGGCGTGCTGACGCTCTCGCCTGAGACAGAGATGCACGAGCGCGATTTTGCCCGGGAGCAGGCGGCGCAACGCGAAGTCGGCACGGCGCTAATGCGCTTTTCGCCCGACGTCGCGCTGCTCGATGAAGCGACGGTCGTCGTGGAAATAGGCGCGAGCTTGCGCCTCTTTGGGGGACTGCTTGCGCTGTGCCGCGAGGCGAAAGTGCTGCTGGCCACGCTCGGCCTGACCGCGCGCGTGAGCGCCGCGCCGACCGGGCAGGGCGCATGGCTGCTGGCCCGCTATGCGAAGGGGAACTGCTCGCGGCGCGTGCTGAAGCTCTCCACGCTCGAACAGCGGCTCGACGGGCTACCAATGGTCGCGGTCCCCGAGGTGCGCGAGTTCGCCGACTGGTTCGCGGGGCTCGGCTGCGAAACCATCGCCGACATCCGCCGGTTGCCGCGCGCCGGACTGCAGCGGCGCTGCGGCGAACATCTGCTGGACTCGCTCGACCGCGCGTTCGGCACCGCGCCGGAACTGTTCGACTGGCTCGAACTGCCGCCCACGTTCTCGGCGCGCATCGAGATGCCGGACCGGCTCGAACATGCGGACGGCGCGGTGTTCGGCGCGCATCGGCTTATCGTCCAGCTGTGCGGATGGCTCTGCGCAAAGCAGCTGGCGGTCACTGCAATACGCCTGTCGCTGGAGCACGAGCGGGGGCGCGATGCCATCGAAGCGAGCACCATCGACATTGCTCTCGGCGAGCCAACGTGGCGCGAAGAACACCTGGTCAGGCTGCTCAAGGAGCGCCTGCATCGCATCGAACTCACCGCGCCGGTCATTGCACTGCGTCTGGACGCCTCAAAGGTCGAGTCCGCTGTGCCCGGGTCGGATACGCTTTTTCCTGAGTCCGGCGGCTCGAAGGAAGACCACGCGCGGCTGCTCGAACTGCTGGTCGCACGGCTCGGTGAAGAGAATGTGCTGCGGCCCGCGCCGAGCGCGGACCATCGTCCCGAAGTCGCCAACTCATGGGTGCCGGTCACGCAACCCATGAAGCTGGCAGTCATCCCGGAAGGCCTGCCGCGGCCCACATGGATGCTGGACAACCCGGTGCGGCTGCTCACGCGCCAGCATCGTCCGTTCTATGGCTCGCCGCTGCGCATGGTGTCGCCGGGCGAGCGCATCGAGGCGGGCTGGTTCGATGGCGAACTGGTGACACGCGACTACTTCGTGGCCCAGGCTGAGGACCAGAGCTGCTACTGGATTTACCGCGAACGGGTGAGCAGCCGCGACGCCGAAGAAGACCCGCGGTGGTTCCTTCATGGCCTTTTCGGATGACAGCCATGGACACCCCCTTCAGCATGCTGCCGGCATATGCCGAGCTATTCTGCCTCTCCAATTTCTCGTTCCTGCGTGGCGCGTCGCACGCCGAGGAACTCGCTGAGCGCGCTGCGCAACTCGGCTACTCGGCGCTTGCGATTACCGACGAATGCTCGCTCGCTGGCGTCGTGCGCGCGCATGTCGCGGCGAAAGAAGCGAAGCTGCCGTTTATCGTCGGCTCGTACTTTCGCCTCGTGAACGCGGACGGCTCGCCGGCCTTCGGGATCATCCTCCTTGCAAAAAATCGCGAGGGCTACGGCAACCTGTCGGAGCTCATCACGCTCGCACGCACCCGCGCGCCGAAGGGTGAATACCGGCTCACGCCGCAGGACCTGTCGCGACCGGAGAAGGAATGCCGGCATCTGCTGGGCGTACCGGATTGCCTCGCGATTCTGGTGCCGAACTTCCCCGCAAAAGAGGATGTGCTCGATGCCCAGGTCGAATGGCTGGACGAGACATTTCCCGCGCGGGCATGGGTCGGACTCGTATTGCATCAGCGGGCGTTGGATGACATTCACCGCGGCGCGGTCGAATTCGTCGCGCGCAACCGCGACGTGCCAGTGGTCGCACTCGGCGAAGTGCTGATGCACGTGCGTTCGAGAAAACCGCTGCAGGACACGATAACCGCCATCCGCGTCGGCAAGCCGGTTCATGAATGCGGCTACGAGCTTGCGCCGAATGCCGAGCAGCATCTGCGCTCGCGGCTGCGGCTGGCCAATCTGTATCCACCGGAGGCACTCGCCGCCACCGTCGACATTGCCGCCCGTTGCACGTTCTCCCTCGATGAACTGCGCTACGAGTATCCGGACGAACTGGTGCCGCCCGGATTCACGCCGACCGCCTATCTGCGGCAGGAGACGTACGTCGGCGCCCAGCGGCGCTTTCCGTCGGGCATTCCGCACCATGTGCAGGAGCAGATTGAGCACGAACTCGAACTGATTGCCGACCTGCAGTACGAGCCGTATTTCCTGACGGTCTACGACCTGGTCCGCTTTGCGCGCAGTCAGCACATCCTGTGTCAGGGGCGCGGCTCGGCGGCCAATTCGGCGGTGTGCTACTGCCTCGGTGTCACCGAGGTAGACCCCGCGCGCGGCAACATGCTGTTCGAGCGCTTCATCTCGAAGGAGCGCGGCGAGCCGCCTGACATCGACGTGGACTTCGAGCATCAGCGGCGTGAAGAAGTCATCCAGTACATCTATCGCAAGTACGGGCGCGACCGTGCGGCAATTGCCGCGGCCGTCTCGACCTATCGCGCGCGTGGTGTGTTGCGCGAAACGGGCAAGGCGCTCGGCGTGGACCTGCAGATAGTCGATGCGGTGGCGAAGTCTCATCACTGGTTCGATAACAGCGCCGATCTGCTCAAGCGCTTCGAGGAGTGCGGGCTGAATCCGGACACACCGCTCATCCGCGCGTGGGCCACGCTTGCCGCACAACTCTATGGCTTTCCGCGGCACCTGTCGCAGCACTCGGGCGGGTTCGTTATCAGTCGTGGCAAGCTCACGCGGCTCGTGCCGGTCGAGAACGCCGCGATGGCGGACCGCAGCGTCATCCAGTGGGACAAGGACGACCTTGAATCGCTCGGGCTGCTCAAGATTGACGTGCTGGCGCTCGGCATGCTGTCGGCCATCCGTCGCACGCTCGACCTCGTGTCGGAGCAGCGCGGCGAGCGTTTCGAGATGCAGGACATTCCCGCTGAAGACGAGGCGACGTACGACATGATTTCGGCGGCCGACACGGTGGGCGTTTTCCAGATTGAATCGCGTGCGCAGATGTCGATGCTGCCACGCATGCGGCCGCGCACCTTCTACGACCTCGTGATTGAAGTGGCCATCGTGCGGCCGGGCCCAATCCAGGGCGGAGCGGTTCATCCTTACCTGCGCCGTCGCCAGGGCTTTGAGCCTGTCACCTATCCGAGCGATGCGCTGAAGACGGCCCTTGGCCGCACCCTGGGGGTGCCGATTTTCCAGGAGCAGGTGATGCAGGTCGCGATTCTGGCCGCGGGCTTCACGGCGGGCGAGGCTGACCAGTTGCGGCGCGCGATGGCCGCATGGAAGCGCAAGGGCGGGCTTGGAAAATACTATGACCGCATCGTGCTCGGGATGCAGGAGCGGGGCTATGACCTTGCGTTCGCGGAGGCCATCTTCGAGCAGATAAAAGGTTTCGGTGAGTACGGTTTTCCGGAGAGTCATGCCGCGAGTTTCGCGCTGCTCGTGTATGCGAGCAGCTGGCTCAAATGCCATGAGCCGGAGGCATTTCTCGCCGCGATGCTCAACAGCCAGCCGATGGGCTTCTATTCGCCGTCGCAGCTGGTACAGGACGCGCAGCGGCACGGTGTGAAGGTGCTGCCGGTCGATGTGACCATCAGTGGGTGGAACTCGTCCCTGGAGCGTATTGGGGATGCTGGACGGCCCGCGGTGCGCCTCGGTCTCTCGCTGCTGCGCGGCATGAAGGAGGGCACAGCCGAGCGCATTGAAAATGCGCGCGCGGTACGGCCCTTCGTGAGCGTGAAGGGCCTGGCGCGCCGCGCAGCGCTCGACCGCCGGGATCTGCATATCCTGGCTGACGCCAATGCGCTGGCTTCGCTTGCCGGCAACCGGCGCGAGGCGCTGTGGCAGTCCGTCGCTGCCGTGCCTGAGAAGGACATGCTGGCCGTCGCCGCCGTGGAGGATGAAACGCCGGAACTGGGCGCTCCTTCGGAAGCGCACGACATCGTGGCGGACTACCGCTCGGTGGGTCTCACGCTAGGCCGCCATCCGCTCGAACTGTTGCGCCCGCAACTGCTCGCCAGCCGCCTGATGCCAGCGTCGACGTTGCGGACCTATCGCGACGGTCAGCTTGCCCGTGGCTGCGGCCTCGTCACCGTGCGGCAGCGGCCCGGCACCGCGAAAGGCGTGGTGTTCGTCACCCTCGAAGACGAGACCGGTAACGTGAACGTCATCATCTGGCCGGGCCTGTTGGAAAAGCAGCGCAAGGAAGCGCTCAGTGCGTCGCTGCTGGCGGTCTATGGCGTATGGCAATGCCAGGGCGAGGTCCGGCATCTGGTCGCGCAGCGGCTCGTCGATATGTCGCACCTGCTGGGTGGCCTGCATGCTGCCAGCAGGAATTTCTGCTGAGCGGTTTCCGCTTCGAGCGGTCGTCAACGCTGACCGTGTGCGTGCAGGGAAGGTGTAGATTGACGGAGAACTGGCTGCATCAGCGACCCATTCATGAGACGGATACCGGAGGAACCGATGTGCTACTCGGCCCAGATTCAGGCGGACTATCGCAAGTTCGTGCGGATGTTCGGCGCCACCATGAGCATCAGGGAGTTCGCGCGCCTCTTCTTCGAGCGGGCCGAGGGCAGCAGGGCTAAAGTGCCCAGGGCGATGGAGGATGCGTTTGCCAACCCGCAGTCCGACGCCGAACGGGAAATCAGGGCGCATATCGACCGGTTCAATGCGGACGAGACCGTGCGACTGGAGCAGGACCTGTTCAGACACCGCACGCGGCTCGCGGAAGCCGAGCGGTCCCTGCAGACCAGAGTTACGAAGAAGGCCACTGAAAGCAGGCGCATTGCCACCGACAAAATCGCGTGGACGCTTGCGAGACTCGACGACATCCGTCGCACCGACCCGCAGCCGCGCGACTCGCGCATCTTTCCGGGGCATTACGCGCCCGTGATGGTAGTGGAGAATGGCCAGCGCGTAGTCAAGCCGATGCGATACCAGTGTCGCATTGCGGGCAAACCGGCAACGCATGATGCAAAGTTTCCAGGTGCATATAACGCGCGCCGCGACAGTCTCGAAGCATTCTGGAGGCCGCTCTTCGGCTACTCGCATGGCGTACTTGTGGTCAATGCTTTCTATGAAAACGTGAGCAAAGCGAAGATGGAGGGCAGGGTGCTCGCCGACGGCGAGGAAGATGAAAACGTTGTGCTGGAGTTTCGTCCGCGGCCGCCTCACGACATGCTGGTCGCATGCCTGTGGTCGCACTGGTCCGCGCCCGGTGAGCCCGACCTGTTGTCATTTGCGGCCATTACGGATGAGCCGCCGCCCGAAGTCGCCGCGGCGGGTCACGACCGCTGCATCATTGCGCTCAAACCGGAAAATCTCGACGCGTGGCTCAATCCTGATTCCAGCAATCTCGCCGCGCTACATGCCATCCTCGAAGACTGCGACCGGCCATACTATGAACACCGGTTGGCCGCATGACGATGATAGCGACCATCTTCCTGGGATAGCATGTCACGACGAACAATCCGCTGAACCTCGACCTTCGTACACGTGCCGGACTGCCTTGCGTACGGCTTGCCTCGCATCTTCTGGCACGGCAGATGACGGGTGAATGGTTATCCGTCGAACACGTCGTGGAGTCGACCGTGCTGTGGCTGACTACAAGCGCCGGAGGGGCTGATGTAATGCAGCGGGTCATGCTGTCGGCCAGGGCGCGGGATATCGCCCAGGGTCTGGAGGCCACGTTGCAACCTGCGGTGACGCCGAAAATCGTAACGACGCTGTTCTGCAAAAATCTGCGCCTCGATTTCCGCTCGCCAGTAGCGGGAGATATCTACCAGCACTGCCTCACGCAACTGTTCAATTCCGGCTGCTTCTGAACAGGTCAACCGGTGCGTTGCATCGTTCATGCACGACGTCTCCGGCCTCTTTGTCCTGTAGCGGTGGCGACTATACGTCCCGCCGGTTCATACATCAGTTTCCTGCGCTGCTGCGGCGCGATCGTGAAGTCCCGTGCCAAACTTCCGTAGCAGACCCACTCCGGTCAGACAATTTTCTTCAAACCGGTCAGTCGGCCAAATTGAGGTTTTGCAAACGGAAGTGCCACTAAGCGGCCATTGGCGACCTCACCCAATCGGCCACAAGCAGCCATCTACCCACGAGCGACTGCGGTCATTCGAACGTCGGCAAGTGGGCCCCGAAGCCGACGTACGCACTCGCCTGTTGGGACCCAAGAGACGGAGGCCTTGTACGGTCCGAGGTCGCGGCCGATTCGTTCATGCAATAGGTTCTTAGGTCGCGAGCAGCTGCTACACATGGTGCGGCGATTGACAACAAGCCACCTTCGGCGCATTCATGTCCGCTGTCTCGCGATCTTCTTGCACTACAGATTTGTGACTAGAACGCGGGATCCAGTTCAATGGAAACTCCGCCCTGTCGGGCCGATGCGTAGGCGGCGTCCATGACTTGCATCATCAGCTCTGCATCCCGCAGCGATGCGATCGGCTTTGCGCCCGTCTGGCTTTCGGCGAGGACGCGCTTGACGAACAACGGATAATAGACGTCTGTCTCAAGCTGAAGGCGGCGGCTGCGCGTGCCGGCGGAAAGATGATTTCTGTCGCGAAACTCGATTCTGTCAGGGCCAGACTTCGCGTACATACGATCTGAAGCAAGGGTGAAAGAAAATTCGCGCTGCTCGTCGGGGGTACTGGGAAAACTGTATCCCGTCTCTACTGAGCCGATTACGCCGTCTTCGGTTTGCATGGTCAGCAGCGAATAGTCTTCAACGGCACCTCGATGCGTTCTTGAGTTCATGACGGCGGAGACACGGGCGATTTCCTTGCCAGTGAGCAACCGAAACAGGTCGATGAAGTGCGTAGCCACATTGATTGTCGATCCGCCGCCAGAGTACACGGGATCGAGCGCCCACCCGGAACCTGCGGCTTCGTATCGACCGGGCGGGCCCACAATGAAGCGGAACGACATGTAGTTGAAGTCCGATGGTATGCGCCCCTCGGCGTCTTCGAGTGAGCGGAGCAATTCGCTCATTCGGAAGATCAACGGTACCGCGCAGTAAAGATTGGCTTTCTCGGCCAGTGTGCGAAGTCGAGTGACTTGCGCCATATTCACGCCGCACGGCTTTTCCAGCGCGAACGGAATGTTCCGCGTGATCACCGCCTCAGCGAGCGCCGGCATCTCAGAATGCCGACCGAATACAAAAGCGAAATCGACCTCCTCGCGCTCCAGCAGCTCACAGGCCGACGAGTACAGCTTGCTTCCGAAACGTGCGGCGATCGCTTCACCTTTCACGTGCTCTGCATCCGACACGGCAACGACCTCGATTCCTGGTGCTTCAAGCGCATCGAGGTAGAGCGGCATATGCCAATGGCTGGCCTCCAGCAAGGCGACTCGCATACCTATTCTCCTTTGAAATTTATCCGACTTTGTTCAATCCGAAGTCACCTAGCGAGGAACTATGCTGGTGGCGCTTTTCGGCTAATGTTTAGCATGGCGATCGCGTGGCTGTTGCGTTACGCAGCGCTCATCGCATGCCGTCGCCCGGCGCCGGGCGGCCACCAGGGCGGTAGTCAAATCCAAGAAAACGCAGTGCGTACAGCGCCTGCCCTTGATGCATCGGACCGCCGTCCTGAGTACGGCACCCGCGCGCGCGCGCGGCCCGACGAAGCGGCGTCGGCTCGGCCGCATTAACGATGTCGACGACGATGGCGCCGGGAGCGAGCCGCTCCGGATCAACTGGCATCGGATCGTTCTCTTTCATGCCAAGCGGCGTGGCGTTGATTACGACATCGAACCCGTGCGGATCGGGTGGCCCGGAGCGTGTGGGGCAGCCCGTTTCCGCAGCAACAGATGCTGCTAGTTCGTCGGCCCGATGCCCATCGACATCCGATATGGTCAGTTCGCTGGCGCCTGCGGATGCGATAGCAAATGCGATAGCGCTTCCTGCGCCTCCAGCGCCGACGAGAAGCACCGACTTATTCGCCGGATGGTTGCCTTCCCACTGCATCCCAAGGACGCAGCCGACGCCATCTGATATCGCGCCGACCCAGCGCCCATCTGCTTCACAGCGGATGACGTTCACTGCGCCGACCTGGCGAGCCGTCGAATCTAGCTCGTCGACAAGTGCGAGCATCCGTTGCTTGTGCGGCATCGTGACCAGCAGACCGGACAGATTGCTCATCGCACGTGCACCGGTGACGAAGGCAGGCAGGTTGTCCGCCTTGACGCAGAAAGGCACGCAAACAGCGTCGGCGCGCTGCTCGATAAACAACCGGTTCAACAATTGTGGCGACTTGGCCGCGCTCAGCGGGTCGCCTATTAGCCCGTAGAGTCGCGTTGTGCCCGAGATTTGTGTTTGCATTGCGGCCTCACGTTAAGTGTGAAACGAAGTCAATTTCTGCATGTCCGCGGCGGCCCACAACGTCGAAATCCGTTTGCTATGAACTACCTGCCTTGCCGAAATCGCAGCGGGCTCAGCAAGCAGATGCGCTCATTGGCGGATACCGGCCATCACGCTGAGCCGGACGCGCGTTACCTCCACGGTTCCGGCGGCTCCGGCAGATCCCACGTCCCGAAGACGGCGGGCTCGTTGATCTCAATAACTTCGAGGTCATCCGAGCGCCACATTACGTTGTGCGGAACGCCGGCGGGCTGAGCCAGACCGTCACCGGCGCTAAGCGTGACGTCTCCCTGAACCCCGGCGAATCGGAACGTGACCGATCCGCGCAGCACATACAGGTAGTGTCCGGTCATGTCATGCCAGTGCCAGCCGGTGGGCTCGATGAACGGCTTAAGAGCGCGAATATGCTTCGCCCCGATGCGACCGTTGGTGACGGTGGCGAGCCCAAGATCGCGATATTCAGAGTCGGCGCGCAGCCCCTCCTGGTTCCAAGGTGTGTCCGCCGCGCTAGTCCGCGCAAACGTGCTTAGGGACTGCGCGAGTTGTCGCGGGCCGTCGTAACGCGGCGTGCCTTCGTTATGCATGTGCCTTCTCCTCTATTGCTTCATGTGCTTCAAATCGCTGAGGCGGGCAACCGATGAGCACATCGTCCCAGCGCGACTTGCGCCACACGGTGGTCGCGGGAAGTCACAGCGACGCAGGCGGCTAAGACCGGAATTCATTGGCAAGCTCCCGTGCATCGGCATCCTTGCTGGTCGCGGCCATCGCTTCTCTGCGTAGGCGTTCATATTCCGCCTTGGGTACAGGAATCGCGTTGCGGTCGCCGAGATCGTCGAGGCGGATTCGGTACGTCTCCCTGGTGGAGAAGGCGGCAAACGCGGCAACCAGACAAATGCCGAATGTGAGACAGCCAATCTTCAACGGGATGTTGGTGGACCCCGGAGGCGCGACGGCGACGAAAAGCGACGGCAGCAAGGCAGACAAAGTCGTCCCTACGTTCTGTCCAATCGCCATGCCGGTGACACGCACGCGCGTGCGGAACAGTTCGGGGAAAAGACTCGGGAAGACGCCGTTGAAGCCCTGGTAAGCGACGCCCCACATGAGCACCGAGAAGACCAGTGAGAGCAAGATACTGTGGATGCTGATGGCGTACAGGTAGCCGAAAGCGAAGATACCGGAACTCACAACGCCGACGATAACGGGGGGCCTGCGACCGATCTTGTCCGAGAGGTTGCCGACGAGCGGGATCAGTATCACCGAGCACAGGTTGCCGAGAACCGGCACCCACAGAAAGACGGCGGCAGGAAAGCCAATGCCGTACGCCGGCTGGACGGCATAGGTCGCGCCGAAGACCGTGGCCAAAAGCGCGGTGACCGCGGCAAGTGCCATGCAGACAACGCGCAAAACGTCGCCCCAACTCTGCCGCAGGACCTCGGCGACCGGCGAGGCAGGAATTTTGCCGCGTGCCTGCTCCTCGGAGAAAGCCGGGGTTTCGTCGACCTGACGGCGAATTATGTAACCCGTGACGATCACGACGATGCTCAGCAGGAACGGAATGCGCCAACCCCATGCGGTGAACTGGCCCTTTGGCATGAAATGCGCGAGAGGCAGGAAGACCGCTGCCGCCATGAGCTGTCCGGCTTGCGACCCTTGCAGGGTAAAGCTCGCGAAGTAGCCGCGCCGACCGAACGGCGCATGTTCGAGAATCATCGAACTGGCGCCGGAGAGCTCTCCGGCGACCGCGAATCCCTGAATGAGCCGCAGGGCGACGAGCAACACGGGAGCCCAGATGCCGGCCTGCTGGTACGTGGGCAAAAGCCCCACGCCTATCGTCGAAATGCCCATCAGCATCATGCAGAAGATCATCACCGCCTTACGCCCATGGCGGTCACCCCAATGCCCAAGAACCATCGCGCCAATCGGACGGGCCACGTAGCCGACACCAAAGGTCGCCAGCGATGCAACGATGGCGACGGTTGGGTTGCCCGACGGGAAAAAAAGCTGCGGAAATATTAGCGACGCCGCGGTCGCGTAGATGAAAAAATCGTAGTACTCGAGTGCTGTGCCAATCCAACCACTGGCTGCGGCGATCTTCGATTGGCGCTTGCCATGGGGCGTCGCCGGTGCTTTAGCGTTCATGCCTGTCTCCGTCGTAATTGACTTTCCGATGCCTCTGATCTATTGTTGTAACACCGTTCCATTTGGAAGGATGTTACGCAGATTATGAGAGTTGTCAAGGGAGCAGTTGACCGTTCGCTGCAAGCGATCGAGTTGCTCGCACGTGAGGCGCGCTGGATGCGAATGTCCGACATCGCTGCCGAGCTCGAGCTGGAGAAAGGCCCTGCCCACCGAGTGCTTGCGCAGTTGTGCGAGCAGGGCTGGGCCGAGCAGGACGTACACACATCCCAATACCGTCTGACTCTGAAGCTTTCCCTGCTCGGTCAGCGGTACTTGCATGGGCTTGGCTTGCCGGGCCTGGTGCAGCCGATCCTCGACGAGGTAGCGGCGCAGTGCCGGGAACTGGTTCGCCTAACCGTCGTCAGCGAAGGAACGCTTGCATGGCTGGCGTCCTCCCAAGGCGCGGCACCGGGTCTCATGTATTCGCCGTCCATGGATAGCCCGATTACCTTGCATGCGACGGCCAACGGGAAGGTGTGGCTGGCATCGATGTCAAACGACCGGGCGGTCGAATGTGCATTGGGTGGCGGGCTCGGAAAAGCTGCCGCCCGCGCGTGCGGGCCTAAAGCGATCACGAGCATCGAGCAGTTGCTTCCCGAGCTGGAACTGACTAGACAGCGCGGCTATGGGCTGGTTGTAGAAGAAGCTGAACCCGGCGTTGCCGCTTTAGCGGTGCCCGTGCAGTCGCTAACCGACGGCACGGTGGTCGGCACGATGAGCATTGCGGGACCCGTAATGCGTGTTCAACCCGGGCGTTATGACGACTTCTACGCGTTGTTGAAAGAGGCGGCTTCGAAGCTAGGCGCGGTATGGCCGCGTCAGCGTGTTGGGGCTAACGTCAGTGAGGCGGCTTGAAGATGACAGCCGCGACACAGGCCGCCGAAGCCATCGCCAGTCCGCGTAAACGGGCAGCGGGCCTTCTTGTGACAGCGCGCCAAACAGGCGCGCTCGTCGAGCGGCTGCCCGTCGAACTGCTGCCTACTAGTTTGGATGACGGATCCGCGATCCAGCAAGAGGTCAGCCATCAACTAGGCCGGCAGATCGGCGCATAGGGAGAAGATATGAGCCTTGCTGGAACGGGCGTTGTCGCAATCTGGCATGACCTGCTGCCGGAAGCGAAAGATGAATTCTACGAGTGGCACAACCGCGAGCACATGCCCGAACGTGCCGGCATCCCTGGCTTCAGGCGCGGTCGGCGTTTCATAGCACTGGATGCCGGTCCCGAGTACTTCAATCTATACGAGGCCGACACTGTCGAGGTGCTCGGCTCGCAAGACTACCTTTCCAGGCTGAATACGCCGACACCGTGGACCAAGCAGGTTGTCGCCTCTTTCCGGAGCGTCGCACGCTCAATCTGTCACGTCGCCTATTCGGACGGCGTTGGGCAGGGTGCCTATCTCATGACGGTGCGCTTCGACGTGCCTTCGGATGCGCGGGCAGAAGTCGTGAAGGGTTTGCGTCAGCGCGTGCTGCCGCCCCTCGTGGATCTGCCGGGTATCACGGGCGTGCACCTATGCCTTGCCGACGAAGCGATCAGCAAGGTGGAAACG
Source organism: Paraburkholderia rhynchosiae (assembly GCF_002879865.1). Taxonomy (GTDB): domain Bacteria; phylum Pseudomonadota; class Gammaproteobacteria; order Burkholderiales; family Burkholderiaceae; genus Paraburkholderia; species Paraburkholderia rhynchosiae. The sequence goes on from NZ_PNXY01000036.1 coordinate 24,778, forward strand.
GCGGAGAAGAAGGCGCGTTCAGAAGGCACGCAGGTACCCACGTGGATCGCGTTAGTCGAAGGGTGCCGGACGGACTATGTGAGTTCAGCCGTGGACCGCTTCCTTTCGGGACTGGCGGCATTGCCCCAGCCAGGTGCAACAACGCCGGACACCACGCTTTATCAACTCGAGTACACGCGCTGCAAAACGCCCTGGAGCGCTGGCTAAACGGTTAAGCGTCGTCTGCATCACCGCTTCACGGCCCTTCGCGCACATCCTCGTGGCCAGTCGCGACCGGCCTTCACCTTGAGAAACGTAGGTGTATTGCCATGTCGTCGAAAATCGCCGACACGTCCCACTCGTCGACCGCGTCGATGTCGGCTCGTGTCATAAGGCTCAATCCTGCCGACGATGTCGTTATCGCGCTCGAACAGCTTTTGTCCGGCACGGTGATCAGCAACGAAGCGGTGACCGTCTCGGGACTGATCACGGGACGCGGTTCAGCTTACGGCTGCGCGCCCGCGCCGTCCGTGAAGCTTGCGACAAACACGGCACTCTGGCAACGACAGGCCGATGATATCGACCTCAACTGCGGAAAAGTGCTGGAAGGGAGGCACCACGATCGAGCAACTTGGCAAGGTGCTGTTTCAATTGCTGCTCGACGTGGCGTCGGGGAAACGTTCCCGCAGCGAGCAACACAGTTACGGACAAAAGGAATTCGTCCCCTGGCAAATCAGCGCAATTAGGTGAAGTAACGGTGTCCGGCTTAAGCAAGGCATGCACCGCACAGTGCTAGCCAATGATCCATGCCACGTTGAACGGATTTTCTTTAGCGCTTGCTTAGTTATACGAATGATATTAAGGGAGTTTTCCCGGGCGTCCTGAGTCGGTCCGTCGCCCTTGGACCTTCGCAACGAGTCCGAGCGGCCGCACTAAAGTGCCTTTTGAAACATAGGTAGAAGCGGATGGTATTCGCTTCCAACTTGACGATGCCAAATTCTGGGGCCGATCCACCATTGTGACGCCTCGGAGTTGACCTATTCCCATGAAGCAAGGAGAAGTGCAATGAGAAGGAAACGTCTGGCGGTGATTGGCGCGGGCGCAATCGGGAGGACGCACGTCGATCGCGCGCGATTGCATCCGGATGTCGAGGTTGTGGCGATTGCGGATCCCTCACCCGCTGCAGAGCAATTCGCGAATGATGAACGGGTGGAATGGTTCGCTGACTATGCCGCTATGCTCGACAGCGCGGAGCCAGAGGGCGTAATCGTCGCAACCCCGAACGCGACGCACCTTGATGTCGGTCTGGCGTGCGTGGAGCGCGGCATCGCGGCACTGATCGAGAAGCCGGTCACCGATCGTGTGGAAGATTCCCTGCGGCTCGACCGCGCCGCGCGCGATGCGGGCGTACCGGTGCTGGTGGGCCACCATCGCCGCCACAATCCGATTCTGCGCCGTGCGCGAGAATTCGTGAGTTCGGGTCGGTTGGGCACCGCAGTCGCGGCTAACGCGTTCGCCACCTTCTATAAGCCGGACGCATACTTCGACGTGCCATGGCGGCGGCAGGCCGGCGGAGGTCCCGTGCTCATCAATTTGATTCACGATATCGACACCATGCGTTTCCTACTCGGCGAGATCGTCGAGGTGCAGGCGCAGACGTCGAAGAATGTGCGTGGTTTCGAAGTGGAGGATACTGCCGCGGTGCTATTGCGTTTCGAGAGCGGTGCGCTCGGGACACTGCTCGTGTCCGACACGGCCGTCGCCCCGTGGGATTGGGATTTGGCGGCGGGCGAAGCCGCGCATTTCCCGCGCCAGGACGAAAACACGCACTTCCTCATGGGTACAGAGGCGTCGCTTACCTTGCCCCGACTCGACATTTGGGAATACCGCAGCGGTAAAGGCTGGCATGATCCACTGACCGTCGAGCGCAGCACGCCACAAGCGAGCGACCCTTACCACGAGCAACTGCGCCACTTCGCGGCAGTGATCGCACGGGAGGAGGCACCCGTATGTTCCGCAGTTGACGGAGCCCGAACGCTGGCCGCGACGCTCGCCGTTCATGATTCGGCCGCAGCGCGTGCGCCCGTGGCGCCTGCGCAGGTATAAGTCGAGAGCCGCTATAGATTGTGCGAACCTGGTAGCGGTCTTCGCCGCAGGCCTTTGCAGGCCGTCGATGCGAGGGAGCCAAGTTAAAGGGCTGCTATGCGTCGCACATCCGCCGCTCCAGACTCGGCGGTTTGAAGGTCTTCTCCGGGCCGGGTGCCGCCTATCGCCGTCCCTTCCACTCCGCCGTAAGATAGCTTCGCCTGTGACAGCGGGAGTACAAGGTGCTATGAAGACCCGTACGCGGTTCGTCACCGCAATATTGGCGGTGCTCGTCGCCATCGCGGTGCTCTTTGTCCCGTTGCCGCAGCGAATGGGGTTCGACACGCGCATCGTTACGGTTGCGTCTATACAACGCCCTCCCACGGTCGTGTTCGACTATGTCACGACGCCGGCTCACTGGCCAACCTGGCATCCGTCATCGCTCGCGGTCAGCGGTTCGGTGGACCATTCGCTCGATGTCGGCGAGCAGGTAACGGAGGAATTCAGGGTGGCGGGCAGGCGTGGCCGCGTGGTGTGGACAGTCGTGGCACGTGTGCGTCCGAGCAAGTGGGTGATAGCAGGAAAGATTGACGGCAGACCGGCCGGCACCGTCACTTATTCGCTGATATCGACCGTGAGCGGAACCCGTTTTGAACGTGAGTTCACTTATCGCGCGCCGTCGTTGTGGTTCGCGATATTGAACTGGTCCGTGCTTCGCGCGCGGATTCAATCTGAATCGGATACGGCAGTCTTGCGACTTAAGAGCCTTGTGGAAGCGTCACCGCAGCATTAGCAACGTCGCTCGGCTGGCGTTGTGACCTGGCGCTTTCACGACCAGCCTGGATCCTTGGGTACAAGTCTGCTAGTGGCCATTCGTGAGGTCAATCGCAGTGCAAGAGGGTGCCATATGTGCAACCGGGTCAGAGTCAGCGAGTGGCCAGTCCAGTCCCGATCGCGGGCGCACGAAAGCGGCTCGCTCCGCCAGACTGGCGAACGATGGCTTCAGCTCTAGCTCAAGCTCTTTTGAGGGCTGCGCACGCCACGTACCTTCGGTTCTGCGATTCGGCGACTTCGACCGCTTTCGCTCTTGCCTAACTTCCCGGATCAAGCAGATTCGAGGAGAAGTCGCACGATTGGGCTGCAAGTCGCGCCACGGCAGCACTGAGCGAATGCGACTGCTCTGCGCGATGCATGGCAACGTATCTGACAGGGGGCAGCGCGGGCACCGTCGGCACGATGACGAGCGTGCGCCGCTTGAGCATGCGCGCAAGGCTTGCTTGGGGCAAATAACTGACGCCGAGCCCCGACAGCGTAAGCCCGATTTGCGCAATGAGGCTGTTGCTTGCCAGCACTCTCTGCAAGGCCACGCCTTGTTCCTCCAGAAACCGGCTGTACACGTAACCCGTTCCCGATAGCGCGCCCTGCAAAATCAGCGGAAACTTCGCGATTTCCGCGAGCGGAATGACACGCTTGCCCGGCGCGAGGCGGGCCGCGCACATCCAGGCATTCTGGACCTGACCGACCAGCGTCGACGTGTACGGCTCGACCTCGTGCGTCTGCGGCACGATGATGACGTCTACCGTCGCCGCTGCCAGCCGTTCGCGCAAGGTCGCGTTGAGATCCACCTCTGCTTCGACCTTGACCTTCGGATATTCGGCCTGAATCGCTGCGATAAGACGCGGCAGCCACGTCAGCGCCGTGAGTTCCGTCACGCCGATGCGAATCTGTCGCACCAGCGCTTCTTTCGAACTCATGCGCTCGACGATGTGTTCCCGCCGTTCGAGCAGTTCTCTCGCGTACTCGAAGAACTCCGTGCCTTTCTCTGTAAGACGCGCGCTGCGATTCGCGCGATCGAACACGGCGACGTCGAATGCGCGTTCCAGTTCCTGAACGCGCTTGGATATCGCCGATTGAGTGGTGTTCAATCGCGTCGCGGCTGCCTCGAACGAACCGAGCTGAACGATCCAGTACAAGGCTTCCATCTGCTTAAACGTCAGCATGGCAGGACTTCATATCTCTAAAAACGATAGTTTCTCATAGAAAAAAATCGCTTTTTTTGTTCATTTTGGCTGCTTACTTTCCCCTTAACGAGTCCCGGCCGAGGCTTCGCTTATCCATATCAACTAGTACGTGTCTGGAGATCGCATGGAATCCGTCATGGAAACACCTCAACCCGATCGCGTGGAACGTAAGCCTCGCGTCGGGCTCGCGTGGCAAATCGTTATCGGACTCGTCGTCGGCATCGCGGTAGGGCTGGTGCTCAATCGTTTCCCGGAGTTTCGCGAATCCGCGATCAACGGCTTTCTGCAACCGGCCGGCGATATCTTTATCCGCCTGATCAAGATGGTCGTCGTGCCGATCGTCTTCACGAGCATGGTGATGGGTATCGCGGGCGTGGGCGACGGGCGCTCGCTCGGGCGCATCGGATTGAAGACACTCGTGTACTTCGAAGTCATCACGACGATCGCAATCGTGCTGGGTCTCGTGCTCGGCAACGTGTTGCATCCCGGTTTGGGCACTGATCTATCCCAACTCGGCCACACCGATATCTCGCGCTATCAGCAGACGTCACAGCAGACGCCGGGACATCACGGGTTCATGGCGCTGTTGTTGAGCATCATTCCCGACAACATCGTCATGGCGATGGGACGCGGCGATCTCCTGCCGGTGATCTTCTTCTCTGTGCTGTTCGGACTCGGCCTGCAATCCGTGCCTGCCGAGTATCGCAAGCCTGTGCTCGCCACCTTCAAAGGCATCAGCGATGCGATGTTCAAGGTCACCGGCATGGTGATGCGTTACGCGCCGTTCGGCGTGTGTGCGCTGATCGCGGTGACTGTCGCGAGCTTCGGCTTCGGTTCGCTGTTGCCGCTCATCAAACTCGTCGCGGTGACCTACCTCGCGATCATCCTGTTCGCGGTGTTCGTGCTCGGCGTCACGGCGCGGCTCTTCGGTTTCAACATCTTCACGCTGCTCCGCGTCATCAAGGACGAACTGATCATTGCGTTCTCGACGTGCAGTTCGGCGACGGTGTTGCCGCAACTGATGAAGAAGATGGAGGACTTCGGCGTGCCTAAGAACATCACGACGTTCGTCGTGCCGACGGGCTACACGTTCAATCTCGATGGCGCGTCGATTTATCTCGGCATCGGCACGTTGTTCGTCGCGCAACTTTATGGCGTACATCTCGGCCTGCAAGAGCAGATCGTACTCGTACTGACGATGGTCGTGACGTCCAAAGGCGCTGCGGGCGTGCCCGGCTTCATGTTCGTCATCTTGCTGACGACGCTTGCGAGCGCGGGACTGCCGCTCGAAGGGCTCGCGTTCATCGCGGGCGTCGACCGGATCATGGATATGGGACGCACCGCGCTGAACGTGGTGGGCAACGCGCTCGCGCCGCTCGTCATCGCCAAATGGGAAGGCCAGTACGACGTTGAGAAGGGCAAGGCTTATATCGCGTCGCTGGAGGCATGAGAGCCGGTGAAGACAGAAATGGAAATCATGAAACGAGGAGTAAATGAGATGCATAGCAATGGCGGGCAGTTGTTTCCCGAGTCGATCGTAGAAGAGATCAAGCGCAGATTTCATTACGTCGATCACGATATCGACGGCCGTGCGCGCCTCTTCTTCGATAACGCCGGCGGATCGTTCAGACTGAAATCGGCACTGGAAGCGTTTGCGCAGGTCGATGCGTTGCCGGATTGTTCCGAGCGCATCCACGAACGCGCGACGGCTTTGCAGGACATTCAGACGCGCGGCGAAGACGACATTCGCCGCATCCTCAACGCGCGCAATGGCAGCGTGTATCTCTCGCTCACGGCATCGGCGGCGATGTTCGAGATGGTGCGCGCGGTGATGGAGAACGTTCCGGGCACAAATGCCGTGACGACCATTCTCGAGCATCCGTCGTCCTTCGACGCAATGAAGCTGTACTGCGAGCGCACCGGCAAGGCGCTGCGCGTCGCGCCAAGCAATGCCGAAACCGGCGGTGTCGATGTCGATGCAATCGTCTCGCTGATCGACGGCGACACGGCGCTATTGAGCGTGATGTACGCATCAAACATTTCGGGCGCGAAGCTGGACATCGCGGCCATCGTCGAACGTGCGCGTGCTCGCAAGCCGGATATCTTCATCATCGTCGATGCGGTTCAGCATGCGCCGCACGCGGTCATCGACCTGCAGAAGACGCCCGTCGACGGCATCAACTTCGCGCCGTACAAGTTCTTCGGATGCCGCGGCGCAGGCGTGGCGTGGCTGTCGGAACGGCTCGCGGAGCTCCCGCATCATCGGCTCGCGGCCAAAGAGAAGGGCGTCTGGGAACTTGGCAGTCCCGCGCCAGCGCACTTTGCCGCGGTGAGCGCGATCGTCGATTATGTCGCGTGGATCGGCGCGCAGTTCAGCGACGCCGAAGACCGGCGCGAGCTCTTCGTGCAGGGCATGCAACGCATCGAAGAACACGAGCGAGCGCTGCTCTCGTTGTTGCTCGACGGCGTTGACGGACAGCGCGGGCTGCGAGCGATCGAAGGCGTACGTGTATTCTGGGATCACAACGATCTGACGCGCCGCGATCTGATTGCGGGCCTCGGCTTCGATTGCCTGGACCCGACCGCCGCCGTGCGCGCCTATGAAGAGCGGGGCGTGATCGTCTACGAGCGGATTGCGACGAGCCTGTACTCGGGGCGAATGTTGAAATCGTTCAACCTCGACGGTGCGGTGCGCATCTCCCCGTTGCATTGCCATGCGCCGCGCGACGTTGCGAGGTTCCTTGCAGTGACGGAGGACATTGTGATCGCGAGTCGGCTCGCCGGATAGCGCAGGGTGAAGCAGAGACGCATTGAGATCTTGTTCCACTCGGAGAACAGCGGCAGGTAATGAGCACCGCATTCAAAAAATACCCCAGTTGCGGCCTGACGCAGGGGTGACCGAGCTGGCGCTACACGCACGCAAGGAACTCGATATCGGACCGGGTAACGTGGGGTCCGCGTTAGCACAAAAACAGCTGTTTCCCATATTAGGAGGGGGGACCTTCGCTTCCAGTCCCTCGCACTCGCAAGCGATTCGGACAAAATCCGGCAGATCTTGTTCGCAGGTCACGGAGCGGACCTTTCGCGCGAGCACGTCGACTTCTTAACTAAGCTCGTCGATGAATTGCAGCGCGCGTCGCCACTCGCCGTACCCTGAAGCGGGGTTGAGATGGCCGACTGCTCCGACGTCAACGAGCCGGGTGCCCCAGGCATTCGACAGTCTGGCGACCTGATCGATCCGCGCAAGAGGATCGTTCGTGCTGGCGGCCACGATGCCAGGGAACGGCAACCGTGTCTTTGGGACCGGAAGCCAACCGTGCTGACGTAAGTCATCCATCGTCGGATAGCCGTCCGGCAGCGGCGATTCGAAATCCGGCGGCACCGCCAGCAGCGCGCCCTTTATCTCCCGCCGGTGATGTTTCGCCCAATGTACCGTTGTGATTGCGCCGGCGCTGTGCGACACAAGCACCACAGGACCGGCGATGCCGGCAAGCGCCTGATCGAGCGCGTCGATCCTCGCCGCGCAACCGAGCTTGTCGAGTTCCGGCGGCGGCACGACGCGCGCATTGGGCAGCGTGCGTGCCAGAATCGTTTGCCAGTGATCCTCGACGTGGTCTCGTAAGCCGGGAACGATTAGCACGGTCGGTGGCGGTGAAAATGCCATTGGGCAGGGTTCCGTAAAAAAATCAATTGAATATGGGCGGGTCGCATGCGCCGTCGAGGTGGCGCAGGTTCGTCACAATGCGACCACCACTGGCTCTGAGAAGCAAATACTTTTGCGGTGCCAAGGCGCAGTGCTTTATGGGCAAAGCAGCCACACGTATCGCGAATGCTTTGCCCCGCGTTGGGTCCTGATCGATCTGATACGAACGCTGGGTCGGTCACGTCCTGCAAGCCACGCCAGCGTGACGGTTGTCGTTTCGCAGGAGCCGAGACGGTCAAATCACGAAAATGGACGAGCCCGTGGTCTTGCGGGCCTCAAGGTCCCGATGCGCTTGCACTGCGTCCTCCAAGGCATATCGTTGATTGATCTCGATGCGGATACGGCCTGCGGCTACGTGGCCGAATAGCTCATCCACCAGCTCCGCCTTTTCGGCAGGATCGGCAATGTAGTCGGCCAGACCCGGACGAGTCAGGTAAAGCGACCCCTTGCGTGCCAGTATTTGCGGATCGAAAGGCGGGATCGTGCCGGAAGCCGTCCCGACGCAGACCATCAGGCCTCGACGCTTGAGGGAGTCGAGCGAGGACATGAACGTGGCCTTGCCCACGCTATCGAAAACCACCGAGACGCCCACTCCGTCGGTCAGCTCGCGCACTCGCTTCGCGACGTCCTCATGACTGTAGTTGATCGTGTGATCGCAACCGTGGGCGCGTGCTACCTCAGCCTTGGCGTCGGTCGACACCGTGCCGATCACCGTGAGGCCTAGCAGTTTGGCCCACTGCGAAACGATCAGGCCGACACCGCCCGCCGCAGCATGAAGCAGCACGGCGTCGCCCGCTTTGAACGGATAGATCCGGCGCACGAGGTAGGCGGCGGACAAGCCCCGCATGGTCATCGCCGCTGCAGCTTCGCAACTGATGGCCTCTGGCAGCTTGATCAGCAGCGCCGCGGCAATCAGCCGCTCAGTGCTATAGGCGCCCAGCGTGTTGATGAAGCCCGTGTAGGTCACACGGTCGCCTACCGCCAGATGGGTCACGCCTGCCCCGATGGCCTCGACCACACCGGCAGCTTCGTTGCCGAGGCCGCTCGGGAGGGGAACCGTGTAGGTGCCACCGCGGAAGTAGGTGTCTGCAAAGTTAAGACCCACTGCCACGTGGCGTAAGCGCACCTCTCCCGCTCCCGGCTCGCCAACGCCGGCGGCCTCGAAACGAAGGACCTCGGGGCCACCGGTTTCGTAAAATTTAACGACTTTTGCCATGTTGTCTCCGCTTACGTATACGTATCGACTGCCGCAGCTCGTCTGCGAACTGCTAACCCTTATTGCACCCTTAACCTCGCCAGAAAAATCCACTCAATGCAGGGGAGTTTCAGCTTCGGCTCCAGTCTGTCATCCGGATGATGCCGGGCGACTCATACACCGGGTGACATCAATTCCTCCACAGGTGTCAGCTCGGCTTGCGCAGGAATCCCTGGTTGCCACCGTTGCGATTGGGCGCGAATCCATTGGCCTGAAGCGTCTCTTCCGCCGTTTCATAGAAGACCCCGATCTTCATGATTTCGCGCGCCTGTTGCGCTGTTGCGATGGGTCGGCCAAATTCGCCGGCGATACGCACCAACTGCTTGATCTGCTCGACGGAGCTCATCTTGCCCGTGCGGGTCTGATTCCACAGCACGTCCTCGATGCCGCATCGCACATGCAGGCCCAGGGCGATGCCGATCATGTTCACTGGCAGCACATTGAGCACGGAGCTCTCCACCGTGACCACCGCGCCGTCGGGCGCAGCGCGCAGGAAGTTGGCCAGGTTGTAAATGTTCGCCTGATCCATGCCGCCGCTGATAGCCACCCAGTTCATTACCAGTGGGCCTTTGTAGACGCCGCGGCGAATCATCCGCTCGATCGTTTCAAAGCTATTGATGTTGTAGCACTGAAACTCACTCTGGATTCCGGCCGCTGTCAGGCGTCGGATGTGCTCTTCGGCCCAACTGGGATTCGAAGGAACGATCATGTCCTTGTAGGTTGCATAGAGGTTCGGGAATCCGCGCGAAACTCCCTTGAAGTCGTCTACGCCCGCATGCTCCGTCACGTTCATTTGTGTCGTGTTGACGGTCACCGTCACCTGATCGGGCTTCGGATCGAGTTCGGCCAGCATATGCCGCGTGTCATCGCTCAGCCATTTGGCGGCCTCGCCATCGGATTCAGGTGCGAAGCTGATGGAGCCGCCCACCTGGATGACCATATCCGGCACGCGGGCGCGCACCCCGGCGATCAGCTCATTGAACATGGACAGACGCTTGCTGCCCTTGCCATCTGGCTCGCGCACATGCAGATGCAGTACGGTGGCACCGGCTTCATAGCAATCCACCGCCTTCTGAATCTGATCCGCCATTGTGACGGGGATGTCTTCCGGGAAGTCCGAAGGAATCCAGCCCGGCGCATAAGGAGCGGCAGTGATGATCAGAGGCTGCTGGTTCTCCGGATACAGGTGGCCGTCGAGAAAGTTCATGATGATGGATATCCCAGTTGAATTGCGAGTTTTGATAATGTCGCGCCAGATGCGAAAGCTGGTGGAGGCCGCCAGCGAATCACTTCGCAGTGCGCCGCTTTCTGCTTTGCTTTGGATGCCTTGAACGCTTGCTTTTCATGACATCGATCTCAAGCTCGGGTCACTGGCGCTGGTTGTGTCTGGCGTTGCGGCAGGCCCGTTACTCAGTACCGCATCCACATCGTCATGTGGGCTCTTTCCCGACGCGACGTGTTGTTGAGCCGGCATCACAATTCCAGGCATGCAGCCGTAGAACAGCGCCTCGTAGAGAACGCGGTTCCTCGGTGGCCTGAACGCGGAAGCGATCCATTCCGCAATCGGCGGTCTCGATAGCATTGGAATTCCTCCGATAACTGGTTTTGCTTCTGTCGCGATAGCGACGAGGCCCATCATGCTTCCAAGTGTAGCTTCACATGATATTAATGTCGACATAAAAAGAGTAGTGTTTCCACCAGGATTGCCCGGTGTGTCCTGATTCTCTCAGTATAAGTATTAATGTCGACAACAAAAAACATAGGTCATGATGGAGTTGTCGCCAGCCGCTGGCATCGCTCGCGATTCAACGAATGGCTGCTGTCGGGGGAACGAAGCGGGAGCGTCAAGTGGCCCCGCACCGGTGCTGGTCATCGGCGGCTATAAGGCGTAACTCAGGACAAGAGGGGGCAATATGAGGAAACCAGGACTTGCGTTGTTACTGACATCATCCATTGTGTCCGGGCCGGTATTTGCCCAGAGCTCCATTACGCTGTACGGCATCGTGGATACCGGAGTCGAGTTCATCACGCACGCTACGCCAACTGGCGGATCAGTTGCGCGACTGCCAGTCATCGGAGGCGGCGACGTGCCCTCACGATGGGGGCTCAAAGGTTCGGAAGACCTGGGCGGTGGTCTAAAGGCAATCTTCACCTTGGAAAACGGCTTTGCGGTTTCGAACGGAACGGCGCTGCAAGCCAATCGTCTGTTCGGGAGACAGGCTTACGTCGGTTTGAGCAGCACTTGGGGACAACTGACGTTTGGTCGCCAGTACAGCATGCAAACGTGGGGGATGATCGACGCGAACATTATGGGCGCAGCGGGAATTGGCGGCGTCGGTTCGCTCGACAGTGCCTTGCTGGCGGATCGCTTCGATAACTCCCTGTCCTATATTGGCAAATTTTCGGGGTTGACCGTGGGGGCGAGCTATTCGTTTGGCCGGGATGCCTCGGCCGCAGGGAACTGTGGCGGTCAGACAGGAAACGATTTTCTCGCCTGCCGTGGGCTTTCTGCGATGCTCAAATACGATGCGAGTTTCTGGGGGGTTGCCGCGACGTACGAAGAGTTGCGAGGCGGTGCAGGTTCCGCGCCGATCGCGGTCGTTCCGGGCGCACGGGGCGCCGCATTCACACAATCCGGAGACACGGACCGCCGCTATCAGTTGAATGCGCATTTGACCACCGGGCCGGTGCGGTTCGGCGCCGGCTGGATTCACCGGATCCTTCATGGCGACATCCGGTCGGCGAAAACGGATATCGAATATCTGGGCGCATCTCTGCTGTACGGAGCATGGGTTTTCGACGCTCAAGTTTCGCATATCAGCAATAGCAAAGACGATGCAAACGGCACGCTCAGTGTTGTGAGGGCGAACTATAATCTCAGCAAACGTACGGCGGTGTACGGCGTGCTTGGGTACATGAAGAACAATGGCAAAGGCGCCATCTACTCCGTCTCCGCAGGCACGGCCGTTCCTGCCGCGCGGTTCGCCGGGTCGAATCAGATCGGCCTCGAAATGGGTATCCGTCACACGTTCTGATCCGCGATTCGCTTCGGGCCCGGCAGTTGTGCCAGGGCCTGTGCGCATGGTCGGGGCGGAGATTCGTCCACGTATTGATGCCTGTATGAACGTTGGCTCTCATATCGCCAAGATGCGCCGCATGACAGCGCTCCGCGCGCGTCTCGACCCGCTGGTCGACTTCGAATTGTGGTTCTGGTCCAAGTTGACCGCGGGCGTCAACATGTTCAATGCAACGTTTCATCTCGTCGCACTAAACCGTGACGATCCCGCGTTCTCAACGATTCCCGGCGTGCACGTTGTACAGCAGCCGGATTGAGCTACGCGCGGGGATTGCGCGGGAGTTGTGCGGACCTGGCGACATGAGCGGTCGCGCAGGCAAATGTCTTGCAGTTAACTACTATAATGTCGACATAAATAGAATTGGCTGCTATCTTGTATCGACGGAAAGACAGTTCTCTCGTTGCGGCTCGCAGAGTAGGAGCCGACTGGGTTGGCCGTGAAACGTGGTGGACTGCAGCATACTTATCAAATGTCGGAGATATCGATCATGATCAAAATAGAGAGACTGACTGCTTGCATTGGTGCGGAAGTGTCCGGTGTGAGTCTGGGAGACGCATCGCGCGATTCGTCGTTGTTCGCAGACATCAAGGGACTCTTGCTCAAGCATCGCGTTCTGTTCTTCCGGGACCAGGCAATTTCCCGAGCGGAACATGTCGCCTTTGCGCGCCGCTTCGGCAAGCTGGAAGATCATCCGGTAGCCGGAAGCGATCCAGAGCATCCGGGGCTCGTGCAGATCTATCGATCGGACGCGAAGAATCCGTACGAAAACAACTATCATACGGACGGCCTTTGGCGCACGAACCCTTCCATGGGTGCGGTGCTCCGCTGCGTCGAGTCACCGGAGGTCGGGGGCGATACCATTTGGGTCAATATGGTCGAGGCCTACAAGCAACTGCCTGACGATATCAAGAAGCGCATTGCAGGACTGAGAGCGAAGAGCAGCATTGAGCACTCGTTCGGAGCGGCAATGGATGCGGAAGAGCGAAGAAAGCTTGCGACGAAAAATCCGGAAGTGGAACACCCCGTCGTGCGCACGCACCCGGAGACAGGCGAAAAGATTCTTTATGTCGGCAGCTTTACCACGCATTTCGTCAACTATCACACGGTCGAGAATGTGCGTTACGGCCTGGACAAGACACCAGGAGCGAGTCTGCTATTGAACTATCTGCAGAGTCAGGCATCGATCCCTGAATATCAGGTTCGTTTCCGGTGGAAGCCGAATAGTGTTGCCGTGTGGGACAACCGATCGACGCAGCATTACGCCGTTATGGATTACTGGCCGGCGCCGCGCAAGATGGAGCGAGCGGGAATCGAAGGTGACTTGCCGTATTGACGGGCTGCTGCGAGTCATGCGTATAGCTCACCTGACAAGCCGTCGCACGACTCAGCGGTTCGAAGACGCGAACGCTCCAGTGTTAAGGTGAGGTTTTACGGGAGGAGTGAGCCCGAAAAACCGGGGCGAAACGCGGCCCATGCGAGAGCAGACGGCAACGGGATTGATTTCCACATGACGTGGCGATCAATTCTCGTCGAGATTACAATTCCAACGGCTATACTGTTAGTGGGTTAAATTCGACAAAAACTTTTTCCGTAATACGTCATGGCTCGCAATAAAACGCAGAACCTTCCCGATCTCTCCACGCTCCTAACGCCCAGAAATTCGCTGATGCTGGCGGTCGAGCGGGCGGTGCTGCGAGGGCACGAGTGGGCATACGCTTCCGCGCCGATTGCCGAGCAGATCGCCGTTCGGTTGGCTGGAGTCATCACGCTCGATCTGGTGAAAGCGGGCCAGCGTCTGCTTGAAAAGGATATCAGCGAGGTACTGCACGTCAGTCGTGCTCCAGTGCGCGAAGCGATGCGCATTCTGGAGCGTGACCGCCTTGTCGAGTTTCAGGCACGGCGAGGCGCGATCGTTACCGCGCCCGACGAGCACGAGCTTCGAGATATTTTTCGCGTGCGCAGCGTGCTTTACGTCACGATGCTGGAGCAGGTGGCGCGCGAGTGCCCTGACGAACTCGAAGCGTTGTTCAGCGCGCATATACCCAGATTGGTTAAAGCGGCCGAAGAGTCGGCGGATGCGTACGCCGTGGAAAGCTTCCTTCTTAATTTCGCGATCGTCAGTTTGTGCCGCAATCGGCTTCTGGTCGATGTCCTGCACTCGGTCTCATTGCGAACGCTGCGCTATGTCCGGCTCGGATTCGTGGCTGCACCGCAGTCGATTCGTGCATCGTTGAAAGACTGGCGCGCGCTGCATAAGGCCGCCGTCAGACGCGACAACGAACTGCTGCTCTCTCTCGCAGCTTCGCGGTTGGACGAGGCGCGGGACGTGGCTATTCGTGCACTTGCTGCAAAAGCGGCAGATGGTCGGCGCGCGCGTGCTTTAAAGACGGCTCAGTCCAAAGCAGCAGCCGCAGCCGTGGAGTAAGTCGTTTTCTGAGCACCCCGCATGACTGAATCTCGATCATGTGGGAGGCCATGTCACGAAGTGCCGCTGCGAATTTTTTAATGTCGATGGTGCGGCTAACATGCCCGCGAGGTTCGACGGCTCGAGCTGCTCCACACATCAGCACGCTATGACCTCTTCGTCGACTTCGCTTTGACATCGGGTTTTTTCTCACGCTGGGTTCGCCGTTCAAATCTAAGAGCCTCAACTGACTACGTCCTCCATTGATCCGCGCAACGGACAGAGGAAAGTAGGGAACGGCTGTCGGCTTCCAAACCATGCAACGCGCGAACGGCTGAATCTACTCGCATCGGCCGATGCATCGTCGTTCAGGTCACAACTGCGATCATCGATCATCCGATGCAATTTCGGTCGCCGATTTTTCACTCTCGCAGCCTTCACTGGGCCGATCCTGTTCAACACAGGGACGAGCATTCCCCACGGGGTTTACGCCAATGCGACGCGTCGCGGGAGTGCCGCATGGACGTGGGTGCATCGCCACTAATAATTAATGTCGTCAAAAATAAATCTCGGTGCTATGCTGAAGCCAGAGTGAGGGTTGCGCGCGATATCGGCGCGCCAGTCGAAGCAACTTCACCAAGTCAACGTGAGCGAAGACGCAGAACAAGGCATAGACGTCGAACACGCGCAGGGCGACACAGCGAATGCGTCCGGCGTAGCCGGCGACAGGCACGAGCCATCGAATTGTGTGAATTACTGGAGGAGACAGAATTGAACCTGTACACGAGCAACGCTATGCCGGCAGAACCGACCGTGGCTACAAGTAGTACCCGTGCCTACGCGTGGGTAGTGTTTGCATTGATGTTTTGCCTGTTGCTCTCCGACTACATGTCGCGGCAGGCGATCAATGCCTTGTTTCCGATCCTGAAGGTGCAGTGGCAAATGTCCGATACGCAGCTCGGCTCGCTGAGCGGTGTGGTGCCGTTGGCGGTCGGCGTGCTGACACTCCCGTTTTCCATCGTTGCGGACCGTTGGGGTCGGGTGAAAAGCATCGCCGTGATGGTCGCGTTATGGAGTTTTGCCACACTTGGATGCGCCATCGCCAGCAACTACCACGAGATGTTCATCGCGCGCATTTTCGTTGGCATTGGTGAAGCAGCGTACGGCAGCGTTGGAATTGCGATGCTCATCAGCGTCTTTCCGAAGCATCTGCGCTCCACCATCGCTGGCGGCTTCACGTCTGCCGCCGCGTTTGGGTCCGTGCTCGGAGTTTCACTTTCCGGAATCGTCGCAACGCATTTCGGCTGGCGCTGGTCGATGGGCATCATGTCGATTTTTGGCTTTGCGTTGGTGATCATTTACTGCCTCGTGGTCACGGAAAAACGACTCGCTCGTGCAAATCCTGACAACGCAGGCGGAATGCAGATGTACGGTCAGGTGAAACTGACGCCTCGCGCGCTTTTGTCCGGGCTATTTCCGTCTTGCTCCGTGTTTTGCGCGTATATCGGCTGTGCGCTGCAGATCTTCATTCAAGGCACGCTTTTCGTGTGGCTGCCGAGCTACCTGAATCGCTATTGGGGCATGCCGGTCAGCAAAGCGGCCCTGGTGGCGGCTGGCCTCGTGCTCGTAAGCGGCCTGGGCCAACTCCTGTGCGGCGTCATAACGGATCGCATTAGCGGCAATTCGTCGGTCAGAAGATGGAACATGGCCATTTGCTATTGCCTCGTTCTCGGCACCTTGCTGGAGGTCGCGTTCCGCTTGCCGCAGGGCAATCTTCAACTCGCGCTCCTCGCGCCTGCCGTGTTCTTTCTGGCCAGTTCGTTCGGTACATGTAGCGCGATTGTCGCGGGGGCAACGGCGCCTTCTATCCACAGCTCGGCGTTCGCCACGATGACGCTGTTCAACAACATATTGGGACTCGCGGCCGGTCCGTTTCTTACCGGCGTGATTGCGGACTCGGTTGGTCTTCAGGTCGCGTTGCGCTGGCTTCCTTGCGCGGCAATCCTGCCTTTTGCGGCGTACATGCTCGGCCGTTGGTTTCATCTGGCTGAAGCGCGACGCGGTTGAGCGTGTCGCTGCCGGCGGAACGCTTGAACGAAATCGCTTCCGCGCGCGGGTGACAAATCTCGTGTGACATCGATGCAATTTTTTTAACCTCTGTTGCTTGAAAGCGAGATCGGATCGGATTAGCGAAGGCGGGGCGAACATGAAACGGGAAGTCGTGGTTGTAAGTGGTGCTCGACATTCCGCCCCAGGCGCATTTTGGCGCGCATATGGGCGACGCGAGGTTCGTCGACACATTGCTCGGCTCGTTGACGGATCGATTTCGCCGCTACTTGCGTGTGACTGCGGAGAACGTTGCGCGGCAGTTCGGTATCACCCGGGAGCAGCAGGACGCGTTGGCACTCGAATCGCATCGTCGGGCTGCGCACCTATCGCGCAGGGCTATTTCAAGGAGCAGATTCTGCCGGTCACCTTGAATGCAAAGGGCGGCGCGACGGTTTTCGACACCGACGAGCACGTACGCCTGGGTGCCACGCCTGATGACTTCACGCGACTGAAGGGCTTGCTCGTCGCCGTCAAGTCAATCCATGAATTGCAGCGCGTGGATGGGCGCTATGCGCTTGCCACAATATGCATTGGCGGTGGACAGGGCGTTGCCGCCATTTTCGAGCGCATGTGAGTCCAGGCGGGGCGATCGGAGCCTTCCGGTAAAGGGATCGCCCCGGCTGGCTTGAAGTGGACGTTGCCTTCAAACGCCGCACGCGCCGTCATGCAGCCGGCGTTCCCGTGCGAAAGATATCGCGTAGCTTGTCCAGACACCGGTTCCCGGCGAGACCGTCATTGCGTGGCGAGGCTGCACGCTTGCTCGTTCTATTGCAATGCGACGGCCGAAGCGGGAGCGAAATGCTTGTCGAACGCTTCGACGAGATGAGCACCGATTGGTTCGTATCGCGTGCGCGAGCATTCTCCTTGCGTGAGGGCGTTCATCGATACAGCACTGTCATGCGGCGTCGCGAATCAAGCAAGGGCGCACCGCCAGACGTGTTAGTGAGTCGTGTCATTGCGTGCCTCTGGTTCGCCAGATTCTGGTCGCGGCAGGACGGTCGGGTAGCGACATCGCCGTGCGCGAAAATGAACCGTTCAATCCGAACGGTGGGTTTCTCTGCTTTCAGTCTTCAGCTTCGATGCGTACAGGCACGGCGCTCATTACCGGCATGGCGTTGATCGGATCAAGGCCAACTGTCGTGCTGAGCAACTGGTTTGGATTGGCGCCGGCGTAGGTTTCGGGCTCCTCGTCGGGCATCGGTCCCCAGCCATGCGAGATTGACACGACGCCTCGGCGCAGTGTGGCGTCCGCTTTGACGATAGCTCGAATGCGGCCGTGCGGCGAAATAATGGCCACGCACTGGCCTTCGGTCAGTCCTTGCGCAGCCAGGTCGTCGGGATGCACAAAGGCCGGATTGAACGGCATGCGCCGGCGGACCGCGGGCAGGTGATGGTACATGGTGTTCTGCACGTCGCGCACGCGCCGCACCGCCAGGCGATGCGTGAACGCCGGAGGCGCCCCCGCTTCGTTGAGTACGTCCGCCAGTTCGCGCTCGATGTCGTCCGGCATCACGTCGAAGCGCGCGGTATTCGCTGGCTCGCCGGGCTGCACGACCATCGGCTCGATCTCGTAGATTTTCCCTTGTGGGTGCAACTTCAGTTCGTCAAATGAGATCGAACCATCGCGAACCAGAATCGCGAGCAGATCGTCGGTGGTCGGAGCTGCGCGCATATCGAGCGGAACGCCGTCGAACAGGATGGTCTTGCCCAGGCGCCGCGCCAGATCCCACAACACGAACCAGTCGTCCACGACTTCGGACCCCTGCGGCGGCGTCGCCACGGCGGCCGAGTATTGTGCATAAGGCTGGAACATGATGTAGGACTCGTAGTCGCGCGAATGCAGGTCGGCGCGCTCGAACATAAGCTTCGGCGGGATCACATAGTGCGCGAGCCGTGCAGTGTTGGTCATGAATGGCTCGATGCATACCAGCAGTTGCAGTTCGCGCAGCGCATCGGCGATGCGGCGCTGGTCGGGCACGGCATCGACTGGATTGCCCCCGTCGACGAACAGCGCGCGGATCTGGCCGGCGCCAGGCGTAGTGATTTCCTGCGCCAGCGTGCCGCTCATCTTCTGGCCGAACAGCATGCCATAGCCGCCGACACGGCTCTTCCAGCCGGATTCCCAGGAACGGCGTGGCGAAATCACTTGGGCGCGGCGCTGGTAACGCGGGGCGACCACGCCGGGATTAGGTACAGGGTCGCCGGGACGAGCGAAGCGGCCACACACGACGTTGAGGCATTCGACCAGATGCTCGGCCAGATTGGAGTGCGGCGCCATGTTGGGCCCCGTTCCCGACGCGGCCGAGCCACGCTTGCGGCGCAAGCCGCGGGCCTCCCGGATGGGTTCCGCGAAGGCCGCAGCGGCAGCCTCGAGCCCTTCGACGCTTACGCCGGCGCGCCGGGCGACGTATTCGGGCGTGAACGGCTCCACCGCGCGCGCCAGTCGTCGCAGGTCCTTGACGTAGCGCGCGCAGAATTCAGCATCGTGCCAGCCGCGACACAGAATGATGCGCAGCAGGCCAGCCAGGACGGTCGGGTCCTCGCCTGGCAGCACCTGCAGAAACACATCGGCATGACGGGCGGTCTCAGTCTCTCGTGGATCAATCACCACCAGCTTCAAGCCCCGCTCCTTCGCTTCGTGGAGCTGCTTGACGGGATTCTGCAATGCAAAGTTGAACGTGGATAGCGACACCAGCGGATTGGTGCCGACGAACAATAGCGCGTCGGCGAGCGCGTAGGGATCTTTGCCGGCAGCCCAGCCGCCCAGTCGCTCAAATGTCACCCATTTGGCCGACTGGTCGATGGTCATTGTAGAGAAAAGCGAACTCGAACCCAGCGCCGCAAGGAAGGCGGGCAACATATGATTGGCGGCGAGATTAGAGTAGTTCATGGTGCCGCGGAACGCTGCGACCGCTTCAGCGCCATGGCGCTCGATCAGTGCCTGGAGTTGCGCCGCGATCTCGGCCAGCACCACGTCAAGCGGCATTTGCACGAAACTGCCATCGCGCTGCCGTTTCAGCGGGTGCAGGAGCCGCTCGGCGCTGTTATGCGCCTCATGCAGATACGCGCCCTTGATGCAGGCGTAGCCGCGCGTGAGCGGATTGTCGCGGTCGCCGCGCGCAGCAACGACGCGTCCGGCGTCGTCTATGGTCAAGCGCAGTGAACAGTTGCCGGCGCAGATGCGGCAGGCAGTGATGGCTTCCCGTGGCACGGCGAGCTCCTCCTGTAGTGCGGCTCACACCTCGTAACCAGCCACAACGCTCGGCTTAAAGGTTAAAGCCGAGCCGGACACCGGTGAGCTGGCAGAGCGCCCGCATAGGACTGGCGTTAGATCGTCGCCAGACTGCGGCCGATCATTCGCCATGATAAACGATGTTCATATTTTGGCAAATAGCGCGGCGACCTGTTGCGAGCGCCGCTGCCGCAAGTCCGGCAGACCGCGCTCCGGCGGCTGCTCGATCGGGTGCCGGACCGGACCATTCGCCAGGTTGTGGCGCGCTTGTTCCGGAGAAAGCTCACCGTAACGAGGAATGTTGATTGAACATACGCGTAGCTCGTTATTGTGCAACGACGCAGGACAATTCGGATTTTCTGAATTTAATCGCGGCGGCTCTCTTGCAAATCGGAGGGGGGCGGTGCGTTGCCCCAGGCTTTTTAACGAGCACCAGCCCGCAATAAGTACGCTGAAAGACTTTGACTGCAGGCTCTCGCGCAAGAAGGCTGGCAGGTTCTTCATTTGCCGCCATGAAGTAATCGAGAGCGTCCTGGCACAGGATCACGAAGCGGCTCTTGCGCTCGACCAGGGCATACCGTCTTCCTTTAGGGAAACGACGTTACGGAACACCGTAAGCCTCGCTTTTTTAGCCATCTCTAATGTGAGTTCGCAGATGGTGTGATCGAGTTCCCAACCGGAAACTCTACGCTCAGGGGAGGCCGCTATGACACGAAAAAAAGGCCTCACCACGAAACAGCGGGAGGCCAGATCTGCACGTCAGACGCGAGCGTTCGCCGGAATCAATTGTCCGCGTGGGTCGAGGTGAAGTTCGTAAACGCACCGTATGGCGGATTCAGCGCGGTACCGTTAGTCATAATGCCAAACGTGTTGTTGCCGCTATCAAGCACGTAATACATGACCGACTGAAGGTTGTGCGTCTTTCGCGCTGCATACATTGAACCCAATTGCGACGTAATGTAATTTGCGCGATACGTCTGGGTTTGTTCCGGACCCGTGTTCCACTCTGTGATGATGAACGGCACACCGTATCTGGCTTTGCAGTACGTCGGCAGATCGATGCCCGGGCCCGCGCCGTCCGTCCCGATGTTGAAAATGTTGCCGTACACCTCATAGTTGTGCCAGGTCGTGATATCCCAGCGCACCTTGGGATGCCCACCGCTGCCGTCGGGTTGCATGCCGTCCCATAGGGCGTCAGACGCGCCGACATCGGCGACGCAGAAGTTGATCCCGCATTTTGCGGTAGGCTGAGCCGACTTCACCCCGTCGATCATGCCGCGCATAGCGCCACGCATGATGGGCCAGTTCGCGTTGTTGAAATCTAGCGCCTTCGTCCCTGCGTTGGTCGAATCAATGATGATCGCGTTGTCGCGCGTCAGCTCGTTTCCGCATTCATAGAGGGTCACGCCATACGGTTTCAGCGCATTGGCGATCGTCGCCGCGGGCCCATATGCGGCGCTGTAGGCGGCCGGTTCGCCCGCGAGAAGTTTGCCGCTGTTATCGTAGAAATCCAGGTTGAGCAACACGAGCAGCGTCATGCCAGACGACTGAAACGCCTGCGCCAGTTTGACCACGGCATTCAGTTGATTCGCGTCGGCCGTGCAGCCGACGCGGTAACTCGTGCAACCCAAGCCCTTCAAAATGGAGACGAGCTGTGCGGGCGTGTACGTGTAGTCGAAGTGACCGTTGATACCGAAGAAGCTACCTGCGGTGGCGGCGACGGCAATGCGTGGATCCGTGCACGGCAACCATTGAGCGGCGACCTCTGCATTCGCGTAGAACTGTCCGCTGGTGTTGCGGCAATAGATCTTGCCGCCGTACCAGAGCACGAGCGACACGTTATAGTTGTTGCCCGCGGCAACGCCATTTCTAGAGATGACGCCATTGGTCAGGGTCCACACCGCGCCCGTCTTGTCGATAATGCTTGATGCGGATGGGATCGTCGTGCCGTCCGGAGAAGTCGTGCCGAGGCGCGGATCGCTCGAAGCCTGCCACGTCGACCCGTTCCATTGGTAGAACTGTCCGCTCGTGTTTTCGACATAGATATTGCCGTTGAAGCACAGTGTGAGAATCACGTCGTAGTTATTCCCGGCTTTCGCTCCGTTTCGATAAGCCACGCCACCCGAAACGGTCCAGGTAGCGCCCTTGCCATCGACCAAAGAGGTTGCCGGCGGCATTGCCGTGCCATTCGCAGAGGCGCTCTTTGCGGTAGCACTTGCATTCTGTGCCCCTGCGCCAGAGGTGCCCCCACCGTCTTCTGCACCACCGCCGCCGCAGGCGCTCAAAAGGACACTTCCACCCAGTGCCGTCATGGCACCAATAAATTGCCGTCGTTTTAACATTGATTTATTCCACCGTCGAGAAAAACCCGAAGAAAATTTGAAAATCTTGCTTGCTGTTTTTAGCTAGTGAATCGAAAACAAAAATCGTTATTTTTCTTCGTATTCCTAAACACCCGAAAAACATAAATGCTTTTACGAGCGCTGTCCCGTGCGTTTATCAACGGATAAAACGCCGCACGATTGAATGCGTCAATTCAACGGACGCGCGCGAGCCAATACCATGGGCGGGCTAATTCGCGCGTCTGAGGGTTGGATCAGCAGGGGAGACAACTGGACTTTCGCCGCGGGTGTCGCCGAGGTCTAAGGCATCCTTTCGCAAACGTTTGCCCAGCGAGGCGAATCCGCGCCGCGTAAATGTTGCGGATAGCTAGTGGGAACGGAGTAGATCTTACCCGGAACCGAAGCTGGCCAAAACTGGAAATAGTATTTTTCTGCCAGAAAGCAAGATCCTTCAACATCTAGCGTCGTATGACAAAAGATTCCCGCTTTCTTCTGATGATCTGGGGATTGGACGCCCTGTATTTTTGTCACTTCGACCCCAAAAGTCGAGGTCAGAATTTCCGGTGCACCTTCCGCGCCGGCCCACACTCCACACTATCGGCCACCCGGACGAAGGCATTTGTCCAGGTTGGCGCGTTTCATGGTGATGGGACCGCCCACTAGCGCTTTTGTGCATGCTAAGCTGAACTTAAGACTAAGAACTTAAAGGCTCAGCATCTGATTTGAGCGTTTGAAGTGGCGCGCATTTGAATGTGCCACATGCGCTTGAGCTGTGTCTGTTCGGGATGTAGGTGGACCGGAGATTCTCGAATGTCGCGAGTTGTTCATGAAACTCGTAGCTCGCCTGGAAACGGTGAAGGAAAGCGGCTGCGGCCACGCGTGCTGATGTGTCCTTTTACTAACCCGACGAACCGCTATATAGAGCTCCAAAAGGAGCTATACAGATCGGTTGGTTATGATGTTATGCCATTGTCAATCAAGGGCCTTCTGAATGGCGGATTCGTCGACCTGTTCAAGCCGGAGAACATACTCGTGTTTCATTGGCTTGAATACCGGGCATTCAGGCGACGGAACGGCAGTGCGCAGTTGAGCTTGATCGGCTCTCTGGTTTTCGCATTCTATTGTTCGTTGATGCTGATCGGGCGAGCCAAGGTCGTGTACTTCGTGCATGACCAGGCAGTCCACGATACGGTTGGATTCAACAGGCGCCTATCGATACGAATTATCGCGTTCGTGCGCCGCCTTGCGGATCGCCGTGTTGTGCACGCGCCGGATTTTCAGGCTCCTTACCGCGCGCAGTATTTGCCTCATCCCCTCTACTGGGATGCGCCGGGCCAGCCGCGAATCGTGATGAAAGCTGATAGCGCACGTCATAGCGCGGCGCCGCTCTATAGGATGCTCGGTGTTATTCGTCCGTATAAGCAGATCGATGCGGTGCTCAACGTTTGGCCAAGCGATTGCAAACTGAATATCGCTGGGCACGGCACCGAAAGTTATCTTACTACGCTCAATGAAATCATCAATAAGAGATCGCTGCACGATGTCGTGCGCCTCGAAGCCAAATTTCTTTCGGACGCAGAGTTTGCGCAAGATATTGCCGATAGCGATGTGCTGATTCTCCCGCACGCGGCTGACTCAATGCTAGTCAGTGGCGTCTTTTTCGAGGCCATTGGACTTGTTCCGGTGATGATCGCGCGCTCGACGCCTTTTATGGCCTGGGCAGCCAGGAAGTTCCCCAATGTCATTCTGTTCGACGATGTCAGCGAACTCCCCGCAATCCTGCGTTCGGTCAATGAGTCGTGGCAGACAACTGTCAACAATGCAAGCAATCGCAAGGCTGTCGACGAATTCGGCTGGAATGCCTGTTGCCGGAGGTACGAGCAGTTCCTCGAAACCGTCGTGGGACATGCGAACGGTGTAGAGAAGCCGATAATCGAATGATGGTGTGAACGGGCAATCGGTTCTTAATCCGGAACGCCAGCACGCTGAACGTAGCGCGCGGCGCGAACTCCCGTCATTGGGCGACCGGTGGCATCTTCGTTGCGACGATATCGACGTAATTGAACGGGTTATCACGCCACTTGGTAATGGTACTTTGTAGCCGTGTTGTGATCGCCTTCATTGGTCCGCTTTCGCCTTGTTTTCCCGCGTTTGCGTCGGTTTCTTCAATCTGACCGTGACTGAAGTGGTCCTCAAGAAACCGCAGCACGACATTGGGATCGCCCCCTAACCGTGCCATGTGATACGGCGACCATTCCACGAGGATTGCATCGGCTTTTGCAAGCGTTTTTCTGCCGCCGGCGAAGACGTACGGCTCGGCACCTTGCGTGTCGATCTTTGCAAAAACAGGGCCGGTCAACTGGATGGGGAGATCGTCCAGCCTGACACAGCGCACTTCGATGATCTCCCGGTTCGCCTCGTTCTGTTTTGCGGGAAGATTAGTTTCAACGTGAAGGCGATGGTCGCCCAGATTGCCGTCAGCAATCTCGAAGGGCAGCACTCCCTCGCGTTCATGCAGCGCCAGTTGGTACGTCTCTATATTGCATGACGGACAGTTTTCGGCAATATTACGCAACAGGTTGCGATAGTTGACCGGTTCCGGTTCGAATGCATAACACTTCACGCGGTCATTGTGCTGCGCAATCGGAATTGTCGTCATTCCAATGTTCGCACCGATGTCGAGGTAAGTTCCGCCCGAACCGGGGAAGAATGCCTTTAATCTTTCGGACAGTTCGGGCGCCCAACGACCGGTCTGCGCGTATGTCTTCAGGACGCTCAGATCGTTTGAACTACTCACCATCGTGCCGTACTGTCCCATTGCCGAAATCTGTACGACATTGAGTTTTCGCGAAAGGCTGGAGATGTAAATGTAGCCGTACTCCTTCACGAGCGCGCTATCCTCGAGAAGAGATTTCACCATGGCATGCCGAAGCCTCAAAGGGAACAAAGAGGTTACAGCGCCAGCAACCGAGAGTATGAGCTTCTTCATGAAAGTAGGATACAGGAACGCTGTTGCCTGGGTGGATTTCCGTCTCCGCGCTTTCGGTAAAGGCATCAACGAAATCGGCCATTTATGCGAGACATTATTCGGTGAGTGGTGCACTCTCTATCGCATTGCTCGGTGATGAATTGATCAAGCAACTCTGGCCGGAGGCGCTATACGAGCAGACCGGCTCGAGGCCGCGGGCCTCGTCCGCCGCGGCGCAGACGAGTCCGACCGACACGCCAAGCGCATCTATTTAACGGCAGCGGGCGCCAAGCTGATCAGGGAAATGCGGCTACGCAGTCTGTTGCCAGGGAATGCTGGTCGCGCGCATTAGCGGGATCCAAGTCAGGGCCGCGGTCGTACTGTTCTTCCAGGCCATAGTGATTTGCTTCGACCCGTTTGCCGGTCAAGTGTACGGGGCGCAATCGCGCCTGGCACCCTTCCTGGGCTATACGGTTCCCTCTTTCGCGGTGCGCTCAACGGGCCAGCGAACAAAAGCGAAGACCCAATACATGATCAGATTGAGAAGCGGCACCAGTAGTAACAGGGATAGCCAGCCGGAGAACCCTGCCTTTCGAAGAATGCGTGCAGCGGGAACCAGATAGACGATTGGCAAAAGGATCAGGATAGTCCAGTGCCAGATGCTGAAATTCGCCATGCTCTTTTTCCTTGCGCCGGCGTGGCCAGCGTTCTGGTTGTCAGCCACGCGCCGACAGAGCGCGCTCGATCTTCTTATCGGTTTTGTACTGGCTCAGCGCATAGACAGACCAGATCGCAGCAGGAATCCAGCCGATGAGTGTGATCTGAAGCAGCAGGCAAATGATTCCGGCAAACGGACGGCCAATCGTGAAAAACTGGAACCACGGCAGAATCAGGGCGACCAACAGGCGCATTTTGGTCCTCGTGTAGTTGAACGTTATGACGCATGCCCGCTACGCTTTGCGTAATCTGCTAGCGCAGGCGCATGCCTCACCGGTATATCGGCCCGGAAGACAGCGAGCTTGAGGCTTTTAAAGCAGCTTCCGTCAGTGCATTGCAAAACCGCACAACGCTTACATCGCAGCAAAGGCGCTCATGCGATAAGCAGCATGCGAACCTGTAACTGACCAGCCAGCCGTAATGACCACGCTATTCACACTTACGGACCGCGACAAGCGCATCGCGTCCACGGTTTCGAGGATGCAGTGCGGCGAGTACGGTGACTATGACGTTGGCATCAAATACTAACCAAATCCGGTCCATCGACCGGCGGTGATCAGCAAACGCGCGGGCGTTTAACTGCTCCATTGCCGCCCAACTTCAACCGCTAGAACTGTGGTTTCAGCCTGGAATACGCCATGTCTTTTGCCTCTCTTCACCTGGTTGATATCGTTGTTATGTGATGGGATATGTCTGAGCGGGGTGGGCGGGCGAGTTGTCCGGTCCTTCGGCGGCGATCACATGGTAATGACGGAGTCAGACGAGTCCCACGTATAGTCCAGTGCTTCGGCCACCTCGCGGCAAGTCACTTTTCCAGCAGCGACGTTAAGGCCATTGCGCAGGTGCGGGTCGTCCTGCAACGCGCGGCGCCAGCCTTTGTTCGCGATCTGGAGCGCAAAAGGCAGGGTCGCGTTGTTCAGCGCGTAGGTCGATGTGCGCGGCACGCCGCCCGGCATATTGGCGACGCAGTAGTGCACGACGTCGCCCACCATGTAGGTCGGCTCTGCATGAGTCGTGGGCCTTGCCGTCTCGCAGCAGCCGCCCTGGTCGATGGCCACGTCCACGATTGCGGAGCCCGGTTGCATCGCATCGATCATCGCGCGGGTCACGAGTTTAGGCGCCGCCGCGCCCGGAATCAACACGCCGCCGACTACGAGGTCGGCTTCGAGCACGTGTTTTTCGACATTGTCCTGGTTCGAAAACACGGTCGTGACGCGCGCGCCGAGCAAACGATCCATGCGGCGCAGCGCGTCCAGATTGCGGTCGATAACCACAACATGTGCCCCCGTCCCGACCGCGATTTGCGCCGCATTGGAGCCGACCACACCCGCGCCCAGGATCACGATCTTCGCCGGTGCCACGCCAGCGACACCGCCGAGCAGAATACCCTTGCCGCCATGCGCGCGTTCGAGGCAGTACGCACCCGCCTGAATGGACATGCGCCCAGCGACTTCGGACATCGGTGCAAGCAGCGGCAGTCCGCCGCCGGATTGAGTGACAGTCTCGTAGGCAATGCACACGGCCTTGCTCTTCAGGAGGTCGGCACATTGGTCGGGATCCGGTGCAAGGTGCAAATAGGCGAAAAGGATCTGACCGTCGCGCAGCATCGCTCGCTCGCCGGCTTGCGGTTCCTTGACCTTGATGATCATGTCGGCCTTGGCAAAGACATCTTCCGCGCGCAGCGCGATCTGCGCGCCGGCTTTTTCATAGACGGCATCCGACGCGCCGATGCCATTGCCTGCGCCGGTTTCGACCGTCACGGCGTGACCGTGTGCCACCATTTCGCGGACTGACGACGGAGTCAATCCCACGCGGTATTCGTGGTTCTTTATTTCCTTTGGAATGCCTATAAGCATGTCATCCTCCAGTTGCGGAAAAGCGCAAAAGCGCAAAAGCGATTTATTCAACGAAGTGCGGCAGTGTCGTCTTTGCGTCACTAGGGCAATGAGTAGGTCTTGGTGTTGGTGAAGCTCTTCATTGCTTCCTGCACGCCCTCCTTGTAGCCGAGCCCGAAGTCTTTCACGCCGTCAAACGGCGTGAGTTCGAGCCGGTAACCCGGCGCCTCCCGCACATTGACGCTGCCCACTTCCAGTTCGGTGATGAAGCGGGTGATGTAGTCGAAACGGTTGGTGCAGACCGAAGACGACAGCGCGTAGGCGGTGCTGATCGACATACGGATCGCCTCGTCGATGTTCCTGAAACGCAGGATAGGCGATACGGGTCCAAAGATCTCGTATTTGACGAGTGGCATGTCGGGTGTAATGCGATCGATGACGGTGGGTGCATACAGCGCACCTTCGCGCTGGTTGCCCCTGAGCAGGCGCGCGGCCCGCGAGAGCGTCGTTGACCTGGCGCTCGCAGAACTGCGCGGCCGCCTCGTCGATGAGCGTGCCCATGTCGACGGTGCTATCGGCCGGATTGCCATATATCCACGCACGCGTTTTCTCCACGACGAGATCGGTGAAGCGATCCGCGACGGCTTCGTGAACCAGCATACGCTTGATCG
The DNA here is from genome assembly GCF_002879865.1 of Paraburkholderia rhynchosiae. Lineage (GTDB taxonomy): Bacteria > Pseudomonadota > Gammaproteobacteria > Burkholderiales > Burkholderiaceae > Paraburkholderia > Paraburkholderia rhynchosiae. Next base: position 53,176 of record NZ_PNXY01000036.1, read on the forward strand.
CCGTGCATCGCTGCGCCGAGTTCTTGTAGGAACCCGAAACAGCGAGCGAGCTTGCTTCGTGGAGGTCGGCGTCTTCCATGACGATGATCGGATCGTTGCCGCCGAGCTCCAGCACGGCTCGCCAATACCCCATGCGCGCCGCGATGGACTTGCCGATCGACACGCCGCCCGTGAACGTAATTAAATCAACCGCGGGATTCGTGATCAGTTCGTCAGCGATCACAACCGGGTGGCCTGTCACGACCTTCAGTATCTGCGGGGGCAAGCCTGCCCTTCAATGTCGCCTTCGGCACCGTGCCGACGAGCGTTCGGGCATACGGATTGCGTACTTCGCTCACCTCGTCGCGAACGATCTTTTCTCCATCGATGCGCAGCGCCTCATGACGAGGTCCAGCGTGGGCCTTCGGCCCGACGCAGCGTCCCGCTCCACTGTGATTAATGAAGGGTAGACTACAGGAGAGGGTCGGCGGCTATTGGCATTGGCAGTCTTCGCGACCGCCTTGGGAGACGTGTATGAACAGCACAAAGTACCTGGACCAAAACGCGATACCCTGGCGCCGGCTAGTTTCGACGAGCCTGCTCATTATTTTCTGCGCCGCGTGCAGCGGCGGTTCGGGCGGTACCTCTTCCACCAGCAATACAAGCGGCGGCTCCGGCAGCAATTCCGCGAATGGTGATACAGGCGGCACAACGGGCCCCGCTGGAACGGGCTCTGGCGCAACGCCCACTGCAAGCGATGTTCTGACGTATCACAACGATCTGGCGCGCACAGGACAGTACCTGGCAGAGACAAGACTGACTCCCGCCAACGTCAACGCGACGGGATTTGGCAAGGTTGCATTTCTCACGGTAGATGGCAAAGTCGACGCGCAACCCCTTTACGTCGGCAACGTCTCCATTAGCGGCGCCACACACAACGTCGTATATGTTGTTACCGAGCACGCGAGCGTGTACGCATTCGACGCGGACACCAATGCACAACTTTGGCATCGCTCCCTTCTCGGCTCCGGCGAGACGACCAGCGACGATCGTCATTGTGGTCAAATCACTCCGGAAATCGGCATCACTTCGACGCCAGTCATCGACCGCACACGCGGCACAGCGGGCATTCTGTACGCGGTCGCAATGAGCAAGGACGCGAGCGGAAGCATTCATCAGCGCCTGCATGCGATAGATATAGGCACGGGTGCGGAGATGCTCGGCGGTCCGACTGAGATCGCAGCTACCTATCCGGGAACCGGCGCGAATAGCAGTAACGGGGTCACCGTGTTCGACCCGCAGCAATATGCGGAGCGCCAGGCGCTGACGCTGGTGAAGGGCAACGTCTACCTCGCGTGGACGTCGCATTGCGACCAGGGCACCTACGGCGGCTGGGTGATGGCCTACAGCGCGGATACCCTTTCGCAGACAGGCGCGTTGAACCTCACGCCAAACGGAACCGAGGGCTCCGTCTGGATGAGCGGTGCGGGCATGGCATCCGATGGCGCGTTCCTGTACCTGCTCGACGCCAATGGCACTTTCGACACAACGCTGAACGGGCAGGGCTTTCCGGCTGGCGGCGACTATGGAAACGCCTTCCTGAAATTGTCGACGTCACCCGCGCTCTCTGTGGCCGACTATTTCGCGACGTTCGACACCGTCGCGCAGTCGTCGGCGGACGCGGATCTCGGGTCCGGAGGTGCGTTGGTCCTGCCGGATATGACCGATGCAAACGGCACCGCCCGGCACCTTGCCGTGGGTGCGGGCAAGGATTCAAAAATCTACGTCGTCAATCGCGATGCGATGGGCAAATTCAACACGAACGCCAATCTGATCTGGCAGGAGATTGATGGACAACTGTCAGGGGGCGTCTTTGGCATGCCTGCCTACTACAACAACGTGGTCTATTTCGGTTCCGTTGGCGACAATCTGAAGGCGTTCCCGGTGACCTCAGCACTGTTGGCAACGACGCCCACGTCACACAGCCCTGGCACCTTTCCTTACCCGGGCACGACGCCGAGCATTTCAGCTAACGGTGCCGGGAATGCGATCGTTTGGGCCGCCGGGAACGGTGCCATTGGCGCTTTGTATGCCTTCAACGCCAGCGACCTCAGCCAGGAACTCTATAACAGCAATCAGTCCGGTACGAGGGACACGTTCGGCGCGGGAAACAAGTTCATTACACCGATGATCGCGCACGGGCACGTCTACGTGGGAACGACCAACGGCGTGGCGGTGTTCGGATTGTTGAAGTAAGGACGCCACCGTTGTCTTCCGGTGCGGCGAAGCCGGAGCCAGTTGGCGTGATGTCGAGGCAGAACGCGCTTTCTACGCCGGCACAATGACGCTTACCGCCGCGATCGCCATGGCGAGTGTCGCTAGCCATCTTCCCCTGGCAATGCGCCGGTGACGACGAACTGCCCCACAACGTGCCTGCTATGAACCAACTGTCCGCCTCATTTGCATTAAACGGCGCGTTCCCAAAGCTACCCGCCATCGAATGCGCATGTATCGGCCTTTGCCGACGTTGGCGCGCCGCGCTGACAGGACGGTTCACTGCTGGGAGCAGCCGTTCGGGAAGGCCATCGACGAGCGACCGTTGCTGAGTTTGACGAAGGAGCACTTCCGACCGTTTCAGACGGTCGCAAGAGGTCCTTGAGCGTCCGCTGCGCATTGACGTGCGGACTACCGCATTACGGTCACCCGCAGTTTTTTGTCCCGTTGCCGCATGGCGACATGCCTTCCGCCTTCTGCCACTCAGCCATCCGTCGAGACCGTGACAGTCTCCCACCGCCGGATCTCGTCTTCGAGCGCCGACAACTTGCCACGCACCAGGCCGAGTGCATCGCTGCCGAGTAAAAGATGAACGGGCGGGCTGTCTGCAGCGATCGCCGCAAGCATCGCGCGTGCTGCTTTCCGAGGATCGCCCAATTGCTTGCCGCTTTTCTCCTCGCGAGCTTGGCGGACGGGGTCAAAGACGTCGTCATAATCCGGGATGCACCGGGGCGTTCGCGTCATTGAGCGGCCTGCCCAGTCGGTCCGGAAAGAGCCGGGCGCCACAGCTGTCACGGCGATACCAAAATTCTTGACCTCTTTCGAAAGGGCCTCGGAAATGCCTTCAAGCGCGAACTTGCTTCCGCAGTAATACGCGATTCCGGGCATCGTGATAAAGCCGCCCATCGACGTAATGTTCAGAATGTGCCCGCGTCGGCGTGTACGCATAGAAGGCAATACGGCCTTCATCATGGCGACTGCGCCAAAGACATTCACATCGAACTGTCGACGCATCTCCGACAAAGGCGATTCTTCCATGATGCCTTCGTGCCCGTAGCCAGCATTGTTGACCAACACATCGATGGGACCCACGCTCGTCTCGATTTCCGACACTACGTGGTCGATGGCGTCAAAATCCGTCACGTCAAGAACCCTTCCGAACGCGCCGCGCACTGAGAGGGACTCGAAATCCCGCTTGGCCTGCAAACTTCTCACCGTACCGACAACCTTGTGGCCGATCGCGAGCGCCTCTTGAGCGAGCGCTCGGCCGAACCCGCTACTGACGCCAGTGATAAGCAGCGTTTTGCTGAATTGCATTGAAGCACCCTCCGTCACGTTAACTGAAAGGTGCATGCTAATCTTACGGCCAAGGGCCGAGAATGCGGATTTCGCTAATTTTCTTGCACAAAACTATGAATGCAACCCCTGCCTCCACGGAGCAGCCTGAGCGTTCCCGTCAAAGCCAGAACCGCATAGTTACCCTTTTGCGCGGGTTGGCGCCCGATGAGGGCTACAGCTTGACGGCACTGCCGAGCGTCCGCGTCCTGCGTTCGAACCGGGCGTTGTCGCGCACGCCGGTTCTATATGACCCCGGCATTGTGATCGTGTGTCAGGGCCGCAAGCGAGGTTACTTCGGTGATCAGCTCTATCTCTACGACGAGCATCACTACCTCGCTGTGTCCGTGCCCGTGCCATTCACCATGGAAACCGACGCAACGCCAGCGCGCCCGCTGCTTGCCCTGTACCTGCATCTCGACTTCACTATGGCCGCCGAACTCGCGGCGCAGATCGATCGCGAAGGAGTCACGGAACGAATAGAGGCGCCTCAGAGCATGATGTCGACGCCGATGGACGACGCAATGCAGTCGTCTGTGTTGCGCTTCCTCGAAGCGATGCACCGTCCGCTTGAAGCCGCGGTATTGGGCCACGGCCTGCTGCGCGAACTGTACTTCCGTGTGCTGACCGGAGCACAGGGACGCTCGATGAGGGAGGCCCTTGCGATGCGCGGGCAGTTCGGCCGGATCGCCCGATCCCTGCGTCTCATCCACGCTGGCTATGCGCAGTCGCTCGACGTGACGCAGCTTGCTGAGGAAGCCGGCATGAGCGTCCCGAGCTTCCACAGCCACTTCAAGGCTATCACGCAGGTATCGCCTATGCAGTACGTCAAGTCGACGCGTCTGCATCAGGCCCGCCTGTTGATGGTGCGCCAGGGCCTGAGCGCGGACGCCGCCAGTCACGCCGTGGGCTACACGAGCCCTTCCCAGTTCAGCCGGGAGTTCAAGCGCCTCTTCGGTTTGACGCCAGCGGCGGAGACCAGACGTATGCGCGAAAACTTCGCCGTACCGGCGTTTGCCGATGCGACGTATGTGTCGTCGCACTGAACCTCACATGCCTCTTCCGCTCGAGAAGCTATCGGGTAACCAACGTCCGCTGAACGGCTAAAAGCAGGCACTTACAGGAATCTGGCGCCCGGCCGTTCGTGGCCGAACCCGGAAGTCGCGCGTCGGTCGACATTCAACCTCCCCGATTCAACCCCGAGCTTCCGTCTTCGATTAGCGTTATTCGATGCCTTGATGTGAGTTAGGGCAGGCATCAATAACGCTAAACGAGAGCGGTAAGCGGGTCGGGCATCCCCAAAGTCTGCTCGGGAATAAAGTGGCCGGGGCTGGCCAAAGGATTGCCGATGTAAGGCGCGCGCCTTCTCAGGGAGCGATCCATCTGCGAGTCCACTCGTCGCCGCTGCGTATAAAACGCGCCCGCTTCGGATTGTCGGCTTCCGATAAGTCAAGCCAGTCAATGCTGACCGCTCGCACCTCAACGACACAAAAATGCGCAAGGCCTTCATC
>NZ_PNXY01000037.1 GCF_002879865.1 Paraburkholderia rhynchosiae
GCTCGCCCGGCAAGAAGAAACAGCGCGAGTTCACGCAGGCCGATATCAATGGTGTGATTCTGGAACAGTCGCAGCAGCGGCAAATGCAACAACCACGCAAACCTGGCCGTCGGTCTGCAAAGGTGATCGACACAGACGTAAGCGCCCTGCCACTTCAGGCATCGTCCTTCAACAAGGTGTGAGACAAAAGGCGTTAGAAACAAACCCCTTAAACCCGGACATTTCAACTTAGCCAGAAAGCGGACATTTCAGAATGGCCTCGACAAATTCGGGAATCCTAATTAGATAGCCGGAGGTTTGGCGGCGATGTGGGCTTCAAATCGGCCCGCAATTGACTTGATTGCCTGACTGCCAAACGGGTAGGAGAGGGTGCCCGTCAGCGAACCTCAGGCCAACCACCACGCCTTCCGCAGTCGCTCTTTTCCTGCCAATGCGCATTCGATCGTCTCCATCGTTTCCGCCGCCTGTCTCTTCCTGGCTGGTGACGCTATCCGTTTTACGGCGTCGTTTCTGTTTGCGACCGCACCCAACCGGCGCACACGCTCGCGCGCCGCTTCAAACTGTGTTGATCAGTATTCGGTTATCCGACGACCAGATCGGCCTCGCGCAGCAGCGCCACAACGGTGCGCTCGGGCGCATGAAGCCGGAGCATCAGGTCCTGCACGAAGGTCGCCACCGATACTGCAGGATGGCCATCCTCAAAATATTCCAGAAGCCGCTGGACCTGGTTGACCGGAATCTCCAGCCGCACACGCTCCGAGCAGACGCGCAGGCCGCTGACACTCAACCTCGCATCTGGGTTCCACCGCAACGTCGAGAGCCCGTTGGGACGCGGGTCCGGCACCACGCGGAATTGCTGGTCAGGCAGTTCCGCCAGATAGCCCTGCGCGGTGAGCGCCCGGAGATATTGATGGACCGCGACCTTTTCCGCATCTTCGAATGCGGGAACGATTCTGTAGCGCATGTCGAGCCAGCCAAGCACCGTCAGCATCGTGAAGTCCCTGGTACTCGCGCCTTCAGCGGCGGGACGCACGAACTTGCCAAAGATGTCCGCTTGCCAGACTCGCGGGTCGACACAAAACGAGCCTTTTCCGGTCACGTCAACATCGGCCGCATCCGGCCAGCGCGCGCATGGCTCGCCTAGCTGTTGCTCAAAGGCGCCGATCTTCTCCGCGACAGGCAGTTGCCGATAGGCTGCATCGGCCGCTAGCCCGCCGGCTTGCACCCATGGGGTGACGGCTACAGGCACCGACAGCTTCGCGGCAGGCTTTTCGACCTCGCCAAAGAGCAGCGCCACTTCGGCCGGCCGCCGCTTGGGCGGCGCATGACGTTCGCGATTGCCGATCGCCGGGTGCCACAGCCAAACCTTGTTCGTTAGCCCATGCAGTACGACTTCCCGGAGATCGCCAATGCCCAGCACTTCGCCCGGTTTCGGGATCGAGATTTCAAGCGCAGCGTAGCCGAGAGCCCGGATGGTCGATCGCGTCGATGCGTCGTACAACGACTTGATGGCGATCTGGATGATCAGCGGTCCCGCCAGCGTCTCGGCAAAGAAGTCGACCGGGATTCCATCCACTGTGGTGCGGACTGACGCCAGACCCCATTCTTCAATGATGTGGCGCTTGCCATGTCCAGTACCTTTCTGTGTCAGCGCAGGGAGCGACGACGAACCGGCTCTCGGCAAGCAGTTGCACCGCCGCGGCGTGCAGTGCGCGCTGCGCATCAAGCTCGCAGGCAGCAGGACGCACGTGCCGGAAGTCCGCTTGAGAAGCGTCTTGACGACACAGGGTGACCTCGCCACCGCAGCCGGCGCAATAGAAGATCGCCGGGCCAACGGACGGCAGGTCGTTCGCCGCGACCACTTGACCCGCCTTGTTCCTGGCGAAAGCCATGTGCGAACTAAAAGCCATTAGATGTCCTTTGCGAACCACAAGTAGTGGGAGACTCGCCGCGAGTGAGGTCGTGCCTGATTTCTACCACATTAGAGTAAATGGAATGAGATACGACAATACGACACGGTCGCGAAAATTCACAGATGGCCGCCGTCGACATAATCGAGCACGCGCACACCGGTTTTGGCCGCGTGGTCGCAGTGCAGGCGGCCGGCGTACTGCTGCAGCGTGCCCGTCCAGGCCACCGGCATGGCGAATACCAGCGTCTCCAGTGCCGGGTGGTCGAAAACTTCGCCTACCAGCCTGCCGGTCGCCAGCACGATCCGGGGTGTGCCAGCGGCCAGCGCGTCAAGGGCCGCGAGCTGTGCTGCACGCGCCTTTTTCGCGAGGCGCCCGCGCAGCACGAACTGCGGCTGTACCGGCCCGCCAGAGCCTGCTTCAAGCGTTCGAGATGGTCTGTGCGCTCGGTGAGCACCAGCACCTTGCGCCCCTGCCCGTACTGCGCAATGATGGTGGCGGCGATCATCTGCATGCGTGCCGCGACCTGCGCGAGATGCGCGAACACTGTCCGCTTCGGCGCTTCAGCCGCGACGTTCACCGCTGCGGTGAGCCTTTGCGGGAGCGCTTCCAGCAGTTGGGGGGCGCCGGCTGGCAGGCGCGACGTGTGCCGGATCGGCCCGCACAGTATGAACATGACGGGCTGCTGGCTGTCGCGCCGCAGCGGCGTCGCGGTCAGACCCAGCACATAGCGCGCATGAACGGTCTTGAGCGCCGCCTCGAAGGAATCCGCCGGGACGTGGTGACATCAACTGAAGCGCAACTCAGCGACAGACCGGAGTTTTACGACAGGCAGAAGGAAAGTCAGGACAAAACCTGCATCATGGAAAAGTACACGCCCGATTGCGCGCCCGCACCTGGATCATGGCTCGAACTCGATGAACAGGAGCGAATTTCTCTCGTCGAAACGTATCACCGCGTCGCCCGGCTCAAACTTCCCAACGTCACGGCACACGCTGCGTTCCACGTGATCGTCGAAAACCAGATTGCCCTGAACCTTGAGCCCGTGGTCCGGGCGATGCATCGACTCAGGAACCAGGGACTGTCGCGACACGATGCTATCCACGCCATCAGCTCGGTCGCCGCAGAGCATCTGTTCGATATTTTGAAGACGGAGCGGAACGAAAACCCTGAAGCTTCGCAGGCGTCTTACTACGCGGCGGTGGAGCGATTGACGGCGGCACATTGGCACAAAGGCGAACCCTGATGCGGATACCATCGAAGCTTCAGCCGTGGTTTGAAGCGCGGCAGCGTTTCAGGTTGAGCCACGCTCATATCCAGATGGCCCGCGAACCGGGATTGAATCCCCGACGATTCGGGTCGCTGGCTAACGGGCAGCAGGAACCGTGGAAGCGTCCCCTCGAGGAATTCATTGCACATTGCTACCACAAGCGTTTTGGTCGCACTACGCCAGAACACGTGCAATCTCTGGAAGAGGCCGTGAAGCGTGCGGAAGGGCGGCGCAGCGAGCGAAGGGAAAGAAAGGCGGACCGGGCGGTTCTACCGTGAACAACCCGCCCGCTGTCCCGTAAAAGAGATCGGGCTTCACTGACCGGGCCGCAGCCCGGCCTCGACGTCGCCATGACAGACCGGCGAAAAATTGCCGGACCACAGGTGGCGGTAACCAGGTACGACGGGAATGGGCACGGCAACGGACGACCGCCTGCGAGGGCGACAGGTTGGGGGAAGAGCGTTGTTTAAGGCCGCTTAAATAAGCCTCAGCGCTAATTAAGTCAAAGGCGTATTGCTTAATTAACGACTAATTGCCATAATTCATCCATGGCTGACGAGAGTACAACAAATCCCCGGCTGGGCCGATTCGTCGAAACCGCCGTAGGCGGTGAGATTGCGAGCGCATTCGTGCCGCCGCCCCTACCGCCCGACCCCCCTATTGACGTCTTGAGTCTGCTTGACCGGCTCAGCCTTGCCGAGCGGGCGGTCGGGCGGCTGGACGGCATCACGATGCTTCTCCCCCGGCAGGAGCTTTTCCTCTACATGTATGTGCGCAAGGAGGCCGTGCTGTCGTCCCAGATCGAGGGCACCCAGTCCACCTTGACCGATTTGCTTCGTTTCGAAACCGAGGCACAGGCCGGCCAACCCATCGACGACGTCCGGGAGGTGTCGAACTACGTTGACGCGATGATGTATGGGCTGCACCGGCTCCAGGAGTTGCCGCTCTCTCTGCGGTTAATCCGCGAGATGCATGCGCGCCTGCTTCAAAGTGGGCGGGGGGGCACTAAAAGCCCTGGCGAGTTCCGCAGGTCCCAGAACTGGATCGGCGGGACCCGACCCGGCAACGCCCAGTATGTGCCGCCGCCCGTGAACGAGCTCGACCCCTGTCTTGATGCACTTGAAAAGTTCATGCATGAGGACCGCTCGCGCTTGCCGGCGCTGATCAAGGCCGGACTTCTTCATGTCCAGTTCGAGACGATCCACCCGTTTCTTGACGGCAACGGCCGCATTGGCCGGCTGCTCGTCACCCTGTTCCTCAAGGTGCATGGGGTTTTGCACTCGCCGCTCCTCTACCTGAGTCTCTACCTCAAGACGCACCGGGGGGACTACTACCGGCTCCTGCAGGAGGTGCGTGAACGCGGTGCCTGGGAACCCTGGCTCGAGTTCTTCCTCGATGGCGTGGCGGAGACAGCAAACCAGGCGTTTGATGCTGCAACACGGATCGTCGGCCTGTTCAAGGAAGACCGGGAGCGGATCACTGCGGAGAGCGAGCGGGCCGGATCGGCCCTGCGCGTCCATGACCTGCTTCAACAGAATCCATTCCTTACTGCCAACCTGCTGGTTGAACGTACCGGCCTCAGTGCGCCGACGGTCAATGCTGCGCTTGCCGACCTGGAACGCCTCGGTGTGGTGGAGGAAGTAACGGGGCGCCGGCGCGGACGCGTGTTCGGCTATCGGCGTTATCTCGCCATCCTTGGCGAAGGCACGGACCCGCTTCCCGCTCAACAGGACCAGACTCCCGGCGGGTAGCGCCCCGGCCATCCCGAAGCGTCATCGTCTTCGGCTCCGGAACCACCGGTCCGGCTTTTCGTGAGCTTTTCCCGTGCAAGCGCTCGTCGTTGTCGACGCGGGCGCCCGGGACCGGCGGGTGGCAGCGCCGGAAAAATTGAACGATTAGTTATGTTTGAGGGCGGCAAGGTTGCTCCGTCGACCACTAAAGAGGATGTAATGGCTATGTAACGCTGGCAAGCTCGGCGTGGAAGCTTGCGCGATGAAGAGAACAGATCGCTTCATGAACGTCATCGTTTTCATGCCACAGCCATCCGCTGCGCCCGGCGAATGCTGATGAGCATGGAAGGACGGCCGTTCCGGTGTGATATCGCTGACCCGGGCGACGAGCTTTGAGTCGCGGACCGTATTGCCATTGCACGGCAGTTATAACTAAGGATCTCGAATTATTGGCATGGTCGTTCGTGCTTAAACAGATAGTCGGCCCCAAGCCTATTCTTTCCGCAGCGGCACGCACAGAGGTCCAGCTGGAGCCGTCTCGCTTTCCCGTGAAATGCTGTCCGGCCCGAAATCCGCACTTCACCAGTCCAGACGATGCTTCTCTTCTGTCTCGCGGTGACGGGTGTCGTCGTCGCTATGAAGATAGATGCTCGTCGTCGAAATCGATGGGGGACCAAACCGCGCAGATCGATCGCTTTCATGACGTCTCCATCCAAATTGAGCTTTTCGGCTCCTCTTTCCGAAAGAGGAGAGCCCGCTGCTCGTTTCGCTTCAAGCCGGAACAACGGTGCATGCGTTGCAGTGTAGGGACGGTCGGCCCATGCGAGAACTGGCAAACGAGACATTTCAGCTATACTGACCTGACATAGCTCATTGGGGACCTGACGGTGGACTACGCTGCCTGGAAGCTGTTCATCGACGCCGCGGAACTCGGCAGTTTGAGCAAGGCCGCCGTTGCCTATGGGACAAGTCAGCCGCACATCAGCCGCCAGATTGTTGAGCTTGAGCAATACTGCGGCGGCCGTTTGTTTCAGCGGACCGGGCGAGGCGTGGTATTGACCGAGTTGGGGGCGCGTATCGCCCCGCGCATAAGGGCGTGGCTGGCCGGTACAGAGCAGTTGTCAAACGACATCCGCAGTACGGCGGGAGAGCCGATCGGCTTGGTCAGAATTGGAGTCCTGCCTTCCACCGCGCATCCGCTTGTCAGCACCCTTTACCATCGCCTTCGGGAGCGTTATCCCCTGGTGCAACTACAGGTGCGCGAAGGTCAAGGTGCGTTGCTGGAAACGTGGCTGGAAAACGGCAGTGTCGACCTCGCAATCCTGTTTCGAAATAGTCCTACGCCGAAAAACGCTGACGAGTATCTCGTTGAGGCGGCGACCTACCTGGTCGGTGCAGAAGGCGATCCTTTGACAAAGCAGTCCACGATTGCTTTTTCAAAGCTCGACGGGATTCCACTGGTCTTTTTCTGCCGCCCCAACAGCTGGCGCGACCGGCTCGAACAACTTGCGGGTGAACACCAGGTCTCCCTCATCTTCGCGGCGGAAGCTGACTCTTTGAGTCTGCAGGGGCACATCGTGGCAGACGGCGGAATCTACGCGTTGCTCGGACCTTATGCGATTACCAATCTTGAAAAGGAATGCCGGTTGCAGGCGTCGATGGTGGTTAATCCGTCCGTGCCGCGCTTCATTGCACTTGCCATGTCTCCCCACGGCGAAATGACGCTTGCTTGCCGCACGGTCATGCAGCTCACCAAGGAGATAGCGCGTTCGCGGAACCTCTCATCCGATCTCCAACTGGGCGTGTCAGCAGCTTTCCTGCGATCCATTTGAATGGTTGAAATGCAACGGCGAAACGCGTCGACGTTGAAAGGACCGCGCCATGATTAACGATGGCAACGGACGCAAGGGCCCGGCGCTGTCCGGTAGCCTTTCCACCAGAGAAAAGGCGCCATGCCCCGCCACCAGAAGCCGCACCGTTGACAACTGCATGATCAGGTGCGTGATCTACGTGAATTCCGGACGACTCCTTCGTGGATGTACCGGCCATTCGAACGTCTCGTTATGGCCACTGGCGAATGTCAACTTGTGGCCGACTGTACGTGCTCGCCGACTTCAACGTAAGCCACCATTCAAAAGCATTCGCCGTGCGCCAGCGGCTGCTTTGTGACGCCATTGCTCAGCGGGTGCGACCGGCTAATCAGGGACGCCCGGCGCTAGTTATCCTACGGCCGCTTGCCAAGTGTTAGCGGCCATCCCCTGCGATGTGACCCCGCAAGTCTCCCAGCTTCCCTGCCATCCGTTGCGGAATTGCTGCATCATGTGCAGCAATTATCTGCACTTATCCAGCTTGATGCACGAGTCCGACTTTCTCATAATTGGCGCAACGAAAGGTCATCGGGAGACGGTCGGACGCGTCGATCACGAAATCAGCGCAATCGCGATCTTGTTCAACCTCTCGTACGGACCAATGGAATACGACAATATTTTCGATAACCGTCACTCGGACGAAATCGCTGCCTTCCTTGCGGTGGCAAAGCAAGGCAGCTTCGTTGCAGCCGGGAAGCTTTTGAACCGCCACCCGACCGTGCTTTCGAAGCGGATAGCCGCGATGGAGGCACGACTTGGCGTCCGATTAATGGAGCGATCGACGCGACATGTTCGATTGACCCAGGTTGGGCTAGATATGGCGTCGCGTCTGCAAATGGCAATGGCGATGATCAGTGATGCAGAGCGGCAGGCAGCAAGTGAATCTGCCGACGTCCGAGGAATTTTGAGACTGGCGCTCCCTGCCTCGATGGGGCGTCGATGGATTGCACCGATACTGCCAGAGTTCATGGAGACGTATCCGGCGGTAAAAGTGGTCGCTGAGTTTGATGAGCGATTTGTCGATCTGATACGCGAAGGGTTCGACGCAGCTATACGTATCGGTGAGCTTGCAGACAGCCGACTGGTAGCAAAAAAACTAAGCACGCATCGCCGGATTCTGGGCGCTGCACCGTCCTATGTCAAAAGGCGAGGCCACCCCGCAGGACCGGCAGAATTGATAAATCACAATTGCCTTCGCTTTAGCGGATTCACATCATTCCCGGAATGGAAGCTGGTTCGTGGAGAGGAGCGACACACCTGTCCTGTCGACGGAAGTTTAACGACTAACGATAGCGATACGTTGCTAGCAGCCGCTGTTTCGGGAACTGGAATTGTCGGCGCGGGGGAGTGGCTTATGAATCAGGACATATCGCAAGGACGACTGGTCCGCGTACTGCCGGATTGGGAACTGGATTCAGCGGGGGACATATCCTTTGTCCGGCCTTCCGCCAAATATGAAGCAGCGCCGGTGTCTGCCTTCAAAAGCTGGATCGAAAGCCGATTCAGGCACGGAGCACCGTGGGATTTTCCCCTGCGATGACGAGCCTTAAATAGGAGAACGACGTGTTGAAAGGTGTAGCTTTGTCCATCACAGCCACAAGCCTCTTTGCAGGTTTGTATTATTACGCTACGTTGCTGCACCCGCTTACGGGCGAAATGATATTTGGCTGGCGGATGGTTCTCATGATGCCTTGCATCACCGTTTTCCTGATTGCAACTGGCGAATGGAGAAAGGTCAAGGCGTTGTGTTTGCGGATCAGAAAAAGTCCTCAGCTATTCCTTTACCTTGTGCTGAGCAGCGCGCTTCTCGGAAGCCAGCAATGGCTGTTCATGTGGGCTCCCCTTAATGGCCAAGCGCTTAATGTCTCCATGGGCTACTTCCTGCTTCCATTGGTGATGCTACTTGTTGGCCGCTATTTCTACAAAGAGAGACTGAGCGGTATGCAGAAGCTCGCGGCCGCATCCGCAGCCATCGGCGTCGCTAATGAATTTTATCAAGTTGGCGGCGTATCCTGGACATCGCTCTTTGTCTGTCTCGGGTTCCCTGCGTATTTCGCTCTGCGGCGCAGGCTGAATACGGCTCATCTTGGCGGTCTCTGGTTTGACGTCACGCTAACCTTGCCCGCTGCGTTCTGCTTTGTCTCCCGCACACCACACGATGCTTTCTCTACCGCCCCGCACCTGAGTGTTTTGCTTTGCTTGCTTGCTATCATCAGTGCTGCCGCCTTTATGGCCTATACGGTTGCGAACCGGCTGCTTCCATTCGGGCTGTTCGGATTGCTGGGGTATGTTGAGCCAGTTCTGATGGTGATGGTCTCCCTGATGCTTGGTGAGCGAATCCATGCGGAACAGTGGTTAACGTATATTCCGATCTGGATCGCGGTCTTGCTTCTCGCTGCCGAAGGTGGAACGAACCTGGCTGGCTTCAAACTGAAACGCCGTGTCCTTGCAGGGTCTCCGTGCGACTGTAACTAAAGTGAAGCGCTCAACGAGCGGTCCAAATCTGGCCCGCGAACGGCCGCTTCCGAATGACCATTCGACACTCCAAAAGGGTGGCGAGCGGCCGTTCCGGGGGCGCTAATGCTACCTATGGAGAGTAGCATCGTAGCGACGCAAGTTCTGGCGCGCTCGCTATGAACTGGCGTAGGTTTTTCAGCCGATACTGGACCCGAGCCAGATTGTGCAAGACGCTGGCGCGGGTAATCTGCAACGTAGATGCGCCCCACACCGTTTGTCGCCTAATCATGACGTTGCTCCATTGTTTGCGACGCGCTAAGGCGGTGTTTCAATGTTTTGAATTGTGTCTTCCTGATAACTACTGCAATCTGTCGACCTTCTTACGGTCGGCACGGGCTGCCTTCAATTGATCTCGCCATATGAGTTTGTGCTCGGGCCATCGATAAGGTAGTCAAGATATTTTGGAATACACAATGAGTGAGAAAATTGACCTGATTATTCATGATCACTCCGCCATGGAGAATGATATCAATCCTCGTGGGCGGGGAATGCAGAGGACAAAGGTGTCGGTTAGCACGGAATCAGCTCCCGATGTCGTCAACCGGGAAGCCTCGCCGTCTCATTGCAAGACCAGTTACGACTGGATGGACCATTTGCAGCGTTTAGCACGAGAGAATGGTAATCGGCAATGAGTGGTAGTTTATCATTTGGCTGAAGCAAGGCATTCGGAGGCGCGTGTGGCCCGATACGGGTCAACCACCGTGGCGGACAATGCAGCCTGTCGACGGCGGGAGAAGAGCCCCGCGTGTTTCTGAATATAAGCAATGCGTCAAATCCCCGCAAGCGTTCAACGACGCTACAAGAGCGGGCATAGTCGTTTACACGGTTGTATGTAGGGCGGAGAGTCTGAATTGTGCGATTCTCCGCAAGCTAGTCTCGGCATTGCGCATCTTTAAGCTGCACCTAATCCCTGCTTTCGCACAATCAAATTCCAGCCAGTTTTTGGTGCCGGCAACCTGCGGTCTACCTCGCGATTGAACACGAGGCAAATACCCAGGAACGATAGCTAAGTCCTGTTCGTTCCTGCATCGAAGCCTGCTCTTGGAGATGGTTATGAACGGCCGGAAAGGATTGGTTAAATTTGGTGCAGTACTCGGCATGGGCGGGATGGCTTTGGCCTGCTCGGCCACTGCGGACGCAAGCATAGTGGTGGGAGTCGCGGGTCCGATGACGGGAGAGTACGCGTCGGGGGGAGACCAGTTTCGCAAGGGCGCAGAACAGGCAGTGAAGGACATCAACGCGGCAGGCGGTTTGCTCGGACAGCAACTCGACCTGGTGGTCGGTGACGACGTTTGTGATCCCAAGCAGGCGGTTTCCGTTGCCAACAGCTTCGTCAATAAGAAGGTGGCGTTTGTCGACGGTCACTGGTGCTCCAGTTCCACGCTGCCGGCATCCGACGTCTACAACGACGCGCAGATCCCACAGGTCACCGTGTCGACCAACCCCAAAATCACGGAACGCGGCATCAAGGGGATCTTCCGCATCACGGGCAGGGACGACCAGCAAGGACAGGTCGCGGCGGACTATATCGCCGCGAACTTCAAGGGCAAGAAAATTGCCGTCATTGACGATAAGACGGCGTACGGCGGCGGTCTGGCGGACGAGATTGCAAAAGATCTGGCGGCGAAGCAGACACCCGTGGCGCTGCGCCAGTCGATCACGGCGGGTGAGAAGGACTATTCCGGCCTCATCAGCAAACTGAAGGCGAATGGTGTTCAGGTCCTTGTATACGGCGGCTACTACCAGGAAGTGGCGCTGATCCTTCGTCAGGCGGCGCAGGCTGGGCTGAATCTGACGGTCCTCGGCGGCGACACGCTGACGAACAATGAACTGGTGACCGCCGCAGGGCCGGAGATCAACAAGGTCCTGTTTACCTTCCCGCCCGACCCGCGCAAGAGTGCGGCAGCTGCAAAGGTAGTGGCGGCATTTCGCGCGCAGAAAATCGAGCCGGAAGGCTACATGCTGTACTCGTACGCCGCCATGCAGGTTTTTGCCGAGGCTGCGAAGAAAGCCAACTCCACGGACTATGCGGCGATCGTGAAGCAGCTTCACAACGCATCGTTCAGCACGGTAGTCGGCCAGGTGGACTTCGACGCGAAAGGCGATCTGAAGAGCCCGGGCTATGTGGTCTACCGGTGGAAGGGCAATAACTACGACTATGTGAAGTGACGCGTCCTGTCCAGTCTATGTAGCAAGGAAAGAGGCGGTGCGTCGCTTTACTGCGCCGCCTCTGCAGCAGATTCACCGGAGAGGACATGAGCCAGGCACTGCAACAACTGATTAATGGGCTGACCTTGGGCGCCGTCTATGGCCTGATCGCGATTGGCTACACGATGGTCTACGGCATTATCGGCATGATCAATTTCGCTCATGGCGATATATACATGGTGAGCGCGTTCATCGCCGTGACCTGCTTCACGCTGCTTGCTGGTAGCGGAATGTCGTCAGTCGTGGCGAGCATTGCAATTACGCTGATCGTATCTATCGCGCTGACGTCCGTATTCGGATGGACCGTCGAACGTGTCGGTTATCGGCCGCTTCGCGGATCCAATCGTCTTGCGCCGCTGATTTCGTCGATCGGGATTTCGATTTTCCTGCAGAACATGGTTCAGCTTACTCAAGGCGCACGAGTCAAGTCCATTCAGCCGCTTGTAACCGGAGGGGTGAACCTTTTCTCCGGTGAAAAATTTCAGGGGCCATACGTTTCGTACGTGCAAATTCTCATCGTTGCGGTAACGATCCTGTTGATGTGCGCCTTCACGTTGTTCATCAATAAAACACCCTTCGGTAGACAGCAGCGAGCCTGTGAGCAGGATCAGCGGATGATGCAGTTCCTCGGCTACAACGTGGACCGGATCATCGCCCTGACGTTCATGATCGGAGCCGCACTGGCTGCCGTCGCAGGTGTCATGGTGACGCTCTACTACGGCGTGATCGACTTCTCGATTGGATTCGAGGCTGGCATCAAGGCGTTTACCGCAGCCGTGCTCGGCGGAATCGGCTCGATTCCTGGGGCAATGCTGGGCGGTGTGATCATCGGCTTGATCGAAGCATTCTGGGCTGCCTACCTCTCGCCCGAATACAAGGATGTGGCCACGTTCGTGATTCTGATTGTGGTCTTGATGTTTCGTCCATCCGGGCTTCTCGGCCGACCCGAAGTGGAGAAGGTGTGATGAGTTCGACAGTCATGCAAGAAACGGATCTACAATTTCGCGTCAAGGATGCGCTTGGCGCAGCGCTGGTCGCGGGCCTCGTCGGCTTGCCAATGCTGGGTTTGACGACGCGAGATGGCACCCACGGTCTCGAGGTTCAGACACGATGGGCGTTGTTAGTGGCGTTCATCGCGATTGCATTTGCGGGGCGTATCGTCATGCAGCTTTTGCTGCAGCGATTCAGTTTTTTTTCAAAGCGTCGCTCGCGCGCCAGACCCGCTCCTCAAGTCGTGGGCAATGGCTCGCTTGTATGGGCCGGGGCCGGATGCGTGGCGTTCGCCGTGCTGTTACCCGCGTTGTTCGCTGGAAACCGCTACGTCGTCGATACAGCGACGACCGTACTGATTTACGTCATGCTTGGCTGGGGCCTGAATGTCGTCGTTGGTCTGGCGGGGCTGCTGGACCTTGGTTATGTCGCATTCTATGCGGTAGGCGCGTACGCGTACGGCCTGTTGTCGACGCATTTTGGCTTAGGCTTCTGGCAGTGTTTGCCAATCGCCGGCGGCCTCGCTGCGGCGTTCGGCATGTTGCTTGGTTATCCGACCCTCCGGCTCAGAGGCGATTATCTGGCCATCGTCACGCTCGGATTCGGGGAAATCATACGGTTGATACTCGTGAATTGGGGCGACGTGACGGGCGGACCCAATGGCGTCTCGTCCATTCCGAAGCCGACCTTCTTCGGGCTCCCCATGCAGGCAGCGGCCGATGGTCCCACCTTCGCGACCGTGTTTGGCCTTGATTACTCGCCTGGCCAGCGAGTCGTCTTTCTGTACTACCTGATCCTCGCGCTCGCGCTGCTGACGAACCTGCTCGTCTCGCGGCTCAGAAGGCTACCCGTTGGGCGTGCGTGGGAAGCGGTGCGCGAAGACGAGATCGCCTGCAAAGCAATGGGGATCAACGTAACGAATGTGAAGCTGTCTGCCTTTGCAACGGGGGCAATGCTGGCAGGATTCGCCGGCGTGTTCTTCGCCGCACGGCAGGGGTTCATTTCGCCGGAGAGCTTCACATTTTCGGAGTCGGCGACGATTCTCGCGATCGTGGTGCTCGGCGGTATGGGAAGCCAGCTTGGCGTCGTCCTTGCGGCAGCCTTGCTGGTGATTTTGCCCGAGTTAGGGCGTGATCTCTCCGAGTACAGAATGCTGCTTTTCGGTATTGCAATGGTGTTTATCATGGTCGTGCGCCCCGGCGGGCTGATCAGCCATCGCCGTGCGACTGTCAGCGCGCGCGACGTGGAGGCAAAGCCATGAACGCCTCCACTTCGCTGCTCAGCGTTGAGAATCTCACAATGCAGTTTGGCGGGCTTCGCGCGATCGAAGACCTGTCCATGACGGCGCGCGCAGGAGAGGTGACGTCGGTGATCGGGCCGAACGGGGCCGGAAAGACGACATTCTTTAACTGCCTGACGGGCTTTTACAAGCCGACCGAAGGCGCGATCACGTTGGGGCATCCCCGTCACGGGAAACTTCGGCTGGATGCGATGAACAATGTCGACGTGGCGCGGATTGGCCAGGTCGTCAGAACGTTTCAGAACATACGGCTGTTCCCGCGTATGACCGTGCTCGAAAACCTGATGATCGCCCAGCACAATGTGTTGCAGGACGCGTCCAGGTTCTCGATTGCTGGGGCACTCAACGCGCGGTCATTTCGACGCGCGAACGACAAGGCGATAGACAACGCTTTGACGTGGCTCGAACGCTTAAGCGTTCGGGATATAGCTAACAAACCTGCTGGCGACATGCCTTATGGGGTGCAGCGTCGCGTCGAGATCGCGCGCGCGATGTGCGCGGGCCCCATTCTGCTATGTCTGGATGAGCCGGCTGCCGGCCTCAATCCGCGCGAGTCGGCAGAACTCACCGCGTTGCTGACCTCGCTCGCGAGGGAGCAGGGCATCGGAATATTGCTGATCGAGCACGATATGAGCGTCGTCATGAAGGTTTCAGACCATATTGTCGTGCTAAATCACGGGAAGAAAATTGCAGAGGGCTTGCCTGCTGACATCAAGGTGAATCCTGAGGTGATCAGCGCATACCTCGGCGAGGACGACGAGTCGTCGTCACTTGCTGAAGCAACGCAGGAGAAGTCAGCTCATGCTTAAGATAGCCGAACTTAGTGCCCACTATGGCAGCGTCCAGGCGCTACGCGGGGTGAGCCTTGGCGTGAAGACTGGCGAGATCGTCACGTTGATCGGTGCGAACGGCGCAGGCAAGTCGACACTGATGAATACCATTTTCGGCTATCCACGGGCCAGCGGCGGCAAGGTCGAATTCGACGGACAAAATATTTCCGATCTGCCATCGCATGCGATCGGCAAGCTCGATATTGCGGTTGTGCCCGAGGGGCGCCGCATATTTCAGCGAATGACTGTGCTCGAGAATCTCCTGATGGGCGATACGTCAGGCAACCGGCGGACCGCAGCTGACCTCGAGCGCATGTATGAGATGTTCCCGATCCTGAGAAGCCGAGCTTCGCAGCGTGCGGGCACGCTGTCAGGAGGGGAGCAGCAAATGCTAGCGATAGGGCGTGCGTTGATGTCGCAACCGAGATTGCTCCTACTCGATGAGCCATCGCTTGGTCTCGCGCCGATCTTTATCAAGAAGATTTTTTCGGTTATCAAGGAGCTGAACGAGCAGCTCGGGATGACGATTCTGCTTGTCGAACAGAATGCTCATCACGCGCTGCGTGTGGCGCATCGAGGGTATGTTCTCCAGCACGGGCAGATTGCCCTGGAAGGGAGCGGTGCCGAACTGCTGGCCAACCCAGCCGTGCGGGCCGCATATCTAGAGGGTCATACGTCTCAACTTGACGCGGCCTAAGCGATGATCCGGATCGCGCGGGCTGCTCGTGCACTACTTTGCGAGGTTCGGTGCACAGGGATTGCGGCAATTCTCCGCAGTGTGAAGACCCCCGGGGAGACTTTAGTACCCTTGTTAGAAAGGATTTCCCGGCCAGAGCAGGGGCGCTTATCCTCCAGAAATGTGCAGAAATCCGCATAAATTAGCCGAGCCTCCTCAAGACCAGAATCTCGCAAAGATCCAGAATGTTGTAAACCGAATCAATCGTCGCCAGGGATTGCTTTCCAGGATGGGGTGCGATCGCTGAGCCTGCCTGCCGGGGTTCCGCAGGATGACGGTGGCATATACGGAACGAATTCAAGCGTAGGCCATCGGCCGGCACGCTCAATGAACTGGTTTTTATGGAGTTTTCGCATGAAAGTGCTCATCGTTTTCGCTCACCCCGAACCGAAGTCGTTCAATGGTGCGCTGAAAGATACGGCTGTCTCGACCCTGAAAGCGCAGGGGCACGAGGTTCAGGTAACCGACCTGTATCAACTGAAGTGGCGGCCTGAGCTCGGCGTCGAAGACTTCGTGGGCGAGCGTCTCAACCCTGACTTCCTCGATCTTTCGGCGGAACAGGAACATATGTTTAGAACATCCACGAAACCGACGCCGGATGTTTACGCCGAACAACAAAAGGTGCTCTGGAGCGATCTGATCATCTTCCAGTATCCAATGTGGTGGTTCGGGATGCCGGCGATTCTGAAGGGCTGGGTGGATCGCGTGATGACCCGCGGATTCGCCTATGCGACCGGGCGGAAGTACGAGACCGGTATGTTCAAGGGACGCAAGGCAATGGTTTCGACCACGACGGGAACGGCCGCGAGCCTTTACGAGCCGGACGGTGTCGACGGTGATATTAATCACATTCTTTGGCCGATCCACAACGGGATCTTCAATTACCTTGGCTTCGATGTGCTGCCGCCGCATGTATCGTGGATGCCTGGCCGGGTGAGCGCCGAGGAGCGTCATGCGTACCTCGACGCCTACGCAGCGCGGTTACGTGCGATCGAGAGCACGGAACCCCTGTTCTTCCATCCATTTGCGGACTTTGGTCCGGATCAACGTTTGAGGCCAGGTGTCGTGGCCCGTTCTGGCTTCCAATGGAATCCGGCAGTGGGCCAGTCGCACGACGAAGCGGCAGGGGCCTATACGCCGAAGAAGATTGTCAATGCGGGATGATCCGGTGTGACGTCGGGCCGCAGCTGCTGTCGAAAGCTTCTGCGGCCCAGCATCGAAACTGACCAGGAGTGAAACACACGATGGAAAAGCTACCCATGTTTCAGAACCTGCACCACATCTGTATCGTGGTTCGTGACATTGAAAAGGCCGTGGACTATTACGAGTCGATCGGAGTCGGTCCGTGGACAGATTTTCCGCCGATGGAGGCGTACGAACTGGATGGCTACGATCGTCCAGCCTTCCTGAAGATGCGTTATAAGTTCGCGAACATCGACAACGCCCAACTGCAGCTTTGCCAGCCAGGAGACGGTGACACGCCGCAACGACGCTTTCTGGAAACGCGCGGCGAAGGCGTTTTTCATCTTGGTTTTGCTGTTGAGAGTTGCGACAAAGCAGAGGAACAGGCTGCGAGCGCCGGACTGGACGTTCTGGCACGCGGGCGTCTCGATGATCGAAGCGGCTTCACGTACTTCAAGACGGTCAACGAGGGGGCAGGGGTCACGTTAGAGGTCCGGGCGCCGAGTACCAAAGCAGCTCAAGGGATCAAGTCCTGACACACGTTTACCGTGTGATTCTTTCGTTATCCCCGTTGCCTTAATCGAACTCAGAAATGCCCCTCGGTACGCCGCGGGGCATTGTCACATTTATCTCATGACGAACGGGTTTGCAGTCTTGACCCCCGTGTTGATCCAGACGCTCTTCGTTTGCAGATACTCGCGGATCGCGTCGATACCGTTTTCGCGACCAAGTCCCGAATCCTTGTAGCCGCCGAACGGCGACATGTAGCTCACCGCGCGATAGCTGTTCACCCAGACCATGCCGGCCTGCAGCTTCTCAGCGACACGAATGGACCGGCCGATATCCTTCGTCCAGACTCCAGAGCCAAGCCCGAAGCGTACGTCATTCGCCAGTGCGACAGCCTCGTCTTCGTCCTTGAACTTGATGATCGACAGGATGGGACCGAAGACTTCCTCCTGCGCGATCCGCATCCTGTTGTTCACGTCGCCGAAAATGGTCGGCTCGACGAACCAGCCATTACCGCATTCCGGTGCACAGCCTGGCTTTCCACCGAGCAGCAGCGTCGCCCCTTCCTGCTTTGCGGTTTCAATGTACGACAGAACCTTCTGATATTGAGGACGCGTCGTTACCGGCCCGACCTGCGTATCCATACTCGACGGATCCCCCATTTTCGCGGTGCGTGCCAGCGTCAGGAGTTTGTCGACGAAGGTGTCGTAGATGCTTTCTTGCAACAGAAGTCGCGAACCGGCAATACAGGTCTGTCCGGTCGCGGCGAAGATGCCGGAAACCGCGCCATTTACTGCGTCTTCGAGATTGGCGTCCTCGAACACGATGTTGGGTGACTTGCCGCCGAGTTCGAGACTAACGTGCTTGAATTGACGCGCTGCTGCCTCGTTGATCGCGCGCCCTGTGGAATCTGCGCCAGTGAACGTGATCTTCTTGACCAGGGGGTGTTCCACCAAAGGCGAGCCGACGTCCGCACCGAATCCAGTCACGACGTTCACGACGCCCGGCGGAAAGCCGGCTTCGGTGAAGAGCTTCGCAAACTCGATCGTGGACGCCGAAGTGAACTCGGACGGTTTGATCACAACCGTGCAACCTGCTGCCAACGCCGGCGCAATCTTCCATGTGGCTAGCAAAAGTGGCGAATTCCACGGCGTGATTGCTGCGACGACACCCAGCGGCTCGTTGCGCGTGAAGTTGAAATAGCCCTTCTTGTCGAGCGGAATGACGGCGCCCTGAATCTTGTCCGCCAGGCCGCCAAAATAGTAATACCACTGGGGCAGATATTGGCACTGTCCGAGCATCTCCGCCATGAGCTTGCCGTTGTCCCGAACTTCGAGTTCGGCAAGCCGCTTTGCGTCTCGCGCGATCAGGTCGCCGACCCGATGAAGCAGCAGGCCTCTCTGGCTTGGAGACATCTGTGACCATGGTCCGGTACTGAATGCGGTGTGCGCCGTTTGCACCGCCCGATCGACGTCGGTGCCGTTGCCTTTTGCAATTTGCGCCCAGCTGTCTCCTGTGAACGGATTTTCCGTATCGAACCATTCGCCCGAAGTGGACTGGCAAGATTCGCCGTTGATATACATTTCAAATCGCTGCATGACTCTCGTCTCCAATTGATATTGAATCAGGCGCCCACGGGCAGACGTCGCTGGGACTCAGCCAGGATTTCCTGCGCTTTCAGAATCACCGGCCGGTCGACCATACGGCCGTCCACAGCAACGGCCGCGCCGTGGGATGCAACTGCGGCTTCGACAACCCGGTGCGCCCATTCGACATCCTTCGTGCTGGGGATGAACGCAGCATTGACCGCTGCTACCTGTTTCGGATGAATACAAAGCTTGGCCCCAAAACCGAGCCGTCTTGCACGAACCGTGTCGCGCGTGATCTGCTCGGCATCGTCGAGCGTGGTGCTAACCCCGTCCACCGGTGGAAGCAGATTGCCGATGCGAGAGGCGAACACGATCTGTGAGCGGAAGTACAGGAGCTGCTCATCGTCGCCGTCAATACCGAGGTCGAGCTGGAAATCCACATTGCCGAATACAAGCCGGGTGGTCAGCCGGTGCTGGGCGATAGCGACTACATTCCGAAAACCTTGAGCCGTCTCAATCATCGGCAGGATGTCGGTCGGCTTGCCCGCGAACTCGCACAGGAAGATGTCGTCGATGCGTTCCGTCTTGGGCAGCATGACGGTGGCGACGGATGGCGCACGACATACGGCGATGTCGTCGCGAAACCATTCGCTGTTCACGTCATTCACACGGACCGCCACCGGCGTGCTGTTTGTCGACAGCCACTCGGCGAGGGCCGCCCGAGCTATCTTCTTCTCGGAGGGAGGCACGGCATCCTCCAGATCGATAACGACCACATCGACACCCGATGCAGCCGCCTTGGCAAACCTGTCCGGCCGGTTGCCGGGAACGAAGAGATAGGAGCGGGGTGCAAGGTCAGCCATGTTGGCCCTCCAGTTTCGATTCAGGGAGCAGTTTGGGTACGACGGTTGCATCGGTAATTGTCCGTACCGACGCGATGGAGCGCTTAAGTTCGTCTTCAGTGGCCGCATTGCCATACAAACCCAGCGTGATCGTTTTGTGCTCGAGTTCTGCGCGCGTCAGCGTGTTGCCGGGATCGCCCTTGGGATCATCCACGCGGCCTTCGAAGGTGCGACCGTCTTTCGTCTGAACGATGACCTTCCCAATCCAGCGTGACGGATAGGCCGTATCGACTTCCGGGTCGAGCACCATCGAAACCTTTTTGCAAAAGTGCGCGATCCTGCTTTCCTTGTAATGGCCGTCGAACTCACGTACGCCTGCGTGGCCGAATTCCGCAACCAGAGCGAGCACGGTGCCCATGGAGAACTTCGCCTGATGGACGGTCCTCGGATCGGTTACCGGGCCGAGGACATCAATTGCTGCCTGGTGAACATGAGTGACTACCGTCTCGATGTCGTCCGGCACGAGCTTCTCGCGCTGAATAACCTGCAACAGAGCATCGGCGGCCGGATGAGTGTGCCGGCACGAAGCGTGATACTTGAAGGACGTTTCGATCAACGCCCATCGTTCGCCGAGCGCTTCGGCGAGTTTGTCCGGATGCGTTTGCGTGGACATGCCCGCGCCCATGCCTTTCGCGCCCTCGAAGATGTCTTTCGCACCGGTGAAGCCGTCGGCCGCCAGGTAGGCTGCGAGAAGACCGTTCGCCGCGGCCTTGGCCGTATGCAGTTGCTTGGAGTCAGCACCGTCTTTCAGGAATTCCCAGAGTCCGGCTGCCTGGGTGCCGGCGGAGCCAAACGCATTCACCATCTGCTCGTCGCTCAATCGCAAGAGATTACCGACTGCCGCTGCAGCCGCGATCGTACCGACCGTACCAGTGGTATGAAAGATCTTGTAGTGCGAACGGCCGAGAAATTCACCGACACGGATGCCCACTTCGTAGCCTGCAACAGATGCAGCGATGAACTCCTTGCCACTTCTCCCAAGCGCTTGCGCGGCGGCCCACGCTGCGGGGAAGACGACAGTTGCCGGATGCAGAACCGAACTGTTATGAAGGTCGTCCTGTTCAGCAAAGTGCGATGCGGCGGCGTTGATCATTGCCGCGAAGAGCGGGCTGGTCATTCGGCGGGAAATCAATACTTCGCAGGGACCGGACTGCGGCCCGAAAGCGAATGCGTGCTTCTGGATCGTCCCGACGGGGCGCGCTTCGCGACCAGCCAGTGCTGATCCGAACCAGTCGAGGAAGAGGTCTTCCGTGCGTGCCGCCACGTCTGTGGGAATCTGTTCAAATTTGAGTTTGGCAGCAAACGAAGCAAGAATCTGGATGTTACTCATAACAGGCTTACCTTAACCGGGGAGTTAGATTACGGCCGCTTCGCGAAGCTCGCGGATGGCATCTGTCGTAAAGCCCAGTTCATTCAAAAGGGCTTCGGTGTGTTGGCCTAACGCGGGCACGGCGTCCAGCCGAACTTCTGATGCTGTACTGATGCCCGGCGGCAACAGGGCGGGAATGGAACCGGCAGGGGAGTCGATGCTCACCCAGCGATTGCGTTCCTTAAGCTGCGGATGCGACCACACGTCGTGCATATCATTCATTCGCGCGTTGGCGATCTGCGCGCTATCCAGCCGGCTGATGACTTCTTCCGAGGTCAGTTTGCTGAATGCGGCAACAATGATGTCGCGAAGTTCCTCGCGTGCTCCCACCCGCTTCGAGTTGGAACTGAAGCGAGCATCGACGGCGAGCTCAGGTTCCAGCAGAACCTGTGAGCAGAAGACACCCCATTCACGCTCGTTCTGCAATCCCAGCATGACTGTCTTTGCGTCGCAGGCGGGGAAGGGGCCGTAGGGATAAATGGTCGCGTGAGCGGCACCGGCGCGAGGTGGCGGGGATGCGCCATCGAACGCGTAGTAGAGGGGATATGTCATCCACTCCACCATGCTCTCGAGCATCGAGACATCGATTTCCCGTCCCAAGCCGGTCTTTGACCGTTGCAGAAGCGCGGAGAGGATGTTCGTGTAGGCGTACATCCCTGCAGCGATGTCGGCAATGGAACAGCCGGCTTTTGCCGGTGAATCTGGACCGCCGGTAATAGACAGGAACCCGGACTCACTCTGGATCAGCAGGTCGTAGGCTTTCTTGTCACGATATGGACCATCGGATCCGTAACCGGAGATGTTGCAGACAATCAGGTGGGGATACTTGTCACGCAACGCCTCATACGACAACCCAAGTCGCGCCGCGGCGCCGGGTGCCAGATTCTGTACTAGGACGTCGGTGTCCTCAAACAGGCGCTCGAATACACCCTGCGCCTGCGGGGCCTTGACGTCTAGCGTGAGGCTCTCCTTCGAGCGGTTGCACCATACAAAGTGCGAGGCCATGCCGTGCACGCGCTCGTCGTAGGCACGCGCGAAGTCACCGACACCTGGGCGTTCGATCTTGATTACGCGTGCGCCAAGATCCGCAAGTTGACGAGTGCAAAATGGTGCTGCAATCGCGTGTTCGAGGGTGATGACCTTCACGTCGTCCAGCGGTTTCATGTCCGTCTCCTCAGAAAGAGCGCGGCAGTCCGAGCAGATGCTCAGCTACATACGAAAGAATGAGATTGGTCGAGATCGGTGCGACCTGATAAAGCCGTGTCTCGCGGAATTTGCGTTCGACGTCGTATTCGTTCGCAAACCCGAAGCCCCCATGGAACTGCAGGCACGCATTCGCGGCCTCCCACGAAGCATCCGCGGCAAGCAGCTTTGCCATATTGGCTTGCGCGCCTGCCGACTGCCTCGCGTCGAAAAGTTCGCAGGCCTTATATCGCATCAAGCTTGCCGCCTCGACGTTGACATGCGCGCGAGCGATTGGAAACTGCACGCCCTGGTTTTGCCCGATCGGGCGGCCGAAGACGACGCGTTCCTTAACGTAGTTACAAACCTTGTCGAGGAACCAGTACCCATCGCCGATACATTCAGCGGCGATCAGCGTCCGCTCGGCATTCAGGCCGTCAAGGATGTATTTGAAGCCTTTGCCTTCCTCGCCGATCAGGTTTTCGGCTGGAATTTCGAGGTTGTCGAAGAAGAGCTCGTTAGTCTCGTGATTCACCATGTTCGGGATTGGGCGGACTGTCATGCCATGTTTGATCGCCTGATGCAGGTCGACCAGAAATATGGACATGCCCTCGGACTTCTTCGCGACCTGATCGATCGGTGTGGTTCGCGCGAGCAGGATCATCAGGTCGGAGTGTTGAACCCGCGAGATCCAGACCTTCTGTCCGTTGACAACATAACGGTCGCCCTTGCGAACCGCAGTCGTCTTGAGTTTGGTCGTGTCGGTACCGGTCGTCGGCTCGGTCACGCCCATCGACTGAAGCCTCAACTTTCCGCTGGCGATTTCCGGAAGGTACTTGGCCTTCTGTTCTGCCGAGCCGTGCCTGAGCAGTGTCCCCATGTTGTACATCTGCCCGTGACACGCACCGGAATTGCCACCGCTGCGGTTGATCTCTTCCATGATCACCGAAGCTTCGGTCAGGCCGAGTCCGGAGCCGCCATATTCCTGCGGTATCAGGGCTGCCAACCAACCCGCGTCGGTGAGGGCTTGCACGAAGGTCTCGGGGTAGGCGCGTTCCTCGTCGACCTTGCGGAAATACTCGGCGGGAAAGTTGGAACACAAATCGCGAACGGCTTCGCGAATGTCCTGATAGGGGTCAACGTTAGACAGCACTTGTCTCTTCTCCTCAAAGTTTATTTTTGAAAAATGTACGCGGGTGCCGTTAGCGTCGCCTCGGCATCGACGCACAACACGCCATTGGAATTGGCTGCCCAGACCTTCACTTCGGTCGATCCGGGGGCGCGGGCCGCGTAGAGATGAAACGGGGCCCGGTCAAACAGCGGGTTGACCGCTTTGAATGAGAAAGAAGCTATCGATTCACCGGGAAGGCTGCGCCGGACGAGATCGATTAACAACGTGGCAGTCAGCGGCCCGTGCACGACTAGCGCCGGATAGCCTTCCTGCTCCAGGGCATAGGTGCGGTCATAGTGAATCCGGTGTCCGTTGAAGGTATCGGCGGAGTAGCGAAAGAGCAGCACCGGATTCGGCACGATCTCGCGCTTCCAGGTAAACTCAGCCGGCGCGGTTGGGCCGGTTGCCACGGCGTACGCCGTTGTCGCGGACTCGCGGTACACAATGTCCTGCTCTTCGGAAATCAGCGAACCTTCGAGGTCTTCCAGTTCGTGACGCAGACGTACAAACACGAGCTTTCCGGTACGTCCTTCCTTGGCCGCCACGTCAAGGATCTGCGAGGTCCTGGTGACTTCGCTGCCCACCACGAGCGGACGTTCGAACCGGACGCGGCTGCCCGCCCACATACGCCTCGGCAATGGCACTGGCGGCAGGAATCCGCCGCGTGTCGGATGCCCGTCCGCGCCGACCTGCGATTGCGAAACAATGTGGGGGAAAAGCGCCCAGTGCCACAGCGGAGGCAACGGACAGCCGGCGCCCGGGACATCCTCATAGTCCAGCGTAGCGGCGAGTTGTTGTGCAAGACGTGGCGAGACGAATTCGCGTTCGGCCTGTGTACGGCCGATCCAGGAGCGCAGGTAGTTGAGTTCAGCAGTCATTGGAAGCGTCGGATAGCGTCGTTCACGCTAGATTGACGCACCGGCCTGCTGACTACAATTTGTGTCTGGAGAAGAGGGCTTTAAACGCAGACTAACTGCCGACGTTCAGATCAACTGGGGCTCATGAACGGTTTTGCACTTCTGCGTGAGGAGGTCGACCAGTTCGCGCGCGAAAGACGGCAACAGGTCGAGGTTGCGCACGCAGATCAGCAGATTGCGCGTCGCCCAGTCGTTCTCGATTTCAACGAGCCGGATGTTCATGGTTTTGACGTAGCGTACCGCTGACGAGCAAGGCAACACGCCGATCCCGACGTTAGCCTCGATCATTCGGCACAGCGCTTCGAAGTTACCTACTTCAATTCGCACCTGAAGTTTCTTGTGCATGTCGCTTGCTACGCGGTTCAGAAAGGTATGAATCGCGCTAGCTTCGGGCATGCCGACGAAGTCAAACCCGCTTGCCTCTTCAAATGGAATGGACGTCTTTCCGGCGAGGGGGTGCGAATTCGAGACCGCCAATATGAGCCGGTCTGAGCGGTATGGCAGGACTTGCAGGGATTCGGGCCTGACATTGCCAGCGACTATGCCGACGTCCGCGGTGCCTTCACTCACCGCACGCACGACGTCATGGCTCAGCCGTTCGCGAAGCTCGACATTCACGTCGGGATGGTTGGCGAGAAAGTCACGCAGGTCGTTCGGTAGGAATTCGGTCGTAGCGGTAGTGTTCGCAAAGATCCGCACATGACCTTTGATGCCGCGTGCGTACTCCTGCATGTCGCCACGCAACTGCTCGAGTTGTGACAGGACGAGCCGGGCATGGTGAAGGAACGCCTGGCCCGGTGGCGTAAGCGTGACGCCCTGGCTAGTCCGATACAGCAGTTTTGCCCCCATGCTTTCTTCCAGATTTTTGATTCTGGTGCTTGCCGCGGGTACCGACATATGAAACCGCTCGGCACCACGCGTCAAGCT
Organism: Paraburkholderia rhynchosiae; assembly: GCF_002879865.1. Taxonomy (GTDB): domain Bacteria; phylum Pseudomonadota; class Gammaproteobacteria; order Burkholderiales; family Burkholderiaceae; genus Paraburkholderia; species Paraburkholderia rhynchosiae. Next base: position 25,106 of record NZ_PNXY01000037.1, read on the forward strand.
ATCCGTCTCTGCAATACATGTGATGAGACGAAGATCAACCAGATCGAAATGCATGGCCATGATACGTGCTCCGAATGAAGAGATGCCCCGTTGGTCCAGTGTAGCAAATAGCAGAAATCCGCAAATCGGTATTTACGATGTTTTCCAACATATTTTCCGGACTGCCTATAACGGTGCGCTAGTGGAGATGGTCAGCATGATTCGCATTTTAGTAACTATGCAAAACTCCGCAAAATTCAGGGTGACTAGATCAAGACCGGAATAATTTCGCGCCGGACAATCGGTTCACGGTGGCGTGCCGCGTTCGTCAGAGCGGCAGAGCAGCCCAAACCATTCAATCTGGAGAAAGCGATGTTGATTGCGCCGTTCAGGAACGAGCCGTTCGATTTGTTCGACACCGAAAGTGCCAAAGCGGATATGCAGCAGGCACTGAAAAAGGTGCGTGCCGAGTTTGGCAAGACCTATCCGCTGGTGATCAATGGCGAGCGCGTGCAGACCGAAGCGACACTCGTTTCGACGAATCCGTCGAATCCGGACGAGATTGTCGGCTATACCGCCAAGGCGACGACGCGGCACGCGGACGCCGCGCTGGAAGCAGCCTGGGCGGCCTTCGAATCATGGAAGCGTTGGAGCCAGGAAGATCGGTCGCGCGTCATGTTGAAGGCCGCGGCTATCATGCGTCGGCGCAAGCGCGAACTCGAGGCATGGCTGGTCTATGAAATCGGCAAGAACTATGTCGAAGCGAGCGCCGAAGTCGCGGAAATGATCGACTTCACAGAGTACTACGCACGTCAGGCGATTAGACACGTCGGCGGCCTCGGTTCGCTGATTGACTATTCGGGTGAGGAGAACGAGAGCTTCTACGTTCCGCTGGGCGTGGGCGTGACGATTTCGCCGTGGAATTTTCCGATGGCATTGATGACCGGCATGACGGTCGGCGCGATCGTGGTGGGTAATACGGTCGTTTGCAAGCCAGCGGAAGACACGGTGGTGTCACTGGCCAAGATTTTCGACATCTTCGCCGAAGCAGGTCTGCCGCCCGGCGTGGTGAATTATCTGCCGGGTACCGGACGCGAGATTGGTTCGTACCTTGTCGCTCATCCGAAGACGCGCTTCATCAACTTCACGGGCTCACTCGCAACCGGTGCCCAGATCAACGAGTCCGCTGCGAAGCTGGCTGAAGGCCAGAAATGGTTCAAGCGGGTGTTTCTTGAACTCGGCGGCAAGGACGCGATTCTGGTCGATGAAACGGCCAATCTCGATGACGCAGCGACTGCAGCTATTCAGGCGGCCTTCGGCTATTCCGGCCAGAAGTGTTCGGCCTGCTCGCGTCTGATCGTGGTGGATTCGGTCTACGACGCATTGCTCGAGAAGGTCGTTGCGAAGACGAAGGAACTCGTTGTCAGCGAGGCGAAGGACAATCCTAGTTTCGGTCCGGTGTGCAATGAACTGCAGTACAAGAAGGTGCTGTCGTACATCGATATCGGTCACACCGAGGGCAAGCTTCTGACAGGCGGCAAGGCCGTGGAAAATGCAGCGGGCTATCTGATTGAGCCGACCATCTTCGGCGACGTGTCGCCTCGCGCGCGCATTGCACAAGAGGAAGTATTCGGGCCGTTCGTCGCCGCGATCCGTGTCAAGGACTTCGACGAAGGTCTGGCTGTGGTCAATGACACGGTCTACGGGCTGACCGGCGCGCTCTTCTCGAACGACCGCAGCCGCATCGAACGAGCACGCCGCGATTTCCACGTCGGCAATCTGTATTTCAACCGCAAGTGTACGGGCGCGTTGGTCGGTGTTCAGCCGTTTGGCGGTTTTAACCTGACGGGCACTGATACCAAGACAGGTGGTCCCGACTACCTTCTGCAGTTCCTGCAAATGAAGGCAGTGGCTGAACGTCTGTAAGCGTATGTTCGGGGGCGCCACAGAAGGGCGGCCCCGGTTCACGTACCAGGCTCTCCATACAAACGGAACGAACATAATGGGCTTCATTGCAGACCGCATTGGCCAGATCGCCCCTGCGCAAACGATGGCAATGTCAGCAAAAGCGGCAGAACTGCGTCGTGCCGGAAAGAATGTGATCTCCCTGTCGCAAGGCGAACCAGACTTTCACACGCCCGAGAACATCCAGGCAGCAGCGATTCGTGCGATGCGCGAAGGCAAGACGCGCTACACGGAGGCCGCGGGTATTCGGGAGTTGCGCGAGGCGATCGTAGCCAAACTGAAGCGCGACAACGGTGTCGACTACCCAATGGATGGCGTCAGCGTGTCGGTTGGTGCGAAACAGGCGATCTTCGCGGCGTTTTTCGCGACTCTCAATCCGGGAGACGAAGTGATCGTGCCCGCGCCGTGCTGGGTCTCCTATCCGGAAATCGTCAAAATGGCGACCGGCATGCCCATCGTCGTGGCGTGCGACGAAGCGGCAGGGTTCAAACTGACGGCTGCGCAGCTGGAGGCATCGATCACGCCGCGCACCAAGTGGCTGATGCTGAATTCACCATCGAATCCGACCGGAGCGGTTTACTCGGCGGAGGAACTCCGCACCATCGCGGAAGTACTGCGTCGACATCCTCATGTCTGGGTGCTGTCGGACGACATCTATGAAAAGCTCGTCTATACCGGAAGCCCGTTCGTCAATATCCTGAACGTGGCGCCGGAGTTGCAGGAGCGCACGCTCATCATCAACGGCGTGTCGAAAGTGTACTCGATGACCGGCTGGCGGATCGGCTATTCCGCCGGACCGGCTGCGCTCATCCGCGCTATGAATCTCGTGCAAGGCCAGATTGTCACCAGTGCATCGTCGGTGTCGCAATACGCTGCGATTGAAGCACTCAATGGCGATCAGTCATTCGTAGAGAGATCGCGATCGGCTTTCGACGAACGCCGGAAGCTTGTAGTCAAAACGCTGAGCGACATTCCGGGACTCCACAGTAACGAGCCCGAGGGCGCCTTCTATGCATTTGTCGGCTGCCATGGCGTCATTGGGAGCCGTGCGCCGAGGGGCAGGCTTCTGGAGAACGACCAGGACTTCGTCATGTACCTGTTGGAAGAGGCGAACGTGGCAGTCGTTTCAGGCTCCGGTTTTCTGCTCTCGCCGTACTTCAGACTCTCTTATGCCGCATCGCTCGACGACCTGAACGAAGCGCTGAGCCGGATTCGCAGTGCATGTCAAAACCTCGAAACCGTATCGGTCTGATAGCCCGTTATCCACATACTGCTCGGCTCTCAGGAGCCCAACGAGCCCTCGAAGGTAAATCATGAGCGAAAGGATTGTCATCACAGGTGGTGGTGCAATTGGTTGTTCAATCGCGTATTTCCTGAGCGTCCAGAAGACGCCCGGACGTGAGATCTGGGTGATCGAAAAAGATCCAACCTACAGAATCGCGTCATCGTCGCTCTCGGCCAGTTCGATTCGGCAGCAGTTTTCAACGCCCATTTGCATTCAGCTATCGCAGTTCGGTTACGACTTCTTCTCGTTGTGCGAGCGGCATAAGGCACAGTATGGCGCCGGTGTCGACCTGGTGGATTGCGGCTATCTGTTCGTGGGCAATGCGCAGCAGGAGAGCGTGCTACGTCGGCGGAGCGCACTGGCCAGATCGTTAGGCGTCGAACTGCAGGAGTATTCCGCTGCAGCGTTGCAGCAGCGCTACCCGTGGATAAACGTCGGCGATCTGACTTATGCCGTTGAAGGCCTTGCAGGCGAAGGCTGGTTCGATGGCTACAGCGTGATGCAATGGTTCAGAAACCGTGCGAGAGAGGCGGGCGTTCATTTCACTACGGGCGAAGCGGCGGGCTACCGTACACGCGCAGACCGGATTACCCACGTTGAACTGACCGATGGGCGGGAAATCTCCGGGGATACGTTCGTGAATGCAAGCGGAGCGTGGTGCGCGTCTGTTGCAAAAAGCGTGGGTGTCGATCTGCCGGTTCGGCCCAGACGACGTTCCGCCTTCGTCGTGTCATGCCCGACGGCGATACCGGATATGCCGATATTGATCGATTCGTCCGGCATATACCTGCGCAGGGAGCAGAACCATTTCCTGTGCATCATCTCGCCTTCAGCGGAGATGGATCTGGATAACCTGCCGCTCGACGTGCAGTTTTCCGAATTTGACGAGATCATCTGGCCGACGCTGGCAGAGCGGATCCCTGCGTTTGAGGCGCTACGCGTGGAGCACGCCTGGGCTGGCTACTACGAATACAACATCCTCGACCAGAACGGTATCGTCGGTCAGTCGGGCCCGGAAAACTCGTTCGTGGCGGCCGGTTTCAGCGGTCACGGCATGATGCACAGTCCCGGTGTCGGCCGTGCAATGGCTGAATTGCTGACCTTCGGTGAGTTCAGAACGTTGGACCTCTCGCCGCTATCGCCGGCGCGGCTCACTTCGGGCCAACTGGTGATCGAAGAGGGCGTTTACTAGCGCCCGGCAATCGGTTGATCAGTGTGGATGCAGGCCACGCCCTCGCGCGTTTCGATACTGTCGGGGCGTGAGGTGCGTGGCGGACTTGAATTGCCGCGCAAAGGCGCTGTGGTCCGCGTAACCGCAGTCCGTCGCGATATCGGTAATGCTGTTGTCAGTCGTTTCGAGCAGCTTGCACGCGTGGTCGATCCGCAATTTCATGAGCAGTTGCTTGGGCGTCAGATGAAACACTTCACGGGTCAGACGTTCCAGTGTGTCTACAGAGATGGAGGCGCGTTCCGCCGCCTCAGTGACCAGGATGTTCTGTCCGAGGTTCTGTTCCAGATAATCCAGATAGTCCAGTAAGCGGCGGTAGCCGTGGTGCCGTTCGTCGGGGCGAGGCAGATCGCGCGAGATGCCGATCAGTCCGATCGCTTGCCCGTCTTCGTTGAGAACTGGAAACTTGGAGCTGAGGCACCAGTATCGATGCCCCGATCCGGACGAGTAGAGGCGCAGGCGATCGACAATCGGAGACTGATTTTCGATAACGTTCAGATCTTGCGCGCTGGTGCTTGCACCGGTCACCGGAAATAGCTGGTCGGCCGTCTGGCCAATCACGTCGTCGCGCGCCATCCCGCTTCGGTTGATGAGCGTTTGATTAACGGAAAGATAGCGCGCCTGGGCATCCTTGATGTAGTACAGCACGTCCGGAAAGCAATCGAAGACGCGCTCGAGCATCTCAGGTTGCCGGTCCAGCTGTCGAAAGACCTCCACCAACATATCGGAATAGGCCTTGGCGGGCATAGCGGATCAATGTGAAGTCACAGTGATCCCGATTGTACAGGGGGTGTAATCCGGGGCGGGAGCGAAGAAAGCGGTGAGGCGGCAACTGGCCGCTCCACCGCTTCCGCGCAGGAATCCGCGCACTGGTGTTTATTGACTCGCGTGGGCCTTCGCGCCAAGCAATGCTTCACGGAAACGGCTTCGCAGGTACGGACCGTCACGTGGGGGGAGGGCGGTCGGTTCGGGATCGGTTCCGACCTTCACCGTGGCGAGCACAGGACCCTTGGCCTTGAGAATGACGTCGACATACTCTTCGAGTTCGCCCTCGGCGTAAATAGTTGTCGCTTTCTCGAATCCGGCTGCCCTGGCGATTGCGGTAATGTCGACACCTCGGCCTGCATGGGCCAATTGCATGCCCGTTTCCGCGTAGTGTTCGTTGTCGATAACGACGACAGAGAGATTGGCCGGCCGATCTACGCCAACGGTCGCGAGCGACCCAAGGCCCATCATCATTTCACCGTCGCCAACGAACACGATCACGCGCTTCTCGGGTTGTGCAAGCGCGATGCCGAGCCCAAAGGAAACAGCTCCGCCCATCGCACCCCAAAGATAGAAGTTCTGTGACGTGTCCCCGGCGGCGGCCACATCGAAGGTCGGATTGCCAAGGCTGGTCACTGCCAGAACGTCCTGCTGCCGATCGCGGAGAATCCGCTTCACCGCCAGTCGACGGTTCAGGGGCGTCGTCTGCTGAGTCATATTCGTGCTCACTTATTAAAGTTCTTGGTGCCGATGACGCGCTGTCCGATCAGGACGGCGACCATCCGGGAGGTGTTGTAGCCAAAATCCAGCGCGGCGCGTACGGTCTCAGGGACGGCGGCGGGATCATCCGCGCGGTAGACATAAACGCCGGCCGATTCGAGGGCCTCCTGGGTCGATTTGCCCATGGCGACTTGCCAGGGATTGAATTCGCCCCACTCTCCGCGCATGGTGACCAGCATCACGATGGGCATGCGGCATTCGTGTTGCAGCGAGAGCATGTTGATGCAGTTGCCCACGCCGCTCGACTGCAGCAGCAGTACGCCACGCTGGCCGCCAGTCCATGCGCCGCCCATCATGGCCACCCCTTCTTCTTCGGTGGTCAGCGAGACGGCATGGATTTCAGCGTCAGCTTCACAGAGTTCGATAAGACGTTTGTGCCCCGCATCAGGCACGTATGCCACTTGCCGCACGTCAGCGGCTTTGAAGTGCTCGAAGATTGTTTCCGGCCAGTTGACTGACATGGTGACGAGTTTTGGTAGGTTAATGAAAACGGATAGCCGTCGCGGCAAGCAGGGCGGATCAGTTACCTTGCTTTGATGAGTGACAGCGTGCATCAGCAAAAGTCGTCGCTCAATTACTGATTGCGGAAGACACATTTAGGCTGGGGTTAACGGGATTTGTCCATGCGCATTCACGCGCAGATCTTTTCCGTGTTGGCTTGCGTGTGCGTTCGAGCTTCTGGAATGCGGCCTTCCAGAATGCCGAATTCCAACCCTTGGTTTGTGTAAGCACACTAGTGTTCAAATGATTGGAGAAGGAACCATGAAGATTCTTGTGCCAGTGAAGAGAGTGGTCGATTACAACGTGAAGGTCCGGGTCAGGTCGGACGGCAGGGGTGTCGACATCACGAACGTGAAGATGTCGATGAATCCGTTCGACGAAATCGCGGTTGAAGAAGCAGTGCGTCTGCGCGAAGCAGGCGTAGCCACGGAGGTCATCGCCGTGTCGGCGGGTGTGGCGCAAGCGCAGGAAACGCTGCGTACCGCGCTGGCGATCGGCGCGGACCGCGCGATCCTGATCGAGTCGAATGAAGAGCTGCAGCCGCTGGCTGTCGCCAAGCTGTTGAAGGCGCTGGTTGACAAGGAGCAGCCGTCGCTGGTGATCCTCGGCAAGCAGGCGATCGACGACGATTCGAACCAGACCGGCCAGATGCTGGCCGCGCTGGCGAACCTGCCGCAGGCCACGTTCGCCTCGAAGGTTGTCGTGGCAGACGGCAAGGCGACGGTGTCACGCGAAGTCGACGGCGGCGCGGAAACGCTGTCGCTGACGCTGCCCGCCGTGGTCACGACCGATTTGCGCCTGAACGAGCCGCGCTACGTGACGCTGCCGAACATCATGAAGGCGAAGAAGAAGCCGCTGGAAACGATCAAGCCGGAAGACCTCGGCGTCGATGTCACGCCGCGCCTGAAGACGCTAAAAGTCGTCGAGCCGCCCAGGCGCTCCGCCGGTGTGAAGGTGCCGGATGTGAAGACGCTGGTGGAGAAGCTGAAGACCGAAGCCAAGGTGCTTTAAGTAGAACGCGGAGACAGAGCAAATGACGAATCTGGTGAATCTTGTATTAGCAGAACACGACAACGCGTCGATCAGGGCCGCGACGCTGAACACGATTGCAGCGGCGCAGAAGATCGGTGGTGACATTCACGTGCTGGTGGCCGGTCACAACGCGCAAGCCGCAGCAGATGCGGCCGCGAAGATCGCAGGCGTTTCGAAAGTGCTGCTGGCCGACGCGCCGCAACTCGAAGCAGGCCTCGCTGAAAACGTCGAAGCGACGGTGCTGAACATTGCGAAGAACTACTCGCACATCCTCGCGCCGGCGACCGCTTACGGCAAGAACATCGCGCCGCGTATCGCTGCGAAGCTCGACGTCGCGCAGATCAGCGACATCACCGCAGTGGATAGCGCCGACACGTTCGAGCGTCCGATCTACGCGGGCAACGCGATCGCAATGGTTCAATCTCAGGACCCGATTAAGGTCATCACGGTCCGCTCGACCGGTTTCGACCCGGTTGCAGCAGAAGGCGGCAGCGCAATGGTCGAGAAGATCGAAGCCGCAGCCGATACCGGTCTGTCGCAATTCGTGAGCCGTGAAGTGACGAAGCTGGATCGTCCGGAACTGACCTCGGCGAAGATCATCGTGTCGGGTGGCCGCGGGCTGGGCAGCGGTGAGAACTACACGAAGGTTCTCGAGCCGCTGGCCGACAAGCTGAACGCGGCGCTGGGCGCATCGCGTGCGGCGGTGGATGCCGGCTTCGTGCCGAACGACTATCAGGTCGGCCAGACCGGCAAGATCGTCGCGCCGCAACTGTATGTGGCCGTCGGCATCTCGGGCGCGATCCAGCATCTGGCCGGGATGAAGGACTCGAAGGTGATCGTCGCCATCAACAAGGACCCGGAAGCGCCAATTTTCAGCGTCGCCGATTACGGTGTTGTCGGCGATCTGTTCGCGGTCGTGCCAGAACTGGTAGCCGGCATCTGGGCTCCTTGAGATTTGAGTCCTTTCACTGAAGGAGGTGCCTGTGGATATCTCGACTCAGATCCGGCAAAACGCCGCGAATGCGGTCAATGCAGAGGACGCAGACATCTGGCGATGGTTTGCAGGCCTGGTCGAGGAGCGTCGTATCCGTTGGTGTCTTGCTGACGGCAGCTGGTTGGTGAGTGTCGATCACAGGCACGTTGCGACGGACGAAAATTTTGATCACGCGATACGAGCCGCCCGGCTGGTCAGTAGGCGATGGGACGAAAGGGCAAATCGCGAGTTACCACGATGAAGCGTGGCATAGAGCCGCGAAAGTTTGAGAGCGCGCATGCATCTCCGAGGTTCGCGTGTGAGAGCGCAAGCCTTTGCCCGGTGTTCCCGGGCTTTTTTCGCACACGTACCGTTGTAGACGCAAGACGCTCCTGACTCCGCAGCGGTTACTGATTCCGGGTCAGAGTTAGTCAATCATGGAGCATGGAGGTGGGCGATGAGTTTACGTGAAGGATCCTTGAGATCAGTGGTGGAGAAATGGTTTGGTGCTGGGTCAGATGCACGCGCACGAGTCACGCGATCCAGGCACATCCGATGCAAACAGTGGAGATGCGTCCGTGTCGAGGCAACGCGTTCTGTCGGCACGCTTGAACTTATCTTTTTTCGACACGAAGACGGCTCGTGGTGCGTGTTTCCGCCAGACACGAGACGATTGACGATGGACGTCTCAGAATTGCCTCGAGTTTGACGTGTGCCATGCGAGACCGATCGATTGCGATAGTGCGCCGATAAGAGCTCCGGCGATCAGCGGCCCCTGCGTTGCCTGGCCGCTTTACGCTACTTAATTTTGACGATGCAGCCCAAAATGACCTGCAGAAAGAACGAAAGACAATCGGCAAAGCCAAACCGAGACCTGAACCGACAAGTTGGCCACGCCTGAGCGTGCAGAGTTCGCTGGTCATGGTGCTCGGAGAAAGGATGCTTAGTCTATCCTGTCGAGATCGCCATCGAACTCGATCGCGGTCAGGAAGCCTCCGTGGAATCTCTTTTCCACGTCACTTTCGATTATGTTCAGTGCTCGCACTGCCTCAGCATGATCGTTTGCGTTGTCCTGCGGTTCATAGCCCAGGAAATCGGCATGGGAGTTATCCCAACGGGCATCGGTGTTCGCGGAAATCCCGTAGACATCGACGTAGTGAAAGTCTGGATGGTCAATGCATCGTTTGACCAGTTGCACCATGTCACGCTTGCTGATGAATGTCATCAGCTGGCGCGGGTGCGATGGTACGTCGTCGGGACGATAGGACCCGATACGCAGCGACGCGACGGACATTCCGTGCTTGTCCGCATACAGTCGACCCAAGCCTTCTCCGAACATCTTGGAAACTCCGTAGCGGCTATCAGGACGCGGTAAAGCATTTGCATCGATTCGCTTCGAGCGATCGGAGAAACCCACGGCATGATGCGAGCTTGCAAACACCACGCGCTTGACACCCGCGAGGCGGGCGGCCTCGAAGACGTTAAAGCACCCCGAAATATTCAATGTGAGGATGCGCTCCCAAGTATCCTCGTCAGGCGCACCTGCGAAATGCACGACGCAGTCGATGCCTTCCATCGCCGCCTGAACTTGCGAGAAATCGCGAATATCCAAAGTGACAACTTCTTCGCCTTCGCGCGCTGCTTCTTGAGGCGCGATATCTGCGACTCGCAGCAGGTTGTACTGGCCGTACAGGCCCGCACGAAGCTCCTTACCAATGTTGCCGGCGGATCCTAAAAGCAATACTTTCATCCTGAACTCCTGTTTATAGCGCTGGGTCAACACAGATCGGTCTTGCGGGTGCCTGTGATGACCCACTGATGGAAAACGTACCATCGTGCACGTTCTCTGACCACAGGCTCTTGCAATCGCAATTTCCATGAGTCTAGGTTTGCCAAGATGCGATCGGTTTGCCAAGATGCGATCGTCCTATACCGTGTCGAGGCATCGTCCAGATCCGCAGGAGACGCTTATAGCGCCGCGGCGACGACCGCAATTTCGACCGCGTAGTCGGGCGACAGAAGCTGTGCGTGAACCGTCGTGCGGGCTGGCGTTGAACCGGGGACGACCCACTTGTCCCACACCGAGTTGAGATCGTTGAAGTGCGCCAGATCCGCGAGATACACGGTCGCGGATACGAGCAGTTCCTTGCTGCTACCGGTTTTCTCCAACAAGCCGTCGATCTGGTCCAGGATGTCCTTGACCTGCGTCACAACATCCGCGCCGGGCGTCCTCGTGGCAACCTGACCAACGGTAAATACCAGACCGCCGGCTTTAACTGCCTGACTGAGTCGGGCTCCCGCATCTACACGTTGAATCTCCATCGATAAAGCTCCGTCGTAGTGGTGATCGTTCAACCGCAGCCATTTGCCGCGACTACCGGCTCATTATGCAGCGTTGAATTTGTCGAAGTGGTGATTTTTTTCGGTACTTAATCATTCGTTTATTTCATGAGTCGTCGTCTCGGGCCGGCCTCGCTTTTCATTCCACAGTGGAATGTTAATATATCCAAAAAAATCGCTTTTCCTACTATTTCGTTTACTTGAGAGTGGCGATAGGTCGCACACGTAATCACCATGTGCGAACACTGTCGATGTCAAACATAGTCCGCTGGCAAGCCGACGCTTGCGAATCTGGAGAGCAACTAATGAAAAAGTTTGCTGTTATCGCCGCCGCATTGGCTATCTCGAACGTGGGCCTCGCGCACGCAGATACAATCGATGTCAAGATCGGGAATTCCGGGCCACTAACCGGGAACGGTGCGGTCGCTGGTAAGGATGCCGAAAATGGTTTGCGTCTCGCGATCGACGAGTTGAATGCCAAAGGAGTGACGATTGGAGGGAAGAAGGCTAACTTCATTCTCGACTCACAGGACGATCAGGGCGATCCCCGTGTTGGCGTACAGGTTGCGCAAAAGCTCGTTGACGATCACGTGGATGCGGTCATGGGACCATTCTATTCCGGCGTGACGCTTGCGGCCGCGACAGTGTATGGCCCATCGAAAATCCCGGTTATCACCAGTGCGACGAACCCCGCTGTGACGCGCCAAGGCATGACCAACCTCTTTCAGGTCTTACCGAGTGATTCGAGGCTCGGTGGCGAGATGGCGCGCTATGCGGTGGCTTCGCTCAAAGCGAAAAAAGCAGCGATCATCGATGACCGGACGGCCTATGGCGGTGGCGTGGCCGACGAGTTCGAGAAAGTGGTACGCCAGTCGGGGGTCGACATCGTCGATCGGGAATACACCAACGACAAGGCCACCGACTTCAAGGCGATCTTGACCAAAATCCGCGCCACCATGCCGGATGTCGTCTTCTTCGGCGGCTACTCGCAGCAGGCCGGCCTGCTGGTCAAGCAGATGCACGGTTTGGGGATCAAGGCGTTGCTGCTGGGAGGCGATGCTATCTGCAATCCGGACACCGGCTCGATCGGCGGGGAGCAAAGCGCGAGCGTCCGCTGCCCCATCGGCGGATCCCCCTTGGCTGGCACCAGCTTGACAGGCAAGTTTCACGACGCCTACGTATCCAAGTTCAAAGCGCAGCCCCAAATCTATAGCGCAGTGTTTTACGACGCGATGAACATGGTGGCCGCTGCGATGCAGAAGGCGGGTAGCACCAAAAGCGATGTGGTGGTGAAACAACTGCGCGACACCGACTACACCGGCATCGTCGGCCAGTACTCGTTCACGTCTTCAGGCGAGCTGAAAAGTCCTACGGTGACGATCTACAAGTTTGCCGGCAGCAAACTGCAAGTCGCCAACTGATGCAACATTCGTAGTGATCTGTGGCGCGGGGCCACCGGTCGTGATCGATCCGTGGCCCTGGGGAAATGTGCATTGCAAATGGATCTCGCATTTATCGCATGAGCGAACGGGCTATGCCCGGTTCGCTCATTGCTATTGGTCGCTCGATACCCGTTCAGTGGGGAAGCAGCGGCAATCGAGAGGTGTATCGACAAGTGATCTGACTAAATGCGCTTAGTAGAGCGGATTAGTTTCGAGGATTGAAGGGCGCGAAGTAGTGCGATCGCCCGTCGGAGGGGTGCCAGGCATCGATTGAATAAGATTGAATTGACCGGTCTGGTCAGATGGATTGGTGCTTTCTATCGCTTTGTCCGGTCGGCAGTCCTACTGCTACCTCTCCAACCGCAGACCGGAGACGAAAAGAACCTATAGACCTTCGCATCCGAGATTGCGAAGTCGTGCATCAACCCAGCTCGTGTCGAGTCGGCCTTCCTCAATTTCCACGATGGTCTTTTCTTCGGCGTGATGTTTTTCCGACGCTTCCTGGTAGACCTGTTCCATATAGTCGAACGGGACGCACAGAATGCCGTCCGCGTCGGCGATAACCAGATCGCCGGGCTCGATGCACATGCCGTCAAGAGCAACCGTCACGTTAATTTCACCCGGACCGTCCTTGTAGGGGCCGCGATGCGTGACACCCGCAGCGTAGACGGGAAACGGGTTCTTTTTAATGGTAGCCGCGTCGCGGATCGCACCATTGATCACGATCCCGCCCAGCTTCCTGCTGGCAGCAAACCAAGTCATCAATTCGCCAATCAGGGCATTCGTCAAATCTCCGCCGGCGTCTACCACCACCACGTCACCCGGTTCAGCCAGATCGAGCGCTTTGTGCACCATCAGGTTGTCGCCCGGGCGACACTTGACGGTCAATGCAGGACCTACCATCGGAGTGCCGTCATGCATTGGGCGCAGTGCCGCGCCGCCGGCCGTCATACGCGACATGACGTCGCTGACATTAGCCACCGGCAGATTGCGAAACTGCTCCACAATGCGACTGTCTGCCTTACGCGCTCGTGCGTGAATCTTAAAGCCAATCATTCGAACTCCCAAGAACCGGTTTGTCGTTAGTCGAGAAAACGCCCGGACGAGATCGCGAATCCATGAGACATGGATGGATGTCGCATGCCTAGAAAAACGGCTCGGGCTGTTTCACCAACGCACGATATGTCACTGATCAAGCAAAAAAAAGCGAACTTTTCTAATGTCATGTATTGCTTTTTTTCTGCCGGGACAGGAGGCGTGATTGACTTGGAAAAAAGCCCCCTCGTTATGCCTTGAGCAGGATTCTCCCGAAATCGCAGCATTCGGACGCCAGCTGTGCAACCTCGTGATTGAGCGAGTTCGGATGATCGCTTCGGTACATCGCAACGTATTTGACCGGAGGTAACGGCGGCTCCGTCTCAATGGTCCCGAGCAAGCCATTTTCGATGAGGTAGCTGAGACATTCTTTGGGAAGGTAGCTGACGCCGAGGCCTGAAAGCGTCAGGCCGATTTGCGCAACGAGATTGTTGCTCGAGAGCGCCTTCGTGACCCTCACACCATTATCTTGAAGAAAGCGCGTGTAAGTTGCTCCGGTACCCGATGACATGCCTTGAGTCAGCAGGGGGAATTGAGATATCTCGGCGAGAGGCACCACTCTGCTCTCAGGGACCAGCGTGGGGACACACATCCAGGCATTCTCAACGGCAGCAAGAGGAATCGAAACGAAGCGATCGGAGATCGGCGCATCAGGGACAACGATGAGATCGATCGTGCCGGCGGCGAGCCGGTCGCGCAAAGGAGAGCCTAGATCCACTTCTGCCTCGACTGTAACGCGAGGGTACGCGCGGCGAATGGCTTCGACCAGCTGGGGAAGCCAAGTCAGAGCGGTAAGTTCGGTGACGCCAATACTGAGCTTGCGCACCAGCAGATCTTTCGTGCTCACGCGCTCGATTGCTGCGTCTCGCCGATCGAGGAGATCTTTGGCGTGGTAGAAAAGTTCTTCGCCTCGTTCGGTGAGTTTGGCGCTGCGGCGTGTGCGATCGAACAACTCGATGTCAAAGGTGCTCTCGAGTTCCTGAATACGTTTGGAGATGGCCGACTGGCCCGCGTTCAACTTGGCAGCCGCTGCCTCGAATGAGCCAAGCTGCACTATCCAGTAAAGAGCCTCCAGCTGTTTGAAGGTAAGCATGACGGCGTCCAGTATGAAAAAAAGAAATATTATACGATCAAAAAAAATCGCTTTTTTCATTTTTTACGGAGCCTTATCGTTTCGTTGACGCTCGATGGAAGGCAACTAAGCGGAGCCTAAAGGCTGTGGCACCGCATGCGATCTGGTCGCCTGCCGCGTGTTTGCATCCACATCGATCGTTTCCACGGGGCCGCATGCGACCCCAATTGAAACGCGATCCGGCACATGGTTTAACGATGGGAACAAAGCCCAATGAATCAAGCAATGCTTTCGAATCGTATCAATCGTGTCAAACCGTCCCCGAGTATTGCCGCCAAGGCGCTCGTCGACCGGCTTCGTGCGGAAGGTCGAGATATTATCGATTTCACGATCGGGGAACCGGACCTTCCGACGCCTGCGTATATCGTGGATGCGGCGATCAAAGCGCTTGACCGTGGTGAAACCAAGTACACGGCGTCAAGCGGAATCGCACCTTTGCGTCAGGCGATCGCTGACAGTCTGCGGCGAGACAGCTCGCTTGAATACCGCCCCGAAAACGTCGTCGTTGGCGGCGGCGGCAAGCATGTATTGTTCAATGCGCTGACGGTGACGCTGAACCCGGGCGACGAAGTCATCATTCCCGCTCCGTTCTGGGTTTCTTACCCCGACATGGTCGCGTTGAACGATGGTGTGCCCGTGATCGTTACCTGCGAAGAGGCCGACGGTTTCAAGCTGCAACCTGAAGCGCTCGAAGCCGCGATCACACCGAAAACGAAATGGCTCTTCCTCAACACGCCGAATAACCCGACCGGGGTGGTTTATGCGCGGGAAGAACTCGAGCGGATCGGTGCGGTGCTAGAGCGTCATCCACATGTGTGGCTATTGTCTGACGAGATTTACGAGCACTTTGTGTTCGGCGGCAGAACGCACGTTTCGCCGATCGCCGCGATTCCCTGCGTTGCTGAGCGACATCTTCTCGTGAGCGGTGTATCGAAGGGGTACGCGATGACCGGCTGGCGAATCGGCTATGGCGCAGGTCCGCGTCCGCTGATCGATGCGATCGGAAAGCTGATCACACAGAGCACGACATGTCCCAGTTCGATCAGTCAGGCTGCAGCGGTCGCGGCGTTTGCAGGCCCGCGGCCCGACGAAATTTCGCGAATCTTCGCGGAGCGTGCCGAACTAGTGGCCTTTCTTCTTCGGGACGCGAAAGGGATCACCGTTAGCGTGCCACAAGGTGCGTTCTATCTGTTTCCCTCTGTTCGTGACCTGATCGGTAAGAAGACGCCTGACGGAAAAGCGATCCGGACAGATCTCGATGTGGTCCAATATCTTGTCGAACACGCTGGCGTGGCGACGTTGGATGGTACCGCTTACGGCTTGTCTCCGTATCTGCGTCTGTCATTCGCGACGTCGAACGACGCAATTGTCGAAGGCTGCAATCGCATCGTTCGCGCGTGCGCTGATCTCCGATAGCGCCTTCGCGCAGCAGGATCAAATCTAAAAAGGACAATGTCGTGGCGGGAAGTTGTACTCCAGGATCGCTGAAACTGAGCTACATGGGAAGCTCGGCGATCCTTTGCGAAAGCACTGAGCCGCTCAGTCTGAGCCAGCAAACGCTGTTCTGGGCGTTGGCAATGTCGGTGAGCAAATGGCCCTCCGTGGAAGAGGTCATTCCAGGAATGAATAATCTCCTCGTGATCTTGGAACGCCGTGTCGACGAACCGTGGGAAGTGGCGGAGCAGATTCGTGCCGAATGGCCCCGCACTATGCCTTTGTCTGTGACCGGCAAGGTCGTCGACGTTCCGGTCGCGTACGGCGGCGAGTATGGACCTGACCTCGAATATGTGGCCGGGCGGGCTGGGAAGAGTTTGACGGATACGGCAGCGCTCCATGCGTCGGGTGAGTACAAGGTGTTCTTCCTGGGTGCGCACGCAGGTTTCGGGTATCTCGGGGGGCTCCCCCAGCAACTGCACTCACCTCGATTGGCGAAGCCTCGTCTGAGCGCACCATCTGGAACGGTCGCTATCGGAGGAATGCAAACTGGCGTCATAGCGCAAACGTCGCCGAGCGGCTGGCGTTTGATCGGCAAGACGGACCTGGACTTCTTCCAGGCCGATAGGCAGCCGCCGGCACTACTCGCCCCGGGAGATACCGTCCGGTTCCAGATCGAGAGAGTTGAAACGTGATCGAAATACTGACAGTCGGCCCTCTATGCTCGATACAGGACGAAGGCAGGCGAGGGTATCGCAACCTCGGGCTCGGCCTTGCGGGCGCCATGGATCAACTGGCGTACCGGGTCGGCAATGTTCTGTGCGGAAACGATGCTGGCGTCGCATCGCTCGAAATGACCGTTTTCCCGGTGAAGCTACGTTTTGGCAAGCGCGTACGTGTTGCGCTGAGTGGCGCTGCTTGCCCGATCACTGTCGATGAGAAAAAGATCCCGCCATGGTGGTCGTTTGTTGTCGAGGCGGGACAAACGCTCACGGTGAGTGCGCCGTTATCGGGAGTGCGTGCTTATTTGTCCGTACACGGTGGACTGGCAGTCCCGGACGTGCTGGGTTCCCGCAGCACCGATATCAAAAGTGGCCTCGGTGGACACGAAGGTCGTTGTCTGAAACGCGGCGACGTGTTGGGCGTGGGCGAGCCGACGAACTCACCGCTGGCGGCAAGCGAGAGCGGCTTCGGCGTGATGCCTCCCGACGTCGCATTGACTGACCTCGTACCCACGAGTAACAGGAGCGTGCGCGTGATGCCCGGCGCTGAATTCGACCGGTTTAGTGAAGCCGGACTCGAGACCTTCTGGAATACCGGCTGGAATGTGACGCCGGACAGCAACCGGATCGGTTATCGACTCGAAGGCCCCGAAGTGGAGTTCAAGCAACCGGTGGAGATGCTGTCGCACGGCATCCTTCCCGGGGTCATCCAGGTGCCGCCTTCCGGACGACCTATTGTCATCATGAGTGATGGTCAGACGTCGGGCGGATACCCGAAGATCGGAACCGTGATCGAGGCGGATCTATGGCGACTTGCGCAGACTCCGATTGGTTCACAGGTTCGTTTTGAAGAGGTCTCGGTGCAGGACGCCGTGCTTGCCTCAACGAGTGTTAATCGATACGTGTCGCAGATCGAGAATTCACTCTGGAGAGTGAGATGAATATTCCAGATCTCGAGAAGATTATCGGCAGCTTGTCTCAATCCGGCGTGCGCGAGTTGCGGCTAAGGAAACCCGGCTTCTCGCTGGAGGTGCGGCGCGGATCGGATCAGGCCGGCAGGTCGCCCGAACCCCTCAGCGTGTTGACTCACGATCGTGCTGGGTCCGGCCGTAGCAAAGGCGACTTCGTGCAGTCACCTCACGCGGGCATTTTTTACGGTCAACACCCGGCCTTTCGCGAAGTGAACGTTGAGCGTTCGAGTGTCAGGGCCAGCGATATTGTGGGCTTCGTTGCAAACGGCGGCGTCCTTCTGCCGGTCTCATCGCCGCGGGATGGGGTCATCGGCAAGCAGATCTGGCCGGATGGCTCGCTCGTTGGTTACGGCACCGACGTATATGAATTGCAAGGAGAGGGGGCGTGAACCAAATCGATCTGAATTCCGATCTCGGCGAGGGTTTCGGCGTCTATAAGCTGGGCGACGACGAGGCAATGCTCGATATCGTTTCGTCGGCGAACATCGCATGTGGCTTCCACGCCGGCGATCCCGACGTGATGCACAAGACGGTAGTCGCGGCAATGAAGCGCGGCGTCGATATTGGAGCACATCCGGGTTTCAACGACATCTGGGGTTTCGGGCGCCGGACCATCGTTGGCGATTCGATGCGGACGATTGAGAATCTGATCGCGTATCAGATCGGCGCATTGCAGGCCATCGCACGCGCTGCGGGGGCAAATGTGAGCCACTTCAAAGTGCATGGTGCGCTCGGTAACCTGATGTTCACGGACCGTGAGATATCCGACGCTGTTGTTCGAGCGGTCAAGGCAGTCGATCGAGAACTCCTGTTTGTGGTGCCACCTAACACGGAAGGCGAATCCGCAGCGGAGCGTGGCGGTCTGAATCTGGTTCGGGAAGTATTCGCAGATCGTGCGTACACCGACGAGGGGCACCTCGTATCACGCAGGCTCCCGGGTGCAGTGATCCACGACGCGGAGCTGGCCGCCCAGCGGGTAATCGACATGATCGACCACAAATGCGTTACGTCGATTTCGGGAAAGAAGGTTGCCGTCAAGCTCGACACGGTGACCGTACATGGTGACACCGAGGGCGCGGTGACGATGGCGAAGATCGTGCGCTCGCGACTGGTCGAGAACGGCATCGTCGTGCAGCCGGTGTCCAGAACCTTTGCGCGGTGAGCCGTTGCGGAAGCTTCGTCTTGCGACGCGAGACGAAACGAAGAAATTTCTAAGCGAGCGTCAGTGTGGACTCTGAAAAAGTACTGCAGTTAATTCAACTGATGTCGGAAACCGACATCTCCTATCTGAAGTTGAGAGAGGGAGATTCGACGATTACGTTGAAATCGGACGGATGCAAATCAGACCCCGCGATCCTGCTCCGGATCAATCCGGGAAGTGTCGAGAAAGCCTCGACGTCGGTAGCGGCTCCTGCCGACGAGGCCGCTCGCGTGTTCTGTTCGCCGGTGACAGGCGTGTTCTACGCGTGTGCATCGCCAGAGGATCCGCCATTCGTCGAAGTAGGCACCCCCATCCGTCCGGGCAAGCCGCTTTGCATCATTGAAGCCATGAAGATGCTGAACGAGATCGAAGCCGATGTCGAAGGCACGATCGCCGCCATACTCGTCAAGAACGGCGACGTCGTGACGGCCGGGCAACCGCTGTTTGCATTGAACTGAGATTCGGAGCCCAAAGAATGTTTCAAAAGATCCTGATTGCAAATCGCGGTGAGATCGCGCTCCGGATTCAGCGTGCGTGCCGCGAATTGGGGATCCGTTCTGTCAGCGTGTTCTCCGAGGGCGATCGCAATGCGCGATCCGTAAAGCTGGCGGATCAGGCGATCTGCATTGGCCCGGCGCAGTCGTCGAGGAGCTATCTCGATATGGCGGCGGTGATCGGCGCTGCCGAGGCCACGAAGAGCGACGCGGTCCACCCGGGGTACGGATTCCTGTCGGAAAACGCTCTCTTCGCGCAGCGGGTCACCGAGTCGGGCCTGGGTTTCATCGGGCCGCGCGCCGAAACGATCCGGCTGATGGGCGACAAGGTATCGGCGAAAGCAGAGATGCTGAAAGCAGGCGTGCCTTGTGTACCCGGCTCGCGCGGCGCGCTGACGCAAAATTCGGACGAGACATTGGCGGAGGCGGATCGTATCGGCTATCCGGTCATCATCAAGGCCGCTGGCGGTGGCGGCGGACGGGGGATGAGAATCGTCCGCGAGCGGGACGAACTTTTGCCCGCCGTCACGATGACGCGCGAAGAGGCTGGCAGGGCGTTTGGCAATCCGGAAGTGTACATGGAGAAGTTTCTGGAGAAGCCGCGCCACGTCGAGATCCAGGTGCTTGCCGATTCGCACGGGCAGGCAGTGTGGCTCGGCGAGCGTGATTGTTCGCTGCAGCGCCGGCATCAGAAGGTGATCGAGGAGTCCCCGGCGCCGCATATTGACCGTAACCAGATTTCGAAGGTGGGCGAGCAGTGTGCCGAAGCCTGTCGACAGATGGGATATATCGGCGCGGGAACATTCGAGTTCCTCTATGAAGATGGCGCTTTCTACTTTATCGAAATGAATACGCGAGTGCAGGTAGAGCATCCGGTCACCGAGATGGTGACGGGCATCGATATTGTACGCGAGCAGATCCTTGTTGCGGCGGGCGAGCGGCTTTCGTTTAGCCAAGGCGACATCGGCATTCGCGGCCATGCCATCGAGTGTCGGATAAACGCGGAGGATCCTGTGTCCTTCATGCCTATGCCGGGAAAGATCGAGCAATGGCATATCCCGGGGGGACCAGGTATCCGCGTCGATTCGCATGCGTACGCGGGATATGAGGTCCCGCCGTACTATGACTCGATGATCGGAAAGCTGATTGCATATGGGCAGACCCGCGCGCATGCAATGCAGCGGATGCGCGTCGCGCTGCGTGAATTCTCGGTAGAGGGAATCAAAACCAATATTCCTTTGCACCGCGATTTGATGAATGATGCGGAATTCGAGAAAGGCGGTGTCACCATCCATTATCTCGAGTCGAAACTGCATGCCAGCGCTCCCTGACGCGACAGAGCGCGTATTGCCGCAGCAGGATTTTTTAACTGAATCCAGATTGGAGTCGTACCCGTGAAGCCGATTATCATTGTTGGCGGTGGCGTGATGGGCTGTTCGCTTGCCTATTTTCTTTCCAGTCAGGACTCGAAACGCCCGATCATCGTGATCGAGCGCGATCAGACATATGAACGCGCTTCGTCGGCTTTGTCTACGAGTTCTCTGCGTCAGCAGTTTTCGACTCCCATTAACATCCAGCTTTCGCAATTCGGATACCAGTTCATGGCTGGTGAAGCGGATGTGGCACAACAGGTTTCCCTGACCCCCAGAGGTTATCTATTTCTGGCGAAAGCCAATCAGGAAGCAGGGCTTCGCGAACGAAGCGAAATTGCCCGCTCTTACGGTGCGCAGGTCAAAGAGTATGAGCCAGAAGAACTGAAGAAAGAATGCCCGTGGCTGCAGGTTGACGACCTGTCGTATGCGGTACGCGGCTTGTCGGGTGAAGGCTGGTTCGACGGCTACAGTCTGATGCAGCTCTTTAAGTCCCGCGCGCGGGAGGCCGGCGTCAAATTCGTCACCAATGATGTGACGGGCTTCGATATCGAGGGGGACCGGGTGCTGGCAGCCCGTTTCGCCGATGGCACCCGCGTCGAAGGCGAAATCTTCGTTAATGCAGCGGGCCCGTGGTCGGGCAAGCTGGCCGCCACGATGGGCTTGGAAATTTCGGTTAGACCGCGTCGGCGCACCGTGTACATGGTGTCGTGCCCGACGAGATTCACTGATTTTCCTATTCTGATGGATACAACCGGCATCTACGTGCGGCCCGAGCAAAATCACTTCATCCTGAATCTTTCTCCGAAGCCTGAGTTGGACTTCGACGATCTGCCGTTGGATCCGGATTTCGGCGCGTTCGAGGAATTCATCTGGCCGACCCTTGCTGAGCGTATCCCCGCATTTGAGGCGTTGCGCATCGAGCGCGCGTGGGCCGGGTATTACGAATTCAACACCATCGACCATAACGGTCTCGTTGGTCAGATGGGTTATCAAAACCTCTATCTCGCAACGGGTTTCAGCGGCCATGGCCTTATGCACAGCCCTGGTGTCGGTAGAGGATTGGCGGAACTCATCACGTACGGTGAATATCGCTCTCTCGATCTGTCTGCGCTCGATCCTTATCGATTCGAACGGGGTGAGGAGATCGTGGAAAAAGGCGTCTATTAATCGGACGTCGTTTTGCGGAAGGGCATCGATCGAAGGACAACAGGGACTGGCTGCTCAACTCATCGACAATATCGACAAGTTTGCGGCGAATAGTCAACTGGCCTGAACGACAGCAGGAGCGCAATGCGTCGCTGAGATTGACGCTCTGCGCTCCGGCAACCTGAATGCTATTTCTCCGTCACGCACGGTCATAACCCGGATGCCGTAACGACGCTATGGGGTCGATAAATATCAAAGACGAATTTCACCACTCGCCACGGATCGAAGCGGCAAAGGCGGCGAATGAAGAGGACGCTGTTCTTTGGCGATGGTTTTCGGCCTTAATTGACGAAGGGCGTTTGCGGTGGTGTCGCTCGAGTAGCGGCTGGTTGGTAAGTGTTGACCATAAACACGTCGCGACTGAACCCGATTTCGATTCGGCGATTCGCGCGGCGAAGTCTCAGGTATCCGTGGTGACGGAGCTGAAAAAGCAACGCTCACGCCGGGTGAAAATTCAATCGAATTCAAAAGCGCACATGTCTGTAGACGGCTAGCGTTCATCGCACGTACTGTGTGTTCAAAGGGCGAACTGATTCTCGTACCGCGTTTGCGACGCCTCATAGTGGTTCCGTAGACCGACTTTCTTTCATGATTTGGCGGTGCCCGAAATTCTTTCGATTTTGCTTCCACTTCGCAACTTCGCGACGCATGACGAGGTGGGCTTGGGCAGGGGAAGATGATCATTCCCTCTCTATCGCATTGAGTAGATGCTACTTTCCCGTGCTGGTTGGACGAGGTTCTTGGGACGATCACTTTTACGCATGTTTTACGATGGAAAAAAGTCGCTTTTCTTTTGTTTTTGACCGTCAGAAAGTGGGGCCGTGATTCGAAAGATCTGGAACCATCATGTTGGATGAGGGGATCTTTCCAACGGGACTCGTTGCCTTTGCATGAAGCGAAGCTCGACGGAACCGCGTCAATATACAGTGGGATCGAATGATTTCCATGTCGACAATTGACCACGGATGAGGCGACGAGCGACGTGGCCAGAGAGATATGACGATCGTCAAGGCGTTGCGGTGCCTGGAATGAATGGACGTTGGTTGCCAAAGATACGTTGCGGTTGTCCATCGCGTTGTCATGCTTGAGGGCAGCTACGGCTAACGGAAGAGGAAGTTGAGATGAAGATTCTTGTGGCAGTGAAGAGAGTGGTCGATTACAACGTGAAGGTCCGGGTCAGGTCGGACGGCAGGGGTGTCGACATCGCGAACGCGAAGATGTCGATGAATCCGTTCGACGAAATCGCGGTTGAAGAAGCAGTGCGTCTGCGCGAAGCAGGCGTAGCCACGGAGGTCATCGCCGTGTCGGCGGGTGTGGCGCAAGCGCAGGAAACGCTGCGTACCGCGCTGGCGATCGGCGCGGACCGCGCGATCCTGATCGAGTCGAATGAAGAGCTGCAGCCGCTGGCTGTCGCCAAGCTGTTGAAGGCGCTGGTTGACAAGGAGCAGCCGTCGCTGGTGATCCTCGGCAAGCAGGCGATCGACGACGATTCGAACCAGACCGGCCAGATGCTGGCCGCGCTGGCGAACCTGCCGCAGGCCACGTTCGCCTCGAAGGTTGTCGTGGCAGACGGCAAGGCGACGGTGTCACGCGAAGTCGACGGCGGCGCGGAAACGCTGTCGCTGACGCTGCCCGCCGTGGTCACGACCGATTTGCGCCTGAACGAGCCGCGCTACGTGACGCTGCCGAACATCATGAAGGCGAAGAAGAAGCCGCTGGAAACGATCAAGCCGGAAGACCTCGGCGTCGATGTCACGCCGCGCCTGAAGACGCTAAAAGTCGTCGAGCCGCCCAGGCGCTCCGCCGGTGTGAAGGTGCCGGATGTGAAGACGCTGGTGGAGAAGCTGAAGACCGAAGCCAAGGTGCTTTAAGTAGAACGCGGAGACAGAGCAAATGACGAATCTGGTGAATCTTGTATTAGCAGAACACGACAACGCGTCGATCAGGGCCGCGACGCTGAACACGATTGCAGCGGCGCAGAAGATCGGTGGTGACATTCACGTGCTGGTGGCCGGTCACAACGCGCAAGCCGCAGCAGATGCGGCCGCGAAGATCGCAGGCGTTTCGAAAGTGCTGCTGGCCGACGCGCCGCAACTCGAAGCAGGCCTCGCTGAAAACGTCGAAGCGACGGTGCTGAACATTGCGAAGAACTACTCGCACATCCTCGCGCCGGCGACCGCTTACGGCAAGAACATCGCGCCGCGTATCGCTGCGAAGCTCGACGTCGCGCAGATCAGCGACATCACCGCAGTGGATAGCGCCGACACGTTCGAGCGTCCGATCTACGCGGGCAACGCGATCGCAACGGTTCAATCTCAGGACCCGATTAAGGTCATCACGGTCCGCTCGACCGGTTTCGACCCGGTTGCAGCAGAAGGCGGCAGCGCAATGGTCGAGAAGATCGAAGCCGCAGCCGATACCGGTCTGTCGCAATTCGTGAGCCGTGAAGTGACGAAGCTGGATCGTCCGGAACTGACCTCGGCGAAGATCATCGTGTCGGGTGGCCGCGGGCTGGGCAGCGGTGAGAACTACACGAAGGTTCTCGAGCCGCTGGCCGACAAGCTGAACGCGGCGCTGGGCGCATGGCGTGCGGCGGTGGATGCCGGCTTCGTGCCGAACGACTATCAGGTCGGCCAGACCGGCAAGATCGTCGCGCCGCAACTGTATGTGGCCGTCGGCATCTCGGGCGCGATCCAGCATCTGGCCGGGATGAAGGACTCGAAGGTGATCGTCGCCATCAACAAGGACCCGGAAGCGCCAATTTTCAGCGTCGCCGATTACGGTGTTGTCGGCGATCTGTTTGACATCGTACCTGAGTTGACCGGCGCAGTATCGCATTGACGAGCCGACCGTTGTTCCAAAGACCTGCGGTAGATTTATGTAGTCGCGCTTGAACATCTCGTCCAGAAGTTCTTCAGCGGATCGCGCCGTGCGTGTCATGTGCAAGCAGGTCGCTTCATAAGCGAGAGTCGTCAGGACCCAGGACTTGCTGACCTCGCGAATCCCCGCGAGGCGCATCGCTCTATCCCCTTATCGAAGATAGGAGTAGTACGGTGCAAGACATCATCGATGGAATTGCTGAGTTTCAGAAGAACATTTTTCCAAAGCGCTCGGCGCTTTTTAAAGAGCTAGCCAAAAAACAAAGTCCGAACGTGCTTTTCATTACCTGCTCGGACAGCCGCGTTGTTCCTGAACTGCTAACACAGCGCGAGCCAGGTGATATGTTCGTTATACGCAATGCCGGAAACATCGTACCGTCTTACGGGCCTGAACCAGGTGGGGTGTCAGCGACAGTTGAATATGCCGTCCAGGTGCTGAATGTAAGCGATATTGTAATTTGCGGACATTCAGACTGCGGCGCCATGAATGCAATCGCGTCCTGCAAATGTCTGGACCACATTCCTGCTGTCGGGAGCTGGTTGCGATACGCGGACGCCGCGCGTTTAGTCAATGCATCGCGGACCTACGAGTCACCGGCCACGCAACTTCACGCATTGGTACAAGATAACGTCGTAGCGCAGCTCGCGAATATCCAAACCCACCCATCTGTAGCACTGGCAATCGCACAGTGCCGTTTGAACCTTCACGGATGGGTATATGACATACCAACAGGAGACATTGATGCTCTCGACAATTCGACGCAGCGGTTTGTGCCGTTGCGTAACCATCCACAGGCGTGCGCTCTACGAAGTTTCCCTGCCTCTGAAAAGTGAAGGAGAGCGAATCAGAGGGGTATCTGACGATAGCCTGAAGTTCATTATCTATTGAAATTAGCAATAAGTTAATGCACTTAAAGGATCACCTATTTCGATATAACTCGATGGGTGCTATTAGCGCGTTAATAAGCAGTTTGAAGGCGCACGCTAAAAGCCACGAAGCGAATGGTTCGGAAACGTCAAGTTCCTGTACGTTAAGCGAAGGAATGTTTTTCCTCGGGATTCGCGTTGGTGTGTGCAGCTCCTGTTCGCAAATCAGCAGCTGTGTTTCTTTTATCGCGGTACTGCCGCAAATTTTCGCAATCTTAATCGCAATGGATATCCTCATCCAGCAGATCCTCAACGGATTGGTGCTTGGCAGCGTTTATGCCATCATCGCACTGGGCTATACGATGGTTTACGGCATTCTGGGCATCATCAACTTCGCTCACGGCGATGTGTTGATGGTGGGCGCGATGGTTGCGCTCTCGGCCATTGGCGTGCTTCAGAACCACTTCCCCGGCCTTGGTAATGTGCCAACGCTCATCATCGCGTTGATTATCGCGGCCATCGTGTGCGCGGCAGTCGGCTACACGATCGAGCGCGTGGCCTACCGGCCGTTACGTAAAGCGCCGCGTCTCGCTCCGCTGATCACCGCGATCGGCGTGTCGATCCTGCTGCAAACGCTGGCCATGATGATCTGGTCGCGCAACCCGCTGCCGTTCCCGCAGCTGTTGCCCACCGACCCGATCAACGTGATCAAGGCCACCGACACAACGCCGGGCGCCGTGATCTCGATGACCGAGATCGTGATCATCGTGGTGGCGTTCCTCGTGATGGGCGGCCTGCTGCTGCTGGTGCACAAGACCAGGCTCGGCCGCGCCATGCGCGCCATCGCCGAGAACCCGGGCGTCGCGTCGCTGATGGGCGTGAACCCGAACTTCGTGATCTCGGCGACCTTCATGATCGGCTCGGCGCTCGCCGCACTGGCCGGCGTGATGATCGCGTCCGAATACGGCAACGCGCACTTCTATATGGGCTTCATCCCCGGCCTGAAGGCCTTTACCGCGGCGGTGCTCGGCGGTATCGGCAATCTCGGCGGTGCGATGGTAGGCGGCGTGATTCTGGGGCTGATCGAACAGTTGGGCGCCGGCTATATCGGCAACCTGACCGGTGGCGTGTTCGGCAGTAACTATCAGGACGTGTTTGCGTTCATCGTGCTGATCATCGTACTGGTGTTCCGTCCGTCGGGTCTACTCGGCGAACGCGTTGCGGATCGCGCTTGATCCAGGCCAAGGAGTAAATCAAATGACCTCAATTCAACCGATCGAGCCGTCCACGACGCTCATTCCCGAGAAGAACCTGGCGAAGACGCTGACCGTCGGCATCATCACCGCCTTCTTCGTGATCGCTGCGCCGATGATCATCGGCACCGCCGGCGGCAACTACTGGGTTCGCGTGCTCGACTTCGCGATGCTGTACGTGATGCTGGCACTCGGTCTCAATGTCGTGGTCGGCTTTGCCGGCCTGCTCGACCTGGGTTATATCGCCTTCTACGCAGTGGGCGCCTATACCGCGGCGCTGTTGTCTTCGCCGCATCTGACCTCGCAGTTCGAGTGGATCGCGCATCTCGCACCGAACGGGCTGCACGTGCCGTTCCTCATCATCGTGCCGTGCGCGATGGCGGTGGCGGCGTTTTTCGGCGTGATTCTCGGTGCGCCGACGCTGCGTCTGCGAGGCGATTACCTCGCCATCGTGACGTTGGGCTTCGGGGAAATTGTCCGGATTTTCCTGAACAACCTCGACCGTCCGGTGAACATCACCAACGGCCCGAAAGGCATACCGGGATCGATTCGGTGCACCTGGGCGACTTCAGTCTCGCGCAGACGCACTCGCTGTTCGGCTTCCAGTTCCCGTCGGTGTACTCGTACTACTACCTGTTCGTGCTTGCCGCGCTGCTCGTGATCTGGGTCTGTACGCGTTTGCAGCACTCGCGTATCGGCCGTGCATGGGCCGCGATTCGCGAAGACGAAATCGCCGCCAAGGCGATGGGCATCAACACGCGTAACGTGAAACTGCTCGCGTTCGCGATGGGCGCGTCGTTCGGCGGCCTGTCGGGCGCGATGTTCGGCGCGTTTCAGGGCTTCGTGTCGCCGGAATCGTTCACGCTACCGGAGTCGATCGTGGTGCTGGCGTGCGTGGTGCTAGGCGGCATGG